>CAYQWA010000004.1:23141-281177 GCA_964421215.1 uncultured Bacteroidales bacterium | reverse complement strand
AAGTATCTATTAATTTTATACCGCAATTTGTCCAAGAGGGTTTGAAGTCAAACAGTTCTGATTGATTTCGTTCTTACAATAGATTACTTCGTCAATAACATCAATATCTATGAGGTTTCTAAGGTTAATCCGCTCAGGATGTACACTTACCTCATCCTTGTATTTCTTATACAGGTAACTTGAGTTTGTAATGATGTACTTCAATACATAACCCCACTCCTTATTATTTAATATCCTTTCTATAAACTCTTCAGATGAATCATCAGCAACAACAACTACATTTCTTGAATTAAATCCCTTGACCCTGAAATATTTCATCATTCTGTAAACACTGATCCTGGTGGTGAAAAGTGCAAATAAATTGATGAATCCAAACAACAATACAACCATACGGCTGATGTTGGTCAATTTAAAAAGGAAAACAGATAAAAAGATAACTCCCAGGCCTATTACAACTACCTTTAAATAGGAGGCAAGGATCATGGAGTAAGTTTTGGTCCTGTGCATCTCAGCAAGATGAAGGGACTTAATGAGAACAAACCAGGTAGGTATAATGAGAAGTCCGATAATCAAGTACTCATTTTTGGCAGTGATCGGTGGTTCAAAAAATAAATCCCTGATAAGATAGGCGATTAAAAATGAGATAACTGATAGTATCACATCAAATACACCGAAAATGTTATTTATTTGTTGTTCCCTTTCCTTAATCATGTCTAATTGTTTTGACGTTATTCAAACAAAAAATTTAAAACTTTGTTTGGGATCATGAAATGGTCAAAAACCATACCTATGCCAGGAATTTAATAACATCATTGATAATCAAAGCCTTAACTATAAAAAAGATTCCATAAATGGGAATTTATTTATAAATACGGGAAAAAATCTTCCCTTTTAAACCTACCTAAAAAATCTAAATTGTTTATTCTTGTGTTAGTATTAAACCTTTAAAACAAAATTAAGTATAAAAACTGACAAATGCATTAAGTTTTGATAAAGAATTCTTTAAGAACAATGTTACAGCAATTGAATTCAACCTTTTCAGTATTTTCGCTACAATCATAATGCTGCAGTTACAGGCTGAAATTAGCAAAAGACTAAGGAATTCACTGCTTTTGAAAACTGGATCAAATCGAAATTCAGCTTATGTTTTTGATGGAAAACAAATCAGGAGTACTTTTGTAAACTGTTTATCAGAACGTAAAATATAGTTTTGCATTAAACCATTTTACTGAAACATAATACTTTATGGAGTTTTTTTCAATAATCACCATATGTCGGAATAATTTAAACGAGCTGAAATTCACCTGGTCAAGTATAAAGGATCAATCGATGACAGATTTTGAATGGGTAGTGGTAGATGGAGATTCCAGTGATGGGACAAAAGCATGGCTTGGAGAACTGGACAAAGCGAAATGGATTTCTGAACCCGATTCGGGAATATTTAATGCCATGAACAAAGGCCTCAAAAGGGCCCAGGGAGAATACCTTGTTTTTATGAACAGCGGTGACAGCTTCGCCTCGGATGATGTTCTTGAACAAATCCACAATAAAATTAAAAGCCAGAACCGTCCGGAATTTGTTTATGGTGATTCCATCGACGTGGATGAGAATAAAGATGAGTATTACCGAAAGGCAAAACACTATAAAAAGAACTGGATGGGTATGATCACTCAACACCAGGCGATGTTTTTCAGTAAAAAATCTATTGGAAAAACAAGGTACATAGAATCGTATCCCATAACTGCTGATTACGCATTTATCAGTGAGGTTCTGAATAAACTTTCTTCAGAAGAAATTCTGAAGGTAAATTTTCCTGTGTGTAAATTCGACATGGGAGGAACAAATGAACAACACAGGTTTAAAGCCCTGAAAGAAGATTTTGATATCAGACGAAAAATTATCAAACTTCCCTTTGTAACAAATTCGATTCTTTACCTGTTACATTATACACATACAATACTAAAAAAGCTTACTCCGGGAATACGTTTTATCCGGCATAAAAGCACGGCATGACAAATTTAACAACTGATTGCTATTTAATACGAGAATTTTGAAGAAAGCCTACATATATCCGATCTCTTTACGCGACAAAAGCCTGGGTTTATACAACCCGTACATTGATGATTTCATGAAATCTTTTGATGATTCAATTGTGTTTGTGAATCAAAATGATCCCTCAAATTCAGGTTTATTAAACATTGTAAAATACATATTCAAAATTGATTGTCTGTTCTTTAACTGGATTGAAAACGTTCCGGAAAGAAAAGGTGGTAGTTTACAATTTCTTTTTCTCAAAATACTTCTTGTTGTGCTAAAATCCCGAAAAGTTAAGATCATTTGGACCATGCATAACAAACTATCCCATACTGCAAATCACCTAAGAGCAAAGCAGCAAGTTTTTAAAACCATATTAAAACAGGCTGATGTGGTACTTACACATTCAAGTGAAGGGATAAAGTTTGGTGAAGAGATCATGGCAAACAGTACAAACAAGATATTTTATTTTCCCCATCCTGTAAAAGACCGTAGGCCAAAAGACAAGAAAAAAAAGAAATACGATATTCTGATTTGGGGAACAATTTCCCCTTATAAAGGGATTGACAATTTTCTACGGTTCCTGCATGAACATAAATTACAAAACAATTACAAGGTTCTTATTGTCGGGAAATCCACCGATGAAGAACATTTCAAAGAAATTCTGAGGTATGCATCGAATACGATTGAAGTACGAAATGAATTCATTGAGGATGATACCTTACAACAAATGATTGCTGAATCAAAAATAGTTTTGTTCACCTATTCGAAAGCCAGTATATTAAGTTCAGGTGTGCTAATGGATTCACTTGGGTATGGTGCCAACATCGTCGGACCAAATACCGGAGCATTTGCTGATCATGCACTGGAAGGAGTCTTGTATGCTTTCGAAGACTATGATGACATGATCATTAAAATTGATAAAGTACTCTCCACCTCTGACACGGCCAAAGATCAAATACTTGACACTTTTCTGATTAATAATTCATGGAAAGCATTTGCTAAAAATGTGCAGAAAATACTTCATTAGGATTGACACATATTAGTCCGGTTAATTTCCCTGTTAAAAATTATACTTTTCAACTGTATTTCATCAAATGAATATTTATTTTCTTTGCAAATGAATTTAATTCCGTTGAATTAAACAGGATATAATCATGCTCAAAGATCTGAAAATAGATCGCAACAAGTCTCGTGATACCGGAATGGCTGCGGTATTGATTCTATTGATCCTCGGATGGCGTCTGGAGAACGACCTTTATTTTTACATAGCCATCCCAGTATTGATTATTAACATGGTTGTACCGGATGTATATAAATACTTAGCGTACTTGTGGTTTGGATTGGCAATTGTCCTGGGTACTGTAATCTCAAAAATACTTTTAATCCTGGTGTTTTTGATAGCCGTCTTGCCAATTGCTGTATTAAGACGCCTTATTGGAAAAGACAGCCTGCAAATAAAAAAATGGAGGAAAGGTTCTGAATCAGTATTCCAAACCAGGGATCATAAGTTTGTTGCCGGGGATATTGACAAACCTTATTAAGATGAGAATAGATTTGTAAAGCATGCTAAATAATGAATTATATTCGAAATTTCTATTTGGCATAATGGATATATGGTGATTTAGGTGATGTTGGGCATTATTATTCCAGCTTTCCATCATTCCAAAATAAAAATTAATAGGAATTAAGTACTTGTAGTTTAAGAACTAACGTGATTTAATAAATGGACTTTCTAAAAGATTTATGGGGATTTATGAAAGTCAGAAAAAAATTCTGGCTTTTACCCCTGATTATAATACTGCTAATATTTGGTGCACTGTTTATTTTAACAAGTGGTTCGGCCATTGCACCGTTTATTTATACATTGTTTTAAATCAGTTCTCATGGCGAAGGCAATATTAGGGATTTCAGCTTATTACCACGACAGTGCAGCTGCATTGATCGTTGACGGAGAAATTATTGCGGCTGCCCATGAGGAAAGATTTACCCGGAAAAAACACGACCCATCTTTTCCAATAAACGCGGCAAGGTATGTATTGGAAGAAGGAGGCCTCAAATTAACTGACCTTGAAGCTGTCGCATTCTACGACAAACCATACATCAAGTTTGAGCGATTGCTAGAAACCTATCATGCTTTTGCACCCAAAGGACTGAAGAGCTTTTTATCCGCTATTCCTGTATGGATTAAAGAAAAGCTCTTTATGAAAAAGATGTTGCGTGATGAAATGGCAAAACTCGGTACTGGCAAAATACCGATCCTCTTTCCTGAACATCACCTTTCTCATGCCGCCAGTGCTTTTTACCCTTCTCCATTTGAGGATGCAGCTATTTTAACTATAGACGGAGTGGGAGAATGGGCCACCACTACCCTCTCCTATGGAAAAGGTAAAGATATCACCATTATAAAAGAACTCGATTTTCCTCACAGTATCGGTCTGCTTTATTCAGCCTTTACTTACTATACCGGATTTAAAGTAAACAGCGGAGAATACAAACTGATGGGGCTGGCCCCCTATGGTCAGGCAAATTCTGAAGAAACACAAAAATATAAGGAGATCATCACAGAACACCTTGTTGATATCCGTGAAGATGGT
Organism: uncultured Bacteroidales bacterium; assembly: GCA_964421215.1. Lineage (GTDB taxonomy): Bacteria > Bacteroidota > Bacteroidia > Bacteroidales > JAADJA01 > JAADJA01. The sequence continues at coordinate 276,546 of CAYQWA010000004.1, read as the reverse complement.
TCTATTTTACTAAACATGAAGCACTTCCGGTTTGCAACAGGATTAAAAATGACCGATGACCGGAAATGGGAGAAACTGTTCGGCATCCCTCCCCGGGAACCTGAATCTCCGATTACCCAAAGTTATATGAACATGGCATTGGCTATTCAGCAAATTACGGAAGACATTGTTTTGAAACTGGCAAGTACAGCTAAAAAATTGACAGGTTCGAAAAACCTTGTTATGGCGGGAGGAGTAGCATTAAACAGTGTAGCCAATGGTAAAATTTTACAGGAAAAAATGTTCGATGGATTCTGGATACAACCGGCTGCCGGTGATGCAGGTGGTGCATTAGGATCCGCCCTGGCGGCATGGCATATCTGGGACGGAAATGACCGACAGGTATTATCGAACCCTGACAGCATGAAAGGTGCCTACCTGGGTCCCGATTTTAATTCCCATCAAATATTGAATGTTGCCAGAAAATACAATGCACCCTATTCTTTTTATGAAGATTTTGTTGAACTAGCTAAAAAGGTTGCAGCGCTACTCAATGAAGGCAATGTGGTGGGCTGGTTTCAGGGAAGAATGGAGTACGGGCCTCGTGCACTTGGCAACCGAAGTATACTGGGAGATGCAAGAAATCCTGAGATGCAGAAAAAGATGAATTTGAAAATTAAGTACCGTGAAGGATTCAGACCTTTCGCCCCCACCGTTATGGAAGAAGAGATTGGTACACATTTTCAGATCGAGGAACCTTCTCCGTACATGCTGCTTGTTGTTCCGGTGAAGGAAGAAAAACAAACACCTGAACCAGAAGGATATGAAGACCTGGAACTTTACCAGCGACTCTACCATTTAAGATCGGATGTTCCTGCAATTACCCATATTGATTATTCAGCCAGGATACAAAGTGTCAATAAAAATACAAATCCCAGGTACTGGAAGCTCATTAACGAATTTAAAAACCAGACAGGGTACGGTGTAATTGTCAACACCTCTTTTAATGTTAGAGGTGAGCCTATAGTTTGCACACCTGATGAGGGATTCAGATGCTTTATGCGCACGGAAATGGATTACCTGGTGATGGGAGATTATCTGTTTGACAAAAAAGAACAGGAAGCTTTAAAACAGGACATCAACTGGAAAGAAGAATTTAAATTGGATTAACTCCAATTATGGAATACTAAAAAAAACATAGTTCAGTTATTATTACAATTCACACAATCCTTTACAAAAAACTATAATCAAAATGAAAGTAGCAGTGGTCGGAGCTACCGGGCTGGTAGGAAAGAAAATGTTGCAGGTTCTGGAAGAAAGAAAATTCAAGGTGGATACTCTTTTGCCAGTGGCTTCCGAAAGGTCTGTAGGCAAAAAAGTTAAATTCAACGCAAAAGAATACAAGGTAATTGGTATGAAAGATGCCATTGACCTGGCCCCGGATATTGCCCTGTTTTCTGCAGGTGGTTCTACTTCTGAGCGCTGGGCCCCGGAATTTGCCAAAAAAGGGACCTATGTAATCGACAACTCTTCGGCCTGGAGAATGGACCCGGAGAAAAAATTGATCGTCCCGGAAATTAATGCAACAGAATTAACCGCAGATGACCACATCATTGCAAATCCCAACTGCTCTACCATTCAGCTTGTTCTGGTTCTTGCACCGTTACATGAAGCGCTAACAATTAAAAGGGTTGTCGTATCTACCTACCAGTCGGTTTCTGGATCAGGAATGAATGCTGTTCAGCAGATGGAAGATGAAAGAAACGGAATGGAAGGAGAGAAAACTTACCCCCACCAGATCGACAAAAACGTTATTCCCCATTGCGACATTTTCCAGGACTGGGGATATACCAGGGAAGAATGGAAAATGGTCAACGAAACCAAAAAGATCCTTCGCGACAACAACATTAAACTTACAGCTACTTGTGTCAGGGTTCCTGTTACAGCCGGCCACGGTGAAAGCGTAAATATTGAGTTTTCCAATCCCTACATGATGGATGATGTTGTTCAAATGCTAACCAATACTCCCGGTATAACAGTAGAAGATATGCCCATGGTGAATGTATACCCCACCCCTATTAATGCGGAAGAGAAAGACGATGTATTTGTAGGCCGGATAAGAAGGGATGTATCCCGTGAAAACTCTATGAACCTTTGGATCGTTTCGGATAACCTGAGAAAAGGGGCGGCTACCAATGCTGTACAGATTGCAGAATACCTGGTGGAAAGCGTCCTTTAATTTCTTATATTATGTTGCCCTTTTAGGGCGTCAATGCATGTTACGTTTTGGGCCCTGGATGTTATCCGGGGGTATGTTATGTATGCCCTTCAGGCAAACAACATTATTATGATTATCTTAGGCTAAAAGCCTTATGTATTTAAACTTAGGGCGTTGCCCTAAGTTTAAATACAAGTCATGCCTCGCACTGTAAGTGCAGCATAAACAAAAACGAAAAATTGGATTAATCTGTCACAAACTGCACCATATTGCGACTTCGTTGTTCAACCAGCACTTTTTTGTTGGCAGTATGAATGAGGATATCTTCTTCAGTATAATTCCTTATGGTTAGAAGGTTTAGCCCATCGTTATAAAGAACCTTAAACTCACCTCTAAGGATAGAAATCAATTCCTCAACTTCTTGCCCCCTGGGAGCATCAACACAAACAGAAAAACTCACGGCTGAATGTTGGATCAGGTTGGCCTTAAGCCGGAAGTTATCAAGAAGTGAAAATAATTTACTGATGTGGTCTTCAGAAATAAATGAAAGATCCTTGAGAGAAATTGAAACCAGGACTTGATTATCCTTCAAAATAATGACCGGGACCTTAACAACCTTATCATTAAATTCTCCTACAATTGTGCCAGTTTTTTCCGGATCATAGAAACTTTTAATATACAGAGGAATTAGTTTATCCTTTAGGGGCTTTAAAGTTTTTGGATGGATCACTTTTGCACCATAAAAGGCAAGTTCGATCATTTCCTGGTACCGGATCTTTTCCAGCAGTGTGACCTCCTTAAACCTGGCAGGATCTGCATTAAAGATTCCTGCCACATCCTTCCAGAGAATAACATTTTGAGCATCAAGAAAATTGGCAAGAACAGCAGCACTGTAATCCGAACCTTCACGTCCAAGCGTTGTGTATTTGCCCCCTTGTCCGGTTCCGATAAAACCCTGGGTCAGGTAAACTGTGCAACCTTTAAAAGTAAATGTTTCTTCACATTTTGCCCTTGTATTGATAAAATCAATGCCTGCATCCCTGTAATTATCATCGGTCTGGAACACCTTCCTGATATCCACCCACTTGTTGTTAAGTCCTTTGTATTCCAGGTAATGGCTAACGATGCTGGTTGAGAGGATCTCTCCAAAAGAAACGACCTGGTCATAGAACAAATTAAAATCCTCTTCCCTGAACTGCTTAACGTGAGTATCTATTTCTTTAAAAACAGCTTCAATTTTATCAAATACTGGATTAGATGGATCCAGAATTAATTCCCTGGAAATATTCATGTGATAATCCTTCAAAGAAGAGAGCTGATCAACATATTCTTTTCCTCCTTTAGAAGCTGATTCCACCACACCTTCAAGTTTGTTGGTTGTTTTGCCCATAGCTGAAATAACGACGATCAAATCATCAGGGCATTTAGAAATAATGTTTTGTAACAAACTTACAGAATCAGCATCTTTTACGGATGCTCCGCCAAACTTATATACGATCATCTATTATGGATTATAATCACAAAAATAAATAAACGCCTTTACAAGTTTGAAATTATAACAAGTTTGCAACATAATTTTATAAACTAAATCTGGTTATAGATAAAATGAATGATTAATCTGATACTTGCTGATGGTAATTAGTATTACCAACTCACTTTTCATTTTTGTCTGGTTTACCTGTTTGGTGGTCAATACTAGCAACGCCTGATAAATATCCAATTGTTCCTCTTTCTTTTATTAAATACATTTGTAAGTTCAGATAGGCTCTAGTATACACTTAATCCCGAACACATCGTACACTATACCCGTTATCTTGAGGTTCTGCAGACCGGAGTACTTGTGCAGAGTTGAAATATAGTATCCGTACATGTGCCCATGAATTAGCAGCAGTTTCGTTTGAAGACCAAAAGTGGGCATATTCTGAAAGTTCAAAAAACGAACTATTAAAATAATAGCGTTCTCCTCCCGGGAGTGCTGTAAAACCACTTGAATTGGTTGCACCGGTATTTGGTGTAATCCAATGTAATGTACCCGTTTCTTTTAAATTACCAGCTGCATCCAAACCTCTCCATCCTGATTGACTACATGAAACCATCCCGGCGTCAACTTCATTTTCTAATGTACACCATTCCTCATCTGTGGGGATATGCCAGTCTGTAGGGCATATACCTTGGATTCCAGGTATTGTGGTATATTCCATTATTTCATCCCACTGATATAATCCTCCATATGAACCACAATTCCCTGGGATATCATCGTAACAATACTTTTCGATAGAGCTGTTATCACTTTGATCGTTGCTTCCCAATATCATGCTACCTATGTTCAGGTTTTCGGCCATCCAGCATTGCGTTCCTATTTGTATAGTGTTGTAACTCTGTCCATCACGCGAATCGATAAAAGGGTTACCACAACTAAAAGCCACAACACCAGGCACCTGACAACTCTCTCCGTCATTGGGCAACCATAAATCATTTTTATCATTATTATCAGTCTGGCTGTCCAGATTAAGATCACCTGACAGATAACCTGCATTACCTGCCTGATTTTCCCAGGCGGTTTTATCAGCAAAATCCACTACCCCATTAGCATTTACATCTCCGGAATACATCCCATAAACACCTCCACCAAAGTCTTTTTGGGCATCGGTCCCATAAGCCTGTCCGGCAGGTGAGGTAAAGTCGTATGGATAAATATTTCCTGAACCGGATAAGGGATTAGCGGACATAATGCAGAGATGGTTCCTGTGGCTAATAACCATAAACAAGTTATTGGAAACAGTTGCAGTATGATTTGGTATGATGTAGCCATTAAGATCAACTACCGATCCGTTTCTTTTAATGAATGCGGCTTGTTGTGCAATTTTCGTTCCTGGAGTAGCCGAAGTGGCATCCGGAGCATCTCGCAATTCTATTAAACACCAGTCGACAATATCAGCACTGGGTATGGAGGCCACACTTTCACTTCCTGTGTAGTTCCATGGTGGGGTGTTAAATGGCTGTGAAAGTGGTATATTAGCAGGATTAAGGTCTGTATCCATTCCTATTCCATTAAAGGCGCCTTCCAGAAATACTTTTAAATATACATAATAGCCGCTAGAAGGATATAAAACATTATGAGAGGCATTTGTCCACGGATTAAAATTGACTATTCCCAAACTGCCCATATCATAAAAATCATAAATGGTTGCTGCAATTGTTGCTGAATCGGTGTCGCCCCAATATACAAATGGAGTATTAATTGCTAGATTGGTATTGTTATAAAAATTATAAGTCCCATTTCCGTAAATGTCATTCCATTGGGATATATCTGCACCAAATACAGGATTACTATTAGATGCATTCAATATTCCATTGCCCACATTATTTATTATCTGATTATTGGTAAGAAAAGGAAAACTTCCGGATAGATCAATACCATTGCCAGAATTATTTGAAATTGAACAATCAGACACGACTGGGGATGAACCTGAGGCAAAAGATAGTCCGTTAGTTGCGCTATTGCTAATGTTGCAATTGGAAATTGTAATATCAGAAGCACCCACTGAATAGATATTCCCGTAACTGTAGCCACCGTAAGAAATATCACAATAATTAAGAATGTTCACACCATCGGGATAATAAAAATACATGAATTGCCAGTCACCTGCCGCCGGTACTGTCTGGTTTGATGTAATAGTTATATGATTTCCTGCCGTTCCATTTGCAACAAGAGTACCATAGATTGTAAACACATAATTTCCACCAAATTTCCAAACAACGCCAGGTGCAAGCGTGAGGGTAACAGCATCAAGTATAGTCATGCCTCCCAGAATATGATACGGATAACTGTCATCCCATGTTGCGTCTGCTGAAATGTTATCGGCGATCACCTGTATTTCATCAGGATTGTTACCCGACATAGTTATTCCATCTGCTAATCCCACTGCTGCCGCAGATAAACGGAGAGCCGGACCACTATTACCAGTAAAGCTGCCTCCGTTAATATTAATATTAGTTCCGGCATCATAAGTATAGATTCCATACTGGGAATTTGATGAAAACGAACAATCTGTGACGTTAGGTGATGAACCTGAAGTAGAAGATATTCCATGAGTAGCACTATTGCTAATGGTGCAATTGGAAATTGTCACATCTCCGGTGCCTACTGTATAAACATTCCCAAACGAATAACCACCATAAGATATATCACAGTAATTTAAAATATTTGTTCCATCGGGATAATAAAAATACATAAATTGCCAGTCACCCGCTGCCGGAACGGCCTGGTTAGAAGTAAAGGAAATATGATTTCCTGCTGTTCCATCGGCCACAAAAGTACCATAGATTGTAAGAACGTAATTTCCACCAAATTTCCAGGCTACACCGGGTACAAGTGTGAGGGTAACTGCATCAAGTATTGTTATTCCTCCCAGAATATGGTAGGGATAAATATCATCCCAGATAGCATCAGTTATAATATTATCACCAATCACCTGTATTTCATCTGGGTTATTACCGGACATTGTCATTCCGTCTAACAAGCCAACAGCAGCCGCAGAGATACGGATTGCGGAACTACTGTTTCCTGTAACACTTCCACCACTTATATTGGCATTACTGGCAGCATCTGTTGTGTAGATACCAAATGAACCATTTGAATTGATGTCGCAATTTGTAATGTTGGGACTACTGCCACCATCAATATTAATACCATGGTTATTATTATTTGTGACAGAGCAACTCATTATATTTGGTGATGATCCGGTTAAAGAGGATACGCCATTAGTTGCGCTATAACTAATATTGCAATTAGTAATTGAAATATCACCTGCACCTGATGTAAAAACATTTCCATAACTAAACCCACCATATGAAATATCACAATAATTCAGAATATTTACTCCATCAGAATTGAGGAAATACAGATACTGCCAGTCCCCTGCTGTTGGTACCGCCTGATTTGATGTTATGGTAATATGATTTCCTGCTGTTCCATTTGCATTTAATGTTCCAAAAATGTTAAAGGTATAATTCCCTCCAAACTTCCATGTAATACCGGGCGAAAGAGTAAGAGTAATCCCATCAGATATAGTCATATTTCCAAGAATATGGTAAGGATATAAATCATCCCAGGTAGCAGAAGCATCAAAATTATCAGCAATCACTTGTATTTCATCCGGTGTATTTCCTGACATGGTCATTGCATCCATTAATCCTACTGCAGCAGCAGAAAGACGCATGGCTGGACCAGAATTATTTGTAATGTTGCCACCATTAATATTGATATCAGTACTGGCATCGTGAGTATAAATTCCAAATTCTGAATTTGAAAAAACAGAACAATTTGAAATAGTTGGAGAGTTTCCCGAAGATGATGATAATCCATTTGTAGCACTATTGCTGATATTACAATTGGAAACCGTTATATCTCCTGTCCCGGCCGTATAAATATTTCCATAGCTATAGCCGCCATACGATATATCGCAATAGTTTAAAACATTTACACCATCCGAATTGTAGAAATACATATACTGCCAGTCACCGGCCGCCGGTACTGTCTGGTTTGATGTAATAGTTATATGATTTCCTGCCGTTCCATTGGCATTTAAGGTGCCATAAATGGTAAATACATAATTTCCTCCAAATTTCCAGGTGACACCAGGTGAAAGAGTAAGTGTAATCCCATCAGGAATAGTCATGTTTCCAAGAATGTGATAAGGATAAATATCATCCCAGGTAGCATCAGCATCAAAACTATCTGAAATCACTTGAATTTCATCCGGATTATTGCCTGACATACTAATTCCGTCTAACAATCCAACTGCAGCTGTTGATAAAAGCATTGCCGGGCCTGCGTTATTGCTGATACTTCCCCCGCTGATGTCAATATTTGTGGAAGCATCATATGTATAAATGCCAAACTGAGAATTCGCAAAAAACGCTGAATTCGTAACTACTGGTGAAGATCCTGATGATGATGATAAGCCATTGGTAGCGCTACTAAATATATTACAATTTGAGATGGTTATATCTCCGGTACCAACGGTATAAACATTCCCGTAGCTATAACCGCCATATGAAATATCACAATAATTCATTACGTTAACACCATCCGGATAATAAAAATATATATACTGCCAGTCGCCATTTGAAGGTGAGTTTTGATTAGAGGTGATAAAAATTCGGTCAGCCGGTGTTCCATTAGCAAATAATGTTCCGTAAACATTAAGTATGTAGTTCCCCCCGAATTTCCATTCTGTGCCGGGAGCAAGAGAAAGCGTGGTTCCGTCCGGAACAGTAATATTTCCCAGAATATGATAAGGATAAAGATCATCCCATAAAGCATCTGCTGTTAAACTACCACTAATTACCTCAATTTCATTGGGAACATTTCCCGCCATTGACATTCCATTAAGGAGTCCTATGGCCTGGGTGGATAAACGAACTGCCGGACCTGAATTATTGGTAATGTTGGCAGCGGTTAACTCGACATTTGTACTTGCATCAAATGTATAAACACCGTATTGAGAATTTGAGTACATCGAACAATACCAGATATTAGGATTTGATCCTGCATCCGCCGCTATTCCATTGGTAGCACTGTACCCAATCGTACAATTACCCACTGTCACATCACTAGCCCCTGAAATATAAACATTCCCATAATTAAGTCCACCATAAGTTATATCACAATAATCAAGAAGATTAATTCCATCGGCATAATAAAAATGGATGTATTGCCAATCACCATTAGAAGGTGATGTTTGGCCAGAAGTAATTGTAATGTGGTCATTTTCTGTTCCATTTGCTACAAGAGTTCCATAAACAGTAAATGTAAATACCCCGCTAAATTCAACATAACTACCAGGCTCAATAATTACCATTGCACCATCTGCAATTGCAATGTTACCTGTAATTATGTGTGGATTATCCACAGCATACCAGGTTTCGTTTGATGCTATGGTGCCTGAATGATATACCAGTGAAAATGCCGTGATGGAGAATCCCATTATTAGAATGAGGATAAAGATCTTTTTCATGGAAGTAAGTTTAATTGAAGTAGCTTGTGAGAATCAAGTATTTAAACAAAGATAAAGAATTTAAGTAAAGATGTACTTAATTAAGATATATTTAACATTTGTATCTAAATAATACAAGAATTTATGTACTTTGTGCTATTAAAGAGAAAGACAGGAAAATTCGGTTAGATATAAAAATTAAAGGTCAATTAATTATGGTTACAATCTGGGTATCTTTTTCAGTCTAAAGATGATAAATGTTTCTTGCAGGCATTTTTGTAGCCGAAATTTTAATAATTTTGCAAATTATTTTGAAATTTAAAAAACTAGATATATGACATACGACGTAATTGTTATAGGAAGCGGACCTGGCGGGTATGTAGCTGCCATCAGAGCTTCTCAACTCGGACTCAAAACTGCAGTGGTGGAAAAAGCCGAACTGGGCGGTGTTTGTTTAAATTGGGGTTGTATCCCAACTAAGGCTTTACTCAAAAGCGCACAAGTATTTAACTATGTACAACATGCTGGTGATTACGGAATTGAAATAAGTGGTGAAGCAAAGCCCGACTTTAAAGGTATGGTTGAACGTAGCCGGAATGTTGCTGGTGGAATGAGCAACGGTATACAATATCTTTTTAAAAAGAACAAGATCGAACATATACAGGGTCTGGGGAAAGTAAAAGCAGGCAAAAAAGTTGAAGTAACCGATAATAAAGGCAAAACAAGTGAATACGAAGCGAAGCATATTATCATTGCCACAGGTGCCAGATCGAAGGAAATGCCCAACTTCAAACAGGATGGTAAAAAGATAATCGGATACCGTGAGGCCATGACCCTGGCCAAACAACCCAAATCCATGGTTGTAGTTGGTTCAGGAGCCATCGGTTCAGAATTTGCTTTTTTCTATCACTCAATCGGAACTGAAGTTACTCTTGTAGAGTTTATGCCTACCCTGGTTCCACTGGAAGACCAGGAAGTTGCCAAACAGCTGGAAAGAAGCTTCAAAAAATCAAAGATGAAGGTGATGACCGCCTCTTCAGTTGAATCGGTAGATACCAAAGGAAAGAATTGCAAGGTCAACATAAAAACGAAAAAGGGCGAAGTAACTGTAGAAGCTGAAGTGGTATTATCTGCAGTGGGTATTGCAACTAACATTGAAGGAATTGGGCTGGAAGAAACAGGAATTAAAACCGACAAGGACAAAATTGCTGTTGATGAATTTTATCGTACGAATGTGGATGGTTATTATGCCATTGGTGATGTAGTATCCGGTCCTGCTTTAGCCCATGTGGCATCTGCTGAAGGTATTTGTTGCGTAGAGAAGATCGCAGGTCTTGATCCTGAGCCCATCGACTACGGAAACATTCCCGGCTGTACATACACCAATCCAGAAATTGCTTCTGTAGGGATGACTGAAAAGCAGGCAAAAGATGCCGGTTATGAGATCAAGGTAGGAAAGTTCCCATATACCGCATCAGGAAAAGCCAGTGCCGCAGGCAATAAAGACGGATTCGTAAAAGTTATATTTGATGCGAAATACGGTGAATGGCTTGGTGCTCATTTTATTGGTGACAATGTTACGGAAATGATAGCAGAAGCTGTAGCTGCCAGGAAACTGGAAACTACAGGTCATGAGATCCTGAAATCAATTCATCCGCACCCAACCATGTCGGAAGCCGTTATGGAAGCTGTGGCTGCTGCGTATGACGAAGTGATCCATTTGTAGGAAAAAAAAATTTAAGGTCAGGGATTTTCATTTGAAACAATTCTTCAAAAAAGCTGCTAAATTCAAAACAGCTTGTTGAAATGATCGTATGAATGATATGATGAAATAATTAATCAATCACAACAGATCGGATATGAAACTAATTAAAACTGAGTTGGAAGGCTTGATCATTATCAAACCACAGGTATTCAGGGATCAGCGTGGATATTTCTTTGAGTCATTCAGGCTGGATGAGCTTAGAAATTTTGGCGTTACCGAAGAGTTTGTTCAGGACAACGAAAGCAAATCTCAGATCAATGTATTAAGGGGTTTGCATTTCCAGAACCCTCCTTTCGAACAGGGTAAGCTTGTTAAAGTTGTAAAGGGAGCAGTACTGGATGTTGCCGTTGATATTCGGAAAAATTCTTCCACTTATGGTAAATGGTTTTCTCATGAACTAAATGAATTTAACAAAACCATGCTTTGGATCCCACCCGGTTTCGCACATGGATTTGTTACTCTTGCCGACGATACCATATTTCAGTACAAGTGCACTAACTATTACAATAATGAGGCAGAAGGCAGCGTGAGATGGAACGATCCTGATATTGGTATTGATTGGAATGTGATCGATCCCATCATTTCAGAGAAAGACCTTGAAGCACCTTTATTTAGTGAATTGAACAGTAAATTCTAGAATTATGTCAAATATTGCTCTACGAAAAATAGTCCTGTTAAGTACTGTCCTGGTTTTTATTCTTACATTTACTGCGATAATAATGTTCTCAGGCGAAGGCAGTGCTATTGCAGAAGTTGTAAATAAAAACGACACAAAACCGGTACTGACAATTACTTCTCCTTCCTTGCCGGCATCTGTAAATTTCGCGGATGAAAAGGCCCCGCTGGATGTCTTTTATGTAAAAGAAGGACTTGACCGCGAAATGCTGGTAAATTCCTACTGGCACAGCTCCACCATATTGTTGCTAAAGAGAGCCAATAGATGGTTTCCAGTAATTGAACCAATTCTAAAGGAAAACAATATCCCGGAAGATTTTAAATACCTTGCCCTCATTGAAAGTGGATTCACTAAAGTGGTTTCCCCAAGAGGTGCAGCCGGATTCTGGCAGTTTATGGAAAAAACGGCCAGGGAATACAAACTGGAAGTAAACAGCTATGTGGATGAAAGATATAACGTTGAAAAAGCAACAGTGGCTGCATGCAAATATTTCCTCGAATCCTATGAGAAATACAACAATTGGACCCTGGTGGCTGCTTCCTACAATGCCGGTCCAAGGCGAATTTCCGAATCACTGGAGAAGCAAAAAACCAACAGTTACTATGACCTTTATCTGAATGAAGAAACCACAAGGTATATTTACAGGATACTTGCCATAAAAACGATATATGAAAATACGGAGAGTTACGGATTCCTGCTTTCGGAGAATGACCTGTATCCGGCATTGGAAACAAAAGACATCATGATAGACAAACCCATTGAGGACCTTGTTAAATTTGCAGAGCAACATGGAATGAACTACAAAATGCTCAAAGAACTGAACCCATGGCTTCGGGCAGGATATTTAACCAACAAATCAGGTAAAAATTATTTAATTAAAGTTACAGCAACCAACTAAACAAACCACTTAAAAGGAATTTGTGCTCCTTTTAAATTCAGCAGTATTATCAGGTGAAGAAGGAAGATTTTAAGATTGATGCAAATGTCCATACAGAACGGGATACTTTAGAAGTATTCGGAGCCCGTGTGCACAATTTAAAAGACATCGATGTAAAGATACCCCGCAACCAGTTGGTTGTTATCACAGGACTAAGCGGAAGCGGTAAATCTTCCCTTGCTTTCGATACCATTTATGCCGAAGGGCAAAGAAGGTACATGGAAACCTTCTCAGCCTATGCCAGGCAATTTATCGGCAACCTTGAACGTCCGGATGTGGATAAGATCACCGGACTAAGCCCCGTAATTTCTATCGAACAAAAATCAGTAAACCGTAATCCCAGGTCTACAGTGGGTACCATAACTGAAGTTTATGATTTCCTCCGATTGTTGTTCGCACGTATTGCTGATGGATATTCCTATGTGACCGGTGAAAAAATGATACGGTATACAGAATCGCAAATTCATAACCTGATCACTGGATTATATACTGAAAGGAAAGTGCTGATCCTTGCTCCTGTAGTAAAAGGCCGGAAAGGACATTACCGGGAATTGCTGGAACAATTCCGCAAACAGGGATTCCTCAATGTAAGGGTGGACGGTGAGTTGAAAGAACTGGTCTTTGGGATGCAACTCGACCGCTACAAAGTCCATGACATTGAACTCGTTATCGATAAGATTAAGATCAATCCTGATTCTGAACGACGGATGATCCAGTCGGTACAATTAGGGATGAAACATGGGAAGGGTTCCGTAATGATCATGGACCATGAAACCGATGAAGTAAAACATTTCAGCAGGGCCCTGATGTGCCCTACTTCCGGCATTTCTTACAATGAACCTGAACCCAACACTTTTTCGTTTAACTCTCCATATGGTGCCTGCCCAAAGTGTAACGGACTGGGAACAGTGACCGAGATCGACCTAAATAAGATCTTTCCGGATAACAACAAAAGCATAAAAAAAGGTGGTATCTCCCCTATAGGTGAGTACAAGCACAACTGGATCTTTCACCAGATGGAAGCCATTGGTGACAAATACGGCTTCGACCTTGATACTCCAATTAAAGATATTCCTGAAGAAGCTATTTCAACCATTCTGTATGGTTCGGATGAAAACTATACCATTCAAAAGGAGTACATGGGGATAACTTCTACCTATACTTTGAATTTCGAAGGCGTGGTTAATTTTATCTCAAACCAGTACAGCGATTCCGGATCCAACAGCATACGTAAATGGGCCATGAATTTTATGAACAAGGTTAACTGCCCGGAATGTAAAGGTTTAAGGCTAAAGAAAGAATCCTTGTTTTTTAAGATCGACAATAAAAACATCTCGGAACTGGCAAACTATGACCTGATAAAGCTGGACAAATGGGTCGGTGAACTGGAAAGCAAACTGGAAGAAAAGAAGAAAATCATAGCTCATGAAATAATCCGGGAAATAAAAACCAGGATCAAATTTTTGCTGGATGTTGGTTTGGAATACCTGGCACTCAACAGGCCGGCAAGGAGTCTTTCAGGGGGAGAATCACAAAGGATACGTCTGGCTACCCAGATAGGTTCCCAACTTACCAGTGTTTTGTACATCCTTGATGAGCCAAGTATCGGGCTTCACCAAAGGGATAACCTGAGGTTGATCCAATCCTTGAAAGATCTCAGGGACATAGGAAACTCAGTTATAGTTGTTGAACACGATAAAGAAACCATTCTTGCGGCGGATCATGTATTGGATATTGGTCCCGGTGCAGGCGCTCATGGTGGAGAAATTGTAGCCCAGGGTTCACCCAAAGATATGGTGGAATGTAAGACCATTACCTGTGAATACCTCCGAGGAAAAAAGGAAATTAAAATCCCTGAAAAAAGAAGGATCGGAAATGGTAAACAACTTGAACTTACTGGTGCAACAGGTAATAACCTTAAAAATGTTGACATCCGGTTTCCGCTTGGCAACCTGGTTTGTATTACCGGTGTATCAGGAAGTGGTAAGTCAAGTCTGATCAATGAAACACTTTATCCTATTTTAAATAAACATTTTTACCGGGCAGAAAAGAAACCGCTTCCCTACTCTACCATTTCCGGGCTCGAACATTTAGACAAGGTCATCGATATCGACCAGTCACCCATTGGCAGGACACCTCGCTCCAACCCCGCAACATATACAGGGGTGTTTGATGAGATCAGGAAACTTTATGCTCAACTGCCAGAATCGAAGATACGTGGGTATAAGCCGGGACGTTTCTCTTTTAATGTAAAAGGAGGCCGTTGCGAAACCTGTAAAGGAGCAGGCATTCGTGTTATCGAAATGAACTTCCTTCCGGATGTTCATGTACATTGTGAGGATTGCAACAGCAAACGATACAACCGTGAAACCCTTGAAGTCAGGTATAAAGGGAAATCCATAAACGATGTGCTGGAGATGACCATTAACCAGGCGGTGGAATTTTTTGAAAACATTCCTGCCATTTTGCAGAAGATCAGAACGGTTAAGGAAGTGGGTCTTGGATATATAACGCTTGGGCAACAATCTACCACCCTCTCCGGAGGTGAAGCTCAACGTGTTAAGCTTGCTTCTGAACTTTCAAAAAAAGATACAGGGAAAACCCTTTATATCCTCGATGAGCCTACAACCGGCCTTCACTTTGAAGATGTGAACGTATTATTACAGGTTTTACAAAAGCTGGTGAACAAAGGAAATACTGTATTTATTATTGAACACAACATGGAAGTGATCAAAGTAGCCGATTACATTGTTGACCTCGGTCCCGAAGGCGGTGAAAAAGGCGGAACCTTAATTTGTGAAGGAACACCGGAAGAGGTTGCGATGGTTGAGGAGAGTTATACGGGTCAGTATTTAAAAGAGGAACTTAAATAGTTCGAAGATCAGAGTTTGATGTCTGGAATTCTCCAACACGATTTTCTACCAATTACAATAAATTACCACAAATTACTTTCTAAGCATGTTATACAACATTTAGCTCCCTGTCCCAAATAATAATTTCTTTACTTTTCCGTTCTTTTACATTCCAATCCAACAATTTATCTGTATGAACATCTTCAATCAATTTATCAGGCTAACAGTATTCCTGGCCGTAATTGGCGGTTTATTAATCGCATGCAATTCACCTCAGGATAAAGAGCAAAAATCAACGGTAATCATTGCCGGAAAGATCACTAACCCAACTGGAGACTCGGCATTTGTAAAAATCCGGCCGGAGATCGGGTGGGAAACAAATACCTATGCAGCAGCTTTATCAGAAGACGGAAGTTATAAAATTGAATTCAAATTGTCCGAGCCCAAACCCGGACAATTCAGTGATGGCAATGAAGTTTCAGCCATGTTTTTGTATCCCGGCGACAGTTTATTCCTTACCCTGGATACAGATCTCTTCGATGAAACTATTATTTACACTGGCACAAACACAGCAGAGAATAATTACCTGGCTGCAAAGTACCTGGACAATGAATCAAATGAGTTAAAATACTGGGAACTGGCAGACTCTGTTTCTTCAGAAAAGTATCTTGCATTATTTAAGTCAAAAAGAGAACGGGAGCTGGCATTATTTGAAACCCACCATTCCAAATCACCCTTCAGAGAAGAGTTTATCAAACTTGAAAAAACGGATATCGACTATGATTTTGCTACCTTCATTTATCTGTATATCAGTATGAAGAGGGACCGTAAAGCAATTTATGATACGGTAAATATACCTGTGGAATACTATGATATTGTGGAATCCCATCTAAATTATACTAATCCTGATAAATACTCACAAAACTTCAATCAATTCCTGAATTTCATTCCGGGATACCTAATGGCAGTAGAGCCAATTGATTCAACACTTGGTCTTTCCAGGGATTCAATCAATGTGGGATTAATCACTACGAAGCTTGACGGTTATATGAAAGAAAAAGCGTTTACTTACATCATGTATACCTGGCTGACCATTTATAAAGTAGACTGGTTTGAAAATCATAGAATAACCTTTGATTCAGTGGTTCAAAACCATGAATTCAAATCTTATGTAATCAATAAATACAAGGAAGTTAAGAAAGACCTTGAAAAAGAGATTCCTGAAAACGCCAGGCTGTTTGACATTGGACTCCCTGAAAATAAGGATATGGCATTTGAGGATATCTTAAACAAATACAAAGGAAAAGTTATATACCTTGATTTCTGGGCATCATGGTGCGGTCCGTGTAAGGCGGAAATGCCTCACTCAATCGCAATGCAAAAACATTTTAAGGACAAAGATGTCGCCTTTGTGTTTATTTCAACGGATCGAAAAGCTGATGAATGGGAGCGAATGATAAAGATACTCCAGATCACCGGTGAACATTACAGATCGTTCAAAGCCGGCCAAAAAGCATACAACAATATTGTCGATGTTCGTTACATTCCAAGGTATATGATCATCGACAAAGAAGGGAATGTTTCTGACACAAATGCTAAGCGTCCAAGCAACAGGGATGTATATGCTGATATAGAAGAATTACTTAACAGCGGACAAAATTAAGATAATGAACAGGTTTGCTGCACTTTTGATTATTTCCATGCTTGGAACTTCCATAGCTGTTTGTCAGACTGACACTTTGATTACCGTCTATTTCGAAACCGACAAATCTGAACTATCTGTCGGCGAACAGGCGAAACTTGTAGACTTTATTTGGGAGTCTGACTCAATAATACTAAAAAGCATACATATTGATGCATTTTGTGATGATAGAGGTACCCTGGCATACAATGAAGAGCTTTCCTCTAAAAGGGCGGAAGAAACCAGAAAGATCCTTTCAAACCTGGATATTCATGATTCACTATTTATAAATGTTTCAGGGAGAGGAGAAATTTCATTGGATCAAACCATCAATAAAGAAACAGATGAGATCCGGCGCTTAAACCGGAAAGCTGACGTTTTCCTCTCCTATTTTATACTACAACAAAAAACTGTAGAACCTGTGGTTGAAGTCATACCTGAAGATGTGGCCATTGGTGACACCCTTATCCTCGAAAACATTTTGTTCTTTGGAGGCCGTCATGTTTTGCTACCCGAATCCTACCCTACCCTGGATCGTTTGCTCGAGATCCTTCAAACCCGGCCCGACCTTCACATAAAGATATTAGGCCATGTTTGTTGTACTGATGAATACGACGGATGGGACAATGACACTGAAACTCGCAACCTCTCTGTAAACCGGGCGAGGACCATATACAATCACCTGATCCAAAAAGGCATAGATCCAGATCGTCTTGAATACGAAGGACTAGGTAGTGCCTACAAACTGGGAGGGGCGGATAAGTATGACCGGAGGGTTGAGATTGAGATTACGAAAATAAAGTAATTTCGAGATTCGAAGTTCAAAGTTTTGGCTCAAGGACTCCGGGTTTTAAGTTCCGGTCAGCCTGAGCGTAGTCGAAGGCTGGTTTCTGAGTTTAGAGTTACCATAGCTGTAACGGATTTGTAATCCATATAACCTTTTCCAAAACATTTCAATTTGTTTAGTATCTTTGGTTTGCATTAAAACCAATGATATGAAACGGATACTCCTTCTTTTCGCCTCCATTCCAGCCATTTGTTTTACACAGAATTATCAAACAATTCAGCCAAACCTCGATGTATTTTTTGAACCCACCCAGGCCATTTATGTTCCTCTGGATTTTTTGAATTTCTCTAGTTTTCAACCTACTGTTGCACTTCGAGCATTGAAGATGGTACCGACTGATACGGCTCAGAATATGTTGTTCTTTTCCAACTTCAAGGAAGTACACAGCGTCGACTATCAAAAAAATCACGGCTATAATACCTGTGTTTCAGCAGATAAGCTTTCATGGATTGGTGGTCCGGTCATTATTCATGAGAACGGATATAATATATTTTTCAACAGGCTGTATGATTCCATTTTCATTAATACCCAGGCCCAGTTAAACGAATCATTTACCTTTTATACTTATTCTGACAGCTCATATTTTTTGGGGACAGTTACATCCTTCGAACCAATTACCTTTCTGGAAGTCACAGATTCTGCGAAAACAATTAACTTACAATTTTATAATTCAGATAATGAACCCGGACCTTCTTCTATCAATGGCACAGAAATAATTCTTACTAAAAACTTCGGATTTTACAAAGTGTTGAATTTTCGGGATTTCCCGAATTTCGGCTATCCTACTTTTAACAGAAGGGAACACATTCTATATGGTCATGACAGTATTGAAACCGGTTATAAAAAATTAACGAAAAGAGACATCTGGGATTATGAAGTCGGAGATGAATTTCACCGGACTACAGAATATTATTCAGCCGGATTTGAATGGTGGTATCAATATCAAATATTAACCGTTCTGGAAGTAATAAACATAAGTGAGGATACCGTTAAGTATCGATATCGAAAGGACAGATGGGGGTATACCGGGCCGTATGGCTATGGAGAATTCTTCCATGAAATAGATACAACTTTCCATCAAATCCCTGGATTGAATAATTTAATCACTGGCAAATTACCTTTTGAAGCTTCTTCCGGATATGGTTATGCTGGATATAGTATTATTAAGACAACGGCATTCAATAACCGTCCGGCAATCGGAACAGGCAGTGGTTATTATGCTGATGAGTTCTATCCAAACGACACCTGCCTTTACCAATGGGATCACGGTGAAAACTATTCCGGTAACAGTTGGATATACATAAAAGGGTGCGGGATGTTGTCAAACAGTTACGAACAAACGATGCCCTATGTTTATTCTGAATACCGGGATTTAAATTACTTTTATAAACAAGGAGAAGAATGGGGAACACCCTTAAATCCTCCTGTATACATAACTGAAAACAAAGTTGATGAATCCATATCCATTTATCCCAATCCAGCAAAAGCCAGATTTAATATCAGCTGTTCAAACAACATAATAATTAAGTCTATAAATATTTATAATTCGACAGGGAAAAGAGTTCTGGTGCCTAATTACACTGAAAATATCATTGATATTTCCGGGCTGGATCGGGGATTGTATTTTTTGATATTAGAAACCCAAAAGGATTTAATTCGGAAAAAAATTGTTATCAATTGATAAATCATGAAAAGAATAGGGTCCTGGTCAATTTAAGACCATATATGCTCCTTATCCCGCACCTGCGGGATGGTTTTTTGGTTTACCTCAAAGCAGCAATCTGCTCCTCAATCACCTTCAATCGTGATTCAGCATCTGCCTTTTTTTGACGTTCCTTAGCTACTACAGCTTCCGGTGCGTTGTTTACAAATCGCTCATTGCTTAACTTCTTCTTAACAGAGATCAGGAAGCCTTTGGTGTACTTGAGTTCCTCCTCCAGTTTGGCAATTTCTGCTTCTGCATCAACAGCTCCTGATAAGGGTATATAAAATTCAGTGGACTTAACACGGAAGGAAGCCGCGCCTTCAACCTTTTCCTCCACATACTTTATCTCATCAATGTTACAGATCTTCGAAATGATGCTATCAAAAGTATGGTCAGGTTCCTCATCGTTATTTTTCTTAATGCACAAAGTCAGTGTTTCCTTGTTAGGAATATTCTTTTCAGCCCTTAATTTCCTCACTGCAATGATCACCTCCTCCTCAATAGCAAAATGATCAATGAGGTTTTTATCAAAGGCTTTCGCTGTTGGCAACAAGGTTTCCATGATCGATTCATCTTCTCCCCTTTCTGTCAAGTGATGCCAGATTTCTTCTGATATGAATGGCATAAAGGGATGAATGATCTTCATGAGTTTATCAAAGAATTCCAAGGTACCGTTAAGTGTTTTTCGGTCAATGGGTTGCTGGTAAGCAGGTTTGATCATCTCCAGGTACCAGGAGCAGAAATCATCCCAAACAAGTTTATATACAGCCATCAATGCTTCGGATATCCTGTATTTTGAGAAAAGGTCATCGATATTATCCAGTACCTGGTTCAATCGTGCTTCGAACCACCTGATAGAAACCGAACAATACTCCGGCTGTTTCAGATCTTCATCTACATTCCATCCTTTTACAAGACGAAGGGCATTCCATACTTTGTTGCTAAAATTTCTTCCCTGTTCACAAAGCACCTCGTCAAAGGGCAGGTCATTTCCAGCCGGACTGGTCAGCAGCATTCCCACACGAACACCATCAGCACCATAGTTATTCATCAGTTCAATGGGGTCCGGCGAGTTACCTAAGGATTTGGACATTTTCCGTCCGATCTTGTCACGAACAATCCCGGTCAGGTAAACATTTTTAAAAGGGATATCGTTACGGTATTCCAAACCTGCCATGATCATCCTGGCTACCCAAAAGAAAAGGATCTCCGGTGCTGTCACCAGGTCGTTGGTGGGATAATAGTATTTTATGTCTTCATTTTCAGGATCCCTGATACCGTCAAAAACAGAGATGGGCCACAACCAGGAGGAGAACCATGTATCCAGTACATCTTCATCCTGTTTAAGGTCATCTATGGTCAAGTCAGGAAGATCATATTTTTCCTGTGCCAGTTTATAAGCCTCCTCTTTGGTTTCGGCAACAACGATCTCCCTGTTAGGCAAATAATAAGCGGGTATACGTTGTCCCCACCACAATTGCCTGGAGATACACCAGTCACGTACATTTTCCATCCAATGCCTGTAAGTGTTTTTAAACTTAGCCGGATGAAACTTTACCGTATCGTTCATCACAACATCCAGTGCAGGCTTGGCCATGTTTTCCATTTTCAGGAACCATTGCAATGAAAGTTTGGGTTCAATCACCTCATCGGTTCTTTCTGAAAATCCAATCTTATTCAGGTAATCTTCAACCTTAACCAGGTGACCTGCTTTTTCAAGATCCATCAGGATCTTATCCCTAACAGCAAACCGGTCCTCTCCGATGTACAGTTCCGCTTCTTTACTTAATGTACCGTCATCATTAAAAATGTCGATGGTATCCAGTTTATGACGGATACCGATCTCATAGTCGTTAATATCGTGTGCAGGAGTAATTTTCAGGCATCCGGTACCAAATTCCATATCCACATATTCATCTTCAATTATGGGCACCAATCTGTTTACAAGGGGTACATAAACACTTTCACCCCTTAAATGCCTGAACCGTTCATCATTGGGATTGATACAAACTGCGGTATCCCCTAAAATGGTCTCCGGCCGTGTTGTAGCTATGGTTACCCATTCATCATTACTATCCCCTACCTTGTACCGGAGGTAATACAATTTGGATTGAACCTCTTTATGGATTACTTCTTCATCAGATAAAGCTGTCAGGGCTTTGGGATCCCAATTCACCATTCTGACACCCCGATAAATTAGGCCTTTATTATACAGGTCTACAAAAACTTTGATTACAGATTCATAAAGGGCCTCATCCATGGTAAAGCGCGTTCTTTCCCAGTCGCAAGAAGCACCTAGTTTTTTAAGCTGCTCAAGAATGATTCCTCCGTGCTTTTCTTTCCATTCCCAGGCATGTTCCAGGAATTCTTCACGGGTAATTTCTGATTTTTCTATGCCTTCTTCTTTAAGTTTAGCAACAACCTTGGCTTCAGTAGCGATAGACGCATGGTCCGTACCGGGTAACCACAAGGTGTTTTTGCCCTGCATTCTTGCACGACGGACAAGCACATCCTGTAAGGTATTGTTTAGCATATGACCCATATGCAATACTCCGGTTACGTTTGGCGGAGGAATAACAATACAGTAAGGATCTCGATCATCGGGAACACTTTTGAACAACCCTTTATCCATCCAGAATTTATACCACTTGTCCTCAGTAAGCCCGGGATTATACTTGCTCGGAATTTCCATTTTTGTCTGCCTGTTTTTTTCGATTAAATCAGGCGCAAAAGTAGTAAAAATATGGTTTGACAATTAAGATGTAAGGCTACTTGGATTTCAGAGGCTGCTGCAACACTTATGATATCAAAATTATTCCACAAAGAGACTAAGGAACTAAATATCACTTAAATGATAAATCCATTCGTATTACTTTGTGCAGTTTAGTGTTTTTGAGTTTTTGTGGCAATTTTATATTTATAAGGCTTCCTTTTAAGTTCTGTTGTGAAATTAATTCAATAGAACATCTCTGACATTTCCCGCAATTATATATCTTAGCCAAACAAACTTTTTAACCAAAAAAATGAAAAGATTACTGTTTATCCAATTACTAATGGTGCTTTCCATCTTTTGTGCTATTTCCCAAATCAGCGATGGAGAATTTGAATCTTACCTTGAGGGTGAAGATTTACTTGTCCTGCAGGAAGATCTAAAAATATCATTTAAGGGCCAAAAAGCAGCTTACATAAATGTCGTTTTTGAAAAAGAAGTAACCTACAGGATCTTGAATCAAAAGGGTATTGATAAATTGTTTCCTGTAACACTTCCTGAACAAATGGATCCAACCTACAATCCCTATGGCCCGAAAATCAGAAACCTCAACCGCTTGATGGACGATATTAAGATCACTGAGTTTGAGGTCAAAATCTCTAAACCCGATGGATCTGAAGTTTCACCCGATATCAGCAGGAAGGAAAAAGAGGAAAAAATTATTACCGACCGCGATATCTATGGTAAGATGTATAAATACGACTACTATGTGACCGAGGTAGAAACTGGTGATGTTGTCGCCATACATTACAAATACAGTTTTCCATACATACACAATTATTTCAGGATGTTTTCCTACCGTATGTTTTTACATGGTAAAGAACCAAGAAAGTCATATGACCTCACAATTAGCCACCATTTGGACCTGGAAGTGGATACCTTTTTTGTAAATAATGCCAGACCAGAAATAAGAGTGGAGGAGAATCAGGTTGTATATTCATGGGAAAAGACCAACCTCCCTGGCTGCCTGGATGATCCAGGAGCAAAAGCATATCAGGAACTGCCATGGTTCACCATAACACTTAAACCTTACGAACTGCTCTACCAGGATTACAATTCCTTCAAAGAAACCTTTGTACCCATGTGGTATTATTTATCTTTTAATCGTGAAGATAAACTGCGGTCATCAGTGGTAGACAGAGAGGTAGGGGCTAAGGACCGCGACAATTTAAGCTTTAATAAACTTGCCAGGCGATTTACAAGCATGGGTGGAGCTGACACCACCGGAATCGACCGGCTAAGGTATTTTCAGCGTTACATGGCCGATAGCGTTACCTATGACAATGACCATAATTATTTCAGTGGATGGGAAGGTTACCTCAAGGACCATCCCGGTTTACAACTGGCCGGATTTAAAGTAAAGGAACATTTAAAGGAAGTGGTTTATGCAAGCATGATCCCAAAGATGGAACTGGATTTCCTGACGGCCTATATTGCTGACAATCGGTTCGGTGCTATGAGGAAGGAATATTATGCACCTGTTTATGACAATGAGTTTTTATTTGCCACCATCCTGAATAATAACACATTTGCTTATTTACTCCCAAAATCAGATACCAGAAACCTTTATTGTGAAGAACTTCCCTTTTATTATGAAAATGCACCGGTTCTTTTGATCTATTCCTATGATTTTGCAGGCTACAAAAGAAACTTTACCGAGATAATGCGGATATTAAACACACCTGGCAGTGGGCCTGCCGATAATTACAGAAAGATAAATTCGCTTGCAGTGGTAGATCCCGAAAAAGGAAGTGTTTCATTCAATACTAAAATATCCCTTTCAGGCCAGTATTCAACACTAACTCGATTCATATACCAGGAAAGGGCTTGCGATTCAACCATCAATCCAAGGTACCTTCATAAAGTTTGGGAGATCAACCAGGATTATGAAATAAATAAGGTTAATCCAGGCGAAACTCAAATTTATTTTCCCTACCAGTCGGCCACTACAGCCAGTTACACGGCTCAAAACCTGGTTGAAAATTCTGATGGAAAAATCATCATTGACCTCAATAATTGGATAAAGCACATTATTATTGAAAATGTTGAATCAAATACCCGGTTTACCGATTTTTATCCTGATTTTTTAGGATCTGATACCTATGCATACATGCTCCAGTTCCCATTTCCGGTTGAAATTCTATCGGAAAATCTAAACGTAAATATTGATAATGAATTTGCAAAGTTTACATTCGATATTAAACAGACATCTCCCAATCAGGTATTGATCAATAGTTATTTCCTGACAAAAAAACCTGTGATCAGCAACTTAAAATTTAATGATGTCGTAACAATTTATAAATCGATTGAGGAAACAGAAAATAGTATTCTTGAAGTTGTAAGGATTAGCAACTAATCAATTATGATTAAGAAATATTCGTGGTTTTCTAATCTGGTCTGCTGAATAATTCTCACCTAAAATAAGGTAATAAGGTTATGTTGGATGAATAATCTTTTGTACTAAGGTTAATTGATTTGATAAGGTTTTTCGATAGATGGATATCAATTCCTTATCACCTAAAATAAGGTAATAAGGTTTATGTGAGTGAATAATCTTTTTGCACTAAGGTTGTTTGATTCGATAGGGTTTATAATGGATGGGGATAATTTTGTACCAAGGTTGTAAGAATCCATCGAGGTATTTAGTGGATGGTTATTCTTGAAAACTTTGATTACTAACTTGGATCAGTTTTAACTTAGAAGGTTATGTAATATAAATATCTCTTTCGATTCTATTTTCAAACCTTATTGTAATCCTTAACCTTAGTAACATAAATCACCAATGCACTTGACCTTATTACCTTATCAAATAATAACAAATAAAATCAACAACTGAATTTTGTCAGTAAAGACCTTACAAAGGACTGGGAACTTTGTATCGTTAATTTGAAAAATCTTCCAGGTAATCCAACGTACCGGGGCCTACATTAAACAAGAGGTCTAGAATGCTCAAATTGGGTATAAAATCAAATTTTTCAGAAAACACCTGGATGTACTTCTTAAATTGGCGTTGGGATTTACGCTTGGGGTGGAAGGCTTCCCTTAGGTCCAATATGCTATCAAACACTTCCTTTTCGTATGTTTTTGTTTCTATTAATTCTGTCTTACATCCGATTAAATCAAGAATGAGCTTGGTCAGATGCATATTAAGATCCAGCAGCGATTCTGTTTTGTTCTTAAAGAATCCTTCCAGGTCTTCTTTATAATACAAGAAGTAAGGAGAATGGTTATAGGCCGAAACAATCGCCCGCCAGTGAAGGTTCTGCCACTTTTGGGAATAAGAAATCAAAACATCCTTTGTTTTTGTATGGTTGCCATTTACCTTGATCACTGGGATAGTCAGAGGAAGTACTCCGCTGGTTGTCATGATCAGGCTTCGGTTACGGTATGTTTGTTTTGTATAGTGTTCCTGGGCTTCGATGTGGATTTCGTTTGCATTGACCATTGCTGCAAAATAATCAATCGGGCCCAAATAAGCGGAGGATAACAGTATTGATCCGGAACTTGACATAATCAGGGACAAAATTAAATATTTCAATCTTCACAAAAAAAAGGAGCAACAAAATGTCGCTCCCATTTACAATTTATGCATCCCGAAACTTCAGGATTAATCAGCTTTTGCTGCTTTTTTTAGTAAAACATCGTCAATGACCTGTTTAAAAGTTTCCTTTGGAAGTGCTCCCTGCGCCATTTGTGGCTGTTCACCCATGGGGCAGAATAAAAGTGAAGGAATACTCTTGATCCCGAATGCAGCAGCTAATTCCTGTTCAGCTTCAGTATCTATTTTGTATATGTTTATTTTACCTTTATATTCTTCAGCAAGTTCTTCAAGTATAGGTGCAACCATTTTACATGGCTGGCACCAGTCAGCATAAAAATCAATCAGGCAGGGCAATTCGCCTTCAAATTTCCATTCTTTGTTTTTTTCGTAGTTAAATACTTTATCTAAAAACGATTGTTTTGTTAAGTGTTCCATTACTAAGATTGTGTTTGTTCGTTGTCTTGTTTTTGTGATTTTAATACAAATTCGTCTATTATTTTAATGTAGTCTTCTTTAGTCATAGCTCCGGGTTGCATTGCCGGTTTACCGTCTATTGGAGCAAACAATATTGCAGGAATGCTCCTCACCTGGAATACGGTTGCCAGTTCACGGTTTTCATCGGTGTTTACTTTGTATATCTTTACTTTTCCATCGTAGTAATCAGCCAGGTCATCCATAATAGGAGCAACCATTTTACATGGTTTGCACCAGTCGGCATAAAAATCAACAATACAAGGAAGGTCTCCTTTGTATGTCCATTTCTCCGGATTAGACTCATAATCCCAGATCTTTTCTTTAAATGTTGCGGTAGTTAAATACTCAGGTTTTATATCATGTTCTGATGAGAGGGGTTGTTCCTCATTTATAGAAATGTTTTCATCAACCTGATCTTCACTTCCTCCCTGGTTACATGAGCCCAAAACGAATAAAAGTGCAACTACTCCCGTAAGTACTATTTTTTTCATTTAGTATAATGTAAGATGTTATTGGTCCTTTGCTTTTTTAAGCATAAACTCATCAATGGCTTGTTTGAAAGATTCTTTCGGTAAAGCTCCCTGCGACATTTGTGGCTTTCCTTCCATTGGGACAAACAATACTGTTGGAATGCTCCTGATTCCAAAAACCTGAGAAAGTTGCCTTTGCTTTTCTGTATTTACTTTGTATACATTGATCTGGCCTTTGTATTCATTGGCTAATTCTACCATGATCGGAGCAATTAATTTACATGGCTTACACCAGTCAGCATAAAAGTCTACAATACATGGTTTATCTCCTTCAAAAACCCACTGCTCAGGATTTTCTTCCCAGTTAAACACCTTTTCCTTAAATGTTTCAACAGTTAAATGTTCAGGTTTGATCTTTTCCTCATCCTGCGCATTAAGGGTAAAAGAACTGATTGCAACAAGCAATGCCAGTAAACCAAAGAATTTTTTCATATTTAATGTTTTATTTATGTTTTAAAAATAACGGCACAAAATTAAAAAAAGTTTTTAAAATATATCGCTTAAATATCACTTTTTGTAAATTTGCAGTCAAAATTCATTCCATTTGACAGGCTGTCAGATTTAAAGTATTTCAAAAAGGATGAAAAATATTTTTAAAAACATTGGCACTATAGAGTTTGAGCAACACTTTGATTCAGATGAAAAGTGTCTTGCCTATTTGGCAGACGAAAAATGGAAAACCGGATTTGTCTGTCGAAAATGCGGACATGCGAATTACTGTAAAGGCAAAAAACCCTACTCAAGGCGTTGTACCAGATGTAAATATGAAGAATCGGCAACAGCTCATACTATTTTCCATAAGTGTAAATTTCCATTAACTGAAGCTTTTAAAATCACCTATCTGGTTTGTCATACTCCTGATATTTCTTCCTATAAAATTTCAGAGGCCTTAAACATGAGGCAGATGACTTGCTGGAAGTTTAAAAAGAAAATTACCAATTGTATTGACTCCCGGGGCGACATCAACCTTTTGGAAAAAGAGGCCATCAAAAAGAATCTGCTGGGTTAACACTACCAGACCAATAATGATTTTACGGATACCCTGGTGTATAAAATACCGAAAAGCGCTTTCCAAATAAGGCAAGCACTTTTCGGATGAAAAAAATTACCAATTTATCCTGAGAGTAAAACGCCCGGACCAATAGGTTATTGTTCCCTATTTACTATTTAATTCCTTAAAAAATGTTAACGACTTGTTAATGGTAATAAAACAGGAAAAATTATCAGAAAAAACATTCAATACCTGGAATGAAATGCTAGTTTATCTAAAACCAGTAATCTGGTTTGAGAAGTAAAATAAATGTTGTAAAAAATACAGATTAATTACCGGCTGCTTTTTTAGCTTCTTCTTCGCGCCTGGCCTGCTCTTCAAATTCTTTGATCAATTGTTCCGGGGTTTTTCCCAGGTTTTTAATGGAGATCTCCGCATCATCAGCAAATTCATCATCCGGGTATTTTACCAGGAATTGCTCATAGATCTGTTTAGCCGTTTTGAGATCTTTCATGTCGTTCTCAAAGATATATCCTTTCAGGAAAAGGCATTGTGGAGTTTTTTCATAATCAGGGTAATTATCCATTATCCGGTCGAACAGTTGTACTGCTTGCTGAGACATATTGAGATTCATCGACAGGTCTCCTGCTTTGAATAACGTATGAGCAGCTTCGGCATCATCCGGGTATTCATCGGCATACTCAACGTATTTGTCAATGAGGTTTTGCGCAAGATTTCTATCGATCATTTTGGTTGCATCAGCATACAGACTGTCTTCAAGGTGTTTAATTTCAACTTTGAATTTTTCGTTTGATGAAGCACATCCAACAAGGATAAGTATTGTCAATGCTGTTGATAGTTTTACTCTGATTGATCTCATATTATTCAATTTAAAATTATTTTCTTCTACCTTTTTTCTTTGCCGGGAAAATCATTTTGTAATCAATATCAATTTCTCCCTTTGATATATCCTGCAATTTCCTCTTTAACAGCATTTTCCTGATGCTGCTGATCTTATCGACAAACAATACACCTTCAAGGTGATCGTATTCATGCTGAATAATCCTGGCCATCACATTGTCATAAGTTTCATCATGAAATACCCACTTATCATCATAATACTGAATTCTTATCCTGGGTTTTCGAACAACATCTTCCCTAATCTCAGGAACACTCAGGCAGCCTTCATTAAATGACCATTCTTCTCCTGTTTCTTCAACAATCTGAGGATTTATCAATACCCGTTTAAAATCCTTTGCTTCTGGCACTTCATCACTAAATGGAGTTGCATCAAGTACCAGTAACCGGATTGATAGATTTACTTGAGGTGCTGCCAATCCAACTCCCCTGGATTCATACATGGTTTCGTACATGTTGTCAATGAGTTCATCAAGTCCGGGATAATCTGCGTCAATTTCCCTGGCTACTTTCCTTAATGTCGGATGTCCGTATGCTGTAATGGGCAATACCATTCTTCCTGATCTACTTTTTTGAATTATACTGCAACGAATTTAAATACGATTGCAAAATTAAAACTGCACTGATTCGGTCTATGGTTGATTTATCCCGCCGGTCCTTTTTCTTCAAACCTGAATCGATCATGGTTTGTTTTGCCATTTTTGAAGTAAACCGTTCATCAAAACGGTCAACACTAATCTTCGGAAATGTTTTGACCAGTTTCTTTACAAAAGGATCAATAAATTTAACCGATTCCGAAGCGGTATTGTTCATTTGCAATGGATCACCAACTACAATACAATCAACCTTTTCATGGGCCATGTAATTCTTTAAATATGTGAATATATCTTTCACATGAACTGTATCCAGGGCAGAGGCAATGATCCTGCTCTCATCAGTAACAGCGAGCCCCACACGTTTCTGTCCATAATCTATTGCTAAAATCCTGCCCATAATATATTCTATCTGTCCAAAATTTACATCTCCATGTGCCTGCAAATTTAATAAAGAACTTAAGACTTTGGAAAAAATATCTAATTTTGAAAAACAAATATACGATATGTACGAGGAGATCAGAACTTACATTGAAAATGCCTGGGTAGACAAGAGCCTTCTTGATGATAAAAATTATCAGGAGGCCATTCGGGAAGTTGTTGAGTTGCTTGACAAAGGGAAGCTTCGGGTTGCTGAACAAGATTCAGGAGTATGGAAAGTAAATGAATGGATAAAAAAAGCGGTGATCCTGTATTTTCCCATCCAAAAAATGGAAACCACCACCTTAGGCCCTTTCGAATTTCATGACAAGATCGACCTCAAAAGTGATTATAAAGGATTAGGTGTAAGGGTAGTTCCTCATGCTATAGCAAGGTATGGATCATTCGTAGCCAAAGGGGTGATAATGATGCCATCCTATGTGAATATAGGTGCCTATGTTGATAGCGGCACTATGGTGGATACCTGGGCAACAGTAGGTTCATGTGCACAAATAGGAAAAAATGTCCATCTTAGCGGAGGTGTTGGTATTGGTGGAGTTCTTGAGCCTGTGCAGGCTGCCCCTGTAATTATTGAAGACGGCTGTTTTATAGGATCAAGAAGTATTGTTGTAGAAGGGGCCTTCATTGAAAAAGAAGCGGTGCTGGGTGCCAATGTCGTTATCACAAAATCCACAAAGATCATTGATGTAACCGGAAAAGAACCTTTGGAAATCAGGGGAAGGGTACCTGCAAGGTCTGTGGTAATTCCGGGATCTTATGTAAAAAAATTCACTGCAGGAGAATACAATGTTTCCTGTGCACTCATCATCGGTAAAAGAAAAGCATCTACTGATCTTAAGACATCACTAAATGATGCTTTAAGGGATTATGATGTTGATGTATGATGGAAAATTAAAATTTTGAACAGAATATTGATGAAAGAGGATATAACAAAGGCCATAAAAGTGTTAAATGAGGGGGGTACAATTCTATACCCCAGTGATACAATTTGGGGAATTGGATGTGATGCTTACAATCAAAAAGCTGCAGAGAAAATTACTTTGATCAAAGGTAGGTTAAAAAAATCCAGCTTTATTGTCCTGACGCATGATCCTAAACATATTCCGGAGTACATTGAAGAAGTTCCGGAAATATTGTGGGACCTAATTGACAGCCTTGATTTTCCAACCACAATTATTTATTCCGGTGCTAAAAACCTGGCAAAAAATGTGATAGCCCCCGATGGATCCATTGCCATAAGAGTTGTCAAGTCAGGCTTTGCTTATGAATTGTTAAAAGCATACAAAAAACCAATAGTTTCAACATCGGCCAATTTTACCGGAGAGTCTTCCCCTCTTCTGTTTAAAGACATATCCCAATCTTTAATTGAAAAGATTGATTATGTAACGGTTACCGGACGAAACAACCTGGAAAAAATGAGGCCATCCACCATTATTAAATTAAGTCCCGGTGGAGAATTTGAGATAATCAGGGATTAAATGAGCAAATCAAAAATTGATATCGGTTTTATCCAGTTTAATCCGGTTTTGGGGAGGCAGGATAAAAATATCAAACAGCTGAATATTTTATTGAATAAAATTCCGCAGGCCGATCTTGTAGTAATTCCGGAGCTGGCTAACTCAGGATACAACTTTGAAAACAATGAGCAGGCTTATTCGCTGGCTGAAGATCTAAGCAACAGTGTTTACCTAAACTTTATATCGGAAGAAGCGAAGAAGCGAAAGATGTTTATTGTGTCTGGTATAAACGAAAAGGAAGACGGAAAACTTTACAATTCCTCAATACTTGTTGGCCCTAAAGGACTGGTTGGGAAATACCGGAAAATTCATTTGTTCTGGAACGAATTTGACATTTTCGAAAAAGGAAATCTGGGATTACCTGTATTCGACCTGGGATTTGCCAGCGTTGGTATGCTGATCTGTTTCGACTGGGTCTTCCCGGAAGTATGGCGAATTCTTGCCCTTAAAGGGGCCGACATCATTTGTCATCCTTCCAACCTTGTTCTGCCTTATGCACAACAGGCTGTACCTGTACATGGAATGATTAACAAGACCTACAACATTACAGCTAACCGGTATGGAACAGAACGGGATGTAACCTTCAGCGGACAATCCATAATAAGTGATCCGACAGGAAAGACATTGTATAAATCCCCATCAAAGGCCGATTATGTAAAAGTTATTTCTGCTGATATCAGCCTGACCAGAAATAAACAGATCACTCCAAGAAATAATGTCTTCACTGACAGACGACCTGATGAATACAAGGACCTGGTCTGACAATATATTTCTAAGATTTCTCCGTAAAACAAGTTGATTGAGCGAAGCGATTGAGAAATCTATTCTACTTCTTGGCTTCATTTCAGTAAAAAAATTATCCAATAAAAACATTCTCTTCTTGTACTAATTGAATCACTTAATTCCTGACACTCATTATCAATCAATTGAATACTAATTAATCCTTAAATCTTATTTAGATTAAATTATAATAGTGCAAAATGTATTACCTTTGCAGCGATTTTTTAAAAGGACTATAAGATTTATCAGAAATGACTGAAAATAAAAAATATACGATCGATAAAACGCCTAAAGCGACTTTAAAAAAGTGGTATTATTTAATGACACTTGGTCGCCAGTTAGACAATAAAGCACCCAATTATTTAAAGCAAGCCCTGGGTTGGTCTTACCATGCACCTTATGCTGGACACGACGCCATTCAGCTTGCCATCGGGCAAATATTTGATAAAAAGACCGATCATCTTTTCCCCTATTACAGAGATATGCTCACCAACATCTCAGCTGGCTTAACTGCTGAGGAGATAATCTTCAACGGAATTTCAAAAGCCAATGATGTAGCAAGCGCTGGCCGGCATATGTCGAATCACTTTGCTAAACCCGAATGGAACATCCACAATGTTTCATCATGTACCGGCAATCACACACTGCATGCTGTTGGTGTAGCAAGGGGAATAAAAAAATATGAGAAAAAGGGAGTTGCTATTAGCTCTCAGGGAGAATCCTCAACTTCTGAAGGTTATGTGTACGAGGCCATTAATGGGGCATCCAACGAAAAGTTGCCGGTGATATTTGTCTTTCAGGACAACCGTTACGGTATCTCTGTTCCGAAAAAAGACCAGACCGCTAACCTTCGTGCAGCAGATAACTTCCGTGGATTCAAGAATTTAAAAATATTCAGGGTTGATGGCAAAAACGTTATCCAATCCATGAACACCATGTACGAGGCAAAAAGGTTTGTTGAGGAGAATCAGATTCCTGCAATTGTTCATGCTACCGTTGTTAGAATGGGATCTCACTCTAATTCAGATGACCATTTGTTGTACAGGGATGAACACGAACTTCATTGCGTACAAGCAGCAGATCCGTTGTTGAGGTACAAGAAAGTACTGGTTGCAGCCAAACGTTTCACAGATGCTGAACTTGATAAAATTGACGAGGAAGCAAAAGCAATGGTTTCCAAAGCACATAAAGCCGGGTTAAAAGCTCCCAATCCAACTCCTGAGTCCATTTATGATTTTGTAATTCCTGATGCATACGTATCTGAAAAGTATCCTGAAGGACTTCACAATGAAGATGGTGAAAAGATAAAACTGATTACTGCTTTAAATGAAACATTAAAAGCTGAGTTCAGAAGAAACCCTGATACTTACATCTGGGGACAGGATGTAGCACACAAAGAGAAAGGCGGCATATTTAATGTCACAAAAGGCATGCAGCAGGAGTTTGGTAAGGAACGTGTTTTTAATGCCCCTATTGCGGAAGATTTTATTATTGGGACGGCTAACGGAATGAGCAGGTTCAATAAAGACATCAGGCTGGTGATTGAAGGGGCAGAATTTGCTGACTACTTCTGGCCGGCCATGGAACAATTTGTTGAAATGACGCATGAATACTGGAGAACCAATGGTAAATTCAGTCCGAATGTTACTATACGACTTGCTTCAGGTGGTTATATTGGCGGTGGTCTCTACCATTCACAAACCATAGAAGGTGCCATGACCACATTCCCGGGAATCAGGGTCGTGTATCCATCCTTTGCTGATGATGCTGCCGGATTGTTACGCACCAGCATGCGATCAGAAGGACCCACTTTATTTCTGGAACCTAAAGCTTTATACAATGACCCTAAGGCGGAAACTGTTGTTCCTGATGATTTTGAGGTACCCTTCGGAAAGGCAAGAATAAGGTTAGAAGGAAGCGATATGACCATTATCACTTATGGAAACACTACTCCTATGTGCCTCAGTGTTGCCAATAAAATCAATGAAGAATCCGGCGTCTCCATTGAAGTGGTTGATATCCGTTCGCTCATCCCTCTTGATAAAGAGGCCATTCTTAATTCAGTAGGGAAAACCAACAAAGCACTCGTTGTTCATGAAGACAAAGTGTTTGGAGGATTTGGTGGTGAAATTGCTTCCCTGATCATGGAAGAAGCTTTTGAACACCTTGATGCCCCTGTTAAACGTGTTGGGTCAACCTTTACTCCGGTTGGATTTAACCGCATTTTAGAGAATGCAATTTTGCCTGATAATGAAAGGATCCATAAAGCAGCCATGGATTTGCTGAAGTATTAAGTTGCTAATAGGGTATTCTTTTCTTGTTGTGAATTTGAATTTTATACCCTCTTTTCTAGTTGGATCGAATAATTTTCTAAATCAGGTTTATAAATCTCCATCATTGAAAACTCCCGGTACTTTCTGAAATAAGCAGAACAGATTGGGTTTATCTTTTTACGGTAACCTTATCAGGGTAACTAATTTCATAGGACGAATTCGATGTAAGTTCGTTAATGCTATATGTTTCCCCGTTGCTCCACCGTATTTCGATCTTTGCTTTTTCATCGCTACCCATTCCAAAATGTTGCTCTTTAGGATGTACAGATAAATACCCCGTTGTGCTGTGTATTTCACGCCATAAATTTTTGTGATTTTCGCTGTGTAAAATAATTGTTGAGCCAATGGCATCCCGATTTATATTCATTTTTGGATTTCCGGTCAGTTTTATTCTAATCCAGTTATTTCCAGCGGGCATTTTATTCTCCAGCAAATTTACTTTTTCGTGGTAGTTATTGATCAGGATATCAAGGTCTCCATCATTGTCATAATCGAAATATGCGGCACTGCGGGCATTGCTGTTTAAGTCTGTACCAAGTTCTTTTGCCTTGTTGGATAAATGTCCGTCCTCGTTTATAAAGAATACATTTTTCTCACGGCTGCTTTGTGCATAGCGGATAGTTTTGGATCTCTCTGCCCGTTCATAATAAAACGGATTTTCAGTGGAATACACACTGAAATCATTCATTCCGGTCAGGCAATACAGATCTTCGTCTCCATCATTGTCAAAATCAAAAAAATCAGCATCCCATGACCAACCTGTTGCTGAATATCCCCTACCGATATTGGTAGACTGCCTGTATGAAGTAAGCTCATCTCCTTCAACATTTGATAGAAACAGGTCATTGGCCTCAATTGTCCGGATATTAGCCATTTTAAGCGGATCAAATTTCATTTCGGTATCTTCATTGGGACTAACGTATTTCTCATCCTTTTGCATTACTACAATATTTGAGATATAAAAATCGGGAAACAGATCCCCATTCAAATCGGTTATGCCAATGTTCATTGAATAAGATGGTTTGTCGGTACCCATAGCTCTGCTGACTTCAATAAAGGATCCATCTTTTTGATAAAAATAATATTTGTTTTTGCCAAAATCGTTGCCTACGATGATATCCTGATAACCATCCTGGTCAATATCAGCATGGCCCACAGCCTGAGTCCAACCTGAATTTGATTCTGAGTTCTCTGTAAATTGAACTTCTTCAAATACAAAATCCCCTAAGTTCTTAAATAATTTATTAGGCTCCCCATTGCGGCAATCGCGGCTGATGGTAGGCAGAATACCTTCAATATAATTCCCAAAGTATCCTATGAAAATATCTATCAAACCATCGTTATTATAATCAAATGCCGTAGCCGGACCTGCAACAGCATTTTCACCACCGAGACCAGTTTTTCCTGAATGATCTTTAAAACTTTCTCCATCCAGGTTTTCAAACATCCTGTGTGGCTCATTTACAAAGGTTATAAATATATCCTGAAGTCCGTCATTGTCGAAATCCGCAATGATCGGTTGCCGTGGTTCACCTAATTCACTCAAGGACTTATTTGTTTCGTGTAATCCACTACTTTCAGAAATGTCCCTGAATGTTCCATCTGTTGCATTCAGGTAAAGCTTATTACCGAGTCCACCAAGCAACAGGATATCTGGCCAACCATCGTTATTAATATCCTCACAGGCAACGCCCGAGCCTCCAAATGCAGGTGGTATAGCCAGTTTTATCATTCCTTCTTTCTCCGACACAGAATAACTCCTGATCAACCTGTTGAGCCAATCGGCTGATTTATGTTCAAAATCAATACCTGCAGATAATCCAACATCTTTAAATCCAAGAAATTCCAGACCTGAATTTTCTGATGAAGTGATTTCAGTGGAAAGATCAACTGAGGCATTAAAGTTATAATCCAGGATAAACTGCTGTACTTTTGTAAATCCATAGGTGATATCATTCATATCCAGCACCTCTTTATCAAGTTGACTAGATTGTTCCCCGGCAAGTCGCAGAACAAGCACGCCCATTGAGGCAATCCCTTCAACCAAAGCTTCAGCGGCTATTGGGTCCAGATCTTTTAAAGGAGAATCATTCAGGTCATCCAGGGTATAACCTAAAATGCGCCAATGAAATCCACTATCACGAAAAGCATCCAGGTCATAGGATTCAATAGTTATTTTCCCTTTATCATCAGCCGGAAAAAAAATAACATCCTCAAAGTAATTTGTGGTGGATGGTAAAAAAGAATACAAAGCAGAATTAACATCCTTGCTCCTGATGATCCGATGATGGTTCTTGCTGGCTGTTTCATCGGCGAGCTGGATAAAAGAGGTGGTGAACTGGATCAGTGATTCAAGGTAATAAGAACGCAATTCTTTCGATCTTTGCAAATCAACTGGCCATTTTTGTCGTGCAAAATAGACCTGGACATTTCTTAAAAATACACTTTCGGTTAACTTATTATAGGACTCGTAAGATGCAATTTTCTGGGCAATAATATCTTTTACCAGTGCATTATGACCACTAACATCAGGAATGTTCATACTTGTTGGTTGAGGGTAGGATACTTTCGCAACTGTATTTTGATTTTGCGACTCATTTAATACTATGACCCAGGTATCCTGCATCCGGCTTTTTGAAATCGATGTTTCATTTGCTCTTCGGGCATTTATGTCAGCTATTTTTAAGGTAACAAGCGTAATCAAATTAACATAATCATTAGCCATTTTTAATGCATCCGGATCCATGGAGAGCAATTCAATCTCAGGAATAAAAAACAAATCCTGCTCTACCGATAAAATCGACCGGTATGAATAAGAAACAGAAGAATACTGGTCGTAATCTTTTTTTAAGATGGTAACATCGCCAGTGGTTAAATTATACACAAAATCACCATCCGCATTTGTTTTGTAATCAACAATATCGTTTAAAACAGGTTGAAGATGTTTTGGGGCAATTTTTGAAGCCTGGTCCTGACGGGCATTTACAGTACCTCTTTCCTTTAAAAAATAAATAATCTCCTTTTGTATGTCTATTTTCAGGTTTCTTGCCTCTTCATCAAGTGGAGTCCCGTACATAAAATCTTCCAGCCGGTTGGCTGTAGCATAACATTTGGGATCCCTTTCTTTTTCAAGCTGATAGATCTTATCGATGATGTCGGCAGTACCATTCGTTTCCTGGGCAACAATACCAATAAGAATATTTAATAGTAAAAAGCACAATACCATTGTTTTAGTAAAATGATTATCCATATGAGCTGATTGTATGTTTTGAAAATGTTACTGCGGTATATGTTAATGGTAGTAGGATAACACAATTTCAGGCTTTATGTTTACCTGTCAATTGAGCCAATTATTTATACCATAAAGTTGTTTATACAAAAACAGCGTGATCATTAGACCACGCTGTTTTTATATTATCAATAATAGTTCTCGTGGGAGAACATAATTTCTAAGATTTAGTCCATCTCAACTTTTGAAACCCAGATGCCTGCCTCAAGCTTTTCAAAGGTAAGTTTTCCTGCTACAACACTTACTCTCCAGTTACCATCTGTGCTTTCGTCACCGAAATAAAAATAGTCATCTACCTGCATATCGCCCTTAACTTCTAACCTGTGCTGAGGGTTTGCGGTTCCCAAACCAATATTCCCGTTAGCAGCTACGAATATAGCGTTGTCAGGAGCTCCGGGTTTAATCTTGAAAGGTAACTTACTTCCATTTGTAACATCTCTTACAAAAAAGTTGGTTTCGTTACCTGCCACATCCCAGGTTTGAGGTGTCCAACCGTTTGTTCCATTTTGCTCGAGCCGCAAAGTAGGTGAATCACCATCTGTAACCTGTAACTCAACTGCAGGACTGTCGGTACCAAGACCGACATTACCACCAGAATTACTAACATAAAGCGCATGACTACCTGCGCCTCCTCTGATTGTGAAGGGAGATGACCCCTGTGTTATATCGTTAACTCTAAAGTAATTTTGGCCTCCATTGCCACTGTCATTTATGGTTATCTCCCAGTCATTATCCGGAAATGACGCTGAATTACTGGTATCGTCAAATCTGATCCGGAGGTTATTTTCCAACATTGCAATTGTACTAAAACCGAAGCTATATCCACCGGGAACATCCATACCTACACCAATGCTTCCCTGTACAATTACATCCTCAGCAAAAACCTGGGTCATAGGATCCTTGTTGATATTGGTGTTATCATTCTTTATTAAATTGGTTCCGTCTGCATCATTGTATTGTGCAAATATTGCTACTGATATCAGCAATAATAAAATACTGGTAAAAGTTCTTTTTTTCATATTGAGTAATTTTTTATTGTTTATTCTTCGTTTTTAACTAACCTGTAGAGTTTTTTTCCTCCATAAGCGGCTCCTAATAACATCATTATTGTTAAGCCTCCATCAATGGGCGCACCTCCGCCTACGGGTGTATTACCTCCGGTAGGTCCGCTGCCACCATTAGGATGGGGTGGATTTTGTGCAAAAAGGCCAAAAGATAACAGCACCATAACCATTATTCCGGTAAGTTTTATAATTGAATTTTTCATAGACTTGTTTATTTGATAAATACTTTTTCATTCGCCACTTTACCACCAGAAATTATGGAAACGAGGTAAATGGAGTTATTTCCATTAAAGGATATTCGGTTTTTAATTTCCGTAGTGGTTGTATGGTATACCTTTCTTCCCGTGACATCAAAAATTATAATGTCTGCGGTGAAATTAGTATTCGTTAATTCAGCAATGGGAAAATCAATTTGTAAACCGTCTTCCGCAGAGTAAATCTTAACATTACCCAGATGATTGCTGTTTTCGGGTTCAGAAAAATAAATCAGAAAACCTTTATCACTACCTGATTTATAGGAGAATGAATAATCAGGTTCTAACCGCAAATTCTGAATAGCTCCGTTCTCAATGTCCTCAATGTAAAGAGGAATAGCAGGATCAAATGTTTCAATCTCAGTTGCTGAAACTGCATAATCCCCAGACAAACCTGCCCTGAACCATACCGGTACAACTTCATTTCTTTCTATGCTGGGAAGTGTGTTAATGGCCATATTTTCTGTTCCTATTTTAGAAAACAAATTCGGTACATCTTCTTTGTCCGAAACTATCTTGTAAACATCAAAAAGCCTGTCGGCCTGTTGGGTAGCCTCCGGTAAAAACCTTATAGCTGTTTGTGAAGTAACATCATTACCAGAAACTTTTAACACCAGTAAGTCTTTGTCGTCAGAACCCTTATAAAATGATTGTGAACTGTGAACCCGGGTATTGTTTTCAAAAGTTAAGGTGCCTGATCCTCCTGTAGACCTGACAAAAAATCCCTGGCCTGAAGGAATATACTGTGATGTTGTATTAGCAGCTCCTCCCCCGTTTATGTAATACAAATAATCACCATTTGCACCAATGGTAGGATCGAACAACCAGATAGCACCATTTAATTCGGTTGGAATGTTTACGAGATCCCAGTCAACAGAAGAAGGATAAGGATTCCCGACAAGGTTCCATCCATCGCCACTTTGACTAAATGCTTTGTTTGCAGTTCCTGTGTTGGTTACCCCCGTATATACTTCAGTGGTCGGACTGGCATCAACTGACCATAAAGTATATCCTTGCATGGTTACCATGGTATAAGTATCTGAACCAACATCTGTCCAGTTGCTGTTGGATTCAGTATGAATTTGCAGGTAATCATCTAAAAACATTCCTGACACGGCGTTTACTACCGGAGCTGAAATTAAATGCCACTGACCTTCGGTGAGGTAGCGCTGAACTTCAACTTCTCCCCCACCAGTAAAGGTAAGTGTTCCGTGATCAATCAGGGAGGCATCTCCTGTTGCATCAGAAGCCAGCACCAGGTTTCCTGCAAGAACATCAAGTGTTGCTCCGGAATGTATTGTAATGTTTGAATTGGGATTTACCATTAAATCCTGGGAGGAAAGCAGGTAATTGGAAAAAACAAACATCATTATTAAAATGATAAATTTACTTTTCATAGTAGTTAGGTTTAATGAATAATAGATTGAGAAATATCGTGAGGCTGAATATATTTTTTTGAAATTTGGTTTCATATCATAGGATAAATTGACAAAACAAACCCCTTGTTTAAGTCAAATCAAATTCAATATATTCAGCTGAAAAAGGTTTAATGCAGTCTCTTGCTACATTTTTTTATTTCAGAAGTGAATAAATATCTAACATTCTACATGTATTGGTAAGAGAACATACTCAGTTTGAGATTGTTCAGAATTAATGTGTTAAATAGTTGTTATTTATTGGAGATGAGAAATTGCTTTAGCCTACCCCTTTTGTAACTTTTTCCCGCACAATTAAAAATGGTTTCTCAATAGTCAAATGTAAAATTAGACCACCAATTAAGGCAATTAAAATGCATATCCAGAAAGTCCATTGATGAATTCTCTCTAATCCCAAATCTGATACCCATAATTTCACAAAATGATACGTTTGTTTATGTGTTAAGTAAATGGCATACGAAAGAGTTGCTAAAATAAATGTGAACCTGGATTTTAGTTTAAAGAGCATAGATGAGGGACTAATAGCACCAATCAGAATTAAACCATAAGCCAGGGAGATCAAGGGCAACCCGAAAATCATTGCTTTGTAGCCAATTATGTTTTTGCAAAATTGAAAGGCTATAATAAATAATACTGTACCCAATAAAAGAAATAGATTCCCATTTCTGCTAAGAAATTCTCTGATTTTAGGTTTAAAATTAAAGATTGCAGCTATAAAAACTCCAATGGCCAAACCATCCATTCTGTTATAGCTGGGGTAGTATACATTCTGCAATAATGCGTGCACTGATAATCGTCTTTCTCCACTTTCAATAAATGGCTGTACAAACTCATTCCAGTTGTATAATCTGGATAAAAAACCAATCCCAATAAGAAGTGCAATAAAATAAGGAGTTAGCTTTTGCATACCTCCTTTGAAAACCAGGAAGATGGTGATAGGAAGCAATAGATAGAAATGTTCTTCCACACATAACGACCAGGCATGTGAGAAGGATCTCTGAGACATGGTATCCAATCCAAAATTCTGAGTAAACGTTAAAAACCTCCATAACGGAGGCAAACCATTACCCTCGTTAAGATCCCCTAAGGAAAAATACAAAATCACAACAGCTAAAAATGCAGGAATAATCCTGAAGGACCGTTTTATATAAAACAATTTGAAGTCAATAGAAGACTTGGTTTTATACTCTTTTAACAGCTGATGTCCAATTAGGTATCCGCTCAGTACAAAAAATAATTCCACCCCGGTCCAACCGATTTTATAAACCGGTTCAAGCCAGCCCGGAACATCTTTG
This sequence comes from uncultured Bacteroidales bacterium, assembly GCA_964421215.1. GTDB lineage: Bacteria > Bacteroidota > Bacteroidia > Bacteroidales > JAADJA01 > JAADJA01. The sequence continues at coordinate 234,659 of CAYQWA010000004.1, read as the reverse complement.
CCATAATGAAAGATCATTACAAGAAGAATTGCAATTGCCCTTAAATGGTCCAACCCATGTAATCTGTTCGTATTCTCCTTAAATATCGTGACCATTCAATATCTGCTTTCTCCTGATGATTCCCAACTTTTGTCAACCTAATAAAGCAGCCAAATTAATTACAATTTTATTAATTGCTATTAATTAACTTAGGGTGTGGATTCAGATAAAAAGCTTTCAACCATCCCTGCTTCGACCTGTCTATCTTCCAGAAATATGGAAAGGGAGTTAAAATGGAATAATGCAAATGTGCAGGCGTGTCTTTTGCATTGCCTGTTTTGCCAACCGTCCCTATTTTTTCACCTTTGGCAACGAACTGAAAATTCTTGCAATTAAAGTTCTGTAAATGCGCATAGTAATGCATCCTCCACTTCGGACCAAGAACAAGGATTGTATTTCCACCTCTGCCATTTGATCCTTTAAAAATCACAAATCCTCCTGTTGCTGCTTTTACCTTACTCCCTTCATTGGCAAATATGTCAATGCCTTTGTGGGTAATGGATTTCCCCCATGGGTAAGCCCAGAATGCGTTTTTATTCCAGTCGGCTTCTGTGGCATTTTCAACCGGAACGGTGCAGTTTTCAGGAATCATAAATCCCGTCAATAAAACAGTAAAAAAAAGTACTAGGGGGATCTTAATCCATTTTGTCTTTTTCGTAAACATAAAATTAATTTTGGCGATTGATTATAAAACGGGGAAAAACTTAATTATTGTAAAGCTTTGATTTAAAATTCATGATTGGAAGTAAATCTAATTCACCACGGATTACATAGATTTCATAGATTAAATGAGATCATCAGCTTCTTCTTGCTGATCTTATTATATTTGTACGATTTTACTCTTACCAATATAAAATAGAAATGATTCAAAGATTCTTCCATTCACTGATACTGCTGTCTGCTCTACTTTATTGTGTAAATGTAGGGTATGCTAAATTAGATGGGGATATACTTATTGATGATCTTAATACGGAAAATTCCAAGGATGAGGGAGCCGAATACCTTATCATTTCAGGTGATGTTACAGGATTTAAAGGAATTCTTGAAGAACTAATGGAATTCCGCATCGAACAGGGCATTTCAACAATATTGGTAACAACAACTGAAATTGGTGGAAGTACTTCTGAGCTTATCGAAAACTACATAGATAATGCCTGGAACACCTGGGATGTTCCTCCTTTGGCAATTCTTTTTGTCGGAGATTACGATCAAATCCCTTCACCACCCTACTCTAAAAAAGGTGAAAAAACAGATGTTTCAGATAATTATTATGCCGATGTGGATAAAGATGATATTCCCGATATTGCTGTATCACGTCTCACTTTCACCGATGCTTATATTTTGGAAAATTACATCTACAAGATCATGAACTATGAATTAAATCCACCTGAAAACCCCGGTTACTATGATAATCCGGTAACTTCTATGGGTTGGTTCAATTATTCAAACAACATGATCTGTGCAGAAGCCACCTATGGTTTTTTTCAAAACGAAATGGGAAAATGGCCACAACGCGAAAATGCTATAGGCCTGGGAATTCCTGGAAACGATTGGACATGTTCTCCTAATCTGATCAGCTTATTTGGTCCTTCTGGATTAAATTATGTTCAGGCTACTCCTGAATATCTTGTTCATTGGGGAGCTAATGCAGACAGCATAAATGAAAACCTGAATAATGGTGCTTTTTTTATAACTAACCTCGACAGTGGAACTGAATATGGCTGGTCATACCCGGAATACTGGACATCCGATTTGGTGGAACTTTTTTATTCCGAGCCTTTCTTTGTTGTTTCCATCAATAACCTTAATGGAAAATTTAACTGGTCCTTCGATTGTTTTGCCGAAGCAATTCTTAATAATCCAAACGGGGCAGCAGGAATTATTGCCTCATCCTTAAATTTATCGACCGCTCCCACTACAGAATATTATATATACCTGGTGGATGGGTTATGGGAAAATTTTATCCCGGATTTCAACGGCAATTACCATCCTTATCCCTTTGTACTTCCGGCTTTTGCCAATGTATCTTCAAAACTTGTTTTATCCGGATCAGGAATTCAAAATAAAGAGAATATTTACTACGGTTTTCATTATTTCGGTGAACCTTTCGTACCTGTAACTTACAATATTCCTGACACGCTGGAGGTGGCACATGATTATTTATTTGATCCGGGAATATCAGAATTTCAGGTTGCTGCCACAGAGGGATCAACTATCGCAATTTCCATGGATAAAGTAATACAATCCGTATCAACTGGTACGGGCGAGCCAATTGACATGGCTGTTTTTCAACCCACTTGTGATGATACCCTGGTGGTTACCGTCACTAAACAAAATTACGTCAGGTACAGACAGGAGGTATTATGTAATGCTTTGGTGATTCCGACAGGTATTCAAGCTGTTGAATTTGCTGTTTCTCCAAATCCAGTAAAAGATTTTGTTGAAATTGATTTTAATGATCAGCCAACAGGTACATACTCCGTTATTGTTTATGATGCATATGGAAACATTGTCCTTAGCAAAAGATTACATCCAGAAACAAACACTATTAATCTTAGCACACTAAGGCCAGGTGTATATTATCTGAATGTTGTTTCCGGTTCCCACAAAGGATCGAAAAAGATAGTGATTCTAGATTAAAAATCAGCAAATAATTTCTTAGTCCGCTGGTTCGGTAGCTTTTTCAAGAGTTTTATCAACCTTATTGTTAGTTATGTAAGCCATGATACTAACCACAGCAATAACGATCAGTGTATAATAAACAAAGCTTGGTACAGGCACTGCATCACCAGCTGCATAGGAATGTAAACCTGACAAATAGTAGTTTACACCAAAATAGGTCATCAATACAAAACTGTAGCTAATGAGCGCTGCAAAGCTAAATGCAAAGGTTCCTCTAAATCCGGGAATAAACCGCATATGAACTACAAAGGAGTAGAACAATACCGTAGCCAGGGCCCAGGTTTCTTTTGGATCCCAACCCCAATAACGACCCCAGGACTCGTTCGCCCAAACACCACCAAGGAACGTACCTATGGTTAACATAAACAATCCAATGATCAGGGTCATCTCAATGATATAACTTAATTCAGTAATGGTAAGGTTTAAGCGTTTGACATTGTTTTTCGTTTTCAGGTTCATCAGCAAGAGGTTATTGAATCCAAGTAAGGCACCAAGCGCTAAAAAACCATAGCTTGCTGTAATAATAGCAACATGAATGATCAACCAGTACGATTTTAGAACAGGGACAAGTGTGGTGATCTCAGGATCCATCCAACTCATGCCTGCTACACTTAGGATCAGAGAAGCTAACAAAGCAGTAACAGCCAGTGTAATTTCAGATTTTCGCACAAAGATCAATCCTGACAATACGGTTGCCCATGCAATGTAAAGCATAGATTCATATCCATTGCTCCAGGGTGCATGTCCGGAAATGTTCCACCGCAGGATAAGCCCGGCTGAATGCATTAAGAAAAGAAGGACAACAAATATAGAAGAGATCCTGATCACCCATTTAAGGTTGATCTTTGGATTTAGAATATTAATAAAATGCAATACGATCAGGATAAATCCGATGAGTCCGAAATACCGGCTTAATTTTCCGAAAATCCCATAATTGTTGTAGGCAATTTCCAGGTTTACTTTTGATTCTGAAAGTAAGACTTCAATTCCATACCTCTCCTGAAACTTCACAATATAACCAAGGTGCTCATCTGCTACACTCCAGTCGTTACTTTCTAAGGCCTTAGCAATTTCACTGAAATACATCTGAAAAATACCACCTACAAAAAGCGCTTCTTCCCCTTCTCCAAATTGCTGTGCATCTGCAGAGGTTACCCACTTATTGTTTTCATCATCCGGAATAGGAAATACAGATAAAAAGGATCCTGAATAAACCATATAAAAGATGTTTACCCGTTCATCCATTTTGATCACTTCTTTATCAAATTTTGACTGCTCCGATGGCTTTTTGGCATAGGCTTTCTCAACATAATCCTGCAGTTTATACTTTCCAGTGGTTTTCATATCCACTACCTGGTTAAAGGCTGCGAGTTTCCCATCAACTTCCAAAAAATCTGCTATTTGTGGGTGGCCTATTTTAATAATCGGGACATTCTGCCAGTCTTGTGGAAAAGCCATAATTCCCAGAAATACCTGCTCCGGGGTCTGACCTTCAAATTTTGTCTTTCTGGCAAGTTTTCTTAAAACCTCAGAGGCGACAGTATTTACTGGTTTAATTCGTCCATCATGATCCTGCACCTGCAACTTACCAAATGCCTCCGCATGTTCAATTTTGATCTCCGGAGCCTTAGTTGATTCATTGGCTGCATGTGCCTGTTGGCTGATAGCACCTAAAAATCCAGCTGCCAACAAAAGGGTTACTATCTCTTTCCTGGAATTCCTGACCTTTGAAGATAGCCTGTACAACAATTTAAACCTGCTGTTTTTATTGAAGATGGTAACTATCATTCCAAGGGTCATGATAAAATAACCGATATAGGTAATGATCGTACCCGCCGAATCGTGGTTTACAGAAAGGATGGTTCCCTTTTCATCCCTGTCGTAAGAGGATTGAAAAAACCGGTATCCCCTGTAATTCAACACATTGTTCATGTAGATCTTGTAGGGTATCTCCAGGTTTTCTGATTCATCGATTACTGTGATGTCACTTGAATAAGAGGACGGGCTGTTGGAACCCGGGTACCTTTCAAGTTCAAAGTCATCAAGTTTAATACTAAAGGGTAGAGAAAGCGGCTTTGATCCATAATTTACAGCGACTTTGACTCTATTCACTTCAACTTCACTGCTGGAGTTTATAAATCCCTTGCCGCCATAAACATAAAGTGTTTCACTTTGGTCACCAACTGTTATCAAAGCCCTAAATGCGTCCATAGAGCTCACACCATCCTGGCCTTCAGTACTAACCATTTTCTTTTTTGCACTATCAAAATATTGTTTGAGAACAATGTTAGAATTGCCAATTTTGTAAAGGTTCATGGGTTTAAGCGCGTATGTGCTGTCAGGAGGGATCATAATGGAAGTATTGGCCATCATATCGACGTGTTGAATAGAATCAGATGAGACCATGATCAATCCATCTTCATTCTTTGAAATTCGGACGCCGGCTCCTTCAAAATCTCCTTTATAGCTAAAGGTATAACCAGCTTTTGATTTTACCTGTCCCTCTGTCAGGTATAGGTTTTGTCTGCCACCCATAGCACCTGAAACAACCAGCCAGACCAGCGGATCCCCTCCTTCTTCATCAACATAGGTTTCAGCAGCATTGGTATAATACTCAAGAATCTCCACCTGTACATTGTGACTACCTGTGGATAACCGTTTTTTAAACCCTGTCACTTTTGATGGGGTAGCAAACACAACTTCTTCCTTATATACTTCGCGTGCATCATCCTCTGCCCAAATCCGAATGTAAGTTTCATCCGACCTGAACTGGTTGGACGTGGTTCCCTCACGGATACTCATTATCCCCTCATAACCAACATACCTGGTAACCCCTGCACCAAGAAAAATAATGAGAAAAGAAACATGGAAAAGCAAAATTGGCCACTTGTGCTTTAAATACATTTTGTTCTTAAAAATGCTGCCTGTCATATTAACGGCTAGCAGCAACAATAACACTTCAAACCATTTGGCATTATAAATACCAGCTTTGGCAGCCAAAGTTCCAAAATCATTTTCCACGAAAGTTGCGAACCCAATGGCAATAGTGAAAATGATCAACAATAAGCCGGTGAGTTCCATTGAAAATAGAATATTCTTTATTTTTTGCATAATAGGTATATCAATAAATCAGAGCAAAAATATAACAATATTCATACATGGATGTTTTGAAATGGCTCCTTTTAATAATTTACCCTTTGATCGCTTAAATATCAGAAAATTAAACAAAGCCAAATTGATAAATATCATACATTTGTATAAGCATGTTTAACAGTAGATCCTTCACAACATAAGAGATATGGTAAAAAAAATACTCATTGGCTTACTGTTGGGAATACTTGTTCTCATCATCATCCTGGTAGTTTCCCTGCCAAATATCATTGAGAATTACATCGAAAAAAACGACCAGGAATTAATTGGGAGGGAGGTCCTTATCGGAGACATAAACATCAATTACTTTACCGGAGGGGTAAGAATTAAAGACTTTGAATTAAAAGAGGAGAACGCAGAAACCACATTTTTTAAGTTTCGTGAGTTATACGTAAATCTTGAGTTGTGGGACCTTATGGCCGGGAATTATTCAGTTAAAGAGGTTGACCTGATCGAACCCTTTGTAAATGTTGAGCTTTTGGATGGCTCATTTAATTTTGACAACCTCATCCAATCGTCAATCGATACAATACAAGAGACATCCACTGAAGACACCACAGTAATTCAATGGACAATTGCTAAATTAAATCTCAGGAATGGGGCATTGAGGTATTACGACGGACATTATCGAAACGAAGTAAAAGTTGAAAAACTAAATGCATCAAGTCCATTAATTGCCTGGGACCATGACACCATCATGGCCAATGTGAATTTTGGATTAAAGAGCGGGGGGAATACGAACATCGACGCTATAGTCAATCTGGTTGACATGAAAAGTGCTGTTTCGATAGCCATGAGTGACATCAACCTGGAACCTTTGTCATCATCCCTTAAGGAGTACATCAAAATTAAGGATCTGAAAGGCATGTTATCCAATGATCTTGAACTGGCAGTGAATTTAGAAGAGACAACAGACATAACTGTCACTGGAGATATCTACTTAAACGAATTTCAATTCACTGACGAGAACGATGAGAATTTACTTTCCTTTGAAAACTTTTCCATAGGAATTGATTCTGTTGATATTAAGAATGACATTTATAACCTGGGATTGATCAGGCTCGATAAACCTTATGTTCTGGTTGAGCTGTATGATGAAGGAGACAATTGGTCCCGACTGATCCCGGAAACTGAACCTGACTCTCTGACCGTTGAAACGACTGACGAACTCCTCGAAGCTGATTCATACAACATTTTTGCATTAATGGCTTACTACATCCGGGATATTGCCAGAACCTATGCAACCACCAAATACAAATTTGACAACCTTGTGGTAGATGACGGGATGTTCCAATACAATGATTTTACATTGCATGAAAAATTCTCGTACACCATTACAAATCTGGGCATTACGTCTAAACAGATATTTTCTGATGCTGACAGCATTCAATTCGATATTAATGTATTGTTAAACGGAGAAAGTGAAGGTATTGCGGAGATCATTGTTGATCCACAGGATTACAACAACATGGTGATCAATTATGATTTTTATAACACCAGCCTTGCTGAGATCTCTCCATATACTGTTTATTATATCTCCTACCCTATTAACAGGGCATCCCTGACTTACTCCTGCCGAACTATTATCAACAATGGAGTAATTGACAGCAAGAATTTAATTACCATAACCGGATTTCGGTTTGGCCCGAAAGAAAGAAGTTTAACGGCTTATGATATTCCTGTTAAACTGGCCGTCGCCCTCTTAAAAGACGGAAAAGGGAATATTCACCTTGATGTGCCAGTAGAGGGAGACCTTAAAGATCCAAAGTTCAAGGTCGGAAAGGTAGTGTGGGGAGTTTTGAAGAACATTGTAATGAAAGCTGCCTCAGCGCCTTACAAATTACTTGCCGGAGCTTTTGGTGTGGATGAAAACGCTTTAAAAGAAATAAATTTCAACTACCTTGAATCGGAAATTTTAAAAGATCAGCAAAAATCCATCGATGCTATTAGTAAAGTATTAAATAACAAGCCTGAACTATCTGTTGAAATGTATCAGCTTGTGGATACACTGAGGGAAGGAAATGCATACGCAATGCTTGAAGCCAGGAGAAAATATTTCGTTGAGGTAATGAAGAATTCTAAATATGAAGGGTACGAATTTACAGAAGAGGAGTTAGAGGAAATAAACACTATATCTGTGAAGGACTCCACCTTTATGTACTGGCTGGACGAGACATTGCTTATTGATAACAAATACATCCCGGTTCAAAAAAAATGCCGTTTGCTCGTCGGAAATAACAAGGTTGAGGAACAGGTGCTGAAATTTATTCAGCTACGGGAACAAACTATAATAAATAAGCTGTTGGCAGAGGATTCGATGTTTATAAACAGGATCCGTTTTCTCAGCGGGAAAGATGCAGAAGATAAGGGTCCAAAAGACTCCTCCTTAGCTTCAGGCCGTCCCACTGTACAAATTCAATTTGTTGCCAACTAATATTTATTTCTTATTTTTGAATAAATTATCAATTTTTACATTATGAAACTACATATGATTTGCAAGTATATTGGACTTGCTTCCGGAACTTTGGCCGGATTATTAATTTTGGGAGGTATTCTGAAATTCTATGGTGTCGAATTATTAAGCGTTAGGTACTATACCTCATTCTTCTGGTTAGCCAATACTTTTGCTGTTTTTGGAATTTTCGCAATGGTGGTATATATTGCTTGCAAGGATAAGGATAAAGAAAAATAATCTTTTAGTCCTGTATGGTAAGCAGGGCATTTGATAAGAGTAAAACATTTGATAAATAATTTCATTGGATTTAATTCTTATCCATTCTGTTTTCTCATACAGGATTGATTATTTTCGTAGTTTGAAAAATCAACCATGAAGAAAATAATAACTGTCCTTTCATCTTTATTCATTATAGTTCAGGTAGGATTCGCTCAGAATAAAGGGGGGATTAAAGGTGGGGCAAATTTTGCCAACACGATATTAACAAACCAGTCGGTTTTACTCGAAGAAAGCACAACCAAATCATTGACTTCCTATCATTTGGGATGTTACATTCAGGATAGGATCTCAAAACATTTCAATTGGCAGATCGAAATGCTGTTCTCTAACAAAGGCTATATTTCAGAACAAGAAGGGAAGTCTGTAAAAAATAACTTAAGCTACCTCAACTGGCCTTTGCTGCTCGTATATAATGTGAGCAATAAGATTGATCTGTTAACTGGAATTGAACCCGGTCTGTTAATTGCTGGCGAAGACCAGTATAAAAGCTTTGATATGGGAATTGATGTTGGTATTGACTACAATTATTCTGAAAAAATTCATGCCGGTCTAAGGTACAACCATGGTCTTCCCTTTAAAATGGAAATGAACACCAATGAATTTACCGGTGAGCAGCCTTTCTACCAACACAGTGTTTTACAAATATACCTCGGGCTCAATATAGTTAATTAGTCGATATACATCAGGCAATTCCTGTCATCACCAATCTTAAAATTCCAGATTCCCTAAATGTGAACACTTTGGAAATTGGAAATTAATGACTGGATTTTTATTTTATTATCACTTCATCAATAAATAACCAACCTTCATTCCCAGCCCCTTCGTGCCACTCCGGAATGGACTTAATGTTTTTGGCTTTTATCTGGATAAATCTTGCTTCCGGTTGCTGGAAGTCAGCTTTAAACTCTTCTATGATGGTACCTTTCACTTCCCAGGTGGCTTCAGGTTTAATGGATTGTTCTGCAACTTTAACCCTTTCTTCGGTATAGATAGCAACAACAACTTCTTGCGGCATGAAAATCCATGCCTTTACATTTTGCAGAAAATTAACTGAAACTTCTTCCACTAGTGTTGGTTTTTCCAGATCTAGCTCAAACTGGAAATCAGAACCGGAAAATCCCAGCCAGTAACCATCCCTGAAATTATCGCTTCCTTTAAAACCATCGATCAGTGACAATGCTCCCCTCCCAGCATAATATGATGATGGTTCTTCCTGAAGTACACCCCGTTTACCAATTCCTTTATGGAACACAATTTCTTTTTCACTAAACTTCTCCTTGAGTTGACCCTCTTTAAAAAGGCCGGCTTTGATCAATGTCGAATATTCGATCATCAACGGTTCGGCATATTCCATGGATTCATTTGTCGGATCACTTCCATCCAGTGTATACCTGATGGATGCATTGAGCTGTTCCGATGAAAGTGAAACCTTGTATTTATCCCCGAGCATTACCGCCTGTATATCCACTTTCCATGATCCTTCAGAATAATTCACGTCCATTTTATCGTAACGCCGGAGCTGATCCTGAAGCCGATTTTGAAAACTTTGCCAGTCTCTTTTATCAACCGGACTCCAGATAACTTCTGCCAGTGCTGTCATTCTTGGTACCGACATGTATTCCGCATGTTCTGGTGTAGCGATGTATTCTGTCCAGACATTTCCCTGGGCTCCTAATATATATTTAGCTTCTTCCTCATTCAGTTGTTCTGGAACAGGCTCAAATGAATAAACTTTTTTGAGGGTAGTAAAACCTCCAATGGCAACCGGTTCAAAATCCGGATCCGCCTGGTAATAGTCAAAATAACAATGAGAGGTCGGGCTCATTACGACATCGTGTCCTTGCTTTGCTGCATCAATTCCACCCTGCATACCTCGCCAGGACATTACCGTTGCTTCAGGAGCAAGTCCACCTTCCAGGATCTCATCCCATCCAATCATTTGCTTACTATTATCATTCAGGAATTTTTCTATTCGTTTTATAAACCAGCTTTGTAACTCATGTTCATCAGCAAGACCATTTTCTTTAATTCTTGACTGGCATTTATCACATTCCTCCCACCGGGTTTTATTGGCTTCATCACCTCCAATATGGATGTATTTCGCCGGGAATAGATCAATAATCTCAAGCAATACATTCTCAATGAAAATAAATGTCTCTTCCTTCCCTGCACAGAATATGTCTTCGTTGGGCCAGTAACTTCCTGGCTGAACATAGAGTTTTTCTTCTCTGCAGCTCAACTCCGGGTATGCGGCAAAAACCTCACTGGTATGTCCGGGCATCTCAATTTCAGGAATAATGGTAATGTGCCGTTCAGAAGCATATTGAATAATTTCCCTGACTTCATCCTGTGTGTAAAAACCGCCATAAGTTGCCTTTTCACCAGGCTCAGGCAGAGTTGCTTCTCTCCAGTGCATATCTGACCTGTCAACACGCCATGCACAAATTTCTGTTAGCTCAGGATATTTTTCAATTTCTATTCTCCAGCCATTGTCATCGGTCAGGTGCCAGTGAAAAATATTCATTTTATGCATGGCGATAAGATCTATGAAGCGCTTTACGAAGTCTGCATCAAAGAAATGTCTTGACACATCAAGGTGCATTCCGCGCCACCCGAATCTTGGTTTATCCACAATTTTACAGCAGGGAATTTTCCAGTCAACAGAACTGACAGTTGTTTTGCTAATAACATCGGCCGGCATCAGTTGAAGCAATGACTGAATTCCATAAAACATTCCGTTCGACTCATTTGCCCTTATAACAATTTGATCTTTGTTTACGGCCAATTCATATCCTTCTTTACCAAGGTGGGTTATTGTTGCATACTCAAAACGGATGGTATTTTTTGTTTCCGGATCATCTCCGTATTCCAGTTTATGACCTGAAACATTTTCATACCATGTTATAAAATATTCAGCCACTCCTTTAGCCTCTTCGTCTTGAGGGGAAATGACCATGGTATTTTTATCAATCAGGAAGAATCCCGTTGATTGTTCAATATTCATAGGTTCAGGAATGATGCTGATCTTGCCTGTTTCTTCTTTTTTACTGTCGCAGGAAGTAATTATAAAGAATAAAATTGTAATTGGGATAATGATATTTTTCATTTGATCATGTTTTAAAAATAAATACAGTAGCCAATACTCCTCAAAAGTGACTTACGTTATAAATTAAAATTTATTTGAATCTTTTCTTACTTAAGTCCATCAAATCTGTGCTTCTTCTTATTGGACGAATTATATATGAATATTCATAGTAACCGTATTTCAATGTATATTGTGGATGTGGTCTGGCCCACCAGCTGTCATCACCACCCACACCGGTTTGTTTGTAATCGATGTTCAATGAAACGAAGTCTTTCTTCACCAGGTCATTGGTATGGCGGTAATTCTTTTTGGTTCCCTGGTCAAAGTCGTCCATGGTATAATTTAGGGCAGAAAATGAAATCATCGGCTCCCCGACAAACATAATTCCTGCTCCATTTTCATTCTGTAAGGCAATCCATCTGGTTTCAGTTCTGTAGCCGTTTTCCTGTGGACGGATGTACGGGAAGTACAGATCTTCAACCTCGGACTGATACAATCCTGTATATGCAGAAGTAAATCTGTCCTGGTAATTTTCGTGGGGACCACGGCCGTACCAGCTTACCTTGTCGAATTGGCCCGGAATATTTAAAATTGTTCCGAAACGTGGCAATTCAGGTTGTTCAATCTCTTTTTCGATGATCGTTGCCGAATAGTTGCCTGCAAGATCTTTTATAACCAGGTTATCCGCCAATTCAAATTCATAATAGAGAAGCAACTCATTTTCTTCCCAGTTTTGGGATTCTAGGTCAGCCGGTACCAGGTTTTTGTTCCACAACCTGAACTTGCTAATCTCTCCTATAAAAAACCGGTTCTCGGTACTGTAACCTCCTATAAAACTTTTACCACTCACACTGAGAGGTGCTGCTTCTCCTAATTTTTTAGTTTCTATCAATGCTCCATCAACATAAAGGGTGATGTTTTTTTGTGGTGCATTGTAAGAAAGTAAGATCTCATAACTCCGGCCGGGAACAAAAGGATAAATAAAGTTTACATAATCGGTTCCGTATTGATAATAGCGAAGTTTACCGTTCCTGAATTCAAAATGAAGTTTGCCGGGTGCCCAGGCTTCATTTTCCCAGACTGCATTTTTCGCAGAGAACTTTTCTGGTTTTACCACAGCCTGGATGGTATAGGCCTCAAGATCCTTACTTTTTATGGATGGTACCTCCACCAGTATGGGTTCCCTTTCAATAAAACGGATGGCCCGATCTTCATGCATACCAGTAAAATATTCCCTTTTCCTGGGATGCGGACGATGTGGTTCAAAACGGGAGTTAACAACAATATCTCCATTCCCGAAAATCCGGTAATTCATGATCTGTGTTCCCTTCACCTCATCCAGTGTTTTTTTTACTTCAATTGATATTTCATCTTTGCCTACCTGTTCAACATTAACAAGGTCAACATCGAGAGATTGACCGGCCTTTTTCCAGACACTACATCTTTTATCCATGCCGTTGCCGAAATCATTATCGGTTGGAGCTCTCCAATAATTTGGTTTTGGGCCGTTCATAATTAATTCCTGATCATAATAGGTATAGGAACTGATTGTTCCCAATTGCCTGTCGAAGCTAATTCTGAAATTGGATGTAATGATGTCAATGTTGGTTTCGTTTTCTGCTATGTCAAGTACAGCAAAATTATCAGTTAAAAAGGGTTCTGTTTTCCATTTGTCCATGATATGCAATTGTTCGGATGCCACAACATGGTCCTTTGGTAGCACATCATTCTCGCTGGTCGTCTTCAGGTATAAATTGAGAAAATACTCTTTTCCTTCTGAAAAACTAAATCCTTTATAAGGCAGCTCAAAACGGCTGCTTTTGCCCGGATCAATGGCCGGAGCATAGATCAATCCTTTTTTTATGGTTTTACCATCTTCGACAAGATACCAGTGAAGATCAGTAAAATTCAAGTTGATAAAATCATATTTATTGCTCAGTTCTATAATTCCATTCTTCAAATCTATACCACCAAAATCAGCATACTGATACACCTGCTTCACCTCATGTAATCCGGGGTGGGGAGTTCTGTCGGCTGATACCAGTCCGTTGGCACAGAAATTACCGTCGCTTGGAACATCTTCAGGTCCATAATCTCCACCATATGCGAAAAATTCAACTCTGTTTTCATCTTTCTTCAAAAGGCCCTGATCCACCCAATCCCAGATACAGCCGCCTTGTAGTAGGTCGTATTTTTCAATTACATCCCAATAGTCCTGAAGGTTGCCGGTACTGTTCCCCATGGCATGGGCATATTCACATAATATCAATGGTTTTTTCTGTGGTTTGGAAGCATACTTTTCAATGTAACCAATACCGGCATACATGGGGCAATAAATATCTGTATTATCACCAAGCCCGGCCCTCTCGTAATGCACCGGCCTGGTAAGATCTCTTTGTTTTATCCATTCGTAACATGCTTTAAAATTAACACCATCACCAGCCTCGTTGCCAAGAGACCAAATGATAACGGAAGGATGGTTTTTATCACGTTCAACAACACTCTTTACACGGTCGACATGAGCTTCTTTCCATACAGGATCCTTTGCTAAACTTCTGGCGCCATATCCCATTCCGTGAGATTCGATATTGGCTTCATCGATAACATATAATCCATATTTATCACATAATTTGTACCAGTAAGGATCATCGGGATAATGACAGGTACGCACTGTATTTATGTTGTTTTGCTTCATCAGTTTGATGTCCTCCAGCATAGATTCCCGCGATACCACATGGCCTGTAACAGGATCGTGCTCGTGCCTGTTAACACCTTTTAATAAAACCGGCCGGCCGTTAACGAGCAACTGACCATTCATAATTTCGGAAGACCTGAAACCCACCTTGCAAGTAACAGATTCAAATACTTTTCCGTCCTTTGATAAAGAAACGACAAGGGTATATAAATTCGGTGTTTCTGCTGTCCAATTCAATGGTGAAGGAATGGATTCAGAAAAATTAACTGAAGAAATATTATGGCGGGTGACTGGAACGGATGAACTTCCGGCAGAGATTTCTGCATCCTCTTCATCAATTAGTCGCCAGTTTACAGAGTAACCAGTCCTGTCAGGAAGCGGATTATCTACCTCCACCTCAAGGGTGAAAAATCCATCCGTATAATTATTGATCAGATCTCCTTTTGCAAAGAAATCCCTTATATACACTTTAGGTTGTGAATACAAATATACATCACGTTCAATTCCGCTTATCCGCCAGAAATCTTGGCATTCGAGGTAGGCACCGTCCGACCACCGGTAAACCTGAACAGCAAGCGTGTTCTCTCCATCTGAAAGAAATCCCGTGATATCAAATTCGGCTGGAGTTTTACTTCCCTCGCTATAACCTACATACTCACCATTCATCCAAATAAAAAATGCAGCTTTTACCGCACCGAAATGGATAATGGTTTTTCTGTCTTTCCACGTTTCAGGAATTGAAAATGACTTCAGGTAGGAACCAACAGGATTATAATCTTGTGGTACCGAAGGAGGTTGTGGGTCTGTGGTCCATTCATAAGGCTGATTGACATAAATGGGTATTCCATATCCCTCAAGTTCCCAGTTTGAAGGAACAGGGATATCATCCCAACTACCCACATCAAATCCGGGCTTCATAAAATCAACTGGCCGTTCAGCAGGATTTTTTACCCAATTGAACTTCCAGGTTCCCGATAATGATTGGTAATACGGAGATTCTTCAGGTTGAAGGGTTAATGCACTTTCTTCATTCTCAAAAGGAATAAACCATGCATGTGCCGGAACTTTATTTATTCCAAAAACTGTTGGGTCTTCCAATTCAGAAGGGAATTCGGATTGAGCGATGGCCGAATAAATTAATACTGTCAAAAGGATAGAAAGGGAGGGTCTCATTTTGCTTGTTGTTATCTGTTAACTGTTATCCGTTATTTTAAAATCGATACTCAGAATAAATTAATTACTCAAATCTTTATGATTATGTAATCTATACATAAAAATTTCATCGTGTAAAACTAAGAAATAATACGGTTTAGAATTGGGAAAGACTAATGTAGAAATTGTCTAAATTGTTTGCAATAAAGGTAAAAGTTACAACTCAAAATTATAAGCGATCCCTATTCCGATCTGTACGTTTTTAATGGGCATTTTATATTCAGTGGTTGTTATTCCTGATCCTTCAGCGATGCCAGTAATCAAGTCTTCAACCACCTCCATCGTGGGTTTTGAGTTGGAGTATTCAAGAATCAGCCTGAACACGTACCCACTTCTCAAGGCATAACGAACACCGGTACCAACAGTATACCCAAGCGTAGGTGTCGCTTTATCATTAACTTTTCTTGAAAATGCATTGTCAGGTTCCCACTGTACTTCCAGAAGTTGGTCCGGAGCCCATGCCAGGGTTAATCCTGCCAGTGTCCTGAAATCAAAATTTATCCTGCCTGCGGGTACAGTAAATGCAGGTCCGGCATGAATGTTCAAATAGCGCCATACCCCGAAATCAAAATAGATCTGGTCTTCATAGTCTTCAATGGCAGGATAACGGGTCAGAATATCATTGTAAAGGTCCTCCTTGTATTGTGTCTTGTCGGGATTGTTGCTTCCATAAGTAACTGTGGCTCCAAAACCTAAATATTCATCGGGAAATAGTGAACCATCAAAAGTGAATAAAAATCCTGTATTGGCATAGCCGGCACCTTCCGTTTGAAAATCTTTATCGGCAAAAGTACCCTGGGGTAATGCAGTACCCAGACACAATCCCATAAAACTTTCCTTTTGCGCCGTAAGACCCGCAGATAAGAATAAAACAATAACAATCAGAAGTAAATTTTTCGACTTCACCATAACCACTATTTTAAGGTTTAACTTGGTGGGTAAAGATACAAATTTATACAAATGCAGGAGGAAAATGAAGCCGGGTAATTATCTTATAGAGGTACAGTACTTTATGTTAATATACGTGTTGTTCCAAAAAATATGGCCTGCTTTTTGAATTAATATTCCCATATATTTGTAAGTTCCAAAAACTAAATTAAACTGTTCAATGAAGGTCAAGTCGTACATTATTGCCGGCAAATTACTTCACCTGATCACTCTGATCGAGATTGCCGCAATAACTATTATTCTGCCAATCTTATTGGATATCCAGCCCAACGGCAATTTGATCGTGGCCGGGTTAAAGATTTATTTAATTGTCTTCCTGTTATCATTGCCGGTATTTTCACAACTGGATGCCCGGTCAAGGTTCCAAAATTACAAACAGATCAAAGATCAGATCTACCTTTATGGATTCGACAACCGCATTTTAAAACCTGTATTAAAATCCCGTTGTCAAAGAGATGCTGCCTGGCTATCAGCAAAAGAACTTGGGTATGGAAAACGATGCATGACTTATTTTAAGCTGAAAGGTTATCGCTGGTTCCACCTTTTCCCGGATTTTGTATTTTGCAAACCGCAATTCATATTTACATTGTATTTTTGGAAAACAACTTTCTTTTCACCGTATTACAAATCAAAATTTATATTTACGGGAAATAAAGATATTGATCCTGGAAAATTTATGAATAAGTCTGTTGCCCATGCAAGCTGAAGTTTTTGTTGACATAAAAAACCTATCCAAAAAGCTGAAAGAAGTTCAGGCGGTCTCTCAGCTTTCCCTGACGATTTATAAGAATGATGTATATGGTTTCCTGGGTCCGAACGGATCAGGTAAAAGCACTACCATAAGAATGTTGCTTTCCCTGTTGTATCCTGATTCCGGTGACATCAGGATATTTGGTCTTCCGCTTGCAGACAACAGAAATAAGATCCTCAGCCGTATCGGTTCATTCATTGAAAAGCCGGATTTTTATGAATACCTGAGTGCTTTTAAAAATTTAGAGATGCTCAGTGAATATTCAGGTATGAAGCCTGATAAAAAATCCATCTATGAAACGCTTGAACTTGTCGGATTGAAAGAAAGGGCTTCGAGCAAAGTAAAAACTTTCTCCAAGGGAATGAAGCAAAGACTGGGAATTGCCCAGGCTTTATTGCACGATCCGGAATTGCTGATACTTGATGAGCCTGCCAGTGGACTGGACCCGTCTGGCAAAAGAGACATCAGGAACATCATCACATACCTCAACAAGGAAAAAGGGAAAACCATCATATTATCCTCTCATGATCTGCAGGAGATCGAACTGATCTCCAACAGGATGGTCATCATCAATAAAGGCAAAAAAGTGATTGAGGGTGACGTTCAGGAGTTATTACTCAACCACAGTTATTTTACAAATTTCATTGTAGATAAAGCAAAGGAAGCATTTGAGTTGTTAAAAGAGAGCGAATTGGAAATTGATCAATTAGATCTAGTGGATAATGTCCTGCAAATTCATTGTAAACGGATGGAAATCCCAGTCATCAATAATTTTCTGGTAAAAAATAATTTTCAAGTCGAAACCATTAAAGTGGAACAAAACCTGGAAGATTACTTCCTGGGGATCACCTGATATGAATACGCTGATAAAAATAGAACTGTATAAGATATTTACCCGGAAACGAAGTTACATTGGCTTTGTAGCTGTGATTGTAATAGTATTGATTGCACAGGCAGCTATGCTTTGGGAAGGGAAAACAATGCACGAATTCCTGACCAAAAACCTTAGCGAAGCGTTTTTTATGCAAGGCAACCTGATCAATGGTTACTTAATGACATACCTTGTGCTGAATTTTCTGTGGGTACATATCCCATTACTCATTGTTATTGTTACCGGCGACCTGTTTTCCGGGGAGGCCCATGGAGGAACCTTTAGATTGATATTGTCACGGCCGGTTAGCCGTTTCAGGATCGTTACTGTAAAATTTATCGCTGCTTTTGTTTATACTTCAGCCCTCATGCTTGTTTTTGCAGTTTCCAGTCTGGGACTTGGGCTGGTATTGTTTGGAAAGGGAGATCTGATGGTTATTTTTAAAGCAGTCAATATTCTTCCAGAGCATGATATCATGTGGCGTTTTATCCTGGCTTTTCTTTATGGTTTTCTTGGGATGGTCAGCATTGCAGCCTTATCACTTCTCCTCTCATCTATGGCAAACAACTCATTAGGGCCTATCCTGTCCACCATGGCCATCATCATCCTGTTTACCATGATCTCAACATTTGACTTCAGCTTTTTTTCATATATCCGCCCGTTTCTTCTGACCAGTTACCTCGATTCCTGGCAGTTGCTGTTCGCCTTTGAGGTGAACCTAAAAGCCATATACTTTGATGCCATGGTACTGCTGCTGCATGTATTCCTGTTTTATATCATTACTGTGTACTACTTTAAGAGAAAGGATATTTTATCATGAGAACAAGGACATCTGCAAATATCACAATGCTGGTATTAGGTTTTATCTTTCTGACTATAACCCTGATCTCCCAGGATGCTGATCCGAATGAGATCATTGACAATCTGAAAGTACAATTGGAGAAAGTCAATGACTATTCAGCAGATATCGAAATTGAGGTGGATGTATCATTTATCAATATGCCGGTTAAACATGCCACGATTTTTTACAAAAGTCCGGATAAACTGAAGTTTAAATCGGATGAATTTTTTATGCTGCCAAAACGGGGGATCAATAACAGGTTCAATAAGATCCTGGAGGAGGAATATACAGCTATATATGCCGGTTCCGAGATTCTAAACAATGAAGAGCACCATATTGTTAAAATCATTCCTTTGGGTAAAAAACCGGAAATCATTATGGCCACCTGGTGGGTTAATGCTGAAAAGAACCTTATATCAAAATCTGAAAGTAACACTCGTAATGAAGGCACTTATGTAGTTGAGTTTATCTATAATGATCCCGGAATTACACTACCTACCGAAATGATCTTTTCCTTTGAGATTGAAAACCTCAACCTGCCGCTGAAATTTATCGGCAAAACAGCCGGAATGGAATTCGACAAAACCAAAGCAGAAGGAAGACAAACAGGAAAGGTGTTTATTCGGTTTTCGAATTATGTGATTAATTCTAACCTTGGAGATGAATTGTTTACTAAAGAAGAAAGTGAAAAGTAATTATCATTGATGGACAATCACGTGAAGACTATTTTATTCCTCATTGCTAAGTTAGTTAAATTATTCAGTTGATTTATTAAACTTCTGTAGTGTTTAAAATAAGAACACTCTAAATTTATTAAATCAACACTCAATAATCAATTTTCAACATTCAATTTAGCTTCGGAGGGCTTTCGCCAGGCTCAATATTCTTGTATTCAAGCCCCGCAATGGCGGGATTTCGCTTCACTCAACATTCAATCATTCACTCATTCTTGTATTCAATCACTGCCCCTACTCCACTTCCACAATATCCCTTCCAAAAGGAGTTAATGCGATGGAAGCCAGTTTAAAATGTTGCCTGCCGAAAGGGATACCTATTACTGTAATAAACAGGAGCAATCCAAAGAGTACATGAGAAAGTGCAATCCATATTCCGCCAATAAGCAGCCAGATGAGGTTCATCAATGTCGACAAACAACCTACCGGTTTATCAATAACAACAGATATTCTGCCAAAGGGCCATAGTGCCAGGGAAGCAAGTTTTAAAGTTTGTAAGCCAAAAGGAATTCCAATTATGGTGATCATTAACAGTAGACTGGCAATAAAATATTCGATGGCGACAAAGATTCCGCCAAATAAAAGCCAGATAATATTTCCCAGTACATTCATATTATTTCTTTCTCATTATAAAAAAAACATAACCGTAAAATTCAGGATATTTCCTGTATAAATCAATTTCCAGTTGAACAAACTCGATCAACTCCAGGGCATGATCGTTTTCTCCATACTTAACACGCATATCCACAAGCCTCTTTTCAAGTGGGATGTAATAATTATCCCACCAGGCAGAAGGAGATAAAATAAAGTAATCGATCACATCGTAACCCGATTTTGTAATGGTTTCGATGTTTTCTTCAACCGTTTGCATGGCTGCATACTCCTGTTGAAAGAAGTCCTTCAGATGAGTTGGCTGGTTGTTCTTAAGCCAGCAAATCTCCGTTACAGCAATATAGCCCTCATCCTTTAGGAACGGCTTTAAATATTGAAGCCCATACTCAAAACCCATGATGTAGATAGATCCCTCAGCCCAAATAAGATCAAAATAACGCTTGGAGAATCCAAGCTGGTTCATATTAGAGTAAACGGTTCGAATGTATTCGCTATAACCAAGTTGAGATGCCTTGACATTCAACTCTTCGAGGTAAGCTCCATTATTATCAAGGGCATGTATAGTACCGCCAAGATGGTGGGCTAATTCGAATGTTTGGGTACCTGTTCCACATCCAAGGTCAAGTACTATGGGATCTTTGGGCAGGCCTTTAATCAGGTCCAATGCCCTTTTGGTTGATATGTTGTCACCAGGACCCTGTCGTGGGAGCCCGTTAAACACATCATAAAATATTTCTTCCATGTTTTTGTATTTGGGCTAATGATGTATAAAGATAGAATTATTTGTTAATTATGATAATATTAATCCTAAATATTATTGAATCATGCTATTCAATAAAAGACGGATCAATCTGGTATGAGTCATAACGGGTGAGATCATTTTGCTGAATGACCTGAACCAACATGGAAATATATTCACTCTTAAGTTCAGAATAGTTTAGGAGGTGCTCAATCATTTTAAGGGGATCTTCACTACTAATCCTAACCTCCCTGAATTTAGCATAGGGACCTCTTCCAAGGATCAGGAAATAATCATCCACTGAAGCTTTCAGGCTGTTATATTTTTTCAGGTAAACCTGTTTACCTTCCCGAACACCCTGGCTCGACATTCTATTATCTTTTTCATTAAATGACCAGATCCCAAACAGGTTTTTCCCTTCCTTGTAAAATCTTGATGTCCCCCAGGCACTTTCAACAGCAGCCTGTGCAAGAACAACACTGGTGGGGTGAGGGTGTACTTTTTCAAGCAAGTCATCAAGGTTGTCCGATTTGTATTTTTTATACATTGTTTTGAGGTACCTTCGCTCTCTCCTGCTGAATGTACTTTTGTTCATTAACTTAATGATCTTCTCTTTCTCCTGGTTTAATTCGTATTTACTTACAAGGATGGAAGGCAGGATCATATTGATGAAGACCTTCTTTCTTTCATCAACGATCAATTTTTGCAGGGAGGGCAAACTGGTATATTCAACTGGCTCAACAATACTATCATTAAAGATGAAAATATCATCTGGGTGTTCTGCCCTGACCAGGATTGATTTCACCCCCTCTGACTTGTTGGTGCAGGATACCGCCCCTAATAAGGATAAAAGGAGCGCATATAGAATATAGTGCCTGAAATCCATAATTGATTCAAGAGGTTTTCAAAAGTTCAATACCTCTGATTGCAATAGTAGTTAATATCCGGTAAAGATTTTAACCTGAGTTTTACTTGAGTTTTTTAAACTTGTCAAGTTCATTGTTTCCGATCTGGTCATTCAATTCTGTGACCAGATCTTTGTAATCGAACTTTTTACCGCAATTGTACATTTCGGTGAATGGATTGTCATTAACGATCATGGTAAATAATTCTGCAACTTCCGGTGTTTTGTCCAGATTGCTGTACTCCTCATAGGTGAGTTTCAGAAAAGCAGAGTTTTCATTAATCCCCCTGTTATCCAGCAAAAATCCATTGATCAGTCGTGTAGGGTATGCAAGTTCCCCCTCAAAATACACATCTTTAATTCCAGGGAAGCTGACAATCTTTGACTTATCCTCCGACAATGTAACCGGGACTTTATCAAAATAATCCTCGCTGGTTTTATATATAATTACTTTTGGCCCGGCTGATACATTGGCTATTGTTTCCATATTCTCTTTTTCCTTTTGTTCAGAAGTGTTTTTATTCATTGAACGGGAACAGGAAAACGAAATAAAACCCAGGGCAATGATAACCGTTATGACAATCTGCTTGTTCATGTGATTTAAAATTTTATTATGCTGTAAAATTAAAAAAATATACAAAAGATGCACACTCTACTTTTTTGCAATCTGCATTCATACATATAGTATTAATACAAAGAACCATACCAAAATTCATTTTAATCTTCAAAAGAACAGGAAATGCAACACCCCACAACAAGCATCCGGGAGAGCCGGTCGTTTATTGGTAATAAAAAATTCCTGAGTGAACATGATCAAACAATTCCCGTTTACATTTCATTAACACTTGTAAAAAAATGTTAAGCGATTTTTTTCGTAAGCATTAATTAATACATTTGCCTTGCAAACAATGTAAAACATAAAAAACAATACAATATGAAAAAGCTATTATTTACCGTTGCTCTGTTGGTTTTCGCGATCGTAGCAACCAATGCTCAAAGTCCCACAACTGTTAAACAGGCTAAAAAGCCAACTCCTGCTGAAAAGAAGAGAATGGACGAAGCCAGAAAGGCAGCTCAAACCAGAGGTGGGGCAGTGAATGAAGCACAGGTAAACAATCCAAATGCTCCTGTAATTGAGTTTGATAAGCTTGTTCACAACTACGGTGAACTTGAGCAACATGGAGACGGAAAATGTGAGTTCAAATTTACTAATAACGGTAAAGAACCTTTAATTCTTTCAAATGTACGTTCATCTTGTGGTTGTACAGTTCCTGAATGGCCAAGGCAACCAATTCTGCCAGGACAGTCAGAAATTATCAAAGTAAAATATGACACCAAACGTATTGGTACAATTAACAAAAGCATTACAGTCTACTCCAATGCAACCAAAAAAACTGTGGTATTAAGAATAAAAGGGAAAGTTCTTTCAGCCAGCTCCAAACTGCCTGAAAAGCATATGGATAAAAAAGCATCCCCTGCGAATAAATAATATAATCGGATGGAATAAAAATTAAGGACCGGCCTAGTGCCGGTTTTTTTATGCATTTTTTTGATAAATGGTACATATAAATCCAAAAAAATATAATTTTGCCGTAACTGTTAATTTCATAACAACTAATTTTAGAACATGCCAAAAATTTCAGAAAAAGGGAAAATGATGCCTGCTTCACCAATCAGGAAGCTGGTTCCATTTGCAGAAGCTGCAAAAAAGAGAGGTACTAAAGTTTACCACCTTAACATCGGGCAACCGGACATAGCCACTCCGGAAGTTGCATTAAACGCTGTACGAAACTTTAAGGATGAAGTGGTTGAATACAGTCATTCTGCAGGGATATTATCCTACAGGGAGAAACTGGTGGATTACTACAAAAAATATAACATTCACATTGAAGCCGATGATATTATCATCGGAGCAGGTGCATCTGAAGCCATTTTGTTTGCAATGAATTCCTGCATGGATAACGGTGATGAAGTTATCATTCCGGAGCCGTTTTATGCAAACTACAATGGTTTTGCAATAAATGCGGGTGTTAATGTTGTACCCATTCCGTCAAGCATTGAAAGTGGTTTTGCACTGCCTCCAATTTCTGAATTTGAAAAAGCAATCACACCAAAAACGAAAGGGATCATCATCTGCAACCCGAATAATCCCACCGGGTACCTGTATTCCAGGGAAGAACTGGAAGTATTGCGGGAGATTGTTTTAAAATACGATCTGTTTTTATTTTCAGATGAAGTATACCGGGAATTTTGTTACGATGGTAAAGAACACTTCTCAGTAATGCACCTGGAAGGCCTTGAAAACAATGTGATCCTAATTGATTCGGTTTCTAAAAGATACAGTGCCTGTGGTGTAAGGATCGGTGCAATGATCTCCAAAAACAAAGAATTAATGGATACTGCCATTAAATTTGCCCAGGCAAGACTTAGTCCTCCAACATTTGGTCAGGTTGCTGCAGAAGCAGCCATCGATACTCCGGACTCCTATTTCGAAGAAGTGATGGAAGAATATCTGGCCCGCAGAAATGTTGTTGTTGAATCGATTAACAATATGGAAGGTGCTTATTGTCCAAACCCCTCAGGAGCATTTTACGTAGTTGCTAAACTGCCTATTGATGATTCAGATAAATTCTGTCAGTGGTTGCTGGAAGAGTTCAGCAACGAAAACCAAACTGTTATGTTTGCACCTGCAACCGGATTTTATGCAACCACAGGAAAAGGAAAAGATGAGGTCAGAATTAGTTATGTATTAAACGTTGAAGACCTTAAGAATTCGATGAAATGCCTGGAAGAGTCTTTAAAGGTATATCCTGGAAGAACGAACTAACACCTGATCAATCAGGCACTTTTCTTTTCATTTAGCTCATTCAGTTTATCAATCATTTTTGCTACTTCATTCCTGAGTTGTGAAAAGTGCTCAGGCTTGTATATCATAGTTCCTTCCCTGTAAAAACTGTCTTCCGTAGCAAGGTAGGGATCCGGATAAGAAATATCATGGAAATCATTGAACAAACCCGAGAAAATGGAATCAAACTCTGACAACAGGTTATTGTACTCAAACCACAGGTTAAGGACATCAGGATCCATAGCCTTCACTCCGAAAAAGGAACCCCTACTGTATTCCAGAATGTCGTTGTACAGCAACTGTAACCTTATTCTGAGCTTTTTATAGTTTGATTTTTCCATTGGTAAGATTTATATGTATTTAACGTGAGAAATATATTTTTTGTTTCCGTAAAACAGGATAAAGTTTAAAGAATATAAATCATTGTTGAATTGTTTTCCTTCTTACCATCAAGCAACTCCTTTTTTTATTTTAATAGTATTAAGAACTCAACTACATTGAATGATAAAAGGATTAATTTTCATTATTACTCATTCATTCTATTTTTCCAATCCTCCATTTAACTCTCATTGATTATGTCTATTTTTGTGCGCTTATTTAACAGATCTTTATGCGATGGCATTGATTCATTCATTTGAGAAAAGCGGAAATACTTTGTTCAGGAAAAGGGGGCAAATCCCGATGATCCTTTTTGTGCTTGTGGTTCCTTTGTTGTATTTTACTGACTATTCATTAACCGGTCCGGTAACAAAAATGGCGCTGACATATCTTGCTGTTTTACTCAGTTTGATTGGGTTTATTTACAGGGCTGTTGCCATCGGTACAACACCTAAGGGTACCTCAGGAAGAAACACTAAAGAGCAGGTTGCAGATTCTTTAAACCAAACCGGCATCTATTCCATGTCTCGTCATCCGCTATATTTTGGAAATTACCTGATGTGGATTGGGATTGTGGTATTTACTTTTAACGTATATTTTGTGATCATTGTCAGCCTCGCTTTCTGGTTATACTATGAAAGGATCATGTTTGCTGAAGAGCGTTTTCTTGAACGAAAATTTGGGGAGAACTACCTTGAATGGTCGAAAAACGTACCTGCATTTTTTCCGTGCTACAGGAAGTACATCAAAGGCAGGATCCCATTTTCCATGAAAAGCGTTTTAAGGCGTGAGTACTCCGGATTCCTGGCCACAGTATTCAGTTTTGCATTTGTCGACCATCTCAGGCATTACTTTATTACCGGAAATTTCGAATTATTAAGAACAACTACACATATACTTATCGGGGCTGCAATCCTGACTTTGATTCTCCGCACACTCAAGCACTCCACCAAACTGCTTAACGAAACGGACCGCTCATAATAGAACATTTGATCTAAAACATTGACACAGAAAAGGAACATATACCCTTATGGATCGGTAGTCATTGCCATGCTTTTCTGGGGCATGTCATTTGTATGGACTGCCATAGTGCTTGACTATTATCAACCGGTTTCGATTATTGCTGTTCGCCTATTTATTTCTACACTTTTTCTTTTTTTCTGGCTGAAGATTTTTCGTAGATTTCAAAAAATTGAACGTAAGGATTACAAACTTTTTCTCATTTCAGCATTGTTCAATCCGTTTTTCTATTTCCTGGGTGAGAATTATGGGGTTAAACTTACATCCCCTACAGTTAGTGCTGTGATGATTGCTATGATTCCTCTTTTTGCACCCATTGTTGCATACTTTACATTAAAAGAAAAATTAAGCCGGCTGAATATCCTGGGGCTCATCATCTCTTTTGTAGGTGTCCTTATTATTTTACTAAAGAATGATCTTACTCTTGAGTTTTCAGGTTGGGGAATATTTGCGCTGTTTTTTGCTGTAATAAGTGCAGTGGGGTATGCAATTTTTCTGAAGAAACTTAGCCAGAGTTACAATCCTATATTTATAATAGGTGTTCAAAACCTTATTGGCTTTATTTATTTTCTCCCAATATTTTTCATTTTGGAATTTAAACAGTTTATTACTGTAGTACCCAGTTACGAAGCAATATTCTCATTGATCGCCCTTGCTGTCTTCTGTTCATCACTGGCTTTTGTTGCTTTTACAATAGCCACCCGTGAAATCGGTGTAAGTAAAACCAATGTATTTGCCAACCTTATCCCCGTCTTTAACTGGTGTGTTTTCTTATTTTATAATAGGTGAGGAATTAAACAATCAGAAAATACTGGGAATTGTTATTGTTGTAGCAGGTCTTTTCTTCTCACAATTGAAAAAAAGTCTTCGATGCTCCAAGTTAAATAACAGGAATACTTTTACAGATTATTGTTCCTTGAATTTGGAGATTATCTTTGAAAATTATTCAAGAACTTCATTGAACTGGTTGCCAGTTGCTGGAAATTTTACCGTTATCTTGAGCCGCTAACCGTTAACTTATCTCCTTCAACCGAATACTGATTGGCTCTTGACACTCTCAGATTTATTCGTTACTTTTGTTTTGTGATTTTTACATTTTTGTAAAATGTTCTAACCAAATGATTTAAACATGATAAAACGCTTTAAACATTCAGCTCGAATACACTACGCAATTCTTTTCTTGTTTATTGTTGTATTTTCTACAAATCAAACTGTTGAAGCAAAAAAACTCAACGCTTTGCTATCTTATACAACCTTCTATTCCCCGGAAAATGGTCCTTATGTGGAAACTTATCTTTCTGTATCGGGGAACAGTGTTGAATTCATTAAAAATGAAAACGGTAAATTTCAGGCGACCATCCAGGTGATCTTATTGTTTAAAAAAGGAGAAGAAATTGTTAACTATGATAAATACGAACTATTAAGCCCCGAACGTGACGATACCACAAATATTGATTTTAGCTTTATCGACCAGCAACGTTATTCGCTAGATGCTGGCAACTACGAATTTGAGGTTCAGATATGGGATAAGAATGCGAATTCAAAACCCTTTATCAATTTGTTTCCCATTGAAATTATCCATCCCGACAGCGAGTTATTGATTTCAGGGATTCAACTAGTTGAATCCTTTGAGCAAACACTTAATCCCGGAATATTAACAAAAGGCGGATACGACCTGATACCTTACATTGTTAATTATTATCCCGAAAATGTAAACAAAGTAACCTATTACAGTGAAGTATATAATTCCCAAAAGATCCTTGGAGAAGGGAGCGAATACCTGGTAACAAGCTATATTACCAGAATGGAAAAGGATTCTCCTTTGCCCAGTTACATTTTCAGAAAGAAACAAACCACACAACCGGTCAATGTCGTGTTTAGTGAATTTGACATCACCAACCTGAGGTCAGGGAATTACTTTCTTTCCATCGAAGCACGTGACAGGAAAAATAAATTGCTTGCCAAAAACCGCATATTCTTTCAACGCAGTAATCCAAGATTAAAATTAAAAGTTGAAGATTATGCAGCGATGAACATCAATAACACCTTTGCTACCAAATTAAATAATCTTGATACCCTCGTCAACTATATCGCCTGTCTTGATCCCATTTCTGACGAGATGGAGAAAACATTTACCATGGCACACAGCCTTAATTCGGATAAAGAAACCTTGCAAAAGTTCTTTTACAAATTCTGGTACGACAGGAATCCTCTTGAACCTGATAACGCATGGGAAAAGTATAAGGCGGAAGTAAATAAAGTGAACCTCGCCTATTCCACTATGATATCAGAGGGTTGGGAAACGGACCGTGGCAGGATTTACCTCAAATACGGACCTCCCAATGCCATCTCCGAAAGCTACAATGAACCACAGGCTTACCCCTATGAGATCTGGCATTATTATACTCTGGAGGACGGACAAAGAAACAAACGCTTCGTATTCTACTCCAAAGACATGGTTACCAATGATTTTGTAATGGTGCATTCGGACGTAACCGGTGAGTTGTCTAATTACAAATGGCAAACCATCATTAACAGGGGATACGGCCCGGGAAGCAACATTGATGGAGGTGCTACAGACGACACATGGGGTGGCAATTCAAAAAAATACTTTGACTTACCCAGGTAAATCAATCTAACAATTGGTTAGATAAACCTCATGTTCTCCTTTTTGGTTGTTTTTTCACAATAATGACAATTCAGTCGTAATTCTTCCTTGTCGATTACTGTAAACATCGTAGGAATGCTTTCGTGGTTGGTAATGCAATTGGGATTAATGCATTTTACAATTTTATTTATGTTATCTGGAATTTCCACTTTTGACTTATAAACCACCGTATAATCTTTTATCACGATCAATGTTGCACTGGGGGCAACAAGACCGATCTTATTGATCTCTTCGCTTTCAAAATATTTGTTGCTTACCTTAATGATCCCTTTCTTTCCGAACTTGTGACTTTCAAGATTGGTTCCTACCATGATCTGGTTAGGAATTCTGTCAAGGCCAAGAATATTGATCACCTGGAATACTGAGGTTGGTGGAATATGATCGATTACAGTTCCGTTTTCAATTGCCGAAACGTTCAGTTCTTTTCTTTTTTCCTGTTTAGCCATGTCTGAATGTTTTAAGATTAACTTTTAGGTTTAACGTCCAAAATGATCGACAATAAGGCTTGCCTTACAAATACTCCATTTTTGGCCTGCTGAAAGTAATAGGCCATTTTGTTTTCATCCACATCCGTAGTGATCTCATTGACCCTTGGTAGCGGGTGCATCACCCTCAAATTACGTTTAGCACCTTCCAGCATTTTGTTCCGAAGGATGTACACATTTTTCACTCTTTCATATTCCAGAGGATCAGAAAATCTTTCCTGCTGGATACGTGTCATATACAAAACATCTACCTTAGATATCACCTCATCCATTTCGGTGTACTGGTAATAGTCCAGTTTAGCATCTTTAATATACTGCTTTACAGAACTCGGAAGCTTTAGCTCTTCCGGAGATACAAGGTGGAAGGTTGTGTTGAAATTCGTCAACGCCTGAACAAGTGAATGAACTGTGCGGCCATACTTAAGGTCACCAACAAAAGCTACATGAAGGTTGTCCAGCTTCTTTTGTGTTTTCCTGATGGAGTAGAGATCCAGCAAACACTGGGTTGGGTGCTGATTGGCACCGTCGCCGGCATTGATGATAGGAACAGGGCTAACTTCACTGGCATACCTGGCACTACCTTCCTTTGGATGGCGCATTACGATAAGATCTGAATAATTGCTAACCGTAAGTATGGTATCCTTCAGGGATTCTCCTTTTTTAACACTTGATGTAGCAGCATCAGTAAATCCAATTACTCGGGCTCCAAGGTAAGAAGCTGCACTTTCAAAACTGAGTCGTGTTCTTGTAGATGGTTCAAAAAACAGTGTGGCGATTACAAAATCGTTGAGGATTTGCTGGCGTTGATTTTTTTCAAACTTCTCAGCCAGATCAAGAACTTTTACGTAGTCCTGTTTTGTAATGTCATGAATTGAAATGAGGCTTTTATTTTTCATAAAGTGATGGTGATTATAAACGTTATTACCGGGGGGTAAAATTATCCAAATTTCCAGTCAGTTAAGTGCTTGTTGATTAATTGTTAAAAAATACTTAAATCGAATAAGAATCAAATACAAGTAAACAAGATGGATAGCTATTGTTTCCTGGGATATCTCGTTCTATGTTTAGCAGATCAAGAAACTATGTTTTCTATGTGTCAATGTGGTAAAATAATTGAACCACATAGCCACATAGGTCACTTAGAAGTATAAGGGATTCTTCGTTGTTTTTAGCATTGGATAAAGCATTTTAAAACAGCTCGTTTTGGAGATATCGGTTGCAACATAATTTATTTAATAAAAAAAGCGGCCCGAAAGCCGCTCATTATGTTTTATCCTGTTCATCCGTTAACTAATGGATTCGAGAATATTATTTATTTGACGTGTTTTGTTACAAACTCATCAATGATACCTTCCAAGTTGGGGAATCCAATTTCCTGCAGATCGTAATGAACCCTTGTGTTAGGCTTATCAATCTTACAGATTCTGTTCAGGTCCATAGGAGTACCAATAACAACAGCATCACATTCTGTATTGTTAATGGTAGTTTCAAGATCCTTTAATTGCTCATCGCTATAACCCATTGCTGGGAGCAGAACGCCAATTTCAGGATAAATATCAAATGTTTCTGAAAGTTTACCAACAGCAAAAGGACGAGGATCAACGAGTTCAGCAGCTCCAAATTTTTGAGCAGCAACTGTTCCAGCACCGATCTTCATTTTACCATGGGTTAATGTTGGTCCATCTTCAACAACCAATACTTTTTTGCCTTTAATAACAGATGGATCATCAACGCGAATTGGAGAAGCACCATCAACAACAACTGCATCAGGAGCTACTTTTTCAATGTTTTCCCTTACTGTTTGAATTCCTTCTGGTCCCGCGCTGTCCATTTTATTAATAACAGCAACATCAGCCATCCTGAGGGTAACTTCACCTGGGTAATAATTAAGCTCATCACCAGGTCTGTGAGGGTCAACAAGTGTAATATTTAAATCAGGTTTGTAAAATGGGAAGTCGTTGTTTCCACCGTCCCATAAAACAACATCACAACCATCAGGATCCTGCTCAGCAGCCCTTAAGATTGCTTCGTAATCAACACCAGCGTAAATTACATTACCACGAACAACGTGTGGTTCGTATTCTTCCATTTCTTCGATGGTACATTTGTGCTTGTGTAAATCATCGACTGTTGCAAAACGCTGAACTTTTTGAGCAGCAAGGTCACCATAAGGCATTGGGTGCCTGACAGCAACAACTTTTAGTCCCTTGGCCATCAGGTATTCAATTACCTTCCTGGATGTCTGGCTTTTACCAACACCGGTCCTTACAGCGCCAACTGCAATAACAGGTTTAGTACTTTTCACCATGGTGTCATCCGGGCCTAACAAAACAAAGTTTGCTCCGTTAGCGTTAACTATGGCACTCATTTTCATTACGTGGCTGTATGTAACATCACTGTATGAAAATACGCAATCATCAACTTTTAATTCTTTGATTAACCTCGGGAGGTCTTCTTCTGCAAAAATCGGGATACCATCCGGATAGAGTTCTCCAGCCAGTTCAGCGGGGTATTTTCTTCCGTCGATATCAGGAATCTGGGCAGCTGTAAATGCTACCACATTGTAACTTTCATTTCCACGGTAATAGGTATTGAAATTGTGGAAATCCCTTCCTGCAGCACCGATAATAATTACATTTTTCTTCATAATTATTACCTTAGTTTAAATGTTTAACAATGAGTTTCTAATGAAACTTTTTAATAAATCCGTGCAAAGGTAAATGATTAAAGTTTGCCTGCAAGAAATTAACTATTTTTTTATTTTTGGATTTATCAGGATTTTAAAATTGAAGGAATTTCAATACAGGAGTACCTTAAAACAATAACTAAAAAGCAAGAATACAATTCAGTTCCAATTGCATTCTTGGCATTTAATTATGATCTCCCAGTGGTAATTTAATTACCGATAATAATTTTGTTTATCTCTTTAACCGTTTCACCATCAAACCTGATATAATACAAACCAGATGACAAATTTGAAATGTCAATGCTCATAGTTCCACTGGAAAGGATTTGATTCAGGACACAGTGGCCCTGCATGTTAATAATCTGCAAGTTTCCATTCTCACCAGAATTGACAAAGATTTGATTTGAAGCAGGATTGGGATACACCATTAGGGTATTAGACAAATCTTCTTCAGGAATACCGGTGAGGCCTATACCAAACTGAACCTCATCCGAATAACCGAAATCTTTTCCCTGTCTGAATATGGTAGTACCATACATCAGCTTATACAAACCGGTTCCGGTCAATCCGTCCCCTTCGTTATCATATATATTGAATGTATAGCAGTCGGAATCGGTTAGATCAAAGGATTCTGTAATAAATACATTAGGATCCGTGTAATCTCCACCGGAATACAATAAAGCTCCGCTTGAATTCAATAATTCCCAGGATGTTTGTTCAGGGTAATCGTCAAGTTTTAAAACCAGGGTTACCGGGGAACTAACATTCTCTGCAGGAAGCAGTTCGGAGGATAGGGAATCATTGTAAGGGTATTCATCCAATTGCCCGTTCGGATTTGTGAGAATTACAGAAAAGGTTCCGGAACTCAATCCTGCCACCTCAAGAACAGGCAATTCAATTATACCTGATTCCGGATAAGCTATACTTCCACTCCAGTTGAAAACCTCTTCGGGTTCCTCATTAATTCTATAAACTATATCCAGAGATGTCAGATCTTCTGATCCAAGGTTTGTGATCTCAATGGCCGGTTCTATATGATCCTCGCATAAAGTTACAGGGGTATAAATTTTACTAACAGTCACATCGTATTGGGGAAACTCCCCAAATGCATCAAGGCTTCTTTTGGCCGCCTGCTGAACTTCTCTTGTTGATAAATCCTGAACCCAGACTGCTAACTCACAATGATCATTTATCCATAGCTCTTCCAATGAAAATGAAAACGAAAATTCAAGAACATCTTCTTCAGAAAAATCCAGTGATGTCCCACCGGCATCGGGTAACATTAACCGTTCACAATAGTGCACAAACTCCTGCCCCATCCAGTAATAGTCAATTTCAGATTCTGTTAATGCAACCATCAAAGCCAGGTTCTGGCTGTTGTTAGGAGCTACTTGCTCAACGGTAATATTAACCGTATAGTCGGTTAACTGGGAATTAGCACCTTCTAAATCAAGTGAGAAATCAGATAAAATACTTTTCCTTTGTTCATAAAAAGGAAGGTAGGTTGTGTACAGACTGGTAGTGTTATTACCTCCTTCATAATCAATAACACCATCAAAAAATACCGTTGGTAAAGCAACCACATTGTAATACATTTGTCGTGCGACTGCATTCGAAGTTTCAAATACATCAGCGATATGGTATTCAACAACAACCACATCTTTGCCATTTGTTACAAGGTCCTCAGCTCCCATGCTGGCACCCGGACAGGCACTTCACCAGGTACCAGTAAATCCTTCCAACAACACTTCTTCCCGCTCTACCTGCTGCCCGATAGTGTACTGAAATGCAAATAGCAACAGAATCAAATATGAATATCTTAACTTCATCTTACTGAATAATTAACTTTTCTACTTTGATGAGTTCTTCGTTTGAGAAAATCTCAAGGAGATAAACTCCTTTTTCCTGGCTTGACAGATCCACAACTGTATCACTGCTGAATCTTTCTTCGTGAATGAGTTGACCGTTCAGGCTATTTACTTCCAAACGTGCATCTTTAACTCCCTTGATGGTAAATATTCCATTTCCCGGATTCGGGAAAATTGAAACAGACATGTGTTTAAGGTTCTCAATATCTGAAGTGATCTCCAGGTCATGGCTTTCTGACTGAAGTATTGCTTTTGTTAAATTATCCTGAACAAAAGCTACGATCTTTAAATCATCAAACTCTTCAATAAAAGTGGTGATCATATTAACATCGCCGTTAAATGTAACTGCTACTCCATCAGACAATGCTGTTGCAGTTCCATTTCCATCCGGCATCATGGCCATGATCACATTATGAAATTCCGTTTCACCATTGGTTCCTGTATTGTTATATGTTGTTTTCTCAACGATGGCCATATGAACGCTTGCATCCTCAATATTGATTTTGGGATCAACATCTACAGTTGCACTAACATTCAATCCATCAAAAACATAGCTTACCGACATATTTACAAAAGCTTCTTCGTTTTTAGCACTGTTGTATACTCCATTGCTGAAATTAAAAGGATTATCATAGGCACCGTTTGTAAACAGATCAGGAACACCAAATACTGAATAATAATCAGCTCTAACTCCTGTAGCTTCTATATAGTATGGATCACCATTTCCAGGCCAATCCACATGGTATTTCACAAGGCTGTATTCATCATCAGGCTTGTCCAACAGGATTGCATCGATAAGATCATTTGCTCCCGGACAAGTATAGCATGTTGAGCTGGTGAACACTTCAAATAAAGGTATCCGGTCAACCAGTTCGGAACCGATTGAAATTGCCTGTTCCAAAATATTGTTTTCAGGAGAATTATCATCCACACCATTTACTTTGGTAATTTCAAGTTCAACTTCATAAATATCAACTGCATCGAATACGGCAGGATTACCAGCCACAAAATTATGATTACTGAACTGAGAGACAGATAAACCTTCAGCCTCAAATGTTCCGGCTACTACACCATTAATTCTGTATTCGCCCTCAAAACTTGTAACCACATTACTTCCTAAATTTTTGAAAGAACCGGTGATTTCAACATTATCGTTTACCAGTGCATAATTTGGCATATTCATACTGGTCAGTTCAACATCGTTTTCCACAACCTCCAAGACACCAAAATTGGTAATCCCAAAACTTCCACCACCCGAGGGTACAAATTCCTTTTCATGATGAAAGGCCACCATAATGGTTTGCCCTGCATAAGCTGATATATCTATTGCTACATTAAACCAATCCCAGTCAGGCCATGGGAAACTAGCTCCGGCTGCCTGTACACTTGCCTGATCATCCAGATCAAGAACAGCAGTCCAACTGTTTCCACCATCGGTTGAAACTTCGATAAAGTAGCGCACTTCATTATCCGGATCCCAGTACATGGCCAAAGCGTAGCCGACAGAACCTCTCAACTGGGCATAAATATTAGCAGTGGATCCGGAAGGAAGAGTGATTTCAGGAGTAATGAGCCTGTCATCAATATCCATGTTTGCAGATGTTGTGATAAATGCACATGTTGGTTCAGTGGTTAAGGGCATGGGACCGGGCTCAAAAGTACTCTCGTTACCACCGTTTTCAATTATCCAACCCTCAGGAGGAAATTCCTCACCGCTGAAATCCTCCGGTGTTAGATAAACTTGCGCAAAGGATACAATGGAGATAATGACCAGGATTAATGTTGATAGCGTTTTTTTCATTTTAATTAGTTTTTGATAATGGATTTGTGCATAAAATTGTTTAAGAAATAATTATTGCACGAAATTAATCCATCAAAACAGCTACGTCAAATTTATGGGGTATACAAGAGGTATACAAAAAAAATTATAACTGAAAACAAAAGTATTACACGCTCTCTGATCGATTGAAATAATCACTTAAGTTTATATCAGAGTGAAGATTTAGTTTTTTTCGCAAACGGTACCTTGCAACTTTTACAGCTTGTGGAGTAACCTTATTAATTGCTGCTATATCCTTGGTGGATAAATTAAGTTTAAGTAGCGAGCATAGTTTCAATTCAGATTTCGTAAGCGTTGGATACTGTTTGGATAGCTTTAGTATAAAATCGCGATTTTGCTCATCCACTTTTTGCTCAAGTATTTTTTTGTTTTGCGTATTCGAAAGACCGGTGGTTAACTTCACCTTCAATTCGTTTAATTGCTGCCTGTTTTCATCGCTAACATTGATCTGCTTCATCATTTCCCTGATCTCTTCCAACAAGCTGTTGTGCTCACTAATGTGTAAGGCAAAGTTCGTCAGCTCATTATTCAGGTATTTCTTTTCAAGGGAAAGATGTTTCATCTTCAACTGAGAATGCCTTGCCTTGTTTTTCTGATTTCTCCACAACAGAAATAGAATTATAAGAACTGAAAGAATAGAAATAAACACAATAAAATAAACCATTTCCTGACGGCTCTGTTTCACTTTTTCCATCTTGCGTTCATTTGCAAGTTGGTTCCTAATGGTTAATAATCCCATCCGCATCAGGTTCTTATTATTGAGAATAGAATCATTGTAACTTTTAAATATCTTATAATAAAAAAAGGCTGAATCAGTTTTCCCGGTATGTTCGAATAACTGGCTGAGTGAATTTGAATTTTCTTTGATCTGGAAAACCAGGTTTTGGCTTACAGAATGCCTGAAAGCCTGTGACAAATAGAAATAACTTGAATCAAAATCCTGAACAAGCCTGTAATAGGTGCCCAAGCTGTTCTGGATGTTATTCAGGTTAGAAGAAAGATTATTTTCTATGGCTATCCTTTCGGCCAGTTTTAAATGGTACAATGAATAGGGATAGTTTTGTTTGTGAGCATATGTAAGGCCAATATTGTTGTGATTAAAGGATAAATTCGACTGATGTCGCAATTTTTCATTTATGGGTAATGCGGTATTGTAATAACTCAGCGCCCTGTTGTAATTGCCTTTTAATCGCTCCAGTTCTCCCAAATTATTCGCCACACTTGCAATTCCCTGTTCGTCGTTCATTTCCTGGTATAAGGTATAACTTCGGTTCATCCAGTCATAGGCTTCTTCATAATTTTCGGTATGGTAATAAAATCCACCAATTGCATTGTATATTAAAGCAAGTTGCTTGTTATCCGATCTTTCGTGGGCAATATTCAGTGAAAGGTTATAATACCTATAGGCTGAGTCATAGTTTTGATTATACCTATAATGCTCACCCAAACGAAAATACAGAATACTTAATGAATCCGGGTTTGCAAGATTATTTTCGATGGCTTGAATTAGTCTGTCTTTTCTGCTCGTTCTGTCACCCTGAGCAGGTTGCAAAGCAAATACCACCGATGGGAATAAATATAGCAGAAATATTATCAGATACTTATCAAAACGAAACATATGATGTAAAAATAACCAATTAAGATCAATCAGCTATCCGGATATAAATATTACAGTAAAAATGATTTTGCTCTTTGCTTATTCAGCCAACAAGCTTTCAATCAAGTCCTCCATATCATTTTTATAATTCAGATAGGCCTCACCGGTGCCCGGACCAGAGAAACCTGTATGAATTTCTTGTATCTCACCCTTTTTGTTGATAATTATTGCAGTTGGATATGACAGTATATGATTAAGCATTGGTAACGCTTCTGCAGCTTCCTTTTTATCAGCATTTCCAGCCAACACAATTTTATATGGAACTTTTAAATCCCTTATAAATCTCCGTACTCTCGGCTTAAAATATTCTAATGTTGGTTGAATCTCAAAATCCAAACCTATAACCTCCAAACCTTGCTTATGGTAATTATTATACAATTCAACCAGATACCTGGTTTCATCCATACAATTCGGACACCATGTTCCTAAAATCTGAACGATCACCACTTTGTTCTGGAAATTTTCATCTTCCAGTGAAATAATATTACCGGAAACATCGGGAAAGCTAAATTCCAATTTCTCATAACCGGCTTTGAGGTAAGTCAATTCTTTCATTCCCCGAAGGGAGGCATTTTCATTTCTTGAAGCAAGCCAGTATTGTTTAAATAAATGGCCTGATCTGAATATTCCTTTCAAACTACCATCAGCTGCCAATTCAGCCACAAAAAGAAAAGCATGCGCTCCATCAAAAGTTGATAATTTAAGTTGGTTACCATCCATCACACCCTCCAAATATCTGTAATCTCCAATTTCAGTGATAAAAGTACCTTCTACATATGAACCTGATTGTTTAAAATGGGCAATGGTTTTTGTTGAATCTCCTTCAGGGCTTAAAAACCATGCATCCCATGTACCAGAGAGATTTGCAACGGATTCATCAGCATCTTCAAACCTTGATCCATGGTCATACCTGGCAACAAAAGGGATTTTATACTCTCCCCCTTTATTGTAATTGTGATAATAGCCTGAAATGGTGTTTGTTTCCATCCTCCCTTTAAATTCGGAACCAAAAACTGGCATGGTTATCAGAACGGAATCGCTCCAATATTTAATTTCAGTCACATCAATTTTTTCTTCGCCATTTCTAAAAATAATACGCTGAGAATCAACCTGTGCATTCACCGGCAAAATAATTGAGCTGTCATTTTCATCAAGTTGTAACTGAAACAGCCACTTCCCATCCAAGAGGGTATTGTTTGTTTTATTACAACCACAAATAATAGCAATTATGATGAGTGAATAAATGAGATAATACTTTTTCATACCTATTGAGTTATAACCACTTTGTATTAGGAGATGACCAAATTAGTCGTTTTCAGCCTGGAAAACCATATGTGGCAAAATTTAATGACCACCTTAATGTGTCCAATAACCAGATTCTACCTGATAATCAGTTTTTCAATCCGGATTTGTTGATTGTCCTCCAATTTAATGAAATAGAGGCCAGGAGGCTGATCTTGTAATTTTATTCTGTTTTTTCCAGATGTTAATAAGTCATATTGAACAAGCCTGCCCCTTACATCTATAATTTCAATTTTACATTCGGTGGGTGTTTCAATGTATAAATTTTTACCTGCCGGATTGGGATAGATCTTTATATTGTTAGCTTTAGGATGATTGGCTGAACTTATGATCAAACTAATTTCAATGGTTACATTTTCATTCACCAGATCAAATGTTCCACTTGCTACCGAATATCCATCCTTGAATACATTGTATTCATAGGAACCTGCTTCATACCCGATAAAATCAGCTTCACCGTTTTCATTGGTGTACCTGATAATATCGCTCATATTCACTGTAGCTCCTTCAACAGGCACCGATCCGGGATCTTCTGTAACAATAAAGTTTACGTTGTATACAGGGCATGCATCCGACTCAAGCCATTCATCACCCTCCATTCCTATCAGTACTCCATCGTTTCCGTTTTTGATATCAGTAAGTAAAGTTCCTCCGCATTCGTTAAATTTAAAGTTTGCTATTAGGTTTGGACTTGTAGATCCCAAATAGTTTGTACACATGTTTTCAGCAATCTGTCCAGCATCCAGGGCAATATCCCAAACCCTGACCTCCTCAATTACTCCTGTAAAATATTCAAATGCTACATCTTTGGTCCTGCCAATTTCAAGAGGTTGATCATTCAACGGAATCTCGAAATTTTTATTTACGTTTGCTTTTTGAATCCCATCTACATAGATTTTTGCCTGGGACATATCGTATGTGCATGCAATGTGTGCCCATTCACCTACAACCAGATTTGCATTACTGGTCTGAATAGGTTGCCAACCAATGGTATTGCTGTAAAAACCCCAGATTATTTCATCATTTACTAATCTGATCTGATAGGGATGGGCATTGTTCCCAAAGTTTTTCGAAATAATTCCTTGTGTTCCCGATAATGCGCCTGGCTTTATCCATGCTTCCAGAGTGATTTCTGTTGTAAAATCAAAAGCATTTTCGTTGCTTACTTCTACATAGTCATTATTCCCATCAAATTCAAGAGCAAGATTACCGTAAGACAGCGATGAAATATTGATGAAATCATCCATAAAAACTTCATCCGTTCCCATAGAATTGGTAACAGATAACGTTACATCAAATGCACCCGCTTGGGCATAACTTACCAGAGGATTTTTTTCATTACTTGTTGCCGGATCTCCTCCTTCAAAAGTCCATTCCCATTCTGATGGGCCGCCTGTTGAAGCATCAAGAAACTGAACAGTTCCTCCAATGCAAGCAACTGTTGAACTGGCATTTATAACTGCTGTAGGTGCATAGATGGGTAAAGTAAAAGCCGTAACCTCACTGTTTCCAAAATGACCGGTTGTGGAATGAAAGGTAGAGTTACCATCCTCAAGATAATAATTCCCAAAATAAAATCCATCGAGATCGGTGATTTCAAACTTGTAACAACCTGCGTCAACATCAAGGGGAATGTCATAAGTGGTATTGTAATCGTACCCGCTTCCCTGCTGGATCACGTTGTTCAGGTCATCGTAAAGGTACCAGGCTGTTCCAAAATATCCATCGGTTGTAAGATGTAAGG
The DNA here is from genome assembly GCA_964421215.1 of uncultured Bacteroidales bacterium. Taxonomy (GTDB): domain Bacteria; phylum Bacteroidota; class Bacteroidia; order Bacteroidales; family JAADJA01; genus JAADJA01. The sequence goes on along the minus strand of CAYQWA010000004.1, from coordinate 194,169 downwards.
TCACAGGTAGCTCTACCTCAATTGCTTCATTAAGGCTTCCAACAGCAGCATTATTATCTGGATTCTCATCAGTAGATCCATTAACCTGGCTAATAGAAATGAAATAATCAAGAGTTCCTGCAGTTGCATAAAAAACAGATGGTATTTCTATTTCTTCTACTGTAAAAGGATGTATTGATCCTTCACTCCAGGTAAAGAAAACCGGATCTTCTCCACTTACATTAATTTCAAAAGTGATGGAGTTAATACTTTCTGAACCGTAATTCCCCGTGATAATCTTTGCATTCACAAAAGAACATGATGATTCAGGCAATTGCAATTCATCAATACCGGCATCCAGAGTAAAAGCAAAATTGGTCAGCTGAGGATGGGAACCATGGGCATTTATTACTTCCTGCTCTGTTTCTACGACGAAACTTATTATGCCCAGATCACCCAGACGTACAGGTACATCATTGATTGATTCGGGAACAATATAATTATAAGTTTTATCGATAAATGTGCCGGATGTTGTTGGTGATATACTTTCACCCCACAGATCCGTTATTAAGTCACGTAGCATATGTTGATGCATATAGGCTCCGTCAGGTGTAATCGCATCAGGGTTGAACCAACTACTGAACTGAGGGCCCTTAATATTATCCTGAGTCAGGGCAACGTTCAAATTATTAGCAGTTTGAGGACTGTTACCGGTATAATAAGTTTCAACATGTACGGTCAGCTCCCTTGTTTGTACATCCACTTCTGCTTCGCAAGCAACATTTACATATGCATTTTGGGTAAGAACCTGATTTGCATGTTGCTGCCATTCATTCAGAGGATACAACAATCCTCCTCCAAAATCATGACGGTTAATCAGACCATTGGGCCATGAATTAACTGAAAAGTAAGATCCAAGCCCGTCTCCATCTTCAGTTGTATAGTCTGGCTGACCAGGATCGGGGAGAGCATAAAATCCCTGGTGCATGGCAATGCTGTAGGCATCATCCGGATGAGCAGCCAGAAAGTTTGCAACCTCCAGGTGACCATACGGGCAAAATCCACAGGCAATCCCTGTAAATTCTTCAATCAGTGCATTTTTATTTTCAGGTGAAGTACTTACTATGGTTTGGGACTGACAAGTAAATACTGTCAAAATAATTGCAGATAAAAGTAATGTTCGTTGCATACCTCAGTTTTTTAGATTCCAAATTTTCCAACAAAGTTGAATCATATCTTCCAATTAGAATCATATTATATTGCCAAAAAATATAATTATTCTGCCAAATCATCATTTCAGGTGAATCTAATTATTCATTTAACTCAAAAATAAAATGACTATTTTTAACCATCAACTGCATGTCATTTAAATACCACCGGCAAATGGCTATTTATTACTATTTTTTGGCCAGATAGTATTATTAAATTGACAATATAATGCCTTTTTTTGACATACAATAAATCACAACTTATGATTTTCCTAGGATTGGATATAGGCAGTTCCTTTATAAAAGCCAGCCTTTACGATGCTGATAATGGGCAAAGCCTCTGCTCCGAATCCTACCCAAATCAGGAAATGCAAATTTTATCACCCAAAGCGGATTGGGCGGAACAGGATCCGGAAATATGGTTTGATCATGTTGCACATTTACTGCTGTTGCTGAAAGGTAAGTTTAAAGGTAGTTTAAAAGATGTTCGGGCCATTGGCATCTCATACCAGATGCATGGGCTGGTAATTCTGGATAAAACAGGAAAGCCTGTCCGTAATTCAATTATATGGTGTGATAGCAGGGCAGTAAATATTGGAGACAAAGCATTTGCAGAAATCGGTCATGATTATTGCCTGAACCAACTTCTGAATTCCCCGGGTAATTTTACGGCATCCAAACTAAAATGGGTACAGGAATTTGAGCCGGATAACTACAGAAAGATCTATAAGGTAATGCTTCCTGGAGATTATATAGCTTACCGGTTAACCGATGAAATATCGACAACACATTCCGGATTGTCAGAAGGGGTCCTTTGGGATTTTTCACGGAACACAATATCTGAAAAACTACTCAATCATTTTGGGATTGAAAACGAGTTGCTTCCTGAAGCATGCCCTGCATTTTCAGTTCAAGGTCAGTTGACAAAGAACATGGCTGAAAAATTCGGATTAACAAACGGTATACCTGTATCCTACCGGGCAGGTGATCAACCCAACAATGCTTTTTCGTTAAACGTACTTCATCCGGGAGAAATCGCAGCAACAGCAGGGACATCAGGAGTGGTGTATGGCGTTACGGAGGCAATAACACCCGATCCATCCTCCAGGGTAAATACATTCCTGCATGTGAATCATTCAGGTAAAGCAAACAGGTTGGGTGTATTACTTTGCATTAACGGAACAGGAATTTTAAACTCCTGGGTAAAGCATAACCTGTTGCCAAAGAACACGGAATACGAAAATATGAATTCGATGGCTGAAACTGTTAAACCCGGTTCGGAGGGCTTAATGGTGTTTCCCTTTGGTAATGGTGCTGAAAGGGTGCTTGGAAACAAAGACATAAAGTCCCGTATTTCAGGACTGGATCTCAATAAACATAAAACAGCCCATATTATTCGTGCCGCTCAGGAGGGCATAGTGTTCGCAATGGTTTATGGTATCGAAGTGATGAAAGAGCTGGGATTAAAAATGGATAAGATCAGAGCAGCACATGCAAATCTATTTCAGAGTGCTGTATTCAGACAGACCCTTGCTTCATTATCCATGGCACAAATTGAAATGTACAACACAGATGGTGCATTAGGTGCAGCAAGAGGAGCTGCGGTGGGAATAGGTTATCAGGATATCACTGAAGTATTTCAGACCCTCGAATTGGTCAAGAAAACTGAACCTGAAAAAAGCACCCGGCTTGAAGAAGCTTATTTTTCCTGGAAACAGGAACTTGAAAAAATAATTTCTAATCACTGATCAAATCAAGAATTCTATGACATATTACAAAGGCAATACTGAGTTTTTCAAAGGTATAGAGCGTATCCCGTTTGAGGGAGCAGAATCCCGAAATCCTCTTGCATTCCGGTATTATGAGCCTGAACGGATCGTTTCCGGTAAACCTATGAATGAACACCTTCGGTTTGCTATGGCCTACTGGCATTCATTATGCGGAACCGGTGGTGATCCATTTGGAATGGTTACAATAAACCGACCATGGAACGACATAGCTGATCCAATTGAAAAAGCCAAAGCAAGAATGGATGCCGGTTTCGAGTTTATGAGCAAAATAGGTATCTCTTATTATTGTTTCCATGACTTTGACCTGGTTGAGGAAGGTAAAACAATTGCTGAATCTGAAAAAAGATTAAACACCCTCATCAATTACGCGAAACAATTGCAAAAGGAGACCGGGATTAAGTTGCTATGGGGAACTGCTAACCTTTTTTCTCACCCAAGGTTCATGAACGGTGCAGCCACCAACCCTGATTTTAACGTATTGGTCTGCGCAGCCACCCAGGTAAAAAATGCACTTGACGCTACTATATTTCTTGGTGGAGAAAATTATGTATTCTGGGGTGGACGCGAAGGATACCTGAGTTTGTTAAATACAGATACAAAAAGAGAACTTGACCACCTTGCAAGGTTTCTGTCAATAGCGAGGGATTATGGGAGGTCTAAAGGATTTAAAGGAACTTTTCTTATTGAACCTAAGCCTATGGAACCGGCAAAGCATCAGTATGACTTTGACGCTGCAACTGTAATTGGATTTTTGAAAGAATACGGTCTGGATCAGGACTTCAAACTTAACATAGAAGTAAACCATGCTACGCTGGCTGGCCATAGTTTTCAGCATGAATTACAAATGGCCGCCAACGCAGGATTATTAGGCTCAATTGATGCCAATCGGGGAGATTACCAAAATGGTTGGGATACCGATCAGTTTCCAGTTAACTTATATGAGATGATTGAAGCGATGCTGGTTATCCGAGAGTATGGAGGACTTGGATCGGGTGGGATAAACTTTGATGCAAAACTAAGGAGGAATTCAACGGATCCTGAAGACTTATTTATTGCCCACATTACCGGTATGGATGTTTTCGCAAGGGCATTGGTCATTGCAGATAAAATACTCAGTGAATCGGACTATTTAAAGCTCAAAAAAGAAAGATATGCTTCTTACGATACAGGAGATGGGAAATTATTTGAAGATGGGAAACTCACACTCGAAGACCTTCGTGAAATTGCCATCAGGAAAGGTGAGCCAGAAATAATTAGTGGAAAACAGGAACTTCTCGAAGCTATGATAAACACGTACATTTAATCCCTGGAAGAACTCATGACCAATCAAACAGTAAACAGGGCAAATCCTGCCAGAAAAAAATTCATTGCCACAGTCACATTCATAGCCACACTTGGAGGATTATTATTCGGTTACGATACAGCCGTAATCTCAGGAACAGTGGCTGCTCTGGAATCCTTTTTCCTGAATGAGTTAACAACTGATCATACTTATGCTCTAGAAGTATTAAGGCAATACAAAACAGTGGTAAGCATTGTCTGGCTGTTGATTATAATTGTATTTGCAAGCATGATATTCAGGATGTTTGATCGAAAAAAGGCCTTGCTAATAGCCACTGTCTTTTTCATTTTAGGAATTGTGATCATAGGCCTCTATTTTTTCCGGTCAACCGAAGTATCTGAGCATATGATTGCCTCCATAAAAGGGTTTACAGTTTCCAGTGCACTGGTAGGTTGCATTGTTGGAGGTGCTCTTGCGGGCAGAATCAGTATCACGCTTGGCCGTAAAAAGGGATTAATACTGGCTGCTGTTCTTTTCGCAATTTCAGCCCTCGGATCAGCACTACCCGATAAGCTTAACATTTTTTACGCCGAAGACATTGTTTCCTTTATTATATACAGAATCATAGGAGGTACAGGAGTAGGGCTTGCCTCCATGCTAACTCCTATGTTCATTGCAGAAATAGCCCCATCAAAGATCAGGGGAAAATTGGTTTCCTGGAACCAGTTTGCCATAATTTTTGGAATGCTGGTGATTTATACCGTGAATTATTTCATTGCACTTGGCCGCCCTGATGCCTGGATACATACTATAGGATGGAGGTGGATGTTTGCTTCAGAACTTATACCGGCATTTCTGTTTTTCATCCTGTTGTTCTTTGTCCCGGAAACACCCAGGTACCTTGTTCTGGCAAATAAAGAAAGTGGTGCGCTGAAGGTTTTATCAAAGATCTATAACAAGGAAAAAACCAACAATATTCTTCAGGAGATCAAAAAGACTTTTAAAGAAAAATCAAGACTTTGGCTTTATTTCGGTCCGGCAGTGATAATAATTGGCGTCTTATTATCAATCTTTCAACAGTTCGTTGGGATAAATGTAATTTTGTACTATGCTCCTGCTATCTTTGAAAACCTGGGATTCAATACCGAAGATTCTCTTTTCCAAACAATTATTGTCGGAGCAGTCAACCTTTCATTTACGCTGCTGGCTATTTATACTGTGGATAAATTCGGACGAAAAAAATTACAGATCATAGGTGCTATGGGTATGGCCTTTGCTATGATTTCGCTGGGACTGGTATTTTATATGGAACAAATGGGATTGGCCTCTCTGATCTTTATGCTTGTTTACATTGCTTCATTTGCCATGTCGTGGGGGCCTGTAACCTGGGTACTGTTATCGGAGATCTTTCCGAATTCCATCAGGGGAGCCATGTCGCTGGCAGTTGCAGCTCAATGGATTGCAAACCTTTCCGTTTCATGGACTTTCCCAATGATGAACGACAGTTCCTACCTGAACGGCTTGTTCCATCATGGATTTGCATATTGGATTTACGGAATAATGGGCATTTTGGCTGCTCTGTTCGTCTGGAAGTTTGTTCCTGAAACAAAAGGGAAATCACTGGAGGCGATTGAAGGTATTTGGAAGAAATAAATGCGTCAATATTGATCCGCCAACTGGCGGAGAAATCCCGAAAAGAGGGGCAGTCAAAAAATATAGTTATACTTGTAAAAAATATTACAATCGCGCCAAAAGAAATTAGAAATGAGTGTTAAGGCTCTGGCAAAAAATTACCTAAAGGCTGATGGATGTCCGGTTTCATTATACAGGGTAAACCGGAAGAATCACATCACTCATGATCACGACCTGACAGAAATCGAACATTTCCATGACTTTATGGAAATTGTATTCATTCTGAAAGGTCAGGGGATACAGGTTGTGGACGATCATGAGTACGAAGTTACAGCTGGTGATGTGTTTGTTTTACAAGGTCATCAAAAACACTTCTTTAAAGATGCAGCAAAAGTTGAGATTGTAAATGTAATGGTCGATGAGGTAAACAACCCTGGAATCTTGCCTGAAAAGGTTCGGCAGGTTGATGGATTTAATGCACTGTTTATTCTTGAGCCCCGTTACAGAACCAGGCATCATTTTAAAAACAAACTTACGCTCAACCGACAGGAATTAGCAAAAATTGAGATCCTGATCAATGGTATGTTTCTAGAACTTCATGAGAAAAAAGAAGGGTTTCAGGTTATTTTACTGAACCGTTTACAAGAGCTCATCATTCTGCTGTCGCGACATTATTCTCAAATTGAAACTACAGAAGCAAGATCATTGGTTGAAATAGGGAAAGTTTTGGAATATTTTGAGAATAACCTGGATGCTAAGATTTACATCGACGACATGGCAAAAATGGCCAATATGTCAAAACGAAATTTCCAGCGTATTTTCAAATGTGCATTAGGAATATCTCCCGTAAATTATTTGATTCAGGTACGTTTGCAGAAAGCTAGAAAACTTCTCAGGGAATCGGATCTTCAAATTGCAGATATCTCGGTAATAACAGGTTTTACGGATTCCAATTATTTTATTAAATGTTTCAAACAAACTTACGGAACCACACCCCATAAGTTCAAAATGAGGTTTCGTTTGTCGAAAGGCAGGATTGAATCTGAAATTTAGCATTATGAATACCGATCTGAATTTTGAAACTAAGGAAAAGTTACTCCATCATTTATTGTCTTTCATTTCCGATAACAAAACAGGCTTGTTTGATCGGATTATCAATGATAGAACAAGGTACATTACTGTGGTTCTTGAGGATATCTTTCAATCACAAAACGCAAGTGCGGTTTTAAGAACATGCGATTGTTTTGGGATTCAGGATGTTCATATAATTGAAAACAGCAATCCTTACGAAATCAATCCGGATGTTACGCTGGGTTCTTCAAAATGGCTTAATCTAAATAAGTACAATGAAAAGGAGCAAAATACTGAAGCCGCACTGGATGCTTTAAAAGAAAAAGGGTATAAACTGGTAGCAACAACTCCTCATAACAATGATGTAATGCTGGAAGATTTACCCCTTGATAACAAAACAGCCCTTTTATTCGGAGCAGAACTGCCGGGCCTTTCAGAAATTGCATTGAATAAAGCCGATGCTTTCGTTAAAATTCCCATGTACGGATTTACTGAAAGTTTTAACATTTCTGTATCAGCTGCTATCGTTTTACATCATTTAACCGAAAAATTAAAAAAGTCCGATATCAAATGGCATCTGGATAAAGAGGAAACAATCGACATCAAACTGGACTGGGCTCGAAATGTTGTAAAACGCTCTGACATAATCGAAAAAGAATTTCTAAAATTTTTATAACTTTACCGAATTAAACACAACAATAAACACAAATCGTATGGGCAAAGGAGATAAAAAAACCAAACGTGGTAAAATAATTAAAGGCTCTTATGGAGTAAGAAGGCCTAAGAAGAAGAAAAATGCTTATAAACCCGAGGTAAAAGTGAAGCCGGCGAAAAAAGTTGAACCAAAGGAGGAAAAAGTAGAAAAAGTAGAAAGCAAAACTCCGGCTAAAAAAGCGCCCGCCAAAAAAACTACTGCTGCTAAACCTGCAGCCAAAAAAACAACAACGAAAAAAACAACTACAAAAAAAGAGGCTCCGGTAAAGGTTGCATCAAAAGAAAAGGAAACCAAAGAAAAAAAAGCCGACAAACCGGAAGAAGAAAAAAAATCCTGATACATTTATCAGGATGACCAAGAAAAGTTGTTTGGTGATTGATGATCAATCTCCTTGAAATAGCAGAAATCAGAGATTTTCTGCTATTTTTTTAAATACCTCTCCCCTTTCCTCAAAATTTCTGAACATATCATAGCTCGAAGCTGCCGGGGACAATAAACAGATCCCGTTTTTAGTTCCATTTTTCCTTAAAATATCAGGGATTTCTGAATAAGAATTAACCTTAAAAACTTTACTATTGAAATCAACAAGAGAATTTAACTGATTCCCAATCCGTTGGCCAGCTTCTCCAGTTAATATAATATTCTTCACTTTATGTCTTGCAAGATAGTTTTCAAGCATGGAATAGTTTATCCCTCTGTCCTTACCACCCAAAATGAGGGTATCCACTTCCCTTAGCGTTTTTAAGGCCTCTATGGTTGCTTCGGGAATAGTGGCAATGGAATCGTTATAAAAATGAATTCCATTAAACTTACCCAGGTATTCGAGCCTGTGTTTTAAACCTTTAAAAGAATTAATACCGGCCTCTATATAATCTTCTTCAATCCCGGCAAGTTTGCATACACATAGTGCAGCCATTATATTCATCATGTTGTGATCCCCGGGAAGAGCAGATCGTTCTGAAAAATCATATAACCTTTCATTATCCTGATACCGGAACAGAATCTTATTGTCTGGTAAAGCAACCAGCTCAGCACCAGAATCTTCGTCCCTGGAAAAACTTAACAGTTTGGACTTCAGGCTATTTAATTCTGATTGTGTCAATGCCGGATCATCGGCATTGATAATGGCGTAATCATGCTCTTTTTGAAACTTGAGGATATTTAACTTAGCCTGTTTGTACTGGTCAAACCCAGCATAATGGTCAAGATGCTCTTCAAACAAATTCAGAAAAACTGCTGTACCGGGTGAAGTCTTAATGTTATGCAACTGGTGGGAGGACATTTCAAAAACCACCACTGCATCTTCTTCAATTTGATTAGCAAAATCCAAAGGAGGTATCCCAATATTGCCCGCAAGGAATGACTTCTTCCCTGCTTTTTGTAGTATGTGATGAATAAGACTGGTTGTTGTACTTTTTCCCTTGGTACCTGTTATTCCAATGGTTCGCTCCCTGAAAAAATGCAGAAATAACTCCGTTTGTGAAGTAATAGCGGCAGTAGCTGTTTGATTCTTTAACAGATCAGATTGTATACCTGGTGTTTTTATAATAATATCAAATCCATCAATGTGACTTAGGTAAGATCCTCCCAGAATAAATTTTACTTCTTTAAACTCTGACTGATCTACAGTGGATGCAAGGTTTTCATCCTGATCAGCAATGCTTATATCCAAAGATAATTCCAGGTTTTGCAGGAATTTAAAGGTCGACTTTCCTTCTTTCCCAAATCCCAGGATCAATACTCTTTTGTTTTCAAATATGTCTTTAACCTTTTTTTTCAACAGCATTTTTCAAGATGGTTAAAAATGGTTCCTGAAGAAAATGATCACTACTAAACTTCATTTCATCTTCAACGTTCACTTCCGAGTATTTCTTATACACCTCTGTTGATACAAAGTAGTTCAAAAGATAGGGTAAATCTGAAGAATTTTTTTTGAGGGCCAGATGCAACGCAAGGTTCACTTCGTTTACTGTTCCAACACATTCAAAAGGCTTAACTTCAGCGATCCCTGTTAACTCTTTGAAATGTTCCAGAAGATTGCTATCATCAAATATTTCTTTTCCAAAAATCTTACTCAATTCAGCAGGATTAATAAACGGTGATAAAATTATCGCAGTAAACAGGCATTTCGGACAGGTTCCACACCAGCTGTCTGTCTTACTTCCAACATTGCAGCTTCTGAAGGTAGGAAAATGCTTAGTATACTGAGAAAACAATGAAGCTATTCTCAATTCACTTATGGGCCTCAGAAAGCTAAAATAGTTCACATCAGAAGTAATGTACTTTTCAACGTAATGTTTGAAATCTTTTTCAAATTCAAAGGATTTTGAATATTGATGATTAGGGCCGTCCTTAACAGTTGGCTCATTTGCACTTGATTCATTTGATAAAGCGATGTATGCAGTTTTTGACAAAATCCCAAGGAGAATGGTTATAAAGCCCAGCAAGGCCGAAAAGGGGGTATGACCGTTAAGGTATCCCATTTTATTCAGTTCCAGCAATTGGGGATGGATTGTTCTGCTTACCTTTAAGGTATCTTCCTTATCGAAGCCTGCAACCTTAACAGTATCCTTGCTGGCCCGACGAGGATTAAGAATAAATGGCAGAACATGAAAATTATTTTTCAATAATTCCAGGCTTACCACCGAATCTTTACCTCCTCCTACGGGAACAATGACTGAATTTTTGTCCGGTTTTAGCTTAATTAATTCAGTTTTGCTGGCCACACTACTTTTTATGTCAACAAAATCCTCTTCATTTGCTTTTATTCCGTTCAAATAAAAGAACTCTCCCAGTCCATGGTAATAAACTTTCTTCCAGAATTCAATCTGCTCCTTATCAAGATGAAAAGGCTTTATTTCAATTACTGGCGGGCAAGCCGCTTTCCAGTAACTTATCAGTTCAATCATTCCGATTTGAAAAACGAGATTATCCATTTCTTCCTTCGAAGGCAGATAATCCAAAAGCCGGTTTTTATGAATAGTTAATTCCGGAGAAAAGGTGTATCTATTTGATAATTTAAATGTATATTTGATAGAAATATGATCAGGATTGATTTTGTAATCGAACCTTTCATAACTGAAAGTGTTATATTTCAAGCGAAACCGGTCAAATTTATGTTGATTGTTCTTTTTCACAAAAGATGGTACTATTTTTGATTTCTTTGAAATGAAAGACATCAAGTCGCGTTATTACAAAAGAACAAAAAATTAGTGAGATGGCTGACTTCAATGACATTTTAAAAATCAGGACAAATAATTTGAAACCTTCAAAAGGCAGGATATTAATTTCTGAACCTTTCCTGGTAGATTATTATTTTAAAAGGTCAGTTGTTCTTCTCGCGGAACATAATGATGACGGCTCCTTTGGATTGATCATCAATAAACCGGTTGATCTGCACCTAAGTGATGTTCTGGCCGATTTCCCGGTATTTGATGCACCCCTTTATTTAGGAGGCCCGGTAAAAACAGAAAACATTTATTTTATCCATACAAAAGGAGACCTGATTGAAGACAGTATGGAAATTCTGGATGGTTTATTCTGGGGTGGTGACATCAACCATGTTAGAGAGCTTATAACTATCGGCAAGTTATCATCGGGTGACATTAAGTTTTTTGTTGGTTATTCCGGATGGATCCCAAAACAACTTGATGAAGAACTTTCAAGAAACTCATGGCTTGTTTCTAATATAAAAGCCAAGCAGGTTATGCTTTCGGATTCAGAAAACATGTGGAACTCTGTTATTAAGAAAATGGGAGGAGATTACGAATACTGGACAAATTTCCCGAAGGATCCTGCATTGAACTAATGCATATCGAAATCTACTGAACGTCTTACCCCATACTTGTAATTATCCTGTTTGATCATCTGCATAAACCTGAACCTGTCAGCAGGATCGAGGTATTTAAAATCATCAACTGTATCCAGATCGGCCAGTTTTCTGGTTACACCATAGGATAATTCGTATTTATCACATTTATAAATTGTTTGATTGTAAACATCTGGTCCGCCCCACCTAATGTCCTTAAACAATCCGGCGTGCATTTTTTTCATTCCGATCAGGTAGTAACCTCCATCTACAGCAGGTCCAATCACGATGTCATTGTCCGACAACTTTTCAAACGCCTCTGTCAGTAAGTCTTCTTTTAGTTTAATAATATCAGAACCAATTAGAATAACATTTTCATAGCCGGAGATCAATGAAAACTGAAAAGCATTTTGCATTCGTTCACCAAGAGATTCACCAAATTGCCTGCTTTTAAAAAAGATATCGTTCTCCCACAAGTCACTTGTATCAATATAATCAGAATAGAAAACTGCTTTATCACAAGAAAGGTCTTTAACATTCATGTGGGTATGAAACAACAAATCGATGTAAATCTTAAAGGCGTTAAAATCTCCGATGGATCCGGCAAGCCGGGTTTTCACTTCACCAACAACCGGATTTTTTAAGAATACGATGAGCAGGTCTGAGTTTTTTTGACTTAAATTTTTCATAATATGATTCTCTGGGATTTGTTTTATCGTATCACTTCTTTTGTTTGATTTGAATTAACTGACTAAAGATACAAAAAAAAATTGTTCATTCCCAGAGAATCAATAATTACTAATGGTTAACGGTATAACCTTTTGTAAAGTATTAATTTTCTAGACCTGTATCAAGTGCACCCTGGCAACTGGATCCTTCACCGGCTGTACAACCAAAACAATGTTGTCCAAGGACGATTGACCTTTCGGAAATTTGCTTATAATCAAAGTCTTTAATATGCTGAGGAGCGGAATCATCAACTGTCAGATCAAGTTGTTGATTGAAGTCACAGTCATAGATATAACCCTGCCAGTCGATGGAAATGGTATCACGACACATCACCGTCATAGCGGTAGATGGATTAAAACTATCGATGAGTTTTTGCATGTACTCTTCATATTTACCTTTTATGACAAGAAAGTTCAGGAACCTGTTGATAGGCATATTGGTAATTGTGTAGAGGTTGTTGAAAACGATGTTGTGGTTTTCTTTAAGTTCTCTTTTATAATCTGATTGAAGGCCGGTTTGCGAACCTGGCAGATTAAATCCTCCGGGATTATATACCAGGTGAATTTTCAGTCCTGAATCAGGCTTTCCATAACCAACCGCATTTAATTTATGGAGTGAATCAATCGATCGCTCGTATACACCTCGTCCGCGTTGTTGGTCAACGTTATCTTCTGTATAACAAGGCAAACTTGATATAATAGTAAGTTTGTGTTTTGCAAAAAATTCCGGAAGATCAAGGTATTGCTCACTTTCATTAATAATGGTCAGGTTACTTCTGACAATTATCTCTATATCAGGGAATTCATCTCTTAATCGTTCAACAAACCCCCTGAAATTCGGATTTTTTTCTGGGGCTCCACCTGTAAGATCAACGGTTTTAAAAGGTCCAAGCTTTATTGACTGAATACATTGTTCCATGGTCTCTTTTGTCATGATCTCTTCCCTGTCTGGTCCGGCATCAACATGACAATGGTTGCAGGTTTGATTACACATTTTCCCGATGTTGATCTGAAAAATTGTAATCTCCCAGGGCTTAAGAGGAAACAACCCGATTTCCTTCAATTTATCTTTAAACTTTACCGATTCTTTAATTCTGTTTTCCAAAATATTAACCTGAAAATCAGAAACGGAGAATTCATGCCCGCTTTTCTTTAATGTTGGAAATATATCTCTGCTCATTTTAATTTTAAATTAAGAATTACTAATAATTTATCCGGCCAATTAAGGTCTTATTGTCCAAGAACTCAAAACACAAAACCCGGAACCCGAAACTCCCTTAATAAACTTTAGACCCCTTTAATAACCATTTGCTCCAGTTCTTATCATAGGTATGAACCTTGTCGGTGGTAAATTCCTTTTTATCAACGATTGGTTGATCATGAAATACCCACTCAAAAATTCCACCATATAAATTCCTGACATTTGTATAACCTGCATTCTGCAATTTTTCACCTATTTGTTCGCTTCTAACACCCAAAGAACAATAAACGACAATCTCAGCATCTTTCGGAATGTCAGCTACGGCCTTTATGGAAAATGTATTATAACCTACCCATCTTGAATCTTTTAAATGGCTGACTTTGAATTCTGGTTTTTCTCTGGTGTCCAGCAGGTAAATGTCTTTTGATTTAATGTCGCTAGCTACATCCTTAGCAGAAACCAACTCTACAGAATTCTTATACATTCCTTCTAATTCCTCATCATAACCTGCAGGTTTTTGTGCATAAGCACTGATCATCATCATGGTAACTATTGTAATTAGTATTGTTCTCATGTTAATTAAGTCATTTACCTATTTACGATTTTTTCCAGGGATAGATCCCTTGCATTACAAAAGTCTGCGGGAAGTATTCATCCTCACTAAAGCCAAGTTCTATGTCTCTTCCTTCATATGGGATGTAATCAGATTTGAACAGGTAATCCCATATGCTTAGACTTATCCCGAAATTTACACCGTATTTATTTGGCAATTCTTTAGCATGATGCCAGATATGCATTTGTGGATTATTGAAGATGTATTTAAACGGGCCAAGGGGCAACTTTACATTTGAATGATTAAAATGGCCTATGGATAGGGCAAAAATATGCACAGCAAAGAAGTCATAGATACCAAAACCGATCATACCCAAGGGAATATACTCGAGGGTTCTGTAAACAATATTCTCCATCCAGTGGTACCGCAGGTGAGCAGCAAATCCCATTTGTTTTACACTATGATGAACTTTATGAAATTCCCATAATGTAGGTACTCTGTGAAGCAATCTGTGTATATTCCATTGAATAAAATCACGCAATATAAACAAGGTAAGCAATTGAGCCCACTTGGGGAAAGAAGCAACCGACAACGCCACCAGGTTGGTTATTCCAAATAATCCAAGGAAATCGTTAAACAGTTCGACAAATACATTTGAAACTGCATTGTATCCTATAAGAGAGAACAAGAAAAAATTAAAGAACATGTAAAATCCATCAAGCCAGAAATCTTTTCGGATCACAGGCTGATCTTTTCTCCATGGCTTTATCAATTCCACTGAATAGAACAACATGGATACCAGGATCAACATCCAGAAATAATTATGCCAGGAAGGATTAATTATCTCCCCAACAAGGTAATTGAAATAACCCGTAAATGAATCAATAAATATTTGCCAGTACTTTTCCATCTAATCACACCATTATTATGCGTACACATCTTTTCTTGAAAACCTGATCACTTTATCCATAACCCAGATATCGATCTCGTGGTTTATCTTTAAAACAAATCCCCTGAACTTTCGTTCACCGATATAAACATTGCAATAGTCTCCTACCTCCAGGTTCTTTCGGGTTATTTCCGTTATCGCAACCCTGTAAATTATATGTCCGCAATATATCAATAGCAGAGCAATTAGAAGCATGGCCGGTATTGTTAAATAATTATTCAAATATTAGTACGCCTTAAAGTTATAAAATAATCCTGATCCCTAAATTAAAAGTTGAACCTGCTCCACCATTTTTAGAAGTAAAAAAATAAGTGGATGAAGCCTCCAGGTTTAAGTTGCTGGTTAGCTGGTACTTTAAACCCCCTCCGGCATGTGCATAATCCGAAACCAGGTCGAATGGATCAATGGTATTTACATTGTTACCGTTTTCATCGGAATATGTGGTCTTTGCCAGTTGAAACCGGGGAGAGTATTGCAGCTGAGAATACAAGGTTACTTTTCCTGATGGAAACCAACTCAGAAATACACTTAGCGGAACATCCATATGAGTGGGGATGTTTCCGTTTTTCGTTTTAAACCTGAACATAAGATCAGCTTCTGTAAAGATCTGCCAATCCGAACCCAGTGATTTATCAAAAAAGAATTGATTCCACCAGGTGTACATGTGGTAATCCATCCATGGATACTCATTGTTACTATCAACGGCTTCAAGGTCCTTTGCTACAGGAATCCAGAATGCACTTTGTACCGAAAAATTCGATACATTGTTTAATGGCTGGAATTTCACCTTCGGACCTATTGAGGTCACTGCAGTCCTGGAATTAGGGGTTTTATCAAAACGAAAAACTCCCAGAGGGCTGCCCTGTGAAGCATCTGTAAATACCGACTTCATGTTCAGATCAAATCCAACATTTACCCTTGCCGATTTTGAAATCCCGTACAAAGCATAAAACAAAGCTCCAAAATAAGTATCGCGTGAATTGTAGTTGATCTTTTCCCTGTTCCCGTCCCGGTAAGCTTGTTGGGTATAAAGATTATTAAACAATTGCATTTCCACCTGGCCGCTTTTTAGCAGTTTGGAAGGAGTATAAGCAAAAATGTTACTTACTTCTGATTTACCTTCCTCCACTTTTACTGCAGATTCAACTTTAAATTCATTCAATGCCCAATCGTATGTATAGAATGAAACATTGAAACTTTGTGGTATAGCTTCCCTCCTGTACTTATTTATGTAATTTATTGAATTTCCGGAAGCTTCAACAAAATCTTCTTCATACCATCTGAATATCTCCGATAGTTCGACTTTGTTTTCAGCGATCCTTACAAAGTTGTTGTCATTTAAAGCAAGAAGCGTTTGGTTTTCGAGTTGCTCATCCAGTTTTTCTGGTAGGTATGCAAAGTTGGTAATGGGTGGACATCCGAGAGCACCACAGACAAGTACAAAGTGAAATCTGGGATCTTTGTAAACAGGCCTTAAAATCTCGTTCTCTATATGGTTAAGGGTATAATTGCTTCCCGCAACCGGGTATTTGGTTTTGTTAAAAAATCCCGGTACCTCCTGTGGAGATCCAATGGGGTAATTATCAATTACCTGGTTTATTACGAGAATATTATAAGTATTGATGTAAAAAGCTTTGTTTTTGTCTCCGATTTGATCAGTTAACGGGAAGTTTTCAATCTGCTTCATTAATCCCTTTAAATCAGAAGGATCCTTTTTTATCAGGTCATAATTGATCTTGCCGTTGATAACATACTTTTTAAAAAAGGAATCAGCATCACCAAAAAAGGAAGTTTGTCCTTTTAGGTTTAATAATGCTGAAAAAAATATTATTGTGATAATTATTCCTGTTTTATTCATCATGAAACTGTTTCGTCATTAATTAGTACTATGAACTTTAACACACCGATTTTGATGTAATCTTAAATTTCGACGGGAGAATTTTCACTTCCTTACAAGATGAAACATTTTAACCCTGGAATTCCACCCTAATCAAATTAATTTTCAAACAATCCAACACCAGAATCTGTTTAATGTTTTATTTTGTAAAAAAAATTCAAAATGAAAAACCTGTTCCTATTTATATGCTTAATCCTTTTAATTTCTTCATGTAACCAGGCAGATCAATCCAAACGGACTGTCGAAGAAAATACAAGTCCGACTGAAGTGTTCGACTCAATCCTGGCAAAGAAATACGATGCCGATGATTACGGCATGAAAAAGTATGTACTGGCCTTTTTAAAAAGGGGACCCAACCAGGATCAGGATTCAGCTACTGTTTCAAATTTGCAGAGGGCTCATCTTGACAATATTGGTAAACTTGCTGACGAAGGTAAGCTGGTATTAGCCGGCCCTTTCCTGGATGGTGGTGACCTACGAGGAATTTATATCTTCAATGTTGAATCCATCGAAGAAGCTAAAAAACTCACAGAGACCGATCCAGCAATTATTGCAGGAAGGCTTGAAATGGAATTACATCCCTGGTACGGATCCGCTGCACTTATGGAAGTAAATGATCTCCATAAAAAGATCTCAAAGGTTAACATTTAGAACCCCACTTAAACTACACAAGTCCAACCTGGTAAAGTATAATTATGAATTTTAAACATCAATTGATTCCTGGAAAACTCCTTCGAAGATACAAACGTTTCCTGGCTGATGTTGAGCTTGAAAATGGGGAGATAGTTACTGTCCATTGTACCAACACGGGATCAATGAAAAGTTGCCTGGAGGAGGGTGCTCCAGTTTATTTATCTTCTGCTTCTGATCCTAAGCGAAAGACAAAATATACCTGGGAAATGATTTTCATCAATGAAGCTTGGATCGGTATTAATACCATTGTCCCCAATGTTTTGGTCTATGAAGCTATGGCAGGTCAAAATATCCGAAAACTCTCAGGATATCAACACGTTAAAAGGGAGGTAAAGTACCAGGATAGCAGATTTGACCTGTATGCAAAAAATGAAAATGAAGAGTGCTTTATCGAAGTAAAAAATGTCACCATGAAGGAGGCTGATTTTGTCCGGTTTCCGGATTCAATTACCACTCGTGGCAGAAAACATTTGGAAACATTGATGGAGGCTAAAACAAATGGTTACAGGGCAGTATTGATATTCGTTATACAACGAACAGATGTTAAGTGGTTTGGCCCGGCCTGGGATATTGATCCCATCTATTCCGGCAAACTGGTAGAAGCCAGTAATCATGGAGTTGAGATTATACCTCTACTTGCAGAAGTTTCTCCCCTTGGAATTAATCTTACTCATGAAATCCCCTTAATTCTGCACCGGGATATTTAATAATTACTATATTTGGCTCGTGAAAAAGCTTGATAAACTCAGAAGACAACGCTACGAGATCTCAATGAAGATCATTGAACTGGAAGCTAAAAGTGAAAAAAGCAAGCTGAATAAAAACGAACAAAAAGAATTGGAAATATTACGATCGAAGGAAACTGATTTGGACAATCGAATAAATAATCTGTAAGTTTCAATTTTAGTAAGATGGAATACTATATCAGCAAAACAATTGATGGTAAGTTTGAGGAAACCATTGAAAGGGTAACAGAATTACTTGCCGAAGAAGGGTTCGGGATCATGACCGAAATTGATGTTAAACAAACCTTAAAAAACAAGCTTGATGTAGATTACAAGGATTATGTCATTCTTGGAGCTTGTAATCCCCACCTGGCGTTGCGTGCATTCCAGTCGGATGATAAAATAGGGACTTTACTGCCTTGCAACATGATTGTAATCGATCAGGGAGAGGGAAAAATTGAAGTGGCAGCGATGAATGCATCAACTTTAATGAACCAGATTGGTATTCCTGCACTTAATGTTCTTGCCCTCGAAGCTACCAAACGACTTAAAAGGGTGCTAAGTAAAGTTTAAAACCGTAAGCTATTCGGAGAACACCAAAGCTTCGTAAATAAATATTTCTGCATCTTTCCAGCCTTCCCAGCTAAGGCCGGCCTTATCACGAGCACAATGGCCTAAAAACTCCTCAATACCCCACCCGGTTTCAGTTGCAACCTGGGGAAGAAATGTACCTGTTTTGTTTCCTTTCTTAATATAAATTCCATGCTTGCCCAATTCTATTTCATCGATGGATTCTATTTTCTTCATGGGAGTGAGTACTGAAATTTCTATATCAATATCTTCAAGTTCTTTAGATTCAACCGGCAAAAATCTCCTGTCATGGCTTGAAGATGCAACGGCCATCTGCTTTACTACCTCATACAGGGGCTCATCAGAAGTAAATCTGCCAATGCATCCCCTTAGGTTGTGGTTCTTATTCAACGTAACAAAGGCTCCACACTCTTGTTTTATATTTTCTGAAAAATCGTCATTGTCAAATTCAGGGAGTTTTCTATTGGTAACCCATGAGGTTACCGTTTCACGGGCTATGGATAGTAACTGATTTTTGTCCTTATCAGAAAGTTGAAAAGAACCTTCCTGAACCTCTGTTCCTCCCCGGATTACGGCAAGAGCATGATATCCCACAACACGGTTTTTATCTCCGTACTTGCTATCACCTGAATTCTGGTAAATTATTTTCTCGTAGGAATAGTTCGGATCGTCCTCTGTCAGATACAATAATGTTAGAATTGAGGACCATCCACAGGAACGTGTAGAAAGGTTCTTTACCTGGTCATCAGCTTTGCTGTTTACCGCCTTGAACAATTCATCAGGGGAATTTTGAACAATAGCATCAGCTGTTATTAAATCCCATTTATTTGCTTCTTCATAGGAAGGATAGTGGGAGAAATCCGAAGAGATAACAAACAGATTGTTCGGAGTAAACCATGGTTTTAATTTTGAAGCGATCTCCTTACAATCACTTTTGGATTGTGTTCCGATTACAATAGGTAGAATTTTTAACTTTTGACCAAATTTGTGCTGTAGAAATGGAAGTTGAACTTCAAGGCTGTGCTCAGTCGTATGAGCTTCAGGCACATAGCTGAAAATCTTATTTGATTTAAACAGTTCATCAGCGATCTTTCTGTTCACTTCAATTTCACCTAAAGGTGTAAGATAATTTCCCGGATAATAGATGGATGCCCCTTTGAAATAGGCTCTGTGACTACTGGTAATAACGAATACATTGTCGATTTTCCGATCAAAATCTACCTGGTTATAACCGGAGGCTGCTACAACACCAGAAAACACATACCCTGCATGCGGAACAATAAGTGCCAGTACATTATCATGGTTCTTTTTTTTTGCTTTTACAAAAAGATTTTCAAGCGTTTGAGTAAGCTCATCCGGATTAGCCGGGTAAAACTGTCCCGCGACTGCCGGAGAACGATTTATATGCATTTTCTGCCTTTTATCAACCTGATCTTCGTTCTGGGAATTACAGGTAGTTGTTAGTATCAATAATAAAAAAATAAGGGGTATGATATGCTTAAAGTTCTCCATATTCGTTATTTTCGTGTTGTCTATTAAAGACTAAAACAAATATACGGAATGTTGAGCAAACAAGAAAACAGTACAAAGTTTTCCGTCTTCATGATTGGATTAACCACCATGATTACGCAAATTATATTGTTACGGCATTTTCTTTCTGTATTCAGCGGCAATGAACTTGTTATTGGAATAATCCTTGCAAACTGGATGCTACTTACTGCTTTAGGAGCTTACCTGGCACGATTCAGATCAAATACTGATTTTAACTACAGAACTATATTCTTCTCCCATATTCTTTTAGGATTATTACCCCTGGTAATTGCTTATTTCTCCTTCACATTCAGGAATTTGATCTTTCCGCCAGGAAAAATGCTGAACATCCTGGAGATATTTTTTAGTTCTCTTATTCTTCTGGCCCCGTTCTGTTTGGTGTCCGGTTACCTGTTTACACTCTTTAGTACTTTGCTGTCCAAAATTAAAGAATCGAATCAAATCTACAGAGTTTATGGAATTGAAGCCCTTGGCAGTATAGTTGGGGGATTATTATTCAACTTCATTTTTATTTTTGTATTTAACACTTTTGTCAGTTTAAAACTCCTGCTTTTCCTGAATTTCGGTACAGCCTTGTTTCTTTATTTTACACGGTCAGAAACCAAAATTCCCAAGGTATTTGGCATATTCGCTATCCTCTTAGCAGGATTTGTAGCAATTCTTGACATAAGCGAATATGCTTACGACCAGCTGTTTAAAAACCAGACCATCCTGGAACACCTCGACACACCCTATGGTAGTCTCACCGTTACCGAATCATCAGGCCAGATCAACTTTTATGAAAATGGTCAGATCCTCTTTTCCACAGATAATATGATATCCAATGAGGAAAATGTTCATTATGCAATGTTCCAGCATCCACGGCCTGAAAATATTCTGATCATTTCAGGAGGGGCTACCGGTGTTATTGATGAGGTATTAAAATACGATGTCGCATCCATAGATTATGTGGAAATAAACCCGGACCTTATACGACTTGCAGAGAAATATTTAAAACAATCCTCCACCGACAAAACCATCAATATTATCAACCAGGATGCCCGATTGTTTTTACAAAATATTGATAATAAATACGATGTAATATTAATCAACTTACCCGACCCGTCAAGTGTTCACCTTAACCGGTATTACAGTCTTGAATTTTATGAGGAGATCAAAAACAAACTCTCCTATTCGGGAATAGTGTCCACCAGTCTTTCATCTTCGGCCAATTACATGGGAAAGGAATCAAAGGAATACCATACAGCTCTGTATTCTACAATGAAATTGATTTTTAATAACGTAATTGTCATTCCTGGCCAGCGAAACTTTTTTCTGGCTTCCGACAACAGATTAACCGCAGAGATCGGGAAACTTAGTAAGATTAAAAACATCAGCAACGAATATGTAAATCCTTATTTTCTGGATGATAAATTGATTGCAGAAAGAAGGAATAAAATAGAAAGTGAGATAACTGAGGGTGTAGTTATAAATTACGATTTTATTCCCATTGCTTATATGTTGCAATTGAAGTTATGGTTAAGCAAGTTCAATTTCAAACTGTTGCTTTTATTGCTTACTCTGGCGGTAATCGCATTATTGATCATACCCAGACTGCACATTGTTAATCTGGGGCTTTTCTCCACAGGATTATCCGCATCATCCCTTGAAATTGTCTTAATTATCGCATTTCAGATCATTTATGGCTACATTTATTTTATGTTGGGGATATTTATAACAGTGTTTATGGTGGGTCTTGTACTTGGATCATTATGGCTATCCAAAAAAATCAAAACCAGCTACAAAAATTACAGCTTTCTCCAGTACTTAATCGGAATTCTTGCAATCCTGGCTCCTCTTATCATTGTGAACCTCAATACCGGGCAACCCGGAAGTTTTGTTATACATTCTGTTTTTGTGGTATTAATGTTGGCTACTGGAGTTCTTACCGGAATACAATTTACTTTCGGTTCAAAATTGAGGTATGCAGACATTGTAAAAACAGCATCAGGATCCTATGGTGCTGACCTGCTTGGTTCATCCTTCGGGGCCTTGCTTGTAGCCGCACTTCTTATTCCACTGTTTGGTTTGATTAAGGTATGCTTGATCATTGGAATACTTAATTTTATCACTGGATTGATAATCCTGATTAAAACAAGGAACCACAATTAAATGTACAGATCACATGGGAAAACCTATAACAAAAAGGACATTCATAAAAAGAACTTTGTACGGTACTGGTGCAATGGCATGTGGTTTATGCAGCTTAGACCTTCTTGCAGGTAAAGATAAAACAGCTTTTCAATCGTTGCCTTCTATTACTTCGAATATTCCTACAGAAGACTTTGCCATCGAAGCTGTTTATTATACCACAACTCCAAAGGGATTAAAGTGTCTTTTGTGTCCCAATGAATGCAAAATAAAGCCCAACGAGGAAGGAGATTGCAGGACGCGAATCCATCGGGATAACATTTTGGAATGCATTGCTTATGGCAATCCTTGTGCAATCCATGTGGATCCCATTGAAAAAAAACCATTGTATCATTTTCTTCCGGGGAGCAGGGCATTTTCAATTGCTACTGCAGGTTGTAACCTGGCCTGCCTGAATTGTCAGAATTGGGAGATATCTCAAACAAGCCCTTCTAAAACCAAAAATTACGACCTCATGCCTGAAGAGGTGGTAAAAAAATGCAAAGAAACCGATTGTAATTCCATTGCATATACATATTCCGAGCCCATTGTTTTTTATGAATATGTAATGGATACCGCAAAGATTGCGAGGCAGGAAGGTGTTAAAAATGTCATCGTTTCAGCTGGATACATTAATGAAAAACCATTGAAGGAATGGTGTAAGTACATTGATGGGGCAAACATTGACCTAAAATCTTACAGCAATGAAATTTATGAAATGTTAAATGCCGGTACTTTGGAACCTGTTCTTAAAACGCTTCAAATTCTCAAAGAAGAAGGCGTATGGTTAGAAATTACAAATCTTCTGGTTCCAAACTGGACTGATGATTTTGATATGATCACACAAATGTGCGATTGGCTTGCTGAAAATGGATTTGAAGACACTCCGCTTCACTTCAGCAGGTTTCACCCTCAGTACAAACTTACCGATCTCCCCTTCACTCCGGTCAATGTTTTGAAGACAGCTAAACAGATTGCTCTAAAGGCTGGACTAAACTATGTGTATATCGGGAATTCACCGGAAACAGGACCTTCTGTTACTTTCTGCCCAGAATGCAAAACCAGTCTGATAAGCAGAAAGGGATTCCATTTAATGCACAATAAAATTACCAATGGAAATTGTAGCAATTGCGATACAAAAATCAGCGGAGTCTGGAAATAATTCTGCATTCCACATTTTTCAAATTTATGTACCAGGTTTTAGTAACTGTTTAGTTAACATTTCGTATAAATACAAGTGGTAATTAGGGTATCGGGGTAAATGGAAATAATTAGATATCTACAAATTCAGGCATATTTTGGTTTCCAGGCTTTTCAATGCAAATTAAGGGCTTCCCTAAAATTTAAAATATTATATAAAAAGTAATTTTCAGTTCAATGAAAATGTACCCTTTTTAAAAATTTACAGTTTAAAGAGAAAGTAGATATAGATTATAAAGTAAAAATATTAAACAACAAAAATCCGGATGAGGAGGGTAACCTTTCAGCAGATTTCGGAATAAATGATAGAATAGTGCAGGAATTTACGGCAGAAAATATTCTTCAGGGCCTAAAGGACAGTGACACTAAAGTTCTTGATTATGTTTATGATAACTTTTTTTATCAGATCAAAGTTTTTATAACCAGGAATCATGGTACTGAGGAAGATGCACAGGACATTTATCAGGATGCAATCCTGGTAATTTACCTGAAAGCGCTTAAAAACAACTTGACACTATCTTGTTCTTTCAATACGTATTTATATTCGGTTTGCAGGTTACTGTGGTTGAAACAGCTTGAACAAAAAAGGCATCTAAAGACTGTAGCAGAAGACACCGGGATTTTTGTTGAACTTGACAAAAATGTACTTGAATTGTTCGAAAAAAATGAACGCTACAAACTTTATCAGGATCATTTTAAAAAGTTAAGTTTTAGTTGTCAGAAGGTTCTGGAGTTATTTTTAGCCGGAATACCATTAAAAGAAATAGCAAACATTCTTGGATTCAAAAGCGAACAATATGCCAAGAAAAGAAAACACCAATGTAAGGAAAAATTGGTGAGCAGTATCAAAAGCGATCCCGAGTTTAAATACTTTAATAACGGCAACCCTAAAACTAGAAATAATGGACAATAATTTAAAAATTGAAGAATTTATCGACGGGAATTTAACTGAAAAAGAACTGCAGGAACTAATGATATTAACTGAATCTAATCCTAATTTCAAGAAAGACGTGGTCTTCAGGGCTGAAGTTAATGACGCATTGAGAGACAAACGCTATGCTGAATTGAGGAAGTTACTAAATGAAAGAAGCAACAACATGGCTTCATCCTCTAATAAATTCTGGTTCCAGAATGAGTTATTAAAAACCTGGCACCTTGCTGCTGCTTCATTTTCACTGCTTCTTGTTGTTGGAGGATTATGGTACATTTTGTCCAATAAACCATTCTCCACTGAACGACTGGTAACTAAATATTACAAACCTGCGCACCCGATATTACAGATAAGGTCAGCAGAAATGAATACCGATGATGCCCTAAAAGAAGCATTTAGTTTTTACAAACAAAACGATTACACAAATGCCTTAAAATATTTCAATTCACTTGACAATCAAATAACTGCAAAATTTTATTCAGGGGTATGTTATATTGAATTGGAGCAGTATAACAAAGCCATTGATTCATTTGAATATGTGATCAGTGACAGAGACAATCTCTTTGTCGAACAAGCCGAATGGTATCTTGGTTTGATCTATCTTATGAACAACCAAAAGAATCAAGCAATTGATCAATTTGAAAAGATTTCAGATAGTGATAGTTACTATTCAAATCAGGCTGAAGAGATTTTAAAATACCTCAACTAAAGTTTTGCGAATAAAAATCATTTTTTTAGCAGGCTGAGCAATCAGCCTGTTTTTTTTTTGCTTCATTAATTCATCCAATGGCAGACTTAGGTTCTTACTCCCATTAATCAAATTACATTACTTAATTTAAATAGCTTAAGGATGAAATCATTTTTTAATAAAGGATCACTCCTTAGGATAATAAAAATAAAGAGTGGTTATTGTTGTCGAAATCTTGATGCAGAGGGGATCCTTTAAATTGCTTTTCTTTTCCTTCTCCGGATAAGAACCAATGCTAGCAGTACAATTATAAAACCTGCAATACCGTAATAGATGTAATTCCTGCTGGATGGAGAAATTGGGGAACTATCGCCAATATGTACATGCGCAGCCCAGAAATAGGGATGTGCAAATAGCTGGTTGGCATTATCCAGGTAGGTGATCTTTGCATTTCGCAAAGCAATGTCTTTTCTTTCTCCCTTTTTAAGGTTTTTATAGAACCCGGCAATTATCTCAGAACCAGATTGATCTTCAATGGACCAAAGTGTCATTACAATGCCTGGCACACCAGCATACAGGAATCCACGGGCCAGGCTCATGATGCCTTCACCCTTGCTGAATTTACCCGTACCTGATTTACATGCACTGAGTACTGCAAGCTCGGCATTAAGATCCAGATTATAGATCTCATAGGTATTTAAAAATCCATCGTCTGTGCTGTCGTTATTGAGTGTGAAGACAAGCTTTGATGCCATGGGATCCTCATCATTTATCAGTGTATGCATGGCAAAGTGAAGTATATTGTATTCAGAAGAATGTTCTTTAAAATTGTATTCAGTGGCATCCCTGTTAATGTAAGTACTACCTTTAAATATCTTAGTAACTGCATTTACTTCAGTTTGTGTATATTCAAGAGGGATTAAGTTCTCTTTCAGGTCCCTGATGGCCAGTGACCCTTTATTTACTTCATGGCCTTCAACATTATCATATGCCGGTGCAAATGCGAGAATTTCATTTCCTCCGTATTTTTTCTTGTACTCATTAAATAATAATGTACCTGAATAGCCATAGGAAAACGAATAATCCTGAATAATGTATTTTAATTTGTTGTACGTTGAGTTTTCATGATTGGGCAATTCTGAAACAAGGGCCTCGAAACTCAGGTAGCCTAAGATATCATCAGGGATGACAATAAGGTTTGTTGTAGTTTTTAACAAGGGATTATCGAGCTGAAGTTTTGTATAGAGCGAATAGCCTAATTTACCAAAAGTAAAACTCCTGCTCCTCACACTGTCTACATCAGGCATAGCATTCATATAGGTTAAGTATTCATTAACCTCATTTGTAAAAGCTATCCCCACATCTGTTCTGATTACAGCTGCAGTATCATGTTTTATTATATAAGTGTACATAATACTATCGATCAGTTTGTACTCAATTAATGCGCTATTCTTTTTCAGTTTATTTTGAATGTCAGCTGTTGAAATAACATTAAAACTATACTTAAGGTTATAATATTCAGGATAATCAGCTTCGAGAGAGGATACAAGCGTATCGTATTGTAATTTAACATTATACAATCGGGTACGCAACCTGGCTACTTTGCTTGAATCAATTGTGGCTTTTTGGGTCTCTTCATAGATTACATTCTGGTATTGGGCTATTTCACGTTTAATTTGCTTTTCTTTATCCTTAAGGTCCTCCGGCATGTCGCCGGATTCTATTGCTTCCATTTCTTTTAAGGTTGATAAAAGTACAGCTGCTTTACCTTTTTCTGAATAGGCAAAGGAAAGATCCAAATATGAAGGATCCCTTGTTAATTCGTAAAGTTCTGTTGATGCTTTTACAGCAAGATCGTATATATCATAGGCACTATTAGTAACGAGTAGTTTAGTTTGTTCTCCCTGGAGAGTTGTTTTTAATCTCTCAAATAAAATCAAAGCCAACTCAACAGTTTCCAAACATTTTTCCAGATCTTGGAGTTCCCTTGTTTCTTCAGTATAATACTGATAAAATGTTTTGGATTTACCTATAATTGTAAACAAGAAATTTAGGTCTGCTTCAATTGTGTTAATGTTTGGATTTGAGTAAATATCTTGTTCGTTATATTCATCAATAAATTCAATTATTGATTTTTGGTAATAATTTAAAGCATCCAAATTTCTTCCCCATTCTAAATAATTTTGTGCAATGTTTGAAAATGTATTTGAAACGTGCCTAAATTTATTTCCATGATTTTCTTTATATATTTTTATAGCTTGTAAAAAAGAAGCCAATGCTTTATTATATTGTTTAGTTTGCCGACAAAATGAACCATAATGTATATAGCTATTAGCGGTTTGTGAATGCTTTTCTCCAAGATATTCCTGTGCCATTCCCAAGGATTTCATGAAGTACTTTTCAGCTTGTTGATGAAGGTCTAATTCAAGATAGGCATTTCCAAGCAGACTAGTTACTCTCACTTTTTGTTCTGGAAATTCTGCTCCTTCCAAACTTTTTTCAAAATATTTTATGGATTCTGGGATTCTATCTAACAAAGAATAAATGTAACCAAAATTCGAATAGAGATTTGTGAAAATATAATTATCTGATGAATATTCTTGCTTATACAGCTCTAACGATAATTCATGATAATGAAGGGCATCCTGGTAATCACTTAAAGTTATCAATATGGCTCCTTTATTAAAGTATAAAGGTGCCAGTATTGGGCTACTTCCACCATAATAGGAAAGATATATATGTTCAGCTTTATTAATATAAACCAAGGCTTCATTGATCTCCCCAATAATCTGAAGAAATCGCGAAAAATTAAGGTATCCCGCTCCTAGTTTAGGATCCTCCTTTTCAAGGTGTTGTTCTTTCAATTCCAGTGACTTCCTAAAGTAAATCAATGCACTGTCATTCTGTTCCATCGATGAATAACAGATTCCAATGTTTTGATAAAGTGAAGATACCATTACTTTAGACGGTTCAATTCTCGAGTTTTCAACATGAAGAGATCTCCAATAATAATCAATTGCCGAAGCAAAATTTCTATACCTAAAATTCAGATTTCCTAACACTTTTAGAGTATAAATCCTTGCACTATCGTAATTAATTCTTTCCGCTAAATCTAGTGTTTTAGTCAGAAGCATCTCGGATTCTTTAAGCCTTAATTGTTTATAAAGATTAGTACCATGCAGAAGTTGCAATTGGCAAGACAGGAATTGGTTGTTTAACTTTAGAGAATCATAAATGTGTAAGGCATGTTCACTATAATACACGGCTTTATCCATGTTTCTGACTATTTGATAGGAATTGGAAAGCGAATTTATAAATTGGAGATAATAATTCCAATTGTTTGTGTGATGAGCATCCTCTTTAATTGAAGTAAGTAAATAATCGATGGAATCAGTGTTCTCAGATATTACCAATCCTTCAATAACTTGAGCGTTAATTTCAAACCTAGAATAATCATTTTGGATAGCAGCACTACTAGGCTTAAATTGCCCAATTAATGCCAATAACAATACTATGCCAAGAAACAATCTTATCACAATTCTCTACTTATAATACAATATAGTAAGCTATCTTATACTTGAAATACACAAAATAGTTTTGATAAACAAGTCAAAAAAACAAAAAATAAATGGGGAAAGAAAAGTTGAGGATAAATGAAAAAGAGGAAAGGTTACCCTCTCCTCTTAGTTCTTCAACATTTGTAAGCTTGTTAAGGCTCAAAGAATCCTCAACAATTAATCTGGAACATAAGTTCCTACAATATCATCATTACCTTTCACACCACCTTCAGAATCACCTGAAGAATAGTTAGAAGCAAAGATTGAAAGATTAACTGTGAGCAATAAGCCTAAAGCTACCATAAGGATGGCATAAAAGCTTCTCTTCGTCATAACTCTCAATTTTAAAAAATGAATTACAAATGTAATAATATTTTCCAAATATCAAAATTTTTTTCAATTTGGGAATCCATTACCTGAAAAAAACGATTAATTGTATTTGGCACACAGACACAAAATTGGTTCAAAATATTTTTGATTTTACAGAAAAATAAGGCATTTCAAGGGTAACCTTTTCTATTATACCAGAATTAAACTTATGGAAGGAATAGACTCAAAAGCTATTTCAATTGTATTTATGTCAGATAAATTGTCGTATAATCAACTTTCTGAACTGGTTCAGAAAATTAAAAATGATCTCGAAAACAAAGAGGCTGAGGTGGATCAGATGAAAAGATCTTTCCTAGCCAATGTCTCCCATGAGATCAGAACACCTATGAATGCTATTGTAGGATTCTCTAACCTTCTTACTGACAACAACTACAACAACGATCAAAAGAAGTTCTTCATCGACGAGATCAACAAAAACAGCAAAGAGCTACTCCGCCTGATCGATAATATACTTTTAACAGCAAGTGTGGAATCCGAAAATTTAAAACTCAACATGGAGTTCTTCAGCCTGGAAAAGATGATGGACAGTCTTTATATGGAATTCTACGACCTGTTAAAAGAACAGAATAGGAACAACCTTAAACTTTTGCTAAAAAAGGACAAGTCAAACAAGAACATTCAGCTTTTTTCTGATCCGGAAAAATTAAAACAAGCCATTCAGAACCTCCTTGACAATGCCTTAAAGTTTACAGTTGAGGGATCTGTTGAATTTGGCTACCGGATGATTGATGACAGGATCGAATTTTTCATCACCGATACAGGCAAAGGAATTGACGATACAAAGTTCAAACATATATTCAACAAGTTTCATCGTGTGGAGGAAGGTTCCGTTAATAGTGAGAAGGGTTTGGGAATAGGCCTTTCCATTGCTGATAAGCTAATCAAACTATTGGGCGGCAAATTAACTTTCAAATCCACTTTAGGAAAAGGTTCTTCCTTTCAGTTTAAAATTCCTCTTCTGGTAGAGAAACCGGTATAGTTCTGATTTCCATACTGATTTTAACAAACATTCATCATTTTTGCAAAGAATTGACATTGTGCTCCATTTACCAGAGTTCCCTCAAATCAAAAAATGAACAGGACCATATTTTAGCAGAATGATCCGGATTAAAATATTTTTCTTTTCTCAATTCACACCTATTGTATTTCTCCCTTAAATCATGGAACAAGTGTTCTAATTAACAAAAAAAGCCTCCCATAAGGAGGCTCTGTATTCCTGAATGTATTCCTCTACTTTATGTAGACTTTTTCTATTATTACAAAGTCTGATGTTCTGGCTCGTACAGTGTAAAATCCAGTTTTACTATCAACTGGGATTTTAAGAACATTTTCATCAATTCCATATTCTCTCACTACTTCATGTCCCATAATGTCAAAGATAACAACCTCCTCAATTTTGATATCAGAGGTTAAGACATAAACATCATTTTCAAATGAATAGATAAACACAGGATTAGTAATATTGTCACCAGTGTTAAAATTTATATCTTTGAAATGAAGATTAAAGCGATGATTTTCATCTTGCGGATCACCAGAAAATCCATATTGAGTATTTTTCTTTAGCTGTGTAAATATACCCTCTTTGATGTCTTCCACAATTACCTGGTACTCTCCTGCCAACCCATCAAACTGTGTTGCTTCCATTACGAAATAACCTGTTAATCCGGTTTCAAATCCAATAGGGATAACCATTTCCGATTCAATTTGTGGCCTCACATCCACAGAATACAAGGCATCTTCAGGATGGATGGTGTACACATTGGGTGATTCATCATAACCCCAACGTTTCTCCAGGTCAAAACTATCATCAAAACCTGATGTTGCCCCTTCAGTAAATTGAATCAGGACTGCATCAAAGTCATTGTTTCCATCAATCCTTAACCTGATTGACTGATCCATCTCGATGAATGATTCCTTGTAAAGACCTTGATTATTGTGCATCCTCTGAGAATTTTCGATCGTCATATTTGCAATATCGGATGTTGCTCTCACCCAGAATCCCTGAGTTGGCCCCAGCGTTCCATCCGGCATAGATCCAATATCCGGCCACTCCGCCCCGGTTACTGCATTGTAGCACCCATCATTACCATTATTGTGAATACATGCCCATTCACTGAGGTCTGTTTTTGGCCATGTTGCGTTCCACTGAATTGTTGAAGGATAGGGATTTCCAACCAGGTTCCAACCTGTTGATGGACTGGTCATTGTGAAACTAAATGAAGGTATGTAATAATCCCCGCTATTCAGGTCACCGGTATAACTAACTGTAGTGGATCCTGTTAAATCATCATCGGTCCAGGCTGCATATCCCTTGGTTGAATTCATTGGCATAGAAGTAGGTTCAACCAGGTAAGTCCAGCTGTTATCAGGTTCATTGTATTCTTTCAAATAAATATCCAGATAAGTATTAATGGTTGCTCCTGTCACAGGTGGTGAAACCAAATGCCAACGTTCAGATGAAAGATACTGTTGCACATCAGCACCTCCTTCAATACTTGTATTGCCATTGTCAATGAAGGATGCCATATTGTTTTGGTCAGCCATCAAACTGGCTTGTCCGTGTACTGTAAATGATCCTGAAACATCAGCTGTCATTTTTCCTTTCGGACCAATTATTAAGTCTCCTTCAACAATTACAAAATCATTCATTGAAGCAATGCTCTTAGAACCAGTGAATCCTGAAGTTGACAAATAACCAGAATCGACCCTAATATCATCCAATACCCATACTCCAGTTATATCGCCTTCAGAGCTGGTACTGTATACTATATTTTCGGGAGGCCTGATATTGAGTCTTGGGGTTGCCACATAATTTCCCGGACCAAAAGTGGATGCAAGGATATAAAAGACTTCGGCATCTTCTGTCCCCTTTGATACATCGGACCCAAGCATATTAAAAGTACCATCCGTTATGGTCCAGTCATCACTGCTGTTCCTGAATGATCCGCCAATGTTCACAGTAACAGGACCATCAATAACTCCAATTACATTATAGTTTGACCAAACAATTGATCCTGCTGAGTTTATGATACCTCCACTTAAGTGTATATTTCCTTTACTCCAAATCGAAGTAGTGCTTCTGTTCCAGTTTTCAAAAGACCAAATTCCTCCGTTAATGTCTGTCGTAGCGCCAATTTCCGAATAATAGTTACCGTAAACTGTACAAATTCCGTCATTCATTCTGAATAATCCACTGCTACCTGCACCATTAAAAAGATGTCCGTTTATTGTAAGATCACATCCTGTCACACAAGTCAACTGTGCTCCATCATAAATACGAAGATTATTACATTCAACTGATTTATCAATCACCGGGAAATTTGGGGAATTCCCGGGAATTGTAATATCCGAGATAACCAACGGGACAGCATTGTTGCCCCAGTTCCCCGGATTGGTCCAATCACCATTTATTGCACCTGTCCACATCTCTGTACTATATACGGTTATGCTTAGATCCCCAATACCGGTTTCTGATTCATAGCCACCAACCTGGATATAGTATGTTGTTCCGGCAACGATAAGGAGTTTATAACTTGAAGCTGATCCGGCACACATAGATCCGTCATTATCATTACATCCAATCAATGCTCCGCCGCATGCATCCCAAATACCCAGTCGTGTATCAAATCCACTTCCACACAGATCAATTACTCCAATCCCAGAAAAATTTGCAGTATATGCAAACCAGATATCCACTGGATCTGTCAACCCACCACAGCCAGGGTTTATTCCACTGGCAGTTGCTTCGAGGGTTGAAAAAGGAAGGTCTGTTACTTCACCTATGGCAAGCGCACTTGCACAATTATCATTACCAACAAATGAGATAACATCGATTGTAAGATCACCATTACCAACAGTTTCCTGATAACCTGCTACCTGGACATAATATGTTGTTCCTGAAGTTACCTCCATTACCAAACTGGCATCTACACCTGAACAAACTGGCCCGTCATCGTTATTGCAATCCAATTCTATACCACCACAAGCATCCCAAATAGCAATCCTGGTATCGAAATCACTTCCACAAAGATCAAAACTGGCACTTCCTGAAACAGTTGCTGTATAAGCGAACCATATATCATATGGTAAATTACCACCCCCACAACTCATTAGCACACCACTTTGACTTGCAGCAACTGTACTGAAGCCATAGTCCGTTACTTCATTAATTGGAGTTGCACCAACACATTCGTTATTTATTGCATAAGCAACAACGGATATGGTAAGATCACCTTCACCGGTTTCAGAGTCTTTACCACCGATTTGCAGATAATAAGTTTGTCCTGAAACTACCGCCAAATGGATACTTGATTGCAATCCACTGCATACCGGTCCGTCATCATCATTACATGCGAGCACCAATCCACCACAGCCATCCCAGATAGCGAGTCGTGTATCATAAGAGCTACCACAAAGATCAAAGGAAGCTACACCTGTAGCCGTTGCCGTATAGGAATACCAGATATCTACAGGATCCGTTATTCCTCCACAACCCGGATTTGCTCCGCTTGCACTTGCTGCAAGGGTAGAAAATGACATGTCTGTAACATTACCCACAGGAGTAGCACCGGCGCACTCATTGTTTGTTGGAACCGGGGTAAATGATAATGATAAAAATCCGTCTCCTGTGATTGCATCTCGTCCTCCAATCTGGATATAATAGGTATTTCCTGCTGTTACAGCTCCATTTATATAGGATTGTTGTGAACCAGCATCACAATTGTCACTGTTATCATTGCAATATAATACAGTTCCTCCGCAGCCATCCCAGACAGCCAAACGTGTATTGAAAGAACTACCACAAAGATCAATCTCAACATTTCCATCCGAAACTGGTGAATAAACATACCAGAGATCAATGGGATCTGTCAGGCCTGCACAACCGGGATTATAACCACTGGCTGATGCATAAACTGTGGAAAAAGGCAGATTGGATACTTCACCAATAACCGTTGCACTGATACAATCATTATTCGAAGGTGAAGGTGTTAAAGCAATGGTCAGGTCTCCTGTTCCAACATCGGTCTGATATCCACCAACCTGAACATAATAGGTTGCACCTAACACAACATCCAATTGAATACTTGCATTTGTTCCCGTACAAACCGGCCCGTTATCATCGTTGCAATCCAGAACCGTGCCTCCACAGGCATCCCAAACGGCAATCCTTGTATCAAAAGAACTTCCACAAAGATCAAATGTAGCCGTACCAGAGGCTGAGGGTGTATATGCATACCAAACATCGATAGGATCATCAAATCCACCACAACCGGGGTATTGACCACTTGCTGAAGTAAGAAAAGTATTGAATGGTAAATCTGTAACTTCGCTGATGGTAACTGCATTAGCGCATGAACCAGCCATTGAGGATTCAAATACATAAATATTATCGAAAATATAAATCTCCCGGTCATCACTATTTCGAAACCTGAAAACAAGTGTCAGGGTATTCCCGTTCAGCCCCGTTTGTGAAACCACAGCCTCGTAGAAATCATTGAATAGATCTCCATTGGTTTCAAACAGGGTTTCAATGCCACCATCCAGCATATAATAGGACCTGAAGTAGTCTGCATTTTCAAGACGACCAATTTCACTCAGGTTAAAAGAGACGGATACATCCGTATAAGCTGATATATCAATTGTTTCAGTAATGAATACTGCCTCTCCGTCAGTGTCTTTTGCCCGAAAGGTCTGACTGCGAACTTCTACATAATCCAAACTTCCCAGACTACAGTTTGAAATATCCCGAGTCCATTTTGGTGGAACACCACTTCCCTGGGTTGTTCCATCCACATAAGGAAAGTCTTCGGACCAGATAATGGATTGTCCGTTTAACATTAAGTTAAAGAATACCAACAGTAAAGTAAACAAAACAAAATAGTACTTTTTCATAATAAAAAGTTTTTTAACGACCTGAATGTTTGTGTGTTTTGAATATCTTGATACATTTCTTAGAATGTCAACATGATACGTAAATCATTCAAAATTAGTTACAAAGGAAATTTAAAGCGACAGATGTAAATTACTTCTTAAAAGTGGGAGCTTCAACCGGAAGTAGATTACTGTTTGGACAATAGAAAATCGTCAGGTTGTAACAGGATTTGTTTTTTCGCAACAATTTATCAAGCTAATACTTTCAAAAACAAAAAGCCTTCCAAAAGGAAAGCTATTAATTCCAGAAATTTCACCTATATTTTTTATTGACCATATTTAACACTTCAAAGACTGATGTTCATACCTGATCATTTGAATTCATTTTTCGGGCCTGACAGGAATTTTAAGAGCTTCGTAATCGTTTCCATCCTCATTAATTCCCTCATATCCCATGATATTAATAAAATCACCTCTTCCATTATTTATCCGCCGGATTGACATAAACACCATTTCAAAGGAATTGATTTGAACAGGAAAAAGCATCTCTCCAATATGTCAGATGATTTACCTTTACAATGAAGTCTGAGAGGTATTTTCTACTATGAGAAACGTCTGAAAATTCATATTCAATTTATTCATTAGTTATTTGAAAGTTACCTGTGTGATTCCTTCAAGAATGGCTTTTGTGAAGATCATAATGGCAAGGATATTTGATCCCCTTTTCTTCCAATGTAATTTACCACTGAATATGGTAACATATAATAATAATAACGTATAAACTGTATTGGGTAGAGCTCATAGTAATTTTATCTAAACAAATCACAGGTTTATCATCAAAACTTGTAAGAATCGATAATTGAAAACTGATGAGTCAGCAATAAATTTCATTAAAATAAACTTTTACCCTTTTTCAGTTTATTAAAATCTAATAAAAGAGATGTAAATTAATAAGTTAAACGTAAAAAATCTACAATTAGGGGGTATCCTTTTCGCAGATTTTGGTATAAACAATAACAAGGTGAAGGAATTTACAGCAAATAATATTTTACAGGGCTTAAAAGACAGAGATACTAAAGTTCTTGATTATATTTATAACAACTTTTTTTATCAGATCAAAGTTTTTATAGCAAAGAATCACGGTACGGTGGAAGATGCCCAGGATATTTACCAGGATGCAATACTGGTTATATATCTTAAAACGCGGGAAAATAACCTGTCACTAACATGTTCTTTTAGTACCTATTTATATTCAGTATGCAGGAGGCTTTGGCTTAAACAGCTGGAGCAAAAACGACAGAGAAAGACGATAGCTGAAGATACAGGGATTTTCATCGACCTTGACGAATCAGTTATCGAATTGTTTGAAGTAAATGACAGATACAAACTCTATCAGGAGCATTTCAAGAAATTGAGTTTCAGCTGTCAGAAAGTTCTTGAGTTATTTTTAGCCGGTATACCTCTGAAAGATATAGCGAAAGTACTGGGATTCAAAAGCGAACAATACGCAAAGAAAAGAAAATACCAATGTAAGGAAAAATTGGTAAACAGTATAAAAACCGATCCTGAGTTTAAATACTTTGATAACGGAATCCATAAAGGTAATAATAATGGAAAATAGAATAAAAATCGAAGAATTCATTGACGGTATCTTAACAGACAAGGAACGTCAGGAATTTAAAGCTCGTAAAGATACCGATCCAGGTATCAATAAAGATATTGTTTTTAGAACTGAGATTAATAAGGCCATTAGGGATATTAACTATATGGAAATGCATAACCTGCTTATTGATCAAATGAAAAGCAAAGAATTAATCTCTCGAAAAATTAAATTCCAACCCAACATTCATAGAATCTGGCAAATTGCTGCCGCATGGTTTTTATTAATTCTGGTTAGTGGAG
Organism: uncultured Bacteroidales bacterium; assembly: GCA_964421215.1. Taxonomy (GTDB): domain Bacteria; phylum Bacteroidota; class Bacteroidia; order Bacteroidales; family JAADJA01; genus JAADJA01. The sequence goes on along the minus strand of CAYQWA010000004.1, from coordinate 157,088 downwards.
GGTTGTGGTTCGTACTGTCCAATAAATCCTTCTCGAAAGAAGAACTGGTGAGCCAATATTATAATCCAGTACATCCAGTTTTACTTGTAAGATCAGTCGAGGCAAATACAAATGCTCCTATAATAGAAGACTTCCATTTTTATCAGCAAAATGATTGGACTAACGCTTTAAATTATTTTAATTCACTTGAAAATAAAATTTCCTCACATTTTTATTCAGGGATATGTTATATTGAACTGAAGCAATATGACAAAGCCATTGAATCATTTGAGTATGTTATCAATGATAATGACAATTTATATGTTGAACAGGCAAAATGGTACACTGGTTTGATCTATCTTATGAATAATCAAAAGAATCAAGCAATTGACCAATTTGAAAAGATTTCTGATAGTACAAGTTTCTATTCAAACCAGGCCAAAGAGATTTTGAAACACATCGACTAAAGTTTAGCTATTATATTTCAGTTTAAGAGAGAATTAGCTGAACAATCAACTTTTCATCTATGGTTCGTAATCAGAATCAGATTGCTTTTCTCTTTCTCCTTCTCAACACAATTGATACTGGGATAATCAGAACAAAACCGGCAATTCCATAATAAATGAAATTCTTTCCTGATGTAGAAATAATGGGAGAACTATCGCCAATCTGCACATGTGCAGCCCAGAAATAAGGATGTGCAAAGAATTGGTTGGCGTTGTTCAAGTATGTAAGTTTTGCATTCCGGAGGGCAATATCTTTTCTCTGGCCTTCTTTAAGGTTTTCGTAGAAACTGGTTATAATCTCGAATCCTGATTTATCCTCGATTGACCACAAGGTCATAACGATTCCAGGTACACCAGCATATAAGAACCCCCGGGCAAGACTCATGATCCCCTCACCTTTATTGTATTTACCTGTCCCCGATTTACAAGCACTGAGAACTGCGAGTTCCGCATTTAAATCCAGGTTGTATATTTCATAGGTATTTAAAAATCCGTCATCTGTGCTGTCATTGGTCATCGTAAATACAAGCTTTGACGCCATCGGATCCTCATCATTGATCAATGTATGCATGGCAAAATGAAGAATATTGTAATCCGATGAATGAGCCTTAAAGTTGTTTTCTGTAGCATCGCTGTTTATAAATGTGCTTCCATTAAAAATTTCAACAACTGCACTTACTTCAGCTTGAGTGTGCTCAAGGTCTATTAATAGCTCTTTTCGACCCCTGATTGTCAAAGCCTCATTTTCGATTTCATGAACTTCAACATTATTATAGGCAGGAGCAAAAGCGAGAACCTTATTCCCTCCTGACGTTTTATTGTAATCATTAAATAACAATGTTCCAGAATACCCATAAGAAAATGTATAGTTCTGAATAAGGTAGTTTAACTTGCTGTAGGTCGAATTCTCAGGATTAGGCATGTCAGATATTAAGGCCTCAAAACTCAGGTAACCCAGAATATCATCCGTTATAACGATTAGGTTGGGCGTATTCTCCAACAATGGATTATGTAATTGAAGTTTTGTATACAGCGTATACCCCAACTTTCCAAATGCATAACTTCTGCTTCTTACACTATCAACATCAGGTATGCTATTCATATAAGTTAAATAGGTATTGACTTCATCAGTAAAACAAGCCCCTACGAGAGTTCGGATTACAGTTGCTGTGTCCTTTTTTATAATGTAGGTATACAACACGCTGTCAATCAGCTTATACTCAATTAGTGCGCTGTTCTTTTCAAGTTTATTCTGAGCATTAGCAATTGATATCACATCAATATTGTACTTCAGGTTATAATAATCAGGGTAATTTGCTTCAAGGGATGCTACAAGGGTATCGTATTGCAACTTCACATGAAACAAGCGGTTCCGCAATCTGGCTACTTTATTTGAATCGATAATTGATTTCTGAGTTTCTTCATAAATTACATTCTGGTATTGAGCAATATCACTCTTTAACCGCTTTTCTCTGGCCTTTATTTCCTCTGGTAAATCTCCTGTCTCTAAAGCTTCAAGTTCTTTTAAAGTGGATAATAGAATTGCAGCCTTTCCTTTTTCAGAGTAGGTAAAGGAAAGATCCAAATAGGATTTATTCCCGGTAATCTCATAAAGTTCTGTCGAGGCTTTCACAGCGAGATTGTAAACATCGTAGGCACTTTTAGTGACAAGAAGTTTTGTTTGTTCTCCACCAAGGGTTGATTTAATACGTTCAAAAAGGGTTATGGACAATTCTGCAATTTCCAAAGTTTTCTCCAGGTCTCTTATATCATCCGAATTTAATGAAAAGTATTGATAAAATGCGGAGGCCTTTCCTGAAAGTGTAAAAAAGAAACTAAGGTCATCTTCAATTTCATCGATAGAAGGATTTGAATAGATATCCTCCTTATTAAAATCATTAATAAATGAAATGATTGCATTCTGGTAGTAACTAAAGGCTTCAGAATATTTTCCCCATTCCGTATAAGTATCTGCAATAAAGGTATAGGTATCTGAGAGTTTTTTACTTTTAACTCCATACAGGTATTGATAGATTGCTTCAGCTTTTGAAAAGTAGGCCAGGGCTTTTTTAAACTGCCTGGCCTGATGACAAAACAATCCATAATGAATATAACTGTTAGCAGTTTGCGAATGCCATTCTCCCAGTTCATCCTCTGCCATACTTGATGATTGTATAAAGTACTTCTCAGCTTGCTTATTAAGGTTCAGCTCCAGGTAAGCCTTTCCCAGTAAATTATAAACCCTTACTTTCTCTTCAGGCAATACTTCTCCCTTAAGGCTTCTTTCGCAAAAATCAATGGATTCCGGGATCCTGTCAAGTAGAAAATAAATATGACCAAAATTCGAATAAAGCTTTGAAAAGATAGAATGGTCGGATTTATATTCCTTTTTGTACAATTCCAGGGATAATTCATGATAATGCAAGGCTTCCAGGTAATCGCTTAATGTAACTAAAATGGCTCCTTTGTTAAAGTAAAGAGGTGCCAATACAGGGCTATTTTGCCCATAATACGAAAGATAAATTTGTTCCGCACTATTGATTACATCAAGAGCTTCATTGATCTCACCACTGATTTGCAAAAACCTTGAAAAGTTCAAATATCCTACGGCCAGTTTGGGATCATCTTTATTAAGATGTTGTTCTTTTAGCAACAGGCATTTTCTCAAATAGATCAGGGCACTGTCATATTGTTCCAATGAAGCAAAACTGATTCCGATGTTTTGATACAACGATGAAGCAGTTATTTTCGACGAATTTGATCTCGAATTTTCAAGATCCAGGGATCTCTTATAAAAATCAATGGCCAATGTAAATTTTCTTTGTCTTACTTGAACATTCCCAAGTGTTTTTAATGCTTGAACCATAAGGCTGTCATTATGCATACTTTCAGCCAATTCCAGCGATTGGTTCAAGAATGATTCGGATTCCATCAGCTTCGAAACCTTATATAGATTTGTCCCGTGCACCAATTTTATCCGGCAATCCAATACAGAATTGTTCAGCTTTAAGGAGTCATAAAGGTGCAAAGCCTGTCCACTATAAAACATGGCTTTGTCCATGGTTCTCACTGATTGATATGCATTTGACAGAGAACTAAGGAATTTGAGATAGTTTGTCCAACTATTTTCAAGTAGTGCAGATTTTCTGTGAAAGTTTAGTATGTAATCGATTGAATCATTGTTTTCAGATTTAACCAATTCTTCTATTGTTTGAATACCAGTTAAGGGTTTTAGGGAATTATTCTGGAAAGAAGCAATACTTGTCCTGCATTGCCCAACCAATATAAGGAGTACAAATATATTAGCAATCCAACTGACCACAATTATCTGTTTCAAATTCTACTTTAATATGTCTTATACTCGAATTGTTATAAAATTGTTTTACTATATTCAAAATGAGCAAATAGAATATTGGACAGAATAGAGGAAGGATGTTAAATAAAAAAGAGGAAAGTTTTCCCTTTCCTCTCCGTTGTAAACACAGCATTAAACTTATTAAATTACCAGCAATTATTTGGCTATTCAAGTAATTTCCTGTTGATTTTTTTTAACCGAATGTCCTTTTTAGTACCATAAATAAGCCCAATTGAAATTAACAAGAAAAGTCCATCTCCTATTGGGGCACCTCCACCGACAGGTGTATTGCCGCCAGTTGGTCCACTACCTCCGTTAGGATGAGGTGGATTCTGAGCCATTATAATCATAGGAAGGGCTATAAGAATAATTGAAAAAGTTAGTATTATCAATACTTTTTTCATTTGTAATGTTTATTCTATATTTAAAAGGTGATTAATATCCATTTTTTATCTTCTTGTTTAAAACTGGAGAATAGCAGAAGGTGTTCTATTTTATATAGACCTTTTTCGTCATTGTACCGATTGATGTTCTTGCCCTAATCATGTATAATCCCGTTTCTGTGTTTAATGGAATTTTAAGAACATTTCTGTTATTTCCATTTTCACAGGTCACCTCATGTCCCATGATGTCAAAGATCACAACCTCTTCAATTTGTTTGTCAGCCGATACGACGTAAACATCATTTTCAAAAGAATAGATATGAGCAGGTTCGGTCAACTCATCCTGTATGTTTGTCAACTCATCCTGTATGTTTATACCAAGATTTTTGAAATGAAGATTAAAGCGGTGATTGTCATCTTGCGGATCACCGGAAAATTCATATTTAGTATTTTTCTCCAGATATGTATAAACTTCTTCTTTGATATCTTCCAGAATGACCTGATGCTCTCCGGTTAGTCCATCAAACTGTGTTGCTTCAACCACAAATTTACCTGGTAATCCAGTTTCAAACCCGATGGGGATAACCAATTCAGCCTCTATTTGTTGTCTTACATCCACAGAATACAAAGTTTCATCTTCATGAATAGTGTACATGTTAGGTGATTCATAATAACCCCAGCGTTTCTCAAGATCAAAACTATCATCAAAACCTGCAGTTGCCCCTTTGGCAAATTGAATCAGAACCACATCAAAGTCGTCATTTCCTTCAATCATCAATCTGATTGATTGTTCAATTTCAATAAAGCTTTCTTTGTAAAGAGGTTGATTATTGTGTATCCTTTGCGAATTTTCGATAGACATGCTAGCTAAATCAGAGGTTGCCCTCACCCAGAATCCCTGTGTTGGCCCCAGGTTTCCATTTGGCAATGATCCAGGCTTTGGCCACTCTGCTCCAGTAATAGCATTGTAACATCCGTCATTACCGTTTCGGTGGATACATGCCCATTCACTGAGATCGGTTTTTGGCCATGTTGCATTCCACTGAATAGTTGAGGGATATGGGTTTCCAACCAGGTTCCAACCTGTTGTTGGACTGGTTAAGGTGTAACTAAATGAAGGCATATAATAATCCCCTGTGTTGAGTACGCCGTCATAAGTAACTGTGGTAGATCCTGTCAAAGCGTCAGAGGCCCATGCTGCATATCCCTGGGTTGTATTCATAGGCAAAGTAGTAGGCTGAAACAGATAAGTCCAGGTGTTGTCAGGCTCATTGTATTCTTTCAAGTAAATATTCATGTATGTACTAATCGTTGCGCCAGTCACAGCAGGTGTTACAAGATGCCACCTCTCTGATGAAAGGTATTGTTGAACTTGAGACGTTCCATCCACAATAACATTGCCGTTATCTATGAAGGAGGCCATGTTATCTTCATCCGCCTGCAATTGAACATCACCATAAACATGAAAAGAACCTGATACATTGGCGGTCATTTTTCCTTTGGGGCCGATAATTACATTGCCTTCAACAATTACATGATCATTTATACCGGCATCCTTGGAACCTGTAATACCTGATGTGGATAAGAATCCTGAATCAACCCTGATATCGTCTAAAACCCAAACGCCCGTTACATCACCCTCTGAACTGGTGCTGTAAACTATATTTTCCGGAGTTCTTATATTTAGTCTTGGTGTTGCTACATAATTCCCTGCACCAAATGAAGAGGCAAGGATATAGAAAATACCATCATAATCTTTAGAAACAGTTTCATATGTCCCTAACATATTAAATTCCCCATCCGTAATGGTCCAGTCATCGCTACTATTCCTGAATGATCCTCCAATATTCACGGTTACCGGACCATCAATAAGTCCTGAAACGTTATAATTTGACCAAACAATGGATCCTGCACAGTTTATAATACCCCCGCTCAGTTTAATATCACCTTTGCTCCAAACAGTAGAAGCATTCCTGTTCCAGTTTGTAAATGACCAAACACCTCCTTCAATATTTGTTTCAGCACCTATTTCGGAATAATAATTTCCAAGAATTGTACAAATTCCATCGATCATTCTAAACTCTCCACTACTTCCGGAGCCATTGGAAAAGTCTTCATACACTTTTAAGACGCCACCTGATACGATGGTCAATTCACCGCCATCATTAATCAGAAGATTATTACAAACTACTTCATTATCAATTATTGGAAAATTTGGTGTATATCCAAGAATAGTAATATCCGTTATAAGCTGGGGGACGGTTGAATTACTCCAGTTCCCGGGATTACTCCAATCACCGTTTATAGCACCTGTCCATGAGTTTACTTCAGTAACAAAAATGGTCAGGTCTCCAGAACCGGTTGCTGAATTATTCCCTCCTACCTGAACATAATAAGTTGTTCCGGCAATAACCGGAATCTCTATACTTGAAGCTGTACTTGAACAAGCAGGTCCGTCGTTATCATTACAAGCCAGGACTGATCCACCACAGGCATCCCAAATAGCTAATCGGGTATCAAATCCACTACCGCAAAGATCAAAGGATCCTGTTCCGGTATAGGTTGCCGTATATGCATACCAGATATCCACAGGATTATTGATCCCTCCACAACCCGGGTGTTCACCGCTTGCTGAAAACGTAGTAGTATTGAAGGTTAAATCAGTAACCTCGCTGATCACAAATGCATTGGAACAGATATCCCCAACTAGGGAAAGGTTTCCATTAACTTCGATGTTATCGACAGAGTAAATCGCTTCTTCATTTTCGTTGTAAATCCTGAATATAATGGTTAGTGAATTTCCGTTCAGGCCTGTTTGCGAAACGATTCCGCTCCATCCATCATCGCCGTTTACCCAGCCATTGGTTTCAAACATGGTTTCAGCTCCACCATCCAACACATAATAGGACTTGAAATAGGCATTGCTCTCAGTGTCTTCTGATGCCCAAAGATTGAAGGTTATTGACAAATCGGAATAAGCTGATATATCAATTGTTTCTGTGGTGATTACCGCCTCTCCTTCAAGATAACAGCCACGTAATGACTGTGAGCGTACTTCCATATAACCCGCTCCTAAACTACAATTGGAAACATCCCGTGTCCATTTGGGTGGGACACCACTTCCCTGAATTGTACCATTGGGATATGTAAAATCTTCGGTCCAGATGGTTTGTCCGTTTAACATTAAACTGCAGATTACCACCAGACAAGTAGTCAAAACAATATTGTTCCGCTTCATAATGAAAATTTTTAGTAAAGTGATGGCTGATTACCTTGATTGCCTTAATTTCTTACCTTGTACTATCAACATCTTTAAACCTCTGCAAAATGTTGCTTACCTATATTTCTACTCTATTCATTCATTAATACGGAAATTTATTAAAAGGTAACCCTTGAATTGCAGGTTTTTAATATTTAACTTATTGATTTCCTATTATTTTACTTAAATCTAAATAACCAAAATGCATATGCTTAAATCATTTTTCAAAAGTCTCAAAGAAATTGTTTCCGGCAACTGACATTATATTATTTAGCAGGAGCTTAGCAAAGGGTCATAATATTGTCTTGGATATTTTTAATTTCCGGGCATTTTCTATTAGGTCCGGTAAAAAGAAAACTTTTGTGATCAAAAAAGAAAAGCCTTGAAGTCCGTGTCCTTCAAGGCTTTTGGTCTGTGGGGCCTGGCAGATTCGAACTGCCGACCTCATGCCTGTCATCCGCCGGTTGGCGGACTAAACCTCCCGATGGTCATCGGTATGAGCTCTTTTATTTAACAATTCTTGTCGAATAAATTCCCTGCCTTTGGCAGTTTTCAACTGTTTCTCCCTTCTTAGGGCTTCAGTTTTGGTTTCGTATATTTCAGTAAAGATTAGAATCCAAGGTTGGTATCTTTTGGTCCATCCACTATTTCGTGGATCATTATGGGAGGCCAATCTCTTTTCCACATCAGATGAATAACCAATATAAATTTTATCAAATTTCCTGGAATACAGGACGTAGGTGAAATACATAGTTTTGGTTTTGATTTGTGGGATGAAGCAGATTCGAACTGCCGACCTCATGCCTGTCATCCGCCGGTTGGCGGACTAAACCCATCCCATACCACTGTGGGGCCTGGCAGATTCGAACTGCCGACCTCATGCCTGTCAAGCATGCGCTCTAAACCAACTGAGCTAAGGCCCCTTTTTCTATTTATTTCAAAAGAAATAAATTCTATTGGATTAATAACCTCATACCTGTCATCCGCCAACTGGCGGACTAAACCTCCCGATAATTATCGGGATGAGCTAAGGCCACAATAGAGCTGCAAATTTATAAAATTCCTTTTCATTATAAACCAAAGAATGTTTTTATATTTTTGCTTACTATAAAATTGAACTATTATGAAACTAATTTCCCTGATACTAACTGCAATATTTTGCTTTCAACTATTTGGCCAGTCACAAACTACCGACAAGGAATTAAGCCTTGACGATATTTTTAAAAGTCGTAAGTTCAGATCCGAAGGAGTTTATGGAATTCATCCTGTAAATAATGGTGAGATGTATGCACAACTGGTAAACGACAGCCTTAACCTTTACGGTTTTAAAGACGGTTCATTTAAAAGTAATGTGGTTTCTTCAGCTCAATTAGTGCCGGAAGGCGATACAACACCCATATCCATGCGGAGGTACACCTTAAGCCCAAATGAAAAGAAAATTCTGTTTGCTACCGAAACGGAGAGGATTTACAGACATTCGAGCAAATCGGCATACTATGTTTACGATCTGGCCTCTGCTTCATTAAAAGTGCTCTCGGAAAACGGCAAACAACAACTCGCAGACTTTTCACCCGATGCCCGCAAAGTTGCTTTTGTCAGAGACAATAACCTGTATGTCACTGACCTGCAAAACAATACTGAAATGGCTATCACCTCTGATGGTAAATTCAACCATATTATCAACGGAACAACCGACTGGGTTTATGAAGAAGAGTTTGGATTTACAAAGGCTTTCTTCTGGTCACCTGACGGTAAAAACATAGCTTATTATAAGTTTGATGAATCCGATGTGAAAGAGTTTCATATGACCATGTGGGGCGAACTCTACCCTGAAGCCAATAATTTCAAATACCCGAAAGCAGGTGAAGACAACTCCGTTGTAAACATTTTCATACATAACCTGGAAACAGGTAATACAACTTCTGTGAATATCGGTGAAGAAACGGATATTTACATACCGAGGATCAAATGGACACAGGACCCTAATGTCCTTTCCGTGCAATGGATGAACAGGCTCCAGAATGAACTGAAGATTTTACTTGCCGATGCAGAAACAGGAGAGACGGAAACTGTATATCATGAATCCAACAAATATTACATCGACATTACGGATGACCTGACCTTTTTAAAAGATGGAGAACATTTTGTATTTACCAGTGAACAGGACGGATACAATCACATTTATTTATTTGATATGCTGGGCAACCTCGAACAACAGATCACCAGCGGTGATTGGGATGTTTCAAGGTTTTACGGAATAGATGAAAAGAAGGGTATTGTTTATTACTCCTCTTCTGAATCTTCTCCCCTGAACAGGGAAGTGTATTCTATAAAACTCAACGGGACAGGTAAAAAGAAACTTTCGGAACAAAACGGGACCAACAGTGCACGATTCAGCAAAAATTTCAAATACTACATCAATACCTGGTCTGATGCTACAAATCCTTCACTAATTACAGTGCATAACCACAAAGCGAAAAAGCTCAGGACCATGGTTACCAATGAAAAATTAAAGGAAACTGTTGATGAATATAATTTCAGCAAAAAAGAATTTTTCTCATTCAATACAGCAGATGGTTCTGACTTAAACGGCTGGATGATCAAACCTCCGGACTTTGATCCAACAAAAAAATACCCGGTGCTAATGTATGTGTATGGCGGGCCGGGGTCCCAAACAGTCAGAAACTCCTGGGGAGGTGGAAATACATGGTACCAGATGCTGGCACAAAAAGGACTGATCATTGTTTCTGTGGATAATCGTGGAACCGGAGCGAGAGGAGAAGAGTTTAAAAAAATGACCTACCTCCAGCTGGGAAAATACGAAACCATGGATCAGATCGAAGCGGCAAAACACCTTGGCTCTCTCGACTATGTGGATAAAGAACGTATCGGTATCTGGGGCTGGAGTTATGGCGGCTACATGTCAACCTCTTGCCTTGCAAAAGGTGCAGACTATTTCTCCATGGCTATTGCTGTAGCACCTGTTACCAACTGGCGGTACTATGATAACATTTACACTGAACGCTTTATGCGCACACCACAGGAAAATCCCGATGGATATGATGATAATTCACCCATTAACCATGTGGACAAAATAAAAGGGAAACTCTTATTGATGCATGGTACGGCTGATGACAATGTCCATGTACAAAATTCAGTGGACCTCGTAACGGCCCTGGTAGATGCCAATGTACAGTTTGACATGCAGTTTTACCCTAACAGCAATCATGGAATTTATACAGGAAAGAACACTTCCTACCACCTTTATACCAGGATGACGGAGTTTATTTTGGATAATTTGGTTGGGTATGAATAGTAAATAATTTCCATTGCAAGTTATAAATTCTCACTTTTATATTTTCACTGAAATTAGAAAAGACTGAGATTCCTCTCCGCCTTCTGGCGGATCGGAATGAACGGAGAATTATAAATAAAAGAGGGAAATGGAATGCGGCTTTGCCGCATTCCATTTCCCTCTTTGTCCTTTCCCAAGTTCCAGGTCATTCCGAGCGCAGCGAGGAAACCGCCTCAATTTTCTCCGACATTGGCAAATACCTATAAAAAAAACAACCCGCCGGTAAAGGCAGGCTGTTTTGGACTAATCTCTTGAAAACCTTGAAGCATAGCCATTTGCGCGATCAATAATTGGTTTTCTTTCCATCACCTGGACTTTCTAAAAGTCCGGAACTCGAGTTTCATCCATTGAGAGTTAATAATTAGGATTTCCTTTTCACGTGTCTTTTCATCACAAAAGAAATCCGAGGTCTAAATATTAATCAATTTTGATTGCAAAAGGTTACCTCAATTTCCATTTAATTTTGTTTTAAAGTTCCGTAACAGCCTGCATTTCTTGATATTGAATTAGATAAATAAATTTGATTTTCCTTTTTATTGTAGGAAATAGAGCTCTGCATAGAATCAAATTTTTGTATATTTGGTAACCTTTTAACCCTTACTCTGATTAATTTATATACTATGAATCGTTTTTCAAACGATGAAATGATTAACGGTATTAAAAACCGTAAGAATGAGACATTCACCTATATGTATGCTTCATACTTTCCTGCTGTAAAAAAACTGGTAATGAATAGCAAAGGGAATGAAGAAGAAGCTAGGGATATATTTCAGGATGCGTTGATCATAGTATTTGAAAAAATAATGGAAGATAAACTGGTTTTGAAAAGCTCACTAAAAACATACATGTATGCAATTTGCAGGCACCTTTGGTTGCAAAAACTTCCCATGAAACATAGAACAGAATTAATCGATGCTTACCATGAAAAGATGGATTATCGATTCACTGCAGAAGAGTTTTTGCTTTATGAAGAAGAAAAGTTATTTCAAGAACACTTTTTACGCTTAAAAGAAGATTGCAGGAAGATAATGGAAATGTTTTTTGATAAAGTTTCATTTAAATCAATCGCAGACAAATTAAAAACAACACCAGGATACATTAAGAAGAGAAAGTTTCAATGCAAGGAAATGCTTTACAACAGCATAACAAAGGATCCAAGGTTTCTTGAATTAAGAAAACGATATAAAGAAGAACAATAATATTTCCCACTTAATTATTAACAAACAGCAAAAACTATGGCTATCGAAAACAGTATCAATGAACGGATTGAGAAATGCCTGAACGGCGAGATGAATCCTGCTGAAGAAGCTGCCTTTCGAAAAGAAAAACAATCAAATCCTGACCTTCTTGAAAAATATGTGACAAGAAAAAAGATCAACAAGGCCATTCAGAAAAAAGAGGTTATTGCTTTGCGACAACAGTTGACTGAGCTTTTCCAATTGAAGGAGACAAAAATTCTTCCAATTAATCAAAGAAAATTTAAATGGTTCTGGGCTGCAGCTGTGGTCATTATTCTAATTGGTGCAGGCTATTTTCTGTTTACCTATGAAAATAAAGATGATATTGATATTGTGGTAGACAAAAATGATATCGAACATGAGATTAATAAAGACAATGAACCACAAAAAAATCAAGTGGATGAACAATATCCATTAAAGGAACTGGATAAGACTGGATTCCAGGTAAAAACAGATGATAAAGAACAAACAAATCAGGAAAATAATGAACTTCAGCCCACAGAGGAAAACAAAGTTGATCTGACTCTTCTTGCAGCAAACTTTACAGAATCAGACTACCTGGAAAGTTTTATTGAAGAAACAAGATCAACCAATATTGAGGTTTTTTCTCCTAAACCATTCCAGGTTTTTAAGAGGAAGGATGATCTTTTATTTAGCTGGAGTGAAACAAACGAACAAACTATAATTATAACAATCCTTAATAACATGGAGGAAATAATATACAAAAACCATGTGCAAGGTATTGATTTGTTGCTTCAACAGAATTATGATCCTGGATTGTATTACTGGAAATTGGAAAGTAAAAATGAATTAGTATACATGAACAAATTTGAGATCAGGTAAGATTGATTTTTAAAAAGAATTGAAATCGTTACAGAATGAACAGATTGGCTATATTCATAACTGTTTTAGTATCAATAGGACTAAATACATATACACAAACCTTTGATAAAGAAGACCTTTTAAAAGCAGAAGAATATTATAAAATTGCGGAGAAGTATTTCGGGGAAAGAAGTTTTGATAGTGCTCTCGTTTATTACAAAAAATCGCTAAGGCATTGTAGAGGTCTCCCAGATTCATGTATTTTAGAAGGACAATGTCTTGTACAACTCGGCAATGTTTATAACTCCATTATAAACCTTGATTCCTCTCATTCTTATATTAATAATGGTATATCTTGGCTTAGGAAACATTACCCTAATAATTACAATCTTCAGGCAAATGCCTTTTATATTAAAGGCCACGTATTTTATAAATATAATATGGTCGACAGCTCTGATTATTATCTAAATAAGTCAATTTTATTATGTGATTCAATAAAGAACGACAGTTTGTATGTTCTTCTTCTCAAAGCAAAAGGTAACAATCGGTTTTTAGAAAATGAATATGATTATGCATTATACTATTATCAAAAATCACTGAACATTGAACAATCAATGAAACATCCCTCCGGCATAATCTTAGGATCAATTTATCAAAACTTGGGAATAATCTACAGTGAAATTTATGATCATGAGAATGCAAATACTTGCTTCAAAAAATCACTAAAATATAAAGAGATGCATCTTCAACAAGATGATATTATTTTAGCTTCAGCTTATCTAAATTATTCAATATTTTTACAATCAATTGGAGACTACCAAAATGCGCTAAATTTTCTGAACAAATCAGAAAAAATATACAAAATCAAGAGCAGTTCGAATAGTTTGTCCCTTGCTCATGTTTACTCTGCCAAATCCGTAATATTAGGCTGTCTTAGTCAATACCGTAAAGCTATAAGCTACGGAGAGAAGGCAATTACGATCTTTCGTACATATTTTCCTGAGATTCTTAATAGTATTGGTAATACATATTCGACAATTGGATCATGCTATGTTTATATTAAGAAATACGATAAAGCAATATATAATTTAAAACTAGCAATAGAATATCCTCAAAAGCCAATATCATATTTAAATACTCTGAGGCTATTATCAATATGCTATAATGAGTTAAACCAAGATTCCTTGTCCAATTCATATATTTTAGAGGAAATCGATTTTCTAAATAAGACAAAAAACAAAATAAGCTTTTGCGGAGCTAAAACATACTTTCATTACGGTATATTTTATAAAAAGCAAAATGAATATAATATCGCCGATAGTCTGTTTAAGAAAGCTAATTCAATTTATTTAGAAATAGGATATGAAAGGCATCCTGCTTATTTAGAATTATACCGGAATATTGCAGACAATAAATTTGAAGCAAAAGATCTCAAAGCCGCTTTGGAGTATTATCAAGCAGGAATAGATCATTTCTATAAAAACTCAGGCAATGGAAATGATCTACTTTGTTTACGTCAGCAGCAATTTCAATATTTTGAACCTATGATTCAGTTATTATATGGAAAAAGTCGAACACTAAATCAATTAAACAAAAAAGATCATACTGACACAACACTTATACATAAATCTTTAGAAACAACTAAAATTGCGGTAAGATTAATCGAAATTCTTAAAGACAGTACTAATGATTCATATTTCACTCATGATTTGTCTGATGATATCCGGAAAATTGTTGATCTTGCTAAGACCTCTGCGATTGAACTATATAATAAATCTGGAAAACTCTCATATCAAAAGCTTATTTTTGAATTAATTGAAAAAGGAAAAGCGAATATATTATTAAGCAACCTTAGTGAATCAAAAGCCAGAAATCTATCAGGCATCCCTACTAAAATCCTTATTGAAGAGAATACAATAAAAGCTGAGCTTTCATTCTGTAATTCAAAAATTGATGGTACTGATTTCATTGAAAATGCAAAAGATTCATTAGAACTAGATTATTTTAAAAACCGGAGATTTGACCTTATTGTCCGGTATGATTCACTTATCAATCACCTTGAAGACAACTACCCAGACTATTATGCAATAAAATACGATTACAGTACTGCAAGTATTAGTGATATCCAAGAAGAACTAGATGATAAAACACTTATGCTGAATTTTTCAATTACAGATTCATTATTATTTATTGCTTCACTTAGTGATACTAGTTATTTTGTGGAAGTAAAAAAGATAGACAACAGTCTCAGCAAAAAAATTATTGAATATTATACAAGCATTAAAACTGGTGGATCTAAAAAAATAATTGCTGACTTAAGCTATGAATTATATGATTTCCTCATCAGGCCTATTGAACAACAACTTGTTGACAAAGACAAACTTATTATCATTCCCGATGAATACCTGAGTTATGTGCCTTTTGAAACTCTTTGCAGCAATAAAGTTCCAGAGGATAGAGCTGTCAGGTTTTCAGAATTAGACTATTTGATTAAAGATTTTGATATTACATACAGCTATTCAGCAACGATTTGGCATCGGTCGCAAAACAAAAACCTAAACATCCCACTGGCACAAAATAAACAGATGAACTTCATAGGCTACGCTCCTGTTTTTGAGAAAGAAAATGGGAATGTACCAATTGACAATGAAATATTTTCCGACTCCACCCTAAATGAACTGTCTCTAAGATCAATTACCCTGGATGGTAAAAAGTTTAACGAATTACCTTATTCTGAAAAAGAGGTAACTACAATAGCAGGTCTTTTTCAAAACCTAGGCAATGAATCCCTTGCCCTCATCCATGATGATGCCAACGAAAAGAACTTTAAAGAAATATCCGGAGATTATTCAATCGTTCATGTGGCAACACATGGATTCTCAAATGACGAAAAACCAGATCTTTCGGGACTGATATTTTCACAGCCTTTACTTGAAGATGAAATCCCCTTTGAACAGGAAAAAGACGATTTTTGGCATAGCCCACTACTAGAGCAAAGCAACGACGGAATATTGTATGCCAGCGAAATGTATAACCTGGACCTTTCAGCCGACCTTATGGTCCTTTCAGCATGCGAAACCGGTGTTGGGCAGCTCATCAGAGGAGAAGGCATGATGGCCATGACCAGGGGTATGCTTTATTCAGGTGTTCCAAATGTGGTGTACACGTTGTGGAGGGTATCCGATAAACATTCTTACCAGCTCATGGTTGAATTCTATAAAGAAATACTCAGCGGATCAAGCTACGACCATGCATTAAGAATGGCCAAATTAAAAATGATCGAAAACGAAAAGACCTCTTTCCCTAAACTTTGGAGTGGATTTTTACTGATTGGTAACTGATCAATCAGAATTATTTCCGCTAATTCGCTAATTATACTTTATATTGCCACAATTAATTTTTGTTATTCGTGAATTCGTGGCGATACTAATCGACATTCAATTGGATAAGGAGTACATCAAAGAAAAAGTCAACTAATTAATTTTGTATTTAAAATATATTTTCTATCTTTGCACCCCATTTTAAGAATCTAAATAAAAGGAGCAATAATGATTATAGTACCTGTAAAAGAAGGTGAAAGCATCGACAGAGCTTTAAAAAAATACAAAAGGAAATTCGAGAAAACCGGTGTGGTAAAAGAATTACGTGAGCGTCAGAAATACACCAAACCTTCTGTTAAAAACCGCCAGGAAAAGCTGAAAGCCATTTACGTTCAGCAGATCCGCCAGTCGGAAGAAGGTTAATTGTTCATACTTCTCTCGGGTTTAATAAGGGAAGAAGTTTTTGTTTCAGGAAAAAATGTCGTATTTTTGAAACAAGAACTTCTTCTTTTTTTATGCATATAGACCCATTCATCCAATATATAACTTCCGAAAAACGATACTCTCCTCACACCATACTTGCTTACCAGAAAGACCTCGAACAATTTTTTGATTTTATTAATGAGCATTTTCACACCAGGGATGTAAAGGAAATCAATCACCAGATGATCAGGTACTGGATCATGCAATTGATGGATGAGAACATTTCAGGGAGAACGGTGAACCGAAAGTTATCAACACTTAAAACTTTCTACAGGTATTTGCGTAAGGAAAACAGAGTGGCAGAGAATCCGATGGTGAAAATAATACCACCAAAAACAAACAAAAACCTGCCTGAGTTTGTTAATAAAGAACAGATGGATTTATTGTTTGACGAAACAATATTCCCAGAAGGATTTGAAGGAACAAGAGACAAACTCATAATTGAAATGTTTTATTTTACCGGGATAAGGTTGGCGGAATTAGCAAATATCAAAAATACAGACATAGACCTTCCAAAACAGCAGATCAAAGTGCTGGGAAAAAGAAATAAAGAGCGAATTATCCCGTTTGGTAAAATATTGGGAAAATCGATAAACGATTATATTTCGGCCAGGGATATGGAAATTGAAGCAAAGGAACCTTCCGGCTATTTTTTTCTCACAAAAAAAGGTGCAAAAATCTACAAAAAGCTTGTTTATCGAGTTGTAAATTCATATCTTAGTAGAGTCTCAACCTTAAAGAAAAAGAGTCCGCACGTGCTTCGACATACTTTTGCCACACATATGCTCAACAACGGCGCAGACCTCAATGCCATAAAAGAAATACTGGGTCATGCAAACCTATCCGCCACCCAGGTATATACCCACAATACAATCGACAAGTTAAAAACTATATATAAACAAGCTCATCCGAGAGCTTAAAAGAAAGGAGATCACTATGCAAGTTAAGATTAATTCAGTGCATTTTAAAGCAGACAAAAAACTGGAAGACTTTATTAATGAAAAAGTAGGTAAGCTATCTCACCTTTATGAGGGGGTGATAGGAAGTGATGTGACACTAAAAGTAGAAAACTCAGAAACACCTGAAAACAAAATTGCAGAGATCCGATTGTTTATCCGGGGTAATGATCTATACGCCAAAAAACAATGTAAGACTTTCGAAGAAGCAGCAGACACTGCTATTGATGCCCTCAAACGTCAAATTTCCAAGCATAAAAGTAAGCTAAAAACAAGGTAAAAATTTATTTAACTTTTTTCTTTGTTTATTAAAAATATGTTTAATACTTTTGCAGTCCTTTTTTAGAGGACTGTTTTTTATATACTGAAAAAGCTAATGCCAATGTAGCTCAGTTGGCCAGAGCAGCTGATTTGTAATCAGCCGGTCGGGGGTTCGAATCCCTCCATTGGCTCGGTTCTTTTACATTTTGAAAATAAGGCATAAGGGGAGATTCCAGAGCGGTCAAATGGGGCAGACTGTAAATCTGTTGGCTAAGCCTTCGGAGGTTCGAATCCTCCTCTCCCCACAAATTTTTTTATACTATATATATAATAGTATAGTAAAATTTGGTGCTCTTAACTGGAACAATAAATTGAAAATAACGCGGGAGTAGCTCATTTGGTAGAGCGATAGCCTTCCAAGCTATAGGTGGCCGGTTCGAGCCCGGTCTCCCGCTCTATTGGCCATTGTAGCTCAGGGGTAGAGCACTTCCTTGGTAAGGAAGAGGTCATGAGTTCAAATCTCATCAATGGCTCAAAATTAATCGATTAGAAACTATATTGTAAATTCTTTTAAATAATAAATTAACATGGCAAAAGAAACTTTTGATCGTTCGAAACCGCACGTTAATATTGGTACTATTGGTCACGTTGACCACGGTAAAACCACATTAACCGCTGCTATTACTCTTAACCTTCAGGATCAAGGTTTGGCTGCGTTCAAATCTTTCGACGAAATTGATAATGCTCCTGAGGAAAAAGAAAGAGGTATCACTATTAATACTGCTCACGTTGAGTATGAAACGTCTAACAGACACTATGCTCACGTTGACTGTCCTGGTCACGCTGACTATGTTAAGAACATGGTAACAGGTGCTGCCCAGATGGACGGTGCGATCCTCGTTGTTGCGGCGACCGACGGTCCTATGCCTCAAACTCGTGAACATATTCTTCTTGCTCGTCAGGTAGGTGTTCCTAAACTGGTTGTTTTCATGAACAAAGTCGACATGGTTGATGATGAAGAACTTCTCGAACTTGTTGATATGGAAATCAGGGAATTACTTAGCTTCTACGAATTCGACGGTGACAATACTCCTGTTGTTCAGGGTTCTGCACTTGGCGGATTGAATAAAGAAGAAAAATGGGTTCCTAAAATTCTTGAATTAATGGAAGCTTGTGATGAGTGGATTCCATTGCCAGAGCGTGATGTAGACAAGCCTTTCCTGATGCCTGTTGAGGATGTGTTCTCAATTACAGGACGTGGAACTGTTGCTACCGGTAGAATTGAATCAGGTGTAATCAAAGTCGGAGAAGCTGTTGATATTATTGGTTTAGGTGCTGAAAAACTTAAGTCAGTTTGTACTGGTGTTGAGATGTTCAGGAAAATCCTCGACCGTGGTGAAGCTGGTGACAACGCTGGTTTATTACTTCGTGGTATCGACAAGAATGAAATTGGCAGGGGTATGGTAATTGCTCATCCGGGTTCAATTACTCCGCACACCAAATTCAAAGCTGAGGTTTATATCCTTAAGAAAGAAGAAGGTGGTCGTCACACTCCTTTCCATAACAACTACCGTCCTCAATTCTATTTCAGGACAACAGATGTTACCGGAGAGATTGTTCTTCCAGAAGGTGTAGAAATGGTAATGCCTGGTGATAACTTAACCATTCAGGTGAACCTGATCTCTGAGATTGCAATGAATAAAAACTTACGATTTGCGATCCGTGAAGGTGGAAGGACTGTTGGAGCAGGACAGGTTACTGAAATTTTAGAATAATACGATTTAATATATATCTAATATAAAAGGTATCCCGAGAAATCGGGATGCCTTTCATTGCTGATAAAAACATCGTTCTTTATAATTATTTACGGGTGTAGCTCAGTTGGTAGAGCTCTGGTCTCCAAAACCAGGAGTCGTGGGTTCGAGTCCTACCACCCGTGCAAAATATAGATGTTCAATGGCAAAGTTTAAATTATCAAGTTACGCTAAGGAAAGTTATGACGAACTCGTTCATAAAGTTTCCTGGCCAACATGGAGTGAACTACAAAATAGTGCGATCGTTGTGTCAATTGCTTCCCTCATCATCGCGCTGGTTGTTTTTTTGATGGATATTTCATTTGAAAATCTATTGAAACTTTTTTATAACAATTTCTAGATAGTTAACCTATCTGGTATTTAACCTTGCAATTCAAATTCTTTACACTTTAGTGAATGAGTGAAACAACAAAAAAATGGTATGTAGTTAGAGCGATAAGTGGTAACGAAAAAAAGGTAAAACAGTATCTCGAAAGTGAAATAAGCCGGCTCAATCTGGAAGACTATATCTCAAGGGTGTTAATCCCCATTGAAAAAGTATACCAGGTAAGAAACGGCAAAAAAATCAGCAAAGAGAGAAACCTTTACCCTGGTTACGTACTTATTGAGGCCAACCTGGTCGCGGAAATTCCACATATCGTTAAAGGTATTCCTAATGTTATCGGTTTTTTGGGAACCAAAGGTGAACCAAGCCCGATGAGAACTGCGGAAGTGAATCGAATTCTTGGTAAAGTAGATGAATTGGCCGAAAAAGGCGAAGAGGTTAATGTTCCATTTATTGTTGGTGAATCAGTAAAGGTAATTGACGGGCCTTTCAACAGTTTTAGTGGGATTATTGAAGAAATTAACGAAGAAAAGAAAAAGCTGAAAGTGATGGTTAAGATCTTCGGTAGGAAAACTCCGCTGGAGTTAGGGTTTATGCAAGTTGAAAAAGAATAATCTGTATTGGGCTGTTACGCAGAACATTTCATTTTATTAAAATGTAAATTAAAATGGCTAAAGAAGTTAGTGGATTAATAAAATTACAAATCAAAGGCGGAGCTGCAAATCCATCTCCACCAGTAGGACCTGCACTGGGTGCCAAAGGTGTGAACATCATGGAATTTTGTAAGCAGTTTAACGCACGTACGCAGGATAAAGCCGGACAGGTACTGCCCGTAATTATTACTGTGTACAAAGATAAATCCTTTGATTTTATTGTTAAAACTCCACCTGTGGCTGTACAATTATTGTCAGCTGCTAAAATCCAGAAGGGATCCGCAGAACCTAACAGGGCAAAAGTAGCAACTGTTTCCTGGGACCAGGTTAAAACAATTGCAGAAGACAAAATGCCCGACCTGAATGCTTTTACCGTTGAGTCGGCCATGAGAATGGTTGCAGGTACGGCAAGAAGTATGGGAATTAGGGTGAAAGGGACTCCTCCTTTTGGAAATAATTAATTTTAATTAAGCATTGGAGTTATTTAATAATTAGGAAAAATGGCCAAATTAACTAAAAAAAAGAAGGAAGCTTTAGCTAAATTCGATAAAGAAAAAGTCTATACTGTTTCCGAAGCAGTTGATATTATAAAAGATATCAGTTACACAAAATTTGATGCATCGGTTGACCTGAATATACGTCTCGGCGTAGATCCAAGGAAAGCCAATCAAATGGTACGTGGAACAGTCGCTCTACCTCACGGTACGGGAAAAACTGTTAAGGTACTGGTATTGTGTACTCCGGATAAAGAAGACGAAGCTAAAGCCGCAGGGGCTGATTATGTTGGGCTTGACGAATACGTTCAGAAAATTAAAGGCGGTTGGACCGATGTTGATGTGGTAATCACCATGCCAAGTGTTATGTCTAAAGTTGGTGCTTTAGGTCGTATCCTTGGACCAAGGGGATTAATGCCGAACCCAAAAAGCGGTACGGTAACCATGGAAATCGGAAAAGCAGTCCAGGACGTTAAAGCTGGTAAAATTGATTTTAAAGTAGATAAATCCGGTATTATCCATGCATCTGTTGCAAAGGTTTCGTTTGAAGCTGAAAAAATTGCTGACAATGCAAAGGAACTAATCCAGACTATAGTAAAATTAAAACCGGCTGCAGCAAAAGGAACTTACATTAAAAGTATTTATATGTCAAGTACCATGAGTGCTGGTGTTCAGGTTGAAACTAAATCAATATCCCTTTAAATTTTAGGTTAAAAGGTAAAAATTATTTTTACAATGAGAAAAGAGGATAAAAATCAACTTGTTGACTCGTTAGTAGACAGACTTAATAGCAACCCTATTATTTATCTCGCTGATATTTCTGATTTAAATGCAGAAGAAACCGGCGATTTAAGAAGGCTCTGTTTCAAACAAGACATACAGTTGACTGTTGTTAAAAACACCTTGCTCAAAAGAGCAATGGAAAAATCAGACAAGAACCTCAACGAACTCTACGACGCCCTTAAAGGACCTACATCTCTTATGTTTTCCGATACAGGAAATGCCCCGGCAAAACTCATTAAAGAGTTTCGTAAGAAATCAGATAGGCCTATTTTAAAAGGAGCATACGTAGAGGAAGTTTCATACCTTGGTGATGACCTGTTGGAATCTCTTGTTAACATTAAATCGAAAGACGAATTGCTTGCAGATCTTATTGCATTGCTACAGTCACCGGTTAAAAATGTTATGTCAGGATTGCAATCCAGCGGACAAAACCTTACAGGAATTCTTAAAACGTTATCAGAACGTACAGATAATTAATAATACTTTAGAAATAAACAATAACAATTAAATAATAGTAACAAAATGGCAGACTTAAAGGAATTTGCAGAACAATTGGTAAACTTAACTGTTAAAGAAGTTAACGAATTAGCGCAAATATTAAAAGACGAATATGGCATTGAACCAGCTGCTGCGGCAGTTGCTGTTGCTGGACCGGCTGCCGGTGGTGCAGATGGTGGAGCAGTTGAAGAACAAACTTCATTTGATGTTATTCTTACTGCTGCAGGTCAGAAAAAACTGGCTGTTGTAAAATTGGTAAAAGAATTAACTAGCTTAGGCCTTAAAGAGGCAAAAGAACTTGTTGATTCCGCTCCTAAAGCTATCAAAGAGGGAGTTGCTAAAGACGAAGCTGAAGCATTAAAAACTCAACTTGAAGAAGCTGGAGCAGAGGTTGAAGTTAAATAAGAATATTAGTCTTATTGCAGGAATTAGGCTGCCATTGCATTCGTAGAATGCCTGGCGGTCTATTTCCGTATTTATATTCTTGTTTTATCATATATTTTCTAACTTTAAAAACCTTACAACTTTGGCTACTACCACTAATAAAAAAAGAATCAATTTCGGGAAAACACAAATTGGATTCGAATACCCTGACTTTCTTGATATTCAATTAAAATCGTTCCAGGAATTCTTCCAGTTGGAAACCAACCCCGAAAACAGAATTGAGGAAGGGTTATACAAAGTATTCAGTGAAAACTTCCCAATCACTGATGCAAGAAATAACTTTGTACTCGAATTCCTTGATTACTTCATTGACCCCCCAAGGTATTCCATCGAAGAATGTATCGAAAGGGGATTGACCTATAGTGTTCCTTTAAAAGCAAAGTTAAAACTGTATTGTACCGATCCTGAACATGAGGATTTTGAAACAATCATCCAGGATGTATATCTGGGTATGATACCTTATATGACCCCCAAAGGAACCTTTATCGTCAATGGCGCAGAAAGAGTTGTGGTTTCACAACTTCACAGATCGCCAGGTGTATTTTTTGGTCAACACCAGCACGCTAACGGCACTACATTGTATTCGGCCAGGATCATCCCTTTCAAAGGATCGTGGATGGAATTTACTACCGACATCAACAATGTGATGTATGCCTACATCGACAGGAAAAAGAAATTACCTGTAACAACCTTGTTACGGGCTATCGGCTATGAAGGTGACAGGGATATTCTTGAAATATTTAACCTTGCCGAAGAACTTAAAGTTAGTAAAACAAGCCTTAAAAAAGTATTGGGAAGAAGGCTGGCAGCACGTGTAGTACGCTCATGGCTGGAAGACTTTGTTGATGAAGATACGGGAGAAGTTGTATCCATTGAAAGAACTGAGGTTATCATAGACCGTGAAACAGTTCTGGAAGCTGCTCATATTGAAGAAATCGTAGAATCAGGGGTTAAAACAATTCTGTTGCACCGTGATGAATCAACGGCAACCGATTACTCCATTATTTTCAATACCCTCCAGAAAGATACGGCCAACTCAGAAAAAGAAGCCGTTGAATTCATCTATCGTCAGTTAAGAAATGCTGAACCGCCGGATGAAGAAACTGCAAGAGGGATCATTGACAAATTATTCTTCTCTGACAAACGATATGACCTCGGTGATGTAGGACGTTACAGGATCAACAAAAAGCTTGGACTTAATGTTGATTCCGATATCAAAGTCCTAACAAAAGAAGACATTATCGATATAATCAAATACCTCATCGAACTGGTGAACTCAAAAACTGATGTGGATGATATCGACCACCTGAGTAACAGAAGAGTTCGTACAGTTGGAGAGCAATTGTATTCACAATTTGGTGTTGGATTGGCACGTATGGCACGTACGATTCGTGAAAGGATGAACGTGAGGGATAACGAGGTGTTTACACCAACTGACCTGATTAACGCCAAAACACTGTCATCTGTAATTAATTCATTCTTCGGAACAAACCAGCTATCCCAGTTTATGGATCAAACCAACCCCCTTTCGGAGGTTACCCATAAACGACGGATTTCCGCTTTAGGACCTGGTGGTCTTTCAAGGGAGAGAGCAGGTTTTGAGGTTCGTGACGTTCACTATACTCACTATGGAAGGCTTTGTACGATCGAAACACCTGAAGGGCCAAACATTGGTTTGATTTCTTCACTATGTGTTTATGCAAAGATCAACAAACTTGGATTTATCGAAACTCCATACAGGCAGGTTGACGAAGGAAAAGTAAAGATTAAAGATGCCCCTGTTTATTTAAGTGCTGAAGAAGAAGAAGACAAGATCATTGCACAGGCCAGCACCAAGATTAAAGAGGACGGTAATTTTGTAAACGACAAGATTAAAGTAAGGTATCTTGCCGATTACCCGATTGAAGAAAAAAGTAACGTTGACTTAATTGATATCGCTCCAAACCAGATTGCATCCATTGCTGCATCACTCATCCCATTCCTGGAGCACGATGATGCAAACAGGGCACTTATGGGCTCTAACATGATGCGCCAGGCTGTACCATTGCTTAATCCCGAAGCTCCTATTGTTGGAACAGGTATTGAAGCAAATGTAGCGAAAGATTCACGTGTACTGATCAACGCCGAAGGCGATGGTGTTATTGAATATGTTGATGCTAATGAGATAAGGATCAGGTATTCAAGGCATGAAGATGAAAAACTGGTAAGTTTTGAAGACGATGTAAAAACATACAAGCTTACCAAATTCAAACGGACAAACCAGAATACTTCTGTTAACCTGAGGCCAATTGTTAGAAAAGGCGATAAGGTTTCCAAAGGACAGGTTCTTTGTGAAGGCTATGCAACCCAAAACGGGGAGCTGGCCATCGGAAGAAACCTCATGGTGGCATTTATGCCATGGAAAGGGTACAACTTTGAAGATGCAATCGTTATCAGTGAAAAAGTTGTAAAAGAAGATATCTTTACCTCTGTACATATTGAAGAGTTCACCCTCGAGGTTCGTGATACCAAGAGAGGAATTGAGGAATTAACTGCTGATATTCCGAACATTAGTTCAGAAGCAACAAAAGACCTCGATGAGAATGGTATTATCAGGATTGGTGCGGAAGTTAAAGAAGGCGATATCCTTATTGGTAAGATCACTCCAAAAGGAGAATCGGATCCTACGCCGGAAGAAAAACTTCTCCGGGCCATCTTTGGTGATAAAGCAGGTGATGTTAAAGATGCTTCACTAAAGGCACCTCCTTCTATGAAAGGGATTGTGATTGATAAGATGTTATTCTCCAGATCAATCAAAGACAGGAAAGCAAAATCGAAGGAGAAAGAAGTTATCCAGTTACTGGATGATGAATACCTGAAAAGTGCAGAGGAACTAAAGAACAAACTGGTTGACAAACTTATCGTTATTGTCAGCGGCAAAACTTCACAGGGAGTATACAATAAATTTAAAGAAGAAATTGTTCCTAAAAAAGTTAAGTTCACACAAAAACTTCTGCTCGGAATTGAATTCCTCCATGTAAACCCATCGAAGTGGACAACTGATAAAGAAAAGAATGAATTGATCAAAGACCTGATCAATAACTATACGATCAAGTACAAAGAGATCCTTGGTATTTACAACCGTAAAAAGTTTGTTGCCAGCGTGGGAGATGACCTTCCTAATGGTATTGTACAGATGGCGAAAGTGTTTGTAGCCAAAAAACGTAAACTTACCGTAGGTGATAAAATGGCGGGTCGACACGGAAACAAAGGTATTGTTGCTAAGATTGTTCGTGAAGAAGATATGCCTTTCCTTGAAGACGGAACTCCAGTTGATATCGTATTAAACCCTCTGGGTGTACCATCCCGTATGAACCTTGGACAGATCTACGAAACTATCCTCGGCTGGGCAGGTAGTAGACTAAACTTAAATTTTGCTACACCTATTTTTGACGGGGCTACACTTGAACAGATCAATAACTACATGAAAGATGCTGACCTTCCTGAAAACGGAATGGTTTATCTCTATGATGGTGCTACCGGCCAAAGATTTGACCAGCCCGCAACTGTTGGTTTTATCTATATGCTGAAACTTCACCATATGGTAGACGATAAAATGCACGCAAGGTCTATTGGTCCTTATTCACTTATTACACAGCAGCCTCTTGGCGGTAAAGCACAATTTGGTGGACAACGATTTGGTGAGATGGAAGTTTGGGCACTTGAAGCATTCGGTGCTGCCAACATCCTCCAGGAAGTGCTTACTGTTAAATCCGATGATGTTGTCGGAAGAGCTAAAGCTTATGAAACCATTGTTAAAGGTGAAAATATGCCGAAACCGAATATTCCTGAATCATTTAATGTACTGGTTCACGAATTAAGAGGACTTGGTCTGAACATCACCTTCGACAGATAGGCTTCATTATTTACTATTAGAATTTTCTGTTTAAATTGAAATTAATATAAAAACATGGCATTCAGAAAAGAAGAAAAAATCCCCGGGGAATTTTCGAAAATTACAATAAGCCTTGCTTCACCTGAAATGATCCTTGAAAGATCATACGGCGAAGTAACTAAACCTGAAACCATTAACTACCGTACTTACAAGCCTGAGCGCGACGGACTTTTCTGTGAAAGGATTTTCGGGCCGGTAAAAGACTGGGAATGTCATTGCGGGAAATACAAAAGGATCAGGTATAAGGGCATTGTATGCGACCGCTGTGGTGTTGAGGTAACTGAGAAAAAAGTACGTCGTGAACGCATGGGACATATTCACCTGGTTGTTCCGGTTGTACACATTTGGTTCTTCAGGTCCCTGCCCAATAAGATCGGTGCATTGCTTGGCTTACAAACCAAGAAACTTGATTCAATCATATATTATGAAAGGTATGTTGTAATCAATCCAGGTATTAAAGAAGCCGATGACATTAATTATTTAGACTTCCTGACTGAAGAAGAATACTTTGACATTTTAGATACATTACCTGCTGACAACCAGTACCTCGAAGATTCTGATCCAAACAAGTTTATTGCTAAGATGGGTGCAGAGGCAATTCATGATCTTCTTGCCCGTCTGGACCTTGATCAAATATCATTTGATTTGCGTCATAAAGCAAACACCGAAACATCTCAGCAAAGAAAAGGTGAAGCTTTGAAAAGACTGCAGGTGTTTGAATCCTTCAGGGATGGACTGAATCGTATCGAAAATCGTCCGGAATGGATGATCGTTAAAGTTGTTCCGGTAATTCCACCTGAACTCAGGCCGCTTGTACCTCTTGATGGTGGACGTTTTGCAACATCTGACCTGAATGACCTTTACAGAAGGGTGATCATCAGGAACAACCGACTTAAACGATTGATCGAGATCAAAGCTCCTGATGTGATCATGCGTAATGAAAAACGTATGCTCCAGGAAGCTGTTGACTCTTTATTCGACAATTCCAGGAAATCCAATGCGGTTAAAACAGAATCTAACAGGGCATTAAAGTCATTGAGTGACAGCCTGAAAGGAAAACAAGGAAGGTTCCGTCAGAACCTGCTTGGTAAAAGGGTTGACTACTCCGGAAGGTCTGTAATTGTTGTTGGTCCTGAACTGAAACTTAATGAATGTGGTATTCCTAAAGAAATGGCCTCCGAGCTGTTTAAGCCTTTTATCATCCGTAAAATGCTTGAAAGGGGTATTGTAAAAACCGTTAAATCAGCTAAGAAAATTGTTGATCGTAAAGATCCCGTTGTCTGGGATATTCTTGAAAATATTTTGAAAGGCCATCCGGTCATGTTAAACAGGGCTCCGACCCTGCACAGGCTGGGTATCCAGGCTTTTCAACCTAAACTTATTGAGGGAAAAGCCATTCAGCTTCACCCCCTTGTTTGTACAGCATTTAACGCCGACTTTGATGGTGACCAGATGGCGGTTCACGTTCCTTTAGGGAATGCCGCAATTCTGGAAGCCCAAATGTTGATGCTGGCCTCACATAACATCTTAAATCCTGCTAATGGTGCTCCAATTACAGTTCCTTCACAGGATATGGTACTTGGACTTTATTACCTGACGAAAGCACGAAAAAGCACTAAAGAAAAAGTAGTTAAAGGCGAAGGTTTCAGGTTTTACGGCCCGGAAGAGGTAACCATTGCTTACAACGAAAAAAGTGTTGACCTGCATGCCATCATACACTGTAAACTTCCTGTTATCGAGAACGGTGAAAGGTCAGTGAAAATGATTGAGACCACTGTTGGTCGTGTGATCTTCAACCAGGTAGTTCCAAAAGACATCAGTTATATCAACCAACTGCTTACCAAAAAAGCATTAAGGGAAATTATCGGTGATGTTTTAAAAATTACAGGAACAGCTGAAACTTCTCAATTCCTTGATGACATCAAACAACTTGGTTTCCAGACAGCCTACGATGGTGGATTGTCATTCAACCTTGGTGATGTTATTATCCCGGGAATCAAAGAAGAACTGATTGATGAAGCCAATGCAGAGGTGGATGAGGTGATGAATAACTATAACATGGGATTCATTACCAATAATGAGCGTTATAATCAGATCATTGATATCTGGACGCATACGAACTCCAAGCTTACTCAAACACTGATGAATAGACTTACATCAGACAAGCAGGGATTTAATGCGATTTATATGATGCTTGACTCGGGAGCGAGGGGATCGAAAGAACAGATCCGTCAGCTTTCAGGAATGAGGGGTTTGATGGCTAAACCACAGAAATCTGGTGCCACTGGTGGTGAAATTATTGAGAACCCGATTCTCTCCAACTTTAAGGAGGGTCTTTCAGTTCTTGAGTACTTTATTTCTACTCACGGTGCACGTAAAGGTCTGGCGGATACAGCCCTTAAGACGGCTGATGCCGGTTACCTCACCAGAAGGCTTGTTGACGTTGCCCAGGATGTAGTGATCACCGAGAAAGACTGCGGAACACTCAGGGGACTTCGTACAACTGCATTGAAGAAAAATGAGGAAGTCGTTGAAACCCTGTACGACAGGATTTTAGGACGGACCTCATTACATGATATTTATCACCCGCAAACCGGTGAATTAATAGTCACTGCTGGTGATGAGCTTACTGAACCTATTTCCAAAACCATCGAAGACTCTCCAATTGAAGAAGTTGAGATTCGTTCGGTATTGACCTGTGAAGCAAAACGTGGTGTTTGTTCTTTATGTTATGGACGTAACCTTGCTACTGGCCGTATGGTTCAGAAAGGCGAAGCGGTAGGTGTTATTGCAGCACAATCGATCGGGGAACCAGGTACGCAGCTTACACTTCGTACATTCCACGTTGGGGGTACTGCTTCTAACATTGCCATCTTGTCGAAAATTGAAGCCAAATACGATGGAATTCTACAGATTGATGAGCTTCGTTTCGTTGAATACAAAGATGCGGAAGGTAATAAATATGACATCGTTATCGGCCGTTCGGCTGAAATGCGAATAGTTGACAAAAATACTGGTATTGTTCTGGCTTCCAGCAATATCCCATATGGTGCAAAACTTCATTACAAAGCAGGTAGAACTGTGAAAAAAGGTGCTGTTATTGCTGAATGGGATCCATACAACGCGGTTATCATTTCAGAATTTGGCGGTAAAGTCAAGTACAATGATATCATTGAAAATGAAACCTTTAAAGTGGTATCGGACGAACAAACCGGTTATCATGACAAGGTGATCATCGAAACCAGGAAAAAGACAACCAACCCGAGTATTAAGGTATTGGATAATGCTAAGAATGAATTGCGTTCATACGATATTCCGGTAAGTGCACACATTATTGTTGAGGAAGGAGCTTCCATCAATTCTGGTGATATTCTTGTTAAGATCCCACGTGCCATTGGAAAATCCGGTGATATCACGGGTGGTCTGCCAAGGGTAACCGAACTTTTCGAGGCAAGGAATCCTTCGGATCCTGCTAAAGTTGCTGAGATTGATGGTATTGTTTCATTCGGTAAAAAACTGAAGCGTGGTAACCGTGAGGTGATCATTACTTCAAAAACCGGTGAAGAGAAAAAATACCTCATCCCAACATCAAAGCAGATCCTTGCACAGGAAAACGATTATGTGAAAGCAGGAACACCACTTTCTGAAGGAGCAATGACTCCTGCCGATATCCTTGCAATTAAAGGGCCCATGAAGGTTCAGGAATATATCGTGAATGAAATCCAGGAAGTTTACAGGCTGCAGGGTGTGAAGATCAATGACAAGCACTTTGAAGCTATCGTACGCCAGATGATGCGTAAGGTTGAAGTTGCTGATCCGGGAGATACGAAATTCCTTGAAGGAGAGCTTGTGAATAAGATCGACTTTATGGATGAGAACGATGAGGTCTTCAACAAAAAGATCATTATCGATTCTGGTGATTCACAGCTTTACAGAGCAGGTATGATCGTTAGTGCAAGAAAGCTTCGGGAAGAAAACTCCCAACTGAAACGTAGGGATAAAAACCTGATCGAATCGAGGGAAGCCAAACCGGCAACCGCACGTCAGGTACTACAGGGTATCACCAAAGCTTCGTTACAGACTAACAGTTGGATTTCAGCTGCTTCCTTCCAGGAAACAACTAAGGTGCTGACCATGGCCTCCATCAATGCTAAGACGGATGACCTGATTGGTCTGAAAGAAAACGTTATTGTAGGACACCTGATCCCGGCTGGAACAGGATTAAGGGACTATGAACACCTTATTGTTGGATCCAAGGAAGAGTATGAAGCATTGTTGGCATCCAAAGAAGAAGTTGAATAAAATACAATACATATATTATGGCTGATCCAAAGCAAAACAAACAGATTAATATTGAGTTAAGTGATGAAATGGCAGAAGGAACTTATTCTAATCTTGCTATCATTACCCACTCACATTCGGAATTTGTGGTTGATTTTATTAAAATGATGCCTGGTATTCCGAAAGCAAAAGTGAAGTCAAGGATCATCCTGACCCCACAACATGCCAAAAGGTTATTCAAGGCACTGCAGGAAAACATCAACAAGTTTGAACGTCTGCATGGCGAAATTGAAGTACCCGAAACCGAAGCTTTACCACTGAATTTTGGTGGGCCGAAAGCTCAGGCATAGCAAATTATCAAAAAATTAAAAAGGAGATGCTATTTAGTATCTCCTTTTTTTTTGCATTCATCCGATTGCCCTTTCAATCATCCGATGACTCATAGTCATCGGACGAGTTTTAATGAAGATTATTTCACCGGAATAAAAATCTCAGTTTTCAGGTTTTCTGGCTTGGTTTTTTCAGGAGTATTATGATACTTTTCGAGGCATGGAGCATCTCTAAGCTCAACCCCGGATCCTGATAACCAAACGCCAAAAATATAGTCGTATGTATTTTGAAAATTCTCGTAAGGCCCTTTGTGCATGAAAATAGCGTACTTCCCTCCTTCTATTGTCTTTACTCCAATCTCACCTTCCGGTTTTACATCTTTTGTTACTGTTACACAGGCATCGTACCTTAGCTTTTCAGCTTCGGTTACTTTAGGATCGTCATGGCTGATCCCAAAAAATTCGGTTTTCCAGCCAAACAATTTATTTTTTCCTGCAAAGCCGCAGACTTTTTCCCAGGCATCTTCGGTTCCTTTACCGCTGTAGGCCCCAATTGAATTAACATAAATGACCTGTTTAGGTTTTAATTCTTTAATTTTTGGTTTAAGTTCCATTGTCTTCATCGTTTTAGTGTTGTTTAAATAATTGACATTGTTCATCTCCACATAATTATCGCAAAAATCTCCGGGAGCAATACCAAACCGTTTTTTAAAGGCCTTATTAAACGATGAGGGAACATCATATCCAATCTTAAATGCAATTTCCGTCATACTAAGATTAGAATGTACAATTAAGTTTGCTGCTGTTTCCATTCGTAACCTGACCACATATGCCATCAGGGGTTCATTTAAGTGAGCGCGCATGATCCTGTGGAAATGGTAAGGCGAAAAATACGCCAGCTTAGCGAGGTAATCGATGTCAAGTTTCTCATCCAGATGGGTGTGTATATAGTGCAATACTTTATTCACCCTCTCTTTATAATCCTTGTTAGTTGATATTTTACTTGCCATAATTTTAAATGATGAAACAAAATTACTTCACAGGAATTTCGTTTACTTTTCCAAACTTGCTAAGCTTATTAAAATTTGCATCTTTCAAAATTGTACTTTTGCTAAATTAATAAAGGATCTTGGAGTTCAGCTTAAAAAATATCAACTATAAATCAATTCTCACAGCAATTTTAGTTGTTGTATCAATGCTTGGATCTGCCCAGAAACCCACCAAAGTAAAGATCGTTCACGCTGATGACCTGAAGTACGATGTTAAGATTGGAAAAAATATTCAGCGACTAATCGGACATGTTGTTTTGAAACAGGACAGCACCTACCTTTACTGCGACAGTGCTTATGTAAATGAGGTCACCAATAACTTCGATGGTTTTGGCAATGTCAGGATAAAATCTTCAGATACCCTGAACATGTATGCTGACCTTCTCAATTACAAGGGGAACACTAAAACGGCCGAATTACACCATAATGTCCGCCTCGTGGATTCAAGGGCTACCCTGTACACCGAACATCTTTGGTATAACCGGACAACTGAAATTGCTTACTATACTACAGGTGGAAAGATCGTTGATTCATCCAACACCCTGACCAGTGTAAAAGGTTATTATTACACTGACCTTAAGGAAGCTTACTTTAAAGACAGTGTGGTTCTGGTTAATCCGGATTATATCATGGAAACCGATACCATGTTGTACAACACAGAAACGGAGGTATCACGGTTCCTGGGACCCACATTTATCACCAGCGATGAAAACCGCATCTATTGTGAGAACGGATGGTACGATACAAAAAATGATATTTCTCAATTTAATGAAAACGCCTTTTTCCTAACGGAGGAGCAAAAGCTTGAAGGGGACAGCTTGTTTTATGACCGCAACCTTGACTTCGGAAAGGCATTCATTAATGTGGTGCTTACCGATACGGTCCAGGATATGATGATCCATGGGAATTACGGTGAGTTTCGAAAGGCGGACGGATACTCATTCATCACCGACTCCGCAATGGCCGTTATGATCGACAAATCGGATTCATTGTTCCTTCATTCGGATACGTTATGGATCCATTTTGATTCTGCCCAGAATGTTGAATACTTGTATGCTTATCACCAGGCCAAGTTTTTCAGGAAAGACATGCAGGGAATGTGCGACTCACTGGTATATGATTTTGCCGACTCTACAATATTCCTTTACAATGATCCGGTGTTGTGGTCGGAACAAAATCAGCTTACCGCGGATTCGATCCGTATCGCTTTGGCCAACAATGAGGTGGATAGCCTGGCACTAATAAACTCATCTTTTATTATTTCCATGGATGATACCATCAGCAGGAATACATTTAACCAGATAAAAGGAAAAACCATGGTAGGCCGGTTTAAAGACAACGAGATGGTGAAAGTCCAGATTTACGGCAATGCTGAATCTGTATTTTATGTCCGTGAAGATGACGGAGGATTAATGGGAATTAACAAAACTTCATCAAGTGATATGAACATTTACCTCAAGGACAATGAGGTTCAGGTAATCACGCCCATTAAGGACGTTGATGCTCACATGTATCCTGAAGCTGAATTTCCTGCGGATGAAAGAAGGTTAAAAGATTTCATCTGGATTGAAGGAAGAAGGCCTATGAAGAAAGAAGATATCTTTATCTGGTAGATTTAATTCTTTTTGGATAATACCAATTTATCAAAAACAAATAAAGCAATAACAGTAAACAGGCCAATTCCAGCAACTACCATCCAGAAATTATAAGGATGATAATTTTGCCAAAGGAAAGTTGTCATTTCACTTTGATTCATTTGTAATAATATCTCTGCCTGCTTCATAAAATCATCCTGGGTAAAGGAAGATGAGATCTCAGGAATGCTTAGACCCCGACTTGCTATTTCAGTCTTAATCAAATAGATTTTGTCTGCAATAGAGCCATAAACATTTCCGGAAATTAAACCGGCGAAAAAATTCCCTCCAGACATGGGAATAAAATAGCATCCCATATACAAAGCAACCTTATCCTTGGGGGCAATCTTTCCAATGTATTCCAGGATTTTAGGTGATCCTGCCATCTCACCCACTGCAAAGATCAGGATAGTCACAATTAAATAGCGCCCGTCCATGGTTAAATACCAAAGAGAAATTCCAATGGTACAAAGTAAAAATCCAACTACCATCGTATTCACAGGCTTGAATTTTATAACTATGGTAGAAATTAGTATCTGAAAGAACACGATATACAATGCATCAATATTAACAAGTTTTTCCGGTAAAATCGTTCCTTCTTCTGTTCCTATTGATTCCGCAAGAGATGGCCAGAATGAATACAAGCCATTGTAAATTCTGGTAGTATCAACCCATTGATCAATAAAAACAGTCAATGAATAAAACAACTGATTGTACATTGTCCAAAAACCAATCAATATGATCAGGAAGACAGTGAACTTCAAATCACTAAGAGAAATACCTATGTTTTTAAAAACGACTTTTATTGACTTCCGCAAAGGTTCCTTTGTTCTTTCGACAAATGGTTCTTTGTAAAAAAAGATGACCAGAACTAAATTGATGAGGATTACAGAGGAAGCCATGTAAAATGGATAATTCCAACTGATTTCACGCATTTCAGATGCAATGTATGGCCCGATAAATGCGCCAACATTAACAATCATATAAAATATTCCAAAACCAATGGAAGCCGTTTTATCTGTTGAAGTTTTTGATATTGTTGCAGTTATAATTGGCTTAAACAAGGCCGCCCCTATGGCAAGGTACATAAATACTAACCACATTTCAGCATAACCTTTTACATAGCCCATCAAAAGATATCCACTGGATAAGATTAAATAAGAAACAACTAGCATTTTCTTATAACCGAATTTATCAGCAATTGCACCAGTGATTGTAGGTAGGAAATACAACACCATGACAACGGTACCCATCAACAATCCCTTTTGCTCCTGGCTAAAACCGAGCATCCCTTCATCTGTTGATCCTGTCAGATAAATGGCTAACAGAATAAACATACCATACCAGGCCCATCGCTCAAACAATTCCATGGTATTGGCAATCCAGAATGTTCGGGGAAATGATTTTATATCTTTTATAAATGACATACTTATTGTTTGAGGCGCGAATATATGAAAATGGTGGGATTGGAAAAGGTAATTTGTCCGCCGGTTGGTGGACGTAATTAATTGTAATTCAATTGTAATTTCTGCTTCGCAGTTAATTCATGGGATTTTGCCTACTGCCAACTGCCAACTGTAAACCGGGTACAGACTCCTATTAAACCAGTCAATTCAAAAACATAAATATTAAGTATATTTGTTTTCAAATCAAAAACACTTTAAATCATGAACAAACTATTTGTTATTCTATTATGCATCGTACTGGTATCTTGCGGCCCACAGGGGGTTAAACAGGAAGAGACCAAAGTGGTAGCCAAATATACCATTGAACAGTTTTACGAAAATCTATCGGTTTATGGTGGGAGTTTCTCTCACGATGAGTCTAAACTTCTTGTAACCAGCAATGAAAGCGGAATATTTAATCTCTTTGCCATTCCGGTTGATGGTTCTGAAAAAACCCAGTTAACAAGCTCGGAAGATGATGCAATCTTCGCCATCTCCTGGTTCCCCGAAGATGATAGGATCCTTTATTCAGCCAATAAGGGAGGAAATGAGATCGACCATATCTATCTGCTGAATGAAGACGGGTCCATCGATGACCTAACACCAGAAGAAGAAGCCAAATCCAATTTTTACGGTTGGGCCAGAGACAAACAAAGTTTCTTTTACATTTCCAACAAAAGAAATCCCCAGTTTTTTGATCTTTATGAAATGGAGATCAACACCTTCACTTCAAAGTTGTTGTACGAGAACAATGAAGGGCTGGATGTTAGTTCCATCTCAAAGAACAAAAGATATTTTGCTTTAACACAAAGTATCACAAGTTCCAACAACGAAATGTTCTTGTATGATAATGAGACCGGTGAGCTTACGCACATTTCAGAGCATGAGGGTGATGCCCAGTTCAATCCTCAGTTCTTTGACATTGCCAATGAAAACCTTTATTTCCTCACCAATGAAAATAATGAATTCCAGTACCTTGTAAAATACAACCTGGAATCCGGGGCAAAAGAAAAAGTCTGGGGAACCGAATGGGATGTATGGTATGCCTATCACTCCTACAATGAAAAATACAGGATCATAGGAGTAAATGATGATGGAAAAACAGTTGTACATGTATTTGATCTAGCAACAGGAAATGAAGTTTCACTCCCTGAGTTTGATGATGGAAGC
This sequence comes from uncultured Bacteroidales bacterium, assembly GCA_964421215.1. Classification (GTDB taxonomy): domain Bacteria; phylum Bacteroidota; class Bacteroidia; order Bacteroidales; family JAADJA01; genus JAADJA01. Next base: position 120,318 of record CAYQWA010000004.1, on the reverse strand, counting down.
ATTAAAGGAGTTGGTCTTTCAAGAAGTGAAACAGCTATGCTACTTACGGTTGGAGGCTCTACTTCACCAAACAACAAATACATTTACAATTTTGATAATGCAGAATTGAAACAACTCACAAATACGTTAAATCCTGAAATCATTCCTGAGGATCTCGTTTCAGGTAAAGTGGTTCGTTACAAGTCATTCGATGGCCTGGATATTCCGGCCATTTATTATGAACCTCACAGTGCTTCTAAAGATAACAAAGTGCCTGCGCTTGTTTGGGTCCATGGTGGCCCGGGCGGACAATCACGTCTTTCGTATTTCGCCCTGATCCAATATCTTGTCAATCATGATTATGCAATACTGGCCGTTAACAACCGCGGAAGCACAGGCTATGGAAAAACCTTCTATAAAATGGACGATCGCAAGCATGGTGATGTTGACTTAAAAGATTGTATTTATGGTAAAGAATTCCTTGCATCAACAGGAGTAGTTGACTCTTCCAGGATTGGTATCATTGGAGGTTCGTATGGTGGGTACATGACCATGGCTGCAATGGCCTTTACACCGGAAGAATTTGCTGTTGGGGTTAATATCTTCGGAGTAACCAACTGGCTCAGAACCCTGAACTCTATTCCTCCCTACTGGGAGTCGTTCAGGAAAGCTTTGTATGACGAAATGGGAGACCCAACTACCGAGGACTCCATCATGTTGTTCAATACTTCTCCCCTCTTCCATGCGCACAACATTACCAAACCGCTTATGGTTTTGCAGGGTGCCAATGATCCAAGAGTACTCCAGGTGGAATCGGACGAAATGGTAGAAGCTGTTAAAAACAATGGTGTTCCGGTTGAATATGTCCTTTTCGAAGATGAAGGCCATGGCTTTGTTAAAAAGGAAAATGAGATCGAAGGTTATGGAAAGATCAGGGTATTCCTGGATAAATACCTGATGGGAGAAGAAGAGAAAATTGAATAATGCCCATTTAGAAAGTATATTATTTTACGAATATCTATGCGAAAATCTCTGTGAACTATGTGTCTATGTGGTAAATGTTTTGAACCACATAGACACATAGAACACATAGTAAAGCAAAAATTTAACTGCACCTGCCAGGTGGCAGGCTGTGATCATTCAGATTAACACATCTTAAGGATTTACTAATATTCCTTTATTGAGATTAGAAATTTCATGAGCCATTTAAAGTTCAAATACGAGGAAATTCAATTAAAGGATGATTATGAAGGAAAGGTGATTGCTACTCTCATTACTTCAGAAAATAATAAACCAAATCAAAAACCTGTTTTATACATCCACGGATTTAACGATTACTTTTTTCATCCACACCTTACGGAAGAACTTCACAAGGCTGGTTATAACTTTTATGCTTTAGAATTACGAAAATATGGCCACTCCTTGTTACCTCACCAGCATCCCAATTACTGCAGGGATCTGCATGAATATTTTGAAGAAATTTCGAAAGCCCTTGATATAATCCATTCAGAGAATAAAAGCAAAGTGGTTTTACTGGGTCATTCAACCGGAGGGTTGATATCTGCCATGTATTGCAACTACGGGGACAATAAGCATTTGATAGATGCACTGGTTTTAAACTCCCCCTTCCTGGATTTAAATCAGAATACACTCGTCAAAAAAATTGCTATCCCTTTAATGGGATTGATCGGAAAACTATTCCCATGGGCTTATGTTACAGGCGGGGTATCACCTTTCTACGCAAAGAGCCTTCATAAAGACCATTATGGTGAGTGGGATTTTAACACCGACTGGAAACCGATTGTCAGTTTCCCACAATACCTATCATGGTTAGCTGCAATTCGTATGGCCCAGGATACGCTGGCTACTAAGTCAGCTTTATCAATTCCTGTCCTGGTCCTTGTTTCAAACAGGTTTAAAAATTACAATAAATGGGACCCTGACCTTCTTAAAGTCGACCGGGTATTAAAGGTAGACCTGATCAAGAATAATGGTCGGAAGCTTGGAAGCAATGTTACCATTATTGAAATTGAAGATGCTGTTCACGATGTCTTTTTATCTTCTGAACCGGTTAGAAATAAAGCAATGAAAAAGATGGTTAATTGGTTGAAAAACCTGTAAGTGAGTTGAATACTATTCTTTGAATAATTTCCGTTTTCATCCCGGCTCTGTAACCTACGAAGGACTAACGGGCAGGGATTGGAATGGTACCCCGCCGCAGTAAAGTTTTATATTTTTGTTAGTATACCGGGGCTGACATCCGCGTGCCGCCGAAGCTTTAGCGGAGGAGCACGGAAGACACCGGTATGCTTACAAAAATAAAAGCTTTGCAAGGTGAGTATAATGGAAAGCCTCCCGAGAATTCGGGACCAAAAAAATACATTTATATCATCGCTAACTATTTCATCCTATATTCCACGAAATCCCTTCAGATTAAATTTTAAGAATATAATCAATACCTTTGTCATCCAACTTGCAAAGTCAATACATGAAATTCAAAGACTTCAATTTAAAGGATGAACTACTGGAAGCAATTTCCTACATGGGATTCGAAAATGCAACACCCATTCAGGAACAGGCAATTCCACTGATCATGGATAACAAAGACCTGATTGCCTGTGCTCAAACCGGCACTGGAAAGACTGCTGCATTCGTTCTTCCTATACTAGATAAATTAGCTGGTAAAAAACACAAGGGGATCAACACCCTTATCATAGTACCAACAAGAGAACTGGCCATACAACTGGATCAGCAAATTCAGGGATTGTCCTATTTTGTTTCTGTAATTTCGCATCCATTGTTTGGTGGAGGTGGCGGGCTCGATTGGGACCAGGAAAGAAAAGCTTTAACCAGTGATGCTGACATTATTGTGGCTACACCTGGTAAAATGATCGCTCACCTTAACCTCGGCTATGTAAACTTCGACCATGTTGAACACCTTATCCTTGATGAAGCTGATAAAATGCTGGACATGGGATTTTTCCCTGATATTGAAAAAATAATTTCCTACCTGCCTAAAAAAAGGCAAAACCTGATGTTCAGTGCCACAATGCCTCCAAAGATCAGACAGCTGGCAAAAATGATTCTGGTGAATCCTGCTGAGATCAGCATTGCCATGTCGAAACCTGCCGAAGGTGTTTTACAGGCGGCATACCTTACTTACGATACTCAAAAAACGCCTCTCATTGTCAACCTGATTGATGACAAACCCGACTACACCGGGATTCTGATCTTCACCTCAACAAAAAGCAAAGTAAATGATATTGTAAGAGGACTTAGAGGGCATGGTTACACAGTTGAGGGCATTTCCTCAGACCTGGAACAAAGTCAGCGAAATGAAGTGTTAACACGTTTCCGGGGAAAACAAACCAGGGTATTGGTGGCTACGGATGTATTAAGTCGTGGTATCGATATTAAGGACATCAACCTGATCATTAACTACGATGTACCGGGCGATGCCGAAGATTATGTTCACCGTGTCGGAAGAACAGCCAGGGCAAATACAACAGGTGTGGCCCTAACCCTTATCAATGAAAAGGACATGCCCCGGTTCAATCGTATTGAAGAGCTTATCGAACGTAAAGTTCTTAAAATACCTTTGCCACCGGAGATAGGTGATGGCCCTGAATGGAAACTCTCCGGCGGAAGAGGAGGTCACAAAAGGTTCCACCCTAAATTCAAACATAAAAAGAAATTCAAAAAGCATGGAGGCCACCGGCACAAATAGTGAATTCCTTCAATTGCTATTAACTGAGGTGGCTTTTACTGCTTCCAGAAGCAGTGGTCCCGGCGGACAACATGTGAACAAAGTGAATACCAGGGTAGAGTTAAAGTTCAACCTGACTGAATCAAAGTTTCTTACTCCGGAACAAAAAGAAAGACTTCAACTGAAACTGGCCAACCGAATATCTAAAAAAGGTATATTGTCCGTCTCATCACAGGAGAAAAGATCACAGGTCCTTAATAAGGAAATTTGCATTGAGAAATTTATCAGCCTTATTGAAACAGCCCTGACTCCTGAAAAAGAAAGGAAATCCACGAAGCCTTCAAAGGCAACCAAATTGAAACGGCTGGAGGAGAAAAAGAAAACAGCTCAGAAGAAAGAACAGAGGAAGCCTCCGGAGGTGGAGTAGGGACAAACTCTTCCAGGTCCTGCGGACGCTGGAAGGTTGAGGGACGCTGGAAGATTAGACGGATGCTGGCAGGTTAGCAGCTTTCGGCTTCCTGGGCCAACTGCAAACGCTTCTTTCTCCAGGCATACAGAAAAAAACCTGTAGCATACAAACCAATGTTAAAAATTCCTATGCTGAAAATTCCAATGGAAAAGATACCGATTGAAAAGATACCAATTGAAAATGTACCTGCTGCAAATACACCGGCAGCAAATTGACCCGCAGCAAAAAATCCACAAGCCCAGTCTCCTGCATGAAAAATGTGGTCGTAATAAACATTCGAAATTAATCCGACTACGATGAGCGGGATAGCTACGAATAAAATCCAATACTTTTTCATCTTGTTTTGTTTTAGAAGTTTAAATCAAAAGTATCTCTGGCAATTTGTTCTGTGAAAAATAAAATACTGAATTGTTTGATTCGCAAGATGAGCTGTACATTTTTGCCACAAAAATACAAAGGCACTAAAATCCACAAGTTTTGACAGTCTGGTTAATAATTTTAGGACACCTTTGTGTCTTTGTGCCTTAGTGGTAAATATTTATTTGCTTTTAATCGTGCTAAAAAAAAGCAATCCAGAATATTCTGGATTGCCCTCATAAAAATAAATTGGTAAATTTTCTATCTCATGGGTATTAAATAAACTCTTTACATTTTCTCAGCACAAACCTTTGCAGCAAAAAACTCCCTGTTCATTCTGGCGATGTTTGTCACCTTGATCTCTTTGGGACATTCAGCCTCACAGGCATAGGTATTGGTACAGTTACCAAAACCCAGTTCATCCATTTTTGCCACCATTTTTTGCACTCTGCGTTTAGCTTCAGATTTTCCTTGAGGCAATAGCGCAAATTGCGATACTTTAGCCGAAACAAATAACATGGCAGAGGCATTTTTACACGCTGCAACGCAAGCACCACAACCAATACAAGAAGCTGCATCCATTGCCAGGTCAGCATTGATCTTAGGAATTGGGATTGAGTTAGCATCAGGCAATGTTCCCAGTGTATTTACTGAAACATAACCACCTGCCTGGATGATCTCGTCAAAAGCACTTCGGTCGACAATAAGGTCTTTAATTACCTGGAATGGTCGAGCTCTCCATGGCTCAATAGTGATTGTATCTCCATCTTTAAATTTGCGCATGTGCAACTGGCAAGTTGTAATTGCATCATCCGGACCATGAGGATGGCCATTGATGTAGAGGCTACACATTCCACAGATCCCTTCGCGACAGTCATGGTCGAAAGCAACCGGCTCCTCCCCTTTCTCAACAAGCTGTTCATTTAAGATATCCAGCATTTCCAGGAATGAACAATCTGGAGAAATATCAGAAATTGGATAATTCACAAAATTTCCTTTTTCATCGGGTCCGGCTTGCCGCCATATTTTAAGTGTGAGGTTCATATTTGGAGTTTTTAATATTCTAAAATAATTTGTAATTCTGTTTGAAGTTCGATGTTCGAAGTACTTCGAACTTTCAACTTCGAACCTTGAACTGCGCTATGCTTCTTTATAATTTCGTGTTTTCACTTCTATGTCTTCGTACTTCAGGTCTTCTTTATGCAGCTTGTGTGTTTCTTCATTCTGATATTCCCAGGCGGATACATACATAAAGTCCTTGTCATTTCTTACCGCTTCACCCTCTTCAGTCTGGTACTCTTCCCTGAAGTGACCACCGCAGGATTCTTCACGGTCAAGTGCATCAAGGGCCATCAACTCACCCATCTCAAGGAAATCAGCTACACGGGTTGCTTTTTCGAGCTCAACATTTACACCGTCCATGCTGCCAGGCACTTTCACATCTTTCCAGAATTCTTCCTTTAAGACCTTGATCTCATCAATGGCCTTTTTCAGTCCTTCTTTGTTCCTGGCCATTCCTACATGGTCCCACATGATCAATCCCAGCTTTTTATGGAAAGTGTCGACTGTTTGTGATCCGTTGTTGTTCAACAGTTTTTCCAATTTTTCTTTAACCTCTTTTTCTGCCTTTTCAAACTCAGGTGTATCGGTTTTAAAGAAGGGAACATTGATCTGGTCAGCAAGGTATTTTTGAACTGTATAAGGAACAACAAAATAACCATCGGCCAATCCCTGCATCAATGCAGAAGCACCCAGGCGGTTAGCACCATGGTCGGAGAAGTTGGCTTCACCGGCAGCAAACAGTCCTGGTATGGTTGTTTGTAATTCGTAATCAACCCAGATACCACCCATGGTATAGTGTATTGCAGGGTAAATCATCATGGGGGTTTCGTATGGATTTTCATCGACGATCTTCTCATACATCTGGAACAGGTTACCATACCTGGCTTCGATCACATGCCTTCCTAATCGTTCGATGGAGTGTTTAAAATCAAGATAAACGGCTAAACCGGTACTACCAACACCATGTCCTGCATCGCATCTTTCCTTGGCTGCCCTGGAGGCTACATCACGTGGAACCAGGTTACCAAAAGCAGGATACCTTCTTTCCAGGTAATAATCGCGGTCTTCTTCAGCAATTTCTGTTGGCTTTAATGTACCTTTCTGGATCTTTTCAGCATCTTCCTTTTTCCTTGGAACCCAGATACGTCCATCGTTACGTAAACTTTCACTCATCAGCGTGAGTTTACTCTGGTAATCACCGTGAACCGGGATACAGGTCGGGTGGATCTGTACCATACAAGGATTTCCAAAGTAAGCTCCTTTTTTATAACATTGCCAGGCTGAACTTCCGTTGGAGTTCATGGCATTGGTCGACAGGAAGAAAACATTTCCGTAACCACCTGTTGCAATAACCACAGCATGTGCAGCAAAACGTTCGATCTCACCTGTTACCGTATTTCTTGTAATAATTCCTCTTGCGCGTCCATCAACCATCACAAGATCCAGCATTTCACGACGAACATACATCTCCACCGATCCTTTGTTGATCTCTTTACTTAAGGCACTGTATGCGCCAAGCAACAGCTGTTGTCCGGTTTGGCCCCGGGCATAAAATGTCCTGGATACCAAAGCACCTCCAAATGAACGGTTGTCCAGCAATCCGCCATATTCACGGGCAAAAGGAACTCCCTGTGCCACACACTGGTCGATGATGTTGTTGCTTACTTCAGCCAGACGATAAACATTGGCTTCACGTGCCCGGTAGTCACCACCTTTTATGGTATCGTAGAACAAACGGTAAACACTGTCTCCATCATTCGGATAGTTCTTGGCAGCGTTTATACCTCCCTGTGCGGCAATACTGTGTGCACGGCGCGGGCTGTCCTGAATACAAAAGTTTTTGACTTTAAAACCAAGCTCACCAAGACTGGCTGCTGCAGCTGCTCCTGCAAGCCCCGTTCCCACTACAATAACCTCCAGCTTTCTTTTGTTCGCAGGGTTCACCAGGTTTTGATTTGCTTTAAAATTTGTCCACTTTTCAGCTAATGGTCCTTCAGGTATTTTTGAATTTAAAGTAGCCATATATTGTGTTGTTTTCTACAGATTAATATTAACGAAAATAAATTACGATAGGAATAATGCTAAATCCCACTGCCAGTACAATGGACACAACTGTACTCAGTCCTTTGATAATGACGATGTACTTGGAATGGTTCAGTCCAAGCGACTGGAAAGCCGACTGAAATCCATGATGAAGGTGGAAACCAAGGAAGACCATCATAACAATGTATCCAAAGGCGTACAGGGGAAGTTGAAACTTCTCGATAACCATCGCTCCAAGGTCATGGTACATTTTTCCATTGATGGCAACATCACTTACCTGGTGGAGGAATTTAGCCTTGATGTAAAAATCCATAAGGTGAATGACGAGGAAAATAAAGATCAAAACAGCAGTATGAATCATAAACTTTGAAAAGGGAGAGGTATGCGACCAGCCTTCTACCTTATAACGCTTGGGCCTGGCCAGCCAGTTTTGTATCTGGATAAAAGTACCGTAAATGATGTGGATGATAAAACCACCAAACAAAACAAATTCAAATATCTTGATTAAAATATTGGTTCCCATAAAATGGGCTGCAAGGTTGAACCAGTCGGTACTTGGCAACAACACCAGCAGGTTGATGATCATATGCACAAACAAGAATGTTATTAAAAACAATCCTGCAAAAGCCATTACAAATTTCTTTGTTAATGAAGATTGTAAATTAGAATTACCCATGATACAAATTTTGACTTAAATCGAGTGAATAAAGTTTACCTCTTGTTATTTTTTTAACAATAGCAAAAATATGTTTTTTATTATTAGAACATAATCTAAATGCGGATATTTGTATAATTTTTAAGGAGTTTAAATTGGAGGTTGAGGGTATCTGAAAGGAGAAGTTATTTAACCGCAAAGTACGCAATGAATTGTGCAGAGCTCGCTAAAAATAAATTGCTGATTTAATTCCTAAGTCATTTAATTATATTCTTTGCGTCCTCTGCGGTTAAAAATCTCACTACTCTATTACACTATAAACAATTGAATAACTTGCATATGAAGAAAGTAACCATCAATAAAGAATTCTTTATCAGGAACAGGGAAAACCTGCTTAAGCAATTGGAGCCGGGAGCCCTGGCTGTAGTCACTTCCAATGATGAGCTTACCCGGAATGGTGACCAGCACTTCCCTTACCGTCAGAGTTCCGACCTGTTTTACCTTACCGGGCTGGAGCAGGAAAAATGCATTCTTGTGCTTTGTCCGGAACACCGGGATAAAAATCTTCGGGAAGTGATCTTTACTGTAAAGCCCAATGAGCTAATGGAAACCTGGACCGGCCATAAATACACGGCCAAAGAGATCGAAGGGATCTCCGGAATAAAAACTGTTAAATGGCTGGAGGATTTTGAAATGGTCATTCGTGAGATGGCCTTTGATTCGGAAGTGATCTTTCTCAACCTGAATGAATACGTCAAGTACCTACCTGATGTGAAGTACAATGATTTTAAGATGGTTTCGGACTTAAAAGAAAAATTCCCTCTCCATAAATTCAAGAGACTGGCCCCTACCCTTACCAAACTCAGGCTAATCAAAAGTGATGAAGAAATTGAACTGTTAAAAGAAGCCTGCAACATTACCGAATTGGCCTTCAAAAGGGTGCTTGGTTTTGTAAAACCCGGAGTTCTGGAGTATGAGGTTGAGGCCGAAATGACTCATGAGTTTATTTCCAAAGGTGCCCGAGGCCATGCTTACCAGCCCATTGTCGGTTCAGGAGAAAATGCATTGGTATTGCACTATATCGAAAACGGTGGAACTTGCAAAGACGGGGATCTGTTGCTGATGGATTTTGGTGCTGAGTATGGCAATTATGCCGCCGACTGCTCCCGCACCATACCGGTTTCAGGGAAATTTACAGAAAGGCAAAAAGCCTGTTATGAAGCTGTATTAAGAGTGCAGAAAGAAGCCATAAAACTGTTTGTTCCGGGAAACACCATCGACTTCGTTAACCAGGAAGTGTGGAAGATGATGGAAAAAGAGATGATCAGCCTGGGCCTTTTTACGAAAGAGGATGTTGAGAATCAAAAAACCGATCAGCCCATGTATTTTAAATACCTTATGCATGGAGTGACTCATTTTATCGGACTGGATGTTCATGATGTGGGCAGTAAATATGTTGAGTTCAGGAAAGGTATGGTATTGACAATTGAACCGGGTATTTATATTAAGGAAGAAAACATCGGCATACGGATTGAGGATAACATAGTAGTGGGAAATCCGCCGTTAAATTTGATGACGAATATTCCTAAGGATGTGGAGGAGATTGAACGGCTTATGAAAGGTTAAGCTGTTGCAATTTATCCGGTTGCCCTCATTTTATGGGAATAATCCAGGTGTTACTTTCCGGATCAATACTTCCTCCCATTTCTTCTTTTATAACCCTGTCGGCAACCACTAATCCTTTTTCAGCCATGTCCTCAAAAGTGTCAATGCCATTGTCGGGGAAATTTTGTCTGGTGCGGTGAATGTTGTAGCGGTTTGAGAATTTTCTGCCGAATGCTTCTTCAACACCTTTTTTACCAATCATAAAGCCAATCAATCCTCCCCAGGTGGCTGTGGGATTGTCCGAATCCCATCCGGCCAGCGTTCCTATCTTTATGGTTTCCACCAGGTCACCTTTCCCATAAAACAGGCTGACTAAACTGGCAGCAAAGTTTATTCCTGCAGCAAAGCAGCCATTGCAGTATAAGTTTCTTGAAGTGATGTCATAACCATCTTGCTGCTGTACCTGGTACCTGTAATAAACGGAATCCCTTGTTTGTTCCCATGGGATCCCGGACTTGAAAAGTTTTTGAGTGTAATCGAACATATGGGCAGCATAGGAAGAATCTGGAAGCTCTTTCCTTGCTTCATTGGCCATCCAATACACTTGTTGGTCAATGGTTTTGCCAGGGTCAATTTTGGAAGCCAGAGAATGCATACAAACATAAAACTTCGAAATGTATTCGACTTCTTCCCTGGCGGTTGTCTGAATGGGTAAATGAGCGATTTTTAAAGCTACATCCGGCCTGGTGGGGGCGAAAAGCCCAAATATCTCTGTGGTTAACTGAGCATCGATCATTTCGAAATGCTCATTGTTTTCCGGGCTTCCTGTTTCAGGAGGTAACATTCCCTGCTTCATCAGGTCAAATGCTTTCTGGTTGGAGACCCACAGGTAATTTTCCTCTTCATGTTTAATGTGTTTTAACCAACCATTACGAATTTGATCCGGAGATAAAACACACCTCCCAGAAGTATAAAGAAGATGCTGGTACATGTATTCGATGTCAGTATCATCATCCGATCCCCAGACTTCATTTGTATCCCTGAAAACAAAATCAATGGTTGGCGACAGGTCACTGGGTATTCCTTCTCCCCATATACTGGGTTGATCAGGTTTGCCCCAGTCTTCCCGGGTGTAAAAATCCCCGGTTTTGATTTCTCCCATGTTACCGATCTTGTCCATTTCTGTCACCAGACCGGTCCAGTTGGCAATGTTTTGCCCCAGCCAAAAACCGTACAACTGATCTTTGTATTTTTCTTTTGAGATCCTGATGAAATTCTCCTCCTCCTTGATAGCGGGATTTCCCTTTGTGTTTTGTTTACCTGTGTTTGTGTTGCAAGCCGTTAATACAAACATGAGTATTGAAATACCAATGAATAAATTCAAATTTATGGCAGTCATGCGTTCTGGTCCGTTAATTATTTTCAGATTTATAAACAAGCAACTCTTCATCATCGCCGGGAAGTTTTGATGTTCCGCTTAATTCGAAACCAAGTTTTTCCAACAGCTTTTGTGAGGATATATTGTCTTTTGTTGTAATTGCTTTTATAGTATCAATACCAAAATCATTAAAAGCAGCTTCTTTAATTTTCAAAGCGGCTTCAAAACCATATCCTTTGTTTTCAAATTCCGTCAGAATTGCAAAACCAATATCGATTCCTTCCAGTCCTTCCCTGTCGTACAAACCACAGGTGCCGATCTTTTGTTTATCCTCTTTTCTTATTAAGGTATAACTGGAATACCCGAGTCTTTTAAGCTGGGATAACATTCTGGCCAGGATATAATCCTTTGCATCTTCAACTGTATATACCTTCCTGTCACCGATGTATTGAAGCCATTTGGGCGTATTGAACAGTTTGAGAATAAATCCGGCATCCTGTTCGGTGGTTGGGGTAATGATCAGCCTTTCCGTTTCAAACGACTTATAATTATCTGTTTCCATCAAAGGTCTCAAATTGACTACAGGGGAGTAAAAGTAATCAACAATCCGTAATACCAACAAACTTAATTTCCCTTGTTAATGACAGAATAAACATCAAGACTGATGTATTTCCCATCTTTGATCTCGCAATCCCTCAAAGTACCTTCATGCATAAAATTCAGTTTATTCAATCCTTTTTTACACGCAGTATTTTCAACATCCACAAAACCTTCAATCCTGTGCAGGCCAAGTTCTTCAAATCCATATTTGCAGATCAGTGGGATCACTTCCTTCATGATCCCTTTTCCCCAATAATCAGGAAGCAACCATAAACCGATTTCTGCTTTATTATTATTCCGGTCCAGGTCGTTAAGCCCGCTGGCACCCATAAAGGTATTGTTTTCTTTAGAACAAATTGCCCACCACAAACCGGTTTGATTTTTCTCCAGCTCTTTGTACCAGTTCATTTGTTCCCTGGTCGCTTTCAGGCTTTTGAAACTGACTCCGTAGTATTTTATCACTTCAGGGTGGGACAGGCCTTTGTAGATGTTTTCAAGGTCACTTTCGGTGATTTGTCTTAGTACAAGTCGGTGAGTTTTTATTGTAGGAAAGTTGGATTTCATGATTCAAAATATGATACTATCTGTGTTTACAAAAATAGTACACTCCCGCACTTGCGGGATGATCTATTATGATTTATTATGATTAAAGATATCAGTGTTTATCATAATCAATCAGTTTAATCAGTGTTCTATTAAAATGATAGGATACCGTTATTGATAAAGTCTTACCCAATCTACCATCATGCTAATGGGAAGTTCTTCTGGGTTGGTAATTTTTCCGGGCCATGCATGTTCCATTTGCTGATCAATGAGCAGGTAAAAGGGCTGATCGAAAGGCCATTGATAAGTTCCTGCTCCGGGCAATTTGGGGTACTCGTAGGAAACCACACCATTAATGGCATAAACCAGCTTATCAGGATACCAGCTAACACTATAAACATTGTAATCCGTGGTATCAATTAGTGCGGTTGTATATTTTTTAGGTTCGGATTGTTTGAACGTAATGGTCCAATGATTATGTGTGGTTTGATAGGCAAAGTCATCGTGGTTTAATGTTTCCATGATGTCCATTTCACCGTTGTGTTGATCCGGATAAATATCCTTTTCCGAAAGCATCCATATGGCAGGCCACATACCATAAGCCTGATCAAGCTTGGCTTTAATCTCGATACGACCGTATTGAAATGCAAACTTCTGCCAGGAATAGATCCCTCCCGTCAGGTAAGGACGAGGATCACCGGTAAGTGAATCAGGATTGATGATGCCTTTCAGGTGGATGTTTGTTTCATCAAATTCTACAACTCTTGGATCTGTGGCAGTGATATAGCGAAAACAGCCTTTTACCCCTCTCCATTCCTCAATCGGCACCTTCCATTTTGATGATGTAAAAAGGCCTATACGGCTCCAGGAATTTGTATCAAGAAAACCCTTGTTAAAATCATCTTCCCATACAAGTTGCCACTTCGTGGAGTCATTTCTGCGGTCTTCGTTTTGAATGTATATGTAGCCATCCTTAATAATATAGGGCTCTTTGTTGCATGAAACATTTAGCATGACCATTGCCGTAAACATAAGCGGTAAACAAAGATTTTTTATTTTCATAATTTGGCCCCAATAAATGTTTGAGTAGAACGGTCCGCGGCTATGGCAAGTAGGGCGCATATACGGACGCTCCTTTTACTGTTTCCCACTTAGCCATCCCGATAGCTATCGGGATTAAAATTCGTTCTGTTTATTTATTTTCGTTTGTTTCTTAAAATGTTTTCTACGAAGCTCAAATTTTGAGCTTGGCGCCAGCCAAATGCTCATTATGTTTAGTAACTGGCAACTTAGCCCTATTTTCTATTAGGCGTTGTTACCCCCCGTTTTTCTTTTCAATAAAGCAATCAGTCGATGTAAGTTTCTTTCATGACTGATTTTACTTCTTTGGCTTCAGGAATTGAAAGCCTACCCAAGACTTTTATTATTCTTTGCTTATCAATAGTCCTTATTTGGTCAATTACTATCCAGCCAATTTTTTTGTTGTGTTTAACTTCAATTCTGGTTGGATATTTTTTTTTAGCAGTTGTCATCGGGGCTACGACAATTGTCCGCAAATATTTATTCATTTCGTTTGGTGAAATTATAACGTATGGTCTGGTTTTTTTAATTTCACTTCCAATTGTTGGATCAAGATTGACTAGTACTATGTTATATTGATTTAATTCCATTCTTCTAAGTTTTCGTCCTCAAAGACATCATTGAATAAAAGTTGGTCATCGCCATTTTCATTCATTTCTTTGAATGCCTTATCCCAACCTTTTCTTGGACTAGATATAGGTTTTAAGATTATATAACCTTTTTCAAGAATAAGCTCAACTTTGTCCTTGATGTTATATTTCTCAATCAATGTCTTACTTAGTCTAAAACCTTTAGAATTTCCTATTTTAATTATTGATAATTCCATAACTTTATATATTAAATGTAATTACAAAGTTAATACAATATTTTTGATTTGCAAAATGTTTCTTAAAAAATGATGGGTAACTAGTGTATAAATACAACCCGTCAAATTATCTACTCATAACCAAATACTTACATTCGCGTGCAAACATTTAAATGTCGTTTGTAAATAATTGTTGTAGTATATGTAAATTCAAAACAACCAACGGATTTTGCAACAGCTAATGTAAAAAATTTATTTATATATAATTTATTCTAATATATTATTCCTCTCCATACCCCCTCAAATACTCCAAATACTGCGAACTAAAATCAATCTTAATCTCTACCCACAGTGGGATGTGATCGCTAATCTGAAAAGTGCGCCATTTATCGTAGTACTTTTTGAGATTGGTGTTGTTCTTTTTGGCCTCGGTGAGGTTATCAATCTCGTTTTGCAAGCTTTCTTTGTCTTTTTTCCTTGTAGCCACGGCCAGCGCTTTTTTGGCTTTGGACAGTTTATCTTTGATCCTTTCCAGCATAATGGGTTTGTAAACATTAAAATCCTCTGTCCTGTAAACGCTGTCAAAAAACTGGAAAGAGTGGTCATCCCTGTCGGGCTCCATTAATTCCAGCACATTCTCCCTTGGCAGAAATGAGATCTGGTCGTAAAACTTGGTTTCATCCTTGTTGCTACCTCTTTTGTTCCTTACCATTTCAAAGCCTTCCTCCTGGAGTGCATTAAATCCGGGACTACCCACCTTCTTTATGTTAAAATCCCCCACCAGGATCTGGTTGGAGTTGCTTTTTTCGGATTGGTCGGCCAGGTATTTTGCAACTGCCTGTATCTCTTTTACCCTCCTTTTGTATTTGTCAGAATTCGGGCTGTTGGAACCAAAGTAAATATGCACCGTGGAAAAATAGAACTTAAACCATTCCGATTGAAACTCTGCGCCATAAGGTGTTCTGGCAAATTGTCGCTTTTCTTTATACACCTTGCTGAGTTCCATTTTTGGTGGCAATACGATTTCACCCACCACACTTTTAAAATCAACTTTGTTTTTGTCGTAAATAAAGCCCAGTCGTTCCTGGTTTCCGCCTAATGAACTGTGGGTTTCGTCGGAGACAATAAAATCATAATTGTCGCCAAGAATATACAACAGCTGTTTTAATGGCCTGAGGTTAACGCAAATCTCCTGTACAGCGATGATATCAAATCGTGAAATGATCTCAGCGATGTAATAAAGTGCCTCTTTGGTCCGTGGGCCGTAATTGAAACGGTCATCGTCAAAGTTGCGGATGTTCCAGGTACCTAAGATCAATGTGCTGTGGGAATTTTTCTGAGGAAAGTTCATGGCAGCAAACTGCTCACGAAGACGATTGATCCCATCAACAGTACGGATCCTGTCCTGGGATGACATTTTTTTCAGGGGCTTGTAGTAAGGCATATTTTAATGTTTTAAATTATATCTGCATTTGTTCATGTTAAGATCCGACTTATGTTTTCACACAGACTTCACAGATATTCACAGAAATAATATTTAAATCTGTGTATGGTTCAGCAAGTTCAGCGTCATATAATATTTCACGGCAACATTACAGATTATCAATAAGTTTTTATTATTGAATCCTACTATTTGATCAATCAGAATAACTAAAAATATTCGATTCTTTTGGGAATGAAAATACAGAATTTTCAGCCGGTAAATTTAAGGTATAAAAAAGGGAAATACATCACTGAAAACAACCAAAAAAAAATTTCGCTGAAAACCACTAGATGGAGATCCGGGGTGCTGAGTATGTGCTCCTGGTCACTCTGAGCGGAGTCGAAGAGTGAGTTCGGAGTGCGTAGAAAGCAGTTCCTATATCATAGTTGTTAGTTCCTAGTTGCTAGTTGGAGTTTCATTGTCCCATTGTCGATTGTCCATTGTCGATTGTCCATTGGAGTCTCCGATCTTCTGTCTTCCGTCTTCCGTCTTCTGTCTTCCGTCTTCCGTCTTCTGTCTCCCGTCTTCCGTCTCCGATCTTTTGTCTTCCGTCCTAAAAGTAATCCACTAAAGTAACCTCAAAAATCAGCACCGCATTAGGCGGTATTCCAGCGGGTGGCTTGGGACCATAGGCCATATTGGAAGGGAGAAACAACTGAGCTTTCCCACCCGGACTCATAAGGTTCAGTCCTACCTGCATACCGTATATAAGTCCTCCCATGGTGAGTTCGACAGAACCGGTGGATTCATCAAAAACAATTCCGTTTGTCAGGGAACCTTTGTACTCTACCAGTACTGTTCTTGAAATGGTGGGATGGCCACCGCTTCCTTCTACAATCATGTTGTAATAAAGCCCTGTTGAATGTTTGACAGCTTCAATATCATGCTCCGCAAGGTAATCAAGGATGATCTGCTCATCAACGGCCTCCTGGTCGACCTCATCCTTTTTGCAGGAGATTATTACGAGAAGAGCTAAGATTATGGTTAGGAATTGTTTCATGGTGTTTGCTGTTTAAACTTAGTGACTAGAGTACTTTGCGTACTTGCACTCTGAGCTATTGGGCAAAAGTACAGAATTGTTGGGAAGTTATTCAGGAATAATTTTAATTATTGGTTGGGGGGCTCAGGGCTCAGCCTGACCGGAACACGGAACACGGAACCCTGAACTCAGAACTTCGAACTGTCCCTCAATTAACATCAACATGTGAATAAAAACCGTATAGCCCTCTATGAACCGCTTTAACAATATTAGACCTTTGTTATTCGTTGGATTTGAACATATTTTAGATGGTAAGGTTTACGTTTTTCATATCTGTTATATTTCTGTTTTCGGGCCTGGAGGCTCAAACCCCTTCGGGCAAGATTACCCGTGAAGAGTACATTCAACTTTACAAGGACATTGCCATCGAGAAGATGAATACCTATCATATTCCTGCCAGCATTACACTGGCCCAGGGTATTATTGAATCAGCCAACGGTAACAGTGCACTGGCCAAAAAAGGCAACAACCATTTCGGGATAAAATGTCACAAAGGCTGGAACGGGAAAACCATGCGGATGGACGATGATGAAAAGAACGAATGTTTCAGGAAGTACAAAAGTTCTTACGAGTCGTTTAAGGACCACAGTGTTTTTTTAACCACCCGCGACCGTTATGCTTTTTTGTTTACCCTTGATATTACTGATTACAAAGGCTGGGCAAAAGGATTGAAAAAAGCGGGTTATGCCACCAACCCCAAATACCCTCAACTGCTTATCAAGATCATCGAGGATTATGAGTTGTATAAATACGACAAATACTATTCAGGTGGCACCTATGTAAAGGCGGATAAAAAGCCCGACCGCAAAAAGAACAATACACCTTCGGATGATTTTGAAGCCATTACCATCAGTGATAACAACAGGGCAGTGTATGAGAACAACGGTGTGAAATTTATCTACGCCCGCCGGGGAGATACCTTTTATAAAATTGCCCAGGATTTTCATATCTACACCTGGCAGGTTTATAAATACAACGAACTGAAGAAAAAAGATCCTGTCTTTGAAGGACAGATGATCTACCTGGAAAGAAAAAAGAGTAAGGCACGGGAAGCTTTTCATGTGGTCAGTCCCGGGGAAACATTGCGTGATATTTCACAAAAATACGGGGTTAGGCTAAAACGATTGTGCAAGTACAACACCCTTGATAAAAACGCTGACCTGTTCCCCAACCAGAAGATCAAATTGCGGAAATAAAATCACAACATGAAGTTATTAAGAAACATAGCAGGGCTTTTTCTATTGTTGTTTTTTATCGCTGCTTTGTTTCAGTTCAAAATTTATAAGCTGAAGTCGTCGGGTGAAGTTCCTCCACAGATAGAAAAGGAACTCACCACCCTGGCTGCACAATCCCTTAAAAGTAAAGATGTACCTGTAGGTTCAGTCCTGGTGTACAATGATAAAATTATCGGAAAGGGGTTCAACTCAGTTGTCAGGGACAGTATTGTTTCAGGTCACGCAGAAATAAATGCCCTCACAGACGCCATGAAAAGCGTTGGATACGAGCGGTTTATGAGAATGAACCGGAATAAACTGATCCTGTATACCACTTTCGAACCCTGTGAAATGTGTCTTGGAACGCTACAGCATTACAACATTAAAATGGTGGTATTTTTAAAGGAAAAATCATTGGTTCACTGGTGGAGAAACAGTGCTAAATCTTTTTACTACCGGTTTTATAAAGCTGATGCCGACAAAGACAATGTACAGGATTCCTTATTTCAAAAACACCCTGAATACCCCGGAAACAAATGATCAATAAAAAACTGAGCTTTTGTTTGATACTTGCTATAACTGTTGTCGCAGCCTGCCTGAATAAGCCTGAGCAGGATTTTACTGTTCATGCAGACTTTGCTGAAGACAGCAGGACCTTGTTGGTTGACTTCCGGAACCGGCCGGATACCAGTTTACAGGAGATCATTCACTTTTCGGGGATCAGGAAAGAGGGATACGGAGTTCTTTTAAAGCTTGATAGTATTGCGAGCCAGACAAGCATTGATTTTATCAAACACAAGCTGGTTAAGCAGGACATTAATGCTGTTCATCATTATGATATTTCCGTTGACCCGAATCCGGGAGATCATTTATTAGCAGCCATTGAAGGAGCGCGGTTTACCTGGATCTTATCGCAGGATCAAAGCATTTTAGATAACGCTGGGTTTGAAGGGATAAAAAGAGCTGTTGAGGTATCTAAAGGGAATCAGGGGATCTTGGTTCTTAACCGGTAGTTTTTTAACCGCAAAGGACGCTATGTTTGCGTAAAGGACGCAAAAGTAAAATGGAATAAAAAAATGTATAGCGTACTCCACAAATCCTCCGCGATCTTTGCGGTTAAATCATCACTCCCCATTCATTTTGCTCTCTATTGCAAGCTTAACTGCCTCCACATCCTGTGTTGTACTCCTGGGATCACAAGCCAGAACAGTTTGATAAGCAGAAGTATAATCCTCCATTTTGTAATACGCTTTGGCCAAGTTTAGCAATCCGTGTTCATAGTGAGGGAAGATATCCAGTGTCTTCTGAAAGTATTCCACCGATTTTTCATACTGTCCGGTCTGTCCGTATGCTGAACCAATGTTGTTCAATACCGAAACACTGGTAGGATGCTGGCGATGAGCTTGCAGGAAATACTCAAGGGCTTTTTTGTAATCGCGGTCAGCATGGAAGGAGGCCAGCCCTTTGTACATGACTACAGGATAGGAATTTTTCGGTTCAATGGGAGCAAGACTGAAATACCCCTTTTCTGCATAGTTCATCATAGGAGCCCAGTTTTTTGTTTCATATGCAGTCTGGGCTTTTGCGATGTTAATTTCAGTACGGATGCACATCACTCCAAAAAGAAAAGCCATAAACAGTACAACTGAAATTGGGATCACGAAAAATGCTTTTTTTGGTTTTTTCTTCTTTTCCGTGGAACTGATTATTCCGGGTTGTGCAAGGATATATGCAGCGAGAAGTCCAAGAAAAACCATATGATTGATCCGTTCTGACGGGAATGAAAATAAAGAGATAACTATAAATCCGGTTATCCCGAATAATGTAAGACTGATCTCTGCAACCTTTCCTGTCTTCTGTGATTTCAACAGCAGTTTTAAACCATAATATAAAAGTAAGACAAACATGGAAATATAGAGTACCAATCCCGGAATGCCCTTCTCCGAGGCTACCCATAAATAATCGTTGTGCGGGGATCGCCAGTGCCTGAATACAGAAGGTAGGAATTTGCTGTAGTAAGGATAAATACTCACCTTCCAGTTACCGGCTCCTACCCCGGTGATGGGTTTCTCATTTATTAATTCGGCAGTGGCTTTCCACATTTCTACCCTCCATTCATTACTGGTAAATGTAGGATCAAAAACTGTTTGAATACGGTTGGTTACTTTTTCAAAAGGAGGCCTGTCACTGGAAATGATGGTAACAACAATTACCGATACCAGCAACACAGTACCCAGCACCAACAAAGGTTTGAGTTTTTTCCGGTTCCAGGGTAAAACTTTATTGTTTCTGTTTGCCATCAATACGAAAATGGTAGTGATAAAACCGGAAATCACAATGGCTATCCAAACAGCCCGTGTTTGAAGGAGCACGATCAATAATACTACACCAGCAAGTGCAACAGCTGCAAAACTTTTCCATTTTTTTTCGAAATGAAAAACAGCCATGGATAAAAAAGGCAGCAACAGGAACAAAGCACCTGAAAACTGGTTCTTATGAGCCATCAGTCCCTTTACTTCATAAAGGGCATTGGGATCTGTATTTTGAAAAGTAAGATTGAAATATTGGGAAATTCCAATAATAACGGCCAGCAGTGCATTTATTATTAATGCTTTTAAGAACAAAAGTTTTGACTGGTGTGTATACTTAAAAATAAGGGAAGCAAAAACCACCAGGACCAGAAACATCATCCATTTAAAAATATCGGTTAGCCCTTCAGCAGGATTTACAGCAAAAACCAGACTGACAACCGAAACAAAAATAAATAGCAGTACAACGATGATAAAGCCGTTACGAAATATTGCTCCGTCAAGGGAGATGTTTTGTTTATCCACATAAAAGTAGAGAAGGACAAGGATCAGTAATCCGGCAGCCAGTGCTGTAAACCGCGGATACGTTACCGGATCGATGATTGTTTTGATGTGCAGTAAAGGTAAAACAATAACCAGCAAAACAGCCAGTATCCATGCAGAAGGAAGATGTTGTTGATGCGTATTTTTATTTGTCTTCTTTACTTTTCCCACTCAGCCCGTTTTAATGTTTTGTAATTTTTATCCATGGAAACGGCATGTCCTTTTTACCAAATATTTTCTTAACAAAACCCTGCTTTTGATGGACATACAAATACTCATGGTTCCAATTTTCCAATACTTCATACGAATGATGGTGGTAATGGTTTGCCATATGTCCATATCCAAGATTTCTGTAATATACCTGGCTCCTGAGTCTGGCTTCTTTTACCGTTTCAGTTTTATAAAACGGACTATCAAAAATGTGCAATTCTCCTTTATCCTTTAACAAGATCATCAGGCGGTCGATGAGTGATTTAAAGTTTTTGAAATACTGTATGGCTGCACTAACCGTAATGTAATCAAATCCTGACCAGGGAAGGCTGAGTGTTAAAATATCGCCGTAAACAAATTTCAGGTTTGGCTTGATGAATAGGCGTGAAGCCTGCTGCAATTCAACACGGTTAAGATCGATACCAACAACTTCAAGGTTTGCATTTTCGGCCAGTACATTCGTCAGCCATCCGTTTCCACAACCAAGATCAAGAACGTTACCGCTGTTCTTTTCCTGAAAATAACATTTAATCCTTGCTGCCGATTTAGCCCTCATTTTCCATTCATCCGAATGTCTGTGTCTGATAAGATCCGGCAGGGCAAGCACCTCATGATCAGCATACAAACGTTCTTCGGCCATTCTCACATTCAGGTAAGTTTTTTCGGTGGGTGATGATGCAGGAACATCTCCCTCATACAATACTCCTTCGCTGTTATAAAGGCTGTTAATGTATTCTGATAAGGCTGAGCTCATTTGTTTTTGAAAATTAAAAGCCGCTGATTAGTAGTGTTTCCGGTTCTTCTGCTGAAACATTTTCATGGCCATTCCTGCGATTTGAGATTTTAATTTATGTTTTATAAAGTTAATGGTTTTTCCTTTAGTTTTACTCTTTTGTGCATAAACTTCATTAAATACTTTACGAACAGCGAATTTATAAAACAGGTCGCTGTATATTCTTCTGAATTTTATTTCTCTGTCAGGTACATCGCTCCAGTTATAATCTTTAGCAATATAGGATTCAACATCTGTGTACATTTTAGTTCCTTTGATGGGATAGGCTTCGTTGATGGTAAAATAATCAGGATCACTTTCTTTTAAGTGAGCGATGGATGCATCAATGTCTTCCGGGGTTTCACCGGGATAACCCAGCATGATAAAGGTCCCGGTTTGAATTCCATGTTCTTTTGCCAGTTGGATCATCTCCCTGACCTGATGAACATCAACTCTTCTGTCCATCAGATCGATGACTTTCTGTGATCCGCTTTCCGCTCCTATCCAGACCAGCGTACATCCTGAGTCCTTCAAAGTCTTAATTACTTCTTCATTTAATTTGTCGGACCTGGTGATGCATTCATAGGATATCTGCAAGTTCCTTATTTTTATGAGAGAAGCAAATTCCTCCAGCCACTTTTCACTCATGGTAAAAACATCATCCACAAACCAGAATGAATCCGGATGATATTCTTTTGTAAGGTGTTCAATTTCATCAACCACAGCATCAGGTGATCGTCTTCTGTAGGTATCTCCAAAAACAGCATGGCTGCACCAGCGGCAGGAAAACGGACAACCACGCTGGGTATTGATGGTCATGCTGTTGGACCCATGATGGGATTTCCAGGCATCCAGGTAAAGCTGAAGATCAATTTTATCCCTGGATGGAAGGGGTAATTCATCGAGGTTTTTCAAGTGAAGCCTTTCGTCGGTAAAAATAACATCACCCCCATTCTTCTTAAAAGCGATTCCTTGAATTTTATCCGGATCATCACCTTTTGTAAGCTTGTTGACCAATTCATAAAAAGTAACTTCTCCTTCACCAACAACCAGGTAATCAGCACCGTACTGCAAATAATTTTCCTTATGGTGTCTTACATCCGGCCCTCCTGTTATTATCTTTATATCCCTCAATGCCTCTGAACTTCTGATATGATCCATGATCTTCAAAATATTCTTTCGGGTGAGGAAATTGGCATATAAACCGATTGTATCGGGTTTTTGATTTTCGAGCTGATGTTTCAGATCCTGAAAGCTCCGGAAAGTTCCGTCAAAAACTTCATGGTCAACACCATTTTTTTTGAGATACCCTGATACATACAATAATCCAAGGGGAGGATAAGGCCGCATCACCTTTTGTTCTGCTTTGTCCTCCTCTAAAAAATAGGCATGTATCAGCATTATTTTCATGGTCAGCGGGTTTGGAGGTCTATGATAAAATGATCCGACAGCCAGGCCATGGCAGGTATGTCAGAAGTTACTTTCTCCATTTCATTCATAGCATTCAGCAAGGAAAGGTTTTTTCTGAAAAAAGGTTCTGTATATGAAGGGGGTAAAAATGTTCCCAGCGGTTTGAGTTTTACTTTTTTAAATCCACTTCTGAAGATGTGCTCAAACTTACCGGGAGAATAATACCAGGTATTTACCGGTTCACCTTTAACATCCACCTCTGAACGAGTTGATTTGTTTCTCCGAAACATTTTTTTGAAGTCGAATTTGGACAAAAAATAGAAGCTTTCCCACAGGCAAAACCTTGGCATAACTACAGCAATAAAGCGTCCGCCCGGCTTCATCAGATGTCCCAGGTTTACAGCCAGGGAATCAAGTTCAAACCGGTTCAGGCAATTCAGTCCTCCAAAATTTGAAAATACCAGATCGTAGTTTGAGCTTCGGGGAACGTCTTTAATATCCCTGATGTCTTTCACATAACAGCTAACATTTTGTTCATGCCCGTTATGTTCAACTTTGTTGTTCGTGATCCTGACCATTTCCTCAGAAACATCTGTTGCTGTTATTTTATGTCCATGCCTGGCAAAAAAGAGGGCATCTTCACCTGTTCCGCAATTCAGTTCAAGGATGTTCAATTCCTGGCTACCCGCAGTCACCTTTTTCATGTAGGACCATACAATCTGCCTGAGCAATTTTCCGATGTTTGTATCGGTAAAATCCGTATCGTAAGTTATGGCCGCTGCATCAAAGGATTGCTTCATTTTTTGTTTAATGCCTGGTTCATTAATAGCCTATAGAGGATGGTCATGGGGACGTAATAGATTGTTGCAGCTATTGTCCGGATAATTCCATTGTAATTTTTATGGGGTTGAGTGATGAACTTCCTGATCCTGGTCAAGCCCTGTCTTTTTCGGAATTTCTTATGTAAATACCGGTGCAACAGTTTATAGAATTTCGGTGAATAGGTGTTTTTAAACATGAGGGCGAGATCGTCTGAATCTGTCCAGTTAGCCTTATTTTCCAGGTCGGCTTTGACCTTTTCATGAAAGATTGTTCCTGGCAAAGGATAGGAAACAGAAATACCCATATCATCCGGCATAAGGTCAAACAGCATTTTTTCCGTCAGACGAATATCATCAAGTGTTTCACCCAGGTAACCGAACTGAAGGAAAAAGGCTACTTTAACACCATGTTCCTTCAGCTTTTTCCTGGCTTCATACACCTGTTCAATCTGGATGTCCTTCTCCATAGCATCCAGTATTTTCTGGGATCCTGACTCTGCGCCTACCCAAACGGTATCGAGGCCTGATTCAGCAAGTGCTCTGATGGAGTCATCCTTGAGCATTACATCTACCCTGGACTGCATCATGTAGGAAAAAATGAGTTTCTTTTCCATTACAATATCCCGAAATTCCTGGATCCATCCTGGTTTAAGCCCGAAAATATCATCACAGATCCAAAAATGCTTTACTCCGAATTCCTGAATAACAAACTCTATCTCCTTCACAACATTTAAAGCTGACCTTACATTGTATTTCCTGCCGAAGATGGGTTTAGCACACCAGTTGCACGAATAGGGACAGCCACGCGTTGTAGCCAGGTTAAGTGAAAAATAACCATGGTGTTTCATCCAGATTTCCTTGTACATCTCAATGTCCACTAGGTCCCATGCTGCCATGGGTAAACTGTCCAGGTCATCAAGGACTTCCCTCCGGCCGTTATTTACAATTTCACCCTCCTCATCCTTAAACACGATCCCATTAATTGTGGTTAATTCAGGGCTCCCAGACTTAAAACTGTTTAACACATCAAGAGAAGATAATTCACCCTCCCCCAGCAGTATTACATCAGCCCCTTTATTAAGGTAATCTTCGAAATGGTCGGTGGAATCGGAACTGGAGACGATGACTTTACAATTGTATTCTTTCCCTATTTTTATGAGTTCCCAGGCTGCTTCACGCATCAGGGTCAGGCACATTTTTGTGAGGTAATTGAATCCATCGTCATAAATTACCAGGTACTCCGGTTTATATTTTTGAATGGAGGGGATAATATCGTTTGGATGATCAGCAAGGTTGGTATCAAAAAGGTTTACTTCATACCCTTTGCTTCTGATAAAAGATGCAGCCGTGATCGTTCCCAGAGGAGGATAGAACTGTTTGTTATTCCACTGCTTTGAATCGAACTTATAAAAATATGAATGTGTAAACAATACCCTGCCCATCGTTTTTCTTAATTTTTTATCTCAAATTGCACCTTATCCATAGTGATCCCGAATTTCTTTTCCATCTCTGCGATCCGCTTATAGAACTCATTTCTCACTTTCTTCTGGTAGTTGCTAGGATGATGTTTGGAGATCTTTTTGGATGATTTAAACACCAGGTTAAATTCCTCTTGCGAATATTTGTTTTTGAACTTCCGTGTCCAATGACTTGTGGTTTTTTTCATAAAATAAGAATCCAGTTTATCACCAACTCGGTTGTTAAACATGGCTTCCAAAAACCTTTTAAATAATCCCGGCTTTTTTACAACCAGCCCGGAAATGTCTTTACCGGAGTAGTTGGGATAATAATTCTGCACCCATTTGTTTTGCTTAAAAAATTCCGATTTGATCCCATTACCGAACATGGGGATCATGGTTGCAATTTCGGTGGCAGTAAATAGGTTTTGTTCCTCGATCTCAAGGCTTTCCGTATCAATAAAATAATTAATGCAAAAATATCTGTAGGAATTCAAAAGGAAGATCTTTTTAAAAACCACGAGTAAAGTCCTTGCAAACCACAAACGATTCGGACTGGTAATAATAAAATAATCGATATCCGGATCGTCTCCAATGAATCCTTTCGAAAGGCTTCCCGATACCGAGACACCTCTTACATAAGGGAACCGTGAAATGAAGGAAGAAAACCGTCTTGCCCTGTTCATCCATTTTTCAGCTCTCCTGTTTCCTTTAACTCTTTCCTCAGACTTTTCCGTATCATTTGAGATGGAATAAAAGTCCCCGACCTTATGGATGATCCCCATTTCAGTTAACTTGTTTAAAAGCTTACTGCAGTCAGCTTGTACTTTGGTTTTAAAACATGAATTCTCAAAGATCTCTTCTGCCGACAAAGGGTAGCTGAAGACATCGTAATAGATCAATGTCCGTAGTATAGTCAGGGCAGAATAATCTTCCATGAGATTGATTGTATTCATGTATTTGGCAGTCATGATTAGTCGACCACTAAAATATAGAAAATATTGGATGTATCCTCCATAGAACAAAAAAAAACCCTGAAGTAGAATCACTTCAGGGTTTCTAATCATCACTTTATATTTTATTTGATAAATACTTTTTGAGAAGTTACACTTCCATCAGTAACAACTTTAACAATGTAGTATCCTGAAGGTGTGTTGAGGTCGATCCTGTTAATGGACATGTTCTCGAGTTCCCCCCTGTATACTTCTTTTCCTGTTATGCTATAAACAGAAACAGAGCTTAAGTCTTCAGAAGACAGGTTTTTCACATATACACTCTTTTCAGCGGAATAAATGTTTACCATATTAGCGGCAACATTTTCAACATCTGTAAACAACATCATAAAGTGCATGTTAAAGCGATTCATTTCATCCTCTTTTGTACCTGTGAATGTAAACTCAGATTGGTTGTCCATTTCAATCATTTCGCCGGTCTGAAGGTCTTCGATCACAATGTTCACCGGGAAGTTAAAGCTTTCCAGGTTTTCGATACGGAAACTGACTTCAGCATCCACTCCCATTTTGAAGCCTAATGGTATCACCATTCCGGGATCGTATTCAGGAAGTACATTAATGGAAAGATTTTGATTTTCAACTATGGAAAATATTTGTGGAGCTTCATCAATACCAAAAAGTTTAAAGGCATCATAATCATTGTCGAAAGAAACGGTCGCCTCGCTGTTGAAGTTGATGTAAGTTGCATCCGAATAACCATTGCCATGTGCAATTACTTTGATCAGGTTATTAATTTCAGAACCTTTGTAAGGAGATGGACCGTGGACCCTTGCTGCATCAGCAACCTGCAGAGCAGGACTTGCTCCTGATGTTTTTGTATAGAATCCCTGGTAAGCAGGAATAATTCCATCCGTAAGGTCACCGAAGGTACCGTTCCAAACGAGGTATTGTACTCCGTCCCAAACATAAATGGCTGCGTCGATGTTAGTCTTTGTCCAGCTTGCATCATCCCAGTCGATGGCTGATGGGTAAGGGTTACCAACAACATTCCATCCGGCTCCACCGCTGTATTGTACTGGTAAGCTCACATTTCCCTGGTTGAATGAACCACCGGTATAGGTTACGGTAGTACTTCCCAGGTAAAAAGGATCTGTCCATGCTGAATAGCCTGTTCCGGGTGTAAGGTCATAACCGGTATCTTCGATGTAGCTCCAATCAGAAGCTGCTTCATCCCAGTACCTCAGGTAGATATTATAAAAGATGTTGGCTTCTGCATTGCTTGTAGGAGCAGAAACATAATGCCAACGGTTTTCCTCAAGGTATACCTGTGCTTCTTCTGATCCTGTGACATTCAATCCGCCATATTCAATTAATGAAGCTGTACCTGAAGAAGTACCTTCAAGCAATACATCACCATTCACCGTAAGTGTTGTTCCGTTTGAGATGGTTAACTCTGCTCCTGGTTCAACAGTCAGGTCATTACATGGAGAATCCGTATTAACCACGGGTTGATTGGCAACGTCAGCAATGGTAGCATCTGTTCCCGGTCCTGGAATACCGTTGTCCCAGTTACCGGGGTTATACCATGCCGTAGAAGTTGTTCCTGTCCATGTAGAAGCCAGGCTGCTTGTATAAGTGTATAGATTGATTATGTTCGAACTTGCACTGACTCCGCTAACGTTTACTGCACGTACCCTGTAAAAATACTGGGTATTCTCATCCAGGCCGGTCACCTGTTTTGTGGTTGCAGACACAGTCAGGTTTTCATAACCGCTTACATAGGTTGAAAAATTACTTTCTTCTGATACATCCAGTTTATAAAAATCGGGAGCGCCTCCGGCAGGGACATTCCAGTTGGCTGTGAATTCATCATCTGTTACACCCGTGGCTGCAGTAGCAACAGGAGCATTACAAATGGTAACTGCCGAAACAATTCCGGAGTTTTCGCTGGAATTCCCGTTATTGGAACGAACCCTGTAGTAATAGGTAGTTCCTCCGGTTAATCCAATAACATATTTGTAATTCGTAGTAACAACTTCATCATCGTAAATTGCAGTTCCGCCAAAATCTGGCTGGGTATTTACATCAAGCCTGTATGTTGTTGCACCTGCAACAAAATTCCAGTTGGCATAAAAGCTTTCCACATCAATGTTTGTAGCAGGTTGTGATACCGGAACAGCCGGAGCGGTTGTTAAGGATTGAGTATTGGATACAGGACCGGGACCTCCGACATCGTAAGGAGTGACCCTGTAGTAATAGTCTGTATTGTCCTTCAACCCTGTAACCTTATAAGTATTGACCAATCCAACATCAAGGTATTCATACCCTGGAACAAAAACTGTAAACAAATTATTTTCAGCCACATCAAGGTAATAACCTTCAGTTGGACCTCCTCCTCCCACTGTCCAGTTGGCACTAAAACTATTGTTATCTATCTCTGTGGCTGCATCAGCAGTTGGTGCACCCGGAGGGGTCATTGTACCGGTCCCCTGAATAGTAAAGTTGTATGGATTTTCATCCGGATCGTTGTTGCCGATACTCACATCAGCTGTTTTAACACCGGCAGAAGTAGGTTCAAACCGGATCGTATAGGTTGTTGTGCCTCCTGCAGGAGCAACGGGGGTTGATGGTTCAGCTGTCACTGAAAACTGGTCGGCATCAGTGCCGGTTATTTCAACATATTTTAATGCTTCATAAGCCGTTAAATTAAGGTTTCCGCTGAATCCTCCTGTAGCAGTGTTGGTAATCTGGAAGGTTCTGTCAACAGTTTCGATATTAAAAAGAGCATCGCCGAAATCAGTACCTTCAGCTACTGCCGGAGTAGTTTCTCCATCCAGGATCTCATCCCATGGGTCAGTTCCGGTTTCACGGCCTTCGACTAACATTTCAGGCCCCTGGCCTATACCCTGTACACTTTTGTACTGGAAACTGGGCACCTGGAATTCATACACCATGACACTGGCAGGAACAAAGCCTGTAGTAGTGGGTGCATACTTCACAAAGATGTTTTGATTAACATTTCCTAATACATCCGCAGAATAGGTCAGGTTCATTACGTATGTGCCAGGATTGCCATTTAGGGACAAAGTAAAACGGCTATCCTGAGAATCGGTATATATTAACTGAAATGGATTAAATCCACTTCCCGATACATTAAACGAATGAGCTCCATCCGGAGATGATTGTCCGACCAGCACTGGTCCGATGCTTAGTGTTCCGGGAGTAAGTGTAAGTGATTGGGAGTACAAACTGGTTTCAAAAAGAAAGAAAAGTGAAACCATACCAATGGTTAATATTAATTTTTTCATTGCATAAAAGTTTTAATTTACATTCGAGTTCTTAAAGAATTTCGCATAGTCCACCTCTGAACCATACTATTATATACAAATATAACAAAAAAGTTACGTTTTTTTTTATATTTTAAGGACTAATTAACAACACGTTAACACCCCAAAAATTAAGCAAAATCCTAAGAAACAAAGCCATATATTTCAGGTTATTAACATTTATCAAATTGGAAAAACAATGGTTCATGATAATCTGACCTCTGAGTTTTCCAAAATTGAGACTCAATCATGAGTATTTTTTATGATTTTGATGCAAAAAAGCTGAAGAAATATGACTTCTAAAATTGTAAAATATTTCTGTGAAAACAGACCAGGTAAGAACCGGTAGCAAATGAAAGACCATGGATCTTCAGTCCTAATTTCAAACTATTGATCGTTTTAATGGAATAAGTAATTCTATTGAATGGATAGTTAACTGTGTAGCTGATATTGCAACAAGCTTACATCTTTTGAGGTACATCAATGCCGAGCAATGACATGGATGATTTGATGACCTGACCGGTGAACCAACTTAATAGCAACCTAAAAACAGCCGTTTCCTCATCCACCCGCTTTAGAATCGGTGTATCCTGATAATAATGATTGAATTGTTTTACCAGGTCAAAACAATAATTTGCGATGACTGCCGGACTAAAATTCTCACCTGCCTGATGAACTGCAGCAGGAAAATCATACAGGTTTTTCAGCAACTCTTTTTCGATGGGAAGCATCTTAACCTTTTGTGCGTTGAGCTGTGTTAAATATTCTTCTGGTTCTTTTCCTGCTTTCCTGAATATGGACTGAATCCTCGCATAGGTGTACTGAATGAAAGGCCCGGTGTTTCCATTAAAATCAATGGATTCCTCAGGATTAAAAAGCATGTTCTTCTTTGGATCAACTTTAAGAATATAATATTTTAATGCTCCCATGCTTAACATGGTAAACAGCTCATTGAGTTCGGTTTTGTCAAAGCCTTCAGTTTTGCCAAGTTCTTCGGTTGTCTTTTTAGCTGTGTCATACATTTCGTCCATTAGGTCGTCAGCATCAACCACTGTTCCTTCCCTTGACTTCATCCTGCCATGGGGCAATTCAACCATACCATAGGACAAATGATGAATGGTGTCGAACCATGATTTTCCAAGTTTCTTGAGTATCTTTTTTAATACATCAAAGTGGTAGATCTGCTCATTACCAACTACATACAAAAGTCTTTCCGGCTTAAACTCATCATGCCTGCGTTGTGCGGTTCCAATGTCCTGTGTAATGTACACTGATGTGCCGTCACTTCTCAAAAGTAGTTTTTCATCCAGGCCTTCTGAATGAAGGTCAGCCCAAACCGAACCGTCTTCTTTCCTGAAAAATTTCTGCTCTTCCAGCCCTTCTAATATGATCTCTTTACCCTGGAGGTAGATCCTGGATTCGTAATTCATTTTATCGAAGTCAACACCCAGCCGCTTGTATGTTTCTCCAAAACCATTATAAGCCCAACTGTTCATAGTTCGCCAGACAGTAAGGACATCTTCATCGGCATTTTCCCACTTTTGTAACATCTCCTTTGCTTCAATCAGGAGTGGTGCTTGTTTTACGGCATCATCGTCTGTATAACCTCTGTGGACCAGGTCCTGAATTTCCTCTTTGTGTTTTTTATCAAAAAGAACGTAATACTTTCCCACAAGGTGGTCGCCTTTTAATCCACTGCTTTCCGGCGTTTCACCATCTCCCCATTTCATCCATGCGAGCATGGATTTACAGATGTGGATACCGCGATCGTTAATCAGGTTGATCTTTACCACTTTTTTGCCATTTGCCTTTAATATTTGTGCAATTGAGTAACCCAGCAGGTTATTACGGATATGACCCAAATGCAGGGGCTTATTGGTATTCGGGGAGGAATATTCAACCACAAAAGGTTTGTTGTCTTCTTCCTTTTTCGTTCCAAATGATGTATTGGTAAGATTCTGTTCAAAAAACTGTAGCCAGTAGTTATCCGAGATCAATAAATTTAGAAATCCTTTTACAACTTCGAAACCTGTTATTTCATCCACCTTTTCAACAAGGTAATTTCCAAGCTCTTCAGCAGTAATGTGTGGGGGCTTTTTCGAAAAACGTAACAAAGGAAAAACTACCAATGTGTAATCACCCTTGTGTTCTTTGCTGGTCTTTTCAATTTGCAAAAGTTCAGCCCCGATATCCTGCTTATACAAATCTTTAAATGCCTTAACTGTGTGCTTTTCGATAATGCTGTAGATCATGATCAAAATTTTTAGCAAAATTACAGAAAAAACGGTGCTGTTTCAGATAGAATTTTGTTAGGTTAATATCCTCTTTGACGGATAAAAAATTCCCGATTCGAATACTGTTAACCTCGATAAGTAAGGGTCGCGCTCCGGCCGGGATAGGAGCGGCAGCTGACGGTATGGGATGTGGATGTTTTGCTGACGTAGCGGGGCTGACGAAGGAAGACCCCGTGACGGCATTGCAAAACACCACAGGCCAAACGGCACTATAGCGGATAGCCCGTTAAGCCGGCCTAGTAATAATAATTATCACCTTTTCCTAAATATAAATCATTAACCCAATAAAGTCATTATACCACATATCTCAATTACAATTGATTAATTTTAAAAAATTGAAATCGTAAATACCAAACTATTAATAAAAAAATATATCTTTGCGCCCTAATTTAAAAATGGACCATGGTAAAAAAGAAAGATACTACTGAAGAACGTATAGTAGCTGTAGAAGAAGCCCTTAGTAAAACGGAACAGTTTATCGAGCGTAACCAAAAGATCATTACTTATGTGATCGGCGGATTGATCGTTATTGTATTGCTTGTGTTCGGTTTTAGAAAATTTGTCACTCAACCTAAAGAGAAAGCAGGACAAAAGGCTTTGTTTGCTGCTGAGTATTATTTTGAGCAGGACTCGCTTGACCTTGCATTAAACGGTTTCGGTGAGAGCATTGGATTCCTGGGTGTGATCGATGATTACGGCTCAACTTCAGCGGGCAACCTGGCAAAGTATTATGCAGGGATATGTTACCTTAACCTGGGTGAATATGAAGAAGCGGTTGATTATTTGAAGAAATTTGACGGGGATGATCTTGTTTCCCCAGCCATGGCGCTTGGAGCAATAGGTGATGCTTA
Source organism: uncultured Bacteroidales bacterium (assembly GCA_964421215.1). GTDB lineage: Bacteria > Bacteroidota > Bacteroidia > Bacteroidales > JAADJA01 > JAADJA01. Next base: position 87,354 of record CAYQWA010000004.1, on the reverse strand, counting down.
TATGCAAATGGGCGAAGTTGAAGAAGCCATCGGATATTATGACCGGGCTGCAGCAAAAAATGAAAATGAATTGAGTTCTCCGGTATTTCTACTGAAAGCAGGATGGGCTTACGAGATGATTGAAGATCATAGCTCAGCTCTTGAATGTTACGAAAAGATCAAAAAAGATTTCTCAACGAGTCGTGAGGCCAGGGATATTGACAAATATATTGCCAGAGCCAAAGCACATCTTGGTGAAATTTAAAACAAACTGAAAATACAGCGAACCTGTCCGCCGATTGGTAGACAGGTTTTTTTTATCTTTGAAAATGATGAATGCCCCTTTTAAAATAGTATTTATGGGAACTGCATCCTTTGCAGTCCCATCTCTCAAGAAACTATTAGATCATGGTTACCAGATAGCTGCGGTGGTAACAGCTCCTGATAAACCGGCAGGGCGTGGAAGAAAGATCAGGTATTCGCCGGTTAAAGAATTTGCACTGGAAAACAAGCTGAATATTCTTCAACCTGAAAAGCTAAAGAACGAATCCTTTGTCAGCCATATGAAAGCCATAAATCCGGATATCCAGGTGGTAGTGGCTTTCAGGATGCTTCCCGAGATTATCTGGAAACTTCCGAAAAAAGGTACGTTCAACCTCCATTCCTCACTCCTGCCGCAGTTTCGTGGTGCAGCACCCATTAATCATGCGATTATAAATGGTTTTTCTGAAACCGGAGTAACCACATTTTTCATTGATGAAAAGATTGATACAGGGCAGATCATCTTCAGGGAAAAGACAGGCATTTCCGAATCAGAAACTGCAGGTGAACTCCATGACCGGCTGATGGTCCTGGGAGCAGAGCTAGTTGTCAAAACGGTTAAAGCCATTGAGGCAGGTGCTGTAAAATTAACTCCACAGGAAGAACTCATCAAAGCCGAAGACAAAATATACCCGGCACCAAAAATATTCAGGGAAGATTGTAAAATCAACTGGGAGGATACTGCAGCAGACATCCATAATTTTATTCGGGGTCTGAGCCCCATTCCGGGAGCCCACAGCACCATTGAATTCCAAAACGGTAATCATAAAGGCATTAAGATCTTCAGGTCCCAGAAAACGGGCGAAAAGGCGTTTGGTAAACCCGGTGTTATCAGGTTCGTTAATTCCGGTTTTGAAGTGGCTTGTTCGGATGGAATTATCCGGATCCTTGAAATTCAACTTGAGGGGAAAAGAAAAATGACGACTGAGGAGTTTTTAAGGGGAATAAATACAAAAGAGGTCGTTCGCTTAGCATGACCAGAATCCGCATTATTCCTGCAATTCCTTATATGCACCCAACCTTCATTCTTATAAAACACGCACGAATAAAGGCTTTCAGCGCTTGAGTTATTAACAAAATCGCTGAATTATTAACAAAATCAAGGGTTTTAGCGTTTTTGCCTTGACTTTCTTTCCTAAAAAACTATATTTGCATCACATTAACCATATAAATATTAATAAAATGAACAAAGCAGAATTAATTGATGCCATTGCAGCTGATGCTAACTTGACAAAAGCAGATGCTAAGCGGGCTTTAGACGCTTTTGTTGGTGCTACTTCAAAAGCTCTGAAAAAAGGCGACAGGGTCGCATTAGTAGGATTTGGTTCTTTCTCAGTAGCTAAACGTGCTTCCAGAACAGGACGTAACCCACAAACTGGTAAAGAAATCAAAATTGCAGCTAAAAAAGTTGTTAAATTCAAAGCTGGTAGCGAATTATCTGATCATGTGAAATAGATTTCGCTATTAAAAAATAAAAACCCTGAAGTAGAATCACTTCAGGGTTTTTTGTATCCAGAGGCCAGGTATTGTCCATAAAAACCGGTAAGGAAGTTTGGCGTCCTTACCAGCGTAATCCACACCTATTCTCGGGCCATCCAAAACATCCTCAGGCCTGACTTCTATTCCTGCATCTTCTACCCAGATCGTCTCTCCTGTAAGCTCCATTCCATCATGCACTGTTTTAATGGCAAGTGCTTTTGTCAGTTTCCCCGGTCCATCAGAGAATTGTTTCCCTTTATACCTTTTAGAGACCCGTTTTTCCATAACATCGATTCCTTGTCGGGGAATAATTCCCCTCAACAAGACTGCATGTGGAATTCCAGCAACATTGGTTACAAAATTAAAAAGGTGATGCACACCATAGCATAAATACACATAGGCAATTCCGCCATCCTGATACAAGGTTTCTGTTCTTAATGTCCTTCGGTTGTCAAAAGCATGTGATGCTCTGTCGGAGATACCCGCATAAGCCTCTGTTTCGCTAATGACACCAGAAGTTAATTGCCCGTTGAAATTGGTATGTATTACTTTGCCCAGCAGTTCCCTGGCCAGATGAACTACATCTTCGTGTTGATAGTATTCCTTTTGAAGTTTCATTCCTCCTTTTTAGTATTTTTGAACCGTTTAATCTGACAAAGATAATCCCCTCATGAAAATACATCATACTCTTATTTGTTTCCTTCTGGTCATTGTGTTGTCACCTCAATCTTTTGCCGAGGGCATTTCACAAAAGCAAGCCCGAAAAGTAGCCATAACTTTTTTGGACCAGCTAGATCCTGAATATCAGGATGTGAAAATCAGGCCTTTTAGCACTGAACATTTTAATGGAGCGGCCCTCTATTATGTATTCAACCTGAACAAAGGTTTTATCATTATTTCTGCAGATAATTCGGTTTTCCCGGTACTGGGTTATTCATTTGAAGAGAACTACTTATCAAGCCAGCAACCTCCTGCTTTTGAAAGCTGGATGAATTCTATGGAAGCACAAATAAAATTTAACATAGAGAATCAGTCGGGTCCTTCAAAATATTTAAAATCCGTATGGGACAATTATCTGTCCGGTAATCCCGGGATAAACATTTCTAAATCTGAAGTAGAACCCATGTTGTTATCAAGGTGGAACCAGGGGTGTTTTTACAATACGGCACTTCCGGTTGATTCGGCTGGACCTTGTAATCATGTATATACCGGATGCGTAGCTACAGCATTGGGCCAGATCCTTAAGTATTATAATTACCCGGCTCATGGAATAGGATATCACGAAATCAATACATCCTACGGAACACTTTCCGCTGATTTCGAAAACACCAATTACAGCTGGAAGTACATGATGTACAATGTTACCGAAGAAAATCCCGCGGTGGCCGAGTTGCTTTACCATTGTGTAGTAGGGGTTAATTCTCAAATTTTTCCATTCGGCACAGGTGCCTATGATATCGATGCCAGAGATGCCCTGGTGGATTATTTCGGATACGATGAAAACGCACAGTTTTTATGGAGAGACTCTTACAGTGGTGACTGGAAAGAGATGTTAAGGACAGAACTTGATGCAGGAAGGCCTGTGATCTATGGCGGTGTAGAAGAGTCAAGCAGTTTCGGTCATACCTTTATTTGTGACGGCTACCAGGATACCTCATTTTTCCATTTTAACTGGGGCTGGGGCGGACAGTACAACGGCTACTTTTACATCGACTCACTAATTGCAGGAGGCCATCACTTTGACTACCATCATGATGCCATCATAGGAATAGAGCCTGACCTTCCCGGAATCGTCGAGTTGTATGGCCCTGAGAATTTACAGGCAGAAGTGATCCAGAATGAAGTTAAGCTTACGTGGGATGCTCCTACCGCAAACAGCACACTTGAGCAGCTTGGTTATAATGTTTACCGAAACGGTGAACTGCTGAATAATGTTTTAATTACTTCAACATTGTATACAGATGTGGATGTACCAGCAGGAAACCACGAATACAAAGTGAATTCTGTATTTATCGGCGAAAGTAATGGTCCGGCAATGACTGTTGAAACCTATGTAAGTAATATAGCCAATAAAAAATCGATTCCATTTCAAATTTCGCCCAATCCTTCCGCTGGTTTTTTTCAAATTCATTTTGATAAAGCAATACATGATGAACTCTTCATTGAACTTTACGACCTTACAGGTAAAAAAGTCCTCACATCAGCTGAAAGCCTTAAGAGTAAAATTATTACAGTAAATACAAGGCAACCTTCAGGTATTTATATGTTGCGTATTCAAGCTGAATCGTTTGATCATTCGGAAAGAATAATATTTAAATAATTTATTCTATTATCTTCTATCTTTGTGGCGAAAATTTGAGCGGTTCGAAGTTCAGAGTTTTGAGACAGCCTGCAGGCAGGCAGGTTTTGAGTTTTGACTGCAATCAGAGATTATTAAAATTATCAATTGAAAATTGTCAATTAAGAAATGACGGAATTAAACGAACAGGAAATATTAAGGCGGCAATCGCTGGATGAATTAAGGAAACTGGGAATAGATCCCTATCCTGCTGATCTTTATGATGTGAATGTTACAGCAGCAGAGATCCATAAAAACTTTCCCGATGACAACAGCCTGTACCAGGAAGTCAGCATTGCAGGAAGAATTATGCAGCGACGGATCATGGGTGCTGCTTCATTTACTGAGATACAGGATGCAACAGGCAAGATCCAGCTCTATTTTAAGCGTGATGAAATTTGCCCGGATGAGGATAAATCCATGTACAACATCGTGTTTAAACGATTGCTTGATATCGGTGATATTATCGGTGTAAAAGGATATGTTTTTGTTACGAAAATGGGGGAATTGACCATTCATGTTAAAGAATTCAAGTTACTGAGCAAATCGCTGAAAGTACTTCCTGTTGTCAAAGAGAAAGAAGACAAAACGTGGGATGCGTTTACCGATCCTGAACAACGTTACCGTCAGCGCTACCTGGACCTCATTGTTAATCCACATGTAAAAGATGTTTTTGTACAGCGTTCGCAATTGATGAACAGCATGCGTTCCTATTTGAATGAAAAAGGATACCTTGAAGTGGAAACACCGATACTGCAACCCCTGTATGGCGGTGCTGCGGCAAGGCCATTTAAAACCCATCATAATACGCTGGACATGACATTGTATTTGCGTATTGCAAATGAGCTGTACCTGAAAAGATTGATCGTGGGAGGCTACGATGGTGTTTATGAGTTTTCGAAAGACTTCAGGAACGAAGGCATGAGCCGGTTCCATAATCCTGAATTCACGCAAATGGAGTTGTATGTAGCCTATAAGGATTATGACTGGATGATGGATCTCACAGAAGAGATGGTTGAACGAATTGCTATTGATATGCATGGTACAACGAAAGTTCAGGTTGGAGACAAGGAGATTGATTTTAAGCGTCCATGGAAAAGGATCACCATGTACGATGCCATCAAAGAAAACACTACTATTGATATCTCGGAAATGAATGAAAAAGAGCTGGTGGATGTAGCAAAAAAAGTGGGGGTTGATGTGGATGAATCCATGGGCAAGGGAAAACTTATTGATGAGATATTCGGAGAAACTGTGGAACCCAATCTGATCCAGCCCACTTTTATTACCGATTACCCTGTAGAAATGTCGCCTTTGGCTAAAAAGCACCGAAACAAAGAAGGCCTTGTTGAACGCTTTGAAGCTATCTGTAACGGGAAAGAGATCTGCAATGCATTTTCTGAACTTAATGACCCCATTGACCAAAGGAAACGTTTTGAAGAACAATTGGAATTAGGTAAACGAGGTGATGATGAATCCATGGTTCTGGATGAAGATTTTCTCAGAGCTCTTGAGTTTGGAATGCCACCGACAGCCGGTATGGGTATTGGCATCGACCGCTTAAGTATGATCATGGCCAATCAGCCCTCCATTCAGGATGTACTGTTTTTCCCACAGATGAGGCCGGAGAAAAAAGTAGAGGCTACCACCGATGAAGAATTTATTGCGTTTGGAATTCCTGCTGAATGGGTACCAGTAATTAGAAAAGCTGGTTTTAATATGCTGGATGACCTTAAGCAAGCAAATCCAAATAAGTTGTTCAATGACCTGGGTGGACTACGCAAAAAGATGAAGCTTGATATTCCGGCATTGAAGATTGAGGAAGTCAGGGCATGGTTTGAAGAGTGAGAATAGCGAAATGGTCCCGTAAAAAAAGCCACTAATCCCGAAGGATCGGGACAGGTTGCGCGAATACTTTAGAGAATACTAATCTTAATGATTAAAATTAGTGCATTCGTGGCTTATAATTTTTTGTGATCACTTAGAAATCATGTCTATGTTTTGTTCCTTTATCATTTTGTAGTAGTTTTGTTTTATCCGAGAAATAGGACAAACGATAAAATTTGAATTATGGACAATAAATTTGTATGTCCCAGCTGCGGGGCCCTATTAAATGTTAGCAACCATATTGTTTTTTCTGCGGAGAACTCTAAAAAACAAAAAGGACTGTTATTGTTGAGTCCGGAATTAGGCAATTACCAGATTAAACATGATCCGGAATTTGAATATGTAAGCGGGGAGCACATCGACTGCTATTGTCCTGTATGCAACCATAGCCTTGGCATCCCGGAGATTAATGAAGACCTCGCAGAGATCGTGATGATTGACAAAAACGATGACCAGTTTAAAATTGTATTCTCTGAAATTGTAGGAAAAGAACTCACCTTTAAAATAAAGGACAATACTATCGTTGAATCGTTTGGTGAGGATAGTAATGAGTTTCAGAATTTTTGGGGTGTGGGGCCACGGTATTAGTTTTGTGTTAACGTGGAACTCTAAACACAGAACTCAGAACTCAGACAGCTAAAGTTTTATTAGTTTTTTAGTTTGAATTCCGGCATTGGTTTTTAATACACAGAAATAAATCCCTGGTTTTAAATCCCTCAATTCCACCACCATTTCATGAGTACCTGGATTTTTCACTTCATTTATAAAGGACTTAACCATTACTCCAGAAATATCAAACAACTCGCAAATCGTAAATTGCGTTTCGTGAATCGTAAATCGAAGGTTTGCAGAACCTGAAGAAGGATTTGGGAACAACTCAATGTTTGATCCTGTCTGTCTAACAACCATTTCATGCTGATTAACCAACAAACAATCGAATGCAACTTCCAGCACCTCATCTTTTCCCTGTCTAATCCCTTCAATGGTAGGCCATACTTCTATGTCGGGAATAATTCCAATCCGCTGTGTTGGTGTATAATCCGGATAGAACGTTCCGAGCCCGGTGAACCACATATAAATGGTTCCGGGCATATAAATAGCGGAGATATTGCCATCTGCAGCCTGAGTGGTACTTCCGATCTTAATGGATTCCGGAAACTGATCCAGTCCCATACAGGTGTATTCTGCCTGACTGATGGTATGAATATCAAAAAGGATAATGATATGTCCGCTATACAAAGCACTATTGTATCCTCCAATGGTTTCTTCATTCCAAAAAAGAGTTCCGGGGTATTCAATATCCGGAACGGTAAAATTGGCTATATGGAGAGGTTCGGTAAAGAGGTAATATACCAGGGTCCATAATGTACCCTGTGGGTAACCACGAACGTCAAAAATGATGGCATCCGTATCCCACAAATCATCCATCATATCTCCAACCTGGTCTGATGTCAATAGTTCCATATCCACATACCCGAACAGGCAGCTTTGGTCTACCAGGGTATCATACCATACCGGCCCTGTATTGCTTAAGAAATCATTGTACAGGTTATAGCCCCAGTTTCGGGAAAAAGTATAAGTGCTGATGCCATTATCATTTTCAACCGTGATATCAAAGCTTCCGTAATCGCCGCGAATTATTTTGTCGTGGACATAATATTGAATTGCAATATCGTTTGAACCATGTGTATAGATTTCAAGGCTATCTCTTAAATAATCAATGTCATAGCCGTCCAATACACGGACTATATCCCCGGGTTGAAGTTCTTCGATGGAATTATGTACTTTATAAATCACCGTTTCATCTTCAAAATACCCCATGGCAAACCTGGGAAAAAAAGAACCAAAATTCTCGGATGTGCCGGCAATAAAAGCATGCGAATCATTGATGCGTTTGGCCATTATCATGGCAGCAAGGCTGTATTCCAGACTGTTTTCTGCCTCATAAAACAAGGGTATCAGTTCGATGAGTGTTTCATCCCAATCCTGGTCCATGAGGTTTTTATAGGGAAAAAAGTAATTGATGATGTTCCAGTACCTGAACAGTCCAAGGATACGAACCTCCTCTTCCGGGTAGTTCCCGCTGGGTGAATGATACTGGTCATCATCATCAAATATTGGATTTCCATTGTAAAAGGCCTGTTCTACCAGGCAATGCGGTCCGGGCCTGAACCTGGAATGAATGGTGTCCAAGGCATCCTTCACCTCTGCAGTGAAAATCTCATCATCAAACCAGCTGGTATTTAAATTGAACATGAGGCTGTCTGGAACCACGGGCAGAGGTTCCGTGGGCAATGCGGTTTCTCCCGGATTGGTGATCAGATCATACAATATGGTATTAAATTCAGTATTACTGCTTGCATTTTTGATCTCCGGTAATTTGGCCACTAAAACACTATCCCAGTTGATGGAACAATCTGCCACTTCCGAATGAAAATATTTTACAAAACCCCAGACCTTGGAGGTATAGAAAAGCCTGTTAAAATAGGTTGAATCATCCTGGGAATAAAGGTTTGCTGTTGTGATCATCATTATAGTCACAATAATCAATATTGACTTGGGCATAGATCTAAAATTTAAAACATTGCTTTTAGGTTTTACAGGACCTAAAAGCAATGGTCAGAAGAATCTAGTTCTTCATTATTTTGATTGCATTAATTCCCTTATTGGTTTTTAATACACAGAAGTAAACTCCAGAATTTAGATTCTCTGCATTCCATAATAAGCTGTTCTTACCTTTTTGAGAATCTGGCAACAGTATTTCAGAAACTACTTTCCCATGAATATCCATGATTGAAATGCTGGCCAAACCATCTTTCATAAGATAAAATTCTATGGATGCGTTGGTATTGACAGGATTAGGCACCACATTAAGGGCCATACTCTCATTCCCATCAAATTCGTTAGTTCCGATATGCAAAGCTTCATAACATCCCATGTCTATTTCCGGACCGGAGATCCGTGGATTACCAAGCAAGCAGTATGAGGGGCAGATCCAGCCAGTTGGCAGATAAAGCGGATCCATGGTTCCCGAATCGATGCAGGGAGATAAATACTCATCTAATGTATACAGGAATTCACCGGTAGTTGTAAATACAGGATCCGACGCTATATTTTCAATATAATCCCCCTGGAAACCCGGACTTATTCCATTCAAGCCTTCCTCCACATCACTGTAATATACATTCAGGAGTGAGTTTGCAGGATCCCAGACATTGATCTGATCTCCTTCATTACCTGCTGTGTTCCCCCAGAAAATGCAATTGGTGAAAGATGTCTCACCACCAAGTTCGATTTCAACAGCTCCTCCAAACGAATTCGCATCATTATCCGCAAATGTACAATTGACGAAGTGAGGATAACAATCCAAATATACCAGGATAGCTCCACCGCTTCCTCCATCATCATATGTTGCTGCATTATTATAAAACAAACAGTTATCGATTACAGGGCTTGCACCTGCAGTCATAGCGATAGCTCCACCCCAACAGCTGGTGTTATCATGGAAAATACAATGTGAGATAGGGACCGAACATGCACCAAGAACGATGGCGCCTCCACATGGATTATTCACCGTAAATTTATCAGCCAAATTGTACCTGAAAGTACTGTGACTTATCTCAATTTGGTCATAGGTATTAACACGTATAGCACCTCCGCAGTTATAACCATATATGTTTTCAAGGTCGTATGCATATGCGTACTCAAAAATACAATGCTTAATGGATGAAGGTACATTAGAGGTTGATGTCTGATCCCATCCTATACCTCCCCATTTGACAGAATTATCCAGTGCAGTGAAAAGGATCGGATTATCTTCGGTTCCTTCTGCAATAATGCATCCGTCAATCAGGAACATTTCTTTGGTATTGAACTTAATTACTACTCCAGGTTCGATGATCAGCATTTCAGCATCAGGAACATAAATTTTCCCCATGACGATGTATGGTGATCCTTCTATATCCCATGTTCCACGAACTTCACCTTCCCAGATGTGTGTGCCGGCCGGTAGCCTGGCTTCCATCCTGTCACCTTCCATATAGTGAAAATCTCCATCCCTGCCGTTTACAAGCGGCATATTGCTGTCAAAGTTTCCATCAGCAAAAATTTGTATTGAATGCCCACCAAGGTCCTTCAGAAAAGAAGTAGCTACATATTGTGCACCACTTGAAGCATTTGAGGATATATCCGACAGCGTGGCATAATTTGTATAACTCCACCAGTTATCATAAACATTATCCATATCCCAGAACCCGAAATTTGTATCTATGACACACTCAAGAATAGGTTCATTGGCAATTTCTATGGTAACCGGAGTGTTGTAATAATGGTACCAGTGGATGTTTTCGTCCAGGCCCCAATCTTCACCTTCAATGTCATCGCCCATGGAGGTTAATCCGTGTTTTGCTTTAAGCTGGTCCAAAGTATATCCCCTGTAAGCCAGCTGTAACTCCAGATTTGGAAATCCAATGGGATCACCGATGAAATGGCATAATGCTGCATCCGGATCAGGATCGATATCATCATAATCACGCGAAGCAATGTAATAGGGAGTCCAATACTCTGTTCCTCCATACCAGAAAGTATGACCATACGCTTCCGGTTCAGGACCGGTACCATCGGCATTCCAGCAGGCCAGGCCTTCATGATCTGCACCAAGACCTACAAAGGGTAGCTCCGGTAATCCCTTTTTCAGATATCCTGAATTAATATTAAAATATGATCCACCGATTCTACCATTTCCTCCAAAAGCTCCTACTACTGTACTGGAATTAACTACAAATCTTAACTCTTCATTCCCCATATCCATTAAAAATGATGCTGCTACTGCCTGAACTTCCTGAGAGCTACCCGCTGATGCATCAGCTGGGCGTGTAAAATTTGATTCAGATTGCCAGTATGAACCGGTCGAGGTAATGTGGATTTGAAAATAGTTAAAATAACCTGAAAGCATAAGCTCACCATTAAGTTCGATATGATAATACGCATCATAACGATTCACATAATGGGCATCATTGTGTGTGAACCAGTCTTCTCCCTCAATATCGTCTTTTAGTGTAAATAATCCGGTTTTGATCTTTACCTGCCCTGCAGTAAAACCGTTGTCCGTAAGCGCCTGCACAAATAGTGGAAATCCGGTAATGTTATCCTGAAAGTGGCACAATGCAGCAATTGTATCGGGGTCAACATAGTCCCTCGATGCAGCATAATAAAGTGCACTGCCATACCCATAAGGGTGTATGTGGCCATATGCCTCCGGTTCAGGCCCTGAACCATCAGCGTCCCAGCATGCAATGCCCTCGTGATTCGCGGCAAGCCCCTGGATGTATATCTGGGCATTCGTGTAAGTTGTGGTCAACAACATTATTAAAATGTTTAACCCAATCGTTTGAAGTCTTAGTTTTGTTTTCATTAGAACCCCCGTTTTTTAGTTTGTTTTATGTTAGTTTGTCGGAGATGGCATCTAATTATAGTTTAAGTATTTTCTGTAGTTGATAATTTTGACTTGTTTGAATTGTGCAGAAGTAAACGCCGGCATTGAGATCACTTACATCAATTTCCAATTCGTAGGTTCCGGGTAACTTTCTTTCATTTAATATAGATTTCACTTTTACACCTGAAACCTCAAATAATTCGATAAGCGTAACTCCATCGTGATAGTTGTCGGGATCGTAAATCGTAAATTGAATTCGCATTGTAGACGAAACAGGATTAGGAGAAATCTCAAATGTCTTATATAAAGTTGATTCCGTAATGATTACTTCATCACATGCTTCTTGAACTTCCTGCTGGCTGTTGCAGCCAGGTGCATTATCATGGATATTAACCGTTCCTCCCGGAGCAGCAAGGTATGTGCAAATACTTTCCACATCACAATCAGATAATGATGTGTTATAAAGAATATCCAGGTGCATTATAGTGGACGCCTCAATGTTATCTATTCCCGATAAACTGGTCAGTGAAAAACAACTATCGATCATAAGTACCACTGAGACCGATGTAAGGTTGCCGAGTGCTGTTAAACTTTCCAGGTTTTGGTTGTTCGAAATCCAAAGCGGCCCGTTAACAGCAGACAGGTTTTCAATACCCGTTAAACTTTCCAATATAAGATTATCTTTCAAAGTTAACAGGCCTGTAGAGGTAAGGCTTTCCAGTCCTTCTAAATTAATTAAACTATCATTATCACGAATATCAACTGATCCATCAATGACAGAAATATTACTTAATCCAGTTAAATTCACTAGAACAGGATTACCCTCTATTTCAAGATTGCCCTCTATTAATGTTAGGTTTTCCAGGGCAACTATACTCGTCAAATTGTTGTTATTAGAAATATTAATTGATTGCTCAATGGTCACGTTTTCGATGCCGGCTAAACTCTGTAAACTATTGTTTTGAACAATATGAAGTGACTTTGCATAGGTTAGATTTTCAATCCCGGATAAACTGGTTAAAGCGTTGTTTCCTTCAATCCCAAAGAAAAAACCGATGGAGGTAAGACTTTCCATGCCACTTAGGTCTATCAACGAATTATTATATCCTACAAAAAACCATATTCCGATGGTTTCCAAATTTTCCAGTCCGGACAAACTGCCTAAATTCGGATTACCTCCGGCACTGTAACTGCCTATAATCAGGCTACCGTCAACTGAAGTTAAAACATTAAGCCCGTTCAGGTTGGTTATGTCATCTCCAGCAATTAACACATCCCCTCCAATTTCAGTACAGTTGGGGTAATTGCTCTGGAAGTTATCGATCTCTTCCTGGTTAGAAAAAGTGATACCATCCGGTAGGCAGGGTTGGGTAAAGGCAGTTAGTGGGATAAACAACAGGACGAAAACTAAATGAGTTTGGATTTTCATGATCTCCTATTTTAGTTTGATCTTCGAATGGTTATTGTTTAATAATTTTTTTCATTTGTACGCTTTCGTTTGTTTTAAACACACAGAAATAGACGCCTTGCGGAAAATCTTTTGCATACCATGTAAACCGGTGTTTCCCCGGATTCAGTTGTTCAGAAGTAATTGTTTTATGGATTCTTCCGGACAGGTCGTATATGAATAATTCTACACTTCCGGCATTTTGTAAATTAAGTTTAATCGTTGTTTCTGTATCAAATGGATTGGGGTGAACAGTTATCGGACTATTATTACATTCCTGTATGCTACTTATATTTTGTTCTGAATAATAAAATTCCTCCTTATATTCATTTACCCAGGATTTATTTGATGTACTCCATTTATAGGTAAGAATATCAAGTAACATATAGTTGAACCGGATGGGATCATCGACGAAATAAAAGGGAAGGATCAGGTTTGAAAATTCATAATTTTCGTTATAAGTATAATCCGACTTTGTATCGGTTTCCCACGCGCTGGTTTCATCATTCCACTGGTTTGAGAATTTCTGGATCATATTGAAACCATCGTCATAGAAAAATTCTTCCCACTCAATCGGCATCCAAAGGCTGTAGTACTCATCCCACTCATAATCAAACTCTTCCAGGATATAATCATCAACGTCATAGGTATAACTAGATTTCCATAAGATTTGCCATACCTGCATTCCTACATCCCAGTTATAATCTAATTGTTCCAGCAAATAACCGTTTTCATTATTTGTTGACTCCTCCTTCCAATCGTTTATCCATTCCTCATTATCTGCATCCCAATCATAGGACATAGAAAGAACCAGAAAGTTATCATCATCATAGAAATATTCTTCTTTCGATTCAAGTTCCAGTTGATTTGATCCTTCATCCCATTCATACCATAAAGAAAGTATTAATAGTCCATTGCTGTCAAAAGTGAATTCTTCCTTTTCAGACGGAATCCATTGGCTGTTGTCTGTGTCCCAAACGTAAATATTAAGTTCTGTTGGCAAGCCATTGGATCCATAAGATAATTCCTCCTTAATAAATGGATACCAGAATTCATTTTTATATTCTGTGACGTACAACAATGAGGTTATTAATTTTCCAGTTGAATCAAATATGAATTCAACTTTAAAAAAACTACTCCATAGACTGTTTTCTTCATCCCATGCCTTGTAAACCACACTATCCATTCGCTGCATATTTTCTTTAGGAACAGCATAAATGTTTAACAATTTATCCGGATGCATTTCACTTTTTCGGATTTCAACAAAAGCTTTTATTGCCTGCTCCGTACTCAATGTTGAAAGTTTATGAAGGCTGTTGATTAAGTTGTTTTGTCCGAAAAGTAACGCTGTAATTAAAAGTAATGTTAGTAAAATATTTATACGCTTCATGATAAGTGTTTTATGGTTTATATTGCAAATCATTTACCTCCCTACCCGAGTGTCACATTAAGAAACACTGATTAATTCGTTGCAATTTTAACAAACTGCCTGCAAGACCGTGGAGCCTTGTTGCGGAAATAACAAAAATAAAATTAGTCCTTCGGGTAGCATAAGAAGAAGGTAGCCCTGCAAGCAAAGGAAAAGAATCTACAGATCTTTTCATGACTTTTGAGTTAGGCCTTAAGAACTATAAATTTAGGAAATTATGCATCACATGTCAAGTAATTCGATATTTAATTAACTTCGGTTCAATTATTGTGCATTTCGTCGATAATAAAAATTACTCTTTACAATAGAGAATACTTTTGTCTCATATGTTCTAACTAAAAAAATCAACCATGAACAAACTATTTCTTTTATTTACGATCTTTGTTTTGCCGGCAATGGTCCAGGCACAGTCTGCTACCATCAGGATCACCAATGTCCACATTGTGGTAGACGGCAAGAAAGTTGAATTCGATCAATCTTTTGAAGAAAAGCTGGTACATGAAGTCCCATCGAAGATTATTGTTTACGATAAAGATGGAATTAAGTACGGAGTTGTTTTCAACTATAAAAAAGGGGTAAACAGAATTAAACTTTCCAGGAAAGGTTTTGCATCCCGGTCAGTGGATGAAACAAAATATGCCCGGAAGCAGAAAGATATGATCGAAATGAAAACTTCCATAAACGGCAGTTTTAAAAAACGTGTTGTCGATAACATAGTGATCAATAAGAAAGAATTGCTTGCTATTAATGTCAGCTATAATTATGAATTAATCTATAAATAAAATCAAATGAAAAAATTAGTTTATGTATTAACCGTAATGCTTGTAATTGCAGGCGCAGGAATTTTATATTCATTTCAAGATCCGGTAAGTGCACCACAGGAAACAACTCAATGGTATCAGGTTACCGTGATTGAATCGGTTGTTCCGGGAGGAGCTGGCAGGTCTAGAATGATTTGCCAGGATGAGAACGGTAAAATGGAAGAAAGCAAGCTGCAGAATTTCTTCTCGCTAACCGGGATCAATTTCGGCAATGTAAGAGAAAATGACCAGCAGATAACAAATAAGATCTCCGAACTGAGCAATGAAGGATGGGAACTGGAAGAAGTTACATCCGGAGTATACTCAGGCAATCAAAACCATAACCAGGGAATTTTTATTACACGGTATTTGTTTTATAAGATGGTTGGAGAGTAAAACCCCCTCTTTTTCTCCCCCAAGGGGGAGATATATTAGCCCTACGAGGGTTGGTAACTCTCGTAGGGCTAAGGAATCTTAATTTTTAATTATTTTGGTGGCAACGGTTCCTGCATTGGTTTTCAGGTTGCAGAAATATATTCCTTTTGTAAGTTGGTTACCATCAAAATGAACAGTATGCTCACCGGCTTTTTTAAATCCCAGGTCCAGGCACTGTATTTCTTCTCCATTATAACTATAAATTACCAGGGAAGCTTTTGAATTCGATTTCAGATAAAACGTAACAGTAGTGTTTTCAGTAATCGGATTTGGGTAACAATCGATTGTATTGTTTTTGAGTTGGTCAACAGGATACTCCTCTGAGCCAAGACTAACGGCATAAGATTTTGTAAATACTTGTGCAATTAATTCCAGACTGTTAAATATACCACAACCCATATGAACAGTTTGAGTTTGCTGTGAGCTTACTACTGACATTGCCGAAACAGGACGTAATGGTCCTGGCAGCCCCTCATTATCCTCTTCAAAAGTTGTTAAATCATTGTTAGTAGTTGTATGTGTACCACCCGGACTATTTCCATTTGGATAGGTAGAAGCTTTAAAGGATTTATAATTAAATGCACTGATTATTGCAATGCCTAAATTAGATATTTCTTTGTTGGGTGCGAAAGCATATCTGAGTACCAATTCTAAATAGGTGGTATTAGCCGGATTTACATAGATCTTACCTCCCGCAGAGCCAGCTATAATTCTGCTTTGGTCTTTGCTGTTTAGGGGGTAATCAAAAGCAACTCTTACAATTGTATCATTTTCTATCCCGTCTCCGGTTGCAAGTTGCCAGTTGTCACCATTGTCATAAGAGATATACAATCCATCTGTAGTTCCAGCAGCAACAGTTCCACTTGAATCAACCTCAAGTGTTCTTACAAAGGTTTCAGTAGGAAGGCCATTAACCAACCATTGGAAAGATGCACCATCATCCACTGAGCGTTGAATGCTGTGACCAGTACCTATAAAAATGGTATTGGGTGTAGTTGTTGGATTCACTGCAATAGCGAATATATTGTCGACGAAACTCACGGAGTAAAGTCCATTCCAGGTATCCCCATTATCAGTTGACCTGTACAGGGTTTCATTATTTGGATATGGCCAGCAACTTGCGTACAGGTTTCCGTCGGCACAAAGGGCTATAGTGCGGCCGGTATAACAATCCAAAGAGTTTTCCCAGGAGTTGCCACCGTTTGTTGACCTTCTTATTCCACCATCAGCACCGGAAGGCCAGTTGTATGATGCTGTGGTTACAAAAATATACCCGTTATCAGGGTGAATTACAATTTCTGTAACTCCGGCTCCTTCAGGATCTGATACCGTTTTTTGCCATTCCTGGGTATAGACCATTAGTCCGGCTAATACAATTACAAATAAAATTGATAGTTTTTTCATGACCATATAGTTTTAAGGTTGGGAAATTGCTGAATATTGAATAGAAAAGTAAAACAAACCACTAATGTGATTTATCGAGGACATATTTGAAGTTATGAATGGTTAAAATCTTAAAGATAAGAATTTTACAAACCTTTGTCAAGAAAACCAAATCTGAATTATAATTCATCCGGGAATTTATCCGGTTTAGCAAAATTCGGATTAGTAATAAAGGAAGTATCTGTGAGGGTAAACAAAAAGGCCTTCAGGCATTCTTTTTCGGATGCTGTTAATTGTGTACCTCCGCTGGCAACATGATGCATCAGCGGATCGATGTAAGGCGACCAAACCAATTGGCTGCTATAGAAATCAATCACTTCATCCAGTGTATCAAAACGACCATCATGCATATAGGGTCCAGTAAATTCTACATTTCTTAGTGTGGTTGCTTTATAAGCACCCATGTCCATGGGATCACCGGTTACATGATACCTGTCACGGGGATCTTCATGAATACCGGTAAACAATGAATCTTTTCCATTATTATAAAAGAGGTGTGTTGTAAATAAAGGATTTCCGGCAGCACCATGGCAATGAAAACAATCTGCTCCTTCTTCTGTGGTAAATAAGTAAAAGCCCTGCAGCTCGTCAGCCGTTAGTTGAACTTCTCCCCTCATGTATTTGTCAAATTTTGAATCAGCTGAAATTAGGGTTCTTACAAATTGAGCAATGGCTTTCCCCATCCTGTCAACAGTAATGATCTCACTTCCAAATGCTTTATAAAAAAGTTCCGGGTACCCGGGTAGTTGCTGAAACAATTCTTTCACTTTATTGGTGTCGCTGTTCATTTCATGTTCAGCCACAATGCCCATCCAAACCAGGTCTTCTATGTTCCTGAATAGAGGTAAAGGATTGTCATTGCTAACAAATCCATTCCACAGATATCCATTGGGGTTCCATACAAGATTAATAAGTGGTAGCATAACATGAGGTGTGGGCTTACCTCCAATGCCATGTGGGAATCCTCCTGAAAATACCGGGTGGTCGATTCCACACTCAAAGGAATTTTCCTGTAGGTGACAGGTTGCACAACTCATTAGTGAATCCGGGTGTGTTCTGCCCGACAATTGTCCGTCATAAAACAAATACCTTCCCAGTTCAACACCTTCAACCGTCATGGGATTGTCTTCGGGTATATTCAATTCTGTTGGAAAACCGGGAGGAATTTCAATCACATAAGGGGTTGGAACATAAACCGGAATTAATTCTGGTTCCGGTTTATTGGTGCATGCTGCAAATATCAACAATAATAAAGTGAATCCTATGCCCGGATTAGCGGTTTTCATTTACCCTGTTAAAATATACATTCCAATAAGTGGTATTCACACTATCGATTTTCTGGTATTCAAAAAATATAATGGAGTCATTGATAAAACCTGATCCCTGCAGCGACATAAATAACACTGAGTCATCGATCAACTGGTAAGGCAAGACAACGGATTGTCCATCAATATTGGCAAATACCTGTCTTTGTGAATTACAGGCAAAATCGTACATTATAATTCGGTTATTAACCGTTGAATCAATCCACACCTCTGCAGAGTATTTGCAGGTATCCTGACCTGTTGGAACATTGTATTCAGTGACCAGGTAATCATCGTTGTAATTATTGGCGGTATTATAAACGTTGACAGTCCGCTGTACTTGCTGGCCTTCGTTCCCGGCCTCATCAACAACAGAATAGGTTACGGTATATTCTCCAACCATGTCAATATTGACCTGGTTGTCAATATAAATCTTGTCAGAAACATCGCCATCCGTTTCATCGGTGGCCGTAGCGCCATCGTCTGTGTATTCTTCATTCAAAACATGATCAACAGTATCAGCACCTGTAAGTGTAATTATGGGGCCCACATCATCATTTTCCTGACATCCGGCTAAAAGTCCTGCAATAATCAAAAGGGTAAGGCACGTATATATCAAACTTTTCATTGGTAATGTTCTGTATTAATCTGGTTTTATCTCAAAAAATGTGAACACATTGTTTCCGTTTTCTTTAACCATCTGCATAGCTTCCTGGTTTTGCATGATATAACCTCCATGTACATCATGGTCATATTCAAATGGGTCTTTGAACCAGTTTTCAACATGCATTGTGATCACCATGGTTTTCAGTTCGCCTGTGTTCATGGTAAATCCGCTGGCGGGTAAAGATACATCAAAATTATTATGTACAAAGCCCGTAATGGAATCAGGGTAACTGTAATAGATCTGGCCTATTCCCAGATGGAAATCAAAGGGGACTGTCTGATATGTTTGATCTTCCGGAAGCCATTTGCCGTTAAGCTTCATGTAATGATACCCTCCACCCAGGTATTCAGGCCAGAACATATCTTTTTCGGGTGGATTGACATACATAAACGAAAGGTTTTTCTCTTCCGAAATTCCAAACGTAAAAGCAATGGAATCATAATTTCCTTTTTCAATTTCATCATAGACTTCCCATTGGTGAGTAGCCTGAATGTCTGTATCCACATAATGGATATCCTTCCAGCCGTCGATGGTTTTCACTGAACCGTTTTCATTAAATAGCTTTACATCAGAAATAAAGTATTGGATCTCATTAACCATGTATGGATTACCTGCTGCATTGGTATACAAAAGGGTATCGTAATGAATCGGTTCCTGATCAATGGTATGCTCGAAAAAAAAAGTGATTTTACCGGAATCCTTTACAGGTTCTTCATTGGGTTTATCCGGACATCCTGTTAAAATCAAACCACTTGTTATCATCAAAAATATAACGATCTTTCTCATTTGCTTTTCGTTAATAGGGTATCGTTCCTGATACAACCAGGTATTTTTCAGGCTCATTTACGTTGGACCCTTCTTTATAAACCTTTCCATCAATTACTATTTGCAAATTGACCGATGAGGCTGAATCCTGGTAAACCGCCGAAAGATAAATAATCTGTCCAGGTTCCATTTCCAGTGAATAGTTCCAGGTATCCTCTCCGCTTTGAAAATCAATAATCTCTGTTTTAAGATCTTCACCCATGGATTTATAGGAGATTTCCGTTTCAGCATAAGCATTGCTAACTCTGTACTCTACAATTACCTGCTCTTCCTTTTCACAAGAAACCATTAGCAGTAAAACGATAAATAGTAAGAATAATTTTTTCATACCTGCATATCAGCTAAAATTTGAATTTTATATTAAGATAAAATGATCGACCGGGTTCGTATAATTTATTTGCACTCCCGATTATATTTCTGTTAAGATGCTCATAGTAAGCGACATCAAACACATTGTTTACCCCGGCATTTATATCAATGTATTTGTTCATGATGTACGCTACAGAAAAAGCGGACAACAGGAACCCTGGTGATTCCTCTTCATAATTAGCTTCGGAAACATGGTTTTGGCCACTGACAGCACGTAAAGTAAATTGAGGAACCAGCCTACTTTTAAACATTTTGTAAAACAGACTCAGGGAGGCTTCCATCGGTGGTATTTCAGCAAGAGCATCCTTTTTAAGCAATTCATCATCAACAACTTCTCCCTGTTCATTTAGAATATATTTGTTCACTTCATCGATAGTCCCATAGGTATAGGAGGCAAAGGCCCTGACCCCCAGGTCAAAAGTTGACGGGGAGGCATATGAAACTTCAAATCCCCTGAACCTGGTTGTTCCTGCATTGTAAAACTGCTTCACCCCCAATACGTCTTTCGATAAAGGTTTTTGTTGTGAGGGAGCTAATCGTTTTCCGGTTATATAATCGTTCACCAGTGAATAGAATCCGTTTACCTGCAGTAGCCCATATTTTTCATTGCTGTACTTTAGGGTCAGGTCAGCCTGGTTATTAATTTCCGGATCTAACTTAGGATTACCCAGGTAATCAAACTTATCGTACCCAATGGGCAGCAATATTATAAAACGTTCAGTAATATCCGGGCTTCTTACCCCACGTCCAATGGCAAATGACAAGTTTAAACTATGATTCAATATTTTGCTGATGGCCAGACTGAAACTTACATTGGTATGTTCTGAACCAATGGAGTCGGTTCCGTAGTGATAAATCTCACCCTGCATGGCATGATTGATTTTGATCTCATCAGAAGTAGCATTATTCAGATCAAGCCTAGCAGCACCAATAAATTCCCAGGTCTTCATCACCATTTTTCCTTCCGCAAAGAATCCAGTATTATTAACCACTGCATTGTTCCAAAGCTTTTCTTCAATGACGGGTAGACCAGGCTGTTTAATCATGTTCTTTGTTCGTATCCCGTCTTTTTGAATTTTTTCATTGTCAAGCCCGGCAACCAATGACAGCTTTCCCAGTTTCAGCGCTGTTTCCATCCTGCCGCCATAGTTAAGGGCATCAATTACTGAAACAGCCACAACCGTATCAGAAAATGGCCTGTACTTGTTATCCATTTCGTGCCTGACATCGGAACCATACATTTTGAACTTCATGGATTTAACAATACCTGAAACTTCTTTCCACAGGTATTCAAACGAGTAAAGACGGGTGTCATCTTTTCTTTCATCCATCGGTAATGTCGGGAATCTGACATTTCGGCCTTTGGACTCTTCAAAACTTAAACTCAGGATATGATTTTTGGCAGTATACCATCCAAGTTGCCCTTTGTAATTGTACTTTGAAAATGCTGAATTGATTTCTTTCCCATTCCCATCCTTATAATTTCCATATGACTTTCTTCCTCCGGAAAAATTATAGAAGATCCTTGTACCTGAACCAGAAACTGAAACATGCTCCTTGTTACCGTTCCAGTTACTTTCATAGGCTTTCACGGCTGTAAAATGAAATAATCCTGAATCCAAGGGAGGGATAATGTTTGTGGTCAAACGGATTATCCCTCCAAAATTGGGTCCATATCGCAACGCATACGGACCTTTTATCACTTTTATTTTTTTGACATCCTCAATTTCCACATGTGCTGAAGCCGGATCCATCCGGTTTGGACAACCCCCTTCGATTTTTTGGCCATCGTTCAATTGAACATTCAACTGGCTGTATTTAAAACCGCGTACCACAGGATCCAACTGAGTTCCTCCCTTTCGGATCCCGTTAATGTTCTTCGATGACCTCAAAAAATCAGTGATGTCCCTGGTCGCTTTTATATTGATTTCCTGCTGAGTAAATTGGGTTTGGACATAAGGAAGTTTGCTGATAATCTTATCAGGGGGCTGGTGATCTTCTATTATGATCTCATTCAGGATTTGAATTTCTTTTTTCAGGTATATGTCGACAAATTTGTTTTCACCTGGCTTTAACCGGATTGATGTTTCAACTTTTTTATATCCGATATGACTGAACACCAATTTGAATTTTCCGCTGGCCAGATCATCAAACAGGTAATATCCGTCAGAATTTGTTGCCGTAATTCTGCCTGATCCGGTAAGTTCAACAGTAACATTTTTTAAGGGTGTGGAACTTAAGCCATCAAATACATGACCTGAGATAGCGGCATCTTCCTGAGATGACACAGTAAACCATAGAAACACCAGCAGCAGTGCTGAAATCAGTTTTTGCATTGTATACCTCTTGTTTTACTATTCTATTGAACGAATTCATTACAAAATTATTCAATAATTATGTATCTAATTTTAATTAAGTCAGTATAAGTTGAGGCTATCTAATATTTAGAAAGTTATAAAATAGTAATTTATGGTGAAGAAAATATTAAGACTTTTAGTAGCAGTGTTCATTTTCTGCCTGCTTTCCTTTTTATCGTTCGCTGATCAACCTCCTGATCCGGGAGGAGGGGGACCCGGTGGTGGAACTCCTGTTGGAGGATCATCTCCGATTGGAGGTGGTTTGATAATAACACTAGTATTAGGAGTAATTTACGGTACGCGAAAAATGATTTTATATCCGCATAAAAAGTAATTTATTTTGGTTTTAGGGAATTATGAAAAGGCTTTGCATTCTTTGTAAAGCCTTTTACTTTTATTAATTATTTCTCTCATTTTGCCTCCATCCAATTGGCAGAATATTAATTTATTGTAAACATTTAGAATAACTTATACACCAAACATTTAATTGCATAATTTTGCAGTCCAAAACTTAATAAGTTATTCTGGTGATGAGTTACATCTCTTTTGATAAAAAACAACTGGTTAATCTCGAGTATTCGCTGGGCAAAGAATTGTTGAGAACGAACAGGGCAGGCTCCTATGCAAGCACCACTATAGTAAGGTGTAATACACGTAAATATCATGGTTTGCTGATTTCGCTGCAACCACAAATTGACAATCTGCACCATGTTTTTCTATCTGCGCTCGATGTTACTGTAATTCAGAACAACGCTGAATTTAACCTTGCCATCCATAAATACCAGGATGACCTTTATGAACCGGGAGGCCATAAATACATCCGTGATTTTGAATCGGAACCCATACCTAAGTTAACGTATCGGGTTGGAGGAGTTGTTCTTACTTCTGAAATTTTATTTTCAGCTGAATCCGACAGGGTATTGATCCGATATACCCTTGAAGATGCACATTCGGCTACCAAACTTCGTTTTAAGCCATTGTTTGCTTTCCGGAATGTTCATACCCTAAGTCATCAAAATGATTTTGTTGATCATTCCTATGCTGAAATTAAGAACGGAGTAAAATTCAGAATGTATGAACCGTATGACCATTTGCACATACAGTTCTCAAAGAAAGCTAAATTTACCTCCCACCCTGACTGGTATTACGGTATAGAATATACAAAGGAAAAAACAAGAGGGTACGACTACAAGGAAGACCTTTATGCTCCAGGCACCTTTGAAACAGCAATAAAAAAAGGTGAAAGTGTCATCATATCTGCCGGGCTTGATGATATAGGCTATTCAAAACTGAAAGCCCTGTTCGAAAAAGAAATAGAGAACAGGATCCCCAGGAACAATTTTGTTAATTGCCTTGAAAATGCTGCAGAACAATTCTTTATGCACCATGAAGATAAAACGGAATTGATAGCCGGATACCATTGGTTCACCGTTCATGGCAGGGATACTTTTGTCGCCTTACCAGGACTTACACTGCCTCAGGGCGATACTTACTCTTTTCATAAGGTAACCGACAACATGGTTAACAAAATGAAAAAAGAGTTTTTCCCAAGCACAATTCATGGCAAAAAAACCGAATACAATTCGGTTGATGCTCCTCTCTGGTTCTTCTGGGCATTACAACAATATGTTGTTTTTACAGGAAATTATAAAACAATCTGGGAAAAGTACAGCCCTGTTATGAAGAAGATCCTGACGGGATACAAGAAAGGCACAGACAACAACATCCATATGCTGGAGAATGGTTTGTTGCATGCAGGATTTGAGAACGATACCCTCACATGGATGAATGCAGTTGTTGACAATAAACCTGTTGTGAACCGAAACGGTCTGGCTGTTGATGTCAACGCATTATGGTACAATGCCATTTGTTTTTATATAGAAATAGCAGAAAAACAAAAAGGTACCAGGGGATTAAAAGAATGGAAGAACATTGCAGAGAGGATCGAACGTTCGTTCCCGGATACTTTTTTTGATCACAATGCTGGTTACCTGGCCGATGTTGTCAGAGGAGATTTTAAAGATATGGCCATCAGGCCAAACCAATTGTTCGCTGCTTCACTGCGCTATTCTCCTCTTAGCGATGATTTAAAATACCTGGTCATGCACAGGGTGCAGCAGGATCTGTTAACACCTCGCGGAATCAGAACACTTTGTCCTAAGAATCCTGACTTTAAAGGGTTATACAAAGGAAATATAATTGAACGCGACTTGGCATACCACCAGGGATCAGTATTCCCATGGTTATTTGGCCATTTTGCAGAAGGTATTTTAAAACTCCAGGGGAAATCAGGATTGGCATTTATAAAACGTCATCTTCAAGAATTTGAGCAGGAAATGACAGAAACAGGAATAGGTACCATTTCTGAATTATTTTATGGAAATCCGCCACACAAAGGCAAAGGAGCAATTTCGCATGCCTGGAGTGTTGCGGAATTATTGAGAGTAAATTATTTGATTAATCAATTAGAAAAGAACACCACCAGTAACGAATGAAAGTTTTAATGTTTGGTTGGGAATTCCCACCTCATATCACCGGAGGATTAGGAACAGCCTGTTATGGGATGACTAAGGGCCTGCTAAAGCAAGGTGCTGAAGTGCTATTCGTAGTTCCCAGGGCTTATGGTGATGAAGACCAGAGAGCTGTACGAATAGTGAATGCAAGCGATGTTACTGTTGATATCAAGGATACAGAATTTAAGGAGTTTACAAAAAACTTCACCTACATGGAAGTAGGATCCAACCTGGTTCCCTACCTTGACCCTGAGGAATTTGAAAACGTCACAAATAAATCGGAAACAGAAACTGAAAAAGATGAAAAAAGTGTGTTTTCAAGAAATTATAAATTTTCAGGAAAATACGGTAAAAACCTGATGGAAGAAATCTCCAGGTTTGCCCTGGTAGCTGGCACTATTGCATCACAATATGATTTTGACGTGATCCATGCACACGACTGGCATACTTATTTTGCCGGAATGGCCGCCCAGAAAGCAAGCGGAAAACCATTGGTTGTGCATATTCATGCCACCGAATTCGACAGGACCGGTGAAAATGTAAACACTATAATCTTTGATATTGAACGTAAAGGGATGACGGCTGCTGATCGCGTTATTGCTGTGAGTAACCTAACAAGGAAAACTGTAATTGACAAGCACGGGATAGATCCTGCAAAAGTATTTACAGTGCACAACGCCATTGAACCTGTTGATAAAACCGATGTGCTGAACATCAAAAAAGCTGTTCCTGAAAAAGTAGTTACCTTCCTTGGAAGGATAACTTTTCAAAAAGGACCGGAATATTTCATTGAAACTGCTCACAAAGTTTTACAGAAAGATCGCAATGTCCGGTTTGTAATGGCCGGATCGGGTGACATGCTTAATAAAATGATACGACGGGTAGCTCAGTTAAAAATTGCTGACCGATTCCACTTTACCGGATTTTTACGTGGAGAGGCAGTTGACAAGATGTTCGCACTGACCGATGTATTTGTAATGCCTTCTGTTTCCGAACCCTTTGGGCTTGTTCCACTGGAAGCCATGCGTACCAATGTACCTGTAATTGTATCCAAACAATCAGGTGTGGCCGAAATATTAAAGCATGCCATTAAAGTAGATTTCTGGGATGTGGATGGCACGGCAGATGCTATATACGGATTGCTGCATTACAATGCCCTTTCCGATATGTTTAAAAAATACGGTAAAACGGAAGTAGACAGCCTGAAATGGGAGTATGCTGCCGTAAAGATTATGGATGTGTATAAAGATGCTGTCAGGGAGGGTAATGGTTGAATCAGTTGATCCCGATAGCTATCGGGAGGTTGCAGATAGTATCAAATCAGATAAAGAGAATTAGTTAAAGTAAATTAAAGAATTGCAATATAGGAAGTTATGAAATCAGTTTGTTTTTATTTCCAGGTTCATCAGCCTTTTCGTTTAAAAACTTACCGTTTTTTTGAGATGGGTGTTGATCACTATTACTATGATGAATTCCAAAACCGGGCTTTGTTACAACGTATTGCTGAGAAGTGTTATCTTCCAGCCAATGAATTAATGCTCAAGCTGATCAAAAAACACGGGAAAGATTTTAACATTGCTTTTTCCATTTCAGGACTTGCCTTAGATCAATTTGAAAAATATGCACCCGAGGTAATTAACAGCTTTAAAGAACTTGCCGCAACAGGCAACGTTGAATTTTTGGCTGAAACATATGCACATTCCCTGGCGTCTATGTCAAGCAAGGATGAATTTAAAAGGCAGGTCAATAACCACAGTAAAAAAATAAAGGAATTGTTCGGGCAGAAACCTGTCACATTCAGAAATACTGAGTTGATCTATTCAGATGACATCGGAGACGTGGTATCTGAAATGGGATTCAAAACCATACTCACTGAAGGTGCTAAACACGTTCTTGGTTGGAAAAGTCCGAATTACCTGTACCAGCATGCAAGCAATCCTGAATTAAAGTTGTTGTTAAAGAATTACCGGTTGAGCGACGATATAGCTTTCCGGTTTTCTGACCAGGGATGGAGTGAATGGCCATTGACCGTAGAAAAATTTGCTGGCTGGCTTAACGACCTAGAGCCTGAAGAAGAAGTGGTGAACCTGTTTATGGATTATGAGACCTTTGGTGAACACCAATGGGCTGAAACCGGGATTTTCGCCTTTATGGAAAAACTTCCGGATGCTATCCTCAAAGAAACAGACTTTACATTTAATAAACCGAAAGACATTTCCCAAAAAGCCAAACCAGTCTCTGAAATCCATGTTCCCAACCCGATTTCCTGGGCAGATGCAGAAAGAGACTTAACTGCCTGGCTGGGCAATGAAATGCAGGATGAAGCTTTTGCAAAGCTTTATGAAGCGGAAGAAATGATCAAAAGTTGTAAAGATCAGGAAATTTTGCTGGACTGGAATTACCTTCAGGCCAGCGACCACTTCTACTACATGTGCACCAAGTGGTTCAGCGATGGTGATGTACATCGTTATTTTAATCCTTATCCATCGCCTTATGATGCATTCATTAATTATATGAATGTACTTTCCGATTTCCTTATCAGGGTTGAGAAACAGAAAAAAGCTTAGGCTAAAACAGACTTACAATGACCCAGTTATTTTAGCCGGGGTTTTTATTCAATGATCAGCTCCTCCGGCTCCTCGTCTGCTGGAAAAACATTCCATTCTTCGCCAAACTGTCCCAGGTATTCAACACTGAAAGCCCTGAAGGTATAGGATATCGGTAAAAGTACTACCGAACCAAGATACGGAATGATAAGAAGCAGAAATCCTATGCAACAGGTAACAAATCCAAATATAATAACGGCAATAACCACCAGGATAATGAGAAGCAAAACAAACAAACCATAAAGAAGAAAATGACCCATCCTGCTTGAAAAAAGCGGTAGAAATTTAAACCAGGCCTGTGAAGTGGTCAGCCTGTGTTTATACATGATGGGAACAATAAAATCATTAAGGTACAAGGAAATATACCCTGTAACAATAAAGAGCCCAAGGAAATACAACACCATACCCATTATAGAAAAGATCTTTTCAGAAAGAGCCGAGTAATCATAATACATCTCTCTGATCTTTACAAAAGCCACGATAAGTGAGATGACCACTACAACAAATACCAACAGGCCATATACAAGTCTCCAGATAAACAAAGAATTGCCCTCACGTTTGTATTCGTACCAGGGGGCTTTTACCTCAGCTTTATCGTGCACCACATTATCCAGGAACATAAATTTTCCCCGTGAGCTTATCCACAATAGGACTATTCCAAGGATAAACAAAAAAACAACACCCACAAGGATTAGGGTAAATACTACTGGATGTGTCTGGAGCCAGTCCCAGGCTTGCTCAGGAAAATAAAAGACATCATCAATATCGGTATGTGAACGGCCGTAGCTGTTGGAATTACCTCCGCTTCCCCCCTGCCCGTCCATTAAGGCAGCCAGGAAGGCAGTAAACCCAACGGTAAACCATTTTCCAAGATCAAAAGGTTGGAACAATGCTTTTTTCATCCGGTTCCATCCACCGGAAAGAGGTTCAATGTATTGAATGCTCATGGTAATTAGAATTTTTGGTTAGCATCCAACGAAGATAGGAAATATATTTAATTCATCCAGATGTTTAATTAAAATACATAAAACCTGTTGCCATATTTAAGAAATTACAATTTTGCCACTAAAACACTAAGGCACAAAAACCCACAAAAATTAATCATACCTTGAAATAATAACTTTGTGTTTATTAGTGTTTTCATGCCTTAGTGGCAATATTGATCCCATTAGAGATCTGCAACTAATTAACAATTACTGTTTAATGATCTTAAAGTGATTTACCTGATTGTCGAAATAAGCCCGAACTACATAAAATCCACTTTTAAGATTGCTTAGGTTTAGGTGTCCTCTTTCACCACTTTTATATTGTTGATATTTTTGTTCTTTAACCAGGTTTCCTGATAAATCAATCACCGCAAATTTTATTGAAGGGACATCCTGTTCCAGTGTAAAATTCACAACGTCTGTTGTTATGGTAGGGTACAATGAAATAAATCTATCATGCGGAAATTCCTTTACAGAACTTGGTTGCCCGCCAACTGCAATTCCTGAAAATGAACCGTTTGCATCTTCATTTCCATCGAAAGCATAATAGCTGAGTTTAATGTTACCATACTCTTCATTCATGTCGGACGGCAGAACAAATGAAAACTCAAACGTCCCATTTGAAACCACAGTTTGCAAATCCAGAATAACGCTATCCTGCATAACAATATCTGCGGGATATGAATGCAGTGAATCATTTGCAAGTGTCGTCCGAATGTATGGTCGTTCAAAAACTTTAATGAGTAAATCTCCATTAAATGTTTCAACCGAAGATCCTTCATTATCTTCCAGGTGACCTCTTACAACTATTTCCTGCCCCGGATGTATTGTATCCGGCAACTGAAGAATGGCAATACCATTTATTGAATCTGTAATTACATGATGAACTGGCAAACTTAACTTTAAAGCCGGATCGCCTAATAATCCCCAAACTTTCGATGTCATGTTACCCTGTGGTTTTCCCTGCCTGTGTAAATCGCCTAAATATTTGTTTTCATTTTCATCATCCAACAGGAATTCAAGGAGTCGTTGATTGTAAGCAAAATTTGCATTTGCATAAGTTATTCTGCCCGGACTTATTACGCCAATTGCTCCTCCCTCCTCTTTTAAAACGGCTAACTCAGAACCACTGATTAATTCAGGATCATCAAACCGACCAAAATCACCTGTTGCTGCGACAATTAAAGGGAGATGATCATAATTCTCCCAACCCTCGATATCTTCCAGTTCCAGAAGCCGCTCCTGAGCCCAGGCCTCCGAAGATCCATGACCGGTATAATTCAGATAAATAAGTCCCTCCACGATGGATTCATGCAACACCTGTTCAGCCTCAGGGGATTCAGGGCCGCTGGGAGTATTAATTATTTCGTAAAAATCTATATAGAGTTTAGAGACATTGGTAGCTGATATGCCGGAAGATAATTCTTCAACCTGATTTAGGTGCAAATTTCCATCTGCATCATCAGCAACAAAACACATTTCATTCTTCCAGTTTCCGAATGTATTAGCTGACGAAGCATAATGAAGGATCTTTTGAACTATGGCATCAGCTTCATCTGGTGTTTTAACGGGCAATCGTCCGATACTCAGATCCGGAAATCCGGATATCCCTTCATCTTCGTCCATCCATGTATAAAAATCATCGGTACAGATTGAAGTTACCGTAATCAATGATTCTTCTTCCTGAAAAACAGGAACATAATTCGTATTTCCTTCGATCCTGTCTTTATAATCATATGATGCATCACCAAAAAGCAAGACATAAGCAGGCAATGTTTCTTCAGAATTTATATACATATCCCTTATAAAATCACGGATAGCACTAACATCCTGTGCGCCGGAACCATACTCGTTGTATATTTCAAGTGGTGAAACGATGGCCCATGTAAAACCCTCTACCGATTCATGAAATGTTGCCAATTGTTGGGCAGCATCTGAAAACAGTTCGTCGGATATAATCAAATAATCGACTGGTTCTAACCCATGCAGGTTTTGGTTCCCTACCAAACCTTCGAATTCCGGTACCGGAAATTCCGTTCCTTTAAAAGCAATAAATTCGAGTAAGCTATCGGTTTCGATCTTAAATTCATAACTGCCTGAGATAATCATCCCAGGAACTCCTGAAACATTCAAGGGATCCGTAACATTCCAGACAAATGTGGAAGCATCAGCTCCCCCAACATAAAATTTGGTAATATTACCTTCACCAGCACTTGCAACATCTCGGAATTTCAGATAGTTTTCAATAATATCGATTTCACTAATAAAATTAAGTTCAAAATAATCCAGCCATGCGATAGCACTATCATTTGGTTGATTGTATTCAAATCCAAGAATAAATTCCTGGCTTGAGGTATAAAAAGAAACTGTATCGGATTTCTTTTGAGCATATTTAGTACTGAACTGGTTTACAGAAGGTAACGTTAAATAAGAAATGATGGATCCATCTGCAGAAATATTCATACTGCTGTTTTCAGAACAACGCGCTGCAAATTCCGAGGTGATAAGGATGGGTTCGCTGAGAATCAGGGCTGGAAAATTAAGGTCAAAATCATAGTTTGTATCTTCTTCAAATTTTTCACCGTACCAATCCTTCCCTGAATGGATAAGATTTTCAAATTCCATCTGATGACCATAATAATTGTTATAGTTAGTAACAAAATGAGTTGGATCATCGCCAGGTTCATCAGCATTTTCTATTCTTTTTCCCACACCTAAGTCTGTTGTGAGAAAATAGTAAGTGAAATCCGAATACAAATTCACTTCATGTTCAAAAGAGCCGGATTCTTCATTCAGGTACCACGTGACAGGACCCTCACCATAAAACACAATAAAATCTCCTGGATCAAAAACCTCATCATCCTCACCATGAACGAATATGGCTATTTCCTGCAGGTCATCGTAACGAAAGGCATCGTTAGCTTCTGGGAGCATACCGCTCCCATTGCCATACAACCGGATGTGTTTAGGATTGACCTGGTCAGGATCGATTCCGAAACTTTCAAGGTCGTCATAGTTAATCTGATAAATACCGTAATCGGAAACTGACAGTTTATACCAATCGCCTTCAGATAATACGGAATTCTGGCCTAATACAATACCAGTCCAGAAAACCAGTACAATAGTACTGGCAAAAAAAATTGCATTTTTTCTCATTGATAAAAAGTTTTAAGATTAAAGACTATTGGTAAATGTCTTTTATAGGCCAAAAAATAATTTAGGATTTACTACTAGATGGGAGCCGTTGAAATTTGGTTGCGTTTGGAGTTTTTGATGTTGGGTGTTGAGTCTGCAAAGCGAAAATTGAATGCACAAATACGAGAATGATTGAAGGATAGAATATTGGGATGATGGAGGAATGGAATAATGGAATATTGGAATAATAGGAAATAGATAGATTGCTTTTGGCTGTTAGCCAGTAGGCTTTGGTTTTTGGATTTTGGAAATTTGCAGATTGGAATTTATACCCTTAGCTTCCCTTCTCCAGTGCCATCCTCATAAACTTCTTCACTTCCTCATTAATGTCTTCTTTTTGAAATATCCTGAGATAATGCTGGAATATTTTCCCTCCGGGAACCTCTCCTATCCTGTAAAAGCAAAGGTTATCGTGATAGGGTTCATTAAAGGTTAAGACCACATCCACAAAATTTTTACCAAGCCGGTGAATATAACCGAACCTGATCCTGGAAGCAAAAGCTATCCTGGATCTGGCTGGATGCAATACAAAATCTCCGAGTTTTTTATATTCTTCTATAAATTGATAAAACAACCCGATGGTATGGTCTGACTTCCCCTTCAAGAAATCGTTTACTGTTTTTTCATTACAGGAATGATTTTGATTCTGGTGAACAAATTTCTGAAAACAAAAAGGACAGGTCCACATAGTTTACGAGTTTGAGTTCCAACAAATATATTCAATTACATGAAACAGTTCAACTGAGTTTTTGTTAGAGAATCATCTGCTATAAAATAATGGCTGAAAAACTGTATTCTGGGTATTTTATTTATTCCTCAAAGAATGTTCTGATAAAGGTTTCATTAAGGTTCCGGCTTCCAAACTTCTCAACAATAACACCATCATTAAGCAGGACCACCAAAGGCATTCTTCCTTCCGTAATTTGAAGGAATGTCCCTGCGTTGATTATGGAGTATTCAAACTCCTGTGAATCACTTATCGTAAAAAAATCCTTTATCTTTTCCTCATTGCCAAAAAACACACAAGAAATATTCGCTTTGTTGATCTTGAATTTATCTGCCAGAATAGAGATTTTCCCGGCAGTAATTTTACAGAACTCACAGGAAGGTCCATAAAAACATAACATTTGTTTGCCCTGGGAAATGTCTGTTGGAAAATCAATTTGATCGGTAAGAAATGCGGCGAATTCCTCTTCGTTTACTTCTGTGTTAATTGAATAGATACGTGTGTAAATAAAATCAGGCGGAGAAACAATCAATGGCAAAACAAAAGAAACTACTATCAATGTAGACAAAATGAGTTTTTTAAATCTATAGCGGAATTCATGATTTGTTCTGACAAAAAGGACCATTAAAATTAATCCGATATTTTTAAAGATTGATTCCTTTGGTGTCATCTCCAGAAATTCACCAAAACAATGGCAATTGTCTTCCTGGTTTAACACCAAAACCAAATAAACCGTAAATGCAGCTAATATACCTAAGGAGGTGTATTTTGTAAATTTAGGAGAAATTCCAAGGATAAGCATCAGGCCTAAAACAGCTTCGGAACTGATTAAAAACCTTGCCAGCAGGTAAGAAAAATTCAGGCTGAAAAGCTGGTAACTGTAGACAAATATCTCAAAAGAATCTATGGATAACAGCTTGAATATTGCAGACAACAAGAATACAATGCCAATAAATATCCGAATACTTAACTGAAAAATATTTCCTTTTAGAATTTTCATTTAGGAATTATAAAAAGCAAAAATAAAAACCCTGAAGCAGAATCACTTCAGGGTTTCTAATTCGTAGTTGAATATTATTGTTCTACACATTCAACAGTAACAGTAATTCCGGCAGTAGTTGCTGTGGAATTTCCATCGCTACACTCACCATCTTCAATGGTAGTTGTTGTTTCGATGTCCTGAATCAAAGGATCAGAAGATGAAGTTGTACACTTACAATCTTTTTCCTTGTTGCAACTTGTAGCAAACATGATAGCTGCTGCTCCTAATACAAATAATACTTTTCTCATAGTTTAGTCCATGATTAAATAATTAATAACCTACTCTTTTGTTTTAAATGGCTTTTCGGAATCCTCCATTTTATCTTAACAATGAATTCATTGGTTGACACTTACAACCAGAACCACCTGTAGTAGTCTAAAACTAAATGAATAATAAAAACATAGAAAATTACATCCTTCGGTTTCGCTTCAAATATTAACCTCCTGCAACAATACTATATAAAAACTACGTTGTTTTACCGGCAAATATATAAAAATATTTAAATTTCCAAATTCATCAATTATTGTTAATAATTAGTTAATGTGCATTATAGTTAATCAAATATCTTTGCACTCTTTTTAAGTAATCGAATACTTATATATTTTTTTGAATTAATGAAAGATCTACATATAAAACCTGATGTACTTTTTGAATGCAGTTGGGAAGTATGCAATATGGTAGGCGGTATTTACACAGTTTTATCATCCAAGTATGAAACTTTTAACTTTGGTTTAGGCAACAGGTATATATTCATTGGTCCGGATGTATGGAAAGAAACCAGTGAGAATCCGGATTTCATAGAAGACAAAAACCTTTACAGGTCATGGATTGAGCATGCAGAAAGAAACGGGTTGCGGCTTAGAATCGGACGCTGGAACATACCTGGCAAACCTGTAGCTGTACTTGTTGATTTTACCCCCCTTTTTGAAGAAAAGGACGATATATTTGCCCGTTTATGGGAAACGTATAAACTTGATTCTCTTTCCGGAGGTTGGGATTACATTGAGCCAGCTTTGTTTGGTTATGCTGCCGGAAAGACTGTTGAAAGTTTTTATGATTTCTACTTATCACAAAACGATAAGATCATTGCTCACTTTCACGAATGGATGACCGGAGCCGGCGTTCTTTACCTGGAAAAGGAAGTCCCACAAGTTGGAACCATCTTTACAACACATGCTACAGGGCTTGGCAGAAGTCTTGCAGGAAATAAACTTCCTCTTTACAGTGCACTGGATACTACCAATCCGGATGAAATGTCCAGAAGCCTTGGTATAGCTTCAAAACATTCACTTGAGATGAGCGCCGCTAATGCGGCGGATTGTTTCACTACAGTTAGCGAAATCACTGCAAAAGAATGCACAGCTTTTCTAGGCAAAGAACCTGATGTGATAACACCAAATGGTTTCTCCAATGCTTTTGCCAGTAAATTCGAAAACCTTGAGAGCAAAAAGGCTGAAAGCAGGAGCAAAATTCTTAAGGTAGCAAAAGCGGTATTAAACCAGGATCTGGATGATGATACATTTATTTGTTTAACGAGCGGAAGGTATGAGTTTTACAACAAAGGCCTGGATGCTTTTATTGATGCTGTTGCTAAAGTTAATAAAAGCAACAATGTGAAAAGAAATGTACTTGCCATTATCGCTGTACCAGCCAATCATGCGGGACCTTCAAAAGAAGTAGCCGAAAGGATTTCTAATCCCGACTATGATCATCCCAAAACTAACAGTTATTTAACGCATAACCTGCATGATCACATCAATGATCCTGTAATAAAAAAGATCCTTGAAAAAGGATTGAACAATGGGGTGGACAGCCAGGCAAAAATCTTGTTTGTCCCGGTTTATTTGAATGGATCAGATGGGATTTTCAATCTTGATTATTACGAGTTTCTGGCAGGATGTGATATCACGGTATTCCCATCATTTTACGAACCCTGGGGATACACACCTCACGAAAGCATTGCCTTTAAAATACCTACTATAACTACAAGTCTAGCAGGTTTTGGAACCTGGGTAAATACCAATTACAAAACACCCAAACACTCCATTAAAGTAATTGAAAGGACTGAAGGGCAATATGAACAGTTTGCAGATCAGGTAGCAATAGAATTGTTGAATTATATTCAATTCAACAACAAAGAATATGAGGATGCATGCAACGAATCATTTGAAATATCAGAGAAACTTCTTTGGAAGCATCTGGTAAAGAACTACAAGGAATCGTATTACATTGCCAGCAGCCATGTAGAAAGCAGGCCTGAGAGGAAAGGTCACAAACCAGAGCGTGACTTAACCCTGGAAGACATTGAAACCCAGGACCAGCCCAACTGGAAGAAGTTTTATGTCCGTACATCTGTACCACCGGAGCTTGAACCATTGAAAGAAATATCGATGAACTTATGGTGGTGTTGGAACCATAATGCAATTGACTTGTTTAAATCCATTGACCCTGTTCGTTGGAAAGAACTTGCCCTTAATCCAGTGGCTCTCCTGAACCGTTTGTCATACGATAAACTCACGGAACTTAAAAACAATCCTGAGTTTATGGCGAACCTGGAAAGTGTATACGCTGACTTCAGGAAATACCTTGATGAAGCCAAGAATAAACCAGCTGATTCCGTAGGGTATTTCAGCATGGAGTTCGGTCTGCATGAGTCGGTTAAAATATATTCAGGAGGCCTTGGAATACTTGCTGGAGATTACCTTAAAGAAGCCAGTGACTCAAACAAAAACATGGTAGGGATCGGGCTAATGTACAGGCATGGATATTTTAGCCAGAACATTACCATTTTTGGTGACCAGATAGCAGAAAGCACTCCACAGAAATACACCGACCTTCCTTTGATCCCCGTAAGGGACAAAAAAGGGCAATGGGTAAAAATAGGAGTAGCACTTCCTGGAAGGACACTATTTGCCAAAGTGTGGAAAATTCAGGTGGGAAGAATAAATCTTCTCCTTTTGGATACTGACATTGAAGAAAACAATATGGAGGACCGGGCCATAACCCATCATTTATATGGTGGTGACTGGAACAACCGGTTTAAACAGGAACTGCTGCTTGGTGTTGGTGGTGTCAGGCTTTTGAAAGCACTTAATATCATACCCACTATTTATCATTTAAATGAAGGCCACGCTGCATTTGCCGGGCTGGAACGATTAAGGTGCCTCGTTGAAGAAAGAAGCCTTACTTTTAACTCTGCCCTTGAAATGGTCAGATCGTCTTCACTGTTTACTACACATACACCTGTTCCTGCTGGTCATGATACATTTACTGAAGATACCTTACGGACTTATATCCCGCATTATGCAGACCGCCTGAATATTTCATGGAATGAATTTATGAACCTGGGAAGGATCAAAAAAAATGATCCTGGTGAAAAGTTTTCCATGAGTGTTCTTGCTGCTAATCTTTCGCAGGAAATGAATGGTGTAAGTAAAATTCACGGAAGGGTATCACGGGAAATGTTTAAAGACCTCTACAAAGGTTATCTGGCGGAAGAATTACATATTGGCCATGTAACCAACGGAGTACATTACCCGACCTGGGCAGCCAAAAACTGGAAAAACTTTTATGCAGGTAAGCTTGGGAAATCCCTGATAAAAAACCAGTCTGACCCGGATATCTGGAAAAAAGTATTCAGCATTTCTGATGCTGTCATCTGGAAGCAAAGGTCAAAAGCGAAAAAAGAATTTGTAGAGTTCCTCCGGGAGAAATTAACGGCAGATCTGAAAAGAAGGCAGGAGAATCCAAGGTTAATCTACAAAACCATTGAGGAGGTGAAGGATGATGCTTTGTACATTGGTTTTGCACGCCGCTTTGCAACCTACAAGCGGGCACATTTGCTCTTCACCAACCTTGAAAAGCTGTCGAAACTTGTGAACAATCCGAAACAGCCACTTCGGTTTGTGTTTGCTGGAAAAGCACACCCCAATGATATACCCGGACAGGACCTTATTAAAAAAGTTATCGGTATTTCAAAGATGCCTGAGTTTATCGGGAAAATTATATTTCTCGAAAACTATGATATGGCCATCGGCCGGCATTTAACATCTGGGGTTGATATTTGGCTGAATACACCAACCCGTCCCCTTGAGGCCTCTGGAACAAGTGGTGAAAAAGCAGTCATGAATGGGGTCCTCAATTTTAGTGTACTGGATGGTTGGTGGGCAGAAGGTTACAGAGAAAATGCAGGTTGGGCAATACCTGAAGCTAAAACTTACGGCAACCAGGCATTTCAGGATGAACTGGATGCTGAAATTATTTACAGGCAACTGGAAGATGATATTCTGCCTGTTTATTTTGATAAAAATAAGCAGGGGTATTCCCACAAGTGGGTGGCATTGATTAAAAACAACATTGCAGATATTGCACCCCATTATACCATGAAACGAATGCTGGATGATTATTATGATAAATTTTACAACA
Organism: uncultured Bacteroidales bacterium; assembly: GCA_964421215.1. Classification (GTDB taxonomy): domain Bacteria; phylum Bacteroidota; class Bacteroidia; order Bacteroidales; family JAADJA01; genus JAADJA01. The sequence continues at coordinate 49,346 of CAYQWA010000004.1, read as the reverse complement.
AACTCTTTGTCCGGAGTAAAAACATGCAGCAAAACAACTATGACCTTGCTTTTAAAATCAGTCAATGGAAAGACCATATCTTATCCAACTGGGAAAGTATAGAAGTAAAATCCGTAACCCTACCCGACTCAACCATAAATCCGTTAAGCCTGGGTGATGATTTTAATGTGGAAGTAGTTATCGATACCAATGGCATATCACCTGAAAATATAGGAATTGATATTGTCCTTGGTCAAAAAGAATTTGAAAAGATCAATAACATTTACAAAAACCAGGAGCTTGAACTGGTTAAAACAAAAAACAGTGAAGCAACCTATTCCTGTGCAGTTAATTTAAGCGATTCCGGAGTATTTGACTTTGCCTTCAGGATCTTTCCAAACAGTGAAATGATAGCACACCGACAGGATTTCTGTCTGGTTAAGTGGATCTAGAATGTTTCGAGTTCCGGGTTTAACACAAAACCCGGAACCCTAAACCCGAAACTTTTTACATTTTGAGGCAACCATCCAATGCTAACTGATTGTCTTTTCTTCAAATAAATACTATCTTTGTTTCCGAAAACTTTAAACAGATGAAAAAAATAACATTAATTGCTGTTTTGTCTTTCCTTTTGATAGGGAATGCATTTACATCTAACCCGGTAACGTTAACCAGCTTTTACAGTGCATTTGATTACCTTAATGAGGTACAAACTGTACTGGACCGTGGCATGATTGACGGCCGGATGATATCTTATCTTCTGGATGAGACCACACCCATAGATGAAAAGGCCGGCATTATGAATGCACTGGTTGAAAAAAATACAACACAGACAAATGCGTTGACCATTAAGCAACTCCTCGCTAGAAAATACGGAGAAAACTGGCAAAGCATGGACTTGAGCAAACTAAGTGGTTCTGAGCTTTTCTGCCTTGGCTATCTCACTATACTTGATGAAGAAGGAAATCCAGAAAACGGGCTTCCAATATTGAAGATGGCAACTGAAAAAAATCCGAACAGTTCCACCATTAACCTGATCTATTCTTTAGCACTTGCACAGGAATTTCTCAATCAAAACAAAGATTGTGAAGCCTGGAAAGCGTGTAACATTGTAAAAACTAATACATCTCTTAACGGCGACTTTGACCAGGGTGCAGCTAATCAGGTATTTGAAGTTATGGAAACTTATAACAATGGTTGCGAATAGAATAGAAACAGCGGACACAAAGAAATTTATACTTACATAGAACAATATAAGAATCCTGTCTTACACAGACAGGTTTTTTTATTTTTACACAATCAATAATCAAAATTTACAATTAACCATGAAGAAATTACTGATCTTAGTTTTTGCATTTTTTTGTTTACACATTGCTAACACTCAAGATGAAGCAAGGCTTCTCCGTTTCCCGGCGATTTATGACCAGCATGTTGTATTTTCATATGCCGGAGATCTTTACACTGTACAAAAAGAGGGAGGAGTTGCAAGGAAATTAACCAATGATGATGGTTATGAAATGTTTGCCCGCTTCTCACCTGACGGGACTCAAATTGCCTTTACCGGGCAATACGATGGAAATACCGAGGTTTACCTGATGGATGCTGCCGGTAGTGCACCCGAAAGGTTGACTTATACTGCTACTCTGGGCCGGGATGACATTTCCGACAGAATGGGTCCGAACAACATTGTAATGACCTGGAAGGATGAGGACGAAATTGTATACCGCTCACGTAAACAATCGTTCAATTCTTTTAAAGGACAACTGTTTCTAGCTAATACCTCTGGTGGACTGTCGGAGGAACTTCCTCTGCCAACCGGAGGATTCTGTTCCTATTCTCCTGAAGGAGATAAATTGGCTTTAAACAGGGTGTTCCGTGAATTCAGAACCTGGAAATACTACAAGGGAGGAATGGCGGATGATATCTGGATTTACGATTTTAAATCCAAAGAAACGATTAACATTACAAACAATGAAGCTCAGGATATAATTCCAATGTGGGCCGGTGAGGAGATCTATTTCCTTTCCGACAGGGACCGCATCATGAATCTATTTGCCTATAGCCTTACCACGGGTGAAACCCGCAAGGTTACCAACTATACAGATTATGACATTAAGTTCCCATCCCTTGGCTCCAATTCAATTATTTATGAAAATGGTGGATACCTCTACAACTTTGATCTTGAATCACAGGAAGCCACCAAAATTCCTGTTACTATCGCCGAGGACATGTACGGGAGCAGGAATGAATTTAAGGATGTATCCAAATCAATCAATAGCTGGGCCATTTCACCGGATGGAAAAAGATTAACTTTTGGTGCCCGTGGTGACATCTGGACAGTACCAGCCAAAAATGGAATCACACGCAATCTTACAGAAAGTTCAGACGTACACGACCGTAATGTTGAATGGTCACCTGATGGTAAATATATATCCTATATTTCCGACCGCACAGGAGAAGATGAAATTTACATCCAGAACCAGAACGGGAGTGAAGATGCTATCCAGATAACATTCAACAGCTCAAATTATAAGTACAATCCAATCTGGTCGCCTGATAGTAAAAAACTGCTATGGTCCGACAGATTGCAAAACCTGCAATACATTGATATTGAGACCAAAGAAATAACCATAGTACAGGAGTCGCCTCATGGTGAGATCCGGGAATACAACTGGTCGCATGACAGCCGGTGGATTACATACCCTCTTCCAACAAAAACTGAAATGCAGAGGATATGGGTTTACAATGTAGAATCACAAGAAAAGAATGCTGTTACTGATGGCTGGTACAGTTCAGGTGAACCTTCTTTTAGTTCAACCGGAGATTACCTGTTCTTCAGTTCGTCACGTGATTTTAATCCTTCCTACTCATGGACAGAGTGGAACCACTCCTATCAGAACATGCAAAAAGTATACTTTGTTACTTTACGGAAAGATGTTGAAAATCCTTTTCAGCCTGAAAATGATGAAGTGGCTGTAAAAGCAGAGGAAGATAATGATGAAGAGGACAAAAAAGAGGAAAAAGCCGAAGAAGAAGATGATAAACTCTCCATTGATTTTGATGGCATTACACAGCGCATCATCAATATTCCTGGGAAAGCAGGATATTATTATAACATCAATTGCATTGGAAACAGTGTTTATTATTGCATGGGACGTATTGGAGACAACTCTACTACCAAACTGAAAGTCTATAACCTTAAGAAACAAAAAGAATCCGACATAGGGGATTTTGGCAGCTACATCATCTCGGCCGACCATAAAAAAATGGTATTGAATAGTAAAGGCAAATATGCTATAGTCGACTTACCCAAGGGTAGTGTGAAACCCAGTGATTTTGTCGATGTTTCCGGCATGAAAGTGTGGGTCAACCTTAAAGCTGAATGGAATCAGATCTTCAATGAAGCATGGCGGCAAATGCGCGATTTCTTTTATGATCCCGGAATGCATGGTGTTGACTGGGACGCTGTTCATACCAAATATGAACCGCTGGTGCCTTTTGTAAATAACAGGAATGACCTTAATTACATCATTGGTGGAATGATTGGTGAATTGGCGGTAGGCCATGCTTACGTCAGTGGAGGAGACAAGCCTAAACCAGAAAGGATCAAGACCGGATTACTGGGAGCAAAATTAAGCTTGGACAAGTCAGGATTTTATAAAATCGATAATATACTGAAAGGAGAAAACTGGACCAGGAACAAACGGTCACCATTAACAGAAGTTGGCGTTGATATTAATGTAGGAGACTACATCACAGCTGTAAATGGAAAACCAACCAACAAAATGAAGGACATTTACATGGGCTTGGTCGGGACAGCAGGCAAACAGGTTGAACTCACGATTAATTCAGAAGCTAAAGAAGGTGGTAAAAAAGTTATTGTAAAACCAATTGCCGATGAAAGCAAATTGTATTATTACAATTGGGTACAGCAGAACATCGAAAAAGTAAATGAAGCCACCGACGGCCAGATCGGTTACATCCATATTCCGGATATGAGCGCCCAGGGATTGAATGAATTTGTAAAATATTATTATCCTCAGTTGCGTAAAAAGGGTCTCATTATCGACGACCGCGGCAATGGCGGTGGTAATGTATCACCAATGATCATTGAAAGATTACGCCGTGAACTTGCCCTGATGCGAATTGGAAGAAACGGAACGCCTTATACCAACCCCGCTGGTTTTCATTATGGCCCCAAGGTTATGTTACTTGACAACTATTCTGCCTCAGATGGAGATTTATTCCCATACCAATTTAAAACCTTAAAGATGGGTAAACTGATTGGTGTTAGGTCCTGGGGAGGAGTTGTTGGTATCAGAGGTTCTCTTCCATTTATTGATGGCGGTGACCTTCGTAAACCTGAATTTGCCAGCTACCACAGGGATGGAAGCAAGTTCGTCATTGAAGGATATGGTGTGGATCCTGACATTGTGATCGATAATGATCCGGGCAAAGAATATGAAGGCACTGATGAGCAATTGAACAAAGCCATTGAAGTCATCTTGGAAGAGCTTAAAAACTGGCCGGAAGAGTTGCCTGATGTACCAGAATATCCGGATAAAAGTGAATAATACTGTCGCATATTTTTATCCTCCCGACTGCTCTATGCGGTCGGACGGATAAAAGCATAACAGTACTGTATAAACTTCGTTAACCACAATGATAGTGATTGGCGGAGTTTTTTGTATTTATTTGCTTAGATTTCAAAGGCCAATAATAAGGAGTGTTTAATTAATTGTTGATCTAAAAATGACCGAAGTAATATGGCCTTAAATAGGTGGATTGGGTAATAAAAATGATTATATTTGTAATCCTACCTAATTATCTAAACCAATTACAATGAAACAAGAATTATCCATTCCTAAGTAAACTATCCTCAACAAAATTTTTGAAATAAGAGAAAAGAAGGTAATGTTGTCATACAACTTAGCGGTTCTCTAGCAAGTTGAAACAAGATGATTAAATGAACAGGTAAAAAGAAACCTGGGTCGTTTTCCAGAGCGGTATATGTTTCAGTTAACCAAAGAGGAATATCAATCTTTAAGATCGCAAAATGCGACCTTAAAAAGAGGTAAGCACTCCAAATATCCACCCTATGCATTTACAGAGCATGGAGTTTTAATGCTATCTAGTATTTTGAGGAGTGTTCGAGCTGAGAAAGTAAACCTTCTAATAATCGACACATTTGTAGAATTAAATCAGATGTTACTCACTCATAAGGACTTGCTCATAAAGATGGAAGAATTAGAAAAGAAAATAGCTGGTCAGGATGAAAAAGTTAAGTTACTATTTAACTATTTGAAACAATTTATTGATAAACAAAACAATCCTAGAAAAAGAATTGGATTTAAACCAAGATGGAAGAAATAATATTCCCCTCAACCATATTCTTATCCTTAGCTCAATATTTTTTGTTTAATCTCATAATATCAAAGTACGCTTGAGTTACAACTTTGAAATTCTTAAACATACACACAAGGAATTGAAGATGTATAACACAGTCCTGAGTGCGTTCGGCAGTCAACTAAATTTCCACACGACCGTCTTAACGCTTAAAGTGGAAGTTAAGCAGAGATTATCAATCTTAAAGATCACAAATTGTGATCTTTAAGAGATTACAGCGGTGCCTTGTATATCTTACCATTGCAATAAATATATTTTTGTACTTTTAGCAGGCAAAAGCAATTAAATGGTTAAAGCTAAAAAATTTGGTGCATTTGCAGGAGTGTTCACCCCATCGCTGTTGACAATTCTTGGTGTGATCATGTACATGCGTCTCGGATGGGTCGTTGGTCAGGCCGGATTAATCTATACCATCATCATTATTTTATTTGCCCATGTCATATCCCTTTCTACCGGATTAAGTGTTTCGTCCATTGCGACCGATAAAAAAATAAAAGCCGGGGGGATCTATTACATGCTTTCCCGAAGTCTTGGCCTCCCAATGGGTGGAGCCATTGGTATTACTCTATTTATCGGCACAGCATTTAGCATTGCTTTGTACCTGGTAGGTTTTGCAGAGAACTTCCTTAGCATTGAACCTATCCGGGAATTTTTAGGATTACAACAGGATGTTAACGGATACCGGATCATTGGATCAGTAGCGATTTTACTCCTGGTTGGAATTGCCTTTATCAGTACTTCACTTGCAATAAAGACACAGTATTACATTCTTGGATTTATCGCCTTATCACTACTTTCGATATTTGCCGGATTCTTTATCAATACCGGACTTCATCCCGAAACGGTAAACATTGATCCGATAACTTCTAAAATAGACCTGGCTGTAATATTCGCCGTTTTCTTCCCGGCTGTTACGGGATTTACTGCAGGTGTGGCAATGTCGGGAGACCTAAAAGATCCCAAAAAATCCATCCCTTTTGGAACAATGGCTTCCATAGCTGTTGGCTTTTTTGTTTATGTGGGTTTGGCCATTGCAATTGCATTTTTTGTGAACCGTGATCTATTGATCAACGACATCAATTTCCTTATGACGGTAGCCTGGTTTGCTCCTCTCGTTGTTGCTGGTATATGGGGTGCAACCCTATCTTCAGCACTGGGGGGTATTCTAGGTGGACCGAGGATACTTCAGGCCATGTCATCCGACAAGATCGGGCCAGGATTCTTTTCCAAGGTTTACGGTATCAATAACGAACCCCGGATTGCCCTTTTGGTGATTTTTCTTATTGCTGAGGCCGGGATCCTCATTGGGGAGCTTAATATGATCGCCGAAGTGGTCTCAATGTTTTACCTGGCTTCCTATGGATTTATAAACCTGGCTTATTATCTGGAGAGCTGGGCTAGCACAGACTTCCGACCCACCTTCAAGATTAACAGGTACATTGGACTCATAGGCTTTTTAGCAGCTTTTGGAGTAATGTTTGAACTTAATGCTCCTGCAATGTTTGCCGCCCTCATCCTTATGGTTGGTATTTATTTTATTCTTAAACGTAAACAACTTAAGCTTGATTATGGGGATGTATGGCAAAGCGTCTGGTCATCACTCATGCGTACTGCTCTTGAAAAAATGGACAACGCTGAGGAGGTGGAGCGTAACTGGCAGCCCAACATCATCCTGTTCAGTGGAGGAACCCAAAAAAGGCCTCACTTGCTCGACCTGGGTAAATGTTTGGTAGGACGGCATGGTGTTCTTTCAAATTTTGACCTTATTGAAAATAAAAAAGCCAAAGTGCTTTTTCCGAAAAAGAACCAGTCGCAACCGGGTGAAGTTTCAGCCGGAGGTGTATTTACAAGAAGACAAACCGTCCAGGATATCTATCATGGAATCGATATGATTACCAGGACCTATGGCTTTTCCGGACTTGAACCTAACACTGTGATGCTTGGCTGGGCCAGACAAACCCGGAATCCGGTGAGGTTTGTGGAACTTTTGAAGACTATGTATGACCTCGATCTGAATGTCCTGATGCTGGGTTATGATAAACAGGTAGGTTTTGGCAAACATGAAAAGATTGACATATGGTTTAAGGACAAAAGCAGTCATGGCAACCTGGCACTAACTCTTTCCAAATTACTTGTACTTTCAGAAGCCTGGCAGAATGCACAGGTTAGGGTGATGATCGTAAATTACCAGAATGAGAAGAGTGATAGCATTTACAAAAAAATATCGGACATTCTCGAACACATGCGTATCGATGCCGATATTAAAGTGATCAACAACCAGATAGAACGTAAACCGTTCTACGATATCGTTAAAGATGAATCCATAGCTACTGACCTCGTTTTCCTTGAAATCCCAAAAATCAAAGAAAACGAAGAAGCTGAATTTGTAAAGAACACTAACAACCTGCTGGAAGAGATCGGCACAGTGATGCTCATCAAAGCTTCATCTTCTTTTAAAAAACTGAAGATTGGAATTGAAGAACAAGAACAAAGTGATACTGCTGAAGAACTTGACAAGATCCTCGAGAAAACTAAGCTTCCGGAAATTATTTTGCCGGAAAAAGGTGAGCTTGCAGAAGAAATAACCGCAATTTCGGAATCGTCCTCCCAGCTGATCAATGAATATTACATACGAAAGTATTTTCCCCTGTTAAATTACCGCACCGACAAATTATCGCTTATCAGGCAAGCCGTTGAGAAAACCTACGGTGTTCTTGAAGAAAGAATACCGAAGTTAAAAAATACTGAAAGGATACAGCTTGTTTCTCAGCTAAAAACAAGTGTGCTGATCCGATTGGGTAAAATTATCGATGAGCAGCGGAAACGGGTAGTATCGGAAACCGAAGAAACGCTGGAGACGGGCACCTCCTTTTTTCTTGAGAACCTTCTAAAAATCACCGGACAAATACCTGACAGAGTAAACATCCGTTTAAACGAAGATGACCTTAATCCAACGGAGAATGAACCTTTCAGGGCCAGATCATTTAAAAGAAATACCCTGCATTTCAGAAAACGAAAACTCCAGACTGAAGGAATCCCATACGTGCTACAATTAAATAACCTGTGTCGCCAAAAAATATTAATAAATAATCTGGAACTTTCTGAAAGTACTTTTACCAGATTTGGAGAATACAACATTCGTTTCGTTTTTGAATATCAAAAACTGCTTCACTCCATTTCAGATGCATTATTGGTTATTGAAAAAAATATAACCGATAAAAACATAAACACAATTATCGAAGAAGGAAAAGAGAATGTATTTGCTCATTTAAACAGATTATCAGGAATAAACAAGGAGTTCGAAGAAAACCTTCCAGCGAACATGTATGATGGAAGCTATCGCATCATCAATGAAATCAGCGAGCTCACAAGTAAAGTTCCTGCCAATGTTTATATTCGATCTTATCCCAAGAAAAAAATCAGGGAAAACATTAGAAGAATAAAACTACTTCCTGCCAAATGGGCGAATAACCAAACCATCCTGTTATCATCACTTCATACCGAAGCACAATTGCTTTTAATTGAATACAGGTTGTACAAAGTGATTGTTGATGCAATTAATGAAAACGGTCGGATTCTTGATGAACAGATCTTATCACCCGTTAACGAGATCAGTAAGTCTTTCGGAGGTAATAACAAACAGGAGGACGGACAGCAGACTTTTGTAAGTTTAAATTCCAATCAATTGCAACTGAACCTTAATAAGGTGATCGATAAAGCGTTCCGGAACATCAAGTCCGTATTGAGACAACTTCCCGAGTCAGTAGAGATCTTTACTGAAGAAACGACCAATGAATTAACGAACAATCAATTTTCCGGTACTGAAATTATTCGTTTTCCCTTATTTCGCCTGGTGGATTATTTCGTTCAGAATGGTTTAATAGCACCACTTATTAAATCAACCAATCAATTAGTTGAAGACATTCATCAGGCAGCAACAAAAATTGAAGATGCTGCCCGGTTATACAATTTGAACTTCCAGGAAAAGGATAACCATTTGGCAGATATTTCACATGAACAAACCAGCGACATAGAAACTTTCCTTGAGGAACAGAAAAACCGCATTACAGAAAACACAAAAGTCATTTCAGAAACATTTGCTTCTTACAAGCAAAACATAATTAACCAGTTGGGCCAAACCAGCAGTGAGCTTCATCTTTACAGATTAACAAAAGCAGCTGAAACCAGTTCCGGCCTACCAAGGAAGGAATCGGAAAAACATGCATTGTTTTTTAGAGACAGGATGAAGAAATTAAATGCATTCATTCAAAAACAAATGGCCAACTTATGGCACTCACAAAGTGAAGCAAGGCTACTGGCGAAGAAAATCACCGATGATGATTCCAGCAAACTGACTGTTATAAACCAGGTATTGAACTTCAGGGATTCTGTTTCCACCCGTCAGGGAAATATTGAAAAATTACCCTTTTACTATCAGCAACTGTTTTTGAGTAAATACAATTACCAGGCAGAATACTGGCATGGCAGACAAAAAGAACTGGCTGATGCAAGGAAAGCTGTTAACCGTTATAAATCTGGTCATAACGGTGCACTAATAGTAACAGGAGAGGGAAACAGCGGAAAATCATTTTTTGCTAATTATGTAGGTCACCTTCATTTCCAAAACGAAGCCATATACACCATTAACCCGACGGGAAGTGGTTCAACGAAAATGAAAGACCTCCTGTTGGCAATAAATGAGGCCACTGAAAGACGAGGCACACTGCATGAGATCATGGAAAATATTCCAGATGGAACTGTGATGGTTTTTGACGATATGGAACTGTGGTGGGAAAAAACAAATGAAGGTACCAAACTCATCGAATCAATTTTTAACCTGGTTAAGCTTTATAACGAAAAGGTCTTTTTTATTTTTGTTTTTAATCAGGCTGCTTATGGCATTATTAAACATTTGCTTCCCTTTGAGGATTACTCGCTACTCACCTTGAACTTACAACCTTTCCGTTCGAAAGATTTACAGGAGATCATTTCATTCCGACACAGGACCAGTGGATTTAATTTGCAGATTGACGGAATTCCAGGAAGAATTTCTCAGGCAAAACAGGCAAGATTATTTAATCAGGTATTCAGATTCTCCGGAGGAAATGTAGGAACAGCATTGTTATGCTGGATTGCAAGTATTAAGGACTTTAAAAAAGGGACCATTGTCATTCAATCACCTCGCACTCCGGAAACCGGTGTTCTTGATCTTCTCGCCAGGGAAATGAAAATTTACCTGGTGCAGTTTATTTTACACAAAAGACTTACGGTTGATAAACTTTGTAGAATTTTAATGGAAAATGATTCGAAAGTCAAGTATGTTCTACAATACCTGAAAAGAGCTGGACTAATCACTGAAAAGGCAGGTGCCATTTTTGAGATGGATAGCAATATTCGTTATCATCTCAGCAAATACCTTTTCGATAGTTTTGATTCAAGCGATCGTAATTTAGTATAACCGAATATTGATTATGGATATCCAGATAACAACATGGCAAAATATATTTTTTAGTTTTTTACTGGTGGGCATTCTGCTGCTTGTCCTATTCAGGTTGCTTCGGTATATCCTGCCAGTATTCTTCAAGGACCATAAACAATTGAGGCAGATAATCAAGGTTATGCCGCTGATCGAAACTGCAGGATGGCTTTTGTTCTTTTCATGGTATACCTTCCGCTTTGCAGAAATAAAATCGTTATATGCCTTGGTGATCATTGGTATTCTCCTGGTCCTTGTTTTCTGGATTACAAGGTACTTAACCAGGGACCTGATTGCTGGAATGATTTTTAGAGTATCCGGCAGATTTAATGAGGGAGATATTATCATTCATGATAACCGAAAAGGGATTATAAAAAAATTCAGGTTCGACACCCTGGAAGTAGAATCAACTGATGGCCAGATCATATACATCCCATTTGGTGAACTTCAGAGCGGAATAACCATTAAAGGTGAAAGTACCGATCAAACGGCCGCCTATTCTTTTTTACTTGAATGTCGGAAGAAAAACACTCCGGAAGAGACCATTACAAACATCCGGAATTATTTGATATCACTACCCTGGTCATCTGTTCAGAAAATGCCTTTGGTGGTTATCAGAGAACAGTCCGAAGCACTCTATCTTATTGATGTAACAGTTTATCCGGTTGAAAAACCGTTTGCTAAAAAAATTGAGACCCTGACCATTGAAAAGTTTCAGGATTAACTATAATAGGATTTGAAACCCTCACAGGGTCAAGTAAAAAAATATATCTATTTTTGCAAAAATTTAGAATTTGTCTAAATAAAAAACAAGCACTTGGATTTTAACAGAAACGAGTTAGACGGAAAGCGTTTTTATTACAGCTTTATTGCTGGTGCACAAAAAATATTTGACCATTACAGTGGGTTAAATAAAATAAACGTATTCCCGGTGGCAGATGGTGATACAGGTACAAACCTGGCATCAACCATGCGGTCCATCATTGACACTGCGATCCCAACAAACAACATTAAAGCAACAGCGGTGGCGCTTGCTGATGCTGCCCTCGTTGGTGCTCGAGGAAATTCCGGAATTATTTTTGCCCAGTTCCTTTATGGCTTCAGCAATGAGATCAAAGACGAAAAGGACCTCACCATCGAGGATTTTGCTGAGATCATCAAAAAAGCAGTAAAATATGCTTACGAAGCAATTGCCAATCCTGTGGAAGGAACCATGATTTCTGTTATGAGGGAATGGGCTGAATATGTTTACACCATCAAAGACAAGTTCCATGATTTTAATGAATTAATCGTCGATTCCTATACCCAGGCGCTTGTATCGCTTAAGGATACACCAAAGAAACTTGAAGTACTGAGGAAAGCCAAAGTAGTTGATGCCGGTGCAAAAGGTTTTGTTTTGTTCCTTGAAGGTATGATTGAATTTTTTAATCATGGTGAGCTAAAACAGCTTGCCCAGGCAAGGAATGTGTCGAAGGTAAAAGAATTTGAAGAGTCAGTACATGACCATGAAACTGAAATCACTTACAGGTATTGTACTGAAGCATTGATCTCTTTTGATAAAGAAAGTCCCAATAACAAAAGTGTACTTTCAAAAGTCATTGCTCCTTATGGAGATTCTCAGGTTGTTGCAGGATCACCAAAAAAATTACGATTACATATTCATACCGACGAACCAGCAAAGCTTTTTAGTGAAATCAAAGACCTTGGAAACATAACATACAAAAAGGTTGACGACATGCTAATGCAAAGCGATATAGTTCATAACCGGAAGTATGATACAGCCATTGTAACGGACTCTACCTGCGACTTACCTCAGGAATTCGTTGAAAAGTACCAGATCCATGTAGTACCTCTCACTGTTCACTTTGAAAAGGACTTTTACCTGGATTCTGTTACCATCACCCCGGATGAGTTTTACAAATTATTGGGTCAGTCAAAAAACAACCCAACAACATCGCAGCCCACCTATAAAGATTTTACCAATAAGTACAATTACCTGGCAAGTCATTATAAAAACGTCATTGGCATACATCTCACTGAAAAAATGAGCGGTACTTTTTCCAATAGCCGAAAAGCAGCCCACGCCGTTTCAGAACGACAGGACATTGATATAAATGTAATCAGCTCTAATAAATTAACCGGTGCTCTTGGTTTGATGGTACTCAGGGCAACACAAGCCATTGAAAGTGGAAATTCCTTTGAAGAAGTCACAAAAGAGATTGAACGCTGGAAAAAGAAAGTACACCTTATGGTAAGCGCTCAAAGTCTGAAGTACATGATTCGCAGTGGAAGAGTAAGTTATGTGAAAGGATTCATTGGTAAGTTAATGGGAGTACAGCCCATAGTTAGGGTATCACCAGAAGGTAAAGCGGAATTGTTTGGAAAACCTACCTCAACAAAACAGGCAATGCGTCTCGTTATTGATGAAGCAGTAAAGTTAATGGACGGAAAAAAAGTATGGGGATACTCAGTATCACATGCCAATAACATCGAGGGTGCCGAATGGTACGCTAACGAAATGGAACAGATTACCGGAATGAAACCAAAATTTATCAATTCTGTTTCTCCTGTTCTTGGCACCCATGTTGGACCTGGTGTATTAGGTCTTGGAATATTGCTGGAGTAAGCTAATCCCTTTTCCTGCACTCTTCCAATCTTCCATCACCTGGCATTCAATTCCCGCTAAGGCGGGATTTCACTACACTCAACATTCATGCATTCACTCAATCTATCATTACCGCATTCATGCATTCAACCCTTCCGCCCACCAAAATATTACACGCATTTCTTTTCTATTATCCATCCTTTTTCTACTTTAGCCGCGATTTATATTTTAAAGGTTCTAATTCCGAAAATACATGATCAACAAACAGTTAAGTGACCCAAAAAGCATTGTTGTCGTTGGGGGATCGAACGATATTCAAAAACCAGGAGGCAAGGTTCTTAAAAACCTCATTGATGGAAAATACAAAGGGAACCTGTATGTTACCAATTTAAAAGAAACAAAGGTTCAGGGCATAAAAAGTTATAGAGACATTAATGAATTACCTGAAGTTGAAATGGCGATCATTGCCATCGCTGCTCAATATACCCTCAATGCAGTAAAGGTGCTTACCGAGAAAAAGAATACACGAGCTTTTATTATACTTTCTGCCGGTTTTAGCGAGGTTAGCGAAGAAGGGAAACAGTTTGAAAAAGATATTTTGTATCAGATCAACAAACACAGTGCTTCACTTATAGGCCCGAACTGCATTGGCATTTGTACTCCGGATTACCATGGGATTTTTACAGAACCCATCCCGAAACTGGACCCTGAAGGTTGTGACCTGATCAGTGCTTCAGGTGCAACTGCATGTTATATCATGGAATCGGGATTGCAAAAGGGACTTTCATTTGCCAATATTATTTCCATGGGCAATTCTGCACAGATGGGTGTTGAAGAATTTGTCAAGTACCTGGATGAAACTTTTGACGAAACAAGCTCTAAGATAAAACTGCTTTACATCGAAAATGTAAAAAAGCCCCGGATGCTGATGAAACATGCAGCGTCTTTGATCCGCAAAGGATGTAAGATAGCCGCTATCAAGGCCGGAAGTTCAGAAGCCGGTAGTCGTGCTGCTTCTTCTCACACAGGAGCACTGGCAAGTTCAGATGAAGCTGTTAATGTATTATTTCGAAAAGCAGGAATTATCCGTTGTGACCATCGTGAAGAGCTCATAGCAGTTGCCTCTGTTTTTATGCATCCCAAGCTGTCAGGTAAAAAACTTGCAATCATCACGCATGCGGGTGGCCCTGCTGTTATGCTAACGGATGCCTTGTCGAATGGAGGCCTTGAAGTTCCTCCAATTGAAGGAGCTGATGCAGAAGAATTAAAAGCAAAGCTCCATCCCGGATCGTCGGTAGGAAATCCTATCGACTTTTTAGCCACCGGAACTGCTGATCAACTGGGCACCATCATCGATTATGTTGACGAGAAATTTGATCATATTGATGCAATGATAGTGATATTTGGCACCCCTGGTTTATTTAAGATCCATGATGTATATGATGTACTTCATGAAAAAATGAACACAGCCAAAAAACCAATTTTCCCGGTTCTCCCTTCCACATTAACGGCAGAGGAAGAAGTGGATGTGTTTTTAGAAAAAGGCAGAATTAACTTCCCCGATGAGGTGATCCTGGGGAAAGCGCTGGCCAAAGTTTACACCAATCCGGAACCTGCTTTACAGGATAGTGAAGATTTCAGTATCGATAAAGAAGCAATCCGGAAAATAATTGATAATTGTGAGAATGGATACATTTCTCCGGACAAAATCCAGGGATTACTGGATGCCGCAGGAATTCCCAGAGCAACAGAAGCCGTAGTGGGAACTCGTGAAGAAGCCATGCTTTCCGCGAATGAAATAGGTTACCCGTTGGTTATGAAAGTTGTGGGACCCGTCCACAAATCTGATGTAGGTGGAGTTGTACTTGATGTGCCCAACGAAGAAAGTCTGCTCGCCGAATTTCAACGGATGATCAGGATCAAGGAAACAACCGGAATATTACTGCAGCCTATGCTGGCAGGGATTGAGCTGTTTGTTGGTGTGAATTATGAGCCCAAGTTCGGACACCTTGTCCTATGTGGCTTAGGAGGAATCTTTATTGAGGTTCTCAAAGATGTCAAATCATCAATGGCACCACTGTCAATCAAAGAAGCAAAAGGTATGATCGATTCTTTACGTGGTAAAAAGATACTTGAAGGTGTCAGAGGCCAGGAAGGAATAGACAGGGATAAATTTGCAGAGATTGTCGTAAGAGTATCTCAACTTGTAAGGGAAGCAAGAGAAATTGCTGAAATGGACCTGAATCCCCTGCTCGGATCAAAAGACAGGATCATAGCAGTGGATGCAAGGATAAGAATTAATAAGGGCTAGTTTTGTAATTACAATGTTCAAAATACATTATGGGTATATTGTTGTGTAGCGCCTCTGGCAAGGATAGAAGCGGCAACTCCCGCACCTTTGCAGGATTATAGCGGATAACACTTCCACCCGGCCTAATCAATAATCAAAAAAATATGAAAAATATTTATTTCCCTGAAACCATTACTTTTGTAATATTGTCTTTCAGTTTTTAATGTAATCGATTTAACATGGCAAACATCGCATTCGGTAGCAAATACTTTATCTTTTCAAAATTCAGTTCCATCCCAAAAACTTCAAAAATTGAGCAGGACAGATCGAACCTCAGTAAAGAATTCAATGATTTTAATGAATTCAGAGATTCTAAAGAACTGAGCGATTTTATCGAGTTGGGGAAATACCTGGATTCCTCTCAACATAAAGACTTGCTTGCAAAAAATAAAAAAGTTAAAAGTGCTGAAGAAGACAGGGTAAAGTCCTACGAAACGCAAAAGAAATCAAAAAAATTCAGGGATTATTTTAAGTTCAAAGAATCCCAAAAGCTTAAAGATTACCAATCCTTTGACCAATCCACTGAACTAAGCAACTACCTCGAACTTGAAAACCGTGTTAATTCAAACGAATTCGCCAATAGAAAGAAAGAGGCTGGAAACAAAAAGAATACAGAACAGAAAAAGGCTGATGAATTTGCTGCATTGAAGAAATCAAAGCAGATCAAGTCCTGGTTTAAGTTCAGGGATTCTTCAAAATTGAAGGAATTCAATACCATTTCAGAATCCTCAGAACTAGATAAATATAACGACCTGAAAGAGGTGGTCAGTTCAAAAGAGTTTGCGAAGAAAAAAAGTGACGCAGATCCAAAAGAATTTAAAATTTCTGCAGAAGGAAAAAAACTCCAGGAATTTGATGCACTTAAGAAATCAAGGAACATTAAGTTTTACCTGAAATTTAAAGATTCTGCCAAATACAAAGCTTTTCTTGCTTTTGAAAATTCAAGTGAATTAAAGAAATACCACGAACTGGAAGAATACACTAATTCAGCAGATCATAAGGAAAATCTAAGTGCTGCAACTAAGGAATTAAGTGATCTGGAGGGAAAGACTAAAGAATACCAGCAAAAAAAGAAATCAAAACCCATCAAAGACTATTACAGGTTTAAGGACTCACAAAAATTCAAAGATTTTACCACTTTCGAAAATTCAAAGGAACTGTCTGATTATTTTAAGCTGGAAAAATACCTTGCCTCAGATGAGCATAAGGATTTAGTAAAATCACTGGCTGAACAGGAGACTGAGGAAAACAAAAAAATCAAGGAACATGCTGACTTTAGAAACAGCAAAAAATACAAATGGTATCTTGAACTGAAAGACACAAATAAATTTGATGAGCTGAAAAAATGGGAGGTTGTTTTTGAAGATGATTTCTCCAATGATAAACTGGATACCGGTAAATGGATGACCCGTTACTACTGGGGAGACAAATTAATGGATGATGCATACGCTCTGGAACATGACAAAGCCTTCCCAACAAACGGCGATAATGTTGAAACCGGTAATACGTTAAAGATAACTACTAAAAGGGAAAATATCGAAGGGAAAGTTTGGAAAATGCCCTTTGGATTTGTCCCTCAGGAATTTGAATTTACCACCGGCCTGGTTAGCACTGCAAAATCGTATCGGCTTAAATATGGCAAAATAGAAGCCAAGATCAAAGTCAACTACGCAAAGCCTGTTAACTACAATTTCTGGATGGCCTCAGAAAATAACTTACCCCATGTGGATATCCTTAAGCTTCACAAGAAAAAATCGAAGGTTGATTTAGGAAATGTATTCGGGGATATCTCTGACAAAAAAGGTCCTGAAAAAAGAACAGCCGAGTTCAGCGGGCTGGATGTAACACAGGATTTCTTTATTTATTCCCTTGTCTGGACAAAAGACAAACTTACCTGGAAAATCAATGATGTGGTTGTAAATGAACAATCACAGGGTATTCCAAGAGAAGAAATGTACATGGTGTTTAGTTCATCCATGACCGGCAAAGCGGATGGAAGTGGGTTACCTGCTTCAATGGAGGTGGATTGGGTGCATTGTTACCAGGAAAAATAAGGAGTTTAGGGTTTGTGAGCAAAGTTTGTTGATACTAATCTTATCATGGGTAGAAAAAATATCATAAATACTTTTCTGAAGGTTGTTGAAAAAGGTGGGAATGCATTGCCTCATCCAGCCACTTTGTTTGGAATATTTGCACTTATTATTCTGATTCTGTCCGCAGTATTCGGATATATGGGAATCAGTGCAGACCATCCAATTACTGGTGAAACTTATGAAGCAATTAATCTGCTGACCAAAGAGGGCCTGTACGATATACTGACCAAGATGGTTAAGAATTTCACCTCTTTTGCACCTCTAGGAATTGTAGTTGTTGCTATGCTGGGGATTGGTATTGCAGAAAATTCCGGGCTAATTGCTGTATTGATACGTGCCCTGGTATTGAATTCCCCTGAAAAGCTTTTAACATTTATTATCGTTTTAGCAGGTATTGTCTCTAACCTCGCTTCATCTGTCGGATATGTTTTATTAGTTCCTCTTGCCGGAACAATTTTTCTGGCCATTGGACGTCATCCTATAGCAGGGATGGCAGCAGCATTTGCAGGTGTTTCAGGCGGGTTTTCAGCCAACCTTATGCTGGGAACCATTGATCCGTTGCTTGCCGGTTTATCCGAAGAGGCAGCACACCTTGTTGACAAAACCTACCACGTAAATCCTACTGCAAATTACTATTTTATGGTAGTTTCAACCTTCCTCATCGCAGTAATAGGAACATGGGTTACCGAAAAAATTGTAGTCCCCGCACTTGGAGCATACGAAGCCCAGGACGATGTTAAAAGGGATAAGATTGAGAAACTCACGAAGGATGAAAAAAAGGGATTAAAATGGACTACCTGGGTTTTTATAGGATTCATTGCCCTATTGCTTCTGGGTTTAATTCCATCGAATGGAATATTGCGTGGCCTGGATGGTACATTTCTTCAGTCCCCCGTTTTAAAAGGAGTGGTTGCCATATTGTTTTTGGTCGCAGGGATATCGGGTATTGTATATGGTTTTGCAATAAAGAAATATAAGAACGATGCCGATGTGATGAAAGGCATGGCAGAATCCATGAAGTCCCTTGCCGCCTATCTGGTCCTCGTTTTCTTTGCCGCCCAGTTTGTTGAATATTTTAAATGGAGTAACCTGGGGATCATTTTGGCCATAAATGGTGCTTCATTCATCAAAAGCCTCAACCTAAGTCTGATTCCACTAATTATTCTTTTTGTGATATTCTCCGGAACCATCAATCTGATCATGGGTAGTGCCTCTGCAAAATGGGCTTTGCTTGCTCCCATCTTTGTCCCTATGTTTATGTTCCTGGGATACAGCCCTGAACTTACTCAGGTTGTTTACCGTATTGGGGATAGCGTAACAAATATTATTTCTCCCATGATGAGTTTCTTTGCCTTAATTATCGTCTACTTTGAGAAGTACGATAAAAAGGCCGGGATCGGCACCCTGGTATCCACCATGTTGCCTTACTCAGTTATGTTTTTCATAGGATGGGTATTGTTGCTGGTTGTATGGCTCTACCTTGGATTGCCGTTAGGTCCTGGAGCAGGCATTTATTACGAATTAGGAGTTACACCTTAATCCAGGGATAAGGGATTTTATCCTTTCTTATAATCAATATAAATTATTAATTTTCACTCCATTTCATTTTTTCGGATTCCGAATTTATTTAGTTTTGATGATATAATTATTGGTCTGGCAGGTAGAGACAAGGCATGTCTTGACCCTACTAACGTTGTTGCATGTCTTGTCTCAAAAATCGTTGAGGCATGCTCTGTCATTCCATCAGGGACAATCAAAATATTAAACATATGGAACAACATAAAAATTGCATTCCCATTGTGGCAGAGGGTGAAGAACCTCTGATACAACCTACTGACCTTGATGCTTTTCGGGAACACAACAGAAAAAAATCAAAGGCACTGATCGATAAAACAATGACCGAAAAGGAAGCCATTGAAAGATTCGTTAACGACGGCGATTATATGTGCTTTGAACTTTATGGTACTGTCCGGTGCCCTATGAGCCTGACAAGGGAACTGGTTCGTTCCGGCAAAAAGGATTTCCGGATAGTTGGCCATGGTATTCATGAGCTTGATATGCTTTTTGGTGCTGACCTTGTCCGGGAAATGGATTTCACCTATATAGGTTTGGAAGTTTACGGAATTTCAGCAAACCTGAGACGTGCTGTTGAATCGGGATCAGTTACAAAAATTGTTGAATGGTCAAATGCAGCTTTGATTTGGCGGTTTAAAGCCGCAAGTATGGGAATTCCTTTTATCCCAACACGTTCGATGGTTGGTACTGATACCTTCAATAAATCTTCAGCCAAGGTAATCGAATGTCCTTTTACAGGAGATAAAGTAGCCCTCTTACCCGCATTGGTTCTTGATACAGGATTTATCCATGTAAACAGGGCTGATATTCATGGCAATTGCCAGATAGATGGAATCAGCGGATTTGCATTTGAAATGTCGAGGGCTTGCAAAAACCTGATAATAAGTGCCGAAGAAATAATAGACACCAAAGAGATCAGGAAACATCCTGACCGAACCATCATCCCTTATTACCTGGTTGATGCTGTTGTTCACGCACCTTATGGTTCCTGGCCGGGTGAAATGGCAGGCATGTATGAAAGGGATGAACCCCATTATAAAGACTATGTCGAAAAGCAAAAAACCAAAGAAGGCATGGATGCTTATATGAAAGAATGGATTTATGATCTCCCTGATCATCAGGCCTTGATAGATAAGGTTGGTATGGATCATTTTAAATCATTAACACTTTAGGAGGAAAAGCAATGACACAAGAATATTCACCATCAGAATTATTGATTTGCCTTGCTTCCAGAGTAATGGAAGACGGATCAACAGCATTTATAGGAACTGGTATTCCCATGCTGGCTGCCAGCCTCGCACAAACCATGCATGCCCCAAACCTGATTCCGGTATTTGAATTTGGAGGTACGGGTGCAATCCTGGAAAAACTTCCCCTGGCTGTAGGAGACATGCGGACTTATAATAAGGGTGTTGCAGCCTCCGGCTTATGTGATATTATGGAAACAGCCCAGCGCGGATTTATCGAATATGGATTTCTGGGAGGAGCCCAGATTGATAAATACGGGAACCTGAACTCAACAGTAATCGGAGATCACAAAAATCCAAAGGTCCGTTTACCTGGTAGCGGTGGAGGAAATGATGTGGGCTCATTGTGCTGGAGAACCATCGCCATCATGATCCATGATAAAAGGCGTTTTATTGAAAATATTGATTTTGTGACAACACCGGGATACCTTACTGGTCCGGGGTCCAGAGAAGAAGCCGGCTTACCAAAAGATACCGGTCCTTACCGGGTGGTTACAAATCTTTGTGTATTGGGTTATGATGATGAAACCAAAGAAATGAAATTGCTCAGCTTAAATCCTGGTGTAACAGTTGAACAAGTCATTGAGAACACAGGATTTAAATTACATTTGGCCGATAACATTACACAAAATGATCCGCCAACACCTGAGGAATTGAAGATCCTGAGAGAGCGCGTAGATCCGGATGGATTATACCGGTAAATAATTAAAAATTACTAATTTCTAATTTCTAAATAAGGTCCAAAGTCCAAAATCTGAAAACACCAATTGGGATGTCCGTATTTTGGATTTTGATATTAGAAATTAGATACTATAAGTACATATGACTGTAAAAATAATCGTCATCTCATTATATGCCCTCATGATCATCGTAGTTGGGATTCTGGGCATGCGAAAAACAAAGTCCTTCTCTGATTTCTTTTTGGGTGGCGGAAACGTAGGTCCCTGGATGAGTGCTTTTTCATATGGAACAGCCTATTTTTCTGCTGTACTGTTTATTGGTTTCGCAGGTAAGATCGGCTGGGGATTTGGCTACTCAAGCCTGTGGATAGCCTTATTCAATGCTATGTTGGGTGTAATGGTTGTTTGGGGCGTAATGGGCTGGAAAATTAAAAAGATGTCAACGGATTATGGCGTAGCCACCTTGAGTGAATTTCTTGAAAAAAGGTACGATTCAAAGTACTTTAAATTATATGCTGCCATCATAATCTTTGTATTTATGATCCCATATTCTTCCGCTGTATTTATGGGATTATCCTACCTCTTCACATCCAACTTTAATCTTGAATACAATACTATCCTCATCAGTATCGGAGCATTTTGTGCATTGTACATTGTGCTTGGCGGATATAAATCAATGGCCATCATTGATATGATATTTGGAATTATTATGACTGTTGGAGTTGTTGTACTATTGTTTTTTACTATCGATAAGGGTGAAGGAATACCAAATATTACCAATACCTTATCGGCAATTAATGACAAGTTAGTTAAACCAGTAGGTCCTCCAGGTTGGTGGCCTTTATTTTCACTTGTTTTCCTGACCAGTGTAGCCCCTTTCGCTATGCCACAGCTGGTTCAGAAATTCTATGCAATTAAGGACAGGAAAGCGGTAAAAATCGGAACAATAGCATCAACCTTCTTTGCAATATTAATTGGAGGTGTCGCGTATTTTATTGGTTCAACCACAAGAATATTTTTATCTCCTGAAAAGACGCCAAATGCCTTTCATGCGGACGGAGCACCTTTTTTCGATCGCTTAATGCCAGAATTGTTAACCAATGTAGTTCCTGAATCATTGAATGTAATTATTCTTTTGTTGATCCTTTCAGCTTCCATGTCAACATTAGCTGCTCTGGTATTGATTTCCAGTTCATCCGTAGCGAAGGATTTCTATGCAGGCTATATAAACAATTCAGTAAGTGACAAAAAGCTTACCATGATGATGCGGTTAATGAGCGGATTATTTGTGGTGATTGCTGTATCACTTGCCATGGCAGAGATTGATGTCATTGTAGAAATCCTTGGAATATCATGGGGAGCTATTGGTGCTGCATTTCTAGGGCCATTTATATGGGGATTATTCTGGAAAAAAGCAACAATTACAGGGGCTTGGTCCTCCTCAATCCTTGGATTGGGAACATGTCTTGGATTATACTTTTACGGAATGTCATCTCCGGAAGCCGGGACAATTGGCATGGGGGTATCCCTGCTTTTGAATCCTGTTGTAAGCTTGATGAGCAGGAATAATCCAGAAGATTCCGTAAACAAAAAGCAAATAACAAATTCATCCGATGACTGAGAGTCATCGGATGAATGTTGCTATATCCCCTGCTTGTTATTCGTATATTTTGTGATTAGCTTAATCCTCAGATCCTGGAAAAGTTTCAAGGCTTCGTTTTGTCTTTTAATGGTCAGGTCAGTGATGTATTTTTTTGCCTTTTTCGGGCTCTTATCATAAAGTGCATTAAATTTTGAATCCACTTCTTCCTGTTCATCGAAAAACCGTTTTTCCATTGGATCACGAGCTTCATGCAAGTCTTTTAAAGCATCCTGCCACCTCAGGTACAACAAGTTATCCACAAAATCGACAACCCATCGTATGGAGTTCTCACTGAATTTTTCTTTGTCGTAATGTTTATAACAATCTGCAACGTCAGTGATGCCGGCATACATTGGAACATAAGCACTTGTAAATGCATTGTCGACATAAAACCAGTAAATACCGCCAACCTCGTTGGGCAACCAATCACGAAGCTGGGCGATCATACCGTATTCGCCTCTTGCACGGGCAGTATTTCTTCTGCGGTTGATCTTCAGCAACTTTCTCATTTCTTCAGTAGGAAATGGAGTAGCATGTACACTTCTTACCATATTTCCTTCATCATCAGGAAAAAACCAGCCTGGAGCATTTTCCTTATCGTAGATTGTTCCTGAAAAGGTCTGGCGCTGGTATTCCATCACATCCTGAACCGTCAATTTTTTATCAGGTTTTACAGAGAAAGGATAAAGTGACAACGGTTCAACGTATTGAGTGTACTGGTCGTCACCTTTAAAAGGATCTTTTGTGAAACGGTTTGGCCAGTCTTTAAAATCAGGAGCGATTGTGGCATAAAAATGCCAGAACCTGACTGTGGCCCATTCTCTGGGAATAGGTGAGTAAACATCCTGCCAGACAAAATCCTGACCACTCTCAGGATCATACCAACCTCGGGCTATGGCCTCCAGCATATAATTGGTTGAAGCCCTGAAATTTTCTGTATCATTCAAATCGATTTGCTTAATAATACTCCAGTTAGGAATAACCAATGCATGGTCATCAGGAACACGCTGTGCAGCCCAGATAGCACCTGGTTTTCCACTTTCAGGATCCCAGTCGTTACCCACAGAAAAGATCTCCAGCACCCAGGCTTCCTGGGTATCTGCCAGTACCAGTGATTCAGATTCCCCGACACAGGATGGCCTGAATCCGTATTTTTCCATTAAGGCTGTGATTAACTTTAAAGCTTCCTTTGCTGTTTTACATCTTTGCAATGCAAAAGCCTGAGCCTGTTCAATCGTCATGATCTGTTTGCAGGTCTCCATGTCCAGTTTTAAGGCTTCACGCTGGCTGGTAGTGCTTTCACCAATAGTTAGCTGAAACTCGTTCATCTGGGGGTAGGCCGACTGAAAATAACTGTAGGTTTGTTCCACCTGGGGCATAAAGCCGAGGGTATCACCATAATCACCAAGTGGCCTTCCCAATTCTGTCATTCCCCAGTAAATCGGAGTTTGTGCTCCTTCGGAAAAAAACTGCCCGGGCATAACATGCACCCTGCAATCGGGACCTGCATCTGTATGTGATACAATTACAGAACCATCTGCTGTGGCCTTTTTCCCTGCAACAATTACTGTACAGGATCTTGATTCCTGAACAATAAGAAAGATTAAAGATGCTAGAAGAAAATAGAAAGTGTATTTCATGCTTTTATAATTTTTTGAATATCGACTTAGCGGTTAAGAATCGTTAAGCCGTTAGTAAGTTTCATCATTCATTAAAACTTCAATCCGAAGTTTGCAAAAATAAATGGCAATTCATCTATTGAAAAATAACGGAAGTTTATAGAGGTCATGAACTTCTTAACAGGCTCATATTGAAATCCTAACAAGTAATAATCTACAAATTCCTCCTCCACAGGGATAGTCATATTCAGATGGTCATATCGGGCCAAAAGCTGTAGTTTAGTATTTATTACTGCAGAACCAAAAACAGAAAAACCATTGTAATCGTTCCCATCCGTAAAGCCATAGTTAATAATATATGTATACTCCCCTCCTATTCTGAATTTTTCAGTTTTATAGCCAGCAAAACCTGATATTATCGACCGGGCATCATTATTAACTCCGGTATCTGGAGAAGCCCCGTAATTAACATACAACTTTAACGAGATCCTGTCAGATGGATAATACTGGATGTTATTTGAAAAAATAAACTTACCGCTTTTATCCTGGTGGCGGAATGGCCCTTCACCGTTCACTACGGAAAACTGGTTTACAAACTTATTTTTGAAATTATAATCGAGCTGTGCACCAAAATCTGCGGGCATTCCCAGGCGGAATTTTTCCTGGAAAGTAACATCAATATAACGGTATCCCCAAAATTTATCCTGAAAGGTCAGGTATTGCGTACTTAACAATTGTCCAACCCGGAATGTGAAGGACTTGTTTATCTTCCATTTGATCTCACCCATCTTCAGATAGGCGGTGTATTTGCTTCCTTCAAAATAGGAATAATTCATCGGTATACCAGCTGTATCAGTGATTTCATGGAAGTGGGTAGTCCGGGTAACATCGTACATTATGGTCCCGGTAAGCTTATCCGAAAGCTGGTGTTTGTAACCAATGATCCCCTGATTAAAACTGAATGCCGCCCTTGGACTGTAAGAATCTTTGAATGAATACCTGAAATCGGAATAGATCTGTCCGAATACAAAACTGTTCTTTTCTTTATCAATCACCTGGGAAGTGTTTTGTGCAAATAACAAATTGCCTGCAAGAGATATGATAACCAATAAATGTATTTTCATCTTGTTCAATTAGATCACACAAAGGTAATTTATCTGTTTAGATTTTTTATTTATTCTGTATTTAGTTTATACCGATTTTAAACAAGAATAAAAACTCAGCATTTCACCGGTGACCATTTAGTTTTTTATATTTTTGATAATTGAATATATAACCTCAAAAATAATTAAGGTTGATGAAAGACACTCCCATAAATTACGAAGTAGTAACCCAAAAAATAAAAGAAAGTGGAATTCCTAGTGTTGGAATGGCCACCATTCGAGAAATAAAAAAACTGGTTGATAAGATTCAAAATGCAACCGGTGACAAATTTGTCAGGATGGAGATGGGCATTCCCGGATTGCCTCCGGCACAAATTGGCATTGAAGCGGAGATAGAGGCTTTGCATAAAGGGATCGCATCCATATATCC
>CAYQWA010000004.1:0-23041 GCA_964421215.1 uncultured Bacteroidales bacterium | reverse complement strand
CAGGATTTTATGACCTTTGACGTATATGATTACCGGGGTGATAAACTTGAGGCCAAGCTCGAATCCTACCTTAAGACCGGTAAAGTTTCTTCAATCCTTTATAGCAATCCGAACAATCCTTCATGGATCTGTTTTACAGATAAAGAACTCAGGGTCATTGGGAAACTTGCCAATAAATACAATGTAACCGTTATCGAGGACCTGGCTTATTTCGGTATGGATTTCAGGAAGGATTACAGCAAGCCTGGTGAGCCTCCTTACCAACCAACGGTTGCTAAATATACTGACAATTATGTATTGCTGATCTCCAGCTCTAAAGCATTCAGTTATGCAGGACAACGGGTTGGAATGATGGTTATCTCGGACAAATTATTTAACACCATAGCACCTGACTTAAAACGTTATTATAAGTTCGACCAGGTAGGTCAGGCCATGATATTCGGAACCATTTATTCCATAAGCTCTGGAACGGCTCATACTCCTCAATATGCTCTGGCTGCTATCCTTAAAGCCGTTAATGATGGTCAATTTGATTTTATTGAAGTGGTTAAAGAATACGGTGAAAAAGCGAAGATCATGAAAAAAATGTTCACCGACAACGGATTTGATATTGTGTATGACAGGGATGAAGATGAACCCATTGCTGATGGTTTTTACTTCACTTTCTCCTATCCCGGATTTACCGGTGAAGAACTGTTAAATGAACTTGTTTATTATGGAATAAGTGCTATTTCCCTGGCCATTACAGGAAGTACCCGCCTGGAGGGAGTAAGAGCATGCGTATCACTTGTACAGCGTGAACAATTCCCTGATCTGGAGTACAGGTTGAAGAAATTCCATGAGAACCATCCGTTGAAATAATTTGAATGATTTAATCAATAACCAGTTGGATTTAGCCATATTTGGAAAAGAATTCGATACACTCTCAGGGACATTGAAGAGTAAGTTCTGATTTCTAATTGATCTAATTTCTAAGGAAATACCAAAACCTAAGTAAAAAAATCCCAAATTAGTCCTTACAGATGGTAAAGTGACTAAAATATTTAAAATGTTCATCCGCCAGCTGGCGGAGAAAATCCAGCATTTGCGGGGACTAAATTTTGAAAGTTAGCAATTGGCAGTTGGCGGTATACAAAATGAGGCCAGCTAATTTCAATTGAATTACTACAATTTACCCACGAAGAGCAAATTACCATGAATTACGTATGCCGGTTAGCACACAAATTACTATTGAATGATAACCAATGACTCAAAGCAAATGACAACATATGACTGGAATTGAGATTTCAACTGGCTATAGAAGTGGCCCCTGCAACAGTGATAGGAGTGGTAGCTGGCTGAAAATGTTGTGGATGTTTTGCTGACGGGCGGAGGCTGATCCCGTACGAACGGGAACGCACCGGCATTGCAAAATACCTGAGGCCTGATGACACTACAAGCGGATAGCACGTACGCTGCCCCTAATAAAATAAGTTTAGTTTGTTTGGTTACTGCCTTATTTAAATCTCATTTAAATTATTTTCGAAATACTTAAATTCTTATAACTTATTTGATTTGTTTCGATATAATTTTTTTATTTTCGCCATTGTTATTTTAAAAACAATAATCAGGCTATGGCAAAAGTAAAAGGTGAAATCGTTGTTGATATAGAACGTTGCAAAGGCTGTGAGGTTTGTATTGATGCCTGCCCTACCGAGACTATTTCAATGGTTGACCAGGTGAATGGTAAAGGGTACCATTATATGCAAAATGTAAAAGATGCCTGTACCGGATGCACCAATTGTGCAATTGTTTGTCCGGATGGGGTGATCACAGTTTATCGGGTAAAAGTTTAACAGGAAAAGAATTTATACAAAATGAAAAAAGAACTCAGGTTAATGAAGGGGAATGAGGCTTTTGGTGAAGCTGCCATCAGGGCCGGTACCGATGGTTATTTTGGTTACCCCATCACACCTCAATCAGAAGTAATGGAATATTTAATGGCAGAAAAACCACATGAAAGAACTGGCATGGTGGTTTTGCAGGCAGAAAGTGAAGTTGCTTCAATCAATATGTTGTATGGTGGTGCGGCATGCGGTAAAAAGGTCATGACCTCCTCCTCCAGTCCCGGAATAAGTTTGATGCAGGAAGGGATCTCTTATATGGCTGGAGCAGAATTACCCTGTGTAATTCTAAACGTTGTTCGTGGTGGACCTGGATTAGGAACCATTCAGCCTGCACAATCAGACTATTTCCAGTCAACAAAAGGTGGCGGACATGGTGACTACAAGCTTATCACCCTTGCACCATCTTCTGTTCAGGAAATGTATGATTTCGTATCACTCGGTTATGATCTGGCCTTTAAATACCGAACACCTGTTATGGTCCTCTCAGATGGAGCCATCGGACAAATGATGGAAAAGGTAGAAGTTGATGAACAGCTTCCCAGGTTAACCGATGAAGAGACCAAAGAGAAATATCCGTGGGCAACTTTAGGCAAAAAAGCCAATACGGAAAGAACCATTGTAACATCGCTCGACCTCGACCCTTCAAGGCATGAAAGACACAACCTGAAATTACAGAAAAAATACAAAGAAATAGTTGAGATGGAAGCCCGCTGGGAAACCATCGGTTGTGAAGATGCGGAATATCTTTTTGTCGCTTATGGTACCAGCTCAAGGATAGTTTTGAAAGCAATGCAATTGCTTCAGGAGAGAGGTATTAAAACTGGATTACTTCGTCCGATAACACTATTTCCGTTCCCTAAAGAACCATTGTGCGACTTAGTTAAACAAGTAAAAGGCATACTTTCAATTGAGATGAGTGCAGGACAAATGGTGGAAGATCTTAAACTCTTTGTACAGGGGAAAATACCCGTTGATCATTATGGCAGGATGGGAGGAATAATTCCATCGCCCATTGAAGTGGCTGATGTTCTGGAACAAAAATTTATGAAAGGGTAAAACTATGGAAGAAACTATTACAAAGACTGATATAATAAAGCCCGAAAACCTGGTTTACAAAAAAACAGGGCTGATGACGGATAAAGTGCTGAGTTATTGTCCGGGATGCGGACATGGAACAGCACACAGAATAATCATGGAGGTTATCGAAGAAATGGGACGTGCAGAAGACACCATTGGAATTGCTCCTGTAGGGTGTTCTGTACTTGCCTATGAATTTATGAACGTAGATATGCAGCAGGCAGCCCACGGAAGGGCACCGGCATTAGCAACTGCTGTAAAACGCCTCCTTCCCAATAAAACCGTATTCACCTACCAGGGTGATGGCGACCTTGCAGCCATTGGTACAGCTGAAACCATTCATGCTGCTAACCGCGGTGAAAATATCACCATCTTTTTTGTTAATAACGGAATATATGGTATGACCGGCGGACAAATGGCACCAACAACACTGCCAGGAATGAAATCTTCAACTTCACCCTATGGAAGGGAACTTGATATGATGGGACATCCTTTAAAGATTACAGAATTATTGGCTCAGCTTCCAGGGACTCATTTTGTTACACGTCAGGCTGTTCACACACCTTCTAACGTCAGGAAAGCTAAAAAAGCAGTAAGAAAAGCATTTGAACTACAAGCTGAAAACAAAGGCATGACCTTCGTTGAGATTGTATCAAATTGTAATTCAGGCTGGAAGATGTCACCCGTTCAGGCAAACAGCTGGATGGTAGAAAATATGTTCCCTTATTACCCGCTGGGTGATATCAAGGTGGATGGTGAATTGATCAATAAGTAATTAATAGTCAAAAGAAAATTCATATACAATGACTGAAGAAATTATAATTGCAGGATTTGGAGGACAGGGTGTTCTTTCCATGGGTAAAATACTTGCCTACTCAGGAATCATGCAGGATCAGGAAGTAAGCTGGATGCCTTCCTACGGACCTGAAATGAGAGGCGGAACTGCAAATGTTACTGTAATCCTTAGTGATGAGAGAATAAGCTCCCCAATATTAACAGAATACGATACAGCCATAATTCTCAATCAGCAATCCATGGACAAATTTGAAGAGCTGGTTAAACCAGGTGGCTATTTACTCTACGATCCCAACGGGATCACAAAGCATCCCACAAGAAAAGACATCAATATCTTTAAAATAGAAGCCAGCAAAGAAGCTGCGAATCTGGGTCTTAGGAAGATATTTAATATGATCGTTCTTGGAGGATATCTGAAAGTGAGGCCACTTGTGGAGTTGGACAATGTAATTCTTGGTTTGAAGAAGTCATTACCACCACGTTACCATCATATGATCCCCGACAATGAAAAAGCTGTTTCACGGGGTTTGGAGATTGTAGAGGAAGTACAAGTGGTATAATCCAATTTCTAAGTATACAAAAGTCCTTACCGGTTATCCGATAAGGGCTTTTTGTTTCCAAAATTTGTATTATGACATTTTTTTTTGTAAATTTAAGACTTCGTTATTTTATTAATTCGTAATCCAATATCATGGCTTTAAATTACATGTGCCCGCATTGCAATGGTTTTATCTCACTTGACGATTGTGTTATTTTTTCAGTCAAAACAAAGGATTTTAGAGCAGGACTCATTTCGCTCCATATTCAACTGGGCAATTATGCTGTAAATAAGCATCCGGAGTTCGATATCAACCCGGGAGATGAAGTCGATTTATACTGTCCGATTTGTCATACTGAATTGGCATCAGATGTACATAGTAATCTTGCGAAGATCATTATGATTGATGAAAACAGGAATGAATTTGAAATTCTGTTTTCTAAGATTGTCGGAGAACACAGTACATATAAGATCATTGGTGAAACCATGGAGATTTTTGGAGATGACTCAGCAGAATACATTGACTTCATAAACCTGTCGAGTAACTTCTGAGGATCTCAATTGCAATAATATTACCCTCCTAAGCAACCAAATTGCTATGGATACGTATTGTTTTTTTAGTTCACTCCCACTCAATCGAATAATTGAATTGTTTCAAAATTTTATAAACTTGCGGTATATGCATTATTTAAAGAACCTGGTCATTCTTATTTCTGTTGTTATTTTTTTATTGGGATGTAACCAAAACCGGACTAATGTGGAACAGGCACACGAAGATGAAATTCAATTCATTGTTCCCATCGGCAAAAAAATCAGTAATGAGCTTTTAACCTCATTAAAGACTGAATTACAAACAGCTCTGGTTACCGGAGATGTCGAAAATGCAATTGGGATCTGCAACATTAAAGCTTTAAAAATCACTGACAGCATTGCAGCAAATTCATCCATTAAGGTAGACATCAAAAGAACCACCGATAAACCGAGAAACATATTAAATGCACCTGATCAGTATGAGCAGAAGGCTTTAGAGTATTATAATACAATTGTTCAATCAGGTAATAATTTCCCCGAATACTATGTTCAGAAAATAGAAAATGAAGATAAACTCAGCTACAACTTTTATAAGCCCCTGATCATGGATAATGTTTGCCTTTTATGTCACGGCGATGAATCATCCATGAATAATGATCTGAAGGAACATCTTCAAAAACTCTATCCTGAAGATAAGGCACTTGGATATAAAACAGGTGATTTCAGGGGATTGGTTCGGATAACTTTTTATGAGCCTGAACTTTAGATCTAAAGCTCAAAATACAACACAAAACTGAGTACCTCATTGTATTGCCCCTGATTAAAACCCCAGGTTACCCCTGATGAATGTGCGCGTACGGGCACGATTGAATTGGAATACCGCAAATTGATCCAAATGTTACTGAGGAGCTCATAATATATTCCGAAGTTGAAACTTAAATCGGTCCTGTAAAAATCCCCACCGGATAGCACCTCGCCCGAATGACCTTCTTCATCACTATGCACCAGCACTCCAAGGGAAAGGCCTGTTTCAAAGGTAGCACGTTCATTAAAGTCATACCTGTAATGCAGCGGTACTTCAACATAATTTAAGCGTAGCCTGTAATAGTTGTAATTGTTCAGTGAATCTGGATTTTCACGGCTTCCTTTCTGGATGAAATTGAGTTCCATTTGCATGGAGGATGTTACAGAGAAATACCGGTTTACGTATGCACCAGCATAAATCCCGGCTTTATTGGGCCCCTGTAAACGGTCACCGGATATTTCCGATGTAGCCAGTCCGGCTAAAATCCCTCCGTTAAAATCCTGGGCTTGTAAACCCAGAAAGCTGAATAGAAAGAAGATTAAAAAGTATAATTTGAATTTCATGAATGATCATTTAAAAGCGTAAAAATAGCAAGAATTATTAACTGTCTTGGTCCGGCCTCATTTCATTAGGATGAAAAAAATCATAAACTATCTTTCCTTTAACAGTTCCTATAGTTGACTGCAAATCCATCAGCCCTGCCTTTTTTATGTTCTTTACCGATTTGTATTTCCATAACAACTTTTGAGCATAGGTATAACCTATACCGTCAATCTCTGTTAAGACTGATTTAACCGTACCCTTCTCAAGCCTTTTACGATGATGTGTAATTCCAAACCTGTGTGCTTCATCCCTTAAATGCTGAATAATTTTGAGGCTTTCTGACTTTTTATCAAGATACAAAGGCAAACTGTCACCCGGATAATAGATCTCTTCCAGTTTCTTTGCAATGCCAATAATTGAAATTTCTCCCCTGAGATTTAATTTGTCCAGGCTTTTAACCGCAGAACTCAGCTGGCCTTTGCCACCATCAACAACAATAAGCTGAGGCAGTGGCTTTTCCTCGTTCAATAATCGTTTGTAACGCCGGTAAATTACTTCTTCCATTGAAGCAAAATCATCCGGGCCTGTTACAGTCTTGATGTTAAAATGGCGATACTCTTTTTTATCCGGTTTCCCGTTTTTAAAACAAACCATGGCTGCAACCGGGTAATCACCCTGCATGTTTGAATTATCGAAACATTCGATATGCCTTGGTTCAACTTTCATTCGCAGATCCTTTTGCATCGTGGCCATGATCCTCTTGGTATGCCGTTCAGGATTTACAAGTTCCTGTTGTTTTTCTTTTTCGAGTTTATAGTATTTGGTATTGCGTTCAGATAATTCAAGGAGCTGCTTTTTATCTCCCCTTTGTGGTTGGGTTAAAGTTATCCCTGGCAAAACATTACCGATCGAAAAAGGCAATATCACTTCCTTAGCCAGGCTTTCAAACCTGCTTCGTAATTCGATAACTGCATGCTGAAGTAACTCCAGGTCGGTTTCATCAAGTTTCTTTTTCATTTCAACAGTGTGTGACTGAACAATGGCTCCATTCACAACCTTCAGGTAATTGACATATCCGTTGTTATCATCCGAAATAATGGAAAATACATCAGCATGTTCAATTTTAGGATTGACAACAGTTGATTTGCTTTGATAACGTTCTAGCAATTCAAGCCTTTCCTTCACAACTTGTGCTTTCTCAAACTCCATTGATTTTGCATACTGTTTCATCAAAGCCTTCAATTGAACGATCACTGTACTTATGTTCCCTTTAATGATCTCCCTGATCTCCTTTATGGTAGAATTATAATCTTCCTCAGATTGAAATCCTTCACATGGACCCAGACAATTTCCGATGTGGTATTCAAGGCAGACCTTGAACTTTTTCTTCGCAATATTTTCTGGTGTCAGTTTATGCTTACATGTTCTTAGCGGATACAATTGCCTCACAAGGTCCAGCAAAGTATTCATCATTTTGACTGATGCATAGGGGCCAAAATATTGGGAACCATCCTTAATTACATGCCTTGTAGAAAATATCCGGGGGAAAGGTTCATTCTTAATACAGATCCAGGGAAAAGTCTTGTCATCTTTCAACTGGATATTGTAGCGGGGCTGGTATTTTTTTATGAGGTTGTTTTCCAGCAAAAGGGCATCCAGCTCGGTATCCACAACCATGTGCCTGATCTCTGCAATTTTACTCACGAGCACTCTTACTTTACCACTTAAGTTGGAATCTTTATTAAAATAGGAAGAAACCCTTTTTTTAATATCCCTTGCCTTACCTACGTAAAGGATTTTACCGTCGCAATCAAAGTACTGGTAAATACCAGGTTTTCCTGGTAATGTTTTAATTACCGGAACCAGCTGATCGTAGTATCTGTTTTTAAGGGCCAATAAAATGTTGTTTATTCAAAGTTATACCGGTATGTTTTATTTGTTTCCGGATTCTGCCTCGCCGGATGGTTTTTCTGTTTCTTTTTTGTCTTTGTTCAAAAAGGCATCCCATCCCTGTGCTTTTATTGGAACCTGAGTTCCGGACCGGCTAACAAGGTGGATCCCTGCACTTTCTTCAGCCATATGTCCTATGACACTTATCTCTTTGATGTCCTTCACTTTATCAAAATCTTCCTGGTTTATGGTGAATAACAATTCATAATCTTCTCCACCGTTTAAAGCTGAAATTGACGGATCGATATTAAACTCCCTGGAAATCAGATCGGTTGTAACATCAATTGGGATCTTATCCTCGAAAATTGTACAACCTAATTTTGACTGGGTAGCAATATGCAAAACCTCTGACGCGAGTCCATCGGAGATATCGATCATTGCAGTAGGTTTCACACCAGCCTCTTTAAGTAAAGCGAGTACATCCAGCCTGGCCTCGGGTTTAAGTTGTCTGCCAAGAATATAATCATGGCCGTCAAGATCAGGTTGCATATTGGGATCAGCTTTGAAGGCCTGTTTTTCCCGTTCCAAAACAAGCAAGCCCATATAGGCTCCTCCAAGATTTCCGCTCACAAATACCAGGTCCCCCTTTTTTGCTGTATTCCTGGAAACAACTTTATCTGCATCAACTTCACCAATGGCCGTAACTGATATAAACAGTCCGGTAACGCTTGAAACAGTATCCCCTCCAACCAGGTCGACGTTATAATTTTCACAGGCCAACTTAAAACCAGCATAGATCTCCTCCAGCGCTTCAGTTGAAAACCTGCTGGATATTGCCATTCCCACAAGCAGTTGTGTAGGCTTTCCATTCATTGCAACTATATCCGAAATATTAACAACAGCAGCTTTGTATCCCAAGTGTTTAAGCGGCATATAGGTCATATCGAAATGAACACCTTCAACCAGCAGGTCCTTGGTTACCAACGTTTGTTTATTGCCGTGATCGATCACCGCACAATCATCACCAACCCCTGTTACCGAACTTTTATGCTTGAGCTGAATGCTTTTGGTAAGCAGGTCAATCAATCCAAACTCTCCAAGTTCAGATAATTCAGTCCGGTGCGGTTTGTCTTCCAGTATACTCATCGTCGTATTTTTTGATTGCTGCAAAGTTAGGAAAAACCCAAAATCTGATCCTGATTTTAAATTTCTGGATATGTACAACAAAAGCAAAAATGAATTGTTATTAAATAAACAAGAAATAGGGTTGAATTTAGCCGAAATTCGTACTTTTGCAGCGCTATTTAAAATTTTTCTAAATAAGATTTGTGGGAAGATTCAGAAATGGAAAAAAATCAAAATAACATACTCGACGAAGTTACACAGAGCGATTACAAATATGGCTTTGTTACCGACATAGAAATGGAGACTGCCCCGAAAGGGCTCGATGAAGATACCATCCGCTTTATTTCAGCAAAGAAAAACGAACCTGAATTTATGCTTGAGTTCAGGTTAAAGGCATTTGCAAAATGGAAAACAATGCTGGAACCAAATTGGGCACAGTTGAATATTCCTCCTATTGATTACCAGGACATCATTTATTATGCAGCTCCCAAGCAGAAAGTTGAACTGGAAAGCCTTGATGAAGTGGATCCTGAATTATTGGCAACATTTGACAAACTGGGCATTTCGCTGGAAGAACAAAAAAGGCTTACGGGTGTGGCAGTTGATGCCGTTTTTGATAGTGTTTCTGTAAAAACAACTTTTCAGGACACTTTATCAAAACATGGAATTATTTTTTGCTCATTCAGTGAAGCGGTTCAAAACCATCCTGACCTGGTAAAAAAATACATGGGATCTGTTGTTCCGGTTGGTGACAACTATTTTTCAGCCCTAAATTCTGCGGTATTCTCTGATGGATCATTTTGTTATATTCCAAAAGGAGTTCGTTGCCCGGTTGAATTAAGTACCTATTTCAGGATCAATGCATCGGGAACCGGGCAGTTTGAAAGAACCCTGATCGTTGGAGACGAAGGTAGTTATGTAAGTTACCTTGAAGGTTGTACAGCTCCACAACGTGATGAGAACCAATTACATGCTGCTGTGGTTGAGATTGTTGCTTTAAAAGATGCTGAAGTGAAATATTCTACCGTTCAAAACTGGTATCCAGGAGATAAAGACGGAATAGGCGGTATTTACAACTTCGTTACAAAACGGGGAATGTGTAAAGGAAGCCACTCAAAAATTTCATGGACACAGGTGGAAACAGGATCAGCCATAACCTGGAAATACCCTAGTTGTATTTTATTCGGTGATAACAGCGTTGGGGAATTTTATTCCGTAGCAGTTACCAATAATCATCAGCAGGCCGATACAGGATCTAAAATGACTCACATCGGTAAAAACACCAAGAGTACAATTATCTCTAAAGGAATATCTGCTGGTTTGAGTAACAACAGCTACAGGGGTTTGGTAAAGATCAGCAAGCGGGCAGAAAACTCCAGAAACTTCAGCCAGTGTGATTCACTCTTATTGGGTGACCAGTGTGGTGCTCATACTTTTCCTTACATTGATACACAGAACAGTTCTTCCATTGTTGAACATGAAGCAACCACATCAAAAATATCCGATGACCAGCTGTTTTATTGCCTGCAAAGAGGAATTGATACTGAAACGGCAATAGGCCTGATTGTTAACGGTTATGCAAAAGAAGTGCTGAACCAGTTACCCATGGAATTTGCAGTAGAAGCACAGAAGTTGCTGTCGGTCAGCCTGGAAGGAAGCGTTGGGTAGCGATTTACGATTTACGAATTTTGATTTACGATTTACGAAATAGAATAACGAAATTACTATTACAAAATGCTTAAAATAAAAAACTTACACGTTTCGATAGAGGGGAAGGAAATATTAAAAGGATTAAACCTTGAAGTAAACCCCGGAGAGGTTCATGCAATTATGGGACCTAATGGAACCGGAAAAAGCACACTGGCCTCAATTATTGCCGGGAAGGAAGGATATGACATTGTTGAAGGAGAGGTTGAATACAATAACCAGGACCTGTTGGAATTACCTTCAGAAGAAAGAGCCCTTGAAGGAATATTTTTAGGATTCCAATATCCGGTAGAAATCCCTGGAGTCAGTATGAATAATTTTATGCGGACCGCGCTCAATGAGCACAGGAAGTATAAAGGGCTGGATCCTATGTCAGCCAGCGACTTTCTTGCCAAAATGGAGGAAAAAAAGAAGCTTGTCGATATTCATGAGAAGCTTTCGAATCGTTCCGTAAATGAGGGATTCTCAGGAGGTGAGAAAAAAAGAAATGAAATTTTTCAAATGGCCATGCTGGAGCCAACCCTGGCCATCCTGGACGAAACAGATTCCGGATTAGACATCGATGCCTTAAAAGTGGTGGCCAAAGGTGTTAACAAGCTCAGATCGAAAGAAAATGCTACCATCGTTATAACCCATTACCAGCGTTTACTTGACTACATAGTTCCGGATTTTGTACATGTTTTGTTTGAAGGAAAAATTGTAAAGTCGGGTGGTAAAGAATTGGCTTTGGAACTCGAAGAAAAGGGATACGAATGGCTTAAAAACTAAAGCCAATCAACTGATAATCAACACTATGGAATCAGTATTAAAAAATAAAATATCGGATCTTTATACCAGGAACAAGGAGAAAATATTTTCCAATGATCCACCCGAAATAATTGATCTCAGGGAAAAATCATTTGAAAGTTTTCTCAAACATGACTTTCCCACAACAAAACTGGAGTCCTGGAAAAACACCGATCTTAGGAAAATTCTTGACCGGGACTATAGCATAAGCTTTGAACCCGATAAAGAATCAATTGATATGGATAGGGTTTTTCAATGTGAAATCCCTGATTTTGATACACACATCATTTCCTTGTATAATGGGTGGTATATTTATAGAGACAAACCATTACAAAAGCTTCCCAACGGAACCATAATAGGAAGTTTTGCCCAGGCACTTAAAGAATTTCCTGAACTGGTGCTTAAACATTACAACAAGTATGTTAACAGCGAATTAAATGGATTTAATCCTTTAAATACGGCCTACGCACAGGACGGAATATTTATTTATGTTCCCGATGGAGTTGAATCTTACAAGACCATTCAAATTGTTAATGTTCTTGATAAAGAGGAAAACCTTTTTGTGCAGAACAGGAACCTTGTCATCCTTGGTAAAAACAGTAAGCTTACTCTTGTTCATTGTGATGATTCGCACAATCATATGGCATCCCTTTCCAATACAATCAGTGAGATCTATGTTGATGAAGGTGCCAGACTGAACCATTACAAGCTGCAAAACCTCAACAATGACACAACGTTAGTAAATTCAACATTTATCCACCAGGAAAAGGACAGCACAATATCTACCTATGCTATTTCTTTAAACGGGGGACTCATCAGAAACGACATTCGGGTGAAGTTAAATGGAAGAGGAAGCCACGCTGATGTTTTCGGGCTTTACCTGATGGACAAAACCCAGCATGTGGACAACCAGGTATATATCGATCATGCACAACCCAATTGTACTTCCAACGAGTTGTTTAAAGGCATCCTTGATGATCACGCAAGTGCAGTGTTTAACGGACATATACTGGTCAGGAAAGACTCACAACAAACCAACGCATTTCAAACAAACAGGAATATACTGTTAACGGATAAGGCCACTGTAAATACAAAACCATTTCTTGAAATTTACGCTGATGATGTGAAGTGCAGTCATGGAGCAACCGTTGGCCAGATGGATGAAAATGCCCTGTTCTACATAAAGTCACGTGGCATCAGTGAATACAATGCCAGGTTATTGCTGATGTATGCATTTGCTGCAGAGGTGATCTCAAAAGTAAGTTTAACTCCGCTGAAAGAAAGAATGGACGATTTGATTAAAAAACGCTTGAGAGGTGAACTGGCCGTATGTGACCAATGTGTTTTGCATTGTAAAAACCAGGAGCAACAATACGAATTTGAAATTGACATAAGTAAACTCTAACAGTAATCCATTGAGTTTCGACATTGATAAAATAAGGGAAGATTTTCCCGCACTAAAACAAGAGGTATACGGTAAACCATTGGTTTATCTGGATAATGCAGCTACTTCACAAAAACCTGCTGCTGTAATTGATAGCATTACCAAATATTACTCCACTATAAACAGCAATGTTCATCGTGGTGTACACTATTTAAGCCAGCAGGCCACCGATTCCTTTGAAGAAGCGAGAAAGACCATTCAGCATTACATCAATGCCAAACATTCTCATGAGGTGATCATAACCAAGGGAGCTACCGATTCGATCAATCTGGTGGCCAATTCTTTTGGTAAGAAATACCTGAAAGAGGGAGACGAAGTGATCATTTCTGCCTTAGAACACCATGCCAACATTGTTCCCTGGCAAATGGTTTGTGAGGAACAAAAAGCAGTTCTAAAGGTTATCCCTTTAACGGAAACCAATGAACTGGACCTGGATGGATTTAAGTCACTGTTAACCAATAAAACAAGGATCGTTTCAGTGAGCCATATTTCCAATTCCATTGGTGTAATAAATCCCATTGAGGAAATCATTGAAATTGCGCATAACAAAAATATTCCTGTTATGCTAGACGGAGCGCAGGGAATTGTTCATTCATCCATCAATGTTCAAAAACTCAATTGTGATTTTTACTGTTTTTCCAGCCATAAATTTTATGGTCCCATGGGAGTAGGCGTAATGTATGGCAAGGAGAAATGGTTGAATGAAATGCCCCCCTATCAAACAGGAGGGGAAATGATTAAAACGGTCACTTTTGAAAAAACGACCTTTAATGAGTTGCCTTTTAAATTTGAGACGGGAACACCCAATGTAGCCGATGTTATTGGATTCGATGCAGCCATAAAATACATCCGGTCGATAGGAATGCATGAAATCATGGCCTACGAAGATGAGTTGATGAAGTATGCCATGGAACGCTTACAAAGCTCAAACAATGTTGAGATCCTTGCGGAGAAAGCACCCAGAGCAGGGGTCATCTCTTTTAATCTTAAAGGAATTCATCCTTATGATGCGGGGACTATAATTGATAAATTTGGAATTGCGGTCAGAACAGGTAACCATTGTGCACAGCCTGTTATGGATCTTATTGGGATACCTGGAACAGTTAGGGCATCACTGGCATTTTACAATACAAAAGAAGAAATTGATAAACTTACCGAAGCCCTGGTAACAGTTCAACAAATGTTTGGGTGAGACGGCCAAAAATGTTAAATTTGAATTTCTATGACAATAGAGCAAATTGAAAACAAGATCGTGGAAGAGTTCAGTGCATTTGATGACTGGATGGATAAATACAACTACCTGATCGATATGGGAAAATCACTGCCTATCATCGATGATAAGTTCAAAACCGATCAATACCTCATCTCCGGTTGTCAATCCAGGGTATGGGTATCAGCTGAGGTTATTGATGGAAATGTCAGGTTTAAAGCCGATAGTGATGCAGTGATCACCAAGGGAATAGTTAACATCCTGATCCGTGTTTTATCCGATCAAAAACCTGAAGACATTATTAATGCAGAGCTTGGATTTATTGATGATATTGGCCTGCGGGAACACCTGTCCCCTACCCGCTCAAACGGCCTAACCTCAATGATCAAACAAATGAAGCTTTACGCTGTTGTATTTAAAGCGAAAGCCCAATAAGCTAAAACTAACACCTATAAGCTAAAAGAAAAAAAATGGTACAGTTGAATGTTAAAAAAAATATACTCGGAGATGCGGTCATAGAAACTCTGAAAACCATTTTTGATCCGGAGATTCCGGTTGATATTTACGAACTTGGGCTTATCTATGAAGTAAAGGTAGATGATGATTATAACGCCCACGTTTTAATGACCCTCACTTCACCTAACTGTCCAGTTGCTGAATCAATGCCTGCGGAAGTACAGGAAAAAGTTCAGAACATTGACGGGATCAGCAAAGCAGAAGTAGAACTTACGTTTGAACCACCCTGGGACAAAGACATGATGTCGGAAGCAGCCATGCTGGAACTGGGATTTTTGTAGTTAACTTATCTACTTTTAAAAAATAATACTATGAATAAATCAAACACCCGTACTCAAAAAATCAAATCTTCCAATCATTTTACTATTCTGGGATTGCCGCTTATATTGATACTCTTTATCACAACCAATACATATTCACAATCTAAGGATTGGGTTAAATACAGTTCGGATGAAGGGAATGTAAAGATCTCATTCCCATGCCAGTATGAAGTTGCCGAAATGGAAAAGGATTATGGGAAGACATTTACTGTGAAGGGTACATCAGGAGATGACTTCTATTACCTGGCATTCACCTTACACGATGAAGACATGTCAGATGCTGAAAATCTTGCACTTATATCCCTTGAATCTTTTAGTAATGAATTAAATGGTGAAATTGTAC
Organism: uncultured Bacteroidales bacterium; assembly: GCA_964421215.1. Classification (GTDB taxonomy): domain Bacteria; phylum Bacteroidota; class Bacteroidia; order Bacteroidales; family JAADJA01; genus JAADJA01. The sequence goes on along the minus strand of CAYQWA010000004.1, from coordinate 7,525 downwards.
AGCAGGAAAAATTCACAGAAAAGAAACAGACAGGAGTTAAGGCGAAGATTTTACTTGAAGATGGATCCAAAGATATTTATTACAGAGCAATAATTTCCGGACAGGTTCAATACCAGTTGATTGTTATAGATGCATCAAAATCCATTGAAGAAGACAGGAAGAAATTCTTTGATTCCTTCAAGATATTGAAATAATCCACAGCTTCCTTACTATTTATTGCTATATTTGAAGAGACCTTTTGCAATTAAAAGACAAAGGTTAAAAGGCACAGTTCATTTTGATTGTTGAATAGTGTCAGCATTATTTATATCACATAAAATCTTCAAATATGAAAACAACATTACTTTCCTTCATCCTGGTTATTTCTGTTTCAATCGTTTTTTCTCAATCAAAATTCACAAAAATAACCGGACCTTACAAAGACTTAAAGGTTAAAGAAGTAACAATTCATCCAGGTTACAGTGGACCACTCAATGGTCAGGCAATCGGACAAACAAAAGATTTTTCTGTTATTGGAACAACCTGGAACGATCTGCAAACCCTGAATTACGGCAACGTGATGCAACGGATGTGGGCTTATCCTGATGGAACCGTGGGATCTTCCTGGCTTTGTGCCGGAGAAAACAATATTCCTGAAAGGGGAGCCGGATACAATTATCATGACGGGGCAGCCTGGGGAGTACCGAATCTTCATGTAGGTCCTGAAGACCGTATGGGTTCACCCTGTTATGCACCATGGGGAATGGAAGGTGAAATCATTGCCTTATACAGATACAGTGCAGGTGAAGGACCTATTTATTTCTATAAAAGAGAGGTAAAAGGTGAAGGTGATTGGGAAGAAGTTGAATTGCTTCCACCGGCTGATGTCTCAATTGTATGGCACTCCATGATCACAAGTGGTGAAAACAATGAACATATTCATCTGCTGGCTGAAACTTATGATGCTGAATATAATGGCCAGGCGAACGCATTACTTTATTACAGGTCCTCTGACGGAGGTGATTCCTGGGATATTTACGAGGAAACCATTGAAGGACTGGGCATTGATTATTTTGCCACCATAAATCATTTAAGTTATGCCTGGGCCAATCCTGTTGGAAATACCATCGCCTTTACCTATGGTTTTGATGAATTTGGCGGAAGGGTATTTAAGTCCTACGATAACGGTGATAACTGGGAAATCATTCCTGTTTTTGAATCGCCTTTTTCTTCGACTGATCCTCCTTTGAACGCTGATATGTTCCCTTGCGGAGTTGGAACTTCAGCATGTGCACTCGATTCCGAAGGTAATGTCCATGTTGCTTTTCCAAGAATGCGCAAAATTATCGAGGACGGCACAACCAGCTGGTTTCCCTATACCGATGGATTGATCTATTGGAAGGAAGGAATGGATCCACTGGATACAACCATAATTAGTTCTACAACTTTGGATTATCTTGACGAAGCTGGAAACCTGATCGGCTGGGTTATTGGTGGAGATACCTGGGAGGTTCCGGGTGATCAGCCCCATTATGCTAATGCCCTTTGCGGGTTCCCACAGTTTTCAATCGATGACAACAACAATATGTTTGTAGCTTATAGTTCAGTTGTTCCCGGTTATAATAACGGCAACTGGACCTACAGACATGTTATTGTGAACAGTTCCTGGGATGGCGGAACAACCTGGCAGGGCCAGAAAGACCTCAATACCGATCTGATATTTATTTTCAGTGAATGTGCTTTCCCTATGATGGCACCAGTTATCCAGGATAAAGTACATGTTACCTATATGGAAGATCCTGAACCAGGAATTTCTGAATGGCTGGCAAACCATGATCCCATTGAAAACGAGATCCATCACATGGAATTTCCAAAAGACTTTTTTGTCGGAACAAACGAGAACCATGTTGAAACCGGAACTCAGATGTCTGCCTGTTATCCAAATCCGGCATCCGGATTTACCATGTTCAGTTTAAATATTCAATCAAGGTCTGAAGTCACTGTGAATGTTTTAAATGTAATCGGACAATTGGTTAAAGAGTTTCCGGCGGTAGAAATGAATAAGGGGAATCATCCTGTTAACGTGGATGTTTCAGATTTAAGCCCTGGTGTTTATTACTGTTCTGTTGAGGTTGATGAGCAAAGGCTGACTCAGAAATTGATAGTACAATAATACAATGTTGCAGCTTGCAACTATATGAATGACAAAAAAAGGCTTCGTTATTATAAACGGAGCCTTTTTTGTACATAAAAAATGCTAACAATTTTTAACAATTCACCTTTAGGAATTCCATACTAATTAGCGCTATTATCGGTTTTAATAAAATCCGGTTTGATCAAAAAACAATACATTTGCAAAAATTTCAGATAGATGTCGCCTGAACCCGGCTTGTTGTTATCAAAAATAAATTCCCCTTCTGATCTTAAAAAATTGAGTGAGGAAGAATTACCGCAGTTATGTGCTGAGGTGAGGGAATTTATCATTGACGTAATCTCAGCAAATCCTGGTCATCTTGCAGCCAGTTTAGGTACTGTTGAGCTGGCCGTTGCCATCCATTATGTGTTCGATACACCTGGTGACAAACTGATCTGGGACGTGGGCCACCAGGCTTATGCCCATAAGATCCTCACCGGAAGGAAAGACCGGTTTTATACCAACAGAAAATTAAAAGGGATAAGCGGATTCCCTAAAATGGCGGAAAGTGAATATGATGCATTCGGAACAGGACATTCATCTACCTCCATTTCAGCTGCTCTTGGGATGGCCGTTGCATCTTCCCTGAAAGATAACAACGGCAGACAGCACATTGCAGTGATCGGTGATGGTTCCATGACCGGAGGGATGGCTATGGAAGCCCTGAACAATGCAGGAGTTTCAAACGCCAATGTTCTTGTTATCCTCAACGACAACCAGATTGCCATCGACAGGAATGTAGGTGCTTTGAAGGATTACCTGACCCACATTACCACTTCCAGAAGGTATAACCAGTTCAGGAATTTTGTCTGGAAGATCATGGGCGGGGATACCCGTTACGGATCCAACTCAAGGGCAATTGTTAAACAGATCGGGAGGGCAGTTAAATCCACCATTTCAAAACGCAGCAACCTTTTTGAAGCGTTCAGGTTTCGTTATTTCGGTCCAACGGACGGTCATGATGTTGTTCATTTAGTAAAGCTTCTGCGTGACCTGAAAAGAATTGAAGGACCCAAGTTGCTACATGTGAGCACAAAAAAAGGCAAAGGGCTAAAAAGTGCAGAAAAGTCGCCTACAACCTATCATTCACCAGGGTTATTTGATAAGAAGACAGGGGAGATAAAAAAATCGGACTGCAAAGAAAAGCTTGCTCCAAAATACCAGCATGTGTTTGGCAAAACCATTATTGAGCTTGCGGAGAAAAACGATAGGATCGTTGGAATAACTCCGGCAATGCCAACCGGTTCTTCCTTGAACATGATGATGTCGGTAATGCCCGACCGGGCTTTTGATGTGGGTATAGCCGAACAACATGCGGTTACTTTTGCTGCAGGACTTGCCACACAGGGTATTATCCCCTTTTGTAATATCTATTCCACCTTTATGCAGAGGGCTTACGACCAGGTTATCCATGACGTAGCATTACAAAACCTTCCGGTTGTGTTTTGTCTCGACCGTGGTGGTCTTGTAGGTGAAGATGGTGCCACCCATCATGGAATTTATGATCTGGCCTATTTCAGGGCTATACCAAATATTACCATTTGTTCTCCGCTCAACGAACAAGAGCTAAGGAACATGATGTATACCGCCCAACTTGAAGGGATGGGTCCTTTCTCCATCCGTTACCCGCGTGGCAGGGGAGTGTTACAGGAGTGGAAAACGCCTTTCGAAAAACTTGAGCCAGGAAAAGGACATCAAATAAAAGAAGGCAGCAAGTTGGCCATTGTATCCCTGGGACATATGGGCAATTTTGCTTTGAAAGCTGCTCAAATATTGGATGAGGAAGAAATTTCCACTGCAGTATTTGATATGCGGTTTCTCAAACCTATCGACACAGAATTGCTCCACAAGATATTCAAAGAATTTGATTATATCATTACACTCGAAGATGCCAGTATTATTGGCGGCCTGGGAAGCGCTGTTCTTGAGTTTAAGAACGATAATAACTACAACGCGGAAACCATTCGTCTTGGCATACCAGATAAATTCATTGAGCAGGGAACTCCTGAAGAACTTTACAATGAGTGTGGATTTGATATTAACGGCATAATCAATTCGGCAAGGAATCTTCATACCTAGCCCTTTAAATCCTGAAAATTTTGTTCCCTATTTCTTTAACTGACAGGTTTACTATCTGCTGAACGAATTATATAAAATACTGGTTTCTATTGACTTCAGCTGAAATAATCCGTATATTTGGTTTGCTCAAAAACAAATGCTTTCCCATAAAATATTTGTCATGAAAACTATTACTCTACTTTTCAGTTTCTTTTTAATTTCTCAGCTAATGTTTTCTCAGCCAACCATTGAATGGGCTAACTCTTTCGGAGGTGATGCTGATGAATTTGTAATACATATAAAACCCGGATTCATTGAAGGAAGTTATACAATATTTGGCACAAGCGATTCACATGCCATGGGTGATGTACCTGTAAACAATGGAATGAAAGATTGTTGGCTTTTCCAGTTCGGTGCAAACAATACAATCTGGGCCAAAACCTGCCTTGGTGGGTCTTATGATGATGTAGCAGGTTGTTTGGCCGATCTTGATGTCTTCTATTATTTCATCGGAACGACTTGTTCTAATGATGGTGATGTTAGTGGAAATAATGGGGCATGTGACATTTGGTTTGTTTGTACTGAGGAGGATGGCAATATCTATCGTCAGGACTGTTATGGTGGTTCATCCTGGGAAGAAGCAAGTTCTGTTTTTGAAACCAGGTACCAAACACAGCCTGCCTGGGTGATCGGAGGTAATACAGTCTCAGATGATGGGGATGTTTCAGGTAATCATGGTTACTGGGACTTCTGGATCCTGAAAATAAATGTTTACGGACAAATTTTATGGCAAAACTGTTACGGGGGGAGCAGTCTTGATGGACTTAGCTCATTAATCTACACCCAGGATACCGGTATAATCGCCATTGGTGCAACCGAATCATATGATGGAGATGTAACAGGAAACCACGGTGAATCAGATATATGGGTAATAAAATTAGATGAAGATGGCAACCTGGAATGGCAAAAATGTTATGGCGGTTCTGGACCGGAAACCGGAAATGAGATATTGTCGAACCAACCACATGATAACGGTTATATTCTAATCGGGACTACTTTCTCAAACGATGGTGATGTGTCTGGCAACCATGGCGATGATGATATATGGATCGTAAAGATCGATAGTTTGGGAAACCTGGAATGGCAAAAGTGTATAGGAGGAAGTGCTGTTGACTTTGCAAGTTCGGCTATAAGAGCTTATGATGGGGGCATTGTAATTGTTGGATCAAGCAACTCAAATGATGGGGATGTTTCAGGAAACCTTGGTGAAATGGATTATTGGGTTGTTAAAGTCTCAGCAATGGGAGATGTTGAATGGCAAACATGCCTGGGTGGATGTGATCCGGATGAGGGTTTGACAATATCCCCAACCTGGGAAGAAGACGGTTATTTGGTAGGAGGTTATGTTACATCCGAGGATGGAATGTGTTCAGGAGGTCATGGCGGAATGGAGGCATTGGTAGTAAGATTAAGCCTTACCGGAGATATTATCGATTATGGAAATCCTTTCCGGCAAACAATCGCATATCCAAATCCTTTTTCCAATTATACAACAATTGATTTTGATAATCCAGAACATAAAGAATACAATTTGATCCTTTGGAACAGTTCAGGTAAAATAATTAGAGAAATAAACAACATCACAACCGACCAAATTAGACTTTCCAGGGAGAACCTTCCAAAAGGGCAATACCTGGTTGAAATAAGGGGAGAGGAAATCTATAGAAATAAACTGATAATTTATTAAGTGAAAGGTATTTTTCGTATTTTAGTCCTTCCTCAAAAGTGAAGAAGATGAAAAACCGTTTGTTTACTTTAATCTTTGTTTTGGCAGCAATTTCCATGCAAGCCCAAAACTGGAGCCCCATCCTTGTCAATCACAAAATGAATTATCAGCATTCGGATTCTACGTACATCAGTCATACCATATGGGTGGACTCTGTTGAAATTATCCCGGGAGGCACCAAGATGCATCTGAATAAAGTCGTTAAAGATGTGCCGGACAATCCTGAGATCGTTCTTAGAAATCAACCCCAGTTTTTGCTATCGTGGGTTAATGCCATACAAAATGGTGTTTATCTTTTTAACCTACCAGATGCATTTCAGTTTTTCAGTCTGACCAATGCCGGAGAATCCTGGCTTTTTGGGACTGAGAATAATTTAACAGCAACTGTAAATTCCATTTCCTATGACGAGGTTTTTGGGATCATGGATTCTGTAAAGTACATCTCTTTATCTGATGGTTCAGAGATCATCTTATCTAAGAGTTTTGGATTTTTACAGTTTCCGGATTTTGAAAACGATGGGAATTTTAATTTGGTTGGCATACAGGATACAGAATATGGAGAATCGATACCTGGCTTTTGGGAGTTCTTTGATTTTGAAGTGGGGGATGTGTTTCAAAGACTTGATGATACAGGAGATCCAATGGGTAGCGGTTATATAACAACGAAATACAACATTCTTAACAAACAAGTCCTTGCAAATTCTTACGTTTATTCTGTCTTTTACATCTGGTATGCAGTTTCTTCCAGTGGCGGTACTGGCAACTCATCTAGCGATGTATATGAAATAGAATACATGAATGATGTATCCCAACCTTTTGATCATTTCCCCAATCAGATTTATATGCTTGAGAATACCAATTCCGGATATGGTACCTGGAGAGCATTTTCAAGAGCTTATTTGAGCCGTGATTCTGTGACAAATATTGAATACAAATCCTTTGGTGCTAGAGAGTGTTCAGGAAATCCATATTCAAAAGATGTTTTTTATGAGATGGATTTTAATAGCGATACACTATACAGATACTATGGGATATCACTACTTGGAAATCCAGGTGGCACAAAAGGAATTGGGTTTGGGACTACCCTTGGCGAAACTTACAAACTTCAGGGAGCTTTTGAATACTGGTCAGACAAAGAGCTGGTGGGATATGTAAAAGATGGCGATACGGTGGGCACAATTACTCCTGACTCAATCTTATTGGGTGTTTCTGATTTTGAACGCAAGATGGCCAAAAATCAATTTCTGGTTTTTCCCAATCCAGCATTCAACAAGTTAAACATAAGAGCTTTAAATAATCTATATGTTTTCCCTGTTATTCTAGAAATCAACAACCTTCAAGGTAAATTGGTTGAATCTTTAGAAATTGAAAATAATGATGACCCATGTGATATTTCAAAAATAATACCCGGAATATATTTTTACCAGATCAAATCAAATGATGGGTTAATACAAACCGGTAAATTGATAATCAAATAAACTTCAATTGTTTGTCTTGAGTTCTTTGTG
>CAYQWA010000003.1:217572-293619 GCA_964421215.1 uncultured Bacteroidales bacterium | reverse complement strand
CACAAAGAAGTAATAAAAATTGATTTAATGACTGAAAATGAACTATCCAATAAAATAATTGGTGCTGCCATTGAGGTTCATAGTGTTTTAGGACTTGGATTACTCGAATCGGCCTACCAGGAATGTTTATTTTATGAACTTCGTAAACAGGGATTAAAAGTAGTTAAAGAGAAACATGAGCCTGTTGTGTACAAGGAAGTTAAACTTGACCACGGGTACAGAATAGATCTATTGGTTGAAGACAAAGTTGTGATTGAGATCAAGACGGTTGAGGGATTCACAGATGTTCACCTGGCTCAAGTCTTAACCTACCTTAGGTTAGGTAATTATAAGCTAGGTTTGTTAATCAATTTTCATGTAAGCCTACTTAAAAATGGAATAAAACGTATTATAAATTAATAGCTTTGTGAATCTCTGAGATTTCTTTGTGTTTCTTTGTGAAACAACTAATTGTATAGCATAATAATATAAATATCAATTATCATGAAAAAATTAGAAATTGTAATTTGTTTGATGGTTTCCATCGCCCTATTGAGTTCCTGTGCTCCTAAAGGAGAAAAACAGGCAGAAGTTAAAAATGAAATACCTGAAGAAAAAGTTGAAGTGGTACAGCCTAATACACTTACAGAGAAGGAAATAGAAGAAGGATGGGCATTGTTGTTTGATGGTAAAACTACTGAGCATTTCAGAGGTTATAACAGCGAAACATTCCCGGAAAAAGGTTGGAAAGTTGTTGATGGGACAATTCAGGTGCTAGCCAGCGGAAAAGGTGAAGCTGGTGGCGGTGGGGACATCATTACTAAAAAGATGTACTCAAATTTTGAACTGAGCCTTGAATGGAAAGTCTCAGAAGGCGGGAACAGTGGTATCTTTTACCTGGCCCAGGAAAAACCTGATCAACCAATCTGGAAATCGGCTCCCGAAATGCAGATCCTCGACAATGAAAAGCATCCGGATGCGAAATTAGGCATTGAAGGCAACAGGGCTGCAGGTTCATTGTATGACCTGATACCGGGTAAATTTGAGGCAGTCAAACCCGCAGGTGACTGGAATCATGTAAAAGTAATGGTGTATAAAGGAACGGTTGTACATTGGGTGAACGGGCAAAATGTTCTCGAATACCACCTTTGGACCGACGATTGGAATAACATGGTATTGAACAGTAAATTTAAGGATTACGAAGATTTCCTCAATACCGCCCAGGAAGGTTACATTGGACTACAGGACCATGGAGATGATGTTTGGTTTAGAAATATTAAAATTAAGGAAATGTAGAAATAATAAATCCTTCGAGGGTTGTTTGCCTTCGAAGGGTTTAATTAATAGTTTTACGATGCACTTCATCGGAATTGTAATTTCCCTTTTATTGGTTTCTTTTGTTATATCAGCCCAGGAGAATAATGCAACCAATCAATTTGAGGCAAGTGTCGGATTTTTGCATAACGTGGCTCTTGGAACAGGTTGTGATGGAGCAGGAGCACTTGATGATGGTAGCGGAGTAAACCTTGGAATTTTATACAGCCATAAAACCGGTAAATCCAAATGGTTTGTGGCAGGAATTAACCTTCTTCAAACAAATCACCTATATCATGGTGCTGTTGTTGATCCGCGTTTAACGGTTATTAACAATGAACAGATCTTTACCATTTATCAAATTCCATTTGGTTTTAGATTTGAATTTCCAAAGTCGTTTTATTTTAAGCCGCTGGCCACTATTAATATTCATTCCGAAGGAGATAATTGGTATGGAAGTCATAATTCGGGATTAGGATTCATTATGGGTGCAGGCAAGTTTTTTGACGTATCAGATAATGTCTCTATATCAGTGGAAGCCTACACAGGATATCTTCCGGTAATTGCCTATCCGTTGGAAAGAAAAAGTTGTCGGAATCATTTTATTCCGATGGGTTTGAGCCTTAACTTTGGTTACAGGTTATGATATTATTGGATAAGTATTTTTCCGATTTGTGCTTTTCTACCTTCGCCGATTATTTTGTAAAAGTAAAGCCCGGATTCCAGATTAGAAATATCAATTGTGGTAGGTTGTTCCGGGTTTAATACAAACTCCTCAATAATTATTCCCTGTAAAGAAGTTAGAACTAGCGAGTTACTTACTAAGTTATTACTCACTGGTGATATTAAAAGGTAATTTTTTGCAGGATTTGGGTATACTTCAAAAAGATGATTGTTTTGAATTGTTTCATCAACGTTAACTATGTAACACTCACTAAAATACTCATTCATAAATAGCAGATCCCCATCATCTTTTACACACAACAGTTCAATTGTCGGACATATTATTGTACAATAAAAACCTGGTTCGATCAGGCCGTTATCACTACCGATCCCTTCTATCCAGTACCTGAAGTTTTTTGATTCATTCCACCCGGCGCAATCATACCAGGTCCGCTTCCGGTATTCATTGTTTATCAGAACTGAATCAATCTCAACTATTACAAGGTGTGCCGGATTATTACTATTGTATGCAAAACAACTTACAGATAATGTATCGCCTACTCCTGCATTGAAATTATAAAGTAATTCGGGTTCAATCGTAGATGGATTGAACGGGGAATAATAAACTTCGTGATCTTCCTCCCTGATGTAACCCCATTTTGACCAGTTGACAGGAAATTCTTCATCTGATCGCCAGAGTATATGATATTGATCACCATCATAAACAGTATCGCCCATACATTTGTATGTATAAGTGTTGGTAATGGCTCCGAATCCACCTTCCGCAACATGCCAGGTTTTATTGGTGTCAAGTAAAGGAAAGTAGGTTTCCTGTGCATAGTTTGTCTGTATGGCAAGAAGAAAAACTACAAAGCTTAGCAACGTTTTCATGATTTAGGTCTTAAGGATCAGTAAATACAAATATAAGAAATTTACTTATATTTGTTGAGGCAAGACCGTTTCCGAATGAAAAAGTATACGCTTCTTCTTCTTATAGTTATTACCGCACTTGCTTCATGTAAAAAGAGCGGCGATAACGTCTTTCCTTCACCTTTACCATTGGATAGTCCTTTATTTGGCAGCTGGGTTGCCCAGGAATATGAAGGAGACATCCTTGTTATGAGAAGAGCTGAATTGATTGAGGATGTATATGGATTTACCTTTTACAATGATGGCTGGTTTGTTGAACGAAAAAATTCAAGCAGTTGCAACACACCTCCTTTTGTTTTTGAGGATTATGAAGGGAAATGGACATTTCAGCCTAATGAAATGTACCGTATAAAAGTAGGGTATTGGGGAGGACAAACCAGCTTCGATATCGAAGTCGTGTATATAGATAATGAAACATTAAAATTCTTGTATCATTACGATTTGCCCTGATAGTTCTATCCTCTATTTTGATTTAGACACTCGTTCATAATTCGTCTTGTAAAGACCCAGGTTCGGATGATTCATATTTTCTGCTAAGTCAACAGCTTTTTGATAATTAATTTTTGCTTCAGCCAGATCTCCTTTGTTCTCGAGTGCTTCACCAAGACTGTCATAAACATTAGCGGATTCAGGAAATCGTTTTACATTTTCGGTAAATACAGAAATTGCTTTCTCTGTTTCCTTTTTCCCAAGATAAACATAGCCCAACTGATTAATGGTGAATTCGGGTGTTTGTACAGCATAACCATATTTTTCAGTTAGTTTACGGTAATGTTCATCTATGGCTGTTAACCCTTCATTAAAAGACTCAGCAGGCAATGGCCAGTCTGAAAAGATGTGTTCAAGCCCATTGTAAATACTCAGATGAACAACTGAACCATGATCATCATTCGGATAAGACTTCCAGATGAAATCAAACCCTTTGGGTGATTTCTCTTTTACAATATCTTCAAACCTTTCCAGTGTCTTTATGTATTGGGGTTCGTTACCGAGCGTCATGTAAAAATTAACATTCTTGTATTTGGATTTGAGCTTTGATTCTGTTTCATCCACCACATATTCATTATCAAACATCATGTACGGGCTAACAGCAATGTATGAATTGAAAAGCTCCGGTTTTGTGATCAGCGACCATCCGGCAAAAAGCCCGCCCAGGGAGTGGCCAACAAGGACTTTGTATTCGTTTGCACGATAGTTTCTATTTACAAAGGGAACCAGTTCATCGGAAATAAAACTCAGAAATTTCTCTCCGCCACCTGTGGTAGGTTGCGATTTTACATGAGTAGGAGTGAAGTCCCTCGTCCTGTCAACATTGGTAATTGCAACAAGGATCATTTCAGGCATCCTGCCTTGTGTTGAAAGGAACTGTACTATGCCTGATGCATGGTGATAATGATACCCTCCGTCAAGTAGATACATTACGGGGTAAGTTTTATCACCAATCCCATGACTTGCCGGCAGGTACACGATGATGGTCCGTTCTTCGTTGAGTATGTTGGATTTGAATGTAACATTTTCACCGACTGTATATTTTTTATCTTCTCCCGCAAAGGTTGAAGAAGGTGAAAAGAATGTGCCTGAGAATACAGCAAGCAGGCAGGAAATTGTCAGATTCAAAAGAGTTGTTCTCATTTTGTAATTTTTAGGTTGATGGCATATGATTCGATTAATTTTTAATGATCCTGGCAGAGCTAATTATTTCATTTGATCGAACCACAATGTAATAGAGACCTGGTGACATTACTTTACCAAGGTTGTCTTTTCCATCCCAGGTCAATGTTAATCCGGATTGATTTTTCTTCTCAGCTTTTAGCGAGCGGACTAAACCTCCTACTGAATTCAGAATCGAGATGTCAGTATAATCAGTATTGATTCGAAAGTGGACCAAATCTGAAAAAGGATTCGGGAATGCTTCAATTAAATTGGATCCGGTATTCAACATGTCCTGGTTAATTGTCGGAATGACTGAAATGAAATCCACTGTGCTCCCGCCATAATTTGGGACAGCCAATACATGGGATACAATGTTGTAATGCAATCCGGCGGGTTCATTATGTTGCGTTGAGATTACCTCATATTCACCGGACAGGTCGCTGAAGTAACGAATGATCCTTCCCGGTGACTGGTGCGATGCCAGGTAAACATTACCGAATTGATCCATGGTAATCCCATCATAGTATCCAAAGGAAGTTGGGTAGTTCGTAATTGAAGTATCTTCAAGACTGATGGCCTGTATGGGTGCATTGGCGATCCAGCCGATAGCCAGGAGCCTGTTGTTTGCCTCATCGAAAACTATGTCTTGTGTCCAGCTTGATAAGCCAGAATGGACAAATACATTGTAAGAGCTATTTCCTAAATCAATTTTAATAATCCGACCATATGTATCCACAACATACAAATGGCCATTGTTGTCATAAGCCTGCCCGTCCAGGTTGCCAATAGCATTGTAGGGAAAGTTAAAGACCTCCTCTTTTGTGTCAAGATCAAATCCAAGAACTGCGTTGTCAGCATCCGAGACATAAAGAATGTTTTCTGCAATGCACATTCCTAAAGGATCAGGGATATTCGTTTTGAAATACTGGACATTGCCTTCTTCATCTACTTCTGAAATATACCCCGGTTCATTTCCTCCGGTTGAGGAGATCAACCAACGTTCATTTCCATAATCATATACACAACATTCCGGATGGTTGTAAGGATTTGGATTGGTTAGTTTATTTTCAAACCAGGAAATTTTGTTCGATAAATACCCTATAGCTACCAGGTCTGTATCGTTGTCATTGTCCATCATTGCCGGAACAACAGAAAAACTCTGGGTAAATGAACTGTTAAAATTGTGTTTTATGAATTGTTCATTTCCAGGATTTTCCCACCACGATAACTGATTACCTCCCTGAGGTGCCCCGAAAAGGTCACGGTCATTGTCATTATCCAGATCTATGGCATCCAGCCAGAGGGCTCCTGCGAAATAACCAAGAGAATGTTTAATGAAATTTTGATCTCCATCGTTTTCATACCAGGCAATTTGTGAACTCATACAAGCAGAACCTAAAATATCCATATCGCCATCCTTATCCACATCACGTGCTATAACTGTATGAATAGCATTCATTAAACTATCGACCATATGTTCACTGAAATCCTGGTTCCCATCATTTTCCCACCAGAGTATCTCATCGTTCACTTCACCACAGGCAACAATATCCATATCGGAATCATTATCCATATCAGCTCCAAAAATAAAAGGGGATTGTTGAAAACGATCAGAAATAGTATGCATTACCCAGTAGTTGTTCATCTGCCCGTCGTTTTCCCACCAGGCGATCTCACTGTTTGCGCCTGAGAAGTCCCATCCGGAACAAAGTACATCAGGCAGGTTGTCGTTGTTAACATCTTTGATATCGATGGTATGTGCTCCGATGAAATCATCATCAATGATAAGTGGTTCAAAAGATAAATTACCGTTATTTTTTAGCAGCAGTACATCATCTTCTTCAATGGCAGCAATTACAAGATCTGTCTTGCCATCTGAATTCATGTCTTCTGCTCTTACAGATCTCAGTTTGCCTGCGGCGGAAAAAAGTGTAACTTTTTCAAATTCATTAAATCCATTGTTCTCCCAAAGAGCCACTTCAGAATTTGCATCATAATTTACCCCAACAATATCCACATCGTTATCAGAATCAATGTCAACTGCAATTACATCCATCCCATTCATAAATGTTGTAGTAATTTCATGCTGGAAAAATTCGGTTTGAGCGAGCCCAAAACCAAATGATAACATAGCAATGAGGGTAAAAAGTCCGATTTTTTTCATTTTAACTTTCCTTTCTGTATCGAGCCTGAAGATTGTCCAGCCCTGCCAGCCTTCTCCTGGGTGGAGAAGGGCTGAATCAGGTTGCTGGGTCTCAGAACATCTGAAGAATTAAAAAAATGATCATGAAAAGAAGGGCTATAACTTGATTATTTTTTTCGTAATTATTTGATTTCCATCTGTTATTTTTAATATGTATGATCCCTGACTCAATTCGGAAAGGTCAAGTTTCCTTGTATCCTGTATTCTATTAATTGATTCAGCCAATACTATTTTGCCGTTTGAATTTATCAGTTCCAGGTTTGAATAATCACTTTCAACTCCTGACAACTGAATCTCAACAATATCTGATACAGGATTTGGATAAATGTTTATTTCTGCAGAATGAGTTTCGGCTACAGCAACTGGCGGATTGTAATCAAAAGTAGTATAATAGAAACCACGACCGTGTGACCCTGCCATAACCATTTTGTCGGCTTTCCGTAATTGCAGCATGTCGATCCTTACATTGGCCAGTCCTTCATTGTCGGGTTGCCAGGCAGGAGTTGGTTCATCCAGGTTGTAAGATGTCCAGATACCAATTTCCGTGGCAAGCATGGCTGCATTTGCATTGTCGGGATGATACAGTGCCCAGCGTACCGGCATATCGGGTAAGTCTCCTTCTTTTTCTTCCCAGTTCAATCCACCGTCCCAGGATTGCCATACAGACGAAACTCCAAAGTTGCTGAATGTTACCAGTAGAGTATCAGCACTATTGCCCTCCGCAATACAAGATATGGCGGCTGTTGGAAACTCAGGCGGACCTATTTCAGTCACATCTGGACTAGCTTCTGCATTCTCCACCCTGAATAACCGTCCGGCCTGGGTACCCAGTAATAATGTGGATGAAGTTGTTGGTGAATGATCGCTGTATTTCACATGGGTAAACGGAACAGTTGATCCTGTTCCCATATCCAGGTATTCCCCTTCATATGGGCCATATGGTATTTCAGCGATCCTGAGGACATTGTCCTGAAGGTTGTTAATAGTAGTTACCGCATTGGCATACAAAGTATTCAGGTTGTAGTCATAATCTACGGAACTTATAAAGTTTCCGCTTGACCATTGGGTGGCTGAGCCGGCATAGGCGCCGTTGGCAATGAAATTGAACCTGTTGTTTTGTGATGATGTTATCAAAACATCCGGCTCATTATCATCAAAGAAACATGCTCCTCCATCGCCTCCTGAAATCGTATTTGCATGTTCAATGGGTAATCCGTCGTAATAAATTGTCCCGTTATCCTGCATGCCGCCAAGGAATAGCGTTACACCTGGAGTGGGGTGAAGTGCCACTTTATACATTTGAAGGGTATTAAAACCATAATTTTTTTCCATAAAATAAATGGAGTTCTGCGAAGCGTTCACCGTATGAAAAACTCCACCATCGCTGGCTATTAACACTTCATTGGAATTACCTTCCTTGAATAGAATTGTATGTTGATCAGCATGAACAAAATTCTGACCGGAACCGACCCAGCTTGATTCTTTACTCCACGAATCTCCTGCATTATCTGAGACCCACATATCGAGGGCGCCGATAAAGATCCTGTCAGGATTATTGGGATCAACTCCTGCAGCCATGGCATGCCAGGCGATGTAGGCCCAGTTACCAGTGGATGCCGGTGGTGGTATTGAAACCATATTCCAGGTCTCACCTTTGTCATCGCTTCTTGCAATGATATGACATTCGTATCCTGGTAAACCATAAAAATATCCTTGTGCAACGAGTGCATACACCCTGTTGGGATCAGAAGGTGCGGCTGCAAATACAACGCGGCCGGGAAGATCAAACCCCGGTGTGTTTTCAATCAATATTTTATATTCATCGTTTACAGTCCAGGTTCCTGGTGTAGCCTCATCACTATAAAGGATGGTTGCCCCACCTTCTCCTTCAACATTTGGCATTGATCCCACATACATACGGCCATCTGGACCGAGTTCTATATCTGCTGGTGCATAAGGTACATCCAGGTCAGTGATATTTGGCAATACCTGTTCCCAGATATCTGAACCCACTACAGACCTGAACAGACCGTCGGAGGGTTGGCTAAGGTGTTGTGCCCCCTTATAGATTCCTGAAGCAACGGCAGCATAGATCACACTGCTTCCTCCTTCATCCCGAACGACTATGTCTGTAACATATTCAAAATCTTCGGTACCCGGCATGACCTCCCAGTTTTCACCGGCATCGGTTGATCGCATGATCCCAAAACCAACACCAGAAGATTCACGGTAAATAATAAGTGCGGTCTGGGCTTCACCTGTCCCAACATAAAAGGTTTCAGGACTGTTTGGGTCATGGGTCATACAACTGATAGCCAGTCCTGGCCAGAAATCATTAACTGGTACCCATGAAACTGTGTTTGTGATGTTTTCCTTGTACCACAATCCTCCGGTTACCCCACCGGCCCAAACTTTCCTCTCGTAAGGATCATTCGGATCCCACATAATGGCCCTTGTTCTACCACCAAAGTTGGAAACTGTTGCCTGCCATTGAAGGGATTTGGTTGATTTGTAGTGTGGATTTTCTTCGAAAGCCCTGGTGTGGGTATAAGCTTCTTTTAGTCTTTCTTTGGGAACCGTTTTTGAAACAGGATCTACGGTATTCAAATAATCCTGAAGGGCTGCCTGGTCTGGAGAGTCTGCCCTTGGCTCATCCGAATTATTTACCAACTGTTTTTGAGCAAAGTCATTCAATTTCTTATTAAGAAACTCTTCGAATTGCTGCCGGCTGATCATTTCATCAACCTGGTTAACAACATTTAAGTTCAGCAGAATAAGTAGAAAAACAAAAACACTGGTAAGTAAGAGCCAAAAGCCCGTTTTTAAAATAATAGTCTTCATGGTATAAATCGTTTTATTGGTTGTTTTCGAAAAAACTGAACCGAAGGTACGTTACAACATCTAAGAAAAGGGCACTGATTTTACAAAAACAGGATTTCAATTTGTAAATGGTAATAAAAGTTGGATTCAAGTTCAGTTTCATAAAGTAAATATTCTTACAGAATTGACGTTTGAAATCCATTAAAACTCATTTCAATAAGATTTATTGGAATTTTTTTGGCGGGCAGCTGGGCTTTCCATTTTACCAACCTTGTCCAGCTTTTATTTTTGTAAGCCTACCGGTGTCTTCCGCTGTCAGCCCCGGTAGACCAACAAAAATATAAAGCAATCCTGCGGCAGGGTGCCATTTCAATCCCTGCCCGTTAGTCCAAAATTGAAAGGCTTTACGCTATGGCAAACTAAACTCATCATGCATGTTGTCAATTTTTATATGCTTTTCAAATACTTTTTACCGTTGGAATAATATAGAGCCTCCATTGGGATAGAAGCGATAGCTCCCGCAATTTTGCGGGACTAAAGCGGATAGCTCGTCTACCGGCCAAATAATAAAATAAAAGAAATGATATTAATTCATAAATAACTACTCAAACTTGGGTCGAACTTTGAACAGCGAACTTATTTTTACCTTTATACCATTGTTATTGCAACCCTTGAATTTTTCTTCTGTCATTAACACTTGAAAACAAACTAAGAATTGACTGTAGCGCAAACGGATATTCATAAGGAATTCATTGAGCGGAGTAAATTGGGAGACTCTGCAGCTCAGTACAGGCTTTATAAACTGTATTCAAAGGCCATGTTCAATATATGTATGCGCATGATGAACAACAGGGAAGAGGCTGAAGATATGTTGCAGGATTCATTCACTCATGCGTTTGCGCGCTTAAGCTCATTCAGGTATGAATCAAGTTTCGGATCCTGGCTAAAAAGAATTGTTATAAACCATTGTTTGAACGAAATTAAGAGAAGAAAAGCTGATCTGAAGTTCTTTGATGATATGAGCATGTTCGATAAACAGGAAGAGCCAGGCGAAGAAGAATACGGCCAGGGAATGACAGTTGAAAATATACGGCAGGCGATGGAACACCTGCCCAACGGAAGCAAAATGATCTTTTCGCTTTACCTGCTGGAAGGTTATGATCATGTTGAAATTTCGCAGATACTCAATATCAGTGAGTCTAATTCTAAATCGCAATACATGCGTGCAAGACGGAAAATAAAAGAGATACTAAAAGATAAATGTCATGAAACAGGATAATCTTGAAAAGTTTATCACCGACAACAAAAACGAATTTGATGTTTTTGAACCCGGTGATGAATTATGGGAAAAAATACAGGATCAATCCACTCCGGTGAAAAGGATGAACTGGAAATTGGTGCTGGGACGTGTTGCGGCTGTTCTTGCCATATTTATAGCATCCTACTTTTTTCATGACATGGTCCAAAAACCTGAAGGTTCTGAATTAAGTAATACTGATGAATTAGAGCAACCAGGTGATGAACGCATGCAAATGCTCATGGAAGCGGAAGTGTTCTATACTTCGAAAATCAATGCCGCAAAAGAAGAAATATTCACTCTTGCTGGTAACAACAGGGAAATGATCGATATTGTGAATTACGACCTGGAAGAACTGGACGATGTGTTTACAGAATTAAAAAATGATCTCAAGGACAACAGCCATAATGAAGAAGTTATTGAAGCCATGATCCAGAATTACAGGCTGAAGCTTGAAATACTTGAAGAAATGCTTCTTCAGCTGAATAAATCAAAAAATGAGGGAAATAAAGACGATAATTATGAAATATAAAATCCTAATAACATTCATTGCATTGAATATCGCCGGGATGTTCAGCGGTTTTTCACAAGTCTACGAAAGAACAAGGCACGAAAGTCGTTCATTTAAAGTGTATGACCAGACTTCGCTTGAGGTCTATAATAAATACGGTAACATCCATTTGTTTTCGTGGGATAAAGATTCCGTTAAAATTGATATCGACCTGACTGTTAAAGCAAGCAAGAAGCAAAAAGCCGATAAAATATTTGAATTTATTGATTTTGAATTTTCAGATTCGAAGTTCTATGTAATTGCCCGAACAACTTTAAGCCAGAACCAGGGAAGTTTCTGGGCAGAGCTTTCTGATCTCGCCAATACTGTGTTCAGCGGAAACAACAAAACTCAGATCAATTACAACATCTACCTTCCCAGGGATATGTCGGTACAACTTGAAAATAAATTCGGTAACATTTATTGTACGGATCACGATGGAAAAATAAAAGTTACTTTATCCAATGGTGATTTTAAAGCTAATAACCTCACTGGTGAAGCAGATTTGGAAATAAACTTCGGAAATGCAGGCATCAATTACCTGGAGAAGGGAAACCTCAAGTCAAGCTACCTTGATCTTGATCTTGGAAGCTCACTCGATCTAAAAGTGGAAAGCAAATCCAGTACATTTAATATAGAAAAGATCAGGGCACTCAGCGTTCAATCGCGCCGGGATAAGTTTTACATTGGAGATGTTAATTCCCTAATCGGGGAGAGCTCATTTTCATACTTTACACTTAAGGGACTTTCCAGAAATATTAAAGTACAAACAGAATACGGGGAATTAAAGATGAAGGGAATTGATCCAGGATTTAATCTGATCGATCTGGATTCAAAGTACACTGACATAATAATCAATATTTCACAGGATCTTAACTGTTTTGTTGATGTGACTCATACAGAAGCAACCGGCATTTATTATCCTGACCACTTAAAAGGGTTGACCATGAAGAAGGCAGAAAAGAAAGACGATCCATTCTTTGTTACCGGTTTTATCGGAGAAGAGTCAGAGGCAAAAGAAAAGATCAAAATATCCATTCAATCCGGAAAAGTGATGTTTCAGGAAGAAATTCAGATGTTTTAAGGAATTTGTTCTGCTAATTGCGACCCTTGTAAATTAGTTTTGTCACTATAACAAGAAATGGAAAAAATGAAAACAGTTGTACTAACGATATTAATTCTTTCAGGATTTGTTTTGCAGGCCCAGGATAAAATGACCTCTTTAGGATTAAGGGCTGGCGGGTTGTCAGGCATCTCCTTTAAATTTGTTGATGAAGACCTTTCAGCCTTTGAAATAATCGCCGGTAATCAATGGGATGGGTTCCGGGTAACAGGCCTCGTTCAAAAATACAAACCCCTTGCAACCGACCGCATCAGCGGACTGTATATGTTTTCCGGTTTTGGGGCGCATTCGGGATTTACAAGGTTCAGGAAGAACAAGGAGAAAGTAGTGGACGGTATTCGGTACTACTCCAACAATAAACGAACCTCACCCATAATCGGTGCTGATTTTATAATAGGAATGGAATACCATTTTGAAAGCATCCCTTTCCATTTTTCAGTGGATTATAAACCCTATTTCGATTTTTTCGGAGAAGACTTTTTCAGGCCGGATTTGTGGGATTTTGGCTTTACAATAAAATATTTGATAAATTCTTAAAACACGATAATTATGAGACAGACAGCAATTTTTACTGTGGTATTCCTACTGAGCATTGGTTTGTTTGCACAGGAAGAAAATAAAAATGAACAGGAATACAAAACCCTGTTTGGCAATGAAAACATCGTTCATGGTGGTTACGGTGGTTTTTCCATTAATTACAGTCAGATCGATGGCCAGGATGCCATACTTGCAGGTGCAAAGGGAGGATGGGTCATTAACCATGGAATAACCATTGGTATTGCCGGTTATGGATTTGCCAATAACCTGTATTTCGACAAGACCATCTATGAAGAAGAAGCTACTTACTTGCTGGCAGGAGGTTACGGTGGATTGCTTGTTGAACCCATTATCGGACCCAACTGGCCTGTGCATGTCACCATACCTGTTATAATAGGAGCAGGAGGACTGGCATTGGTTAATGATTACACCTGGAGCTCTAACCAGGGCGACACCGATTACAATTACGGCTACACCGAAGATGCCGATGCATTTTTTGTCATAGAACCAGGAATAGAGCTGGAGCTGAATATGGTGAAGTTTATGCGTTTGTCCATTGGAGGTTACTATCGTCTAACTTCTGACCTGAACCTTGTAGCTACCGATTCTGATGTTTTGGATGGATTTTCAATGGGGTTGAACTTGAAGTTTGGGAAGTTCTAGTAAAATCGTTAAATTGGTTGATTAGTTAAATCAGTTAAACCAGTTAATTCAGTTGAATCAGGAAGATGTTATTTAATACTTTTTGGCTCTAACAAATAACAAAATTTTAACCATACGATAGATTAATATTAAAGTATATTATTCGAAAAACTTAAAGGCTGGGGGATTTACTCCCCGGCCTTTTGTCATCTTAAATTGATATGTGGATTGAAATATTTAATCTTTTAATAGATCCTATATAAATCAAGCAATCATTAAGATTTTCCTGATTTCAGAAATATAGAATAACCTAATTGAAACTGGGAAAAATTATTCTTCCAGTTATCTAGTTCGTGGTTAAACCTGAACCTGCCAAATACTTTATTATCACTTCCCGTATTCCATGTGATTAAAAATTCAAGTGTATTAATTAGTTGCTTTGGAGGCACCAAACCATCTTTTGAAAGAGAATGATATTCAAAGTTATTGTTCAAATTATTAGTATAAACCACTTTGTCAGAAATTTGATATCCCCACTTTGATTCAGGTTCTAGTATTAGTTTACCAATCATTCCTAATTGTATTGAATTTAATGTTTCATCAATTTGCCTTATTTCTTCATTGCTATATATTGAGTCTTTAACATGAGTTAAATTCAGTCCAAAGATGCCATTAAAATGCAGACTTGCACTTGAGCCCTGAATATCTAAGATGTTTAATTCTGTTGCAACTCTTAATGTACTGTATCGATAGGCTTCGATAGGACTTATAAAGTAAAGTTTGTTTAAGCTGCTGTCTTCAACTAGTGTACCTTGTTGAAGGGGCAGAAATCTGTTATTTTCTTCAATCTTGGAGATTTCCAAAATTGGATTTAAGTGAGTAAATAAACCAAATCCTAGACTCCTTGTCCAAAGCATCTTCCATCTTTTTGTCCAAATATTTATTCTTTTGCTAAATTCTGTTTGAACTAATCCATTTGGATTATTTTGGTTTATACCGGCGAAATCAGAGAATATTTTAAGTTGAAATAGTTTTGTAGAGGGTGATTTTGATAAAGTTTGGTTTTTACCACTAAATAGAGTAATGGTTTGGTCTTGAGGGCTATAGTCGTTTGTCCTGACTGCTAGTATTCTGCTATATTTAATTAACTCAGCCACTATTATATTTCTTTCATCGTCTCGATCATTTTCATTATATAATCTATTTTTATTTAACCATTGGATGTTCGAACGAGTAGAAATACCAATAGCATATCCATTCGAAAATGTAATTAACTCGTTTCCAATTTTACCTGAAGTAACAATAGTTTTGATAAATCCATCCTCGAACACAATTTGGCATTTTGAGACATCAAACTGTCCTATTACCGCAAGATTTTTATCATATACGTTTAGTTTATCCTCCAGTTTAATAGTAGCTATCTTCTGACCTACTTCAGATTTATTATATAAAGCTGCAACTAGCTCCATGAACTTCAATGCAGATCTTTGCTGTAGTCCAGAAGGATCAGGGTGGATGGTGCTTGTTGTTTCTACATAAGAATCTTTAATATAATTGAAAAGTTTGTCGCTGCTAAATGTTGATATACTAATGGGTTGGACTATTTCACTTCCATTTACCTCTATACTCATCGTATAAAGTTCAGTCTCAAATTTCACCACAACGGTGTAATATACACCACTTACGACTTCAATTTCAGTTTTAGCCTGTTGAGCAAAAGACGAAAAATTAATTAGACTTAAAAAAATTACAAAAACTTTAATTAGGAATTTTTTTCCTTTTGATTTACTGGTAATTTGTTCCATGTTTTTTAGTTTTAATATAGAGTTTAATGATGTTAGGTATCAAGCTTTGATAGAAAAGCTATACTAGACTTCGCGAAAATATTCCAAAAGACATTTTTATTATTCACTGAAAACCACTGATTAAATCGAATAGCTGAAAACAACTAGTAGGTTAAAAGCCTATATAGAGTATGTTTTGAAAGAAAAGTAAAGAATCAATAGCTGTTGTTTTAACAACTATTTAACAAAAAACATGTTAGAATCATTTTAGGGGGAAAACAAAATAATTTAACTGGTTGCTTGAAATTATTCATCTACCCGAGTGGTTATGGATATTAAAATCTAAATAGTAAAAAATTTTGAGTTATCACCTCCCAGCACACCCCACACACCGCGTACTCCCGGGCATCACAATCAACCGCCCAATTTGTATGTCCCGACCACATTGCCTGCATTTTCCAAAATCCGGGTCATCGGATTTCTCCAGGGAGATCTCAATGTTCCTTAGTTTGGTTTGGGCCGTTCGTAGGGCGGCCTCATTTACACTTTTATTGTTAATGGCATCCATTCGGCTGATGCGGCCAATGGCATCGCTGGGGGAGATGGGTTTCGTCAGTTCTTTCAGGTCAGCAATCTTTGCCTCCAGCTTTGCCTTTTCCGAATGTAAGGTATTGATTATATTTTTTCGTTCTTCTGGTGTCATAGATCATAATAAATTTTCACGCAAAGATCGCAATGTATTATAAAGGAACACAAAGACGCGTTTCTATTGAAAGTATTCCTTTGTGAGCTTAGCGAAACCATCGCGCCCTTTGCGGTTTACGATACCGAAATAATTGCTAATACAATTATCAATGCTTGATTATCAATTTAGATACCCCATACTTACTACCCTCTTTTATCCTTATAAAATAAATCCCATCAACAAGTTGGCTCACATCCAGGTTAATATCCTTTATACCCTTATGATCCTTTCTTAAAACTTCCTTTCCATGAATATCCACTATAAAAATTTTGAGAATATCATTAGTCTGGCCCGGTAATGATACTTTAACATTATTATTAGCCGGATTGGGAATCACCAAAAAAGCCAGATCACCACGGTAGCCGGGTACTGATGCATTATCTTCAACAGTAATATTCACCTCAGCCCTTTGTATTGTTAATCCGGGTACCAGTGAATTGGTCACATTACAACGATAGGTTCCGCTAAGGTCTTCTGATAAAGCAATAAATTCCAGCTGAGGCATGGTAGCACCATTGATCTGGGTTCCATTGAAAAACCATTGATAGGAGTTGTCCGAACCGCCAATTACTGAATTGATCAGAAGTGTATCGTTCAGGCTTAACGTCGTATCGATGTAATCATAAACTACCCGCTGAGGTTCATAATAGAACAACGACCAGCTATTGGCCATAAATGGTTCGAGGTCATCAAAGGTAAGGCTGTTGTATGATAAGTCTACCTCTTCCAGGACGGGGAGTTGCAACAAGTCAGGGAAAGACTCGAAATAGTTGGCGTTTAGCCAGAGCTCTTTTATTAGTGGCAGTGTTAATATTGAATCCGGGAATGCCCCTAAAAATTCATTTTCCAGCACATTGAACTTTTTAAGGTTTTTTAAATTCCTTATATCATTGGAAATCCCACCACTTAATTGGTTACGCCCCAATTCAATACTGTGAAGGTTTTCAAGGGTCCACATGCTTTCGGGTATGTTACCGGTCAGGTTATTGCCCTGCAAATGGATCTGGGTCAGGGATTGCATATCACCAATTACATCCGGAATGGGCCCGTTAAATTCATTGTCCCCCAGGTCAATATCGGTTAATTCCTGCCATTTTACAATCCTGTCGGGAATGGGGCCGGTAAAATTGTTATTGGTCATTCTTATTTCGTACAGCCATTTCAGGTTAAACAAAGTATCCGGAAAAGGTCCGCTGAAACCATTGCCCCTGATGTTCAATGATTCCAGATTAATACAATTGCCTATTTCAACAGGCAATGAAGAAAAATTGTTGTTCTCTATACCGAGAGCCTGCAGCTGCTCTAATTTCCCGATTTCGGGTGGTAGAGGCCCGTGGAACTGATTACCCTCAAGTTGTAAAAAAATCAGTTGAGTGAGGTTTTGAATGTCAGCAGGCAAAACATCATTAATAGCGCTGAACCTAAGGTTAATTTCTTCCAGGTTTGTAAGATCCCAGAGAGTAGCCGGTAGGGTACCGTACAGACTGTCGTTGTATAAATGCAACCTTTTAAGGGAATCCAGGTGACCAATAGATTCGGGTATTGTACCTACCACATTGTTATAGCCTAGTTGAATTTCAGTAACATTGTTGTCCTCAATATATATTCCGTACCAGTTGGCTACAGGTTCGGTTAACCATCCTGTGTTGTCGTACCAGTTGTCCCCGTTTGTTGAATTGTAAAAATCGACAAGTGCAAGCGAATCAGATTCAATCACCTGGGTCTTTACCTGCATTGAAAATAACAAACCAGATAATAAAAGGAAGAATAAAGATCTCATTATGGAAAAGTTTAAATTTTGATAAAAATATTGAAAATGTTGCTACTAAACAATTCTAGCTTCTATTTAGAATTTTTCAAATTAATGAAAAACACCAGATGGAATAAACTGGTCATTGAGATATGCCATCCCTTTATGCAAAATTGTTAACTGTAATACCTGAAAGACTGATTATAAAACCATAAACAATAAACGGGATCAAATTCTTACCTTTATCGGGAATTTATTGCAAAAAGTAAATCAAAAATCAATCAATCATTTAAATCTAAATTTACACTTATGCTAAGTAGAATCAAAATAATTGTCATGCTGCCTCTGCTTCTGCTATTGCAATCAGCATTATTGCACGCACAGCAAAGTCAGAGTTCTACATGGAACCAATTCCGGGGGCCTGACAGAAGCGGAACTTCAGAAGAAGTTATCCTTTCGGAACAATTGCCTGAAAATGGCCCGGAACTGTTATGGAAAAAAGAACTGGGATCTGGATTTTCGGAGATCATAATTAAGGGAGATAGGCTCATCACCATGTTTAGTCACAGGATTGATGAGTTAAACGGCCAGGAATATATAGGTGCTTTTGAAACATTATCGGGCAACCTTATCTGGAAATCGGAGGTGGACTCGTTGTTCTTTGAGCAATTTGGAGATGGACCCCGATCTACACCAATTATTAGTGATGGAGTGATCTATAGCCTGAGTAGCTTCGGAAAACTTACCGCTAACTCCTTTGAAGATGGTAAACAATTGTGGCAGGTAAACTTTCTGCAGGAATTAGGCAGTACAATGCCCAGGTGGGGATTTTCATCATCTCCTGTACTTGTGGATGATGTTCTTATCCTGGAAACAGGTGGTAAAGATTCCGGCTGGTTTGCAGGATTTGATAAAAACACAGGAAAACTTCTCTGGTCGAAAGGTATCGGTGCCGAATCTTATAGTTCTCCAATAGTTGCTGAAATTAACGGAACCTCTCAAATCCTGTTTGCTAACCGAAGTACTTTGATCTCCTTTAATTCCAAAGGTGATACACTGTGGACTCATGCCATGTCTGTCATCGGGCCAACTGCTTCACCGGTCTTTTTTGATTCAAATAAGATTTTCCTTTCCTCAGTCAACAGTAATGGTTTTTGTGTGCTTGAAGTTAGCGAGAACGGAGTTGCAGAGAAGTTGAATTCAAATACTATGAAAAATGATTTTAGTACATCCCTTTATTATGAAGGTCATATATACGGTTTCAATGTTGCTGCATTACAATGCATCTCAGCAGAGACAGGTGAGAAAAAATGGACCAAAAGGGGCTTTGGTAAAGGAACACTGATCAGAGTTGGTGATAAGCTTCTTGTCCTATCTGATAAAGGAAAATTGATCCAGATCAAAGCTACTCCTGATGTATATGAGGAACAGGGCGCATTTCAGGCCGTACAGGGAAAATGCTGGACTGCACCATCTTTTTCCGACGGAAATTTGTTCATTCGGAACCTGAAGGAAATGGCTTGTTATAAATTTAATTAATAGTGAAATCCAAACAGCTTATGAAAACTATAATCATGTACAAAATATTGGCTTTATTGGCTATCTGTTTGCCCTTAACCATCGTCAGCCAGACCGTAGAAGAAATCGTGTCCAAACACATTGAAGCTCACGGTGGATTGGAAAGCTGGAATAAAATTAATGCTTTAAAAATAACCGGAAATTTTACTGCATTTAGCACCGAGAACGACTACCTGGCATTTAAAACCAGGGATGGAGAATACTATGCAGATTTTTTTCTTGGTGAAAAAAATGTAATTGAAGCCTCTGATGGTTTGTCTGGATGGACGATCGATCCTTGGCAGGAAATATTTTATGCCCGAAGTCTTAACGCCAGCGAAGAAAATGTCTTTCTGCAAAAGGCCGAATTTTTTACTCCATTGTATAATTACAATAAAAATGGCCATACAGTTGAATATATGGGAATAGATACCATAGATGGCTTTGAAGTTTTTGAGTTGAAGCTTACTCGGTCGAACCAGCATGTTGAAACATGGTATTTATCCTGTGACACTTACCTGGAATATGCTTGTAAATCAGACTGGGTTGATTTTACAATGGATGCTCCTTCAGAGGTCTATTTTGATGACTTCAGGAGTGTGGATGGATTTGTATTGCCATTTTATGTGGAAAGGATGTTCTGGCAACGCGACCATATCCTTATCATTGAGGATGTTGAGATCAATCCTGAAATAAACAAAGACATGTTTGTTATGCCGCCCAGGGAAGAAATGAAAGATCTGGAATTCATGCTAGGGGAGTGGGATGTGAAGGTACAAACCTGGTCGAGAAGAGGTACATGGTTCGACCTTCCCCAGGCAACATCAAGCATACAATATTCTTCAGTGAATCTTTTACAGGAAAACATTACTTACCAGAGGATGTTTAAAATTTCCAAGGTTTTGAATTATTCCTACAATGATAACAGTAAAAGTTACCTGCTGACCGTATATAATGATTTATCAACAGCTCATGACTTCTACAAAGGAAAAGTGTCTGATACTGCAATTACTTTTATCAACGTGGACATAAATACTAATACAGAGGAAACGCCATCAGGACTAACCAAATATACCATAAGTGAAACAGATGAAGGTGGATTTGTGATTGAGACAGGCAGATCAGCGGATGAAGGCAAGACCTGGAATCCTGGAGATAAGTTTATTTATACAAGAAAGTCAAAATAATCTTTTATACTCTTTTTCTGAAAACCCCAACCCAGATCTTTGAGGGGATCTCATCGTTTGAATCAAAACGGCTTTGTTTTACGGAGAGGATCTCAAAATAAGGTTCTACTGCAGTAGTTATATCAACGGCAGTTCGCTTCGGTGGACCAATATCCAACCTGCCATCGTCCACACTACCCATGAGTGTTACCCAGATGCCGTTTTTCAAAAGCAGTCCATGAACTTTTTCTGCATAGAGTTTCCGTTCTGATTTTTTGTCAAAGGTGTGGAAACACCCCCTGTCGAAAACAAACCCAAAAGGAACACCAGGTATTACTTCATTAAACAAATCCCTCACAAAAAACTGAGCAGTAATTTTATGTTTTTCAGCTTTCGCCACTGCCATTTCAATGGCTGTTTCAGCAATATCTATTCCTGTTGCATCAAATCCGTTTTTTGCTGCCCAAAAAACGTTATCGCCTGTTCCACAACCCAGGTCCAGCGCTTTACAGGGTTTTATATCAAATTCATTTACAGCATTGATCAAATTAAAATCCGGTCTGTTTATATTCCATGGCAGGTCACCTTCCTGGTACCTGTTTTCGAACCTTTTTTTCATAACTACCTCTTCGTGTTAAAAGTTTGCATAAATGTTTCCACCCTCTTGTCATCTACATAGTTATTGGCTTTGCCATCCTTCTTAATATAGCTTCCGACAATGAAACCATCAGCCAGTTCATAGAGTTGATCCAGGTTCTGAGGAGTTGTCCCGCTTCCAATTATTACTGGCTTTTCTGAACAACTTTTTACCTTTTTAAGGTCTGAAAGATCAGTTCCTGAACCAGTGCCTTTTCCTGAAACGATAACCGCATCAGCCATTCCTCTTTCCACAACATCTTTGGTTTCCTGTTCGATGTTTTGTTCACCAATAGCACGGGCATGCTTTACAGCTACATCAGCAAAGATTAGGATTGTGGAATTCAGGTTTTTACGAAGCCTCAGTGTTTCATTAGCTTTTCCCTGAATAATTCCCTGGTCGGTTAGTGTGGCACCGGTATGAACATTAACACGGATAAAATCCGCATTTGATGCTACAGCTATCCCTAATGCACTATGGGCATCATTCCTCAATGCGTTTACACCTACCGGACCATTAAATTGAATTTTAATTTCTCTCACAATAACCGACATAGCAGCTATTGTTTCGGGTGGTATCTGATCAGGGAAAAAGGGATTATCCCTGAAATTCTCAACGATTAGCCCATCAACAGCATGATCCATGAGTATTTGGGTTTCTTCCTCGGCCTTGTTGATCACCGATTCAAAATTTCCATCATAAAGTGGAGCTCCCGGCAATGGCATTAAATGAATGCATGCGATGACAGGCTTTTTGTCTGGGAATAGTTCTTTAAAGTTCATGATGATTTTATTTCGGACAAAAAAGGATAAATGGCCATAAAGTCTTTTTTACCGATACCAGCTTGTTTTCCAAGGGCAAAAATCTCCTTTATGGTATTTGTAGCAGGTAATGAAACGCCCTGTTCATAGGCAGTTTGAGCTGCAAGCTGCAGGTCCTTTTGAAGCCATTGCATGGGGAATTCCGGTGAATAATCATTATCCAGGATTTTTTCCTTTTTCATTCCCACCATTGGTGCGGCTATTGGGGACCCATCCAATAAATCAAGAATATCTTTTTTATCAATTCCCAGCGATTCTCCCAGCAGCAATCCTTCTGTTACCGCGTACATTGAAAGGCCCATGACAAGGTTATTCACAAGCTTTAAGGCTGATCCCTGCCCTGCATCTCCAACATGGATATGTTTTTTTCCCATTACTTTGAAAAGAGGAGTGCAATATTTTACAATTTCTTTTTTACCTCCTATTAAAAAAACCAGTTCTCCGTTTTCTGCCGGCTTTAGAGACCCAGCAACCGGGGCATCCAGGTAATTAAATCCCAGTTCTTCAGCTACTCCTGCCATTTGTTTTGAAAAGGAAGGATTAACCGTTGAGCAATCGATCCAGACTTTACCTTTGCTCATACCGGCTAAAAAACCGTTTTCATCAAAAGCTACTTCCTGGACAGCTTCCGGCGTTGACAACATGGTGATCAATATGTTGGATTCCTCGGCTACCGCGGAAGGAGATTCCAGAAACTCGACTTTATCCGACAACAGTTGTTTTGCTTTTTCAGGAGTACGGTTATATACAAAAAGTTTGTAACCTGCCTTCGAAAGGTTGGCCGCCATGCGGCTTCCCATGATGCCTAATCCTATAAATCCTATTTTCATAATTTTTTATGACTAAAATAGTTAGAATGACTAAAATAATTATAATGACTATAATGTCTTAGATTATTGTGTAAACACATATTGAATAATATTTGCACCCATTTGGAATGCTTTTACACGTGTTGCCTGTGAATCGTTATGAACTGCCTGGTCTTCCCATCCATCACCAAGATCACATTCATAATCATAAAAGCATACCAGCCTGTCTTCAATAAACAATCCAAATCCCCTGGGGGGATTATCGTCATGCTCATGAACTTTGGGTAAACCATTATCAAAATCATATTTCTGATGGTAAATAGGATGGTCAAAAGGAAGTTCAATAAATTCTGCATCTGGCAAAACCCTGGCCATTTCCCTTCGAATGTACTCATCCATTCCGTAATTATCAGAAATGTGAAGAAACCCACCACTCGTAAGATAGGTCCGTAAATTTTTAATGTCCTGGTTAGAAAAAACTACATTGCCATGGCCTGTCATATGAACAAAAGGATAATTGAACAATTCCAGGCTTCCGACCTCAATGGTGGAAGGATCAGGATTGATATCTGTCCCGAGTTCTTCATTGCAAAAGCTAATCAGATTTGGGAGTGAAGTAGGATTGGAATACCAGTCACCGCCTCCCGAATATTTGAGCAAGGCAATCTGTATGGAGTATTGTCCTGATGACATGCTATAAACCAGTAATCCAGTGATTAGTAAAGTTGTTTTTAGAATTTTCATCGTATTTAATATTGCGCCAGGCGCTTTTAAATGAATGTGGATTTTCATTTCGTTGATATAAAATGCTTCCACAAACCTTTTACACTCATTTATTATTCATTAATTAAATTAACTGTATGACATGCCACAATGGCTGCTGTTTCTGTCCTCAACCTTGAGTTTCCCAGGCTAACAGCCTGGAAATTATTTGCCAGTGCCTGAGCAATTTCTTTTTCAGAAAAATCTCCTTCGGGGCCAATTAATATCAAAGCATCATTTTTTGCATTGTATTGTTCTTTTAAAGATGTCCTGTAATTTTCACTGCAATATGCAATGAATTTTTCACCCTTAAAATTGTTGTTCATAAATTGATCAAAAGTCATGGATTCATTTAAAACCGGAAGAAACGTTTTAAGTGATTGTTTCATGGCAGCGACAAGCACTTTATTTAACCTTTCCGCCTTGATAACCGTTCGTTCAGAGTTTTCACAAATTAATGGAGTTATTTCATTTACTCCGATCTCAGTGGCTTTTTCCAGAAACCACTCAAACCGGTTGATGTTTTTGGTTGGAGCAACAGCCAGATGCAGATGAAAAGCCTGTTTTTTTTCCTCCTTTATTGAAATCAGTTCAACAATACATTTTTTATGGTCAGGATGCAGAATTCGAGTCTCCGCCAATTTCCCAATGCCATCTGTCAGGTATACTACATCACCCGGCCCTAATCTTAATACCCTAACACAATGTCTTGATTCTTCGGGTGGAAGAGTAATTGTGCCGGATTCTATTTCTGGATAATAAAAAAGGATCATGAATCAATATTTACCTAGTTTTTGATGAACACAATTTTTTTAGCTGTGTGTACTTTTCCTTCTGAGATTAATAATAAATGATAAACACCTGACGGACCACTAAAATGAAATTCTTTCTGATGTTTCCCCGGTAGGTAATCTTGATAACTTTCCATCAGATATTGATGACCATTGAGGTCCAAAAGGATAATTTCTAATGAAGTTCTTTGTTCAAGGTGAAAGTCTACGACAAATTCATTTGATGTCGGATTTGGTATAATATTCAATTTGCTTGATCCATCAATGATTAATTCATCATTTCCTGCATAAAAACTGTAAAAAGGCAGGGTTTTTCTGTGTGATAATTCATTGTAGTCACTTACTTCAAATGTAAGGTCGATACCGTTGTAGTTCAGTATCGGAGTGCCGGAAAGGATTCCTTCATCAGAGATTGAAAATTCAAAAGGAAAAATACCAGGTATCAGCTTTGTAACCTCGTTATTGATTATATCTTTTGTATTCGACAATTGTGTAAACTGATAATTTATATCATCTCCATTACCTGTACCTGCTGCCCAAAGATCCCGGTAAAAAATAGTATCCGTGTTATAGTAAAACTCAATTTCTCCTGTATGTGATAGTTTTACAGCAAATTCAACCTGCATGGTATCCGGCCTGAGTGCAGTAACTTTCCATCTGAAATATGCTTGTTCAGCATCTCCTTCATACCAAATTCCGTCGCCCTGAGCTTCGTCAATTCTTAACCACCAGTTTAGAAATGGAGCTATGTTTTTTGTTTTTTGAATCATCAGGTGTTCATCATATAAATAGGGCCAGGGGTAAATTTGTTCATCAAACATCAGAAAACCATCCGTATGGACCCAAATTGAATCATAAGCATTCCCGTAAAACGGGAATTGAAATTCGATCGGCTGCAACGCCTGGCTGTGAATGGTGTCTTCAGGAATCAACTGTACATCTGTTATCACCGGGAAATCTGCAGGTGTTGTGATTTCTTCAAAGTTGTGCAATAAATTCCATGTGTAGGGTGGTGTTCCTCCGTTCGCCAATAACTGGTGTTCATAGAGTTCTTCGGTATGCGCCAGGGGCAGGTTGCCATCCTGAATAACTAATTCATTAAAGGTTATCTCAGCGGGAATCCCAAGGGTAATGGGCGAATTCTGTGTGATTGGGATATCAGTTTGTGGGTAGGAATATTCTACATCACCATTGGTATGGTCGATAATGGAATAATGAACTATTGATCCTGAATACATATTGTCAGGATCGTTTTCAAATACCTGAAGAAAAAATTTTGCTTCACTACCTGAATTGGTCCAGCCAAGCAAAGGGGTTATGTCCAGGCCAAATTCAAGGCTTAAGGCCTCCGGCTCCCAGCCACCCTTCATATGTTGACAACCACCCTGGTAATCAAAGATCGGAAATCCCAGGTTATGTTCCGGGAAGGCAGCTGCAGGGTCTTCCGAAACACCTGCGACAACTTTAAGGTTTTTACGGCAATTGTAGCTGATCTCTGCTTTTAAAGTTAGCAGAGGAGAATAATCTTCCTTTGGTTTAACAACATGTACTAGATGGTTCCAAATGCCTCCCTCTCCATCCCTGTCTGCCAGCGTTTTGTACATCATGTAACAAAATCCGCTATCTGCCCAGTTCACACCACCTAAATAACTATCCGAGAATTTTAATCCTCCGATTTCCCAATCCTGCATATTAATTTCTCCATCGCCGTTAATGTCGATGTGGTTGGTGTACTGGCCATCCTGGTTGTAATCATACCTGATGGAATCGTTGTATCCAACAATAGTAGAAGAGTGTGTGGCAGGAATGTAATACTCTGTCATTACATGTTTGCCTGCTTCTGGGGTTCCTTCGGGTAGGGTTGTTGTATTCCAGGGTGTGGCAGAATAAAAGCAGGCAATACCTCCAACTTCATCACCGGTTAAGTGGTTATGGAGCCAGTTTTTTAAAACAAGCAATCCGTCTTCAGTTCCAACAGGCAACTGATATACCTCATCGATCTTGTTATACATACCGTTGTAATACTTGTCGTATCCACTCATCCAAAAGCTCGGTCCACATTCATTCATGGAGCCGAATTCCTCCAAAGAGGGATGACCGTTGGTCTTTACGATCTCAAAACTGTGGTAATAACTTACACCGTGCCATCCATAGCCACCGTTGTGAAAGTTGTAAGTATAATGAGTTGGATACTGGTGTTGCGGAATATTGGCAGCTGAATTCCTCGAGTAGTTTATTTCATAGGTAAATGTATATGCAATAGCGGCTGCCTGACCACACTCACTGGCCACCTGTTCAAATAATGGCCTGAAGTAAGGTTGTGTTGAATTGTCTAATTGAAAGGGTAACGTAGTTTTGAGCAAGTTTTCATCGGCTATCAATACAGGTAGATTAACCAATGCTAACGAATCAGAAAAACTTAATGGAGCATGCTGGTGTATCCTGGGAGGGTAAACTTGTGAGTTAATTTGTGATTCCTGGGCAAACAGGGGTGAAACAAAAAATAATAAAACAGGTATATATCCTGTGAAAATACATTTGAACAGATTCATGCATTAGTTGTTTTGTACAAAAATAAACGAATTGCAAAACGCTAAAGTCTATTTTGCATGTTTTTTATAAAATTTGTTAACGGGATATAATATTGTTTAGGGAATGAAGTTAAACATTAGGCAAATCAATTATTGAAGTTCTTGAATAATTTATATTTTTGCCCAAATTTTGCACGAATTAAATTCAAATCAAAAAATAACTTAAAATGAAAAAACTCTTATTCGTATTTGCATTAGTCATTATTTCTACAAGTATTTTTGCTCAGGACAAATCTGCCAAAGAATATAAAATCGAGGCTGCTGAAGCATACAAAGCAAAAGATTATGCTACTGGATTGTCTTCTTTTGAAAAGTCGATTCAACTTTATGAAGCAGATGGTAAAATTGATACTACCTTGTATTACAATGCAGGTATTTGTGCGATTAAAGTAAAAGAATATGAAAAATCGGTGGAATACTTTAACCGTTCAATCGAACTTGATTATAAAGATTGCAAATCCTCACTGTATAAGGCAAGTGCACTTAAAAAACTAGGCCAGAAAGATGAAATGGTTGCAGTTTGTGAAGAAGGTGTAAATCAATGTCCCAAGTACAAAAAGAAATTCAACGACCTGCTTTTCTCGCATTACTTGAAATCAGGACTTGACATCTTTAACGGTGCCGCTAAAATGCAGGCTGATGCAACTCCACTTGCAACATCTGATCCGGATGCCTACAAAGCTGAGATGGACAAAGTAAAGGCTGAGTTTAACAAATCACTTCCAATGCTTGAAAAAGCAAATGGCATCAATCCGGAAGATGAAAACTGTAAAAAAGCTTTAAAGCAGGCTTACGAACTGCTTGATATGGGAGCTAAAGCTGCTGCCTTATAAATTTCTAATTACTAATTTCTAATTTCTACATGGGTTCATAGCTGACCACCCTTCCTGGAAGGTGTTTTGATCATAGTTTTTGTGACATTTGAGCTTATTTAGAAATTAGAAATTAGATGTTTGACCTTTGAGGTTTCCTTCCTACAACAAAACCCTTGTTGCTGCACCCGGATCCTCTGGATCAAATTTAACCAAACACAATTCCTGATCACCTGTGGAACCGTTAATCGACCAGGTTTTTCCTATTTGTTGTTTCCAGTGCCCCGTCCGTTTTGTAGATTCATGAATATGGCCATGAAGGGTCATCAATGGTTGATACTGCTCAATAAAATTACGAATGGCCACACTGCCAACATGGACATCCAAAAGTTTATTATCAATCTGAAGTCCATCCAGGCCGGCCCTGTCGAGAAATGTATTGTAAGGTGGTGAATGCATGACCAAGATTGCATTGCTCAGGTCTTTTCCTCGGACAAATAGTTCAAGATCGCCTTCAATGGTTGGCTTTTCTGATTTCAGAATTTGATCTGTGGTTTTAAATCCCTGATCGATGGGTAAGCATCCCGGCCGGATTTCCCCTTCTACGGTATCGTATTTTTCCCAATCTTTAATGCCAAAAGGAGTTATCGGAACATAACTGTAACCGTAGATTAAGTAATCTGTGAAGGTTGTTTTTTTGTAATGGATATACTCCCATAATCCAGATTCTTCAGCATTAATAATTTTATTCTCTTCTGATCGAAAATCATCATTGCCAAGGATCAGATAAACCTTCGGATAGGATTCCCTTAATACTTTCTTTAAATCTGAAAAAAGAGGCAAAAGAAAGTCATTGACAAAATCCATGTAATGGCCGGAAGCCCTTAAACCATGTGGGAGAAGATCACCTCCGAATAAGACAACATCGGGCTTCTCAGCTTCAATGGCATTAGCTAATTTGTCGTAGCGCTGTAGGCTGCCGTGAAGGTCGGAGACAAAGAAAAATGTCATGATGCCTGTTTTATCGATTCCAGGTATAAAATTAGGAATCTTTTAGTTACAGTCAGATTTTCAATTTGTAAATCTTTACTGATGATTTCAGGAACAGGTTGTACAGAAGATAAAAAAACCGGCAAAGCGAATCTCTGCCGGAATTACCATTCTATTCTGAAGAAGAAAATGATGGTTACTGTTTTAACAGTTTTTGGATCAGTAATTTATCATTATCACTAATTTGAAGTATATACAATCCTTCCTTCAGCCCTGAAAGGTTAATCACTTGTCTGTTTGTTTTATAAAGTTTACCGGAACTAACCTGTCTGCCAAAACTGTCATAAATTGTATATGTAGCTTTATCAGATTCTGGATAGTATTTTATAAAGGCGGTAGAATTAACCGGATTTGGATACACTTCTATTTCCGATTGCAATTCGGCAATTTCTTTATGGCCTAACCATGCATAGCCAAAATGGTCAGGATCGGTAAAGTAATAGGATTTGACCGAATCAATGGCTTCCATCAAAACATCCACTGAATGTAAGTAATTATCACCAAGAGCTGAAACAAGAGCAATATCGATTTTATGGAATCCTCCAGGCTCCAGGGTGAATGGTCCCATTGAACATAAGCCTCTTCTGTCGTTTGGTTCATTTTCTGCACTAATTTCCGTCCAGTCAACAGGTCCGTTTGGTGGATTACCGCCGGTTCCCCAGTTACAAGGATCAGATAATCCGGGAAACATAAAGTGCCCTTCGGGTCCATAAGCTCCGCCTGAAGAATGGCCATTGCCTCCATAAAGCATTGAAGTAGAATCCTTCCACTTCCCTTGTAAATAGTTGTAATATTCACCGGCTATCTCCGGATCTCCTGTTGGCCCGCCGTAATTGCTGAATCCAAAGAAATTATTCATTCCATACCTTTCATTGTCGACTGTACCGTCACCAAATCCGACTCCGTTGATGCTTTCATCACAACCACCAGCTGGATTGTCTTCTCCATCATTATCGAGGTAAGGACCTCCCAACACAATAATACCCTGAGCCGGGGGAAATTCACCATATGATTCCGGTTCACCATTTCCATCAATCTCCAATCCGTTATAACCATAATAAGCTCCCCTGGCAACATCACAACCTATAAAGTCATCCCAGGCATAACCCAGGTCAATGTCTGAGAATAAGCCCGCATATGTATCTGTTAAGGTATGTTGCGACCGATTAAATATCTTATAACTTAAAAAAGTCGTGTTGTTTAAAAAGGGGTCTTCAGGAGCATTAAATGCATAAGCAAATCCATGTATTTCAGCTCCTATCGGATTGCCATTACTTTCGGTATGTAATATTTGGTCATTAAAGATAAAAAACAAGGTTTGGTCACCTCTTATTAAGGGATAATCTCCTTGCATCGGCTCATAATCACCATTGTTGTTTGCATCAATAAATGGTGCAAGATAAAATGCCTGGCCCATTTCTGTATCACCATGAGCTGGCCAGTTTGCAATTGTTTCAATTGCTTCATAACCCGGATCATTCCAATGCAATACATGGTGTTCAACCTCCTCTTTATCCAGTTTCCAAACCCTTGCATAAGAATTAACTACTGATTCATCAATCCAAGCACTGTCGGCATTTGTTGACAAGGGACCCGTCCAGTAATCTGTGCCATATTGCCTGTATCTTTCAGCAGCGATCCTTAGACCACCGGCTTCGTCAATGCCACCAAGCCAAAAGCTAAAGCCAAACATGGTTTGTGTTAATTCCCCTTTTGGAAACTGATAATGGCTCAAATTATCAAAGTCCCAGAAATGATTGCCAAAAGCATTGATTCTGGCACTTATATTATTGATGTCCAGATATTCGAAAGTATTGTTATGAATAAAAAATACCACCTTAGCTTCAGAGAAGACCGGATGAGTATTATTGAACTCATCTTCGACCTGATAGTGGAATCCTTTGCTAATGATACTTCCTCCCTGATATTCATAAGGAACAATAAAAGTTATTGTGCTATCTGAAAAACCAAGAACATAGTTTCCTGTTGTAGTTTCTATAACACGGATATAATCCCCATCCGGATCGATGTCATTGTTGACTACGTTTACTGTCACAGTATCACCTACATTTACAACTTCTATAATTGTATCATTCACTGCAGTGGGATAACTGTTCTGAGAAAACGAATTACCAATTATTCCAAATGTAAAAAGTATAATTATTAGTTTTTTCATGACTGTTTGTTTTCGTTAATACTGGTTTATTTTTCTATGCGCATTTAACATTAATGACGAAAGGAAATAAAAACCGGTTGTCTGAAAAATTAATTCTTATGTTCAACTACAGATCAATTATTAATCCTGCTTTTAAACCAGAAGACAGATACCGCTGATCTACTTTGTAATCTTCATTGTCAAAGAAATTTGTAAGCGAATATTTCAGGTTGGGTTTGATGAAAACCTTAATTTGTTCGTTCAGGGGTAATGCCAGTCCCGCGTGAAAAATATAATTTATTTGTGGTTCTGTAACTTTTAGTTGTTCGTATCCAATTAACTCATCATTTGTCAATGAAGGAATTTCTCCTTTGTTAGAAATATGGAAACCCAATGATACACCTGTTCCAATATCCACTGTAAAATTCTTGATCATGAATTCGTATCCGCAAATTACCGGGATCTCCAATACATTTATCCTGTTGTTCGATTTTTGATCCCAGTAAATATCCTTTAAACCAGGAATCCAAATGGTATCAACTGATTTAATAAACTGTTCGTTTATTATGGGAGGATCGTATATCCAAACCATAACGGTATCGATTCTTTGAACCAGATTGTATGGATCTTCCACTGTCTTTGAAAGATTATAATTTCCATTTTCTCCATAGACTGAATAATTCATTCCTGTCTGGATATAGAAATTGTTGATCCTGTATTTTAGTTCAATCCCGGCACCTATTGTAATTAATGAATTCTCATTTATATTTCGATTCTCAACATAATTTACAGGAAGGTTTTGTCCGGAGAGGAATCCGGTTACTATGGACGGATTCGCATAAATCTCCAGTGCAATACTACGGTGTTTAATGTTCAGGGCTTTAAGCGAGTCAATGATCTGGTGCCTGTTTTTTATCTTTCCCGAATTGTATTTATTTAAATCAAATTGATCAAATGAGATCCCAACAATGGATTCCAACTGGCTGGGCCTTTGTTTTTCTATGCGCTCAACATTTGTATTTTTCGTTGAGCCCGAATTCATGGATTGCTCTGTAAAGGTTTCCGGTTCTGCAATAAGGCGAATCATTGGCTTTTGTTGATGGCCGGATCCCTTGTTTACTATACCTTCAGGCAATTCAGTTGGCACGTTCAACAGGGGCGTTAGGGACATTTCTTTGGCAGAGTTCAAATGAATGAAATTCTTCATTTTTAATTCAGAAAGTCCATTCTGTGAATCAAGCTCCTTGAATGAAACAGGATCAGTGTGGAGTAGGCCTTTTCCCTCATTTACAAATTCATAAACCAACAGTCCGGTAGTAGCAATAAACAGAACTGCTGCTGAAGCTAAAGTCCATCCACCCAGATTGAACATTAGAAGCTTAATCCATAACTTGCTCCAAAGGAATTGTTTCGCTGCTCCTGCATCGTAATTTTCCAGCTTCTTTTTAAAGAAATCATCAATATGGTTTATATCATTTGTCATTGTTAGGTTTAATCGTTAATGTTTTTATCGAGTTTGAGCAAAATTGACTGTAAATACCGTCTTGCTTTGAGTAGTTGTGTTTTTGAAGTATTTATTGATACTCCGAGTTTCTCAGCTATTTCTCTGTGAGAATAACCATCAATTGCGTATAAATTAAAAACCATTCTGTAACCTTCAGGTAATTGTTGAATTGTTTCCAGAATTTTCTCAGTAGTTAGATTGTCTGTCAGATTGATCTCCGTTTGATCAAAGTTTTCAGTATCCTCGTAGGAAGACAATACATCATGTTTTTTGTTTCGTCGGTAGTGATCTATTGCTGTGTTTACAACAATCCTGCGCATCCAGGCTTCAAAGGTTCCAGAATTATGGAATTGATTGATTTTAGTGAAAATGTTAAAAAAACCAATATGGACAATGTCTTCTGCCTCCTGATACGAGGTGCTATATCGTTGACAAATACCTAACATCCGGCCATAATATTTCCTGTAAAGCTGTTTTTGAGCTTTTCGCTTGTTCTTTAAACAACCCTCAATAATATCTTCTTCAGATTTGAACATTTACTATTCTTAATCATTGACGGAAAGAAATCAGCTTCGGTTGTCCGGCATTTCTTTAAATCGATTTAACAAATAAAATTAGTATTAATTCATATAGGGTATTGTAGTTTTTATAATTTTGAACCGTTCTATTAACATAAATAGAAGTACTTAAATGATTCAATTTGAAGAAGCATTAAAAATTGTTAGTGAATCAGCTGTAAGATCAGGCACTGAAAGGGTAAGTCTTAACGATTCGCTGGGTAGGGTTCTTGCAGAAGATGTACATTCGGATATCCATATGCCTCCTTTTAATAAATCGGCTGTAGATGGATATGCATGCAAAGGGGTGGACCTTAAGGAGGAACTGGATGTTATTGAGCTGATCCCAGCAGGGAAGGAACCTGAGAAAAGGGTAGGGGAGAAACAATGTTCTAAGATCATGACCGGTGCCCCTGTACCGGAAGGTGCCGATACCATTATTATGGTTGAAGATGTTGAGGAACTGACTTCTTCGAAAATCAAATATGTCAAAGACACAGTAAAAGATAACATTTGTTATCTGGGAGAAGATGTTCAGAAGGGAGATATTGTTTTAACTAAAGGGATACGAATTTTACCCCAGCATATTGCTGTACTTGCTACAGCAGGTTGCAGCAGTCCTCTGGTATATAAGCAGGTTAGGGTTGCGGTTATCTCCACAGGGGATGAGCTGGTTGAACCTGAAATAAGCCCCTCTCCATCACAGATCCGGAACAGCAATGCGTACCAGTTGATCGCTCAGGTGAATAAAATAAGAGCCGTTCCACATTACGTTGGGATTGCAAAAGATACGGAAGAATCCACAAGGGACTTAATTACAGAGGCATTCGAATCCAATGATGTTGTGTTGCTCACCGGAGGTGTTTCAATGGGTGACTATGACTATGTTCCCCAGGTATTGGATGAACTCGGAGTTAAACTGAAGTTTAAGAGTATAGCCGTGCAGCCGGGCAGGCCTACAGTGTTTGGGACCCGAAATGAACAGTTTATATTTGGATTGCCCGGTAATCCGGTGTCTTCTTTTGTACAGTTCGAATTATTGGTGAAGCCCTTAATTTATGCGCTAAATGGATATAATTTCAAACCGGCTAGGATCAGACTTCCTATGGGGATTGATTATTCGAGGAGGAAGACAGGAAGACTTTCATGGATGCCGGTAAAGATCAATGAGGATGGAGAGGTTATCCCGCTTAGCTATCATGGTTCAGCTCACATAAATGCGTTGACAATTGCTGATGGGATGATTGCAGTTCCGATTGGTCAGTCAACAATAAATAAAGGAGATCTAGTGGATGTACGACAGATTTAGCAGAAAGATCAATTATTTGAGAATATCGGTAACGGACAGGTGTAATTTACGCTGTGTTTATTGCATGCCAGAATGTGGAGTGGAACTGATGAACCACAAGGATATCCTTACGTTTGAAGAGATTTACGAAGTGGTTCGGTTTGGTGTAAAGCACGGAATCGATAAAGTAAGAATAACTGGTGGAGAACCGCTTGTAAGAAAAGGAATCGTGGATCTCGTGAAAATGATCGCTGCTATCCCAGGTATTAAAGACCTGTCGATGACAACCAACGGAGCTTTATTGGATAAATTTGCTGCACCACTGGCTAAAGCCGGCCTGCAAAGAGTCAATATAAGCCTCGACACTCTGGATGATAAAAAGTACAACAGGATTACAAGGGTGGGTGATTTATCGGATGTTTTAAAAGGTATAAAAGCTGCTCAGGGTGCTGGGCTCGATCCCATAAAGGTTAATTGTGTTATTAAAAATTCTCCCATGGAGAAAGATGCCCAGGAGGTTGCTGAGTTTTGTGATATGAATGACCTAATGGTCAGGTTTATTAAGGAGATGGATCTGGAATCAGGTTATTTCGCCAGGGTTATTGGCGGAGACGGTGGACATTGTGCATCCTGCAACAGGTTAAGATTAACTGCAAACGGTAAATTAAAACCATGCTTGTTTAGCGACATCGAATTTGGTGTTCGTGAACTGGGAGTAGAACAGGCTTATTCAAAAGCCATTGGATTAAAGCCTAAATCCGGAACGGAGAATAAAGTGAATTCTTTTAGTAATATTGGAGGGTAGGAGTTCGAAGTTCGAAGTTTTCCCCCCTCGAGAGGGAAAGAGGGGTGGAAAGATTGAAATATGAAATATTGAAATGATGTCAAAACTTTCACATACAGAT
This sequence comes from uncultured Bacteroidales bacterium, assembly GCA_964421215.1. GTDB lineage: Bacteria > Bacteroidota > Bacteroidia > Bacteroidales > JAADJA01 > JAADJA01. The sequence goes on along the minus strand of CAYQWA010000003.1, from coordinate 258,224 downwards.
GACAAGGGCAAAGCCAATATGGTTGACGTCGGGAAAAAACCTGATCAGGAAAGAATTGCCCGTGCTTATGGAAAAATAATCCTTAGTCCACAAACGGTTAAACTGATCAGGGATAATGAAATGAAAAAAGGGGATGTGTTAACCATCGCCGAGATTGCTGGTATTCAGGGAGGGAAAAAAACTAGCGAGCTGATCCCACTTTGCCATCCGTTACAGATTACTAAACTGGATGTGAAGGCAACATTGGTGGAAGACGGAGTTGAAATAAACAGCTTTGCAAAATGCATTGGAAAAACAGGCATTGAAATGGAAGCGCTGACTGCAGTGAATATTGCATTACTTACTGTTTACGATATGTGTAAGGCTGTTGATAAGGACATGGTAATGGGAGAAGTGAAATTATTGGAAAAAGTAAAAAAGTAAATCAAATGAGCACTCAGGATATAAAAGTAGTTTCTGTAAACATTTCCGAAAAAAAGGGAACTGTTAAACTACCTGTTGATAATATTGAATTGTATGATAACGGTGTAAAAGGAGATGCACATTCCGGACCCTGGCACAGGCAGGTAAGCTTACTGGGAACAGAAAGCTTTTCAAAATTTTCAAAAGAAGCTAACCGTGAGATCGTTTACGGAGAGTTTGCCGAAAATATAACCACCGAAGGCCTTGTTCTATATGAAACCACTCCGCTCGACAGATTGATCATAGGTGACACAGAGCTGGAAATTACCCAAATTGGAAAAAAATGCCATGGAACCGGTTGCGCCATTTTTAATGAAGTAGGAAATTGTGTAATGCCAAAAGAAGGGATTTTCGCAAGAGTGCTGAAAGAAGGTACGGTCAAAGCGGGTGATACAATCAAATATTTACCTAAAATCTATAAAGTACATGTCATCACATTAAGCGACCGTGCTTACAAAGGTGAATATGAAGATAGGAGCGGGCCAAGGGTTATTGAAATAATTGAACAATTCTTTGGGGAAAAGAAAAATAAATTTGACATCACCCATACAATAATACCAGACGATCCCGATGCTTTAAGAGTTTTGCTTGAAAAAGCATCCGAGGATCATTACGATGTTGTATTTACAACCGGAGGAACGGGCATCGGCCCCAGGGATTATACTCCTGAAGTAGTAAGTGCCATGATAGACAAGGAAATTCCCGGGATTATGGAATCGATTCGATTGAAGTATGGTATGGAAAAACCAAATGCACTTTTAAGCCGTGGAGTTGCAGGCCTGATGGATGAGACCTTTGTATATGCCATGCCCGGTAGTGTAAAGGCGGTGAATGAATACATGGAAGAGATTTTAAAAACCCTCAGGCACCTGTTTTATATGTTGCATGGGTTGGATGCTCATTAAAAAGTGCCTAAAATACTTAAAGTGCCTAAAGTACTTAGAGTTATGAAGAGAGAACAAGCCGTTAAATTACTTCATGAGTATATTAAGTCTCCGAATATGCTTAATCATTGTTATGCTTCTGAAGCCGTTATGAAGGCAATGGCCCAGAGGTTAGGCAGGGATGAAGAAAAATGGGGCCTGGCAGGTTTACTGCACGATCTGGATGTTGAGAAAGTAAATGCTGACATGTGTATCCATGGAAAAGAAACTGCACGAATTCTGACTGAACTGGGTGTTGATCCTGAAATAATCGATGCCATCAGGATGCACAATGAAACTTCAGCAGGGGAAAAACGATCCAAAGAATTTCAATTTGCTTTAGCCGCAGGGGAAACCATCACCGGGATGATTGTAGCCACAACGCTTGTTTATCCTGATAAAAAGCTTTCCAGTGTGAAACCCAAGTCTGTTGTGAAAAGAATGAAAGAAAAGAAGTTTGCTGCTTCAGTAAGAAGGGAAAACATCATGGAATGTGAAAAGATAGGCATTCCTTTGCCAGAATTTGCAGAACTTTCAATTAATGCCATGCGTGAAATAGCCGATCAGATCGGACTTTAGCTATTATGATTTACCTGGAAAAGTAATTACCCAACACGTAACTTCAAATCTGAACTTCGAACTTTGATTTGTCTTATCAACACACCATTTTTCATAACTCATACAATCAACTACTATTCAAAGGCGTTTTGCATACTAAATTTGTAAAATGCTAAAAAAATTGCCTCCATACCTGAAAAACAAGTATTCAATTGCCCTGATCGCTTTTTTTGTATGGATTATGTTTTTCGATCACAACAGGATCATCAACCAGGTAAAATTGTTGAATACCATTAACAACATGGAAGATGAGAAAGCATATTACATGGAGGAAATTATTAAAGACAGCACCACCCTACATACCCTTGAAAGCAATAAAGATGAGCTGGAACGTTTTGCCAGGGAAAAATACCTCATGAAAAAGGATAATGAAGATGTTTATTTGGTAATTGATGAAGAGTAGTTGAAGGGATCCTTTACTTAATTCAGCCTTCAACTAAATAATCATAAATAAGATTTAATTCAGGTTCACCTTACAATGCATGCATTTAAGGTTGATTTTCGATTGTCCCTTCTCTGGCTTCCCATAGACTTTATTAAAATCAATTTTGCCTGAGTTATCAGTGTTGGTTGGAATTCCAACTTTGTTGTTGGTGTCGAATATTTCAGTAAGTTGTAGATCTGTAGTTAGGCTGTAATTGTTCTTTGGAAGAGATAAGGTGTATTCATTGTATTCACCGGAAAAGCTGATCTTTTCGAATTCTGGTTTGATGGATGAAACAGTAATGTTTGAACTTGATAATTTAAAATCAGTGGCCGAAGTTATATGACCAATATTTAAAGTGGAAAAGCTAATCTTTCCTGACACACTTTTTGCAGTTTTTAGATGGATCTCATCGCTTTTGGAAGTAAAATATGTCTTGTTACAGTATCCAATATTTAGATTAGAAAAATTGCTTTGTAATTTGACAAAAGATAAAGTGTCAATGTGTACACTTTTGCATCCGGATATTTTAAAGAGGTCGGAGGAATAGCTGCCACCAAGATCACGTCCTCTGAATCTTGTTATATCAATATCAGAATTTTTAAGTTCAATTCTGGATTTATTGGTTATTGTTATGTTATTAGAAACCAACCTTCCATATCGGACATGAAGCAACAAGTTGCAATTAATATTAGGTAAAGTAACTGTACCATAATTATTGAATATTCCTAATTGATTGATTGATTTGGGTAATTTGATTGAGTAGTCTATGCTGTAGTGCTTAACTTTAATTTTGTTAAACCATTTTTTGTAGGTTTTATTTTTTTCGGGTTTACAACCGCATTTAACATGCGACATATCGTATTTTACTATCACAGATTTTCCATCATCAAAGATTTCAAACAGGGGTGCTATCTTTTCTGCAAACTCACGCGTTTCATCCTTGTTCCAGCCTATAGCCTGAACAGTAACAACGAAGTGTATTTTTTCTTCATCCCAAAAGCTAACATCAATATTTCCAAATGAATTAAATACGTCGAGGTGATAATCACTTTTAATTTCTATTTCCTTTTCTGTAATCACAGTTTCAGTATAAACTTCCTTTTGTGAAAAACCGAATACGTTGATTGATAAAAGGATGATGCTAAATATGATGTTGCGTTTGATGTTCATAATTTTTAACTTTTTTAATTTCACTTAATAATTTGTTTAAAACGTTGAGTTTCATTTGTTGATTTGCAATCATCGCTTCAAAAATAATCTCATGATATCCGGATTCAATCAACTCTTTTTTATAATCATTGTACTGTTCGTCAAGAAATTCAAGTTCCTGGAAAAACACTTCAAAATATGTATGGTCGATATCTGGGTGATTTTCTAGTTCCTTGTATTTGGCTTCTATTTCGGATGCAAACACAAATTCAATTTTATACAATTCATTTTGGATATTATTAAAATAGTCAACACGATCATTTTTTTTGTTAATTCCTGGAACCAGAAGCATTGAGCCAACTGAAACCAATAGCAGGATCAATGCAGCATAACGTATCCAACTCTTTCGATGCGGCTGCTTATAAGAGTATTCTTTTTTTATTGATTCCCAAATTTGTTGTTTGTTTCGCAACTCATCCGGCTTTGAGGTTACCTTTTCTTTGATTATTTTTTCAAACCTGTCGTTCATCCAGTAATTTTTGAAGTTTAACCTTTAGTAATTGCTTAGCCCTTGCATACTGTGATTTTGCCGTAGAAACTGAAATAGATAGCATCTCAGCGATCTCGGTTAGCTTATATTCATCTATTAAATGCAGAGAGAATATAGTTCTGCAGCCAGTCGGCAATTCAGAGATTTTTTCTTTTATTAATTCTGCATCTAAAACTGAGTAATAATCAGGATTATCTTCTATAATTATGTTTTCGCTAATTTTAATAAAATTGATTTTTTGCTGGCGCAGAACATTAAGACTTTTGTTAATCACTATACGTTTTAACCAGGATCCAAAGCTCAATTCCGAGTTTAACTTTTTTATATCCTTAAACGCCTGCAGGAAACTATTTTGCAGAATGTCTTCTGCTTCCTCTTTATTGGCAACTAAACGGTAGGCGATTGAATACATTGCTTCGGAATAATTATCATACAAAGAATATTGGGCATTCTGGTCACTTTTTCTACATCGTTTAACCAGCTCTTCGATATTTGCCTTGTTCTTTTGTTTCAATTGTAAATGATGAAATTTTAATGCTTTCTATAAGTACAGACACGGAATTTTAAAAAGGACGGAATTAATTTTAAGGAAACTTGTGATTAATATAGTTTCTATATGATAAGTATTGACGTACAACTGGAATTTGTGGTTAATCCGTAATTAATTATGGAGCTAATTTAAACCTTATTTATAATCCATTTTATATTCTATTAAATTAGATTTATATATTTTTACCGAATCTAAATAAAAATAGAATGAGTGTTACGAAAGAACAAGTGCTGGAAGCCTTAAAACACGTGGATGACCCGGATTTTAAAAAAGACCTGGTGTCACTGAACATGATTCAGAATATAAAGATTGATGGAAAGAAGATCAGTTTCGATCTGGTTCTTACAACTCCTGCCTGCCCGTTGAAAGATGTGATGAAGAAAGACTGTGAGGAGGCAATATCAGAATATATTGGGACGGATTATGAAGCAGAGATAAAATTTGATTCAAAAGTTTCAAGCAAAAGAAATGATAACGAACAATTTTTGAAAGGTGTAAAAAATATCATTGCAGTCGCTTCAGGTAAAGGAGGGGTAGGGAAATCAACAGTTTCAGCAAATCTTGCTGTTGCACTGGCTCGGACCGGCGCCAAAGTTGGATTGCTTGATGCTGATATTTACGGGCCTTCAATGCCGCTTATGTTCAACCTGGAAGGTGCTCAACCCATGGGCAAAGAAAAAGATGGCAAGACTGTTATCATTCCGGAAGAACAATTTGATGTAAAAATATTGTCCATTGGTTTTTTTGTACAGCCTGAACAGGCCTTGATCTGGCGGGGAGCAATGGCAACCAACGCATTGAACCAATTGATCAATGATGCTGACTGGGGTGAGCTGGATTACTTTATTATTGACCTTCCTCCGGGAACGGGTGATATTCATTTAACTATGGTTCAAACCTTACCTGTTACGGGAGCTGTGATTGTTTCAACACCACAGGAAGTAGCACTTGCAGATGCCAAAAAGGCATTCAGCATGTTTGCCCAAAAAGAGATCAATGTGCCCATCCTTGGATTGGTAGAAAATATGGCATGGTTTACACCAGATGAACTTCCTGATAACAAGTACTTTATCTTTGGCCAGGAGGGAGGTAAAAAACTTGCTGAGGAATCCGGAGTTGTTCTTCTTGGCCAGATCCCGATTGTTCAAAGTATTAGAGAAGGAGGAGATGCCGGAAGCCCTGTTGCACTGAATGGATCAAGCCCTGTTGGCATGGCCTTTGATGTGTTGGCACAAAATGTCGCACAGCAAATTGCTATCAGGAATGCAAACCTGGAACCGACAAAAATCGTAGAAATTAAACACACATAAAAACTCATTAAAATGACTGACGAAAAAAGAGCTGAATTAACTGGCAAAGTAGAGAATGTTATTGAACAGATAAGGCCTTATCTTCAGCAGGATGGTGGAGATATAAAATTCGTAGAACTAACAGATGACAACATCGTAAATGTTGAATTACAGGGCGCTTGTGGCTCCTGTCCTTACAGTATGATGACATTGAAGAATGGTGTTGAAACCGCCGTAAAAAAAGCAATACCAGAAATTCAATCCGTTGAATCTGTAAACGGGTAATGGAACTATCTTAGCTTCACCTTAACGGAATTCATCAGTTAATTCGATATTCGAATACCTTATAATCATTGTGCTTTATTTTGATGCGCAATGTTTTCTCATCCCTAATGGTTTGGGACGTTAAACAAAGACCAAATTTCTAAAGTCTATTTAGATCATCGTAAATTGATCAGGTACGGACGCTAAATCTGGTATAATTAACCCTGACCCTGGTTGATGGGAATTTGTTATAAATTTTGATTGTCCAATACCTCCCTGGCAATAAGAGCCATTTTCTTTAGGTGGGAAACATCTAGATTGTCCATGCCATTTTCAGCAGCATGGTTGATAAATTGGTGCCAGTCCTCGCTTGCACGACCTGATGTTTTATTACTCCTGAATTCATCGGATCTGAATATTTCTCTTGAATTATTATCCACGGGCGAAATGATTTAATTTTCTTAAAGTTCAAATAAAGCTTGAAACCGAATTTAAATTTACCCCAGCTTTTGATTAAAAATTTATAAATACAAATCTCTGAACATAAAAAACAAAAAACAATAGCAGAAATCAGCCAATTTTTCTGCTAGCTGAAAACCACCAGATTATCACATGTAGAGTAGGCGGAGTCAGTGTTGGAGATGGAGATTGTAAAATTTGTAAATGCGATTTTGGTAGTTTTTGAAATTCACGATGACCATTAATTGACGATTTCGAGTTTCTAATGTTTTATCAACATAATATCTAAATAATGATCAATTTCTAAATTTCCCAATTACAAATCATACTGAAAGTTCTTGGGATCAATATTCAAATTGTATATTCAATTGGCAATCCTTTTGGGATTTATTTCTTTAAAAATTTTTAGTGCAATTAGAATTTAGATTAATTAGAAATTAACCTGTATTATCTTACTCAGGAATTTGAGATGAACTTCCAAGATTTGGTAGCCAATACTCATCCTTATCCACATTATCAGATTGGCTGTTTAGGTTCAGGTCTCCCTGCAAATATCCGGAAACGCCGGCAGAATTTTCCCAGACATCGCTTTTATCCATGCCATCAACAGATTGATCGGCATTTGCATCTCCTGAAATCATTCCCCACAAGCCAGGTATTAATTCTTTGTGGCCACTACTATTCCCATATACCTGCAATTCGCCTGAAGAAAAGTCATAGGTGTAAATACCTTTGGAATAATTGAGTGCAGTGCTTGATAAAACAGGAAGATGGTTCCTGTGAAATACACCAATGAATAAATTATTATTTATATCAGATAAAAAGTAGGGTAAGGATGATCCGTCAATTCCTGTTAAAGAACCGTCATTATGTAAAAAACACACTAGCTGTTCAACAGGATTTCCAGAAGATACAAAAGATGCATCCGTTGTATCATACAATCCGAGCAGCATCCAATCCACCACATCTTCGTTAGGTATGGCAAGTACATGCTCCGATCCATTATAATTCCAGGGAGGAGTATTATAGGGTTGAACCAGCGGAAGGAGTTGGTCATTTAATTCGGTGATCATCTGTAGAAGCTGGTCGTCATAAGGCCCTTCCAGTAATACAGACAGGTCAAGTAATTTTCTGTGTGTAACTTCACCCACCTGGTTAAGCACCCAGTTATTGGGATCAATCTCGATTTCTTCTACCTCATGAGAAGTAATAAACCTGAACGTGGTATCATTAGTCAGATGGTAAAACCTGATGGTTGTATCTCCTCCTGTATGGTTGATCAGGTATTCCATTGGCATTTTGTACAATGGCGTCACCGGATTTGATGTGCTTTGTTCCACGTTCATAAAAAGGGTGTCCTCATGCTGCCACCAGTCCAAACCATAAATGGGAAATCCTTCACCGAAGTACCACTGGTTAAAAAAATCGGTAAAGTCCAATCCGGATACCTGTTCACAAACCGCTTTAAAATCCATACCTGTCGCTACGCTGTCTTTATACAATTCCTGGAATTCATAATGGGTTTTGAAAAAGAGTGAATCGTTCTGCATCTCAAAACGGATCATGTGAACTAAAGCACCGCCCTTCCGGTAAGTTAAGCGTGTATTGAATATTCTTCCCCAACTACTTAACTCATCTTCTGGAACATAAACAGAACCAGTTGAAGATTGTAATACATAATCCATATATACCGACATCAGGTAATCCGCACTTCCCTGAGATAATAACGACTGTCTTGCTAGGTATTGCGAGTAAGTCGCAAAGCCTTCATTTACCCAAATGTCTGACCACGAAGCACAAGTCACGTTATCCCCAAACCAGGAATGGCCAAGTTCATGAGCAATCAAATCGAAGCTAAAATATCGCATTCCGCTCATTGTAATGTGTTCCATTCCGGAAAAACTTGGAGGGTACCACATATAGTGTCCATATTTTTCGGCATAGTATGGATATAAACCATACATGTTCGACATCAATTCGATCATTCCCGGTGTGCGGTCGATGTTTGTTTTATTTGATTCCAGACAATTGGGGTAATCATACACATAGTTCTGCACCAAAATGGAATCATTTGGTAAACTATCCGGATGTGCATAGATGTTGTACTCCTGGTAATCAGAGATAGCAAAAGCGATGAGTTAAAATGCAGTAGGATAATAAGTCCGCCATTCATGCCTTACTTTGTTGTTCGGAAGCATTACCTCCGTTAACAATCCGGGCCCTGCAACTTTCAGGTCATCATCAGTGGTAATAAAGATATGGACCGAATCGGCTTTATCTTCAAGCTCCTGTTTGCAAGGCATCCATTCATGTGCAAAATAAGGTTCAGAAAAAGTTTGGGAGACATTAAAATCACCATAGGTGGATGCCTGCGTTGCACTAAAATAATTGGTTGTATAGCCACCAGGTGTGTGGTAGTACAACACGAAATTAAATTCAGCACCCTGGGAAAGTGTAGTTGTTAAAGGAACAGTTATATTATGCGCAGTATGTTCAAAATCATATTTAATTCCATTAATAAATGTTGAGTCTGCACTAAGCTTAGTGCTAAGTTCGATCGAAAAGGTATCAAGAATGCTTGATGTTACAATTCCAGACACCTGGGCAAAACCAGAAAACTGGTTTGTTGTATCATAGGCTTCAATATCGAGTTTGTAGAAGGTTACATCATAGTTTTCCATAAAAGGGTTCGGATTAATTACAGACTTATTAAAAAGCCCCGATGCAAATTTATCCTGGTGTTTACAAACATGAAATTCAAAATCATGCAGATCTGAGTTGTCGTTCTGAGCTAATGAGGATAAAATGGTTGATAATAGAAAATAAAGAAGTAGAGTAATTCTGGTTTTCATGAGTGAAAAATATTTGATAAAGCAGAAGTTTGGGTAAAAATAATCAATTTTAACTTCCGACAGATGCATTAGAAATTAGCCCGCAAAGCAATAATGAAGTTTCTTCCGGGTGCAACTATCCCTGAAGAATAAGGCCGGTATCGCACATCAAATAGGTTTTCAATTCCAGCATTTACCTGTAGGAAATTATTGAGCTGATAAAATCCTTTTATATTTATTGTTAACCAGGAGGGTGAATAGGGATTGCCTTCTCCATCGCTTGCATACAAATGTGGTTTACTTTTCTCTGAAAGAGCCAGGTTTTCATAGGCGATTTGCCCGTTGTATTCGGCATAGGCCTTGATCTTAATTTTTCTCGCTTTATAACTTAAGCCGGCACTTCCGAATAAAGGAGATACATGACGAATTGCATCCCCCTCGTTGTCTTCTCCATTCATGAATGTAAATCCAGTATTAAAACCTAAACGTTCTGTAAGGTCTGCGCTAAAGTCAAAACTTATACCTGCAATCCATCCGCTTCCCGTGTTCTGGATAGCCTGAACTTTACTCATTTCCCCATCATACATGATGGAATCCTGGCCATTGAAGGTAAAGTCCTTCCGAATCATCAGGCTGGTAATATAGGTATAAAAACCCGTCAGCTCAATTTTGATACTCCTGTTAAAACTGCGGACTAGACCAAGGTCTGTATTGTAGACATATTCAGGAGATAAGTTATCATTGGGAACAATAACACTTCCTGGTTCGGAATCAAATACTTTGGCCATGTCATCTACATTCGGTGCCCTGAAACCGGACGCCAGGTTCATATTGATCCTTGATCCCTCAGAAAGCCTGTAAACCATTCCCAGGCTTGCGTTCAACGCACCCGTATTCAACGTGATTTCGTCATAAGGGAAATTATTGAATGTTGTATCAGAAAACCTCGATTCAGCAGAGACATAACTGTAACGTAAGCCCGTTTGTAACGTTAATTTTTCATTTAAATTGGATTTAAAATTAATGTAGGCAGCACTGGTGAGATAGTCGCTCCCTCCATCCGGGTAACGGGTGGCTTGAGGTCCTGTTTCATTCGTTGTAAGGTTTACAAAGGAACCTTCAGAATTTACATAATTGTAAATACCTTCAAGCCCGTAAAACAAAGAACTTTTATCACTGAGTTTTTTATCCGCATCAAAGTTCAGGGAAAAAACATCCACATAATCCGTTCTCGATCGTAACTTATCACTTTCAAATTTTCTGTCGTGTCTGCTTTCTTCCACATCCTGATAGGCAAAGGTCAGCCTAGCATTATCGTACATCTTTTTACCGGATAAATTCATTCCTAAAACATGCATCATCCAGTATTGCGGTCCATAGTACCATTCCGCATATTTTAATAGACCTTCATCGTATTGAATCAATCGATCATATCGAGGAATATCTGAGGTGTTTGCGAGGTGAAAACCATAATCCAAATCAATCTTATCTGATAGCCTGACGGCAAATTTCTGCGTAATGTTGTATTGATTATAGGCAGTAAATCTCTGAATGTTAGGCTCCTGATTACTTAATACTTTGTCAGCACCCCCACTAATATCAACGTAAAAATTCCTTTTGTATTCATCATGACCAGTACTCCCCATTCTCAGATCTCCAAATTTGCTATAGCTGAATGATGTAAACATTCCCCAGTTTTTTTTGGAATAGCTGAATTCTGCATGGCCTGTATTTTCATTGTTTGCAGAAGAATACCTTAACAATCCCTGTCCATGGATAAGAGGTTCTTCACTTTCAGCATACTTAATCTTCCTGGTATGGAAATCCATAACTCCTCCAAGGGCATCGCTTCCGTATATAATGGATCCCGGGCCAAATACAATTTCAGCTTCATCGAGTATGTTGCCGTCAATTGATATGATGTTTTGAAGGTTACCGCTACGGAATATGGCATTGTTCATTCTCACACCATCAACTACGATCAATACTGAGTTGGCACTAAATCCGCGGATCATTGGGCTACCGCCCCCAAGCTGACTTTTCTGAATAAACACCTGATTGGAATTTCCAAGCAGGTCTGCAGTAGTTTGTGCATTCAGGTAGGCCACTTCTTTCGCTTTAATCGAAGTGATCTTATTTGGCACTTCGTCCTTTTTCTGCTCCCACTTACTTGCAGAAACAACAAATGCACCTAAATCTACAGTGCTTGCGTTAAGCTGGACTTCGTAGTTTAAGGATTTAATTTCATTAAGTGATAAGATCACCTCACTGTAGGAAGGATGTTGAAAAAAGAGTGTGTCTGTACTGTTGAATTCATCCAGGATTGCTTTGCCCTTTTCATTGGTAAAAGCTGTAGTAGTGTGCTGAAGATTTACAATAGCGACATCTTCTATGGGCTGCAGGTTGGAAAGGTCCAGTACAGTTATGGTTTGCGAAAAAAGAAAACTAAAGTTAAAAGTTATATATATGATTAAAATCCACTGTTTCATTTAAATTCGAAAATTAGAGCGCAAAAGTATAACTATTTCTAAAACCGAGATTGAATAAAATCTTAGTTTTGTATTATGCTTCCCCGATAAAATGGTCAAAATGAAGGAAGCAATAGGTATCTTAGCGAATAATTGTTTTAAAACATAATTGCTCTTGCTACTACATAAACTATACCGTAAACAATGATTTTTTTAACTCCACAGGCATTTCTGGAAAAGGCAGCTACACTGCCGGTAGTGGATGTTAGGTCACCTAAGGAGTTTGCAAACGGCCATATACCACAAGCACAAAACATACCGATATTCAATGATGAGGAAAGGAAGATTGTGGGAACCTTGTATAAGCATTCGGGACGTGATATATCTGTAATGAAGGGATTGGAGATGATCGGCCCCAAACTGGTTAATATGGCAAGCCAGGCGGTAACTGTCTCAAAAAACAAGGAAATCATGGTCCATTGCTGGAGGGGAGGATTAAGAAGCCAGAATATGGCTTGGCTGTTTGAACAGGCCGGACTGAAAGTGTATTTTCTTAAAGGAGGATATAAAGCCTTCCGCAGGTATATAAGACAAAGCTTAGGTGAATTTTCAAATGTGATCATCCTGGGGGGCAAAACGGGAAGTGGGAAAACGGATATTTTAGAAAACATTAAATCCACCGGGTTCCAGATAATTAACCTTGAAAAATTAGCCTGCCACAAAGGTTCCGCATTTGGTGACCTTGGCCAGGATGAACAGCCTGCCAACGAACAGTTTGAAAACGACCTGTATTCTGCATTTTGTAAACTTGATCCTGAAAAATCTACATGGATAGAAGATGAAAGCCGTGCCATCGGCAGAATAAGTATTCCCGATACCTTTTTTAATCTTATGCGTAATTCAACGGTTTATTTCGTAGATGTACCAAAAGTAGAAAGAATAAAACGGCTGGTGGAAGAATATGCATATTTTCCGAAAAACAGATTAATTTCAGGAATCGAAAGAATATCCAAAAGGTTGGGAGGGTTAAATACCAGGCGGGCACTTGAGGCACTGGAAACAAATGATTACAAAATTGTTGCAGATATTCTGCTGATCTATTATGATAAAGCCTATTTGAAAGGCTTGTCCTTCCGTGATCAAAGTAAAGTTGTTAAAATCCAAATGGATAGTGATAATCCTGCAGCTAATGCTAGAGCGATAATAAACAGTTATAAAACATCAAACGTTTGAAACTATGAATCCCATTTACCTCGACTACAATGCTACCACTCCCATTGATAAGCAGGTTGCATCTGCAATGAGGCCATACCTGGATAATTATTTCGGGAATCCATCCAGCACCCATGAGTATGGAATTATTACTAAAAAGGCTCTTATAAAAGCGAGAAAACAGATTGCTGACCTGATCAATTGCAAACCTGATGAAATCATATTTACCAGTGGCGGTACCGAGTCAAACAACTACGCGATTAAGGGGGTTGCCATGGCAAACAGGGAAAAGGGGAATCATATCATCACTACAAAAGTTGAACACCCAGCTGTAATTGAGGTTTGCAAATACCTGGAGGACTATGGATTTAGTGTGACCTATGTGGAAGTAGATAAAGACGGCTGGGTAGACCCGGAGGAAATAAAGCGAGCAATCCTTCCCGAAACAGTGCTTATCACGGTTATGCATGCAAATAACGAGGTTGGAACTATCCAGCCTATTGAATCTATTGGGTCAATTGCAAAAGAGTATAACATCCCCTTCCATACTGATGCTGCTCAATCCCTGGGGAAAATTGATGTTGATGTTCAAAAGCTTGGGGTAGATCTGTTGTCGGTTGCAGGCCATAAACTTTATGCACCTAAAGGAATTGGTGCATTGTATGTAAGACATGGGCTTCAGCTTGAAAAACTGATTCATGGTGCAGACCATGAAATGAACAAAAGGGCCGGAACAGAGAATGTGCTGGAGGTTGTTGGGCTTGGAGAAGCATGTGCAATTGCTAAACACAATTTTAATAAAAGCACCTCCCATTTACAAGAAATGAGAGACCGTCTTTACCAGAAGCTCTATGATCAGTTACCTGATGTAAAAATTAACGGCCATCAAGACAACCGGCTTCCAAATACACTGAGTATATCATTTCCCGGAGTGGAAGCCAATACCCTGTTGTCAGAGTTGACACAGGTGGCAGCCTCAGCAGGAGCGGCATGCCATACTGATTCCATCGACATATCCTCCGTTCTTGAAGCCATGAAGATTCCTGAAATTTATGCCATGGGTACAATAAGGTTTTCCACAGGTAGGTTCACGACCGTAGAAGAAATTGATCAGGCGGTAAAATATGTTGTAGAAGCTGTAAACCGCTTAAAGGGTTCTGCAAAGGAAGAATTAAAACAGGGATCAGATGAGGTCAGACTAACACAGTTCACTCATGGACTGGGCTGTGCCTGCAAAATCAGGCCACAATACCTGGAACAGATTTTGCACGACATGCCGGATCCGACAGATCCTGATGTATTGGTATCACTTGCATCATCTGATGATGCAGCTGTTTATAAAATAAATGAAGAAACTGCCATTATCCAATCGGTTGATTTTTTTACACCTATTGTTGACGATCCTTATCATTTTGGAAGCATAGCTGCAGCAAATGCCCTCAGCGATATCTATGCAATGGGAGGCAAACCTTTGTTTGCACTCAATATTGTTGGTTTTCCGGATAACCGTTTACCTGCTGAAGTTTTAAAACAAATTTTAAAAGGCGCTAGTGATAAAGCGGCCGAAGCCGGAATTTACATTCTTGGTGGCCATACCGTTGAAGATCCAGAGCCAAAATTCGGGATGTCAGTTACAGGTAGTGTAGATCCCCGGAAAATTATCAGGAACAATACTGCCCAGGTCGGAGATGTGTTAATCTTAACCAAACCCATTGGAACAGGGATCATCTCAACAGCTGTGAAGAGGGGTATAGCCTCAGATGAAATAAAAGATATTACCATTCAATCAATGTCAGCATTAAATGATAAAGCTGCTGAAGTTATGAAGGATTTCCCGGTAAGTGCATGTACAGATATTACAGGTTTCGGATTACTTGGTCATCTGAGTGAAATGGTGCATAGTGCTAAGCTGGATGTAAGGATTGAAAAAGATAAAGTTCCGGTAATGGAAGGTGTTGAAGATTTTGTGGCAAATAATATAGTACCTGGCGGGACGTTAAATAATATGAGTTTTGTCGAGGATGTAGTGGAATATGATGATACGATCTCTCATTCGGACAAGATCGTACTGAATGATGCACAAACTTCGGGGGGATTATTGATCTCCATTTCTGAGCAATACAAACAGGAAGTTCTGGATCATCTACATAGAAAAGGACTGTTGCAAGTTCAATGTATTGGGAAGGTTGTTAAAAATGGTGTTGGAAAAATTATCGTGGTGTAAATTCTAAAATTTTATATATTGCGGTACCAAAATTTTAACCTATGGATTTTATTGATTTTAATAATAGTCTGACCTTTGTTATTTTAATAGTTGGAGCTATAGCCATCGTTACAGTTTTAGTTATTATTTTTTACAAACCAGGTAAAAAGCTTAAGGTTGATGCTGCCTATCTAGTTGAAAGCGGATCATCTGATAAATTTATTGAGTTTCATATTGTTAATGTTGGAAAAAAAAGGGTTAAACTAGGCATTCCATTTGTCAGGTTCTATAGCGGGCGTCAATCGCTCTTATTTGAAATAAAGAAAAGCTATACAAGTTGTAAATTCCCTAAAATACTTGAAGTAGGTCAGGAAATGCGGTGCAAATTCGATGTGGCCCATTTTTATGAGGTCCTCGACAATAAAAACTTCCATCCTCACCATGTGAAAATAGTGATACGTGAAACCATTGGTATGCGGTTTAGGTCGAATACGCTTGAATATAAACATTAAATAGTGCCTAAAGTACTTAAAGCGCCTTGATTGCCTTTAATTGAATTCTTCCTGCTTCACTTCCTCATATTTTAACTTTAAGTACTTATAACTCTAGCTCACTCTAAGTACTATTCTTCTTTGTACATCTCCCTGTGAATAACTTTTTAGAAGCAATCCTGATTATGCGTAAATCCCCACTGCATTAAATATTATTTTTGACGGCTAAACTGGAAGAAGTGGCAGATATATTAGATAAACTGAATAAAGAGCAGAGGAAAGCTGTTGAGGCTGTTGAGGGCCCTGTAATGGTAATTGCCGGAGCAGGATCAGGGAAAACCAGGGTGCTCACATTTCGTGTAGCACATCTTTTGAATAGTGGTATTGATCCTTTCAATATTCTGGCCCTTACCTTTACAAATAAAGCGGCCAGAGAAATGAAGGAAAGGATCATTGGCCTAGTCGGGAATGCTGATGCGAAAAATGTCTGGATGGGAACTTTTCATTCCGTTTTTGCCAGAGTGCTAAGGTCAGAGGCCCACAGGCTTGGCTATCCATCAAATTTTTCAATTTATGATACCGATGATTCTAAAAGACTCATCAAAGCCATCGTAAAAGAGCAAAACTCGGATGATAAAGTGTATACACCGGGTTATGTTCTAAACAGGATTTCCTCAGCCAAATCAAGCCTTATAACTGCTGACCAGTACAACATGAGTGAAGAATTGCTGCTACAGGATAAAATGGCTGGAAAACCTTTATTCGGTGAACTCTATAAGATCTACAAGCAACGTTGTTTCAAAGCATCTGCTATGGATTTTGATGACCTGTTGCTTAATACTTACCTTCTTTTAAATAAATTTCCAGAGGTTCTGTTAAAATACCAGCGGAAGTTTCAATTTGTTCTTGTGGATGAGTACCAGGATACGAACCATGCACAGTACATGATCTTGAAACAACTGGCAGCCAATAGTGAGAACATTTGCGTGGTGGGTGATGATGCCCAGAGTATTTATGGATTCAGAGGAGCAAATATCCAGAATATTCTGAATTTTAAAAGGGATTATCCGGATGCAAGAGAATTTAAACTGGAACAAAATTACAGGTCCACAAAGAATATTGTAAAGGCTGCCAACTCAATCATTGTAAATAATAAGGATCAGATTTTCAAAGAGATCTGGACAGAAAACGATGAAGGAAATCTGATCCAGTTGATGAAAGCTTCTTCTGATAATGAAGAAGGTACCCTTGTGGGCAATTCCATCTTTGAACATAAAATGAATAGTCAGCAAAGAAATGATGCCTTTGCTGTTTTGTACAGAACAAATGCTCAATCCAGAGCCATCGAAGAAGCGTTACGCAGGCTTAACATCCCCTATCGCATATACGGAGGATTATCATTTTACAACAGGAAAGAGATTAAAGACCTGTTGGCTTATTTCCGGCTATGCGTAAATAACAAAGATGAAGAAGCTTTACGAAGGGTAATTAATTATCCTGCAAGAGGAATCGGGAAAACGAGCCAGGAAAAAATAATTGTAGTAGCGGAGCAAGCAGGTGTTTCTCAATGGGAGGTCATTGAGAACCCGCAAAAATATGCACTTAACCTGAATTCAGGTGCTATTAGTAAAATTGGAGCTTTCGTTACAATGATCAAAAGTTTTACCGCCCAGGTAAAAACTAAAAATGCATTTGAGCTGGCTAAACTTATAGCTACTTCATCAGGGATATTAAAAGATCTTAACAATGATAAAACCCCCGAAGGCATAGCCCGGATTGAAAACATTGAAGAACTGATAAATGCCATTAAGGATTATTCGGAAAAAGGGCCACAGATAATGCCAGGACAGGAGGAAGTTAGTGAAGATGGTTCAGAGGTAAGAACACTGGATATGTTTCTGCAGGAAATTGCCCTCATCACGGATGCTGATACCAACGATAAAGAAGACAGGGACAAAGTATCACTGATGACCATTCATGCTGCAAAGGGATTGGAATTTCCATATGTTTATGTTGTTGGAATGGAAGAAAACCTTTTCCCCTCCATACAATCTTTAAATTCAAGATCGGACCTGGAAGAGGAGCGAAGATTGTTTTATGTGGCTATGACCAGAGCTGAATCCAGACTGTTTCTTTCTTATGCGGAGAACAGGTATCGCTGGGGCAATCATACCTTTTGTGAACCCAGCCGCTTTATTGATGAACTGGATGAGAAATTCCTTGAGATTCCGCAACGTGTTCAGAAAGTAGAGAAACCAATAAGGAAGGAATCTGTTCCTTCAAGGCCACCTTTTATGAAAAAGAATTTGAAAAAACTTCCAAAAGGTAATGGTCAGGATGTTGGTTTTGATGAAGATTTTGCAAACAAGATCCAACCGGGACTTGAAGTAGAACACAGCAGGTTCGGGAAAGGAAAAGTAATCAGTATTGAAGGTGCAGGTGCCAGCAAAAAAGCAGCAGTGTTTTTTAAGAATGTAGGCCAAAAGCAATTGCTCTTAAAATATGCCAAGCTTAAAATTCTCGGTTAATGGTTCAAGATAAATTGTGATATATTTTAAAAATATGATATGAGCAGCACCGGTTTTTCAGTTTTAGACTACGTGATCTTTATTTCCTATGCGATTGTGATCATGAGTATAGGCCTCTATGTGTCAAGAACAAAGAAAGGTCACCAGCGTAATGCTGAAGATTATTTTCTTGCAGGGAAATCATTGCCCTGGTGGACGATTGGTGCATCACTGATAGCTGCCAATATTTCAGCGGAACAGTTTATCGGTATGTCAGGTTCAGGGTTTGCAATCGGCCTTGCTATTGCATCCTATGAATGGATGGCTGCAGCAACGCTGATCATTGTCGGTAAATACTTTCTTCCGGTCTTTATAGAAAAGAAACTGTTTACCATCCCGGAATTTCTGGAAAAACGTTACAGTACAAACCTTAAGTCCATTCTTGCTGTATTCTGGATTGCACTTTTTATCTTCGTAAACCTTACTTCTGTCCTTTACCTGGGAGCCAAGGCCATGGATACGATCTTAGGAAATGCAGACGGATCCACGTTAATCTATGCGATTATAGGATTGGCCTTGTTTGCAGCGGCATATTCACTATGGGGCGGATTATCTGCAGTGGCCTGGACAGATGTTGTTCAGGTTGCTTTGCTTGTCATCGGAGGACTCATTACAACTGTTATTGCGCTGGACCATCTTGCACCTAACGGAGGTGTCATTTCAGGCATAAAATATCTGTACAATTCAGTCCCTGAAAAGTTCTCAATGGTACTAAGCAAAGGTGAAATTATTACACCTAATGGAAAGGATGCTTACTGGGACCTTCCAGGATTGGCTGTATTGATAGGAGGGATGTGGATAGCAAATCTATACTACTGGGGTTTTAACCAGTACATTATTCAGCGAACACTTGCTGCAAAAAGCCTGAAGGAATCGCAAAAAGGAATTGCTTTTGCAGCATTTATCAAGCTGATTATTCCTTTCATTGTTGTAATTCCGGGTTTGGTTGCCTATGTGATGAATTCCGATGCAGGATTGATATCCGTTGAAACGGTGGATCCCGCTTTTGTAACGGGTGAAGGTACCATCGATAACGACAGGGCATTCCCCTGGCTTATCAGTATGTTTATTCCCAGCGGACTAAAAGGATTGGTTCTGGCAGCCCTTGCAGCGGCAATTGTTTCTTCACTGGCATCCATGTTAAACTCAACAGCTACGATCTTTACCATGGACCTCTACAAACCTTTCATAAATAAAAATGCCAGTGACAGGCAAACTGTAGCTGCTGGACGGATAACTGCGGCGGTAGCTCTTATCATAGCTGTTTTTATGGCTCCCCTGTTGGGAAGTATTCCGCAGGCGTTTCAGTTTATTCAGGAATATACAGGCATTGTAAGTCCGGGAATACTGGCAATCTTTATTCTGGGGTTGTTCTGGAAAAAGTCGACAAACAACGCTGCCATCTGGGGAGCAGTTCTGTCGATCCCTGTGGCCATGTTTTTTAAGATTGGAAACAAAGCATGGTTTGAAGGATCTTCATTGGAGTTTTTATTTCCCAAACTGGCCTGGATGGATCAGATGGGAATGACCTTTTTAGTTGTGGCTGGTATTATGATACTCATCAGTTTTATTGAAAACAAAGGGGCAAACGATTCAAAGGGTATCCCACTTAACAGGAAGCTTTTTCATACTTCAGCCAGGTTTAATATCAGCGCTTTTGTGATTTGTCTGATTCTTGCGGCATTGTATGCACGGTTTTGGTAATTTTTCTCTCAGCTTATTACCTTGCATTTTTTCTCCTTTCGTAACAACTTCATGTTTTTTGCGTAAACAATGGAAATTTTATTTTCAACCAATAACATAAATAAAGTTTAATTAAACCGAAAATAGAGTTAAACATTACAGGTCGATAAGGTTTCACATTTTAATTAGTTTAAACATGAAGAAAATAATCCTTATACTTATTGTTTTTGCATTAGTGTATGCTGGTAGTTTACTTGCTCAAACTCCACCACATCCAAACGGTGGTATCGGACCCACAGGAGGTAATACTCCGGTTGGAGGAGCAGCACCAATTGGCGGAGGTTTACTAATCCTTCTTTCTCTTGGTTTAGGATATGCTATGAAACGGATTTATTCGCTCAGAAAATCAGGGAAAGAATCAGAATAATTATTTCCCAGAACCATTTCCCGGAACAAATTCATAGGCACCCAGATCGGGGCCATTATCATCAGTCCTTGAATTTCCATCCAGGTCAAGGGTGATATTTATTTGAGAAGTATTAATCACCTCGAGGCTTCCTATATCTGATACCGGTGACAATGTATCGGGTCGGAAATCATACAGATTCGGATCAATAAATTTGGGATCACTGTTTTGTAAACAGTTTATGTATTGAGTCTCATTGGAAAGGTCTTCCAAGGTTTTAAGATCACAATGGTCAAACACATAATTAAAGTCAACTGCCTCATCATCTGAAAATTCCAATTCCTCATCAAGTGATCCGTAAATAATACAATTCCCGAAGTAGGCGTTCAGGTTCCCTAACAATAATATATTGTTTCCATTTTCTCCCGCTATCAAAAGGTTATTGCTCAGAGTAAAAGAGGGTTCCAGCCGTATGGAACTTGTCCAGTAATTGGCAAATGTACAATGCCGGAAATCATAAACACCACCAACCACGGCAAACAAAGTATTATCTGCACAATTTGTAAAAAGGCTGTTTGCCCCATCTACCCTGTAAGATATTGCAAACAGACCCCAACGGCTCATGTTTTGTATAACGGTGTTTTTTAATTCAAGCTTGTTCCCCATATCTTCACTGAGAATCTCTGCCTGAATACCGATATGTCCATTTTTTATGACAGCATAATTAAACACATTGTTTAAACTGCCTTCATTGATCCATATCCTGTCCCATTGACCGGTAATATCACGATATTCATAATCGAGCCTGTCACCCTGGAAAGTAACAACACTGTCCTTTTCACCATTAACCTGAATATTTCCACCTCTGTAAACCCATAGTCCTGAATTCTGATGAAAGTGAACGTTAACACCGGGTCCTATGATCAGTTGTGCAGTAGAATCAATAACTCCCCATCCGTAAATTACATAAGGTTTGTCGTCGATCCATTCCACTATTTCATTTTCTTCTGCAATTATTGTATAAGGGTAACTGAGTCCTTCTATTCTTTTATTACCAACAAAGAAATGGGCATCCTGGCCCCAGGCCGCAAGATCAACATCCTGCAAATTCCCATTTGTCTCAAACAATATGGAATCTGTAACGATTAAGGGTGAGTTTATCAAATTCGGATCTACTGTTACTTTTATGAAAATGTACAAGCTGTCGCCAGCGTCTAACTCAACATCTGAAACACCAGTTGTAGCTTCTCCATCGATATTGATCTGATAGTTGGAGGATAATCCTTCCGCCAGCCAGATGTTGGAAATGTTAACAGGCTTGTTATTGTTGTTGTATACTTTTAAATACCGGGTGGTTGATCCAATGGTTGTAAAAACCGTATCAAACAAAATGGTGTCTGCTGAAAATGTAAGTTTGAAGGCAGGATCATTGCTTACATCCTCATCCTTGATGCAGCTTGTAAATGCCAGCAATAATACAAAGCCCGAGATTGAAATTGCCGTTAATAATGAGGATAATCTGCCTGCCATATTTTTAATAATTTGCGCAAAGATAATTATTCATGTCTATAATTACGTTGGCCCCAAAGTATTATTGTCCAGAAAAAATACATTATTTTTGGGTATTCAAGTAGAATTTGAACTGAAAATAAACACTAGCCTATGAAATTTGGAATATGTTTGATCAGCCTTGTCCCGGTTAGAGCAATTGCCTCAGATGTGAGTGAAATGGTGACTCAACTTCTGTTTGGCGAATTGGTAGTAATCCAGGAAGTCAGGAACAATTGGTTGTACATTCGGAATACCTATGATAATTATGAAGGATGGGTAGATTCAAAGCAAATTCAAACCATAGAAGAAGAGGAATTCAACAGACTGAATGCTTATGAACCGGAATATGTATCAGACCTTGTGGAAGTTGTACAAGATCTGGATAAAATGGAGGTAATGCCGGTCGTTTTCGGGAGTAGCATTAGAAATTTAAATGACCATATTTTTATAGCGGCCGGTAAAAAATTCGAATATACAGGCCAGTTAAGTACACCCAGGCCTGAAACCAATGCAAGTGAGATCCTTGAAAATGCCATGATGTATCTAAATGCACCATACATGTGGGGTGGTAAATCTCCTTTTGGTATTGATTGTTCAGGTTTCATTCAACTAGTCTATATGATGAGCGGGATCAGGTTGTTAAGGGATGCTTCCCTGCAATCAGGTTTAGGCGAGCATATCAGTTTTCTCGATGAAGCCCAGCCAGGCGACTTATTATTTTTTGATAATGAAGAAGGAGATATAGTTCATGTGGGCATTTATATGCAAAATAGTGAAGTGATCCACGCCTCAGGTAAGGTAAAGATTGATAAAATTGATCATCAGGGAATCTACAGCGAAGAGGTTAAGAAATATACACATACATTAAGGTTGATTCGTAGAATACTTTAATGCTTTAATTCCGAGCATGACCGCTGTCAAGAAGGCACCGAAATGCTTTACGATTTTTTTGATCCTGACCTTTAAGGAGTTAACTATTTTACTGTCAATCTTTCATGTTCTATTTAGACCGACTTCTAAATTTCTATTCTAAATAAAATAGCATCAATAAGTTATAGATCGTAAATGGATTCATATCGCCTAAGTATCACTAATTGGCATAGTTTCTGATATCAGGCTGGAAACTTAAACGATTAAATATGTTACAGACAAACCTTAAACATGTAGTATCAGCAGAGCACTACAATGAAGTGCTTTCTTCCAATGAAAATGTGATGATTTGTTGCGGCCGGATGGGACCAATGTGTATACCTGTTTATGCCTCAATGAAAGAGTTGGAGCAGGAATATCCCAATATTGAGTTTTATGACATGGATTTTGATCATCCGGAGGCAGCCGTCATCAGGA
This sequence comes from uncultured Bacteroidales bacterium, assembly GCA_964421215.1. Classification (GTDB taxonomy): domain Bacteria; phylum Bacteroidota; class Bacteroidia; order Bacteroidales; family JAADJA01; genus JAADJA01. The sequence continues at coordinate 234,774 of CAYQWA010000003.1, read as the reverse complement.
ACCTTGCTGAATGCCGTGGATTTATGGGATTGCCATTTACAGTTTATTATAAGAATGGTAAAGTGGTTCATGCCAGCAGCAGCATACAATCAAAGGATGAGATCGAAACCATTCTGGGTGAAAATTTTAGCGCTGAGAATGCACACAATCTCTCCGTCAGCTGAAAATCCTCTTTGTAAAGTAAAAGTCCACCCTCAATGAAGGTGGCTTAAAAAATAAGCCCCTGGGGCTGTTAATAAATAATACAATTGGAATTTAGGAATAATGGAATGTAGTAAAAGTATAGGGATTAATCATCCTCTATTCCAATTTTCAAATTGCTTGACAAAGCCTGACAGCCATAGCTACGCTCATAGCACGTGGTTTTTAAACAATATTCAACTTTACTTAATTCAATTTTAAGTTTGATCAGAACAGTTGAAATAATTTTGCATTTAATTGACAGAAAAAATCTATAACAGCAAGTGTTAAATTTGTTATTTGTGTAAAAATGATAATTAGATTTGCATGAGTAATTTGTGAGGTGAAACACAATTTCAGGTTGGTTCTGCCCTAATCATTTTGTTACTAACATGCCTGCGAATGTTAAAAACTTGGCGTTTAAAGTATTTATATAATTTTTAAAATTGCCAAAGAAAATAATGAATAGTATTAACACCTAAAACTTATGTTTATGAGAAAGATTCTACTAAGTATGTTTATGCTTGCCATGACTGTGCTATTTTCACAGGTTGTGATAGCACAAAGTGGCGTGAAAGGGGTTGTTAAAGACTCCGAAACGAATGAGACCTTAATTGGGGCAACTGTAATGCTACAGGGCACATCTAAGGGAACAGCTACAGATACTGATGGTAAGTTTGATCTTGCAACAGATCCGGGAACAGTGAAAATTACGATTTCATATGTTGGTTACCAATCAAAAACAGTAACGGTTACCGTACCGGACGGGAAAAAATTTGATTTAGGCGTAGTTACCCTAAATGTTGATGCGGAAATGCTTGGATTGGTTGTTGTTCGTGGTGTAATGGATATTGCACTTGACAGAAAAACACCAGTTGCTGTATCAACAATGAGAGCAAGTACAATCCAGGAATTGATAGGAACGAAAGAGTTTCCTGAAGTTCTGAATTATACACCTTCAGTTTATGCCACAAAACAAGGTGGTGGTTTTGGTGATTCGAGGATTAATATCAGGGGATTTGATCAGAGTAACACAGCGGTTATGATCAACGGTATGCCTGTTAATGATATGGAAAATGGCTGGGTTTATTGGTCCAACTGGGCAGGTCTTGCAGATGTTACTTCAGCAATGCAGGTTCAAAGGGGATTAGGATCTTCAAAATTAGCCATCTCGTCAGTTGGTGGAACTGTTAACGTTGTAACAAAAGCAACTGAATTAGAGCAGGGCGGATCCTTTTCAGCAACCTATGGTAACGACAGTTACTTAAAAACTGTTCTTTCCTACAATACCGGTAAATCGGATAATGGTTTTGCTGCATCAATTTTATTAGGCCGCACTGCTGGTGATGGTTACGTAACCGGAACAAAATTTGAAGGATACAACTATTTCCTGTCTATGGGATGGGACAAAGGTGATCATGATTTCCAGTTTACTGTTACAGGTGCTCCTCAGGTACACAACCAAAGGACATCAAGTTTCTATAATATGGCTACTTTGGAAGATTACGTTGAATACGGAACAAAGTACAATTACAACCATGGAGAACTTGACGGAGAAGAGTTTAACTGGAGAAAAAACTTCTACCATAAACCTATTTCTTCTGTAAACTGGGATTGGGAGATTAATGAAGAATCCAGTTTATCAACTGTTCTTTATGCTTCTGTTGGTCGAGGTGGTGGAACCGGTGACATTGGTGTTGGACCTGGATATGGATTTGCAAGCAGCAGCAGGTACAGGAATCCTGATACAGGTGAAGTAGATTGGGACAAATTAGTTCAATACAACAGTGGCGAAGAAGTTGAATTTTATGATGGTGATACTTACCAGCTTACTGCCAATGATGAAGGCGAATATATTGTCTCTGACTGGGGTGATGGATTAGTTAGAAGAGCATCCATGAACTCACACAACTGGTATGGAATGATTACCAACTTCAACCATAAATTATCAGATGAACTGACCTTTGATATTGGTATGGATCTCAGATCATACAAAGGCATTCACTACAGAAGACTGGATAATTTATTAGGAGCTGATGGTTATATTGATAATGAAGATATCAACAATCCGGATAGAGTTTTATATACTACTTATGATTCTGACCTTGGATCCCTCTGGAATGTATTTAAGCCTGTAGATGACGAAGAAAAGATCGCTTATTATAATGACGGATTGGTTAACTGGATTGGATTCTTTACTCAACTGGAATATACGTCCGGACCATTATCTGCATTTATCCAGGCAGCGGGATCACAACAGGGATATAAAAGAATAGATTATTTCACTTACACACCCGAAGAGCAGGAGACGGAATGGGAAAATATCTTAGGCGGTAATATCAAAGGTGGAGCAAACTACAACTTAAATGATAACCATAATGTATTTGCCAATGCAGGTTACTACTCAAAACAGCCGCTTTTTGATGGTGTTTGGATTAATTTCCAGAACGAACTCAACGAGGATTACAGAAATGAAAAGATCCTGGGTACCGAAGTTGGATACGGCTACAGGTCAAAAGATTTCAGAGCTAATGTTAACCTTTACAGAACTTCATGGACCGACCGTTTTGTGACAATCTCAGCGGACTTTGATGTAAATAATACCCCAGATAATGATGATGATGATATTAATGGTGTTGCAAATCTAGTTGGCGTTGAGCAAATTCATACTGGTGTTGAATTTGACGCTGAATACAGAGCGAATAGTATGTTAAGGTTAAACGGTATGTTATCAATTGGTAATTGGGTATATGCCGGAGATGTAACAGGTTCTTATTTCGACGAAAACCAGAACAAACTTGGTGAAGGAACATTATACCTTAATGATGTAAAAGTTGGTGACGCTGCTCAGTTTACAGCTGCTTTTGGTGCCGCCGTACAACCTGTAAAAGGACTGTGGGTGAACGCAAATGTCAGAAATGCTAACAGCTTGTATGCACAAATCAGTGCCGAGGATTTCGATAGCCCTGATCACGAAGGTTCACTGGAACTTCCTTCTTTTACTCTGGTTGATGCTGGTGTCGGTTATACATATGTGTTTGAAACGGAACAATCGCTTACTTTCAGAGTTAACGTTAATAACTTATTAGATACAGAATACATATCAGAATCTGTAACCAACTACCATCAGGAAGCTGGAGTTGAAAACTACGATGGTATAAATGTTGAAAATAAAGTTTTCTTTGGTTGGGGCAGAACATGGAATGTAAGCCTGAGGTTTATTTTCTAAAAAACCAGAGAAAATAGACTATTTTTAATAAATAGTTGTTTAAAAAGAGGCCGCCTCATTACCGAATTGAGGCGGTCTTTTTTTTACTCCTTTTCAATGATTTTCAAGACTAAATGTGTCGTGTCTCTGGGGCTTGAACCTACATCGTTTATACAATCCCCAAACTGATTTTAGAGACTGTAATATTTCGTCGCTCTGCGATTTAAAGTTTTATTGTTAAAAAGGATCGACTGGATTCTGTAATTGTAATCGTCAAGTCCTGAATGGATGGTATGCATAAACCCATGATTTTAGTCATGGGTAATAATAAATTCAGGTTTCTATTCAAGCCCCGCCTTGCTTCGCCGAAGCGTTGCGAAGGCAAAGGAGGGACGACACATTGAACACTATTGGATAACTCCCTGACCACTGGTAGGAACACCCTCGATTAAATGTTTTAGTATATCTTCCCGCCGAAATCTAAATAATGGGTTGTAATAAAAAAAGCTGTCCCGTTTATCAGGACAGCTTTTTTATACATAGATTATTTCTTTACGGTTTTTCCACCTTTACATCAAATGATATGGTGCTTTCACCGTTTGTCGCTCCTTGATTTATGGTGTTTATTTTTATCAAACCAATATTGCCGACTTCTGTTTCAAAGGCGATGATGTCACCAACAGCAATACCTCCCGGGTTGGATAAATTTTCACTAAAATAGTTATTGTTAAAATTATAACCACCGTTGTTAATCAGAATTGTCAATTGTTGATCATTGGCAATGCTGTTGTAGGTTGAGGTGGTCATATCAGTTTTTGCAAACCAAGTTGTTTTTCTATTGGTCCAAAGCTCTATTTCAGGATAAATACTGGCAGCTGAATCATTCACAGGTGACATTAATGTATGACCATAAACGTCTTCCTGGTAATATACCCAATCGATCTTTGCCTGATTTGCAGGTTCTTCAAGTTCAGTGAGCGTGTAGGTTGTTCCGGCCTCGATATCAATTGCATGATTTACAGTACTTGTAAATGAACCCATTTGACGATCAGTAAATATAAGTATACCAGGATCCATTTGTGTGGTTGTTATTACAAATCCTGTTTCGTTCGTTTCGCCTTTGTCATCTGTTACTGTGATGGTCCAGTATTCTTCACCGGCAAGCGGGTAGGATACCGTAACCGTATCCCATGTTATACTGGCTGAGTTGTAATCCTTATCAAGTACCTGACTCGGGGATATGGTTTCGTAATTTCGTACAATATGTAAATTAGTCAGATTTGCACCTGAGTATCCGTTGGCAAAGGCTTCAATACCAAATGCAATTGTCTCGTTCACTTCCATAGTTTGGTCACCATCAATATAAACATTACCTGAAGAATGAGTCCCGGACAATAAACTGATGGTAGGCTTTAAATCAGGCGGGCTACCCTGGATGGTAATGGTTATAACGAGGGTGGCTTTATCCCCAGAATCATCTGTTACTTCAAATGTCCATACTTCCGTACCATTGGCATCACGAACCTGTATCTCTTCATTGGTCAGGTTATAGGTTGTACCTTCTATTACAGGGTACACAATTTCCTCGGGCGGTGTGTTTTCAAACTGTTTTGTTAATTTGAATCCAACAATATTCTCATCACTGCCGGATTCCATAGTGGCTGTAATAGAAACTGTAATGTATTCACCAGGAAAAGCATTTAACGTACTAGATGCTGGTAGTAAGAGCTGAATAGAGGGTGTGTAGTTTGGATCTTCTTCTTCCTTTTTACAAGAGGAGTTCCATACAAAAACAAGCAATAACAGGGGGATGAATGCTTTAATCCCGATACTTTTTAATGATTTTTTATACGCTATCATAATCTTAAATATTTTGTGCGACGGCTAAAATAAAAAAAAAGAAGACTCCTTTCGGACTCTCCTTCCTTATTTATTATTAATAAAAATAGTGCTTTCTATTTTTCCACCTTTATATCAAATTTAATGGTGCTTTCTCCTTCTGTGAAGCCCTGGTTGACCTGCTTGATTTTGATCAATCCCTTTTTGTTGTTTTGTGTTTGGAAAACAAAAATGTCATTTCCTGATATTCCACCCGGTTCTGAAGTCAACTCGCTAAAGAAATTATCTTCCAGGGTTAATCCATTAATGATGGTATTGTTGATCCTGTATATTAATTCATCTTTATCGCTTATATCGTCAAAAACTCCTTCCGTCAAATCTGATTTCTCAAATAGTGTATTGTTTTTGGAGGTCCAGTTTTGTACTACAGGATAAATGTTATACAAAGCTGGATTGGATGGTGAAATAAAGGTGTTACCGTTGGTTCCATCGTAATATACCCAATCGATCAGTGATTCATCATCAACACCAGTAGAGTCTACAAAATGGGTGTTTCCCGTGCTTGAGGAAAATCCATTATGAATTTGACTTGTATAAGATCCCATTTCAACGTTAGTGAAAACCCAAATTCCGGGATCCCCCGGGATAGTTGTGACAACAAAACTTACGGCACCAGTGGTACCATTTTTATCAGTCACTGTCAATTCAAATTCTTCAGAGCCCGGAGTGCCTTCATAAGCAGTAATCAAAAGATCCCTTGTATAGCTTGCAATATTAATGTTGCCGGTGTCCCAAACCGTTGAAATATCAATGTTTTCATATGTGCGGTTTACGACTATCTCCGAAAGGTTTTTGTCAGATCCTGTTTTTGCAGTAAATCCAATAACAAAAACTTCTCCTGCCTCAACAGTTGTGTCAGCAGTTACCCTTTCTAGTCCTGAACCTGCATGAACACCTGTAAGTAATGTAATGGTGGGAGGATTTTGATCAACCTCGTCTTTTTGGCATGAAGTCAGGAAGATTCCTGAAACAATAAATACTAAACCAATTAATAATTCTACTTTTTTCATTATTCTGTGCATTTAATAAATGTCAGCCGGCCTTTTTTAATTTTACACAAAAAAAAGAAGCTGACTCAATTGTAGCCGCTAGGTTTACGCAAAGACGGTAAAAAGGTTCATGTCTATTGCCAAAGACTTTGCGTTGAAAAGCGTATTTGTTTAACTACAAATAAGTCAGCTCCGGAAAAAAGCGGAACTATGAATTATTCCTGAATTTTTACTTCAATTTCGATTTGTCTGTCAGCACCACTGGTACCACTTACTGCGATAACTTTGAATAATCCTTTTTTAGCAGGATTTGTTGAGGTAGCTGCTGTTTCAAAAGCATAAATTTGTCCGTCAGCCAGTTCGTTGGCCAGGCTAACAGTAACATCAGTTTGGTTACTGATAACGAGTCCATCGTCTACAACATCCTCCCATGTAAGATTAGCAATAGCATCTGAGCTGAATAAAGTTGCATTCTTTGTTGTCCAGTCGTTTATGCCATTGGCATCATGAGCTATAGCCACCTGGTCATCATTAGGAGCACCGATACTGTATTGGTTGGTGTTGCCATAGAAGAAAACAAAGTCAATTTTATCCTGATTGTTTACTGCATCAGCAAGTAAATAAACAACATCTTCTCCAGTACAATAAAAACTTCCGGTGTTAGGATTTGCCTGACCTCCCATTAAAATAGTAGTGTAAGTAAAGATCGGACCGGCTGATGCATCCACAGTAATGTTAAAGGAAACATTGCTGGTTTCTCCGTCAACATCAGTGACTTCAGCATAAAGTTTTCCGTCAAGAACATCAGGGAAGGTGATGTAATACGAAGCTGTATAAGCAGACTCATCGATGTTATCTACTTGTACGATAGGATCAGAAGTAACATTGTTAACGATCATGTAGATCTTGAAACTTTCAAGTTTCTTTCCGGATGTTGCATTAGAAGTACAAATTGCTCCAACCAGAATGGAGTCACCCTGGACAATCGTTACATCAGCTGAAATATAATCTCCACCTGTTTGAAAGGAAATTACAGGCGTTACATCCTGAGGTTCCTCATCATCATCTTTAGCGCAGGAAGAGAAAATTAAACCTGCAACAACAAATAAACCTAATAAATAACTTAGTTTTTTCATATTAATACAATTAATTTAAGATTAGTTAATGTTAATATTTTTCATTGCAAAAGTAGAACAAAAATAAATTAGTAAGGAATTAAATCACATATTCAATCAATTATCTTACCAGAGTTTTCACTAACGAAAAATATGTTAGTATGGTATATTTAAGATGAGTTAAGCTCTGAATTGGTTGCTATGCCTTGCAATTTAGGGTGTCATTAATCATCAGCCTTGTCCCCAAGCAAAGGTACAAATCGGAAATCTCCATGATCCTCCTGGATAATCTCATTATCGAAAGTCTTTATGATCCTTTTCATCACCTGGATGTCTTTGCCCACTGGAATAACAGCAATACCACCTGGTTTTAATTGATCGATGAGTTCTGACGGAATAAATGGAGCTCCTGCCGTAACAAGTATTTTGTCAAATGGTGCAAAAGCAGGAAGACCCTTGTAGCCATCTCCATAGGTAATGTGTTTAACGTTATACCCTAGCAATGGCAGCCGTTTTTTTGTTTTCAGGTAAAGGGATTTTTGTCGCTCGATGGTATACACTTTTGCTCCCATCTGAACGAGGATGCAGGCCTGGTATCCCGAGCCTGTACCAACTTCGAGTACTTTGTCGCCTCTTTTTACCTCCAACAATTCACTTTGGAAAGCTACGGTATACGGCTGAGAGATTGTTTGGCCCGAGCCGATAGGGAAGGGCTTGTCTTCATAGGCAAACTCCAGAAAAGAGGAATCCATAAAAAGGTGACGGGGCACAGCATTTAGTGCACCAAGAACATTTTCATCCAGGATCCCTTTCCTCCGGATAGATTCCGTAAGCTTTTTTCTCATGCCCTTATGGCGATAAGTATCTTCTGCCATTGATCGTATTATATGTGCTTACAGACTGAGATGATTATTTTAAACGCCTTCAATAATCGATCCGATATAATATTCAACCTATAAACCTCTATTTGTTTATAACTGCTTTAAACTTTTTACGAAAGTATAAAATCGCAGTATATTTTTGCCAAAAAATACAACAAAAACTACAATTCGATATTATGTTAAAAATAGGCGTTTTGGGGGCTGGTCATCTGGGAAAGATTCATATAAAATGCATCAATGAATCGGACAAACTGGAATTGATCGGATTTTATGATCCTGATGCAGAGATTTCAAAATCCATAGAAAATGAATTTGGTACAAAGATTTTCTCCAGCATTGAAGAAGTAATTGAAGAGGCTGATATTGTCGATATTGTTACGCCTACTGTCTCTCACTTCGATTGTGCAACAAAAGCATTACGAGGCTTTAAACATGTGTTTATAGAAAAACCACTTGTTACAACTCCTGACGAAGCGAGGCAGCTCATCTCCCTCGCCAACGAAGCAGAAGTAAAGGTACAGGTGGGTCATGTTGAACGTTTTAACCCTGCTTTTACAGCATCAAAGCCTTACCTGGCTAATCCAATGTTTATTGAAACCCATCGTCTGGCTCAGTTCAATCCAAGAGGTACCGATGTGCCTGTTATTCTGGACTTAATGATCCATGATATCGATATAGTACTGAGCGTTGTAAAGTCTAACATTAAAAAGATAAACGCTAGTGGTGTGGCTGTTGTGAGTGATACTCCTGACATTGCCAATGCCAGGCTGGAATTTGATAACGGTTGCGTTGCCAATCTTACTGCCAGCAGGATATCAATGAAGAACATGAGAAAGTCCCGTTTTTTCCAGGGGGATGCTTATATAGCAGTTGATTTTCTTGAAAAAACCGCTGAAATTCTTCGAATGGAAAATGTTAAAGATCCTGATAAAGCAGATCCGCTGGCCATGATTTTAGACCTGGGTAAAGGGAAAGGCAGCAAACAGATCATCTTTGATAAACCCGAAATCCAGCCGGTAAATGCCATAAAAAATGAACTTGAAAGTTTTGCTGATGCTATTGAAAACAACACAACCCCCCTTGTATCCATCAACGATGGGTATGCTGCTCTTGATGTTGCCTACAAGATCATGGACAAGATGAACTACAACTCATAAATTGGAATTAAATGGTTTTGGCTGGTGCTCTTCAGGGACCTTAAATACTTTTTGTGCAAAATCTGCAACATAAAAGTGTAACAATATTAGTTATTACCAATCGTTTTTTTAATTTCGCAGCGCAATTACAAAAGGTGGATTTATTCGGAAGAAATACATTTTTGACAGGATTGGTATTACTTGTTATCATCCTGACTTCCTGTGAGAAGTTTGAAGGGAACCAGACCATCCCGGCTTACCTGCAGGTTGACACTATTTTCCTGACTAGTAATCCCCTCATCGAAGAAGGTGTTCTTACCCACAGATTTGTCGATGTTTGGGCTTTTGTTGATGACCAACTGATTGGGGCATTTGAGTTGCCTGCCACCATTCCAATATTGGCTCAGGGCAAACATAAAGTTGCTTTGTACGCAGGTATCAAAAACAATGGAATGTCAGGAACCCGGGGATATTATCTGATGACCAAACCCTGGGTGAATGAAGAATACGAGCTGGTAATGGACAGTGTGGTACGCAAAAATCCCTCCGTGATGTTTTTTGATAATACCCAGTTTGAATGGATAGAAGATTTTGAAGGATCTTCTTTTAAGCTGGAAGTTACCTCGAACAGCGACACCTCCTTACAGTCCTTTAATCATAGCCCTGCTGATCCGGTTTATGGTTTGACCTCTGGTGCCGGTTATATGGATAGTGAGAGCCCTATTTTTGAAATAACTACCAAGCTGTCAGAATCGCCAGGTTTTGATTTTCCTCCCGGCGGTCACCCGGTTTACCTGGAAATGGAATACAATACCAATAACCTGATGTCGGTTGGTATTTTTATTAAACAATACAGTTCAGGAATCATACAACATCCGATTCTGATTTTAAATTCTACTGAAGGAGAGTGGAAAAAGGTATATGTAAATTTAACTCCATCAGTTGATGAATATCAAAGCGAAGATTACTTTAATGTTTACTTCAGATCGGATAAAGAATCAGGTGTTGAAAATCCGGTTATTAAGCTGGACAATTTGAAATTAATTCACAGATACGTAGATGAATAGAAATTTACAAGTAGCGAAATACGTTATTGCCGATCTGTTTACTGCAGCCTTAGCCTGGAGTTTGTTCTTTATTTACAGGAAATGGGTGGTTGATCCCGGTTTTATGCAGCATGTGCAGGATATTTTTCTCGACCGCAAGTTGTATCTGGGAATCCTGGTGATCCCTTTTTTCTGGTTAACACTCTATATAATTATCGGAACCTACCGGAAGATTTACAGGAAATCCCGGCTTAAGGAGCTTGGACAAACCCTGTCAATAACTTTTCTGGGTGTCATCTTTATATTTTTCTCGCTTATCCTTGATGATATCATTATTTCATACAGATCCTATTACAAGTCCTTTATCATCCTGTTTCTCCTGCATTTTATATTAACCTATTCATTCAGGCTGTTTATAACCACAAGAACCATCAAAAAAATTCACAAACGTATTATCGGTTTCCCAACGGTAATCGTCGGCAGCAATGGCAATGCTATTAATATTTATAATGAAATACAGGGTGAAGAGATCTCCTCAGGAAATAAATTCATTGGATTTGTAAATGCTGTTGATTATGATAAGTTCCTCATGGAGGATTTCCTTCCCAGGCTTGGTCATATAACCGATTTAAGGAAAATAATAGCAGAGAAAAAAGTAGAAGAAGTTATCATCGCAATTGAACGATCAGAACACAACAAGGTCGAAAACATCATCTCCCAGCTTGAAGACACCAATGTGGTGATCAAAATTATTCCGAATTTGCAGGACTTCCTTACGGGCGCTGTAAAAACAGAAGGTATATGGCACGCACCACTCATTAAAATATCTCCGGATTTAATGCCAGCATGGCAAATGTCATTAAAAAGGATCATCGATATTATTACTTCGCTGGTTGGAATATTGCTTTTATCCCCGGTTTATATTGCTGTTGGTATTGGTGTTAAGCTTTCTTCAAGAGGTCCGATCATATACAAGCAGGAACGTGTTGGTATTCATGGAAAACCGTTCCTTATGTATAAATTCAGATCTATGGTTAATGATGCAGAAGCCGGTACACCTAAATTGTCCTCAGAAAACGACAGCAGGATCACTCCATTCGGACTGTTTTTACGGAAAGTAAGGTTGGATGAAATCCCACAATTCTATTCTGTATTAAAAGGAGATATGTCATTGGTAGGGCCGCGGCCTGAGCGGCAATTCTTTATTGATCAGATCGTTAAAAAGGCACCCCATTACCGACTTTTGCATAAAGTAAAGCCTGGCATCACATCTTGGGGACAGGTGAAGTTCGGCTATGCCTCCAATGTAACAGAAATGATTGAACGACTTAGATACGACATCCTTTATATCGAAAACATGTCCTTAACCATGGACCTGAAGATACTTATTTATACCGTCATGATCGTTATACAGGGCAGGGGTAAATAATTGCCTGAGTCATTTAACACCATTGCAGGATGCGTTTTCTACTGATCATATTATCTTTTATTTTCATTCACATATCAGCTTATGCAGAACTGGTGGAAAAAGACGGGTATTATGTTACGATGGAGGATGATACTATTTACGGAACAATAAAAGTCCGGATCGATTACCTTGATGAATTGTATTATGCCAGGATCCAGTACGGTGCTTATTATGAGGATTCTCTCGGGAATGTAACAAGATTATTGCCGGAGCATGTCAAACGCATCTGTTTTTACCACCAGTACCAGTTTGTGAATTTCGTTTCACTGGAGTTTTACAAGAACCATAGACTGTTTTTGCATTCCATCAATGAAGAAGGGGCCGTAAAACTTTACGTTCATTACAAGGATGTTATTGATACAAGAACAGACTATGGAACACTTGCCTTTTATCTTATCACATTACCGGCAAGCTCAGAAAAGGATTTCTTTTATATGCTGAAAGAAGATGGTTCATCCGTAAAATATAGCAAGTACAGCGGACGCAAAAACATTTCATTGTTTTTTGATGATTACCCTGATCTTCATTCCAAGATTCAAAGAGGTTTGTACGGATATACAGCTGTTTACAGGATGGTAAGGGAATACAATAAATGGCACAGGGAAAAACAGACCGTTTCAATTAACTAAAGAACAACCTACTTATTTCCAGGATCGATTATTAATCTTTTTAGAAATTAGATAATTTGAAATTAGGTCAATTAGAAATTTTAACCCTCCCAATTGCTATTCAGATAATTCATAACTAGATCTGTCCATTCTCAATCATAACAACAATCTCTTCAATATCTTTGTCTTCACCATCAGGATCGTACTCAGTTTTCAGGTTATATCCGAATAGTTTAGCGAAAGTTTGCCAGAAAAAAGCAACAAATTTACCCCTGAGTTCCTGAACAAGAACATAGGATGAGTCTCCGGTTTCACGATCAACAAGCTTGATCAGGATCATGCCTTGCTTAAAGGTCAACTTTTTAAGATCGTCTTCAAACTCCTCGCGTAGCTCATGTTCTGCCTGTTTCATTATTTTCCTGCGCTCTGCATCGGTTTCAGCACTGCTCAGGATCTCCTCATATTCATGAAGTTTCATGCCCGCAAGCTTTGCATAGGGGTAGACTTTTTTAACGTTGTAAACAAGTTTGGCATTTTTTCTTGCCATTGACTTAAGTTTCCTGGGCAATTTGGAATGTACATAATGTTCAGGGAGGTCATACATGAGCACGGTATCCCCATTAACAATTTTTGCAATAACAATCGTTTCTCCCTGACTTTGAGCCATTACCAGGGGTGAAATGAAAATTAACAAAACTGCAATATGGATAAATCTGATCATTTTTACGTTTTGCTGAAAACAGGCAATTATTATGCCAACGAAAAACAAAGTAAAATAGTATCTGAAGAAGATGCTTTCAACTGCTTAACCGCAATGGTCGCAAAGTTTTGTTATTCAGGTAAATATTGACAATTAAGCTACTTTCAATTTTGCGATGCTGGTCTTGTCAAACTTTTTCTCAGCATAGGCAAGGTCTACCTTCAGTTTTTTAACAGACTTTTTAGATGGAAGTTCAAACATAGCATCGGTAAGGATGCCTTCAACTATCGATCGTAAGCCTCTTGCTCCGAGTTTAAATTCTATGGACTTATCTACGATAAAATTAAGCACTTCTTCTTCCAGGGACAGTTTTATTCCGTCCATTTCAAATAATTTGGTGTATTGTTTCACCAAACTGTTTTTCGGTTCAGTCAGTATCTTTCTCAGGGTTTCCTTTTTCAGCGGGTGTAGGAAGGTGACCACCGGCATTCTGCCAACAATTTCAGGGATTAGTCCGAATTTTTTAATGTCGGGGGGTGAAATGTACTGTAAAAGGTTTTCCTTATCGATTTCCTCCAGCGATTTATCAAAGGCATAACCGATAACGTTTGTTCGCATACGGGATGCTATGATCTTATTGATTCCGTCAAAAGCACCACCAGCAATAAAAAGGATGTTCTTGGTATCGATCTGGATCATTTTCTGTTCCGGATGTTTACGGCCTCCTTGTGGGGGAACAGAAACCACCGAACCTTCAAGCAGTTTAAGCAATGCCTGTTGTACACCTTCACCTGACACATCGCGTGTTATGGAGGGATTGTCACTTTTCCTGGCAATTTTATCGAGTTCATCGATAAATATGATCCCTTTTTCAGCCGCTGCGACATTGTAATCGGCAACCTGCAGTAACCTGCTCAAAATACTCTCAACGTCTTCACCAACATAACCGGCTTCCGTTAATACTGTAGCATCAGCAATACAGAAAGGCACTTTAAGCATCTTGGCTATGGTCCTGGCAAGTAATGTCTTGCCAGTCCCTGTTTCACCAACCATGATGATGTTGGATTTTTCAATCTCCACATCCTCAAAACCAACCTTGTTCTCGGGCTGAGTGATCCTTTTATAATGATTATAAACGGCCACAGCCATCACTACTTTCCCCTCATCCTGCCCGATCACATACTGGTCGAGGTAGTTTTTAATGTCCTGAGGTTTTTGCAGATCAATTTTATTGAACTGATGGGATGCTTTGGTAGCAATCTCTTCGTTGATGATCTGCTGCGCCTGCGATACACAGTAGTCGCAAATATGGGCATCGAGGCCTGCAATCAGCACATTGGTCTGGGCTTTTTCGCGGCCACAGAATGAACAACGTTCAATTTTTTTAACCATAAAATGATGTTTTATCCTATTGTACTATCAACAAACCTTTGTTTTCTGTTTTTAATTGTCAGCTGTTCTGGTCAGCACCTCATCGATCATTCCGTACCCTTTTGCTTCCTGCGAGGTCATCCAGTAGTCTCTGTCACCATCTTTCCAGATCTTTTTGTAAGTCTGCCCTGAATGGCTGGCAATGATCTCATACAATTCTTTCTTCAGCTTCTGGATCTCCCGGGCAGTAATTTCAATATCAGATGCCTGTCCCTGAGCACCACCCATAGGCTGGTGGATCAATATGCGGGAGTGGGGCAGAGCTGTACGTTTTCCCTTTTCACCGGCACATAACAATACAGCACCCATTGAAGCAGCCATTCCTGTACATATGGTTGCTACATGCGGACGAATGTATTGCATGGTGTCATAAATCCCCAGGCCTGCGTAAACACTTCCTCCAGGAGTGTTCAGGTAGATCTGTATGTCTTTCCTGGCATCAGTCGACTCAAGAAACAGCAACTGGGCCTGGATAATGTTGGCCACGTAATCGTCGATGGGAACACCTAAAAAGATGATCCTGTCCATCATTAACCTTGAAAATACATCCATGGTTGCGATGTTCAGTTGCCTTTCCTCAATAATCGTCGGAGAAATATAATTGCTTGTGAGTGATTCGTATTTATCCAGGGTGATGCTGCTGATCCCCCTGTGTTTTACTGCATAATTCCTAAATTCATTATTCATGTTCATGGTGATGATGTTTATGATGTTCGTTTACTCTTTCGATAAATTCGTCGTATTTGAGTTCGTTGGTATTTAGCTTTAGATTGTCTTTAAACAGTTTCCTCATTTTGTCATCGAACAGTTGGTCATAGATCTTTCTTACCTCTTCCTGGTTCTGCATGATGGAATCAGCAAGCGGATCGAGCTGTTTGCTTTTCTCCTCATCGCTCAGGTCAAAACCAAATTGTTTAGCATACATCTCTTTTACGAAGATCTTTACGTCTTCGGTTTCAACTTTTATTTCATTTTCTTTTGCGATCTTGTTAATGATCAGTTGCTGCTTAAGGGATTTTACATAATTTTTATAATCCTCTTCTACAGTTTCTTTTGTTATTTTCTCTTCTGATTCAACCAGGAAACGCTTGACAAACTCCTCAGGAAGCTTAACCTCTGTATCGTTGGTCAGTTTTTCCATTACTTCATGGACAAAGAAATTATCACTTTCTTTCTGGAAGTATTCTTTTGCCTCACCTCTAAGCCTTTCACGAAAATCTTCCTCAGTTTCTACATTTTTGCCAGGATATACTTTATCAAAGAACTCTTTGTTTATCTCTGCCGGTTCTATCCTTGATACTTCTGTTACGGTAAACTGGTAATCGGATTCAAGTTTTTCCTTTTCTTCCTTTTTAATACCAAGCATGGAAGCTGTTTCCGTTTCGTTCTCAGTAGCTTTTATAGGATTAAAAACAATCTTTTCGTCTTTTTTCATTCCTAAGAATTCCTTCTGCACATTTTCATCCTTAATAAAATCGATGGAAAGTGATGTGGTATTTTTAACACCATCTTCCATAACCTTACCTTCAGCATCAATTTGTTCGATCTCACCGCGTAAAAGGTCTCCCTTTTCTGCAATCTCAGGATTTGTTGGATTTCCATAGCGCTGGCGTACTTCTTTCAGGTAACCGTCAACCTTTTCATCTTCCACCTGGATATCGAAATATTCGGCTTCTATCTTATCGTTTATTTCAAGGTCAAACTGAGGTGACATTCCAATGTCAAAGAAAAACTCAAATTCTTCCGAATTCTCAAAATCAGCTTTCGTTTCATTTTCTTTGCTGGCTAGGGGGTATCCCAATATCTCGAGTTTATTTTCAACGAGGTAGTTGTTTAATTTTTCGGATAACAATTTATTGACCTCTTCGGCAAGGGCACTTTTTCCGTACATTTTTTTAATTAAACCAAACGGTACTTTACCCGGACGAAATCCTTTGAGGTTGGATTTTTTCTGCAGGTCGCGCAATGCGCTCTCTACTTGCTCCTTGTAATCTTCCGGGCCAATTTCCATTTTGATGGTAGCCGTTAAGTCCCCTGTGCTTTCCTTTGTAATATTCATTCTCTAGTTATTTAATATTTTATCTGTATTCACTGTCGTTCTGACAAAACTTTATGATTTCGCCTTACCTATCAAAAAGTGTGCAAAATTAGCTAAATATTAAATATTTACAACAGATCGTTTTATAAAAAACAATCGGGAAGGGGAAAAGGTTGTATAAACCTCTTAAGAGGCTAAAGTACTGAAGGTATTTAGAGTTATAGGATTTGGTGATCGTGTGAGAATGCTACGATGACTTGTTCATAATGACTGTCCAAAAAAGCCCGGTAGTTACACGTCTTTCATGACAGGAAGGCATTCAAAATGAAAAACCCCGCCAAAACGACGAGGTTCTTACTCCCTGCGGGTCATTAGGGACTACCACCAATTGGTAAGTAGACTTCTAACCCTATAACCTTACTTCGTGCGGGTGATGGGACTCCCTGAAGGATGAAACCTTCAGGACAGGCTTCTCGCCCTTCATCCTTACTTCGTGCGGGTGA
>CAYQWA010000003.1:0-217472 GCA_964421215.1 uncultured Bacteroidales bacterium | reverse complement strand
CCTTACTTCGTGCGGGTGAAGGGACTTCCTGAAGGACAATGCCTTCAGGATAAACTTCTCGTCCATTAACCCTTACTTCGTGCGGGTGAAGGGACTCGAACCCCCACGCCTTGCGGCACTAGATCCTAAGTCTAGCGCGTCTACCAATTCCGCCACACCCGCAAAAGTATTATTGCAATTATGTTTTATAAAAAGAACTGCTTCTAAGCGCAACTACCATCCCGATAGCTATCGGGACCGCCACACCCGCGAAGTAATCAGCGGCAAAAATAAATAAATTTATTATGTGCAAAGTTTTGTTGCCAAAATATCTTTAGTAATTTTGTTTTTGTTAAAATTTGATCATATGAAGATATTAAGCAGAACACTCCTTATAAGCATTATTAGTTTGTTTTCGGTCATAACTTACGGGCAGGAAGAGAAACAAGGATATTTTGAACAGAAAATCGGAACACACACCCAGCAAGGATTTTATGAGAACAATGAAAAGCAGGGCTCATGGATCAAAGTAAACCGGGCGGGCTCGGTTACCGACCTTGAAACTTATAATAAAGGTGTCCTTGAAGGACTTAAATTACAGTTCGACAAAAAAGGTGGGATCAGCAAGCAGGAATATTATGTGGAGGGCAAACTTCACGGTTGGGCGATCGAATACCATAAAGTTAATAAAGTCAAGAGTAAAATAAAATATGCAAACGGCGTCATGAACGGGAAATGCTTTTCTTACTATGAAAATGGCCGAATTATGGAAGAGTCCTCCTACCGCCAGGGGCAGAAAACCGGTAAGTCGAAATGGTACGACGACAAAGGTCACATGATCGCAGAATACAATTATAAAAATGGCTTATTTAATGGGACCAACCGCTTCTACCATGGAAATGGAAATGTCATCACTGAACAGGAATTTACAGATAATATAGCGCAAGGCCTGTACAAGGAATTCTATCCAACAGGAAAGCCCAAAGTCTCAGGGCAATACCTTGATGGAAAAAAGGAGGGAGTTTGGTTTGAATACGATCCTCATGGTAAAATTACCAGTGAAACAACTTTCAAAGACGGCGAGCCAATATAATGGCCTGAATTTATGAGTGAGAAAAAAGTTATCCGAAATCCCTATACAACACAGGAAGGACACAATTGCTTTGCTTGCTCTCCTAACAATCATTTAGGATTAAAAATGCAATTTTTCGAAGAGAGAGAATATGTGATTTCGGAGTGGCAACCTTCCGACCAGTTTGCAGGATATAAAAACGTATTACATGGGGGCATTCAGGCTACAGTGCTAGACGAGATCGCCAGCTGGTGTGTGCAGATAAAATTAAAAACAGCTGGAGTTACAGCTAATATGAACCTGAGGTATAAAAAACCTGTTTTGGTCGACTAGGGCAAGCTACTCCTGAAAGCCAGGATTAACAAGGTTGAGAAACGGATTGCCTATGTCAGGGTTGAACTTTATAATGCAAAAAATGACTTGTGCTGTGGGGGAGAAGTGAAGTATTTTCTTTATCCGGAAAAGATTGCAAAAGAAAAACTAGATTACCCTGAGTTTTCTCAATTTTTTGAAAAGTGAGAAAGAACTAGTAGTTGTTTTACCTGTAGAGGAGGCATGATTGAATATTGGAATAATGGATTGTAACATCAATCAAAACTGATCACCCTTCTAAACGGGATTGTAAAAATCTCCGGTTTATCATACCCAATAACAACCTCACTAGGTTTGGCTATACTACTACAAAAATATGACCACCTTCTAACAATCCACTTCCACTATGAACAATTTTTATAAGTCCTGACTTACCTGATTTTCGAAAGATTAGGAGTGGCAAATTTCTGATACCTGTGGAAGCAAACATCACTGGTTTAAGGCCTCAATTTTATCCATCAACTCATTCATCCGAGATGCTACAGCTTCATATGGGTATGGTTTTGTCAGATCTACACCTGCCTCTTTTACAAGGTCTACAGGAAAACCAGAGTTGCCGGCTTTCAGGAGATTCATGAACTTATCAAAAGCAGGTTGTCCTTTTGTTTGAATTTTAGTGGATATTTGAACCGCTGCAGCAAAACTTGTGGAATAACTATAAAGATAATAATCAAGGTAATAATGGGGCCATTCCAGCCAGCTGTATTTGTCAATTTCAGTAATATATACATCAGGACCGTAATAAAAGGAAAGTAAGCCACCATAAATGGAACTGAGTTCATTTGCCGACAAAGCTTCTCCTTTTTCGATTTTTTGATACAGGATCGATTCAAATTCTGCCATCATTGCTGAGTTATAGATCAATAAAACAACGTTATCCAAATACTTCTCAATGTGATAAAGTTTCTCTTCTTTATTGTCAGCATTTTCAATCAAGTAAAATTGTGATATATTTTCTGTGGTTGTGGCTGCAATCTCTGCAATAAATGGAGGATACTCCCAATATATGAATGGTTGGTTATTCATTGTTTTAACAGCATGGATATAGTGGCCAAATTCATGAACAAGTGTATAAAAGTCAAAAAGTTGACCTCCCCAGTTCATTTTCACATAGGGGTGTGGTCCATGAGGGCCGGAACTATAACCTCCGGTTTCTTTACCCACATTTGGATAAGCATCTACCCACCTGTTTTTATAGGCATCTTCAATATGTTTAAAAAAGTCAGGTCCCAATACCTCCAGCGAATTCTCCATTAGTACATAAGCTTCTTCCCAGGTATATTCTTTCTGAATTGCTGAAAATAATGAAACCCTTGTATCGTAAAGATAAAGTGTATCCAGGTTCAGAATCTTTTTTTTCATTGACATCCATCGATGGAAGGGTTCTATATTTGCTTTTACCGATCTCAACAGGTTTGTATAAATCTCAGTTGGAATGTTATGTCTGTCAAGTGATGCTTCCAGGGAACTGTTGTAATTTCGTTTCTTAGAAAGAAAGTATTTACCCTGAATAAATGAGCTCAGATTTTGAGTGAGGGTTTCTTTAAATTCACCTAATGATATGTAATATTGATTATATCCTTTTTTTCTGATACTTCGATTTGTTGATGACCTCAACCTCCATGAGGTAGACCTGTTTATTTGCAGATCCTGCCCGTTTTCATCTTTGATTACAGGAAAAGGAAGGTCAGCATAAACGAGTGATCCGAATACTTTATAAGGATTATTTACGAGTTGTGCTATGTGGGAGAGTTCTTCTTCCTTTTCATAAGAAAGTGTATGATCCCTTTTCCGCTTCATTATATTAAAATAATGCTTATAGGTAGTTAACTTTGGTTCTTTCGTTTGAAAAATTTTTATGGTGGAATCGGGTAAAAATATAAGTTCAGGTTTAATATAGGCACTGCTCGATTCAATTTGTGTTTCAAGTGTAGCGCATCTGGACCAAAGTTGTTGAAATTTATTATTATTCATGTCCACATCGCGATTTAACTTGGCGTAAAGTCGCAAATAACCGAATTGTCTTCTTATTTGTTCATCAAATTCAAGGCATTCAAGCAATAAAGATGCTGAACTATTTAGCAGACCTTCAAATTTTTTATATGTTGGCAGATCTCCCTCTATTTTTTTAAAATCTATTTCCCAATCGTCGATGCTTTTGTATATATCATCTGTTCTCCATTTATATATAGAATCTATCTGTGAACGTTCCAGTAATCCACTTGTTTTTTCCTGTGATATAACTGATAATACAGAAAATATGGAAATGCAGAAAATTACAATTCTTATCATGATGATATTTTCTAGAGTAAAATTTGAATTAATGAATAGGCTGCAGCAAGAATTCCCCAATACAAGAAAAATCCCCAATAATAAGTATAATAGGCAATCCAGCCGCATGAAGGGTATGTGTACTCTTTTTCCAATACCCAAAAGACAATACTAAAATAAATGGATAGGATTCCCAGGCATATCCAAATGATATACCCCCAGTAAACATTCATTACTACACCTATATTTCCCAAAATAAAAAGGGGAAATATTACCGCCCAATCTGCCCAGGCAAAAGCCATTGCGGATTTGTAATGTGTTTTATCCCGCCAATCTTCCCCTTTGCCAATGATTAGGTTCTTTGCTTTTTGTCCGTTTGGATTACAAAGTAATATTAACTGTGATATTAACAAAGGTAAAAATGTTAGAGCTCCAAATACGATAAGCCCCCATCGAACTATTAAAACGGTATCCATTTATTTAAAGTTTAAATTGTGAACGGTTAAACCATAGTCCTATGATTCCCAATAATGAAGGGAAAGCCCACAATAATATTGCAGTACCTGCAGTTTGGGTTGAAAAAAATCCGAATGGAAAAAGATAAAATAATGGAAAGTAAATACAAATACTAAAGACCATCATTGCCGACACAAATCCGTACATCCTCCGCCTGTAAATTCCAATAAAGGCGAGTATGTTTAAGGGAAGAGCCCAGATCATATCAGCGATAGCAATACCTTTTTCTCTGTTCGCCATGGCATTTTCAAAAAGGTCTCCGTCTAAACTGTATTCCTGAAGACCTATTTCAATTGCCGATTCCCAGAGAAAAAGTGAGTAGGCCTGCATTATCCATGCAATAGAAGTGAGGCACAAAGCTATTATTGCCGTTAAGATTCCAATAGTGTACTTTTTTTTCATTCCTTGCAAATTTGGTAATCATTATCAATTATTAAATTAGAAAAAATGCAGGAGATTTATAAGGGTAAGAGAGTTTAACTTTGCTAATCCCATTTGTAAGAATTTTTGCCATCTGAAAGACCTATCTCCTGTTTTGTTTTACTAAAATAGTAATTATTAGCCCTGTAATCATTCTAAATAATTGATTTCTGGAATATCAGGTCGTCAATTCATTTGTTATTCCCGTCTGAAATGATTCTAGAATTTGTTGAAATGAGATAATTGCTGTTTGATATTAGTTATATGTAATTAGTCGAAATTTGTGTGAGGAATGAAGGGATATTGAAATAGAAATTAGGGGATCTGTTCAGATAACTCAAGAAATACCTCCACCCAATCTATGCCACCATATTTTTTGCCCAATCTAACAAATACAAGATCTTCATCCGGGTAAACATAAATATACTGCCCCATGATCCCTTTGGCAAAATAGGATCCGTTTTCCAAAACCCTCCATTGGTAAGTATAAGGATATCCCTGAGAATCTTTCGAATCGTTTATGATCGTTGTTGATCTTTCTACCCAAGCTTCAGGTATAATTTGATCTTCACCGCATTTGCCATTATCAAGGTACAACTTTCCGAACCTTGCGAAATCACGAGCAACTGCATTCAGGCAGCAATTGGCTTTAAAGGTTTTATTCCTCTTGCTGTCAATGCTCCAGGAGGCATCAGATTCCATACCAAGTGGACGCCATATTTTGTTTTCGAGGTAGGTGTTCAGTTTAGTATTGGTGGCCCGTTCGATGATTAATCCCAGTAAAATGGTATTTACACTGATGTAATCATACGACCTGTCTGGTGGTTCCTTAACTTCAAGTTGTTTTATGTATTTAAGCAGATCAGTCCCGTAATAGTATTTGGCCATATCGGCAAAGGGGCTGTTATACACCTCACTGAAATCAATCCCGGATCGCATATTCAACAGGTCTTCAATGGTGATGGGATCAAACTCAGGTCCCAGTTCTTTCAAAAAAAATGTAATGGACTGTCCTGTGCTGTATATATAACCTTCATCAATGGCAATACCAACAAGAGCTGAAACGAACGCTTTTGATGTTGAAAATGAAGGGATAATGGATGAGCTGTCATAATCATCGAAATAATTTTCATAGACCAAATTGTCATTTTTTACAACGAGAAATGCAACCGTTTCTTTTTGTTCCAGAAAGTTATCGAAAGTTTGTAATTCCTCGTTATTATTGAAATTCGAAGGCAATTCGAATTGGTGATTTTGTTGAGGATTTTCAAAGTGATAAGTATTTTCACCTTTTTTTATTTCAAGATTCTCGAATTTTTTATGGTCATTGAGGTCTGCATAATTCCAATAGAAGTAACGCCCGACATGCTTTGGAAGAATGAGCAAAGCCAGTATAACTGCTAACAAGAGAATTATAAGGATCTTTAATACTAGGATTCCTGATTTGCTTTTCGCCATGATTGCAAAAATAAATGGAAATGAACAAGTATCACAATTCTGTGATAACAAAGATGAGAAAATTGACCACTCTGCTTTCCAGGTCGAAAGAATGGAATTAGAAGTTAAACTTCTAAATTCGTAAATTCATCCCTGATTTTAAAATCGTATTCCGGGTATTCATAGACTGGCATCCTGGGTTCTGTTTCCCCAATAGAATATCCCCAGACATTGCTGTATTCTTTCAGGTCTTCACCCATTTCCTCTAACCTTCTCAGGTAACTGGCCATGGACCTGGACTCAATTATTATAACCTTTCCCATATTATCGATTATCGGACTGTGTGTCCTTGTATGGTCATGATCAAACTCAAGGATCCGTCGTCCATCATGTGTTATACCAATGGTTCGGAAAGTCTGGCTTTTACCAACACCGGGTAAGTTAATTACATTGCGGTCTGTGGCGAGGAACGGGATGTTGCACACCTGGCGTAAACTTTCTATGTTTTCCACCATCTCCTCCGAATTAAGTGGAAACTCCTTAATCAGTTCATGGTACTTTTCGGGAACTTCCCCGATGTATTTTTCTTCAAGCTGCTCCTGTACGGCCCTGGAATTATTGGCAAAAGTGAATGAATTTTCTTTGTACCCTTTAACAGAGAACGTATAATATGTTAATACCCCAATATCGTTTAATACTTTCCTAAGCTTGGCGGTATGTCCGCGGCGGGAAGCAGCAGCCGTAAACACAAGCTGGTTAGTCACGGTCCAGCCTGCAGATATCAATCTCCTTATGCCTTTTGCAGCTTCAGGTGTAACTTCCATTGCTGATTCAAAATGGGTTTGAATGACAAATTGTTTAAATCCAATTTTTGATGCTTTGTCTTTAAACTCCCTCAGAATAGTTATGAGTTCAGGTGTAATCCGTTGAGGTAAATATACCGGCAAGCGGGTACCCAGCCTTATTCTTAACATTTCGGCATATTTATCACCATCATCCCTTACCTTGTTAATTTCGCGTTTTTTCACTGCCATGTTGTATACCTCATCCAGGATACGTTTCAGTGCATTGTCGGTGCTCATCAATGCATCCCCACCGGTAATAAGGATATCCCTGAGTTGAGCATCTTTTTCATAATACTTCAGCAACTTCGGTAAACGTTCCCACCAGCTTCCGACAGGTTTCAGCTCTTCCAGGTCAAAATTAAGGTGGCCGTCCTGGAAATCATACATACGCTGACAGGATACGCACAAACCACCACAGGCCCTCCCGGTTGTATCCGGGATCAGGATAGCTACTTCGGGATAACGGCGATGAATGTTTCTTTTGTTAGGTAGCAACCATCCAGCAGCATTCGGTTTTCCGGGCTCCACCACATCCTCTTTCTCCCAGGCAACAATATGCCCGAATTCATCCACTAACTCCTTGCTTACAAAAATATAATCACGGATAGCATGGTCAGAATCCTTGAACTTTGCATCAATATCCACATTTAATAAGGAGAGGTAATATGGATTTACAAAAAATGGTATCCCTGAATCCTGCGCTTTTAATAGGTTTGACAGTGTATCTTCATCAAGTGTTCTCCCCAGCATGCGATTTAGTCGTTCTGGTGTTCTGGCTGCAAACTGTAAATGGAACATTCTGTCGTTCCACCATTCCAGCATTTTTTTGTATTTCTGCCAGAAGGTCATTCCTTCTTCAAATTGGAACCGGCTTCGATGAATATCGCCTGCATCAATTTTTTTAATGAATAACCGTATGATCCTGTCTTTATTTTTCTTTCTTTGTTCAATGATCTCCGGATCCAGACCTGATGGATGCCTTGACATCCATTCTTCGATCTTTTGTTTTTCAGGCAGTTGTCGTTCTGTTCGACCAGAAAATTGTCGAAACAAGTGCAGCATATCCCTAAAAAAGTCAGGTTGTCCTCCGCCACGTCCTTCTTTTAATCCGTAATACAGCCGTTTAAACGGACTATTAATGATATGTTTACCACGTAAGTTCAGGTCTTCAAATTCAACACCTTCATGTTTAATGTAATCCATTAGCCTGATTGCAGCAAAATCTGCCCAGGAGAGTTTTTCAAATTCATCACGACCGGCAGAATCTTCGTTGTAATAATCCAACGCTGATTGATTGGCCTCCAGATAATCTAGAACCCATCTTCTGATTCCTTTTTTCGCCTTTTCAAAATTGTCGGCAGAAAGAAGGATATGTTCAAGGTCAGGATTTTCCTCCATGATCTTGTTGAGGATTTGTCTGGATTCCTCTGAAATATCATTATCAAGGACATTTATTGTAATTCTATTGTTCTTCGGATCGCTAAAATCTCTGTACATAACAATTTTATATTTCTTTACCTGCAGCTACTATCACCGAATTAAAATTGAGATCAAAAACTTTCAGTTTTACGGCAGTTGGATTTAAATTATCGTGACCAGTTACGATGTCACATGGATAGCTTTATACTGCCTTAATATATAATTATTTTCGATGTGACTTTACAGGGTGCAAAGGTATGTTTTTTTAAGCTTAATTCCAAAAATGGTACCAGAGAATTAAGGAATAATTAAGTCATTGTGAACCTTTGCAAGTGTTTTTTGTTGATCACACTAAATTGACATAAAGTGATTTGGATGAACTTTATGGCTTAACAGAATTAATACGATTGTATCACGAAACTAACAGTTAAAACAATGTCAAGAGGAATATATACTGTACCAAAAGCATACAATGAACCGGTTAAAGAATACAAGCCAGGTTCACCTGAAAGAAGTGGATTAAAAGCAGTCCTTGATAAGATGGGAAGGGAAGTAGCCGATATCCCTATGTTTATAGGTGGGAAGGAAATAAAGACGGATGATATCCGTGAAATCTATGCACCACACGATCATCAGCACTTGCTTGGACGTTATTTTTACGGCACAGCTGACCATGTCAACGATGCCATTGATGCCGCTCTGGAAGCCAGACCATCCTGGCAGGCACTGGACTGGGATCATCGGGCTGCAATATTTCTGAAAGCCGCTGATTTGGTTTCCGGTCCTTATCGTGCAAAAATCAATGCCGCTACTATGTTAGGCCAATCAAAAAACGTATTCCAGTCTGAAATTGATGCCGCATGCGAAATGGCGGACTTTTTTCGTTTCAATGTGGAGTTCATGTCCGACATTTACCAACAGCAACCGATTTCAGATAAGGGGATCTGGAATCGTGTGGAACAAAGACCGCTTGAAGGATTTGTATATGCAATAACGCCTTTTAATTTTACATCGATTGCTGGAAATCTACCCGCTGCACCTGCCTTAATGGGTAATGTTGTTGTCTGGAAACCTTCTGAAACCCAGATTTATTCAGCTGCGATCCTGATGGAGATCTTCCGTGAAGCAGGTCTTCCTGATGGTGTTATAAACATGGTGTTTGTGAACGGTCCGGAAGGTGGGAAAGTTATGGCTATGCACCCGGATTTCGTTGGTGTTCATTTTACAGGTTCTACCGAGGTGTTTAAGAAGATCTGGAAAGCGGTTGGTGATAATGTGGCCTTGCACAATACATATCCTAAGATAGTAGGGGAGACAGGTGGAAAAGATTTTGTTATGGTACATAAATCAGCCAAAGCAAAAGCGGTAGCTACAGCTTTATCCCGGGGTGCCTTTGAGTACCAGGGACAAAAATGCAGCGCAGCCTCACGGGCATATATTCCTGATAAACTTTGGCAGGAAGTAAAAGAGATGCTGGTGAATGATGTGAAATCATTTAAGATTGGTGGTCCAGAAGATTTTACAAATTTCATCAATGCTGTGATCGATGAAAGAGCTTTTGATAAGATCTCTTCTTACATTGATCATGCGAAAAATGATCCCACATGTGAAATAATAGCCGGGGGAAATTACGATAAATCTGTTGGGTATTTTATTGATCCTACTGTTATTGTTACTACAAATCCTCAATACAAATCCATACAGGAAGAGATCTTTGGGCCGGTCTTGACCATTTATGTTTATGAAGCTGAGAAATACGAAGAGACTCTCGAAATGGTGGATAATACCTCTCCTTATGCACTGACTGGTGCCATATTTGCTCAGGATCGCTGGGCAATAGATACGGCATTTCATAAACTGGTGAATTCAGCAGGAAACTTTTACATCAACGACAAACCAACCGGGGCAGTTGTAGGGCAGCAGCCATTTGGTGGTGCAAGAGCATCCGGAACGAATGACAAGTCGGGTTCTTATTTGAATTTGCTTCGTTGGGTTTCTCCACGCACAATAAAAGAAAACTTTACTCCACCTGAGGATTTCAGGTACCCGTTTATGGAACAAGAGTAAATGGAAAGAAAGGCAAACCAGATTTGATCTGGTAAATAATTTATCCAATCAATCGTGCGATAAATAAGTTCAGGTATTTTATAGAATAATAAAAGGGGCAAATATACATTTTAGGTGCCCCTTTCTTTTAACCAGAATATAAAAATCCCCATACTGCTTATAGCTGACCCTCCATTTATATATTAAAACTTGTTATTCATCCATTTGTAACCTGTATTGGTATATAGTTGCTTGACTTTGAGTAATATATTTTATATTTTTAAAGGCATTTAATTAATCAAAAACTCTGGTTATGAAAAAGACAGGTCATGCTTTATTACTAGTAATTTTTGTCAATTTAGTTTGCACCGGACAAATCATCAATATACCCGGTGATCAACCAAGTATCCAGGCAGGTATTGATGTTGCAGATAATGGGGATACTGTCCTTGTTCAGCCTGGAATTTATGTTGAAAATATTGATTTTTCAGGGAAAGATATAACTGTGGCTTCATTGTTTCTGACAACCCAGGACACAACACAAATTTCGCAAACAATAATTGACGGTGATGCAGCAGGTTCGGTTGTGGCCTTTGAGAATGACGAAACCAACTCGGCCATTATAACCGGATTTAAAATTCAAAACGGCTATGCTGAAAACGGGGGAGGAATTTATTGTTTTGGCTCAGATCCTACCATAAATAACAATATCATTCAAGGTAATCATGCATATGCTACTGGCGGGTTTCATAGCCAGGGAGGTGGTGTTTATTGTAATTATAGCGATGCAATTATTTGTGATAATATAATAACCAACAACTATGCGTCGGGTGCACTGGGAGGAGATGGAGGAGGGATATATTGCGGATATAGCAATCCTGTTATCAGAAGAAACCTGATAAAAAATAACCTGGGTGGTTGGGGTGGCGGTGGTATTTACTGCAAAAACTCCAGTCCATTAATAGTTCAGAACACGATTGTTTACAATACCGGATCTTCTTCCGGTGGTGCACTGTACTTAGATTTTTCACATCCTATATTGATCAATAATACGTTGAGTAGGAATTCTGCAGACTGGTGGAAAGGAGGAGGTATATATAACGGAAACCAATCCAGCCCTGAAGTTATCAATACAATCTTATACCAAAATGAAGCACTGCTTGAGGGAAACGAAATATGGGGTGAAAATGGATCACCGGTATTCTCTTATTGCAATATTGCAGGAGGCTGGGCTGGTACCGGTAATATTGATTCCTGGCCTTATTTCCGGGATCCTGACAATAATGACTTTCACCTCAAGTCAATGGAATATGGATATTCTGAGAATTCTCCCTGCATTGATACCGGAGACCCTTCTTTACAGGATGCTGTACTGGATTCCTTGTGGGGTTTGGGAACCATTCTTTGTGATATGGGAGCATATGGAGGGGTGGATTCCATTATGGTAGGATTATGCAATAATTCTAACCAATTCAGAGGTATTGGCAGGATTCAAATTTATCCGAATCCCTCATTGCATTATTTTTCTATAAACTTCGAACTAAAGAAGGATTCATTTGTAACAATCGAGATTTATGATTACCATGGAAATTTGGTAAAAGTTCTTCTTGATGAATACCATTTGAAAGGTCCCCATAATGTTGTCCTCGATTTATCATCTCTAATACCGGGCACATACTTTTGCTTCATAAATACAGCAGAAGGTAATTATTCACAGAAATTGATCAAGCTATAGCCTCTAGCTCAAATACCCAAGTTTATTACTACACAGCCGGCCTTATCTGAATTGAATTATTCTGGGACCAATAATTTATATTAGTTGTACGGATAATTAATATGTGATTGCAGCATAGTTAAGATTAATTAATGTTTAACTTGTGTTAGAGCAGTCCGTCCACTATTCTGTAGATGTTATTAAGAGCTATAATAATGTAATTGAATGAATTGTAAATATAGAAAAGTTGCATTATCCTATGATAATTAGTAAATTTATATCCCTGAATTCTGTTAGGTTGTAAAAAACAAGAGCTATGAAAAAATTTACCCTGCATGTGGTAATGATTACCATTGCCCTTTGCATGGCCTCCCAATCAAATTTGGTTTATTCCTTACCGACAGTGATCAACTCAGAAGAATTTGTTCAAAAAGTGGATCATTACACCAATCCCATTAAAAATGTAGCGCCGGACCTTATCGTCTGGGTACAAAAGAATTTGGGTGCACAACATGTAATATACCAATCAATACCTACTCCCGAAAATAACAAACAAATTATAAAATGAAAAAACTTATAGTAATTCTTGTAATCTTTCTATCGACCTTTTTTTCAATTGCCCAACCTCCATCAGCTTTCAGATACCAGGCTGTAGTCAGGGATTCAACAGGTGCAATCCTGCCCAATCAAAATGTTTCATTTCAATTCAGTATTGTAACAAGTGAAATTGGTGGTGAAACCTTGTATGTCGAAACGCACGACACCCTGACCAACCAGTTCGGATTGGTTAGTTTGCATCTTGGCCTTGGCAACGTTGTATTTGGAGGTTTTGATGACCTCCCATGGGGTGAAATTGCCCTTTATTTACAAGTCGAGATTGATGTAAACGGTAAAAAAGATTTTACAAAAATGAATAAAGCACAACTAATTGGTGCCATTACTTCAAATGCAGCCATAACAAAAACAATCCTGGTCGATGACAATGGGTTTAGATGGCGATTAAAAGTGGATACCCAGGGAAACCTTTACACAGTGCCATTAGTGACCTGGTATTGCGGGAATAGTATTACCGATAGCAGGGATGGACAGGTATATTCAACCATAATGATCGGTGCCCAGTGCTGGATGACCGAGAACTTAAATATTGGGATGAGAGTTAATGGTTCAAACAATCAGTTTGATAACGACACCATTGAAAAGTATTGTTATGCCAATGATACGAACAATTGTAATGCTTATGGTGGGTTGTACGAGTGGGATGAAATGATGGGATATGTTTCAATTCCGGGTTCACAAGGTATTTGTCCGGATGGTTGGCACATTCCTACCGATCCGGAATGGTGTACACTTGAAAATGAAGTGAATACAGGTAATGTTTCCTGTAATTCCACCGGCTGGAGAGGCACCGATGCGGGTGATCATTTAAAAGAAACAGGAACCATGCACTGGGATCCTCCAAATGCAGGGGCAACAAACTCCAGTGGGTTTACAGCACGGGGCGGTGGATTCAGCACATTGTCCAGTTCATTTTATGACCTGAAGATCCATGGTAATTTCTGGACTTCTTCCTCTTCAGGAGGAATGAGTGCATGGTGTAGAAGACTTAGTAATGTAAGTTCAGAGATTCACAGGGAAGACTTTAGTAAGATCCTGGGGTACAGTGTTCGATGCATAAAAGATTAGATATTGATGAGTTAATTATTCCAATAAAAAACATAAACAGATGAAAAAACTCACATTTATTCTGATACTGATAATAATGGCAATTTCAACAATTGCACAGATCCCCCATAAATTCAAATACCAGACTGTCGTCAGGGATGTTTCCGGCCAATTGCTTTCTCTACAGAATGTTGCTTTTAAAATAAGTATGGTGAAAGATAGCATAAATGGAACAATTGTTTATTCTGAAACACATGATGTAATCACTAATCAGTTTGGACTGGCAAATTTTGCTGTTGGAGCCGGGACAATTCTATCTGGGAATTTTGAAGACATCAACTGGTATAATGGTGCATATTTTTTACAGATTGAGGTTGACATAACAGGTGGAATAAATTATCAACTTTTGGGAACATCCCAGCTACTTGCTGTCCCATATTCCATCCATACGAAAAGGACAGATGGAATTATTGTTGTTGATTCAGTAGTTCAGCTTGATTCAATAAGTAATCCTGTTCAAGGCATGATCATAAGCAGTATCAATGAAACCAAGAATGACGGAACACCAGAAGTTTTTCTATTTGACGGTACAAATTGGATACCCTTTTTAATACGTCAGGGGACAAACATAGGCGATATTTTATACTGGAATGGGACCCAATGGACAACTGTGCCTGTAGGTTCACAGGGGGATGTGCTAACCATGAACAATGGGATCCCGGGCTGGGGTTCACCGGAAAAGATACCTTCAGTATATACTGAAGAAATTACCGGTATCACTCCCTATGCTGCCAGCAGTGGAGGCTGCCTTAATGATGGAGGACTGGTTATTACTTCTAAAGGAGTTTGCTGGAGTAAATCTCCGAATCCAACTATTTCTGACTCATTAACAAATGATGGATCTGGTTCGGAATGTTTCACAAGCAACCTGATAAATCTTGATTCCAACACCACCTATTATGTCCGCGCATATGCAATCAATCCATTAGGTACGGGATATGGTGATGAGGAAGTTTTTAATACTCTACGTGCCCTACCTTCCGTTAATACATCGGATTATATAACAGATATAACACCCTATTCGGCAACCATTAGGTGTACTATAAATAATGACTGGGGATTTCCAATAACAACCAGTGGTGTTTGCTGGAGCACTTCTCCAAATCCTGATACGTCTGACTTTAAAACAACTGATGGGACCAGCACTGGTAATTATTACAGCTACTTAACAGGATTATCCCCAGGTACCTTGTATTACGTTCGGGCATATGCAATTAACGCTGCCGGAACAGGATATGGAAACGATCAAGAACTCACTACAAAACCCAGTTCACCATACATTTCAACCTGGGATGCTTCTAATATCACAGCCCATACAGCAGAGGCTGGTGGTTATGTTATAGAGGATTGGGGATTTCCTGTAACAGCCAGGGGAGTATGCTGGAGCTTGATGCCTGATCCTGACACCTCCGATTTTAAGACTTCAGATGGAAGTGGCACCGGGGGATTTGACAGCTATCTGACAGGTTTAACATTAAACACACTCTATTATCATCGTGCATACGCAATCAGTTCTGAGGGTGTAGGATATGGTAATGAAGAAAGTTTTACCACACAGGATGGGGTGGTGCAATTTTATACGATTACAGTTCATGATATAACTGCATATTCTGCAACAAGTGGAGGAGATATATATAACGATGGGGGATCCCCAATTACAACTAAAGGAGTATGCTGGAGTACTTCCCAGAATCCTACTATAGCAAACGATACCACTGTAGATGGTAGTGGTTCCGATACATATTTTAGTAATCTGACAGGATTATTACCCGGTACAACTTATTATGTCCGGGCTTATGCAGTGAATGCGGCTGGCACATCATACGCAGATGTACTTTCATTTACAACAGGGGATGGCACTATTATTTTATCTACTGAACCGGTAACAAATATTATGGGTACAAATGCAACCAGTGGTGGCGATTTTATCAATAATGGAGGTATGGGTATGATTACCAAAGGAATTTGCTGGAGCACTTCACCAAATCCAACAATAGCTGACAATCATACTAATGATGGTGACGGAACTGGATCTTATGTTAGCGTTATGTCTGGATTATCATTTACTACATTATATTATGTCAGGGCTTATGCTACAAATGTTGTAGGAACTTTTTACGGGGATGAATTAAGTTTCACAACTGCAGATATACATTCTATTGGTGAAATTTTTGGTGGTGGTGTAATTTTTTACCTTGATGGTACAAGCCTTCATGGACTTATTGTTGCCCCCTCAAATTTTGATACAGATGCATCCTGGGGTTGTCCCGGGACTTATATTAGTACATCATGGGATATTGGAACCGGAGCGTCGAATACGGCTGCAATTCTTAATGATTGCAGTACACCAGGTATAGCTGCCCATATTTGTGATACCTCAGCCTTAAATGGTTACACTGACTGGTTTTTACCATCAAGAGGTGAATTGGACGAAGTGTATGATCAACTAGAATTAATTGGTATTGAATGGGACTCCTTTTGGAGTTCTTCAGCATCAGGAAGCGATAACGCTTATTATCTTAGTTATTTTGGGAATTGGTATTCCTCTTATAAAGGAATTGGACGAAATGTTTTAGCTATTAGGGAGTTTTAAATTTATGTAGTAATTTCTGTCACAGTTTATGTGTAAGTTTAATACATGCCAATAAATAGTAAAGCCATTATGTTCCTTTCTTGATATTAAAGTTTTTATTTGCTATATTTATATCTCCAGGATGCGCAGTTGAATTCAGAGATCACATTTAAAACAAGAACCATGAAAAAATTAACCCTTTTACTGGTTATGATCAACATGACCTTTACAATATTCGCTCAATCCCCACAAGCCTTCAAATACCAAACAGTTGTTCGTGATAATGCCGGGGAGATTCTTCCCAATCAAAGTTTATCATTTCAAATAAGCCTTCTTTCTACACTTGCAGGTGGAATCCCTTTCTATACTGAAACACACAACACCACTTCCAATGAATTCGGGCTTGTCTCGCTTGAGATTGGGAATGGGATTCCGACCTATGGTATTTTTGCATCACTTGAATGGGAAAATGATCAATTTTACCTGGAAGTGAGTATGGATGAAACCGGGGGATCTAACTATTCCCACATGGGAACTTCACAGCTCTTAAGTGTTCCATATGCCAGGCACGCTGAAACATCTGGAAATGATTTATGGAAAAAGAATGTAAATGATATTTACTACAACGATGGGAATGTAGGAATAGGGTATGGTATACCGGACGCTACCCTTCATGTTTTCAAAGGCAGTGCCGGCTATGTTTCTGCTCAGGGTGAAAGCGCGTTGGTTGTGGAAAACAATTCTACGGTAGCATTAAGTATTTTAACACCCTCAATCAATGAAGGTGTTATTTATTTCGGTGATAACGATAATCATGTTGCCGGAGGGATTGTTTATAATCATCCGCTGGATGCACTATCATTCAGAACGGGTGGGAACTTCGAAAGAATGAGGATAAACTCATTGGGTAATTTAGGTATTGGTACCACAGATCCGTTGGACAAATTGCACGTTCAGGGAAGTATAAGAATTGTGGACGGCAACCAGGCCGATGGAAAATTTATGGTTTCCGATGAAAACGGAACAGGGGCATGGACAGCTTCTTCATCATTGGATACGGCCACAATAACGGAGTACAACAACAGGGATCCCTTTCTTATATTAAATTATATTATATGCTTTGATGGGAACTGGCCAGGCCCGCCCGGAGGTCCCAATACAGCAGAACCTCCTTTCATAGGCCAAATTACCCTGTTTGCCGGATTATTTACACCCCCTGGTTGGGAACTTTGTGAGGGACAAATTCTGAACATAATGGATTACCAATTATTATATGCACTATTAGGAACGACCTATGGTGGTGACGGTTATACAACCTTTGCCCTGCCTGACCTCAGAGGCAGATCCCCAGTCCAACATTTCAATTATAATAATACCGGAGATACAGGAGGGCAGGAGAGCATCGATGTGACGGATATTCATTTGAAGTAATCAACCAGTGGTGAGGTGTGAACTTTTAGGTGATCGTTTTGTTTCTTTCTAGATTCCATTATGAAAATTATAACAAAACTACTTCACTTATGAAAAAATATTTACAAAACTTAGCAATTCTCGGAATACTCTCAGTATTGATCATCTCAGGTTCTTCCTGTAAAAAAGAAGATGATAATGAAAAAGCAGCCAATGATCTTCATGGGACATGGACAATTAACCAAACCAATGTTGATCTGACAGTTGACGGTGTTGACCTCGTTGATTATATGGTTTCCAATTTTACATACACACAACAACAGGCTCAGGCCATGGTCGATATTTTTACGGTTTCGCTTCAATCAGGGAATTCAGGGACCATCACATTTAGAGAAGATAATACGTATACCTTCGTTAATAATGATGAAGAAGAAAACGGAACTTGGTCCATAGGGAATGATGGAGCTACCTTGACAATGAATTTCGACAATGAAGCAGATAATCTTACAATTTTATCATTGTCTTCCAGTAGTTTGAAATTGCAAATTCCTACAGAATCAGAAATGGCAGACCTTGATGGAAATGGTGAGGATGAAACCGAGATAGACATTGATACGGAGTTGACTATGAGCAAATAGTGCCCCTCATTCATGTAGGTTTTTTATAAAAAATACATAACCTGGCATTACTATATTTTTCTTGGCTCTTGCTATAAAGGGTTAAAATCGTTATATTTATACCCTATAACTAGTTTACTTTCTTCAAAAACAAGAGCTATGAAAAAAACTACCCTTGCAGTGGTTATGTTAGCCATGGCTATTTCCCTTATCGCTCAATCCCCTCAGGCATTTAAATACCAGGCCATAGTACGCAACAATAATGGGGAAATCCTTGACAATCAAAATGTTTCATTTCAGATAAGTATTCTTCAGAGCAGTGCTGTTGGCCCGGCTATTTATTTGGAAACACATCAAACGATGACCAATGAATTCGGGCTAATCAGTCTTGAGATTGGCAATGGAACTGTCGAATCGGGAACATTTGAAAGTATTTACTGGAGAGATGGATTATTTTTCTTGAGGGTAAGGATGGATCCTAACGGCGGGACAACCTGGCAGGAGATGGGCATCACACAACTGGTATCTGTACCCTATGCACTCTACTCCGAAAGCACCGGAGATACTTCTACATGGCGAAAGAACGGGACCAATGACCTGTATTACGACCAGGGTAATGTGGGTATAGGGACTATGAGTCCCAGTGTTTCTGCTATACTTGAGGTTAATTCGACTGAAAAGGGCATACTCATACCACGAATGACCAATGCACAGATAGCCACTTTAGGAAGTACCCTTGGAACTTTAGAGGAAGGGATGATTGTATTTAATTTAGAAGATATCAAACTAGAATACTGGGACGGGAGCAAATGGAAAACAATGGTTACCAAGACAAGTTCCCCAGGCAGCAGCAGTGATGGTACCGGTTTTTGTTCCGAAGGAGTGACTGATTTTGACGGACATAAGTACAAAACTGTAAAAATAGGGGATCAGTGCTGGATGGCTGAAAACTTAAAATCAACCCATTATGCGAATGGTTTTACAATCACATATAATTATCCATATGACAACGATGTAGGAAATGCACACACTTATGGTCGGTTGTACATATGGGAGGCAGTGATGAACGGTGCAAGTTCGAGTAACAGTAATCCCAGCGGAGTACAGGGTATTTGTCCCGATGGATGGCATGTGCCCAGCGATGCCGAATGGAAAGAATTAGAGATGACACTGGGTATGACTACAACAGAAGCAGATGGAGCTGATTGGAGGGGTACGCACTCTGAGGGAAGGAAACTCAAAGAGACAGAGGAGGCATTTCTGTGGGTTGATGATGCGAACCGAGGTATAAACAACAGTGGGTTTACTGCTCTACCAGCAGGCCGCCGGGACATTGCTGGAATCTACACTTACCTGGCACAACGAACATACTTTTGGACTACGACGGAATTTTCAATAGATAACGCTTGGTACCGCGCCCTTGTTTACAACAATGGTGGAGTGTATCGTTACAATTATTTTAAGGGAAATGCGTATTCAGTTCGATGCCTAAAGGATTAATAACATTCTTTAACAAGGTAAGATGTGAAATAACGTAGCTTACATCAAATAGAAATATTGTTCATTGATATACATTCTGATTTAAAAATGAATACAATATTTATCAATTTAAAATATATCCCCCATGAGAAAGTTAATATTAATCCTGTTTGCTTTTCTATCCGCAGTTTTGCTTTACGCTCAGTCTCCACAGGCCTTTAAATATCAGACAATAGTTAGGGATGCTTCTGGTGACATTATGGCCAATAATGCCGGAAGTATCCGAATTAGTATCCACGAGGGATCTCCAACAGGAACCATTGTTTATCAGGAGACACATGAAGTCCTAACCAATGATTTTGGATTGATAAACATCGAAATTGGAAATGGGACAGCTACAATAGGTGTATTTTCAGCTATCGACTGGAGTACCAATCATAAATACCTTGAGGTTGAATTGGGACCGCCTGGTGGATTTTTCTATGATCCAATGGGTACCAGCCAGCTTTTATCTGTTCCTTTTGCCCTTTATGCTGAAAGTTCATCCATTACAGAAGATAATGATTGGGTCAGAAATGGAGATTATATTTATACAATCAACGATTCTGTAGGCATAGGAACAAGTTCGCCAGGTGCAATGCTCGATGTGTCAGGCCCCATCTGGCAAAATAATACGGGGGGATCAGTTTTTCTGGGAGAGGAAGCCGGATCAATGGATGATGGTACTGATAATCAGAATGTATTTGTTGGTTACCAGGCAGGTGATACCAACACAACCGGAGGGAGAAATGTATTCATCGGGTATAGAAGTGGAAGTAAAAATGCTGGAGGTACTTACAATACTTTTATTGGCCGACAAAGCGGATTAAATAATATTGATGCCAATTCCAATACCTTTGTTGGAAACAATTCCGGATTATCCAATGAGATAGGATGGTGCAACACCTTTCTGGGTGAAGCCTGCGGTGTTTATAATACCGAAGGGTGGTACAATACTTTTATTGGTTATAAAACAAGTGAATCGGCCACAACAGGCCATCACAACGTTGCCCTTGGGTGCTTTGCAAACCAGCATAACCAGGAAGGTTCCAGGAATACGATAATCGGATATGAAGCGGGAAGATTTTATTCGGAACACTCAAAATCAGGTAATGTATTTCTTGGTTACAATGCCGGCTATTTTGAATTAGGCGATAACCGGCTTTACATTGAAAATACAGATGCCGACTCAGCCAACGCATTGATATACGGAGAGTTCGACAATAATCTGCTTGCTTTAAATGCAAGTGTTGGGATTGGAACATCTAACCCGGGTGCCACCCTTGAAGTAGCGGGTCCCATATGGCAAAGCAATACAGGCGAGTCAGTTTTTTTAGGTCGGGAAGCTGGATCCAGTGATGATGGAACAGATAACCAGAATGTATTCATCGGCTATCAAGCCGGTGAGGCAAATTCTTCTGGTGGGCGAAACACATTTATCGGATACAGAAGTGGTTATTATAATACTTCCGGCGACTGGAATACATTTATAGGCAGACAAAGCGGTTTAAACAATTCGGGATCGGCAAACACCTTCATCGGACATAAAAGCGGTTATGCAAATATAACCGGAGGTGGTAATGTTTTAATCGGAGAATCAAGTGGTTCAAATAATACAAGCGGAAACGGGAATACTTGTCTGGGATATAAAAGTGGTGTCAGCAATACTACAGGGGGAGATAATGTGTGTATTGGAGGACATGCAAACCATTACAATCAAGGGGGTGTTAATAATACCATACTTGGAAGCTGGGCAGGAGCAGGATCATCAAACCATGACAAATCCGGTAATGTTTTTATTGGACATAGTGCAGGATATTATGAAACAGGTGATAACAAACTTTATATAGAGAATTCAGATGCCGACTCAGTAAATGCATTGATATATGGTGAGTTCGATAATAATCTGCTGGCAATGAATGCAAAAGTGGGTATCGGGACCGCCTCACCAGCAACACTTTTTAGCAACTCTGCCATAGTTGTTACCGATGGTGTGGACTCCACAGCCCAAAATGGCCTTAATTGGCAAATCAGTGGTGAGAATTATGCTTTAGGTATTGAAAACTCGGCAGGAAATGGTAGCGGTCTCTTGGTTAAAGCCGGGAACAATTCAGGCGGAGGTTCCATTGTGGCACATTTCATTTCAGATGAAGCCTCCTTATTATATGTTGGAGAAAACGGAAATGTAGGAGTTGGTACAAATGATCCTTATTCAAAATTCCATGTTACTGGTAAGATCTGGCAATCAGGTTTAGGAGGATCCACAATTGTCGGAGAAGCTGCTGGGAATTACGATGATGGCAGTGAAAACTGGAATGTCTTCATTGGCAAAGAGGCTGGATTTTCAAACACAACAGGTGAGAAGAATGTGTTTATCGGTTACAAAAGTGGGTACACCAATGAAACAGGAATTAACAATACTATTATTGGAAGAGAAAGTGGATTCTATAATACTTCACACAACAATGTTTTTATAGGTAATAAATCAGGATACAATAACACAACAGGAGATGGTAATTCCTTTGTAGGAAATGTATGTGGTTTTTATACCACAGATGGTTACCAGAACTCAGGTTTTGGATACAATAACAGTTATTATAACGCCTTAGGGTATTTTAATACAAGCATGGGGGCCTATGCCAATTATTACAATCAGAACGGTATAGGCAATACAATTTTAGGATATGCAGCAGGCATGGGAACCTCAGTGCACAATAAACACTATAACGTATTTATAGGTTTCCATGCTGGTTATAATGAAACCGGAAGCCATAGATTATATATTGAAAATAGTGATGCTGATTCCGCTAATGCCTTGATTTATGGCGAATTTGACAATGACCTGTTGGCTGTTAACGGAAATGTTGGTATAAGAACAACAGAACCCGATGTTCCACTGCATGTAGTTGGTGGTACTGATGCTTCCATTTCAAATGGAGGATATATTGTAATAGGTCAGATTACCTCAGATAATATAGTCATCGATGACAATGAAATCATAGCTAGATATAATGGTCTTTCAAGCAATTTAAATGTAAACCGGGAAGGTGCAAATGTAATATTAAATGAATTTGCAGGAAGTGTTGGGATAGGAACTCAAAATCCCATGGCAAAATTACATGTAAATGGGGCAATGAGATTGGGCACCGGTGTCAGGGATTATGAATTCCTCGAAGTTGATCCTTCCTATCCTGATGGTTGGTCATCCCTCATTAGCTATGGTGGCATTGGCATTGGAAGCAATGACGGAACCAACCGGCAAATGTTTATGTTTACCGATGGCAGTACAAGCCACAATATCTTTACAGTTGCCACCAGTCAAAATAACGGAGCCAGTTGGGAAGCCGACCTGGTGATCAGGCAGGATGGTAATGTGGGTATTAACACAACATCCCCTGCCCGAAAGCTCCACATCAGTGATGTAATGCGGCTTGAACCCAGATCTACTGCACCGGGAAGCCCATCTGAAGGAGACTTATACGTTAATTCAACCGACCATCATATATACTGTTATCTTAGTGGTGCCTGGAAACAACTCGATTAAATCAGTGAGACTATAATTTTGAGAAACAAAATTATTTAGACGAACTGATCCCGAGCGTAGAGAGGGATCTCACGGGTCTTATTCGCGCACCATGGTGCGATACAATAAATAGTTCCGTTGAGATACCCCGCTGCTCTAAGGCGGGGAGTTTCATTTAAGACCAATTGAAAAGAAAGTCTGCAATCCAGAACCATAGGTTAATATTATAACATATGGAGGTAAATTTGATATTTGAATGTGTTTTGCTTATTTTTATAAACCTAAACACTAATCTGATTACTTTCAAAAACAAGAGACATGAA
Organism: uncultured Bacteroidales bacterium; assembly: GCA_964421215.1. Taxonomy (GTDB): domain Bacteria; phylum Bacteroidota; class Bacteroidia; order Bacteroidales; family JAADJA01; genus JAADJA01. Next base: position 193,696 of record CAYQWA010000003.1, on the reverse strand, counting down.
AAAAATTACACTTTCTATGGTTATGTTAACCATGGCCATATTTGTTATTGCTCAATCCCCACAAGCATTTAAATACCAGACTGTAATCAGGGATAATGGGGGTGAGGTTCTCTCAAATCAAAATGTATCCTTTCAGATCAGTATCTTAGAGGGGAGCATAACAGGAACTGCGGCTTATATTGAAACTCATGATACAATTACCAATGAAGTTGGCCTGGTAAGCCTTGAAATTGGAAATGGAGATATTGTATCAGGAATGTTTACAGATATTGACTGGGGAGTTGATAGCTATTTTTTGAAGGTTGACTTAGATGAAACCGGAGGGACCAGTTACCAGCTGATGGGAGCATCTCAATTATTGTCTGTTCCTTATTCATTGTATTCTGAATCGACTGGTGATACTACAAGGTGGAGAAAAAACAACGACAAGCTTTATTATAACGACGGTAACGTGGGTATTGGCATTTCCAATCCTTTTACAAAATTAACTGTTGATGGGACAGGGTATTTCAATGGGGATGCTTTCTTTGTTGATTACGATACCAATGAAGTTTTTATAGATCTGTATAACATTACATCCGATTGGTTAATTGTTGCAGCTGCTGATACAAACCGTCTCGATTTCAGGGTCTGGGATGGAGATACTGTATTAAGTACAATGGCTAACGGAAATGTTGGTATAGGAACAATAGTACCTGATGCTAAACTTGACATCAGAGGAAGTTTTCCTGGTGATGATGCAGCCATAAATATAGGCAACTTTGACTTGTCACATAAGCTGACTTTATTTGGGGGAAGCGAAAATGATCCCAACCCATTTATCCAGTGGAATTACTGGGACACATTAAGATTTAAAAACGATATCAATGGATGGCCGGATTTGATGAGGATTACCCCGGATGGCCATCTTGGTATTGGGACTGATGTTCCTTTATCTGGTCTTCATGTGGCTGCTAACACAGGAGTTTTATTCACCGGAGATTTAAATATCGGTCTGATCCCTACAGAAGGCGGCAGTACCCGAACAATGTGGTATCCCGGAAAATCAGCTTTCCGTGCAGGAACTGTGACCAGTTATCAATGGGACGATTTTAAAATTGGAAAGTACTCCATGGCCTTAGGCTATAATACAGAAGCAAGCGGATATAAATCTACGGCTTTGGGTGACTCAACTACGGCAAGTGGAGATTATTCCACAGCGTTTGGCCGTCATTCGATAGCAAGTGGTGGTAATTCCATTGCTATGGGTCTTGAAGCAGAAGCAATTGGTGTACGAACCGTTTCAATTGGGTATGGCACAAATGCAATTGGGGATGACGCCTATGCAATGGGCGCCGGAACAACAGCATTTGGTAATTTTAGTATAGCAATAGGAGGCAATGCAAGCGGAACCTCATCAATGGCATTAGGAGGTGGCTCGGCAAGTGGTAGTAGTTCGATCGCTATTGGTATGAGTGCTGAAGCAGTTGAAAATAATAGCCTGGCACTAGGTGAAAATACAATTGCAAGTGCTATGTATTCCATTGCGATAGGCAACAATTCAGAAGCAAGTTCAGAAGGCAGTGTGGTAATTGGATTTTCTTCTGAGGCTAAAGGAATTGGCTCTACAGCAATGGGGAACGGTACAGTATCAAGTGGTCACTTTTCAACAGCGATAGGTTATGATACAGAAACAAGCGGGGAATATTCAACTGCAATGGGTTTCTCTACCATTGGTGCTAGTTATTCATCAATTGCTTTAGGGCGATATAATGTTGGTTTCGGTGATCCGGATAACTGGGTTGAAACTGATCCCTTATTTGAAATTGGTAATGGATCTTCATTTACACAACGAGCCAATGCACTCACAGTTTTAAAAAATGGAAGTGTTGGAATTGGCACAATTACACCAACAGAAATGCTTGAAGTTGCTGATACGATTTATTCTTCGATGGGTGGTTTTAAATTTCCAGATGGTACAGTACAGGTAACAGCAACAAGTAGTGCAGGTAATACGCTCGATGAAGCCTATGACCAAGGAGGTGCAGGTACAGGTAGGACCATCATTGCAGATGCGGGTGCTTTTGAAGTAGATGGTGTTGATGGTGTATTACTCACGGGTACTTTTGGAAGTGGAAGTATACCGGCGCAAGGCACCGGAACACGTTTGATGTGGTACCCGGGAAAAGCAGCTTTACGGGCTGGAAGTGTTTCAGGTAATTATTGGGATAACGATAGTATTGGTAACTATTCATTGGCTTCAGGTTACAGTCCAAAAGCAAGTGGCGATAATTCCACAGCTATGGGACATTGGACTACAGCAAGTGGCTCATATTCCTTTGCCGTGGGTGACGGATCAAAAGCAAGTGGTAATTATTCCACAGCTATGGGTTCAATTACAGTAGCAAGTGGACAAAGATCCATAGCAATGGGTCATCAAACAACAGCAAGTGGTGATTTTTCCACGACAATGGGTAATTATACACATGCGAGTGGAGAAAATTCTATAGCTATGGGGGTTGGTACAATAGCAAGCGGTAATAACTCCACAGCAATGGGTAATTCAACATCAGCAACTGGTGACGATGCAACAGCAATGGGTGTTTCAACAACTGCCGGTGGTTATCTTTCTACCTCATTTGGATTTGGGAGTGAAGCGAGTGGTACAAATTCAACAGCTTTCGGTGATGGGACTGATGCGGAAAGCTATACCTCATTTGTCCTGGGCCGTTGTAATGTTGGTGGTGGTAATCCGACCAGTTGGGTTGATACTGATCCCCTGTTTGAAATTGGTAACGGATTTTCATTTGATCAAAGGGCTAATGCGCTTACTGTTTTAAAAAGTGGGAATATTGGCATTGGAACTTCAATACCGCTAGGACCACTTCATATTGAGGATGTGGATATTGGTCTACAGCTTTCAGATATCAGCAATGAAATTGTCACACTGGAAGATAGTGACGCAGGTTTAGGACTCTACAGCAATAGTGGAGGATTTAATGGTTCGTTTTTTAGTTTAGGAGAAATTGCATTAGGAACTTTTACTAATAAGTGGAGCATTTATCGAACGACTTCTACAGCTGGCCAGCCAAATCAGCTTCGTTTTAGTTTTGGAAACAATGCTGACTATTACTCAAATCCATCTTATTTTAAAATAAGTGAGAATGGGGATTTTGAATTGAATGGTTCACTTGAATTGCAAAGTGGGGTATCCATAAATGAATTCTCAAACGATACAACTTTAGCAGGATCTAGTGATACTTCGGTACCTACTGAAAAAGCGGTTAAATCTTATGTTGATAATATTGGAACAGTTCCTGTTGGTTCAATCATCGCCTGGGCGAAAGATCTTAGTGGAGTTCCTGATCTTCCTGATAATTATGCTGAGTGTAATGGTCAGGTTGTTAATGATCCTGAGAGTCCATTGATCGGTGTAACACTACCTTCAATGAATGCAGGAATGTTTTTGAAAGGTTATCCTTCATCAGGTAACGTTGGTGGCAGTATTTCTCATACACACAACGTTACAGGTCCAACGAATTCGTCATTATATTCAGTAAGCGTTACCCAGGGAGATCCTCCACATGTGAATGTTGAACAACCCGGTCATTCGCATGACGTTAACATTAACACCAGTGAATATTTTCATGAACCACCTTATTATACAGTAGTGTGGGTCATGAGGATCAAGTAATACCAAATAAAGCGGATGAACAATTTATAAAATTATCAGAGAATAGGAATGCAAAGAAATTATCGATGGATTAAATAAACCAAGCTTATTTTTCTTTTTTACAAGGCAAATTTTACAAATTAGGTCATTTCAAATAAATAGAGTATTTTTGCACCCGTTAAACATTTCGTGCCTTGATCTCAATTGATAGCCTTAATAGAAAATCTACACAAAGTCTCCAATTAATTTCAACCACTTAATTTACGAAAAATATATGCCAAATGAGAAAGCATTTTACCACAAAAGTCATAAATCCGACAATGGTGGATCGTAATTTAAACTGCACGGAATCATTTATTTATCTTATAAACTGAAACATGAACATTTACGTAGGCAACCTCAGTTACGGGGTTGATGAAGATGCACTAAAACAGGCCTTCGAAGAACACGGAGAAGTTACTTCCGTTAAAATTATTACCGACAAATTTTCCGGCAGAAGCAAAGGATTTGGTTTTGTTGAAATGGCAAATGATAATGAAGCCCAAAGCGCCATTGATGCTTTAAATGGCAAAAGTTTGGATAATCGATCCATTACTGTCAACCAGGCTCGTGAACGTCGTGATGACGATCGCGGTGGTGGTGGTGGTGGCCGTGGCCGCTGGTAAAACCAAGACAGGTATTGAAGAAACTGGTATTGATTTACAATACCGTAAACGAAAAAACTGGTCTTAACAGGTGTTAAAAACTGTATAAGGGCCGGAAACAAAGGTTTAATCCCGGTAGGTGCAAAACACCTAAAATGCCGGGAAGTAATTACGATAATAAATCCCTTCTGGAATTTTTATAATTCTTGAGGGATTTTTTTTTGCCGGGAAATCAGATTATTTTGGACTCGCCTTAAAAACAAATTTTAACCGAGCAGGGATTGTATCGGGAATGATCTGCTGATTCCTAGCATAGGTTAAATTATATACATTGGCGATGGATTCGGAAAACCGTTCAAACATCACTTCAAGTTCAGATATGTTTTTTGGGAATTGTGATACCCCGCCATTGGCCGCAAGCGTTTCAAGGACAGGTTTGTCAACTCCTCCGTTTCCTTCCAATCCAATGGTAAAACTATTGATTAGGATATTGGCGGAATCATCGGTGAGCTTATCGTATAAAAATTCCGGTGTAAAAGCAGGATCAGAATTGTTATCGGTTCCATCAGTAAAAGTCAGAATGGATTTGCCGTCCGACTGACTTTCCTGTAAAATGTCAATGCCGGTATTCATGGCCTCATACAGGGTTGTAAAAGGACCCTGCTGAATATTGTCTATGTACTGAATCAAGGCATTCTGATTGCCGCTTAAATCGAAGGTATTGATGACATCTGAAAAGTCAACAATCCCTATCTGTGCAGTTGGTATTTCTGTAAATATCTTGGTTACAAAATCAGAAGCAAAAGCTTTCACATTAGCAAAGTCATTGTCAAGTGAGGCACTCGCATCCAGTACAAGCACTACATGCAGATCACCAATGGGTTCGTATTCCATCAAAAACTCCACATCTTCTTTCCAGTTGTTTATGTCCTCACGCCATTCAAAGGCTGTAATTTCGTCTATGGTGAAGTTGATAAAATTTTCATCAATTATCCTCACGTTGTCGATGATAACTTTGGTAAAATTTGGTGGTTCTGCCACCCCGGCAAATGTTTGCTCGAAATCAATCCTGATTTCAGGGGAGGAGTTTTCCGCATCAAAACTAATCTGAGGGTTGGTGCCAGTGGGATTCCAGAAGTCTATATACAATTCGTATTCCCTGTCGTTACTGAAAGGTGGAGTGTCTGTTTCTTCCTCCTTGTTGCAAGAAACCAATACTAGAACAACGAGCAATAAAAGCAGATTTTTAGTTTTCAATATAGATAACATAACTTCCTGAGTTTTTATTAATTCAACTTAAAACTGCAAATCAAAGGAAATATTATGCGTTTAAAACAAATCCTTACAGGATTAATCAACAATGAATTGTTTGTTTTATGGCAGGAGTAAAATAATAAAGGAAGATTTATTCGAGATAAATCTTCCTTTTCAAAATGATTATGTAATGAGAAAAAATCTTTGGTTTAAAGTTCTGATATTAATACCTATCAGGTAAAATTCGGCTCAATCAGAATTAATGATTGATCAAAATCCTAATTCTCGCTAATCGCTTTTAGCTTCCCTAATCCTTCTCCAAAATCCTTATCCATGTTCTTTTCAAAATTCATAAACAGTTTCATAAGGTTCATGGGGTAGGGCATTTTACTTTTGAATCCCCATGTTGCTTTGGTTGAATCGCCCTCTTCTGCAAGTTTAACATATGCCTGTGCAGTACTTTTAAAGGGTTTGATAAAATCCAGGCGTGTTTCAAACAGATCAGGTTCTTTAACATTGAGAATAGTCTGACTGCCTTCCCCAACGTTTTTCACATCACTCACCCAGGCCTGCCTGGCTCCAACTGTACCATCTGTTCCCGTAAATGATTTTTTCATATTCGGGTCGCGCGACTGCCAGGGACTCCATTTATCCATAGCCCCAAGAGAGCTGACATTTGGCCAGACCTTGCCAACGGGAGAATTTATATTTACTGATTTTTCATAATTCATATCTCTGGAAACGATCAATCCAAGAAGTAATATTATAAGGATTATCCCGAGAATAATATAAAGTGCGATCATGATAGTGAAATTATAGTTTGATTAAGCATTTAACAATTTGTAATTGAAAGGGTTCAATCAATTTTCTATTATCCAGAGATAAATTCAGAAAATACTATCAGTGAAGTGAAATTTTATTCTATAATCCATCTGGACAAATGCTATTCAGGAAGCTGGCTACTGAAAGAAGTGTTAAATATCCAATAATCATCTTTGTCCACATTATCAATCTGACCATCACAATTATAGTCTCCCGGAGCATATTCCATAAAACCAGCTTTTATCTCCCATGTAAGGGATTTGTCCTGCGAGTCGATGATACCGTCGGCATTTCCATCTCCTGCTACAAGCCCGAAATTTGCTCCTTCAATGTTCTTGTACCCGGAGGATCCACCATATGCCTTGTTCAAGGAAATGGTAAAATCAAAGGAATAAACATTGTTGCCGTTGTTTGTTAATGCGGTTGATGACATAATTCCAAGGTGGTTCCTGTGCTTTATCACCAGGTACAGACTATCTGAAACTGCAATATTGAAAGTAACCTGATTCAAGCCACTTGTATCCACAATGCTGCCGTCCTGCAGTAGAAAGGCTGCCCGTTGTGCAACAATGGATCCGTTACCGGCATCAGCTGCAGATTGAGCATCCCTAAGTTCAAGCAAGATCCAGTCAACAATATCCGGTGCAGGAATTGACAATACCTCCTCCTCACCAGAATAATTAAAGGGTGCTTCATCGTAAGGTTGGGTTAAGGGCAGCATTGGATTAAGACTGGTATTCATTTCACTGCCATTAAACGGTCCTTCAAGGTAGGTCTTAACTTCAAGGATGATTTCGTGAATTACGGGAAGAGATAAGTATGAATGCGCCTGGTAATAGTCGGGAATACCATAACCCAAAAGCATATCCGGCAAGGCTGACTGAGATGCGTGTTGTTGAATGGCGTCCAGTATTTCGGTGTTTCTTTTATCAGGATGAGCCTGCCACAAGCAGGCAACCATACCTGCAGTTATTGGTGAAGAAAAGGAAGTCCCACTGCTACTCGATACATTTCCTGAATAAGCACTGAGGATTGCGCTACTTGATCCCTGTGCTACTACATTGGGCTTTACTCTGCCATCATAGGTAGGGCCGATGGAACTGAATGAAACATAGTTCCCGCTTGAGTTCACAGCTCCTATACTGAATACACTATCGCCATCAGCTGGGGGACCAATATATTGCCAGGAACTGTTACCATAATTACCTGCACTATTCACAACGATCATTCCTTTGCTAACTGCCATATCAGCTGCTCTTGTAATAATGGTTGTATTTCCGTCCAGGTCAGAATAAGTGTGGTCCTGTGAAGGATCGTCAAAGGTTGTGTAAATCAAAGAGGAATTTATAATATCAACTCCGGCACTATCTGCAAATTCTGCTCCAGACGCCCAATTGAGTTCTTCAATCAGATACTCAGAACCGGCATCTTCTGTACGAAGGAGCCAGTATGCTGCCTGAGGAGCTGTGCCAACCAACTCTCCCGGCAAGTATGCACCCATGGTCGATAAAACATGAGTTCCATGTGAATGCGACCCAAAAATATCAGGACTCAGAGGATCAGCAAAATCTTTCCAGCCAAGGATCCGGTTGTTCAACCATAAAGAATCAAATCCGGAAATGATGTCTGCATTTAAGAAGCCGGCATCAAGTACTGCGATGATCATTCCTTCACCATCATACCCATCATCATGAAGTTCGATTCCATTTAGCATATCGATCTGATTAAAGCCTTGTCCATAACTGTAACTTTGTCCGGAAGTGATCCCTTTAATCTTGCTTTCATCAGGGATTTTCTTAATGGGCTCAAATTTATTGCCCGATTCTTTAATTGTGTTTTGGCTAACCTTTTCTACAGACATAACAAACGGCAAGGCATTAATAGCTGCAATCACAGCTGGATCATCGGTTTTAACGGTTACTGAATTAAACCATTTTGATGGATTTAGTAGCTGTGCCCCGGTGTTTTCAACTGCGGTTAGATAAGATGGATTTACAGGTATATCATTATCAATTACATCAATTCCATGGGCAGTTCTTCTATCGATGGCCTTTTGAGACAGAAATTCTTCAGGATTATTTACGGAGTATGGAGAGTTGTTCTTATCTGCAAACCTTACCCAGTATTTGTCAGGAGCTACCTGTGAAAACACAATACCTGTAAGAATCATTAAAGGAATAAGTAAAACTATGCGCTTCATTTCAGTTTGATTATTTTTCAAATGTAGTACAATTATGCCTTATTTTCCAGGCAAGGTTGAACATTAACATATAATTTAAAAATCATTATTTTCGTTGCAAACATTTATCTATGCCCGAAAAACTGAAAGATATGTTCTTTAAGCCGGAAACATTAGATGCTTTCGGTGATTCCATTAAAAAACACTATCCTGAATTCGATAAGAAGAAATTCCTTGAACTGATCTACGATGACAGTTGGAAAGATTTGGAGTTAAAAGCCAAGATGAGACATACTTCAAAATGTCTGCACAAGGTTCTGCCTGCAGATTATATTGCCTCACTGGTCATTTTAATAAAAGCAGCTCCTGAGGTTAAAGGATTTGAAGCCATGTCACTTCCGGATTATGTAGAGTTGTACGGTATGAGCCACTGGGAAGAATCGCTAAATGCTCTTGGCCAGTTTACCCGCTATTATTCTTCTGAGTTTGCCATAAGGCCATTCCTGGATAAAGATCCCGAATTAACAATGCAATACATGTTGAAATGGGCTGAAAGTGATCATGAGAATGTCAGACGTTTTTCCAGTGAAGGGTGCAGGCCCAGATTGCCGTGGGCGATGCTTCTTCCTGAATTTATTGACAACCCAAAACCAGTCCTGAAAGTTCTGGAAAAACTGAAGAATGACAAATCAGAATTTGTAAGAAAAAGTGTTGCCAACAACCTGAATGATATCTCAAAAGATCACCCTGATGTGGTATTGGATGTAGCTGAAAGGTGGTATGGGAATTCAAAAGAAACGGACTGGATAGTAAAACACGGGCTCAGAACATTATTAAAGCAGGGTAATACCAGGGCCATGCGGTTGTTTGGATTTGGTGATCCGGAAAACCTTTTAGTATCCAACCTTAAAACTGATAAAACTTCGCTTAGCATAGGGGATGAAATGAATTTTGTGTTTGAACTGGAAAATAAAGAGAAAAAAGAGTGCAAAGTAAGGCTTGAGTACAGCATGAAATTTCAAAAGGCAAACAGCAAAACTTCCTCCAAGGTTTTTCAGATCATTGAAAAAACATATACTCCTGGTAAATTCGAAATAAAAAGAAAACATTCCTTTAAAAACCTGTCTACCCGCAAACATTACCCTGGGATACATTCATTAACAATAATTGTTAATGGATTAGAAAAAGCAAAGGTAGATGTAGAGTTAATGAATTAATAACATTGAATTTTATATATGGATTATTTCAATAACAAAAAAAATGTGGAAGATTACATCCGGATGGCGGATGGCTTTGACGGGGCAGAAATCATAAAGATATTACACCGCTATTTAAGGGCCGGATCATCCGTACTGGAGATCGGAATGGGACCGGGTAAAGACCTGGATATTCTGAAAGAAACCTATACTGTAACCGGGTCGGATCTTTCGCCGGTTTTTATTAACATGTATCTGGAAAAACATCCGGATGCCGATGTAGTTATTCTTGATGCCATTTCTATGTATATTTCCCGAAAATTTGATTGTATATATTCCAATAAAGTTCTACACAGCATTACTGAAAAGCAATTTAAAACATCACTTACCAATCAAATAAAACTGTTAAATCCTGGCGGGATCCTTTGTCATACCCTTTGGTATGGCGATAAGGTCATTGATGTACATGGAATGAGATTCCAATATTATACTGAAAAAACTATTCTTAAACATTTACCCCATGATAACGAACTGATCTACGTGGAAAATTACAAAGAAATGGATGATAATGACAGCTTGTTAATCATTGTTAAAAAAAAGTAGAGAGCATCGAAGGAATTAATACTACATTTGCTGAGCATTAATGGTGCACTCGTTCTATAACATAGACCAGTCTTAAAAGGGAATGCCGTGGTCCCGACAGCATCGTCGGGAGAGTCGGCAACAGTACCCGCTGCTGTGATTCCGGAAAAATTTCCAATTTTCTAAGCTCCAAATTCCAACTATTGGATTTTGGAATTTAAAGGATTGGAATTTTATATTTTGGTTGAATCCTGTGCCACTGAGCATTACAATAGTTTGGGAAGGCGTCAATCATAAGGAAAAGTCAGAAGACCTGCCATTAATGAGTAATTTTTCAAAGCTTTCGGGTAAAAGGCTGAGAATAGGTGATCCTTCAACTATTCACAGGTATTTCTTTCAAGCTTTGAGGTTGTTCTTTTAATGTAATTGTTACAATTTACATTGGTATTTATTAACCTTAAAACTTAAAAAATGAAAAGAGTATTTACGATTTTAACATGTGCATTGCTTCTGACAATTAACGCCATTGGTCAAATTGGCTTCAACGAGGTAGATATAGAGGGCTGGGTTGGCAACGGTTCCAACGAGATAATGTTTGTTGTTGATTTTGATTCAGATCCAATTGGGGCGGATAGTGCATTTGCCTGGGGAGTTAAATTCAGTACAGATTCCATCAACGGAACTGATATTTTATCTCTGATTGCAGAGGAATATGAAAATTTCACATACGACATAGGTGGGATCTTTCTTAACAACATAAATTACACAACAAACAATCAAATGTATACCAACCCCAATGCCGGTTGGTTTTCCATTCTTGAATCCACAGATGGAGAAAATTGGGTATGGAACACAGGAATAATGGATAATGTTGGAAATGGCCAATGGTTAGGTATAGTTGTTATGAATACTGTCTCCTATGAAGCGGAGATCAATGTGCCGTTAATTCCTTCCGGAATCAATAATACTTTAGATCAATTGGTAAATATGTTTCCTAATCCTGCAACCGATTATGTACAGGTGGAACTTCCTTTTCAGGCTGAGATCGAATTAGTAGACCAAACCGGAAAAACACTTCAAAGAAGTTTTACGAATACTAAAAAATTTGACATTTCCCACCTGCCTTCAGGATTGTATGTTGTTAAAGTAACTGAAGGAAATTCAACCGTAGCTAAAAAGCTTATCTTTAAATGATGAAAAAACGGCTTTATCAACTCATATTGTTGCTTATCTGTTTTAATGGATATGGCCAGTTCCCTCCTCCGGCAGGGCAGGACGGAAGTACTGCAATTCATAAGGACAGTACACTTTTTATTGCATGGGCAAGCGATTGTAGTATTGAAAGGGGGTTAATGGATATCTCCAATGCTTCACTGGGGATTGTAAGCTCTGGCAATCAGGAACTGGCAACAGGGCCGGCTGATGCTCAAATTGTTTCCCTTGGGGATGCCGGATTTGCGGTATTAACATTTGAAAATCCTATTGAAGATGGTTCCGGACCTGACTTTGCAGTTTTTGAAAACAGTTTTTCCGATGATTTTTTGGAACTGGCCTTTGTTGAGGTTAGCTCTAACGGCCAGCAATATGTAAGGTTTGATGCAATATCTCTAACACAAACCGAAACCCAGGTAGGATCTTTTGATTCATTGGATGCTACTAAAATTCACAACCTTGCCGGCAAATACAGAATTGATTATGGGGTTCCCTTTGATCTTTCCGATCTTCAATATGCCAGCGGCATAGACATCAACAAAGTCACCCATGTACGTATAGTGGATGCCGTAGGAAGCATTGAGCCTGAATGGGCTTCTTATGATAGTGAGGGAAGGATGGTAAATGAACCATGGCCTACGCCATTTGAATCAGGTGGCTTTGACCTGGATGCTGTAGGTGTAATTCATCAAAATTCTCAATCTGCAGGTGAATACTTTGATTTTGGAAACCTGGCCCTTTGGCCTAATCCGGCATCCGTTGAATTGAATGTTGCACTGAGAGATTTATCCGGTCAGTATAGAATCCAGGTGCTGGATATTAATGGTAATATGATATTGGAACAGAACACTGGATCGTCAGGTGGAAAAGTATTCATTTCTGACCTGAGACCGGGAGTATATTTTTTAAAAGCAATTTTGGCGTCAAATACCTATCATTCAAAATTTATCAAGCAATGAAACTGTTTATTGCATTTTTTTTTATGCTTGTTGGCGTTTTTTCATTGTACAGTCAAACGGATACAACTTATTTGCTCAAAGAATTTGAAGTAACTTCTGGTAGAATTGATAATTTTTCTGCCGGACAAAAGAAAATAAAGTTTGATAGTATTCAACGTGCTCAATTCAGTACCTTTAACCTTGGAGAATTAATAACCAAAAACACCTCTGTTCATATAAATACATACAGTCATAACGGATTAAGCCAGATCTCGTTTCGAGGTACTTCCGCGACACATACCGGTATTTACTGGAATGGTTTTGAACTGAACCAACCAAATCTGGGTCAAATCGACCTGGCTTTGTTACCTGGAGGATTTTTTAACCAAGTTCAATTAATTCATGGAGGTGGCAGTTCCTTATACGGCAGCGGAAATATAGGTGGAAGTATTCATTTAAACAGCCACTCAGTCTTTACTAAACATATTCAAGGCAAGCTTCAAATGCATGCAGCAAGTTTTGATGAATTTGGGTTAAATGGTGGAATATCTTGGTCAGATGGCAAATGGTACCTTAACACCAAATTGATTGGTAAAAAGGCAGCAAATGATTTTTCGTATGAAGATCTTAATGGAGAATCATTAAAATTGGCTAACGCAGCATTAGAACAGTTTGGCATAATTCAGGATATTTCACTGAATGCAGGGAAGGATTGGATTTTAGGAAGTTCATTCTGGTACCAGGAGAACGAAAAGCAAATCCCGGCAACCCTCACCATGAGTTCTTCAGATGCATCACAAAATGACAGGTCGTTAAGATCTTATATTTCAGCGAAGAAATATTTACACAATGGGTATTTCTCAGTTAGATCCGCTGTAATGCATGATATGAGCCATTATTTTGATCCGGATTCAATAGAGGAATTACAAATTGATTCAAAAATAGAAACCTGGAAAACAGTTACGGAATCTCAGTTTGAAAAGCAAGTACTGAAAAACTCAATCATTAATGCAGGTTTAATCTACTCGCATACAATTGGAAAAAGTATTTACTATGAGAACCTGGCCAGACAAGACCAATTCGGGATTTTTGCTTTATGGTATCAATCTTTCCCGCAAATAGGATGGAAAATGAACCTGAATATCCGGCAGGACCTTATTGAGAATTACGATGTACCCTTAACCCCATCGGTTGGTTTTGAAGGGAAGGTGTATAAATTTATCTCAGCCAGGGTAAACCTAAGCAGAAATTTCAGGGTGCCGACATTTAACGACAGGTTCTGGATTCCGGGAGGAAACATCAACCTTGAACCTGAAGTTTCATGGAATGAAGAAGCGGCTGTATTGTTTGATTTTAACTTAATGAAATACAAAAGCAGCACAAGTATCAGTTTAACGGCTTTTAATTCCAATGTCGACAATTGGATATTATGGGTACCTGATGGTTTATTCTGGTCGGCACAAAATGTTCAGAAGGTATGGAGCAGGGGATGGGAGGCCGACATCACATCTTCTTTAGAGGTATTTGGTGTAAGGTTTCTGTTTTCAGGAGGTTACACTTATGCAAAATCCACCAACGAAGTAAAACAGTCTGAAAACGATCAGACCTTTAAAAAACAATTGATCTATATCCCTGAACACAGGTATTACGTTTCTGAAACATTAATATGGAAAACGTTTTCAGTTAATTACCGTCAAAACTTTACCGGGGAACGATTTGTTACTAAAGACAATGAGCAGGCCCTTCCTGGATTTCAGCTTGCTGATCTATCGGTTTCAAAAAGAATTAATTTTCATCAAAATATGCTGGATATAAATGTTTCTGTAAACAACATTTGGGATACAAAATACCAGGCAGTGCAATATAATCCGATGCCTGGCAGATATTATAAACTTTCAATTAACCTTACTATTAATAAATCAATGAATGAGAATGAGTAACCGATTAAGTTCAATGGTCCTGTTATGTTGCTTGGCACTTGCAATAGGCTTTACCGCTTGTAATAAGGAAGAGGTGGATAATCCCCCAGCTGATAAATCTGCGGATTATTCCCGGGGAACTTTTGTAATAAACGAGGGTTTGTTCCCTAATGGAACAGGATCCGTCACTTATATGAGCAGGGATGGATCAGACATAGTAGATGGACTTTATCAAAAGGCCAACGAAAATATACCGCTTGGCAACAATGTACAATCCATCAATGTTTATCCTATTGGTGGTGAACATGCTTTCATTACCGTTTCAAATGCCAATAAAGTCGAGTTAGTCAACAGTAAAACATTCGAAAAGGTTAGAACCCTTGAGAATATTACAAATCCCCGGTACGTTGAATTCAGCACAACTTATGGAAAAGCATACATCAGTTCCTGGGATAACTCGGTGAAGGTTTATAATCTTGATGGAACGGAAAGTTATGGCACAGTTGCAACGGGTACAGGCCCTGAAAAAATGCTCGAGGTCAATGATCAGATCTGGGTATTGAACCAGGGAGGATTTTCAATTGACAGTACAATAACTATAATCGATACTGAGACTGATCAGGTGGTTGAAACTATCCAGGTATATTCCAAACCAACCGGTATTCAGCAGGATAAAGATGGCAATGTTTGGATAATTTGTTCCGGTAATGGTTGGAATGGGTTTCCACAGGAGGACGATTCTGAAGGCCACCTTGTTTGTATGGATCCTGATGACTATTCAATCATTGCTGATATTTCATTCCCAACTGTAACAGAACATCCTGAGAAGCTGGTCATAAATGATGAAAGGGATGTTCTTTTCTATAACTACGTCGATGGAATTTATCGTTTTGAGATCCAAATTAATGAATTATCTGAAAGTGCTTTCATTCAACGACCTGCCATGTTTTATGGGCTGGGAATGGATATAACTGCAAATATTATTTATGCTAGTGATCCTCTGGACTTTTTGCAAAATGGGGTAGTCTACCGGTACGATGCCGCGAATGGTGAGCTGATCGATTCATTTGAGGCAGGTATCGGACCCGGAGAATTTTATATTCCGCCCATCCTGGTTAAATCAGTTGACTAATTGTGGATCTGATATTTAGAAATTATTCTAAACCGTTTGTTGTAATTTTGCATTCGTTTTAACGACAATAATAAAAACGAAAATATGAAAAACAAAGTTGACGTAACCTGGACCAAAGATATGGCCTTTGAAGCCACTGTAAATAACCACAAAATTGTTCTTGATGCTGTTGAAGCTGTGGGAGGTAAAGACCGTGGCCCAAGGCCAAAACCACTAACACTTGTAGCATTAGGCGGATGTACTGGCATGGATGTGGTTTCCATGTTAAAAAAGATGCGGGTTGAGTTTGAAAGTTTAAATATTGAAGTTGAAGGAGAATTAACAGACGAGCATCCGAAAGTTTATCATACCATTACCATTAATTACCTGTTCAAGGGAAATGACCTTCCGATGGAGAAGCTTGAAAAAGCAGTGAATTTATCCCAGGATCGTTATTGTGGAGTAACTGCAATGCTTAACAAGGGAGCTAAAATTGAGCACAAGATAATTGTGGAGTAGTTTGGAGTTTTGATATCTGGGTTTTGGGTTCCCGGTCAGTCTGGGCGTCATCGAAGACTGTGTATAAGGTTGTTGGTTCTTAATTCTTGGTTTCTGGATTATAAAAGGAATTTTTTTCTACTTTAAGTTATACTTTTAATAACATCATGTAATTCGCTTAAGATCATAGCTGTTGCACCCCAAACAATATGTCCGTTTACGTCATAGTACGGAGCTTCAATTTCATAGCCTCTTACGTTAAGAATGGTTTCTTTTCTGCATTGCGGATCAAACAGGAAATTAAGGTCAGATTCAATTATTTCTGCTACCTCACTTTCTTCAGCTATAAAGTCAGGAACTTCAGAACAATATGCAACAACTGGTAATACAAGGTAGTTGCTTGGAGGAATATACAATTCGGATAAAGTCCCTAAAACCTGTAACTGATCTGGCTCAATGTTCATCTCCTCATGGGCTTCCCTAATGGCAGTGGATACGAGAGTATCATCGCCGGATTCTTTTCTTCCACCAGGGAATGAGACCTGTCCGGAATGCACTCCATCATAACTCTGCCTGAGCATAAATACGGTATTGGTCGTTCCGTTTTTGGGATACAAGGTAATTAGCACTCCGCTTAATGTAGCAGAAGGGGTATCGTATTCTTTCAAAAGTTCCTTCAATCGCAAACGAGACGACATCTTTAAATGAGATGCGTTGCCTGGAAGATTTTCCTTAAGAGCATCCTGAAGCTTGTTAACAAAATCAGTATCAAGAGTTACGTTACGCATATATTGCCTTATTCACATTTGTTTAACCATTCAACACATCTTAAATATGACGGTTCAAAGATATTTTTATTATTTGCATTTTCCATACAGAATATTTATTAATTTTAACCGCAATTTGAATTGTACATATGACTAGAGAAAAACTACAACCGACGGACAACACACAGGAAATGAATGAGGATTCCCGTGAGTTAATACTGCACAACGACGAAGAAAATACTTTTGACTTCGTTATTGATACTTTGATGGAAGTCTGCGGACACGATGGCGTTCAAGCCGAACAATGTGCTTTGATTGCTCATTACAAAGGAAAGTGTGCAGTTAAAAACGGATCCGTGACAGATCTTAAACCACCATACGAAGAAATGACAAACAGACAATTAACCGTTTCAATCAGTTAGAAAATATGAGCTGGACCATTATTGCAGTACTTATTGTAGTAGGATTTTTATTTCTTTTACTTGAAATTCTAGTCCTTCCTGGAACAAATGTGGCCGGATTTATAGGTTTTGCCTTGATAGCTATTGGTGTTTGGCAGGCATATACAGTCTATGGTGCCTGGGCAGGATCATTAACACTTGCTGGTTCCATCCTTTTTTCTGCAGTTGGCCTTTATTACTCACTTAAATCAGGGACATGGAAAAGAGCTGCCCTAAAAAGAAACATAGAAAGTAAAGTGAATGTTGTTAATGTGGATAATTTAAAAATTGGCGATAAAGGCAAGGCTGTATCACGTCTTGCACCCATGGGTAAAGCATTAATAAACAATGAGTATTTTGAAGTTAAAACCCTGGGGGAATTCGTTGATCAGGATACCGAAGTAGAAGTTATAAATATTGAATTTAATAAAATTACAGTTAAACCAAAATAAAAATACAAATGGAAACAAACGTTTTTATCATAATTGCAATAGGGGTAGCCTCATTATTTGGCCTATGGATTATTTTTTATTTTATCCCGGTCGGATTATGGTTTACTGCACTTTTATCCGGAGTCAGGATATCATTGATACAGCTTGTATTTATGCGGTGGAGAAAAGTTCCTCCTCAAGTAATAGTTCGAAGTATGATATCTGCAACAAAAGCAGGACTTTCGGTTAACAGGGATGCTTTTGAAGCACACTACCTTGCCGGAGGTAATGTTCCAAATGTTGTTAATGCACTCATATCAGCCGATAAAGCTAATATGGATCTTGGATTTAAGGTAGCTACTGCAATCGACCTTGCAGGACGAGACGTGCTTGAGGCAGTTCAAATGTCAGTAAATCCCAAGGTAATTGATACGCCTCCTGTAACAGCTGTTGCAAAAGATGGTATTCAGCTAATTGCAAAAGCAAGGGTTACAGTTAGGGCAAACATTAAGCAACTTGTTGGTGGTGCAGGTGAAGAAACCGTACTGGCAAGGGTCGGTGAAGGAGTTGTTTCTTCCATTGGCTCAGCTGATTCCCATAAGTCTGTTCTTGAAAATCCGGATTCGATATCCCGGGTTGTTCTTGAAAAAGGTCTTGATTCAGGAACTGCATTTGAAATTTTATCCATCGACATTGCAGACATAGATATTGGTAAAAACATTGGTGCTGTTCTTCAAATGGACCAGGCTAATGCCGATAAAAATATTGCCCAGGCCAAGGCTGAAGAAAAGAGAGCAATGGCCGTTGCCCAGGAACAAGTGTTTAAAGCTGCTGCTCAAGAAGCTCGCGCAAAAGTTATTGAAGCTGAGGTTGAGGTACCCTTGGCAATGGCAGATGCATTCAGAAGCGGTAACATGGGTATCATGGATTATTATAAGTTTAAAAACATACAAGCGGATACCACAATGAGAGAGTCGATTTCAGACTCTTCCGGTCAAAAAAGAAAAGGACCTCAAAAAGGAAAAAACATTGATGAATAAATTGTAAATTGCATATCCCGGTAAACCGGGGTATGCTGTTTATTTCTTTTTGTAACCTTTTTACCATCAATAAGTTTATCAATTATGCTGATTTACAAGGGATTGTAAATAAACAATTCGATAATAATCAGATTTACCAGATTTCAGGACAATTTTTTCGGTAAAATTCAAGTTAGAATTTTGAATGTATTATTTTTGTGCGATTTTTAACTGATTGATATGATAACAGATGGGTAATGATAAAGTAGACAATAAGCGTATAGTAGAAATATACAAGGAACTTTTGGGATTTTGTAAGCCTTTCATTAAAAAGGAAGAAATTGCTAAACTTAGAAACGCTTACGAACTTGTACTGAAACATCACCGCCCGAATTGGGAAAAGACAGGCGAAGATTTTGTATACCATTCAATCGGAGTAGCCAAAATTGCCCTGAAAGAACTTAACCTTGGAATTACTTCGGTTATTTGTTCCCTGTTGCATAATGTTGTAGATGAGTACAACATCAAACAGGAAGATATTCAGGATCAGTTTGGAAGCGATGTAGCCATAATTCTTGACGGACATTCAAAGTTATCAGAAATAAAAACAGAAAAGATCTCTGTTCATTCTGATAATTTCAGGAAACTTTACCTGTCTCTTGTCAAGGACATTCGTGTTATATTGATCAAACTGGCGCACAGGCTTCATGATATGCGTAATTATTACCTTATCGAAGAGCACAAAAGGGAGAAATTCCTTCAGGAGGTCAACCATATTTATATCCCCATCGCTCACAGGCTGGGATTGTACCATGTGAAGAATGAGCTTGAGGAGTATTGGATGAAGTATACCCAACCC
The DNA here is from genome assembly GCA_964421215.1 of uncultured Bacteroidales bacterium. Taxonomy (GTDB): domain Bacteria; phylum Bacteroidota; class Bacteroidia; order Bacteroidales; family JAADJA01; genus JAADJA01. The sequence continues at coordinate 174,173 of CAYQWA010000003.1, read as the reverse complement.
ATTATATATCAGAACATCGAAAGAAAGATCAAGGATTCAAGAACCAAGCAGACGGTTTTTATCCAGGATTTTATTCAGCCAATAAATCGTGAGTTATTTAAGCAAAAGATAAAATTTGATGTAATTGGCCGACCCAAATCCATTCACAGCATCTGGCGAAAAATGAAAAAGCAGAATGTTGAATTTGAAGAAGTGTATGACATTTTCGCCATCCGGATCATCATCGATTCCAAATTGAAAAATGAAAAAGCAGATTGCTGGAAGGTCTATTCCATAGTTACCGACATTTATCAACCAAATCCCAAACGTTTAAGAGACTGGATTTCCAGTCCGAAACCAAGCGGTTATGAATCCCTTCATGCCACAGTTATTGGTCCCAACGGTAAATGGGTAGAAGTTCAGATAAGGTCCCAAAGAATGGATAAGGTGGCTGAGCAAGGACTGGCAGCTCACTGGAAATACAAAGATGGAGGAGCTAAAAAGGAACAGGATGAATGGATGAATAAATTAAGGGAAGTGATCGAAAATCCTGATTCCGTGAAGGAGGATATTAAAGACTATTCAAAGATTGAGTTATATTCAGATAAAATATTCATTTTTACTCCGGAAGGTGACCTGAAGAAGTTACCAAACGGTGCTACAGTTCTTGATTTTGCTTACGATATCCACACCAGTGTCGGTGACATGTGCAGTGGTGCAAGGGTAAACAATGGCATTGTTCCTATCAGGCACGTGCTAAAAAACGGTGATAAAGTAGAGATCATCACCTCTAAAAATCAAAAGCCAAAACTCGACTGGTTAAACTTTGTGGTTACAAACAAAGCCAAATCAAAGATCAAGAGAGCCATTAAAGAGGAGAAATTCCAGGAAGCTGAACTGGGCAAGGAGATACTCAGAAGAAAGCTAAGGAACAGGAAAATACAGTTTAGCGATGCTGTGATTGATAAATTGATCAAACAATATAAACTTGAATCGTCGGTTGATCTGTACTACCTGATCGCTATTGAGAAAATTGACCTTTCTGATATTAAAAAGACAATAGCCGAAGATAACAATGTTGAGCAAAAGCCCGTTCCAAAAACAAACGGCAAACAGGAGGTGCAAAAATCGGCAGAAAAGGATACAGACTTTATGCTGATAGATGACAGCATTGACAACCTTGACTACGATCTTGCTAAATGTTGTAATCCTATTTCAGGGGATGCAGTTTTTGGTTTTGTAACCATTGGAAAAGGGATAACCATTCACCGGATCAACTGCCCGAATGCAAGACAAATGTTATCTAAATACAACTACAGGGTAATTGATGTAAAATGGAGGCAGACTGACGAGCAGAAAACCTACCTTACCACTTTGCAGGTTATAGGTAGCGATGAAGTCGGTATACTGAACAACATCACATCTGTTATATCAAGTGATTTTAAAGTGAACATGGTCTCTTTAAAAGTTGATTCTTCCAAAGAAGGTAAATTTGAAGCACATTTCAAATTGAATGTAAAAGGAACCGGGCACCTTGACGGACTGATCCGTCGAATACTTAAAATCAAAGGAGTGCGTAAGGCAATCAGGACAGGAACAGAATAAGAATGAATAAGAACGAGAGTCAAGCAAAACTTGAAGAAGGAAAATACTACCCGTTCAAAATAACAGGTTCGGTTATTCTGCCTGACGGATCTGAATGTTATATCTTATCTGATATAAACAACGTAAAACACCTGCTATACAAAGAACATTATAAAAATTATGGCCTTAAACTGAACCAGCAGATATTTTGCAGGATCGACAAAATAAATTGTACCGGTAAAATATTTATCGAACCAGAACATCCATATTATAAATTGGGTAAATCATTCGAATTTTTGTTTGATAGCTATAATTCAATACCCAACTCCATTGGTGATTTTGAACAGGTGATTGTTTTTAAAGATGTTTATAACCACCCTGTTTTGCTCCCCGCTGATGAGATCGATCATGAACTAAACCCAGGTGAGAAATTAAAGGCAACGGTTGAAAAACTTAAAAAGGGAAAAGTTTACATTTCATTAAGTACCTCCTATAATGACTTCACAGGTATGAAAGCAGGGGAGACATATTCCTTTGTATATTCACACCAGGTGACAATGGGAGGCCGCTATGAATATTTTGTATTAAAGAATGATGACGGCAAAGAATTCAGGATAAGGAAGAAGTTCTATAACAAATACGGCTACAAAGAAGGTGATAAGCTTGAATGTTTTCTGGTGGAAAACGACCACCAGGTTTACCTGGAACCGATTCATCCTTATTATGAAATTGGCAACGTATATACATTTTCAATTATTGGAGAAACCTCCGTTCATGAATACCCTGACAAGGATAAACCCGCATTTCTGCTGGAAAACCTTTATGGTAAAAACATTGTGATCAAAAAGGAAGAAGTTGATAAACAAAGGATCAATCAAAATGAGATCCGGTGTATTGTTAATGCAATTGTTAAAAGTCAGATATCAGTTTCATGCAAATAAAAAAGCCTTCCCGTGAAGTAAGAAGGCCTTTGTAAGTTTAATGAATGATCAATTTCTGTTCCCAGTCTCCCGACCGTATTAAATAAATTCCTTTTTCCAGGTGCGATAGATCCAGCATAGATTGATCTGGGGATAATTCCTGTTCAAATACCATTTGTCCGTTAAGGTTGATTACCTGTAAACGTTCACCAATTAATTGGGAATTTTTAAAATACACGATACCCGATGTGGGATTAGGATATAATTCAGTACTGTAAGGTTTGGTGGAGTTTTCAATTGAAGTTGCGGGTGAAGCAGTAAAATTGGATAAGTAGATTTGATCACCTTCTGTGTTTCCGTTTCCATTGGCTGCATTTACTGCAACATAAAAGGTTACATCCCCAACTGTTGCTTCAGGAGCTGTCCATGAAAAGAACCAGACAGTACCAGTGTCAGCCAGTGGAGTCGTTCCAAGTGCCGTATGGGTAATGGCGGAATTATCAATAATGGTTTGGTTCATTCCACCAAATCCAGCAGTGAATATACCTGTTTTATTCCCAGAGCCATCTTCAGCAGTAGCTTCGAAACCAAATTTATTGGCATCACCATCAATGCCATTCACAAAAATATCATAGGTTTCGCCGGGTGAATAACCGGAAAGTAACAAATCAGGGCCGTAAATCCAATAATCCTGATTGATAGCTGTAAAGGTAGAATGACATCCTGTGCAATCCTGACCGTCGCCAGGTGATCCGGTTCGTCCACCGGGTGATCCTGTACCGTACCAGACTTCTCCTGTTAATAGTATAAAGAGAGCAGGTAAAACTAAGATAAAAACTAAATTGTAGGTTTTTTTCATCATGGTAATATTTTGTTATACATATTGGTGTTTTAGATGTAACAAATGGTAATTTTTATTGTTCATTTTTAATTAGCCCGGTTTTAATAGGCATAGGTGCATAATTCTTAACAACCTGTCTATTATTCTGAAACTACCAGCCTGTAACCGTTTCCATGAATATTGATAATCTCGATCGATGGATCTTTTTTCAAGTATTTCCGGAGTTTGGTAATATAAACATCCATGCTCCTGGTAGTAAAATAGCTGTCTTCTCCCCAAATGGAATTGAGAGCCAATTCTCTTGGTAAAACATTGTTTTTGTGCTTACATAATAAGTGGAGCAATTCAGATTCTTTTGGGGATAACTTTTGCATTTCACCCTCTATTTCGATTTCACGTAGATCCAGGTTAAAATTATATCTACCCAGGCTGAAAATTGTAAGTGTTGTATTAATTGATTGTTCTTTTACCGTCCGTGATAATATTGCATCAATCTTACAGATCAGCACTTCTGAATCAAAAGGTTTTGTTATGTAATCGTCTGCACCCTTGGAATAGCCTTTTAATACATCTTCCTTTAAAGTTTTTGCCGTAATAAAAACAAAAGGAATTTCAGGATTAAGTTTTTTTATGTTTTCAGCAATTTTAAACCCATCAATATGGGGAAGCATAACATCCAGTAAGCAAATGTCGAACTCATGACTGTTAAATTCCTTGAGTGCATCATTACCATCAGCAACCCATGAAACGCTGAAGTCATTCATTTCAAGGTAGGCTTTCAAAACAGAGCCGAAGTTGAAGTCATCTTCTACCAGAAATATGTTTGCTTTTGTTTTCACTGGTTGTTACTTGTTAATGGAAAACTCACTTTGAACTCACTTCCCATTCCGGGTTTACTGTTTACTTCAATGTTTCCTTTCTGCGCCAGAACAACTGCTTTAACATAGCTCAGGCCAAGACCAAAACCTTTTACATTATGAATGTCGCCACTGGGAACCCTGTAGAATTTATCAAATATTTTTTGTTGTTCTTCTTTTGTCATGCCTGGGCCATTGTCAGTCACAATGATATCAAACCAATTGGAATTACTGAATGTGGAAATTATCAGTACAGGCTTTTCTACTGCGTATTTAATAGCATTGTCAAGCAAGTTAGTAATGATATTGATGAAATGGGATTTATCTGTGTACAGCATGTAATTCTCAGCATTGAATTTGGTAGATAGCTCACCCTCTTTTTGTTGTAATTGCAATTGAATGTTTGAAATTGACTTATTAATAAGTTCATGTGCATCAACTTCTTCATAATTTAAATTGAAGTCATCCTTATCTATAAGCGACATCTGCAACACATTTTCAACCCTGGCATTCATCCGGTCATTTTCTTCACCGATCACACCGGTAAAATATTTAATTTTTTCAGGACTTTTCAGTACACCAGGATTGTTAATGGAATCTACAGCCAATGAAATTGTAGCTATGGGAGTTTTGAATTCATGGGTCATGTTGTTTATAAAATCAGATTTTATCTCTGATAGTTTTTTCTGAGTAAGTATTACCCTAATGGTAATAAAGAAAGTAAGAAGAATGATCAAGGTGAAAAATACTGAACCCGACAGCAGCAATCCAATTGACTTTATAATGTGTGAGCGTTTGCCTGGAAAGGAAACCATGATAAGTTCAGGTGATGCAATTACACGGTCAGGGAATAATCTTGTTTTATATACCTGGTCCTTCTTTAAATCAAAATGTTCGCTTTGAATACTGGTGGATATTCCTGAGTCAGGATGATAAACACCGAATTCAAATTCAAGAGAAATCCCTTTGTCTTCAAGCGATTCAGATAAACGTGCATTGATAACAGACATGTCCATAGATTCTTCCACAGGATTTTCAATACTTTCAATTTCAACCACCATATCATCGATAACTTCATGCAAAGAATGAGATTCACTTGCGATTTCGGATATTTTTTTCTGTACAATAACATCTACTGAATCCCTGAACTCTGTTATGACTACATACTGGTCATGATGTAATTTCTTTTTCAGCGAGTCCAGCTTTAAAACTGTTTTATACCTGAATGTTGGGTCTTTTAATGCATCCAGCGTAATAACTGCATTTTCATCATTACTGCTTACTGATATCGTCCTGACGTGACTATTGTTTTCCTTGACATAAACATAGGAATAGTCCTCATTATCGTGGCTGTCCTTGGCTTTCCATATGATGGTGTCCTTCAAAGTCTCAACGGGTCTGTTATCATCCAACCATATATTATTGGTAACATAGGATACGTGCCGGTCTTTAGCCAACCGATCGACAGTTTGCACCAGGGCTTTATTAACAGATTGTTCGAATTGTTTTTCTTTTACCTCAAAAGCATGTTTAACCCAGAAAAACTGAACCAGAATGATCCCAGCGAGGGAAAAGATCATCAGTACAATAATTCCTGTGAATAAATGCTTTTTGAACATAGGTTGTTTTAGTAATATGTTAATTAGTAAATTAGCTGATTAGTAAAACGGTAAATAGGTGAATTAGTAAATAAGTTTATAAGGTATTCGGTGTTTCGTAATAGTAAATCTTAGTGCTTCGCTATGGTAAATGTTCATGATTTTAAGCAGTTCACCAATAATGTTTTCAAAATAATTAAAATATGAATTAACTTTAGTTCATTTTAATCAGAGCCTCAAAATTTTATTAACTCTCTAATTTCCCAGATCTCCAATCTCACCATATTTACCTATTTACCTATTTACAGTAATTACACCATTTCATCTGCAAATATCTGCTTTTCAAATCCTTCCTCAAACCGCTTTAACCTTTCTTTAACCTTTTTTAACCTGTCTTTAACTATTATGTATAATTTCATGAATTAGTTTTGCCAGTGAACTAAAGTAATGAAATCATGAAAACAACTAAAATTATGAAAAATTTGTACGCAGTATTAATTACAGCCCTGGTAGTTTTAATAATCTCAGGACAATCATATGCCCAGGAAGAGAAGAAAGAAATGCGCATAAAGGTCGTTAAAGAAGAAGATGGCAAAAAAACGGTCATAGACACTACCTTTAGCATATCCGAATTGGATGATAAACACAAGGAAGAGATAAAGGCCATTCTTAAAGAAGCCGGACTGGAGGACATGGAAATTGAAATGGATGATTTAGATGGACATGATATTAAAGTAGTTCATCTGGATGGAGACCATGATGAGGATCATCACATTAAGGTGATAAAAAAGAAAGGCAAAAAGGGGGAGAAAGGTGAAAAGGAATACATGGTCACTGTTATAAAAACAGATTCGGTTTGTGACGGTAAAAAAATGAAGATGAAGGTAGGTGAAAGCAGCTACAGTTATTTTATTTCCGATGATGATGAAGTTCATGAGTTTGATATGGACAGTGATAAAGATAAGGTGATCATCATGAAAAAGTACGACGACAAAGATGGTAATGTGTTTATAAAAGATGACCTGATTTGGACTGGTGATGATGAAATGATGGTAGAAGTAATTGAAGGGGAAGACGGTATAAAGAAGGTAATTGTTGAACAGGAAGACGGAACAAAAAAGGAATATGAGCTAAAAGAAGGTAGTGGAGCTTACATGATAGGAGAGGACGGAGAACTTAAAAAAATGGAGAAGGACATTAATTGGATTAGCGAAGAAGAAGGATTACATATGATTACCGTTGAAGTAGATGATGATGGGGAAACGATAATCATTAAAAGTGACGGTGAAACCATCGATTGTGAAAAGCATATTGAAAAACATGTAATCATCCATGATGGAGATCACAAGGAAAAAGAGGTGGAAGTGTTTATAGAGGTGATCGAAGAAGACGACAAAGACAAAAAAAAGAAGCGCAAAAAGAAATAGTTGCAGAATTAGTTTAACAAAAGCTGAATTTGGCAATATGCAGTAAGCAAAATGTAATGTTTACTGTGTATTGCCATTTTTCATTTATATTTACTCCAAAAACATGTTAGCAAATACCCCTTCCCCTCCTTATTTTGCAGTTGTATTCAGTTCCGTTAGAACGAGTGAAGACAAGGACTATAATGAAATGGCGAAAAAAATGGAAGACCTGGCAAACCAACAGCCAGGTTATTTAGGAATTGAATCAGCAAGGAACGAAATCGGGATATCTGTATCCTATTGGAAAGACAGGGAATCTATAATGAAATGGAAAAATAATGCCGACCATCTCCTTGCGATAAAATATGGTATGGAAAAATGGTATAAGAGCTATAAGGTTAGAATATCCAAAGTTGAACATGAATATGGTTTTGGTGTTTAAATTCATTAAAACAAAGATATCATGATTGAATTTTGGGATGAACGTTTCGGGTCCACAGAATATGCCTATGGTGAAAGACCGAATCAATTCTTCAAGGAGGAATTAAAAATTCTAAACGGTGGTAAAATATTATTTCCAGCTGAAGGTGAAGGCAGAAATGTGGTTTATGCAGCATCAGCCGGATTTAATGCCTGGGCTTTTGATCCCAGTACTGAAGGTAAGTCTAAAGCGGACCGACTAGCTGAAGAAAACCGAGTGGATATTGACTATCAGGTAGCATCCTATGAGTCAGCTGAATACCCACAAAACTATTTTGATGCTATTGTCTTGATATTTGCCCACATGCCAGGCAATAAAAGGCAGGAGTGGCACAGGAAATTACTTAATTATTTAAAGAACGGAGGCTATGTTATTCTTCAGGGGTTTTCCAAAGAACAGATGAATTATAATTCAGGTGGTCCGGGAAAGCCGGAAATGCTCTTTTCTATTGAAGAATTAACAAACGACTTCGCCGGTATGGAAATAATAAAAATTACCTCAGGTATTATTCAATTGGACGAAGGGATATATCACCAGGGAGATGCAGCTGTTATTAGTGCTGTATTTCGAAAAGTTTAAATAATTTAGCAATTGGTATACATTCCATAGCTTATATTATGGTCATTGGCATAGGAGGTTCAAGTAATGCAGGAAAAACTGAACTTGCATTTAAAATAAAAAAGGCACTTAAAGGTCGATCTGTAAAGATCCTTTGCCAGGATGATTATGTGCTTCCGGAAAAGCAATTGCCGAGAATAAAGGACCATATCGATTGGGAGCACCCCGATACCATTGATGACCAGAAGTTCAAAATCAACATTCTCTCTGCCTCCAAATCTTATGATGTTGTTATTGCAGAAGGATTTATGGTATACCATAACCCAACCATTAACAGTTGCTTCGATAAAAGAATCTTTATTGAAATCCCTGAATATACATTTCGAACAAGGAAAACGAAAGACCTTCGTTGGGGAAAGGAACCGGACTGGTATGTTGATCATATCTGGCGGAAGTTTCTGGAATTTGGTCAACCTGGTCAGGAAAAAGAAGTATTTATTGTAGATGGTTTAAACGAGTGGCCGATTGAAGAGATAGTGAGTTATGTGTTAGATTAAAAATCCAATACTTTAAGCTCCAAAATCCAATAATCTTAACTTGTCTATTGATTCCTGGGAGCTAGCTTATTAAATTGGAAATTGGAATTTATTTATTGGAATTTCCTAATTATGATCTTCAATCACTCGTAATGCCTGCAGTTCACTATCATCGAACAGGTCCATATTACCCTGGATAAAGAAATAATGAACAAGTTGAGTGGAAAGGATAGCGGCCAGACTCATGTTCTCTATTTCTGACATATTACCTCCGGATATAGCTTTGGATAATAATCTGGAGACTGGTTCAGTGTTAAAATACCCGTATTCTTTTAACTTGTTATCAGATAATAATTCCTTCACATACTCAGGCTGTTTTTCCCCAAAGAAACTCATGGATATAGGCGCTCTGTAAGCCTGTTTACTTCTGTTGAGAACAGATTCAGGGATTTTTCCTTTCATCATTTTTTTCAAAAGGAATTTTTCATTCAAGCTGTTTAGTTTAAGCCTGTCGGGTAGGTTTGTAGCAAATTCAATTACCCTGTGATCAAGGAATGGATACCTGCCTTCAACAGAGTTCCCCATGGCCATTCTGTCGCCCTGGGATGAAAGCAAATAGCCTGACATAAATATGGAGGCTTCCAAATACTGTGCTCTTGCAAGGTCATCCCATTGTTCAAATGCAGGATCAATAAAGCCAGGAAGCTTTTCAAGTGGAGAATACCCTTTCAGGGCAGACTTCATATGTTCCGAGAAATAATTCTGGATCCTTGAAGTATTATGCCAACGTAAAATATGAGAATAATATGGATTGTCTGTCTCTTCCAGTTTATAGCCAAAGAACATCTTTAAGGCATTGCTTCTGGCATCTTTCATCATCGGAAGGTAGGGGTAAAGCTTTTTTAACAACAACGGTCTTATGGCAGAAGACGGTTGTGAGGCCCAGAACCTTCTAATCTTAGTCTCCTTAAAGATATTATACCCTGCCAGCATTTCATCAGCACCTTCACCAGTAATCACCACTTTTATGTTTTGTTGCCTTACCTTTTTAGAAAGCAGGTACATGGGAGTAGGTGCCGTTCTTAAAATTGGAAATTCAGAATAATAGGTACTGTTATAGAAATTCTCCCCAATCTCCTCGTTGGTGCATGAAAAGGCCAGGTGTTTCGTTTCAAAATAGTCAGCTGCTTCATTCTGAAATTTTGACTCATCAAATACGGCATCGCTGAATCCAATGGAATAAGTGTTAAGCACTTTAGGCTCTATCTTTTTTATAAAAGCAGTGGTAACGCTTGAGTCGATCCCTCCACTTAGATAGGCTGCCACTTCAACATCAGCCCTTAAGCGGATCTTTACAGCGTCTTCAAAAAGATCATGAAATCTTTCGGATGCTTGATTTAGATCAATTTTAGGGGGATGTGCCTTTTCAGGGAAATTATATCCCCAGTATCTTCTTATTATTCTCCCTTTAGAGGAAACCTGCATATAATGTCCGGGAGGTAATTCCAGAATACCTTTGTAGGGTGTCTGTGGTGAAATGGTCGTCCAGAAATTGAATACCTGTGATAAAGCAGTAGGTTGGATTTCACGTGGAATCTCCTGGTTTCTAAATATTCCTTTTATTTCAGAACAGAAGTAGAGCGATCCGTCCAAAAGGGTATAAAACAAAGGACGTATACCAACCCTGTCGCGTGCCAAAAATAATTCCTCCTTTTCTTTATCCCAAATGGCAATTGCATATTGTCCGTTAAATTTTTGAAGGCAGTCGGGGCCAAATTCTGCATAAGCCTGAACAACAACTTCGGTGTCAGAATTATTGGTGAATGTGCAACCTCGTTTAACAAGTTCTTCTTTTAGTTCGATATAATTAAAAAGCTCTCCATTATAAACGATCCAGTACCTGTTGTTTCTTACAGACATTGGTTGCTGACCACTGCTAAGATCAATAATGCTCAGCCTTACACTACCCATTCCGATCTTTTCTGAGGAATATATTCCGCTTTCATCAGGGCCTCTGTGCCTGATGGCTTTCAGCATACTCTCAATACGGTTAGGGGAAACGGAACTATTGCTTCCGTTAAGGTTGTATATACCAGCAATACCACACATGTATGTGGATTAATTTAGTTTCCTTAAAATAAAATCGGAAATTGCATTTATGGATTCAAAATTATCCTCAAGAAGCTCAGAATCTTCAGCTTTAATCTGGAAATTATCTTCAATGAAATTAATCAATGAAAGAAAACCCATTGAATCAAATATACCTTCAGTAAATATCAGTGTTTCATTAGCAATTGTATCCTCTGAAACATATGCAGTTTCAGCAATAAAGCTTCTTAATTTGTCTTTTACTTCAATTGTCTCAATCATATCTATTTTAAATTAATCAGGTAGTAAATCCTTATATCAACAGAATTGAAATATGTTACGTCCAAAATTGTTTTTTATTTTCTTTTACCGGTCAGGTCAGTTTTTGTTCCGTTATTTTCAATTACATCAATGATCCGATCACAAAATAATGGAGCAACGTCTCCTGCAAATTTCTTGCCTGGATGCGAATCCGACTTCTTTCTTGCATATTTATCCAACAGGTATAAGCCACCTTCGGTCTGGAGCTCATTAAGATCCCAGAGGTAAATATTATCGCCATTTGTATCCCATTCATCTCTAACCCAATTGGTAAACTCCAGAGCTAGATTTGCTGATTCCTCAGTTGTCTTCATTGTTGTAAGTGCTGCGGCTGTCCACACCAGGAATTTTGTGTTCGGGAATTCATGCATCTTTTCTTTTAATGCACCGTACTGAACCTTATAATTTTCAAGGCTTTTTACAGGTGAATTTATATCCGGATTTCCCGAATCTTCCTCCATCCAGCTTACAGGAAAGCAATGTTTAAATATAATCATCTCATAATCCTTTGTCAGCATTTCAAGGGTAGGCTCTTCCATAAATGGCTTATCACCTGCATTCTTTACCCAAATATTGTAATAGTCGAAAGGATAGTTTGCCCAACCATAAGGTTCGTTTTTCGGGAAACTGCGTTCTTCGATGTAGTAATTAGTTTTGTTGGTTTCATTGTAATTGATAAACCAGGCAGGGACAGCAGGGGTTTTATCAAACAATCCGGGATTGCCTTTCCAGATTACATTACCGGTGCTGTGATGAAGAAATAGGATCTTGTAAGAATTTTCATCAGGTGGTGGTTGTTCCATGGTTGAACTGCATTGAATGAAAAATAGTGAAGACAATAGGATTACAAACGTGATTACTCCATATTTGAAATGTACCTTCATGATGTTGAACTTTAGGAGGACCCTGGCTTAAACCGTTTTGCCAATTGGTCCGGATATTAATCAATTGTAAATTTATTAAAATAAGACGGACTACTAATTATAAACTTTCATAAAGTTGGTTTGTTCAATAAAAATGCAGAATTAACAGATTAAAATTTCGATTTTTTACCGGCTGCATTAAAGCTTAATCTTGTTTGAAATTCAACTTTAGCCGGAACTTTATGTAAAGCAAGTGATTTGGCGCAATAGGCTTTGATGTCTTCAGCGGAAATCGATTCCTTATCACCGTCATTAATGAATACAATCGCCTTGATCATTTCTCCCTCCACATCATCATTTTCAGCCTGAATTGTACAATCAATAACTCCTGGATAATCAACGATCACTTCTTCAATTTCCTTGGGGCTAATCCTTATACCTCTTACTTTAAGAATTTCTTTTTTCCTGCTTTGCAGATAAATAAAGCCATCCACATCAATGGTGCCCACATCCCCGGTATGCAACCAGTCATCTTTTAATGTTTGCGCTGTTTCTTCCTCATCTTTAAAGTAGCCTTTCATTATGTTGTGGCCTTTAGCAATGATTTCACCAGTTTCGCCAGGTTGAATTTCATTACCATCTGCATCAACAACCTTCAGAGTTACTCCAGGTATTGCTTTTCCAATTGATCCCAGTTTGTCAATGACCAATTCCGGATCAAGGTAGGAGAGGCGAGCTGTTGCCTCAGTCTGGCCATACATTACCACAAAATTTATGTCAGGGAAGGCCTCAACAAACTCTTTAATAAATGCTTTGTGGAGTTTTCCTCCCGCCTGGGTGACATATTTGAGCGACTCAAATTTTGTGGTTTTAAAGTCTTTGGTTTTCCGCAGCAATATCTGGAAATGGCTTGGAACCCCGGCAAAACCAGTGCAGTTGTACTTGTTCAGATCGTTTATGACCGAACCGATAAATACAAATGAGTTATTGAATACAACGGATCCACCAACCCTAAGATGGGTATGCAAAAGTGACAAGCCATAACAATAATAAAAGGGCATTACTACCTCAATGGTATCCTCGGCTGTTAATTTGAGGTATTCTACAATTGATGTAGTATTTGCTATAATGTTCTTATGAGTGATCATTACACCCTTTTGTGTCCCAGAGGAGCCCGAGGTGAATATGATCTCGGCCAGGCGGTCAGTGTCAAATTCTATATCCACTTCTGTTTCTTGTTGATGATCATCAGCTAAAACCTTAGAAACAAAATCGTTGTCAAAAAATTCCAGTTTGTAATCCTCAAATTTTTTACCAAATCTTTTCGAGATAAAAACATATTTTGCTTCCGTTTTTTCTAAAATTGAATCAAAGGAATTGCTTTCAATTACAGGATTTAGCGGGATACAAACATTCCCGGACTTCATAACTGCAAGGTAAACCGTTGTGAAAAAAACCGAATTTTCACTCAGGATGATGATGTTATTATTTTCACCCCACATTTCACGAATTTTCCTTGCAAGACAAAGACTATCACTATAAAGCTGTTGGAACGAAATCGTTTCTCTGTTTCCGAGAATAAAGTCTTTTTTTAATCCGGATGTATGCTCAAAGAAGTAATCAAATACATTCATTTCTACAAATCTTGGATCCTTGGATACATTTTTGGATTGGCGCGCAAATATTCAGTGGTTTTTTTCTTTCTTTCGAAATTCTTGAAAATGATCTCAACCTCTTCTTCAGTTTTGTTCATAACATCTCCAACTTCTTTATACGAATAACCATTTTCAAAACCATACCACATGATATCCATGACATCAAAAGGCAGTTGATAGAAAAATTCTTCCTGTGTTTGCTCCGCTGTATACGTATCTGTCGTTGGTGTCCTGTCGATTATCGTTTGGGGAACACCAAGGTGTGCAGCAAGCTGATAAACTTGAGTTTTGTACAATCCAGCCAAAGGATAGAGGTCAGAGCCACCATCACCAAACTTCACAAAAAATCCCTGGTCGATCTCATGCTTATTTGCTGTTCCTAATACAACGTAATGCTTCTGCTCAGCATGATAGTAAAGCATCGACATCCTACTCCGCTGTTTAAAATTGGAAGCTGCCACAATTTGCAGGTATTCGTTAACAGGAAGTATTTTGCTTTTTGGTTCTCCTTCGGGGGTGATAATCGTCAAATGGAAAACCGGGGGCAGTTTTTGGTCAAGACCGGACTGATTCACACCAATTTTCATTTTATAAGTGTTTGGATCAAATTCTGGGAATACCCTGGCTACTGCTTCATCTCTTCTGCGGTAACAATCAAATCCCTGTAATGCACCTGAAATGTTTTCAACCACTGCTTCCACACCAAATTTCTTTGCCAGAACATCCGCCAGGTCTTCGCTGTCAGGACTGGAGTCTTTCTCCGGAAGCATCACGCCAAATACTTTACCAGCACCTATTGCATGCACTGCAAGGGCCATGGTAACAGATGAGTCAATTCCACCGCTAATGCCTATTAAAGCACCTCTGCGGCGGTTTTCCCTGAATATATCTACCCTGAGTTGTTCCGATAGAGTTTCAACAACCTGATCTATATTTTCAATTTTAAGAATGTCTTTGGAGAATGGTTTCTTTTTCATATTCTTATATTTTATCAAACAAAATTAAAATAATCGTTAAAAGATTAAAAACTAAAATTCTATTATTCTGGCAGATTTATTCCTTTTTACATAACCACGGATAATCTGCTGAACATCTTTATTGTCAGGATAACCTTTTACACAAGCTTTTAAATCATCGACCCGGATATTCCCATTCATTTCAAAATCGAGGTAGCCAAATCCAAGGTATTTGCCGTGTTCGACTAAAACCACGGATTTTTCACTTTCAGTACGACCCTGTTCAATTACCAGGAAATTCTTAATGTCAAACCTGTATGGTTCGGTTGCCTGAAGCACTCTTACGTTATATTCTTCATAATGTTCCTTTCCGATACAGGCTCCATTGCAATGATTTATTTTGTATTGAAAACATGAACCTTTCGTGTCGAATAGACCACATAGCTTTTGACATAAGTTAAATGCTTCTGTCAGTGTAAATAAATGGTTCTTGGCAGCAACAATTGAATTGAAGGAAGTGAGCGGCAATTCCTCTTTATCGTTCCTCTCAATTTTTAATCTCAGGTAGTTGTTCTCATCCTTTGATAAATAAAGTCCCCACTGGTAGGTTTTTCTTCGTTGGGCACGGTTGTAATGAGGTGTGTGGCTTTTAATTTCATTTGATTCCAGCAGGAGAGCGACCAGTTCATTTCCTGTCAGCTCAAATCCAATATCTGCAATTCGGTTACGCATTTCAATGGCGCGCTTTGATGCATTGTTCGTTAGGTGTGACATTACTCTGTCGTGGATATTCTTGCTTTTCCCGACGTAGATCATTTCTCCGTCACTATCATAAAAATAATAAACACCGGCTTCTTTAGGCAATCGTTTGATAATATCCCGGTCAATACTTGTATTCAATTCACGCAGTGAAACATCCTGAATGTTCTTCTCTACTTTTAAGAGTATTTCAAAAAGCTTTACCGTTGCAGTGGCATCTCCAAATGCTCTGTGCCGGTGAGGATTGTCTATTCCTAATTCCTTACATAGTTTTCCCAGTGAGTAGGACCTTCTGCCGGGTAACAATTTCCTGCTTAGTTTAGCCGTACATATTTTTTTTCTTTGGTAGTCATAACCAAACTCCTTGAATTCCTTCCTTACGAAATTGTAATCAAAATGTACATTGTGACCAACAAAAATTGTGTCCTCCGTCATTTCAATGATTCGCTTTGCTACCTCATAGAATTTAGGCGAATCTGATACCATTTTATTGTTAATACCGGTGATCTGAGTGATACGGTAGGGGATATCCACCTCAGGATTTATAAGGGTAGAAAATTCATCCACCACTTTTTCGCCGTCATGGACATAGATTGCAATCTCAGTGATTTTTTCGTTCCTGGGACTCAGGCCGGTAGTTTCTATGTCGATGATGGAGTACAATACTAGTTCAAAGTTGGAAGTTCAGAGTTCGAAGTTAATAAAATTGGAATTAAATATTCAACTTCGTTTGTATCGCCCTGACTTCCTGCCTAAGTGCTTTTACTTCGCTAACCAGCTCATCTTTTTCGATGTTTCGATCAGGCATTTCTGCGCTGATGTAATTTACGAATTTCCAGATCTCTTTCACATCTTTTACTTCAATGTCGTAAGGATCGTATATGGTATTTAATGAATGTAATATGAGTTTCCCTTCACTATCAATTTTGTTTTCCACAATTTTGAAAACAACTCCGTCGTCCATGGTAAGTATAATGCATGGGAGCCCATCTTTTAAATAACTCCAGTTGTCCATGTATTCACCTGTAACAAAGGATTTATCAGGGATAGGGAGCATGGAATCACCACTGATCTGAAATGTCCGGTACTTCCGTTCACGAGACAGGAACGGTAATTTAAAAGTGGGTAACACTTTAATGTATTCAGGATCGGCAAAACCGCTTGTATAACCGGCTTTTGCTTTTTCGGAGACCAGTTCTATGTTTTCTTCGTTTTCACTGTCAACTGTGGTTGCCAACACTCTTAAATTACTTCCTTTAATATATATATCGTACCCCCGTTCAAGCTGTACCAACTGGCTTTCGGGTAGAGAGGTAAGATCGATTTTAATCAGGGTATCAACGGATATCTTAAAATAATCGGAAAAAGCCAGCAGAACTTCCACACTGGGTTTGGCTACTTCATTTTCATACCCACTTAGTGTTGGACGTTTCATGTCAAGTGAAAAGGCAACATCGTCCTGTGTGCGGCCTTTTCTTTTTCTTAAGAATTTTATATTGCTGTTAAAATACATGGTTCTTCGTTTTATAGGTTATAGTATTAAGCAGTAGCAGCCAGATCCATCATAACACTTTCCTGGAAAGGAATGACATAATCACTCTTTTCATTATTTAATGTACTAATGCAAGATTCTGCTTTTTGTCCCAATTGTTTGTACCCTTTTATTAATTCAGGAATTTGTTTATTGTTGTTTCCCGATTTGATCTTTTTAAGAAGTAACAACACTTCGTCGTTCAGGCTTTTTATGATCGTTAATATTTTAATAATCTCCTCATCACTCTTTTTCCCGGAGAATCCTTCGGCGATCAGATCTTTAATTTTTAAGGATGTCCACCTCAGTTTGTTCCCCTGGTGAAGCAATGCAGTTACAGGCAGTGACACATTTAAACGGTAGGTTTTAATGGCCAGGTTAAAAGCAGCCTGGTATATTTCTAAGTTTTTGTATGTGCTCATAGTTGTTAATGATTGAATGTTTGAATGCATCAATGCTTGAATGTTGGACGTGCTAATTCTTATATGTTGTATCTTTAGCTTTAGCCATAATTTTAGTTAGTTCAGTTATTTCAGTTCATTAGGCAATTTCCATAGCTAATCTATCATTCAGCCTTTAAAACATTCTTGCATTTTAAGTTAAAAAATTTTGTCATTTTAAAATTAATGATTATATTGTAATCGCTATAATGATTAAATAATGATCAAAGGTACAACAAAAAAAATGGCAATGTCAAGAAAAAAATGAAAAATTTTTAGAATGGGTAAATAGGTTAATACAGTTAATAGGGTAAATAATGTAAATACAGTAAATAGGTTGATACTTCCTTTTAGGGTTGCCGTTCAATCATATTTACTATTTATAGTATTCACTAATTCACCTTTTACCATATTCACTTATTTACTTATTCACTAATCCACTATTAGTAACTTATGCAACTCACTAACCGCTGCATCGTCCACCTTGACCTGGATACATTTTTTGTATCGGTTGAACGGTTAACGAATTCCTCTTTGATCGGGAAGCCAATAATAATTGGGGGAACATCCGACAGGGGAGTGGTAGCTTCATGCAGTTATGAGGCCAGGCAGTTTGGTGTACATTCGGCTATGCCCATGAAGATGGCTCGTATTTTATGTGATCATGCCATAGTGATCAGGGGTGATATGGATCAGTACAGCAAGTATTCTAAGATGGTAACGGAAATTATTGCCGAAAGGACGCCTGTATACGAAAAAGCTTCCATTGATGAACATTATCTTGATATAAGTGGGATGGATCGTTTTTTCGGCAACCTGAAATGGTCGCAGGAATTGCGCCAGAGAATTATTAAAGAAACGGGCTTGCCAATTTCTTTTGGTGTTTCAACTAATAAAACCGTATCGAAGATAGCAACAGGAGAAGCCAAACCTAACGGCTTGTTGCAGGTGCCGGTACAGGGTGTACATCCATTCCTTGATCCGCTTTCCATCAGGAAGATCCCTATGATTGGTAATAAGACGTATCAATTGTTACGGTCCATGGGAATTTCTTACATCAGGACCTTAAGGGATGTTCCAAAAGAAATGATCGAAAGGGTGATGGGCAAAAACGGATCGGTTATATGGAAAAAAGCCAATGGCATTGATCCGACACCTGTCCAGCAATACTCAGAGCGAAAGTCAATAAGTACCGAACGAACTTTTGAAAACGATACCATCGATGTGAAAATGCTAAAAAACGTTCTCATCGGTATGGTTGAAAAAATAGCATTTCAACTGAGAAAAGAGCAAAAACTGACTTCATGCATTACTGTCAAGATCAGGTATTCAAACTTTGATACCCATACTTTACAAAGGCACATTTCCTATACTTCTTTCGATCATATATTGTTGAATTCAGCGCTTGAATTGTTCGAGAGACTTTATACCCGGCGAATGCTCATCCGCTTGATCGGGGTAAAATTCAGTTCACTTGTGCAAGGCTCTCAACAATTAAACATGTTTGAAGATACTCCAGAGATGACAAGCCTTTACCTGGCCATGGATAAGATCAGGATGAGGTATGGAAACAGAGCCGTTCGAAGAGCAGCAGGAATGCATGCCGTGAAAGAGGTTCAGCAGCCGATGTTTCAGGCAAGAAGTTAGGAATTAGTTCAGAGTTTTGAGTCCAGGGTTCTGAGTTGTCCTTTGATCCGAATTGGAATTTAAAATATTAGAATTTGATCCCGATAGCTATTGGGTTTGGAATTTGGAATTTTGAGAATTGGAATTTTATCCTATGTATTTAAACACCCATTCATATTACAGCTTACGTTATGGTACACTTGAGATCAAACGACTGGTGGAACTGGCGAATGAGTATAACATCAAAGCTCTTACATTAACCGACATCAACAATTCAACCGGGATGATCGATTTTGTAAAAGCATGCCGGGAAAATGACATCAAACCCATAGGAGGGATGGAGTTCAGGAACGGCAACCATCACAATTTCACCGGCATTGCCAGGAACAATGAAGGTATGCGGGAACTAAATGAATATGTTTCATTCCATAACATCAATAAAACTGAGTATCCGGAATCTCCTCAATCATTCAACGATGCTTACATCGTTTATCCCTTTGGTTCAAAAAAAATAAACCAATTAAAGGAAAATGAACTTATAGGCATAAAACCCAATGAAGTCCTTAAACTCTTTTCATCCAATTATAAAAACAACCAATCAAAACTCTTAATAAGGCAACCTGTTACTTATGCTGACAAGAAAGGATTTTATCTTCATAAGAACCTGCGGGCAATTGACAACAACATTTTGTTAAGCCATTTAAAAGATGAAATGCTGGCCTCGCAACATGAATATTTCATGGATACTGATGATCTGCTGGCTTATTACAGAGATTATCCCGGTATCATTAAAAACACAGAGAGGATCCTGGAGAAATGTGAGATCGATTACAATTACAAATCCTATAAAAACAAAAAGACATTTACCGGTAATGCCAGGGACGATCAGCAATTGTTGACAAAACTGGCTTATGAAGGGCTTGAATACCGGTACGGCAAAAAAAACAAAGAGGCCAACCGTCGTGTGGAAAATGAGTTGAATATCATTTTTAACCTGGGATTTGCTTCTTATTTTCTGATAACCTGGGATATTATCCGTTACTCAATGTCGCGAGGGTATTACCATGTAGGCAGAGGAAGCGGAGCCAACAGCATTGTTGCCTATTGCCTGAAAATCACTGATGTTGATCCCATTGACCTGGATCTTTATTTCGAAAGGTTCATCAATCCTAAAAGGACTAGCCCGCCAGATTTTGACATAGACTATTCATGGCGGGAAAGGGATGATGTTCAGGATTATATTTTTAAACGATACGGACACAAACATACTGCTTTACTGGGTGCTACTTCCACGTTTAAAGGGAAATCCATTTTCAGGGAACTGGGTAAGGTTTACGGATTACCCAAAGCTGAAATTGATACCCTTGTCGATAATCCAGAAACAGAAGTTCACAAAAACTCAATTACACGAAAGATCTATGAGATATCGCAGGAGTTGCTGGATTTTCCTAACCTGAGGAGCATACATGCAGGCGGAATTTTGATTTCAGAAGAACCTTTGTCCTATTATACTGCCCTGGATCTTCCTCCCAAAGGTTTTCCTACTACGCAATGGGACATGTATGTTGCTGAAGATATTGGTTTCGAAAAACTGGATATCCTTAGTCAGCGCGGAATTGGCCATATTCGTGATGCAGCTGAGATCGTCAGGGAAAACAGAGGTATTAATGTAGATGTACATGATGTGGTCAAATTCAAAAATGACAAAACCGTAAAAGCCCAGCTGAAAAGGGGAGAGACCATCGGTTGTTTCTATATTGAAAGTCCTGCCATGCGTGGACTCCTGAAAAAACTCAGGTGCGACAATTACCTGAGCCTTGTGGCAGCCAGTTCAATTATCCGTCCTGGTGTGGCCAAATCGGGAATGATGAGACAATACATTCACCGTTTTCATCATCCTGATGATTTCGAGTACCTGCATCCCATTATGAAAGAACAACTGGAAGAAACTTATGGTGTAATGGTTTACCAGGAGGATGTGATAAAGATCTGCCATCATTTTGCTGGTCTCGACCTTTCGGATGCTGATGTGCTTCGAAGAGCCATGAGTGGTAAATTCCGTGGCCATGAAGAGATGAAAAGGATCATTAACCGGTTTTTCACCAATTGCAAAGCCCGTGGTTATAAGGATGAGCTAACAAAGGAAGTCTGGCGACAGATTGACTCTTTTGCCGGATATTCATTTTCAAAAGCACATTCGGCCTCTTACGCCGTTGAAAGTTTTCAGAGCCTTTTTCTGAAAGCCTATTTTCCGCTTGAATTCATCACTGCTGTCATTAATAATTTTGGTGGTTTTTATTATACCTGGGTATATTTTAATGAAGCCCGTCGTCAGGGAGCCAACATCAAACTTCCCTGTGTTAACCAGGGAACCTATGCCACCTCTATAAAAGGAAAAGATATTTATGTAGGATTTGTACACATCGCTAACCTTGAATATAAAATAGGGAAGGAGATCGAGTATGAGAGAAAACTGAATGGTAATTTTAAAGACCTGGAGGATTTTATTAAACGCATTCCAATAGGTATTGAACAACTGATCATTTTGATCCGTATTGAGGCATTCCGGTTTACCGGTAAAACAAAACAGAACCTGCTTTGGGAAGCACACATGCTGCTGACCAAAGGGAAGCCAAAAACTCCAAACACCCTTTTTTACGAAAAACCGAAACAGTTTTCTTTGCCGGAGCTGGAACATAGCAACATTGAAAACGCATACGATGAAATTGAGTTTGTTGGTTTTCCTGTAACTATGACTTACTTCGAATTGCTTAAAACAGAATTCCGAGGCGAAATCCTGGCCAAAGACATGATCAAATATGTAGGTAAGAAAGTAAAGATGGTTGGACACCTGGTCACCATCAAATACGTAAAAACCGTTAAAAGGGAATGGATGCATTTCGGAACGTTTCTGGATGCTTCAGGTGAGTTCTTTGATTCGGTTCATTTCCCGAATTCATTGAATAACTATCCTTTTAAGGGCAAAGGGGTCTATTTGATCCTGGGTGAAATTACCGAAGAATTTGATTTCCCAAGCCTGACTGTTGAGAAGCTGGCCAAGTTGCCATTGAAGCCTGATCCGAGGGAGTAGGTTGATTCAAAACACCCACCAAAATGTTTGGGTGAAATTTTTATCGCAAAGCTTATGAAAAAATATACTTTTCAGGTTTTTATGAGATAACATTGCGTGCTTTGCGGTTATTTTTTTGGCAGGTTGCTTAAGTAGATTTTTCTAATTTTGTCCCAATGAAATCCAAACATATCCATAACCTTATACTGCAGGGCGAACACCAGCAACTCGATTTTAAGTTTGAGATTTCAAATGCACGAAAGATTGCCAGAACATTTTCAGCTTTTGCCAATACGGATGGAGGAACTTTACTAATAGGTGTTAAAGATAACGGGAACATTGCAGGGGTAAGGTCAGAAGAAGAGAAATACATGGCAGAATCAGCTGCCCAGCTTTATTGTAAACCCCAGGTAAAGTTTACAAGTAAGGAGTGGAAAATCAATGATAAAACGGTTCTGGAGATCATTATACCCAAAGGTGAGGAACTTCCTTATTACGCAAAAAATGAGGATGAAAAATGGTTGGCTTACATCAGGGTGAAAGATCAAAACATTTTGGGTAACAGGATTTACGTAAACGCACTTAAGCGAAAACAAAGCAGCCAGGGTACCTACATCAACTATACCGACAAAGAAAAACTTCTTCTGGAATACCTGGAAAACAAACCGACAATAAGTTTTTCAAAATTCAGGAAAATTGCACGAATTTCCCCCTACCGTGCAGAAAACATTCTTACCAATTTTCTTGCACTCGATATTATTGAAATTGATATTTCAGAAAAGCAGGTAATTTACCGGCTGTCATCGGAATTTAGTTGGGAAGAGTAAATTTTCATTAGTCATTCCAATTCTGAGTCATTAATAGTTATTTGGCCGCCAGTTGGTGGACGTAATTCATGGTAATTTGTATTGTGTAGGCTATTCAAAGGAATTTGCATACTGCCTATTGCCTATTCAACTTTAGTCATTCAAGTCATTCTAATTATTTTAGTCATTCCAACTTCATACTATTTAGAATAAATTAAAATTGTATATTTGGCGTCGTTAATCAATTTATAGATAAATGAAATTATTAGAAGGTAAAACCGCAGTAGTAACGGGTGCCTCAAGAGGTATCGGTAAAGCAATCGCTTTAAAATTTGCATCAGAAGGAGCCAACGTTGCATTCTCAGATTTAAAGTATGACGAAATAGCTGAAGCGCTTGAAAAAGAGTTAACAGCTTTAGGTGTAAAAGCAAAAGGTTATGCCAGTGATGCCAGTTCATTTGAAGACAGTGAAAAATTTATTAACGATGTCGTAAAAGAATTCGGAGGTGTGGATATCCTGGTGAACAATGCTGGTATTACTCGTGATAATCTTTTACTGAGGATGACCGAAGCCGATTGGGATCTGATCATGAACATCAACTTAAAGTCGGCATTTAATCTTACAAAAGCGGTTCAAAGAACCATGCTCAAGCAAAGGTCAGGTTCGATAATCAATATGAGTTCAGTGGTAGGAGTAAATGGCAATGCAGGTCAGTCAAATTATTCAGCTTCAAAAGCAGGGATGATCGGATTCACAAAGTCCATCGCCCAGGAATTAGGATCAAGGAACATCCGTTGCAATGCAATCGCACCTGGCTTTATCATTACCGAAATGACAGCCAAATTGCCTGAAGAAGTCAGGGATGGATGGGCGGAACAAATCCCTCTTAAAAGGGGTGGTACTCCTGAAGATGTAGCAAATACATGCGTTTTTCTTGGCTCTGAATTGTCATCTTATGTTTCAGGACAGGTCGTTTCTGTTTGCGGCGGTATGAGCACTTAACAATTTAAGATTTTTGAATTTAGATTTTAGATTTATGAAAACGAGGATAACTATATTCTTTGTGGGAATTCTGTCAGTTGTTGGAATCACAACGTTTGCACAGGATTGCCGGATGTACTTTCCGATAATAGAAGGTACTGAAATGGAAATTAACAATTACGACCACAAAGAAAAGCTAACAGGATCCACCTTACAAAAGATCAGTAGGATTGAGGAGGAAGGAAACAATATGACCATTCATGTTGATCACAAAAGCTTTGATAAAAAAGGCGAGCAGCTTATGGAGGGTGAATTTGAAGTAAGGTGTGTGGATGGTACCTTTTATATGGATATGAGAAATATGCTTGACGATGAAGCCCTGTCAGCATATGAAAACATGGAGATTGAAGTTGATGCAAACGATTTGGCTTTCCCCTCCGATATGGATGTGGGTGGAACATTACCGGATGCTGATATTACCGTCGGCATTACTACAGGAGGAGTAAAAATGTTTTCCATGACCATCTTTGTTACCAACAGAAAAGTTGAAGCAAAAGAAAATATTACGACACCAGCCGGTACATTTGAATGTTACAAAGTGTCGTTTGATGTTGAAACAAAATTAATGGTTAAAATACTATCCAAAACTGTTCAATGGATAGCAGAAGAAATCGGAATGGTCAGAAGTGAATCCTACAATAAAAAGGGTAAACTTCAGGGCTATTCTGAATTGACAAAGTTAAACTAACCTAAATTACTATACCCTGAAGTGACTTTAGTCTACTTCAGGGTATTTCTTTTTGTTAAAATTTATTTTATTATCCCCCGTTTCATTACCAATAGTTCTATTTTTGTTTTTTATATTTTTAGGAATTGGAAAAAATCGTAACAGAATATTCCCTCTGGTATATTCCCGTTTGTTTGGCACTGGGATTAATTTATGCTTCCGTGCTGTATTTCAGGAACAAAAAAGATGAATTCAGCCCGGTTCTGAGATGGATATTAACATTTCTCCGCGGAATTGTTGTTGCTATTATAGCATTTCTACTATTAAATCCATTGATCAGGTCGGTTCAGAAACACAATGAAAAGCCGGTAATCCTTCTCCTACAAGACAACAGTGCTTCTGTTGCCCTAGGAAAAGATTCAGCATTTTACAGAACAGGTTACCTGGAATACCTTAATAAGCTGATTGCCGATGTTGATCAGGAATTCAGCGTTGTGCCTTATTCATTTGGAGAAGATCTCTATGATTTAAAGTCAACGGATTATAAGGAACAACAAACCAACTTCTCCAAAGCGTTTGAAAATATTCATACACGGTATTCGCATCGAAATGTGGGGGCAATGGTCGTTTTAAGTGATGGCATAAACAACCGCGGTGTTAACCCATTGTATTCAGGATTGGACCTGAATTTTCCAATTTATACCGTAGCACTGGGAGACACAAGTGTTCACAGAGATCTGATCCTTTCGAAGATCAATTACAACAGGATAGCCTACCTGGGAAATGAATTTCCCTTGGAAGTTATTGTTAATGCAAAAAAGAGCACTGGCCGGTCATCGGTGATAACCATTGAAAGGAACGGCAACGAGTTGTTTCGAAAAACCGTCAGTTTTTCATCAGAGAATGATATCCAAACAATTCAAACGTCCCTTGAACCCGAAGACGAGGGATTGCAACGGTATACTGTTACACTATCACCATTGGCAGATGAGTTGAGCTTTGAAAACAACACAATGGATTTTTTTATCGACGTACTGAAGGACAAACAAAAGATCCTGCTGCTTGCCAATGCACCTCATCCTGATATTTCGGCCATAAAACAATCCATAAACGAAAATGTGAATTATCAACTTGAAGATTTTATTATTTCTGATTTTAATACTTCAGTTAACGGATATAACCTGGTTATACTTCATGGCTTGCCTTCGATAAGACATAATATCACATCTGTACTCACTACAATAAAGGACGAGAATATACCGGTGTTGTTTTTTGTTACTAAAAAAACCTTTCTTCCCATTTTTAATGAGCAGCAAACAGGAATTTCCATTCTGCCTGACAACCTGATTTATAACGAGGCTCTACCTTCTGTTAACAATAATTTTGGTTATTTCAACCTATCGGATAAAACAACCAAAACCATAGAGAGCTATCCTCCATTGATCAGCCCTTATGGAAATATCCAGGTGAATCCATCTGCTACATCACTTGCCTTCCAAAGAATAGGAACAGTGACAACCGACAAACCGATGATCATATTCAACAGAACGATCGACAGGAAGTCAGGAGTTGTGCTGGGTTCAGGTATCTGGAGATGGCGAATTCATAATTATTCCGAAAATAGCGACCATAATTCCTTTAATGAGATTGTTTCCAAAACGGTACAATACCTTTCACTTAAAGCTGACAAAAGCCTGTTCAGGGTTTATTGTAATAATAATTTTGAAGACAGTGAGGACATTGAATTTGAGGCAGAATTGTACAATGATGTATATGAACTTGTTAATGATGCAGACCTTGCCATAACAATAACAGGAAGTGATGGAACAAATTATCCCTTTTCATTTTCCAAAACATCCGATGCTTATTACCTGAATGCGGGAAACTTGCCAGAAGGGGCTTATTCCTATTCAGCCCGTTTAAATTCCAATGGAAAAGTACTTTCAGAAACCGGAGAATTTACGGTTAGCTCAAGAAAACTTGAAATGATCAATACAATTGCAGATCATAACCTGTTGTTCTCGCTTGCTGAAAAGCACGGTGGAAAAATGTACTATCCCGGTGAAATGGACCAGCTCGGTAATGCAATCAAATCCAGGGAAGATATCCGAACCATTAATTATTACCAGAAGAGGTTTTCCGAATTGCTCAACCTTCCCTTGATATTTGCCTTTATACTGCTTCTTTTGTCCGTTGAATGGTTTCTGCGGAAGAGGGCAGGAGGGTACTAGGATTTACGAATACCGATTTAAGAATGACGATTTACGAAGTTTGAAGTTGAATTAATGTTTTACAAAATAGGCCACTTTTTCAAGGGAAGTGATCATGTCGTATTCTTCTAAATAAACTCCTTCTCTTTCACTTAATGGTTTCGGAGTGTAGTTTAAGATCCCTTTGATCCCTGCACCCTTCAACCTGTCAGCTAATTCTGAGACTACTTCTGGAGGTGTGGTAATTATCCCTATAGTAATGTCTTCATCAGTAATGATCTCTTCAAGTTTATCGAGATGATAACAGTGAACATCCGCATATTCCTTATCGATCTTCTCAGGATTAACATCAAAAGAAGCAACCACTTTAAGTTTGGTTCGCTTTTCATGCAAATAATGGATAAATGCCTTACCCAGGTTACCCATACCGATTACAGCTATTCGCTGGCCTTCTTCTGTATCAATTATAGTCCCGATGATCTGAACCATTTCTTTTATGTCATAGCCTTTCCTTAACGTACCAGAATAACCAATCAACATAATATCCCTACGCACCTGTACCGGTGTTATGTGTAATAAATTTGCAATCTCATGTGAAAATATATGTGTTTTCCCTTTGGCTAACTGGTTGTTCAGACTTCTCCTGTATTGACTTAACCTCTCGACTGTTTTATCGGGTAAATTCATATTGTATAGCTCTTGTTATTCAATTAACAGGCAAATGTAATTAATTATAACTTTTACACACAAATTCATTGTTAAATTTTTAACAATTCTAAATTAGATGCAAAATTGAGAATTGGAAATTTAAGGCAGGAAGATATTTTCAGGGTAATTAACAGCATGAAGAAAAAGTCCCTGTGCAGGAACTGAATACCCGGCTTGTGACCGGTCTTTGCTTTCAATGATCTCTCTTAATTTAGATTCATCAATTTTACCCTTGCCCATATCAAGCAATGTACCTACAATTGCGCGTACCATGTTCCTTAGAAACCTGTCGGCTGTAATAGTAAAAATCAGCATATCATTTACATGCTGCCACTGGGCTTCATTCATTATACAAATGTTGGTTTTTACCTGAGTATGTAGCTTTGAGAATGAAGTAAAATCGGAATACTCCAATAATATATTAGCTCCATGATTCATCTTGTCTACATCAAGGTTCCCGAAATAAATGTAAGACAGGTCCCTGGCGAAAGGATCTTTTTGCTGGCTCAGCTGGTATTTATAGGTCCTTGAAATGGCATCAAAGCGGGCATTTGATCCGGGCCGAACGGGTAATATGTCGTATATGACGATATCTCCAGGAAGGAATCCATTTAATTTATTAAGCTTGATTTTCCTTTCTGCAACGGACAGGTCATCCTGTAATTCAAATCCTGCATAGAATTCCCGTGCATGAACACCACTGTCCGTTCTGCCACAACCCACCACGTTAATATCTGCATTAAAGATTGTCCCAAGTGCCTTGTTGACCGTATCCTGAACAGTAGGGCTTTGTTTCTGAACCTGCCACCCAAGGTAGTTTTTTCCGTTGTAGGCTAATTTTAAAAAGTAGTGATGGGTCATCTTTCCGGGTTGATTGCCAGTTTTCAAAAGTAATCATTAATTGATGAATTAATATTTTCCCATTAATCTTTCCTAATAAAAAAAGGCCATCCGGTATGTATTTCCGGATAGCCCATGAATGTAAATCTTCTTGACCAATTATTCTACTCCAACTCTTGCATGTGCAATAACTTTAATTTTCCCCCATAAGTTATTGAATGTAAACGTGTCAGTTGTTACACCACCAAGATTTCTATGTTTTTTAGGATATTTTCTGGGAGCCACAGTAAATTTACCATGCTTTTTAGGTATCCACCTTTTTCCTACATAGGCCTGGGTTTTTAACAATACATAACCCGGAAGCATATTGTAGGTCAATACAGCCTGACATCCGTTATAATCAACATCTACATGTCCGACAAGTATACCTTGTGTAGGATCACAATCACCAACATCAGCCCATAGCTCTAAGGTGTAATTTCCTGGATAGAGTTTACCGTTAGTCCATCCCCAACGTTTGAAATTGCGGTTACCGTTCGGACGGTATTTTCCATTCCTTTTCCTGAAGTCCTTGAAGCATCTTGCATATTGATCACTGTAAGCAAAGGCACCATAAAATGTTGGATTAGGATCACAGGTTTGTTTTGTATACTCAATATAGAAACCGCTCATCTTTAAGGGAACCCTGGCAAAAAGATTATATACCATTCCATCAGGAAATCTCATTAAAGTGTGTACAATAACTGCTACCATATCACCTTCACCTGCCAAGTCTGCAGAAAAATAATCTTCTTCTGCGTATGGACTTGGATGGGTATGTGTTTCAAATAAAGGATCATCCATATAGAAGTTACCGGTTCCGGCACCAATGTCAACGCCCGGAATTGCATCAAATGCTCCGACATAAACATGACTGGTAACTACTCCGTGTCCAGGTGCTGCAGTAATGGTAATGTGAAGCATGTCTTCATCATCGTTTCCTATTTCCACTGTACCACCATTCATTGAGAAATCAGATGACAATAGATCATAGGTAATTGGATCACCACAATAATCAAAGGCATCTTTGAAATAACCGTAATCTTCATATTCCACCGGGGTCTGTACTGGTTCTTCCACTTCATTTTTCTGGCAACTGACAAAAAACATCGGGATAACCATTGATAACACGAAAAATAATTTACTGAACTTTTTCATTTTTGAATTGCATTTAAATTAATACTAATAATTATGTTTTTACTTTCTATTACCTTTGTTCTGGTTTGTCCTAATCATATTCTCTGCCAGTTTTCTATATATTTGATATCTAAATAATTACGTAGGTCATGTGGCTATTTTGATTATCCCAGTTTGGGATATCTTTCTTTTTTATAGACGAATTACCTTGATAGCGCAGACTTAATGTTTTGGTAGACCGAAATATACTCCTCATGTTTAAATAAAAAAAGCTGTTTCTCCATAACTGAGAAACAGCCTCTTTCAAAAAAATATTTTATATGAATTATTCGTCGCAGACTACACCATGTGCTATTACATATACATCACCTGATAGATTATGGAACACATAGGTATCGGAAGTCGCTCCGTTCAGGTTTTCATGTTTTTTAGGATATTGTCCTGGTGCAACAGTTGGTTTCCCATTATTCTTTCTGGGGACCAAATCATCGCCAATATACGCATGAGTTTCAGTCAGAACATAGCCATTGATCATATTATATGTCATCGTTGCCGATCCGCCTGCATAATCAATGCTTAGGTAACCAACCAAAGTTCCGTTTGAAAGATTACACTGTCCGGCACCGGCCCAGATCTCAAAATTGTAGGATCCCACAGAAATTTCATTGGTCCAGCCCCATTGGCTAAAGTTCTTATTTTGTGGCCCGCTGGGATTGTATAATCCTGTCTTCTTGTTTATGTCTCTGAAACAGTAAGCATACTGGTCACCGAAGGCATAAGCTGTTTCGCATCCGCCTAATGGTGGTGGAGGCTCACAGGTTTGTTTGCAGTATTCAAAAAAGTAGCCGGTTGTTTTATAATTTCCCTGGACGAATACATTTACAACTTCACCGGTTGGAATTCTTACCAGTGCATGCACTACAACATAAAAACAATTTTCTTCCTGAGAAACATCAGCCGAGAAGTAATCATGAATCGTAAATGGCCAGGATACAAATGTATGTTCCTGAAAGGCAGGATCATTTAGATAAATATGTCCTGTTCCGTTGTTCAACCCTTCACCGGGAACCACAGCTCCAGCGAATAAGTGGGTTGTAATAAAAGCATATCCGGATGCAGCATCCAGAGATACGTGTAAAATACCGTCTTTATCATTTCCTATGGTAACTGTACCACCGGTAATTCCAGCAGGGTCCAGAGAAACTAAATCATAAGTCAATGGATCACCGCAATATTCAATGCCGTTTTTGTAATCGCCATATTCTTTGTCAGTTGGCGTAACAGGCTCTTGTACATCGGTTTTTTGACATCCAATGAAAAACAAGGGAATTGACAACGATAATACAAGTATTAGTTTGTTAATCTTTTTCATAGTATAGTTTGTATTAAGTTAATGTAATAGTTTATTTAGATTCGAAATTGAGATAACCGGAAAATTCAACAACCAAATATATTGTATGTTTCGTACACAAAAATCATACAAACATAAATTTCATTCATTAATCACCAGAATAAGAGGGGTTTGCAGCATTCTGACTGTTGTATAAAATCCCATTTTGGGAATACTATCTACAAATAAGAACCAGATAACTTCTACCCTAACTATCAGGTTCTTATGAATTCTATTTAGACTCAATATAGATTACAAAGCAGAACAACAATTGTTCATTTTTTAACATAAGATTAGCATATCTTTGTAGCACGAAAATTAAATTAGTAACATCATGCAGGTAAAACGATTTGGAGTTTCTTTGGAAAACGAATTGCTTTCTGAACTCGACAGGCTGGCAGAAAAATATCAGTTTCCTAACAGGTCACAGGCTATACGGTTTTTGATTAAAAAATATTCTGTTGAAGATGAATGGAATGATAATAAAGATGTGGCAGGGGCTATAGTATTGGTATATGACCATCATAAAAGGGATCTGCAAACCAAATCAACAGATGTGCAACATGATTTTCATAATTTGATCCTTTCAGTACAACATGTCCACCTGGATCATCACAACTGCCTGGAAACAATTGCTGTCAAAGGGAAGGCAAATGAGCTTAAAAACCTGGCCAACCAGTTAATTGCGATTAAAGGAGTTAAACACGGTGAACTGGTCATGACCGCAAAAGAATAATTTTTTTATCCATACAGTAACACGATAATATAATTAGTAATATTTGAGAGGGTGATAATGAAGAAATGTATTTATTTGTTTGCCTTTGTTCTGCTGGCCTGTCAGGGATTCTCACATGACCAGGGAACCATTAAAGGGCAGGTAATCGATTCTGAGACTGGCGATCCTGTAATCGGGGCAAATATTATCATGGTGAGTTCCATGTTGGGAACCTGCTCCGATATAAATGGGCAATTTGAATTTCGTAACATACATAGCGGAGAGTATGAACTGCTTGCATCTTGTATGGGTTATCAGTCAATGAAAACTTTAGTTTTTGTTGAAAAGGATAAAGTAACCAATCAGAAAATAACATTAAATACAACTTCCATAGAGATTGAGGGATATTCCGTTATAGCTGAATGTCCCTATTCAGCAGCTTCTTTAAAATACATTCGCAATCTTGATCTTGAGATCCGCCCCAATAAATCTTCACAGGATCTGCTTAAACTTGTACCAGGCCTTATCACTGCACAGCATGCAGGAGGTGGGAAAGCAGAGCAGATCTTCTTGAGGGGTTTTGATGCCGACCATGGCACGGATGTAAACATTTCTGTTGACGGCTTACCGGTTAATATGGTTTCACATGGTCATGGCCAGGGATATGCCGACCTCCATTTTTTAATTCCGGAGCTGGTTGAAGAACTAAATGTTTATAAAGGACCCTATTTTGCACAATTTGGAAATCTCGCCACCGCCGGGGCTATTCAATTTAAAACCAGGGATGTGCTCGACCACAACCTCATAAAAATTGAAGGTGGACAATTCAATACCCTGAGGGGAACATTGCTATATCAACTGGGTAGCGGATGTGATGAACAGAACGGGTATGTTGCAGCGCAATATTACAATACAGATGGTCCGTTTGAAAGTCCGCTGGGATTAAAACGAATGAATGTTTTCGGTAAATATTTTACCCATCTTAGCCACAACAGTAAAATTACTGTTTCCATGAGTACCTTTTCTTCCGCCTGGGATGCGTCAGGACAAATACCACAGCGGGCAGTGGATCACAACATTATATCTCGTTTCGGAGCCCTGGATGACCTGGAAGGAGGCAATACCAGCCGTACAAATTTTAACCTGAAGTACGATCTCAGGGATGATAATAATAATTCGTTATCCATTCAAACCTATGCCAGCGATTATGATTTTAAACTGTTCTCGAATTTTACCTATTTTCTGGAGGATGATGACTTCGGTGATATGATCGAGCAGTTGGACAACCGCCTTTTGTATGGAATGAATGCTCAATACCAACACATTAAAAAGCTCGATGATAAAATATTAAAATCTGCTTTTGGAGGAGGATTCAGAGCGGACAATACAGCTGTCGCCCTTTGGCATAGTCCTGACAGAGTCCGGCAAGAACTTTTTACACAGGCTTCCATAAACGAGCGAAATTTCTTCTCCTGGATTCAGAATGAAATTGTTTTCAGTGCCGAATTCAGGGCTCAGGCCGCCTTACGTTTTGATTACTTTACTTTTAATGTGGATGACAATACGAACAACTCTTTAGGTTCAGTATCCCCGGAATTGCCTCATGCCTCAGGATACGATCAGCAAACCATTGTAAGCCCGAAATTGAATTTGGTCTATAGCCCAGTTGAAACCATTGACCTTTTTGTAAATGCAGGTACCGGTTTCCATTCTAACGATGCAAGGAATGTTGTTATCAGTAAAAAAATAAACGAACTGGAAAGGACCTGGCGAAGGCAAGGCTTTACTGATTTGCAGATTGACAATAAACTCGCGGAGCAGAATTTTGATCCGGCCCAGAAGGATGCAATTACACTTCCACGAGCCACCGGTGGAGAACTTGGTTTCAGAACGGGTAAGATCAATCGCTTAAATATCGGAATGGCCGCATGGTTCCTCTACCTTGAAAGAGAGTATGTTTACGTCGGTGATGGTGGATTTACGGAATTGAGTGACCCGACACAAAGGATTGGACTGGATGTGGAAGCGCGCTTAAAGCTGGTTTCATGGCTTTGGGCAGACATTGATTTTTGTTTATCAGAGGGAAAAATGATGGGTATACATGAAACTGGAAATGAAATTCCACTTGCGCCCAAAATCACTTCTACCGGAGGTTTAACAGTTAAGGATTTAAACAATTTTAACGCAACGATCAGGTATACCTATATCGGAGATCGACCGGCCAATGAATCAAATACAGTAATAGCGGAAGGTTACTTTATTCTGAACATGGGACTGTCCTGGGAATGGAAAACATTTACTTTTTCAGTAACTGGGGAAAATTTGCTGGATATTGATTGGAATGAAGCACAATTCGATACAGAAAGTCAGTTGCCATGGGAAAACGAGCCGGTTTCTGAAATTCATTTTACCCCAGGAAACCCGAGGAATTTTCAGTTTGGGATTAGCCACAGGTTTTAAGTTAAAATGTAAAATAATGTTAGAGAATAATCAACACTCAATAATAAATATTCACTAAACAATTAACAACTTAGAGTAATTCAAAACACATATATCATGTCAAACGAAATAGCAATTCTGGCTGGAACTGCAGCATCCATTGGGTTTTTTCATACACTATTTGGCCCGGATCATTATCTTCCTTTTATTTTTATGGCCAAAGCCCGGAAATGGTCAATGTTTAAAACAACCTGGGTGACTGCTGCCTGTGGGGTAGGGCATGTTGGAAGTTCTATTCTGCTTGGTGGAATTGGTTTCGCTTTTAGTGTAGCCATTGCTGACCTTGTTTCTATTGAAGGATTCAGAGGAAATCTGGCAGCCTATGCTTTTGTATTGTTTGGTTTGGTGTACTTCATATGGGGAATAAGAAGGGCCCTATTAAACAAACCGCACAAACACCGTCACATTCACAAAGACGGAACCCTGCATGTTCATGAACATACTCATACTGATGAGCACGATCATACCCATAAGACCAGTATTACCCCCTGGGTGCTTTTTACCATATTTGTGCTGGGACCATGCGAGCCTCTCATTCCTGTATTAATGTACCCTGCAGCAGAAAGCAGTACATCAGGAATGATATTTATTGCAGCCATTTTCGCTATTGTTACAGTAGCTACTATGCTGGGTGTAGTTTTGCTTGCAACTTTCGGGTTGAATATTGTTAACCTGGGTAAACTGGAAAGATGGTCGCATGCACTTGCAGGAGCTATTGTGTTTCTTAGTGGGATGGCAATTATCTTTGGCCTGTAAGCAGGAATGAAAATAAAACCATTGATGATGTTAACAAAAAATCCTTCAAAACAGGCTTATGTTTTGAAGGATTCGTAAATTATTTCTTATCAGGTATTGTTGTAGGGTAGAATTTCCGGATTACGCAGTAAATGTTACAACCTTGTGCTTTTGCATTATTTTGTATTTGCCACCATCGTTATCTTTTTCAACATAACCATTCTCTTTTAATTCAATGATGTGCTTCAGTACTGTGTAATTAGGATACCTGAGTTCTCTAACTATGTCACCATAATATGCACCGTTTGATTTTTCAATGCAGTGCAGAATCTCTTTCTTAATAGAATGCATGTACTTTAGATTTGCTTTCATAAAACTAAAATTTAAATTTGGGATTTATAATAAATATGTATTGGTATTTTCCATCGTAAAGGTGAATAATGGGGGATACGAAGGGAGTGAAAAAAAGTTAACAATTAATTAACATTAAATTGTAACCGTCAGGAATCTATATAATAATGGAAAGCTAAAAAGGTAAGGCCAGGATTAAGTTATCGCCGTATTCAATGATGGTTTTCCACTTTAACCAATCGACATATCATGGTTAAATGAATCCTTAATAGGTCGCGATCCAACATTAATTCCTGAAACAAAAGCTTCAATACATTCTTTAATGTCATGATGATAACCGCCTTCAAGAACAGCAAAAATATTCTTAAACGCCCTGCGTAACTTAAAACCACATTCGTAATAGGCTTTTTCAGAAAATTTTAATCCCAGAAGACTATCTTTATGGTATGCATCAAATCCGGCAGACACAGCTACAACATCGGGCTCGAATTTATGGCCTTCAGTAATGATGGTGTCCAGGGCTTTGAAAAAATGTTCATCACCGTTGCCCGGCATTAAGGGTATGTTCAGCGTAAATCCATTTCCTTCATCTATGCCTGTTTCATGTGTATATCCTGTATACGGGAAGGCGAAGGCCTGATGAGTGGAGGCATAAAAAACCTTATCTGAATTGTAAAATATGGCTTGTGTTCCATCACCGTGGTGACCGTCAATATCGATGATAAGCACTTTTTTGCCTTTTTCAACCAGTCGTTGCGCCGCAATCGCTACATTATTAAAAAAGCAAAAACCTGAAGCTTTGTCTCTGGTGGCATGATGTCCGGGAGGCCTGACCGCGGCAAAATCACCCTGAAGCGAGGCCAAAACCGTTAATCCCACTGCTGACAAAGCAGCATCCCAGCTGTCAGGGGTTAACTGTACTTCGGCCAGGTTACCATGATTCATACAGGCTTCCTTGACATAGTTTTTATAGGATTCAGGGTGAACCAGGGTAATGTATTCTTCACCGTTAAGGTCTTCATTCTCATAAAACTCAGGGATTTTTTCCAATCTGTAGCTGCCTTCAGCAGGACTACCCTCATTGTGTTTCAGAAATTTGTCGTTGAATAATACTCTCATAAACTCGGTGGTTTCCACTATGTGTGGTAAAAGTACAAAACATGTTACTGATAAAACCTAATAAAGTTATTAAACTTTATTATGAAGAATAATATACTCCATTGGCGCAGCAATCTGCGGGGAATAAAACCAAGGGATCCCGAAATGCTTCGCTTTCGGGATCAGTTCGACTTAATGATTTTAATGCGTCTTCAACTTTTAAAATCATAGTCTCACTGATTTAAAGACAATAATTTCAGCAAAGGTGTAATTTTTTTAGATTTGCCAGTACAAAGTAATTAATGCAGCTAATTATGAAATCAGTGAACACCTCTAAACTTTCACCTACAGAATGTATTGGAATTCAAATAAACGGACTGGCACATTGTAAAATGATCAATTGTAAATGGCAGGGTCTTTCTGCGTGTGAAGGAAAAAATATTATACGAACCGGCCGGAACTTATTGGGGTTCAAAATAGGAGAGGTTGGTCTTGTAGAACCTAACTAAAAAACCCCTGAAGCAGCATCACTTCAGGGGTAACCATTATAATATTAACATCTTCTTGATGTTCAAGTTTGATACTACTAAATCTCTTTCTTCAGGAACTGCATTCTTTCAAACTTCTGTGAATTTCCTTCCTTCTGTGCTACTTTTCCTTTAAATTCTGAAATTGATTCATACTTATGTTTCTGCATCCATTTTTGTAAGTCAAACAAAATGGTGTCGATATAGCTAATTCCGTTGTTAAACAAAGTAGAGCATACCTGGGTAGCAGAAGCACCAGCTAAAATTTGTTTTACCACGCCGGTATAATCGTGAATTCCAGTTCCAGCTGCAATATCACATTCAAGCTGTGGTGAAAGAAGTGCAACCCAACGCAATGATTTGGTTACTTCAAGTGGGCTACTTAATATGTTTGCTCTCACAACAGATTCTGTTTCAATATCGATATCAGGGCGGTAATACCTGTTGAACATAACCAATCCGTCGACTTTGGCCTGATCCATTCTGTGGGCGATCTGAAGAAGGTTGGTAAAATAGGTTCCCATTTTTACAGAAACAGGAATGTTAACATGTTCTTTTACCTTTTCGATAATCTCGATATAGGTATTTGCAATATCTCCGCAAGATGTATAAATATCGAACGGGAAAATGGCAATGTTTAACTCAATTCCATCAGCACCTGCATCTTCAAGTTTTTTCGCGAATTGTGGCCATTCATGAGCAGAGATACAGTTGATACTTGCAATAACAGGAATATCTGTGTACTGCTTGGTTCCCTTAATCAGTTCAAGGGTTTGTTTTAAACCGTACTCCTTGGAGTGTTTGTTGATGTGTTCAATGGCTTCAGGAAACCAAAAATATTTGATATCCTGATCCATAAGTACATTGGAGTCAGCAATCAATTGTTCTTCGAACAACGATTTAAGTACAATTGCACCTGCTCCTACATCAGCACATTTTTTAATGTTGTTTAATTCACCGGTTAGCTTTGAACTACTGACAATTATGGGACTTTTTAGTTTTAATCCCATGTATTCGGTTGAAAGGTCCATGATATAAGTTTTATAATTCTTTAATGTATTCTTTTACCCAAAAAATTAAAATTCCCTGAAAGATTCAATCATCTTCTTCGGATCTTTTAATTCCTGTTTTAAATATTCAAGTGCTTTATTAAGGTTCTGAACTGCTTTTTCTGACAGACCTTCCTTAAATGCCCAATCATATCCTTTGATGTGCATCAGGTACGTTGCCGGAATGCGGTCGTACAATTGTTTACATAAATCAACTATGTATCCCGGTGAAGCAGCATGTGTTGTAAAAGCAACTTTAGTGGAGGCATTTACAGGGGTCAGCAAATAATCTTCAATGTCTTCAGTAGAAGCATCTGCAAAAACGACAAGGTCTTTGTCAGAAACTGCTTCAGCATCTTCAATGTTAAGCTGGTAATTGCTGTCAAATTCAATACTATCCAGCTTTTGCTCTTTCGCCCAGGCTTGCAGTTTTTCTACAAAAGCATTACCCAGGCCGTCGTCCTGCCGGCCCGGGTTGCCATATCCGTAAATAAGAATTTTATATGCTGACACGAATTATTATCTCCTTTTCCTGTCAATAATTTGATTGTTGCCATCCATGATCACCACTTCAAGAGGCATCTGGCCAATTGCGTGTGTTGCACAGCTCAAACAAGGATCGTATGCCCTGATGGCCACCTCAACAGCATTCATCATGCCTTCAGTGATCTTCTTCTGACCTGTCATGTATTGTTTAGCAGCATGATTAACAGCTACGTTCATCGGCTCGTTGTTGTTGGTAGTAGAAACGATCAGGTTTGCCATAGTAAGCTGATCATTGTCATTGATCGCATAGTGGTGGAACAATGTTCCCCTTGGAGCTTCAATTAAACCAACACCTTCTTTTCTTTTTTCTCCTTTGGTAACCAGATCACCTTTCATGAGATCAGGATCGTTGAGTAATTCCTTCATCATCTCTGCTGAATGGAGTAACTCAATCAACCTTGCCCAATGCATGTGCATCGACATGTGGTTAGGTTTACCATTGGTATATGCCCTGAATTCTTCGAATTCTTTCTGAGCAAGTGGAGTAGGAATAAAATCACACGTATTTAAACGAGCAAGTGGTCCAACCCTGTACCAACCTTTTTCTTTACCAAACTCAGTGAGGAATGGGAATTTCATATAACTCCAGTCCCTGACTTCTTCGTTGATGTATTCCAGGTAATCCTGGTAGTCAACATCATGAAGGATCTTATTACCATCTGCATCAATTGCCCTGAGTACACCATGATAAAGGTCAAGTGCTCCGTCTTTTCTGACAAGGCTAAGGTGACTTGATGGGAATGTAGCAAATCCGTCGATGAATTCTTTGTTTTCTTTATGGTATGATTTCAGGAAATTAACAGCGTCCATTGACCATGAGATCATTTTATCGATGTTTAAAGGATCAGGTCCGTTCAGGAATGATTCTTTTTCATCAGCAGTGAGGTGTTTGTTGATACCACCAGGAATTGCTCCTGTTCCGTGGATCTTTTTACCAGCAGTTGCTTTGATCACTTCCTGTCCGAATTTCCTCATCATTACACCCTGAACAGCAAGATCAGGGAATTTTTTGGCCACGCCAATGATATTCCTGATAGCTGGGTCACCATCAACACCAAACAAAAGGTCAGGAGAAACCAGATGGAAAAAGTGTAAGGCATGCG
Source organism: uncultured Bacteroidales bacterium (assembly GCA_964421215.1). Lineage (GTDB taxonomy): Bacteria > Bacteroidota > Bacteroidia > Bacteroidales > JAADJA01 > JAADJA01. The sequence continues at coordinate 134,642 of CAYQWA010000003.1, read as the reverse complement.
ACTGGAACATTTGTCCGTAGTGCATTAACCTTCTCATTTTTTCACCGGTAGGAGTGAGGCCGTCGCCTGTTCCTGCGCCAACAATAACATCAAGTGCTTTTGCTGCTGCAAGGTGGTGACTAACCGGACAAATTCCGCAAAGACGTTGTACCAGTACAGGAGCTTCCCAGTATGGGCGTCCTTGTACAAATCTTTCAAATCCCCTGAATTCTACAATATGTAACCGGCTTTGTGATATATTGCCTTCTTCGTCGATATGAATTGTAACCTTTCCGTGTCCTTCGACTCTGGTTACAGGTTCTATTGTTATTTTTTGTTCCATTTTTTACTTCAGCTTAGAGATTAATCAAATTTAACAACTTCATAGGGTAACTTCAACTCGTCACCCGTAACAAGTGCCACAAGTGCATTCCAAATCAAATCGGCGCGAGGCGGGCAGCCTGGCAGATAATAATCGATCTTAACGATCTCATGACAAGGATATACTTTGTCGAGTATAATTGGCAGTTCCTCATTGTTAGGGAGAATTCCTTCCGGATTAGCACCTTTAGTTGAAGGTCCATCCAGGTAAGCTTCATCCAAACATTCTTTTATAGGAATGTTATTCCTCATGGCCGGTAATCCACCCATGATTGCACATTCACCAAGAGATACAAGGATTTTACAGTTTTTCCTGAAGTCTTTCAGGACATGTACGTTTTCACTGTTGCAACATCCGCCTTCAATAATTCCGATGTCGCACATTTGTGTAAACTCTTTTATGTCGTCGACGGGTGATTTGTTAAAATCAACCAGTTCGATCAGTTCTAAAATTCTATCGTCTATATCAAGGATTGACATATGACAACCAAAACAACCAGCTAGTGATGTTGTTGCTACAATAGGTTTGCTCATGATTTTTCCTCCTTTAGTTTAGTTATTTTGTTCAATTTCACTACCAATAGGTTCTTTATCAAACTTTCTGCTTCCTATCGGATCAACATAACCACGTTCTTTTCTAAGGATGCTTCCTACCGGACATCTGTCCATCGCTTCCTGAGCTTCCTCATCGGTCATCTTGTTTGCAAGGTCATGGTCAATGTTTACAATGGCATGATGTCCACGGCCTTTAATGGCGAAGATACTTTTACCATCTTTGGTTTTCAGTGACCGGACACAACGTTTGCAAAGTACGCAACGATTGCGGTCGATGTAGAATTTGTTAGAATCGGCGTCCACCTTTTTTTCTTCAAACTCATATGGGAAACGTGGAACCAGCATCTGGTATTTATATCCCAGTGCCTGTAATTCACAGTTACCGCTTTTTTCACAAGCAGGGCAATAGTGATTACCGGAAACAAATAAGGTTTCTACGATGATCTTCCTTAGATCCTGGATTTCCTGGTTAACATTTTCAATGACCATTCCGTCGGCCACATCTGTTGTACAGGCTGTCATGTACCTGCCGTTTATCTTGACGTTGCATATACGGCATGAACCAGCTGCTTTAATCCCTTCGAAATGACACAATATGGGAATATAAATGCCATTTTGTTTAGCGGCTTCAACCAGGTTGGTTCCTTTATCTGCAGTACATTGCTTACCGTCAATTGTAAATTTTATTTTTTCACTCATAACAGTTGATGTATTTGTTTTTTCATGAGCCTGGTCAACCGTACTGGTCGTGCGTTCTTCTTTTTTAGTTCCAAATATATTATTGAATAAACCCATGAATTGATTTCTTTTTAATTAATAAATCGTATTTAAGCTTGTGGAAATCTGCCAACAGCACGACAAGATTCCTGGATAGCAGCATCGAGGTCAAATTTTGTTTCAAAATCTTTACCTTTTTCGATTTTTGCTTCATAGTCGCTCCTGAAGTTCTCAATACTTGTGAGAATAGGATTCGCCGCTGTCTGGCCAAGTCCGCAACGGTTAGCGTTCTTCATCTGTTTGCCCCAATGTTCAAGATCATAAATGTCCGAAGCAATTCCTTTTCCTTCCATGATCTTCTGTAACCTGTTGCGTAAGATAACAGTCAGGTAACGACAAGGTGCACATGAACCACATGATTCTTCAATGAAGAAATCTGTAAAGTTCTTAACCACCTCAAGAATGTTTCTGTCCTGTCCAAATACGATCATCGCCCCACCGGTAGGGAGGTCCTCATAACAAATGGTACGTTCAAATTCGTTTTCACCAATCAGTCTGCCTGATGGTCCACCAACCTGAACAGCTTTTGGGTTTTCAGCACCTGCCATCTCAAGCATTTCTTTAATGGTGATTCCCCATTCAACTTCAAATACACCAGGATACCTGACATCTCCAGAGATGCTGAGTAATTTGGTTCCGGAAGTTTCTTTTGTACCAAGCGATTTATACCACTCTGAACCATGCATTAAAACTTTAACCACAGAGCAAAGTGTTTCAACATTATTTACTACGGTAGGTTTGTTAAGGTAACCCACCTGTACCGGGAATGGAGGCCTGTTTCTTGGCTCACCCCTTTTACCTTCACAGGATTCGATCAGTGCAGACTCTTCACCACATACATAAGCACCGGCTCCAAACTGTATCCTGATATCATAGTTAAATCCTTCAATTCCGGCTGCGTCATTTCCTAACCAGCCTTTTTTCCTGAATTCATCCAGAACTGTTTCCAGATGGTTTTCAAGGTATTCATATTCTTTCCTCAGGTAGAGAATTCCTTCCTTAGCACTGATTGCGTATCCGGCAATGACCATACCTTCAAACAGCAATTGTGGTTGTTCGGTAAGAATAACCCTGTCTTTAAATGTACCTGGTTCACCTTCATCGGCATTGCAAAGAACGTAACGAATGTCTCCTTCTGACTTTGTACAGAAATCCCACTTTAAGCCTGCAGGAAATCCGGCACCACCACGGCCACGAAGGTTTGAATTTTTCACCTCTTCGATCACCTGTTCTGGTCTGTAAGCTGAAAGCTTGTCAAGGGCTGAACCTGCTTCATAGTCGGAAAAGATAACTGCTCCTCTTCTGTTGAGGTTGTTGGTTACCATGGCACGGATCAACCTGGACTGGTTCTGGCCTCCGCCAAAACTATTGATCATTTCATCAACAGTTTTACCTGACCTGAAATTTTTAACCAATTCCCTTACCCTGTAGGTAGTGATTTTCGGGAAAACAACTCCGTTAATAATAGCTGCAGGTTCCTGGTCGTTCATACCAATACATGCTGTATTATACAACCCGAACATACCATCATCTGAAACAGAACCGAATTTTGTTCCGGTAGCTTTTTCAAATGCATCAGCAACTTCTGCTCTTCCCATCATTTCGGCAACAATACTATCGTTTAAGTAGATGCTGTATTTGCCGCAATTTTTCTTTGAGTAGAAGTGGTAAAACGACAAAGTTTGCTCTACATCAACTTTTGACATATCAAGCTGGTTAGCAATCTCCGCAATTTCATCGCATCCGACACAACCCTCTTCATTGGATAAATCATGAAATATATCCATGAGCCGGGAAGCATCTTTTCCGTACTTCTCTACAATACTTTGGACGTGTGAACTCATATAAAATTTTATTTTTGAATAAGTTTATAATTCAGTTGTTAATTAATTAACAGCCCAAAATTATATAGTTTTTTTTGATATATCCTAACGGGATTTTAAATTTAGAAGGAATATAAATTGCCTGAATTCCCTTTGACAGAGCAGCATTGACTTATAGAAAATCTTAGAATGAATTTAAATTAGATCAATAATTTTCTAAGCTCCTAACATGGTCAAAATCTTTTCCCTTACTGACCAGAAAATTTCATGATTTATATTGGTTTTTATACTCATTTTTTGTGCAAAATCAAGCAATTCGGAAGTTTGCAGATTGGACAATAATTCATATCCTGTCATGGGGCAACCTCCAAGTCCGCTGATCACCCCATCGAAAAATTTGCAGTTGTTCTGAAAAGCTCTTTCTACTTTTTCTTGCCAGTTTTTTCCATCATCATGCAAGTGTATTCCAAACTCAATGGTGGGGTAATTAACAGTAAGTTGTTGATAATATTCAGCAATTTGAGCCGGGGTAGCCACACCGATGATATCAGAAAGGTGAATTATACCCACACCGATGTCAGAAAACTTTTCTGCCCATTGTAAACAAATTTCCACATTTACAGGATCACCGTAAGGATTACCAAAGGCCATTGCTTCATAGACAATAAGTGTTTTATTGTGTTTTAAACAGATCTCCTGTATTTCATTAATATCGCTCCAAACAGACTCAAAATCACGGTTGATGTTTTTCCTGAGGAAAGTTTCCGAAGTGGAAAATGGAAATCCAAAATAGTTAATGCTGTCAAACTCTTTTGCCTTTTCAGCACCTTTTTTATTGGCCACCAATACAAATAATTCTGATGTTGTTCCTGAAGTGTCGATTTGCCTCATAACGACATCCATATCACTGAATTGAGGAATGATACCAGGAGAAACAAAACTTCCGACATCAAGAATATCAAAACCAACTTTTAGTAATTCGTTGATGCTTATGATTTTCTTTTCGGTGGGGATAAAGTGATCCAATCCCTGAACGGCGTCCCTGAAGGTCTCCAGTATTTTTATCTCTGCTGACATTTTTTATACCATTGCATTAAACAACCCATTCCGGTAATAAATAGAATCACAAATAGTAGAGCAGACCAGGCGGGATCTGTTCCAAATACCATACTGAGCAGGTTATTGGGATTGAAATTATTCTCCAAAACTCCTTTTACTGCCAAATCATAAAATGGATTTTTGATTCCGGTAGGTGCTGAGTAAACCATGGTAAACTTTGCAAGAAAGATCACCAATAATCCAAATACTGAAACGATATAGAATAAAAGAGGGGAGAACCTTTTGTTCGAGATCCATACTATCCCTTCATAAAGTATAAGCAAAATAACAGCCAGCAATAAACGGGGACCGTATGTCCATCCTCCCCACCACGCAAAATAGGATGCAATAAAAATATAATATATCACAAATGGAAAGAAGAGGTAGCTGTTTAAGATGTATTTGATCTTGCCCTCTTTTCGCCATTGGATCAGCGCAAGTAGAAGAATCAATAAAAATGGAGCAAAAAAGAAGATCCCTCGATAAGTGCTAAAACTCAGTCCCCAGATGGACTCCAGGCCAGGCAGTACAAAACCGTAATTGGCTTCCAGTTCACTGAAGTTGTGGTGTTTGTACATAAAAGTAAATGGAGAGGATGAGAACAGGCTGTTATAATAGATTAGGAAAAGTAAAGAAGGCAAAATCCCCAATGAAAACACCAGGAATGGTTTGAACTTCTTCTCCTTTACCAAAATCATAATTCCCAGCATAAATATAAAAACAGCCAGGTTGTATTCGCTCAGGAAGGCGAGACCGGCAAAAAATCCACCGATAAACCATCGATCACGCTTTAGAAATACATAAGACAACAATAACAAAATCCCGGCAAAAACGTGAGCAAAATAGGTCCCGGCAAATATAAAAACAAAGGAGCCGTAAAAGGGCAGGGTGGAAAGCAAAACTGGGGATACCGATTTCCTGTTTCCGGCTATTCGCTTAAAAAGCACTAACAGCATCAAAACAAATGGCAAACTTCCAAGCAGAAAACTTCCTAACATCAATACATGTGTTCCCCACAGGTTACCTTCAGCATCGGGCTGAATAATGCCGGCTGATTTCATCAATCCAAAAAACGGAAGCAAAACATAAGTAGGCAATGGAGCTTTATCGGTATAATAATGTTCATTCACATAAGCCTTATCACAAGTTAGTTCGTGGTATTTATCGATTTTAAAAGTTCCTTCCTCGAAATAGGAAATAATGGGTAGAGCGCGGGATACGGTGTTGGCATTGGTCCATGTATCTAGGTAATAGCTGGAGACCATCAGATTAAACAGAAAGAAAACGATCATAAATTTTCGCACCTGTGATAACTTATATTAATGATTGGCAAAGGTAGAAATTTAAACAAAGATCAAGTATCTGAAAAAAGTATAAACTAAGTAAACAGGCCTCTATATTATTCAATTAGTATTACTTTTGAATCTGACAAACAAAAACTTTATTTTCATCCAATAAGAGGTTTATTGGTGAATGATTAGCTAAAACAAAAACAAATGGAAGAAAGTGTATTTGTGATTATTGCTGTGGGAGTTGCAGCATTGTTCGGGTTATGGGTGATCTTTTACTTTATCCCGGTAGGACTCTGGATGTCCGCTTTATTGTCCGGGGTACAAATATCCATAATGCAACTTGTTTTTATGCGGTGGAGAAAGGTTCCACCACAACTTATTGTACGGTCAATGATAGCCTGCGCCAAAGGAGGGATTATTGTTAGTCAGGACCAGCTGGAAGTTCATTACCTTGCCAGAGGCAACCTTGACAATGTGGTAGAAGGACTGATCTATGCCAATGCACGGGCTATAAAACTAAGTTTTGAAGAAGCTGCACAAATGGACCTGGCCAGAAAGGATATCATTGAAGAATGTTCGAAAAGGAAATCATTCTAGTTCACAGCAATAATAGGACACTGATTTGTTATGATTGGTTATGATTAACACTGATTTTTTTCGTAATAAATATTTATGATAGTTACGTTATAATAACGGATCATAATAAATCATCCCGCATGTGCGGGATCAGGATTCTATTCAATCCAAATAAACAATCAATTTCAGTAAATTCAATTTATTTAAGGTTACCAATTTTTAATGTAATTTTGGAATTCATTATTGCAATTATTCCGGTTTATGAAGAATATACTTTTTGTACTCGTTACTCTGATTTTGATTACCCCTTCTTTTGGGCAAATCAATGTTACCCATGTAAAGGAAGGTGCAACACTTACAGATAAACAGGGCCTTTTCTATACCCTGCCAAATACACTTATCCAAGTTAAAGTTAAAGTCCTCAAGACTGAATACATTGCCGGGCCCTATTCTGAGTATGCTTCTAAATATCTGGACCTTGCGGATGTAAATACAAGTGATTACAATGAATATGAGATCATTGATCTAAAACTTTCCACCGAATCGGTACCTGATCCTGATCATGTTTATTTTGCTGAAATAACTGAAAAATTTGCAAAAGCAGAAAAGTCTGTTCTCTTGTCTCTCTCATCGGCAGGAATGGCCATGGACCTTTTGGGTAACCTTCCCGGAAAACCTTTAAAGGATTATTCTGGTGTAAGTGTTAAATCAGCAACTGATAAGGATGACTTTTTTAAATATTTTGCAGAAACAAACCTTTTTGAGCAATTCGACACCATCATCAGAAAAGTAGTTGTGGATACCATTACGGTTGAGAAGATGTATTTCGACAGCAAATGGGTTGAAAAAAGCGATGAACAAAAAGCAGTTGAAGCAGCTAACAAAATATCCAGGATCAGAGAGGCAAGGTTCAACCTCCTAACCGGGTACCAGGAAATACCTTATGAAGCAGAAGCATTAGCATATATGGATACACAGCTGGAAAAAATGGAAAGTGAATACCTTTCGTTGTTTACGGGTGTATCCCTCAAAAAGAAGTTGGTTTATTCCTTCAGCGTTAAACCACAGACCATGGAAAACTCAAGAACCATACCTGTGTTTGTTTTTTCGGAAAGGAGCGGGCTCAAAGATGTTAGTGCAGCAGGAGGGGAGGTTGTAAACCTCAAGATAGAAGCCATAGGGAATTACGGAGTTCTGAATTCCGTTACGGAAAGCAGGAATACTTCAGGCAATGAAAAAGGGTTCTTTTACCGGATCCCGGTAATGGCTAAAGTAAAAATCAAGATCAGTAATGATCTCCAAACAGAGTCGGTTATTCCCATTGGCCAGTTTGGGCCTGTATCTTACCTTCCACCCAATGTGACGTCGGTGCAATTTCATCCTGAGACTGGTGGGGTGAAGACTATTCTCCTGGATTAAAATAGAACGCAGATAACGCAGATTTAACAGACTTGCGCAGTTTTTTTTATTTTGATCTAATACAATCCTCTGAACCATTGCAGGCTTGATCGTTATTTACGCTTATGAAATTTTTTATTAACCACAGATTACTCAGATTAATACAGATTTCTGTTGGTGTATATTTTAATCTGTGACCATCTGTGTAATCCGTGGTGAATGAACCATTCTTCCAGGTGATAAATTCAGGAATTAAAACTGCGGAAAAATCAATATAAAATCAGCGAGGATCAGCCTAATCTGCGTCATCAGCGTTCCATTCAATACCCTCTTTAAACTTAAACAATATCAATGGCGAGGAATGGCTTGGAGGTTGAAACCTGTCCAGTTCATTCATTTGAGATTTTTTAAATCCCCATTCGGGAGAAATGTAATAAGCATCAGGGTGCTTTTCTGAAATTACAGGAATTATCTCATCCCGCTTAACAGACATGTAATAATGAAAACGATAAGAGGTAAACTCTTTTCGGTAATAGCCTGAAGGCTCCCTTCCAGGGATCCACCACAGATACAACTCATTATCCGCTGTTTTTTCCGCAATGGAATAAGCCAGTTCCCTGCCTTCTACTTCATTTGAGTCAGATAAACGAATGGGAATCACCACCAACATAAAAGCCAGTTTTACTGCCAAAATTGCCATCACCAGCCAGTACACCCTGTACCTGTCCTGTTTCCAGTAAAAATAACTTATTGTTGCGAAAGCAATAAAAAAGAGAACAGAATAAATGATTATGTTCTGTATAGTGTTTTGCAAATCCATAAACAATGGAGCCAATGAAGCAACTGCAATAATTGAGATCGAAATACCCAATAGAATTTCCAAAATCCTTGCAAAGAGATGACCTTTCTTTTTGAGGTCAACATAGAAATAAGCGAACACACCATAAAAGAGGGGTACAAACATTAACAGGTAACGAGCATACACCTCGGGTGAAGTCCAGTAAATTAAAATATTAAAGATCAAGATGAGCGAAATGTATTTCAGGAAGGCGTTGTTCTTTATCTTCTTTATGCTTCCTCTTGTAAACAAAACCAAAACGAACAATGTCCATGGCAGGAAGTGATAGATGACGTCAAAAGGAAATGTTAAAATCGTCTCCAGCATCTTCCAGAATCCAAATCGTACCACAGTCCGTCGTGAAGATTCCCCAAACAAAACAGACCAAAGTTCATTGGGTGAGATATCATTTACAGTAAAGTACAGGATATAATAACCCCCCACGATAACCAGAAAAACCAGCATTCCCAGGTAATGCCTCCAGTTAAAGAGGAGTTTAAACTTTTTGTGGGAAACGAACAACACAAGCAATGAGATCCCAAGAAACACAACTGATGGAAATCCTTTCATTAGAAAGGTAACCGCGGATAAAAAATAGGCCACAAGAAACAGGGTTAGCAGCTTACCTGCATTAAATGCCCTGTAGATCATTATAAAAAACATAAAGATGAGGAAGCTGTAAGTAATATCGATCAGGCCGTACAGGGATTCATAGATAATGATCCTGCCGCTGGTTAGGAACATCAGGGCAGTAATTATTCCTACTTCTTCTCCAACCTCCTTCCGGAAATAATAATAAATGGCCAGGGTAAATATAAACAGGGAAATAATCATGGGAAACCGTACAGGAAACTCACTGTAATCATCAAACAGGTGATAAGAAGCAGCTATTACCCAATTATAGGCGGGAGGTTTTTTGAAATAATAATCACCACCAATAAGGGGAGTGACGAATTCACCTGACTTACTCATTTCGAAAGCAACTATTGCCCTTATGGCTTCATCGTCGATAACAGGTGAATCACCCAGGTTAATAAAGAAAGCAGGTACTGCAATCATTAAACCCAGGATAAAAAATGTCAACGGGGATTTCTTTATTCCAATCTTCATACAACCTTACCTTAATTTCTTGATGATTCCCTGTCTGGTTTAACTTAATCCTTTTAGTAAATCCTGGTAAAAATCACCGACAAGTGGAACGGTCTTCATTTCTTCCTGAATGGCAAATATAAGGCCCACAATAAGGAAGGCAAATACAATTAAACCGATTATCCAGCCCAATATGGGTATAAATCCAAGGACAAGGCCAGTTAGAAACAGGCCCAGGGATTGCCTTAGGTGAAATGCACCAAATTCACTCTTGTTGTTGCTATGTAAAATAATTGCAATTACCCAGCCGATAATTGTAATGTAACTTAATATCCCTACCAGTTTATGATTAGAATCCATGAGAATAAATTTAGATTATTGATTTTCTGATTTTAACAAGTTTTTGCAGCAATCCTTCAAGCATATTCAGTTGCAACATATTGGCGCCATCGGATTTAGCCCTGGATGGATCGGGATGCGTTTCAATGAACAAACCATCAGCACCAACAGCAATACCTGCTTTTGCAATGGTTTCTATTAGTTCCGGTTTTCCTCCTGTTACCCCTTTTTCCTGGTTTGGCTGTTGCAATGAATGCGTACAATCGAGGATTACTGGTACATTGAAGGCTTGCATAGCCGGTATCCCCCGATAATCAACCACCAGGTCCTGGTAACCAAAAGTGGTTCCTCTCTCAGTTAATATTACATTTTCATTTCCGCATTCCTTCACTTTGTTAACTGCAAACTGCATGGCTTCAGGTGATAAAAACTGACCCTTTTTAATATTGACTATTTTCCCGGTTTTTGCAGCAGCTACCAGAATATCGGTTTGTCTGCACAAGAAGGCAGGAATTTGCAGTACATCACAATAACTGGCAGCCTTTGTGGCTTCTTCAGCGGAATGAACATCCGTTAGTACAGGTATATTGAAGGTCTTTCCAATGTTTCCAAGCAATTGAAGCGCTTTTTCATCACCAATCCCGCTAAAGGAATCCAGTCTCGATCTGTTTGCTTTTTTATAAGACGCTTTAAAGATAAATGGGATCTCAAGGGAGGTTGTGATTTCAAGTATTTGTTCAGCAATATCGAATGGCATTTTTTCATCCTCAATGATACAGGGTCCTGCAATCAGGAGAAAATTGCCAGCGTTTGTATGAGCTATTTTAGGGATGTCCGTGTTCATTGTTATATTTTGTTCAAAATTACTGTTTTCTTCTTAAAACAAATTGTCTTTTGGATTATAAAGAAGCCAATCTTAATTTTCCTTACGATCAATTCACCACCATTTCAAATGAGGTAACTAATCGCTTTAAATAACACATCATAGTACGGTAATTTACAGCGTCATAGCTTACAGTTTGAATCAGGTAAAAATTGTCCTTTTCCGGCTGCTTGATATAATAAACCATGTTGTAAACCTGAGGTTGGATCTCAAACAATACCCATGGATACTTTTTCCCGGCAACCATAGTTTCACCTGTTTCCATCACATTGATATTGTCTTCCTTTACCAGTTCTATCAATTCATCATGAAAGTATTCTTCAAGGGATTTGTCCGAATTATAACCTGTGACGGAAAGTCCCATTCTGTTTTCAATGTCCTGTGGAATGCTCAAAAAGTTTGAAGCAAAGACTCCATACAGGCTATCACTGTAGCTTTCACGAATATCCCAACTGTAAGGCAGACTGATAAGAAACCTGTCGTTTGGATCTCCAAGGGTGATCATATCGCCGAATTCATATAATATATCCGGACAATTATCAATGTAGGTAGAGGATGGGATATCCTTTAGTAGCTTCGTATCATTGGTGCATTGAAAGGCTGTAATAGCCAGTACCGGCACAATCAGGAATAGTTTTAAGAATCTCTTAATATCCATATTTATTTTTCCATAAGGTTTTTAAACGTTTCCTTAATTCATTTTCGCGTGCATTATTCCCGGGATCATAAAATTTAGTCCCTTTTATTTTTTCCGGCAGGAATTCATGATCTATAAAATTCTTATCGTAATCATGGGCATATTGGTAGCCTTTACCGTAGCCGATGTCTTTCATCAATCGTGTAGGTGCATTTCGTATGGGAAGCGGGACCGGAAGGTCACCTGTTTGGGAAACCTTCTTTTGGGCATCTTTTATGGCAACATAAGATGCATTGCTTTTTGGGGATGATGCGAGATAAACAGCTGTTTGGGAAAGAATGATCCGGCATTCAGGATAACCGATAACGTTAACTGCATCAAAACAGCTTTGCGCCAGTACCAGCGCAGTTGGGTTTGCATTACCAATGTCTTCTGATGCAAGAATAAGCATTCTTCTGGCAATGAACTTTGGATCTTCACCCGCTTCAACCATCCTTGCAAGCCAGTACACAGAAGCATTAGGATCACTTCCCCGCAATGACTTTATAAATGCTGAAATGATGTCGTAATGCATTTCACCGGATTTATCATATATGGCCAGATTCTTCTGGATCACCTTTTGAACTTTGTCATTGGTAATATCAACCTTCTTGCTTCCGGGTTCAGAATGCACTACAAGTTCCAATGCATTAAACAATTTCCGTGCATCTCCACCGCTGATCCTGAGCAAAGCTTCATTGTCCTTAATTCCGATCTTGCATTTGTTCGATTTTTCCAGTTGTTTTTTTCCTCTTTCCAGAAGATCAAGCAATTTCTCTTTTTGCAAATCCTTTAATATATACACCTGGCAGCGCGACAGGAGAGGGGAGATCACTTCAAAGGAGGGATTTTCCGTGGTTGCACCAATCAGGGTTATGATTCCTCTTTCAACAGCGCCAAGTAATGAGTCCTGTTGTGATTTATTAAAACGGTGGATCTCATCGATAAACAGAATTGCTCCTTCATCACTATCAGTTGCCTGGGCGATCACACTACGAACATCTTTCACTCCTGAACTAATGGCACTTAATGTAAAAAACGGCCTGTTCAGCTGTTCGGAAATAATAAAAGCAAGTGTTGTTTTACCGACTCCCGGAGGCCCCCAGAATATCATGGAAGGAATATTCCCGGCCTCAATGGCTTTTCTGAGAATGGCATTTTCACCCACCAGGTGTTCCTGTCCAATGTAATCATCCAATGTTTTCGGCCTTAATATCTCTGCCAGTGGAACCTGCTTTTCACTCATGACTTATTTTCCTTTTTATAACCAAACAGTCCTTTGGTCTTGATCTGATCTTCAATGTAACGTGGAACCATCTTTTCCCATCCCTTGGTATTGTTTTGGATCATATTAAGTACAAACCTTGAATTGATATACAACCATTCTTTTTTTGCATGTTTTATATCAATGATCTTTCTGTTCTTTTTAAGGTACTCATACAGATCTTTCAAATCATCAGGAAGGGGGAGATTCTCTGTTGTCAGCAAGTATTCACCGGTTTTGGGATCATCAATATTAACCGATGAAATAGTGGGGTAAACATACAACTTCATGTTGTCGGTAAATAGTTTTCCCATGGCCTCAAGAATGCCACCTTTCATTTCAATGTAATAGGATTTGTTGAGAACATCCAGGAAATTCGGTATGCCCATAACAATTCGCAGGTTTTTAATATTAAAGGTGGAGAAGTAAGAGACCAGTTTGTAGTACTCGCTAATGGAAGATACCATTACATTTTGTCCCATGCCATTCAATAAATCTACACGAGCCAGGAAATCACGTTCATCCAGTTCACCCTGGTCCAGAAGATTATGCATGGTTATTTCACAAAGGGCCATGGTTTTTTCCTTGGAATAATCCTCATCCCTTTTAAAAATACTGTAACTGGTTTTAAGCATATCAAAACCAACATAGGTGATTGGCCTGAAAGATCCGCGAAAAGCCAGGACATTCTTTTTATAAAGCATATCAGCAGGTTCCTGAACATTGCCATACCTGTCAAACAGAATGGCTTTAGCCATGTCATTCTTTACTAACTGAACAGCCAGCAACCTGTTGTCCACATAATCCAGATCCGGTCCTTTCATTCGTATCATGGTGATTTCGATGCGGTCGTTGGATAAATTGTCCATCAGTGACTTGAGGAAATCATTAGGGTGTTCATAGAGATAGATGCATGCATAAATCAGGTTGATACCCAGAACTCCAAGTGTCCTTTGCTGCAATAAAGTATCCGTTTCAAGCAGTTTAACATGCAGGATCACCTCATTGGCTTTTCCCTCAGGTTGTAACTGGTATCGCATTCCAAACCAGCCATGGCCTTCATTGTCCTTCCTGAAATTAAGGGTAGATACTGTATTGGCAAAAGTGAAGAAACATGTTCTGCTATGTCTCTTATCCGAAAGTAGCTGCACAATCTCGCTGTACTCGGTATCAAGCATTTTTAAAAGCCTGGCTTCCGAAACATACCTGCCTGCCTTATTGTTGTTGTATATGTGATCGCTGAAAAGTTTATCGTAGGCTGAAATGGTTTTCGCAACAGTTCCTGATGCTCCGCCAGCCTGGAAAAAACAACGTGCTACCTCCTGGCCACCGCCTATCTCAGCAAGAGTCCCATAGATGTTTCCATCCAGATTGATCTCCAGTGCTTTTCTATTTGTGGTCAGTATTTCCCTTTCCATTTAGCAATTTTAGAAAAACTAAAGTAGTACAATTCATGAAAACAGGAGAATATTTTCTAATATTGTTAGGTATATTTAATTTAGATTTTATTAATCATCATTTAAAATTATAAAGGGAAATGGAGTGTTATTTTTTACTTGTGGAGCCTGGATTGCCTGAGAACATTGGTGCTGCAGCTCGAGCGATCAAAACAATGGGATTCAATAAGCTTCGACTGGTTAATCCTGCCAATCACCTGGCTGATGAGGCACGATGGCTTGCTCATGCTTCCACGGAAATCCTGGAATCAGCAGAAGTTTACGATAGCTTTGACGCGGCTGTAAAAGATATTGATCTGACCATAGCAACGACTGCCAAAAGAAGATCTGCCAAATTTGATTATTATTCCAGCGATGAACTGCCCGGAATTATAAAAGGAAAAAAAAGAAGCATTAATAGCGTTGGTGTTGTTTTTGGTAAAGAAGAAAGCGGGCTTGATAATGAAGTTGTTCAAAGATGTGACCTGGCCTCCTATATCCCCATGAAATCTGCCTATCCATCCCTAAACCTTGCACAGGCTGTTATGGTTTTTACCTATGAACTGTCCAAATTGAATCTTACAGAGAAAAAGTCAATGAAAGAGCCCGTAAATGAAATGCTTTATCCGGCATTTAAGGAAAAACTTGATTCCCTGTTAAGGGACTTGCGTATTGACAGAAACACCAATCTGTACCACCGTATACTTGAACGTGCAGCTATTATGGAAGATGACGATATAAACCTGGCTTTGTCGATTCTGAATAGGATAGGGTAGTCGGATGTGGAACAGGGGTATATTATGTTAATAGGTGAATAGGTTAATACGGTCAATAATAAATAGTAAATACTGTAAATAGGTTAATACAGATAAAGGGTAAGTAGAGTTTTAGGAAGAATTCCGGATTTCTAAAGAGATTAATTAGATCGTTCCGGTTTTGCTCTTATTTACAGGACTTTGTTCCTGGTTGCTTTCTTTGGGCCGGGTTCCATTTTCTTCTTTCTCCTCCTGGATAGGTTCACCGAAATACTTCTCGATCAGTTTCTGATGTTCTTTATGGTATTCATCAAACCGTAGTTTAAAATCATCGAAACGGTCTTTGTGGTTCTCCTCGAAATATTCCTCGAAACTGTCGTAGTCAAAAAAGGAAATCCCAGTGGAATCATTTAAAGGAAAATCCCAGTGACCTGGAAAGGTTGGTGGCTCAAAATGATGAAAACGGCTGAAAAAATCTTCATTGAAAAAATTCTCAAAAGGATGAGTTACCGTTGAGTCGGTTCCATCAAAGTCCCAATAATTTTCAAAGGGTGAAAAATCAGGAAAATGCAGGTGATTAAACCGGTCCTCGAATCCATGGTAAAAATGATCAAATCCATGGTGCATTTTTTCCATAATTGAATCAACCTGTTCCTGTGTAAAGTGTTTGCCTGACCAGCACCAGGTTCTGGCGGAGTCAATTTTTACGAGCCTGCCCTGGTCATCGTATTCCTTTTTAACATCGATCTTTACATCAGGTTGTGGATTCACCTCATCCTGCGCAAAAATGGGTGAAAGAACGATAAAAAAACTGGCAAAACAAAGAGCAACTGCAGTACTCCATACAATCCTTGTTTCAGTTCGAAGATTAATTTGTTTAAATGCTTTCATTTTAAAACAGATTTAAGGACTTACTAAATTAACGACAGAATCAGAAATAAGTAATATCATTTAAGAAATCTTAACGAATTTTAACGTCGGGCATTAATAAACAACCATTTTTAAATTATGAATGTCTATAATGGTAAATGCTGTTGTTATAAAAATTGTTAATTTTAGCATTTAATATTCATTTCTTCAGGCAGCGATTAATAATTCAAAAAATATGACCATGATACGGACCTTTATTATTTCCTTGTTAATTCTCTTAACAAGTTTAGCCTCACCTATTTACAGCCAGGTGATTGTCAATGAATATTCGGCTTCGAATTTAAGTAGCTTCACCGACAATTACGGAAGATACGAAGACTGGTTTGAACTTTATAACACCAGCAGCAGTTCAGTTGATCTGGGTGGTTATTACCTGAGTGATAACCCGAACAATTTATTAAAGTGGCAGTTTCCGGAAGGAATTATGATACAGGGCCAGGATCATATGAAGTTTTATGCTACCGGAAGAGACGAAATTAGCGGGAATAATTACCATACAAGTTTTCGTTTAACACAAACAAAGGATGATCCTGAATACATCATCCTATCCAACCCGGCAGGTGAGATCGTAGATTCGGTCCAAATGGTGATCACCAGGAAAGAACATTCCAGGGGAAGAACCGTTGACGGAGGAGAGACCTGGGGAATCTATTTTACCGGAACACCTGGAAGTTCCAATAACTCAGCAACATCTTATGAAAAATATGCAGCAATACCAGTAATGAGTGACACTGCAGGATTTTACGATGGTCCGATCACAATTACAATAACCACTACCCAACCCAATTCGGAGATCCATTATACCACCGACGGTAGCAAACCTATCTCTACATCACCGGTTTATAGTGGTCCAATTGATATAACAGAAACAACCATTGTAAAAGCTGTAACCATATGTGCTGATCCTGAAGTGGCTTACAGCCTGATCGCATTTCACACATATTTTATCGATGATGAACATACAATGCCTATTATGTCGTGTTCAGCGGGGCAACTGGATAACCTGCTTAACGGTAATCAGTCTCTTCGTCCATTTGGAACTTTTGAATATTTTAACATTGAAGGAGAACGTACTAACATAGGATATGGCGAATATAACGAGCATGGACAGGATTCATGGGTTCATGACCAGAGAAGTATCGATTATATTTCACGTGACGAATGCGGCTACAACTATGCCATTCGTGAAGAGATGATCCCATTAACTGACCGTGATGAATTCCAGAGGGTCATCCTCAGAGCGGCTGGTGATGACAACTATCCAGGTATTGATACCAGTGCACATTTACGTGACTTCTTTGTTCAGAATACAGCACAACGCGAAGGAATGTTTCTTGATGTCAGAAAAGGACATAAGGGACTATTGTATTGTAATGGAGTTTACTGGGGAATTTACGGTTATCGTGAAAAAGTGACCGATCATGACTATACAAACTATTATTACGACCAGGGCAAATACGATATTTATTATCTCAAGCTTTGGGGAGGAAGCTGGGCAGCATATGGTGGACAGGCAGCCTGGACTGACTGGGATGATCTTCACGATTTTATCAAGTACAACGACATGTCGGTTACAGATAACTGGGAATATGTTAAGACACGCCTGGATTACAGGAGCCTTAGCGATTATATCCACATTAACTCTTATGTAGTTTGTTCTGACTGGATCAACTGGAACGTTGGATGGTGGAGAGGAACCAACCCTGAAGGAGAACACAAGAAATGGGGTTATACACTGTGGGATGAAGATGCAACTTTTGCTCATTATATTAATTATACAGGAGTACCAGGCATTAGCCCTTACACATCTCCTTGTTATCCTGAAGGATTAACCAGTGATCCAGAACAACACATTGTTATGTTAAACCATCTTCTGGACAATGAAGAGTTTAAAACATACCATGTAAACAGGTACATCGACCTGTACAATTCGGCGTTCTTACCTGACAGAATGATCGATTACCTGACATCCATTGAAGAGTACATGGCACCTGAAATGGTTAACCAGGTAGCCCGTTGGGGTGGTTCGGTGGCTCAATGGGAGAACAATGTGAATAAGATCAAGAATTTTGTAACCAACCGTCATTCATACCTTCCGTCAGGACTGAACTCCTGTTATGATCTTAACGGCCCCTATGAAGTAAACCTGGTTGTTGATCCTCCACAGGCCGGAAGGATCAGGATCAATTCAATGACACTGGAAAATGCATCCTGGGGTGGAAATTATTTTGGTGGGATTGAAACTGAACTCGAAGCCATCAGGATCAGCCCTAATTTTGAATTCAGCCATTGGGAATTGTACAATCATGAACTTTCACCATCTGTTTTTGATGAAACTGTAACCCTGGAATTTGAATCAGGTGATTACATAACTGCTGTTTTTGAACAGATAGCATTAACAGACTCTCTGGTAATAAACGAAATCAATTACAATGCCGATGGGGATTTTGATACAGAGGACTGGGTTGAGTTTTATAACCCACATATGTACCCACTGGATATTTCGGGTTGGGAGTTTAAAGACAGTGACGATACTCATATTTTTGAGTTTCCTGAAAATACCATAATCGAAGGTAACGGATACCTTGTCCTTAGCCGCGATACAGCTACCTTCACCAGCTTTTTCCCGGATGTTGCCAATGTAATCGGAAACATGGAATTTGGATTGAGTAGCGGTGGAGAATTGATCCGGGTGCTTGACTCAACTGGTGTGGTGATCGACACGGTACATTATGACAATAATGAACCATGGCCGACAGATCCAGATGGTGGTGGACCAACCCTTGAATTAAAATACTGGGAATACGACAATGCACTTCCTGAAAGCTGGATAGCATCAACTGAACATGGTTCTCCTGGTGAAATGAACGGCTATATTGTAAACATTGACCCGGCAGGATCAGTTGAACCATTCTCTTTTACCATTTACCCGAATCCTTTGAAAAACGAGTCAATTCTCCAGGTAACTTCAGAAAAGAAAATGAACAATGCCACTATGGTACTTTTTAATGTCTTTGGACAAAAAGCACGTGTCGAAAGTAATCTGAACGGAGAAAGACTATATATCAAAAAACAGGACTTACAAAATGGTATTTATGTTTGTGTTCTTTATGATGAGAACAACGATATTCTGGGTAAACAAAAGCTGATGGTGGAGTAAATCAAAATGTTTATTATCTGAATGAAGAATTAATCCTCTTCTACAAGAACATACAAAGTTGCATTTTTTTCCAACTGGTTTACGGATCCTGTAATTGAAAGCGGGTAAGATCCGGTCGGTAGTAAACTATCTGCATAAATTGTTAATTCACTGATTATTCCTTCAACAGGATCAGGATTAAAAGAAGCATTAATGCCCTGTCCGACAATGTTTCCCTCTGCACTCAGATCAATGGGAATTGAATAGCCTTCAACACGGCTCAAATGTACTATAAGTGCTCCATACATTCCTTGCTGAATAGTGATCGAATCCTGAGAGAGAGAAAGTGAAAACGGTTCGACAACAAATAAAGTAAGAGTGTCACTGCTATTTACCTGCCCATCACTACCAAACGCAGTTACCAGGTATTCTCCGGGAAGTGCATTGTATTCTGCATTAATTACAAGTTCACTCGTATCAAAATCACCCGGAAGGGGATTAGGTTCAAAATAATAGGTTGTAAGATCTGGTAGTCCTTCAAGGCTTAATGAAATATCTCCGGTATGACTACCTGATCTGTTAATGAAAGAAGAAACAGAGGTAACCCAACCCTGTGATACTTTAACCTCATTCTGTATTTCCAGGATAAAACTTCCAATTTGATTAACAATCACTTCAAGGTTTGCGATGTTGGTAGCATGCTGAACAACATCTGTTCCTCCATAAACATCCGCTTTGATTTCAATTAAATGAGTCCCTGTATCAACCGATAATGGCACAATTAACAAAATGGAGCAGTTCCCTGTATTATTAAGGCAGTTATTGTTCTCACATCCCGTAATGTATGGACTGTTATTGTTGATCTTATCCGAACCAGGACCTAAAACAAAATTTGTGAGAAAATCATGGCAATTGCTATTTATTGAAACTTCAACATCAATCATTATATCTTCTCCCGGGGTAATAGTAACAGGATTTATTCCAGGAACAATACTTACATCAGATATTGTACATGAAGGATTTGTTGGTGAAGATTCTTCATTTTTATCTTTACAACTTAGGATCAGTAAAATCATAACAAAATATAATCCCAGGACTCTGTGAGGTATGTGACTCTGGAAAATTGTACGACAGGATTGTCTTGAATTTTTATCCATATCCAGGATTAAGTATTGAATTTGTTTATGAATTTCCGTTGTGAAGATTTGCCGATTTAAATCTTCGTTCTACTGATCACATTAATGCAATGTAAAGATGCTACACAAATGTAACCATAAATCATTTGGGTTTCAATTTAGGAATAGCACCCATTTCCTCAACAGTTCAGTTGTTGCTGGTTGAAACCCTAGCAAAACAGGGAGAATAAGTTGTCAAGAATAAAACAGTTATAGGTTTTGAGGTTTTTGTATATTTGCCTTACAAAACTGTATTTCATTCGAAATTTACTAACAAAGAGATTATAAACTAAATTTTATTTTTATGAGAAAGTTAACCACCGCTCTGTTATTTGTCTTTCTGATAACAGGAGCAAGCAATTCATTTGCACAGACATTTACACAGGAATCACTGGTTGCCAACCTTGGATTCGGATTTGGATGGTATAGCTATGGATACGGTGTTAATTCCTTTCCGGCTGTTACCTTAAGTGTTGAAAAAGGATTTAAGGACCTGGAGGACATTGGATTTATTTCAATTGGAGCTACTGCTGGCTGGAAAACTGCAAAATACGACTGGAACTGGTTTGGAAATACGGATGAGTGGAAATGGAGAGACATAGTCATAGCTGCCCGGGGTGCACTTCACCCTCATTTTATTGAAGTGGATAAAGTGGATGTATACGGTGGTCTGGCGCTAGGAGTGAGGTTAGAGAATTTTACCTGGTATACCATTGATATTGCAGGAGAACCTCAAAAGGTAAATGAAAACAACGTTTACCCGCTGATCGGTTTTTATGCTGGCGGCAGGTACTATTTTACGGATAATATTGCTGTATTCAGCGAACTGGGATACGGCTTAGGTTACCTTACACTTGGCATTAGCGTGAAGCCTTAGCTTCAAATTTAATGATATAGAAATTAAACCGGTACGAATAAAATCATTGTTGTGATTTTATATTGTGCCGGTTTTCTTTATGTGGCTATTCACATAAAGCATTAGCCTTGCAACGATTTATTTACCTTTGCAGGCACCCTAAAGTTTTATTCTATACGATCAACTATGAATTACCCGGTAAACATACAATCAGAGATTGGTGAGCTTGAAGCTGTAATCATACACACCATGGGGAGTGAGGTGGAGAACATGACTCCTGAAAATGCTGAAAGAGCACTCTACAGCGACATTTTAAATCTTTCAGTAGCAAAAAAAGAATATACCCAGTTAAAAGGCGTACTGAATAAATTCACCAGGGTCTTTGAGGTTAAAGAATTGTTGGCCGATGTAATGAAAAATGAAAAGGTCAGGTCAGGTCTTTTAGGAAACATATGTAAAAATTGTAACGATCCTCATCTAATGGAATACCTTTCCGGTCTTGACAATGAAACTTTAGCAAGATCAATGATTGAGGGAGTTACTCTATCCCGTGACAGCCTTAGCAGGTTTCTCAGTCAACAACGTTTTGCCCTGGTTCCTTTGCACAATTTTTTCTTTACCCGGGATGCATCAGTCTCCCTAGGAAACAGAGTATTGATCTCAAAAATGGCCAGCCAGGTGAGGGAAAGAGAATCCCAGATCATGGAAGCCATATTTGATTTTTACCCCTCTTTTGATACCAGTACATTTACTGCAGAAAAAAACAACCCGAATTTCGACAAGGTCAGCATCGAGGGGGGTGATGTCCTTATCGGCAGGGAAGACCTTATGTTGATTGGTATTGGTGCAAGAACAAGTCCCCAGGGTGTGGATGTGATCGTGGAAAAGATCAGGGAGCAAAAACAAAAAAAACACATCATTGTCCAGGAACTTCCAACAGGCAGGGAATCCTTTATTCATCTGGATATGGTATTTACTTTCCTCAGCCGTGAGGAATGCCTGGTTTTTGAACCGGTGGTCCTGCAGCCAAACAGGTACAAAACCATTCACATTACCGTCGACAATGGCAAGGTAGATATCCGCGAAGAGAAAAACATACTTGAATCTTTATCAGGTATTGGCCTCGACCTTAATCCTATCTTTTGTGGTGGAACAGCTGATCTTTGGCAGCAGGAAAGAGAGCAATGGCACAGCGGAGCCAATTTTTTTGCAGTTGCACCAGGAAAAGTGATTGGTTATGAACGCAATGTTTATACCCTGGAAGAAATGAATAAAAACGGGTATGAGATCCTGCAAGCTACCGACATAATTGATGAAAAAGTTAACATTATCGATTACAACAAATGTGTGATCGGAATTGCCGGCTCTGAGCTCAGTCGCGGTGGAGGTGGAGCAAGGTGTATGACCATGCCGGTCAGGAGAAAAAAGGTTGACTGGTAAAGAACCTTTGAAGCATGACCAGACAATGTGATCCCTTAATAAACAAATGGAAAAAGTTTCCAACTTCTTTTGCTGTAATCTGCAAAAGCTTCAAATTCCTCTTTAAGGAGCTGTTCTTCATATTCAAGCTTCAGTATCAGATTCACAACAAATATTCCGAAAACAACAAGGTTTATTGTTCCGTAGTTTTCTGTGAGCATGGGTAAAAATACCAATAACAGGGAAAGGTACATAGGGTGTCGAATGAAATGGTAAGGTCCATTGGTTATTAATTTTGTTCCTTTCCGTATAGAGGGTGTTATGTTTAGATTGCTGTTTCGCATTACAAAAATGGCCCATATCCCTAGGGCCAGGCCAACAAACTGTAGAATCTTCAGGTATTTGTTATTTACTAACCAATCGTTGGAATAGAGAATCCATCCAAGTAAAATATATTGTATGGCTGTTAAAACAAATGATCTCATAAATTGATTTTGATAAAAAACATCCTTGTTATTACAATGTTCAATTTTATTGTACTGGAATTATCAAAAATCCTGGAAGAATTCCAATTCCTTCATCATTCTTAAAAACTCAGGAGAAGGCTTAGCATGAATATAAACTTCCGTTTTTAATAGCGGATGAACAAAACCAACAGAATAGGCATGAAGCAACAAACTAATCATGTTCCATTGCTCTTTAAAAAAACGGTTTTGTTTATTGCATCCATATGGCCTGTCGCCAATAATAGGATGCAGAATATGAGCAAAATGTTTTCGTATCTGGTGCATCCGACCGGATAATGGTTTCACTTCCACCAATGAATACCTGGAAGTTTGATGCCGAAAAGATGGGATTTCCAGCTCTGTCCTCTGAAGGGTTTTGTAAAACGTTTGTGCATCCTGTTTCTTACCATCCTCCCGTTTTAACCGGTAATCAATCAACTCCTCATCCAGAGTAAATCCCCTGATAATAGCGAGATACTTTTTAGTTATCCTGTTGTCAGCAAATAACTTTTGCATTTGACTGTTTGATTGTTCATCAAGTGCAAAAATCAACACCCCGCT
Organism: uncultured Bacteroidales bacterium; assembly: GCA_964421215.1. Taxonomy (GTDB): domain Bacteria; phylum Bacteroidota; class Bacteroidia; order Bacteroidales; family JAADJA01; genus JAADJA01. The sequence goes on along the minus strand of CAYQWA010000003.1, from coordinate 110,897 downwards.
GGTCTTTCTGTCAAGCCGGTGGCATGGATAAACTTTTTGTCCGATTTGATTACGCAATAGTTGAAGTGCAAAAATGCTGGCATCCTTTGCTATCTTGCTTCTATGAACCAACAGGCCATTGGGTTTATTCACTGCAATCAAATGATCATCCCGGTAAACAATTTCCAGTTCCATTGAAATTTAATTCGTCCAAAGGTCGTAAAAATCTATTATTGTTTATCAGCCATCGTATATTCGGAAGTTCATAAAAATCCAATCCTTTATTAAAAACTATTTCCTCTTGAAAAAATGTAATTTTGCGTCCAACAGATCTTAATTGTATGAATTACCTGTCAGCGGAAAATCTTTCAAAATCCTACGGCGACAAGGTCCTATTCTCAGGATTGAATTTTGGATTGCACAAGGGAGAAAAGACAGCCTTAATAGCTAATAATGGTACTGGAAAATCCACTTTATTAAAAATACTTACCGGAAATGAAATCCAGGATTCCGGGCAGGTTACAGTCCGTAAAGGCATTAAAATGGCCTTTCTTGAACAGGACCCGGATCTCGATAGTGATAAGACCATTGATGAATTTATTAACTTTTCGAACTCAACAACCGCAAAGCTTGTTCATGATTACCACAACGCAGTTGAAATGCATAGCAAAAATCCTGTTGCACAAACCCGGAAAAACCTGGAAGCGTTTGTTGAAAAAATGGACCAAAGCAATGCATGGGACTATGAACGCAGATTAAAGCAATTGCTGAGCCTGTTCAGGATAAATGACACAAGTAGAAGTATCGGTACATTATCCGGGGGAGAAAAAAAACGGTTGGCCCTTGCCGGAGTATTGCTGGATGATCCGGATGTATTGATTCTTGATGAACCTACAAACCATCTTGACATCAGCATGATCGAGTGGCTTGAAAAATACCTGTCACAATCTAATCTTACCTTAATGATGGTTACGCACGACAGGTATTTCCTCGACAGGGTATGCGATCATATTCTGGAAATGCATCAGCAGAAACTGTATCTGCACAATGGCAATTATGAGTATTTTCTTCAGAAACGAGAAGAAAGGGAGGAAGCGCTACAGGTAGAAACAGGAAAAGCCAGGCAGTTAATGAAAAAAGAACTGGAATGGTTACGAAGAATGCCCAAAGCCCGGACTCATAAATCCAAATCAAGGATACAGGCTTTCGATGGAATAAAAGAAAAAGCACAAGGGGCAAAACAAGACCAGGAAATTCAATTGCAGGTGAAGGTGACAAGGCTGGGAGGAAAAATACTGGAAATCGAAAGTTTGTCGAAAAAGTATGGAAACATCAATGTAATTGAAAACTACAGTTATATATTTAAAAAAGGGGAGCGAATTGGAATTATTGGGAATAATGGTTCTGGCAAAACCAGTTTCCTGAATTTGATCACTGGTCTGGAAAAGCCTGATGGCGGAACAATCATAACTGGAGAGACGGTAGTTTATGGCTATTATCAGCAAACAGGCATGGAATTAAAAAAGGATAAGAAAGTGATTGAGGTGGTGAAAGATGTTGCTGAAGTGGTCAGGCTTGGAGATGGTCGTTCAATTTCTGCTTCAAAATTTCTTGAACATTTTATGTTCCCAACAGAGACCCAGTATAAGCTTGTGTCAAAACTTAGTGGTGGTGAAAAAAGAAGGCTTAACCTGCTGATGGTTCTTATAAAAAACCCAAATTTCCTTATCCTTGACGAACCCACCAATGACCTTGACTTGCTGGTGCTGAACAGGCTCGAGGAATTTCTTCTTAATTATTCAGGTTGTCTTGTTATTGTTTCTCACGACAGGTATTTCCTTGATAAGCTTACCGACCATCTTTTTATTTTTGAAGGAAAGGGTAGGGTTAAGGATTATTATGGCTCCTACTTCAAATACAGCCTTGAAATGGAAAATCAAAAGCAAAAGGAAGAAAAAGAGAAAAAGCAGGAATCAATATCGGATAAAAGTAAAAACCTCAAGCCGAAAGTTAAATCTAAACTTAGTTTTAATGAGAAAAGAGAATACGAAAGTCTTGAAAAAGAAATCGAGAAACTTGAAATGGAGAAAGCTGAAATAGAGCTTTTATTAAACGCCGGTGATCTGCCCTATGAGAAACTCAACTCACTATCCTCACGCATTGGTGAACTCATTGAAATCATAGATGCAAAAACCCTACGCTGGATGGAGCTTGATGAGTATGTAAGCTGATCAATTTTACCCAAAGAATATTAATTTAAAATTCACATATTAAAACCTACATAGTTAAATAATTATGTATAATTTTGCCGGCTGAACCCAACATTTTATAATGTCGAATATGAAACGAAAAAGAAAAGTTACTGGTGTAACTTTCAGTGTACTGGTCATCTTTCAGCTATTACTTACTACAACCGAGCTTTCATCACAAAATCCAATTAAAGTTGACAGCCTTTTAAATCTTATAAATACAGCTGAACATGATTCAATTAGGATAAATAATTTCATTCGTCTTTCTGATTACTTCAAACCAAATAATCCAGATACAGCCATGTATTATTCGCTCGAATCCCTTGAGCTTGCAGAGGAAACGGGTTCAAAATTTCACATGGCAAAATCTCATATTTCAATTGGATCTGTCGCTTTTTATAAAGGGGACTACAATACTGCTATCGATCATTACAATAAATCCCTGACACTTTCACTTGAAATAGATAACAAAACAATCACTTCCAACAATTACAGCAATATTGGGGTAATTTATGGTGTTCAGGGAAATTACAACAGATCCCTTGAATATTTTCTGAAAGCACTTGAGATCGATGAAGAAGCAGGTGATGATAAAGGACTCGCCATCAGGTACAACAACATTGGCTTATTGTACAAAATAATGGAAGATTTTGACAAGGCCATTGAATATTACAACAAGTCGATTAAAAAGCACAAAGAAATTAATGATACAAAAGGCTTGTCAGCATGTTACAGTAATCTGGGCATGATTCATTTGGACAACAATGAATTTGACAAGGCCATGGAGAGCCTGAAAACAGGCCTGGGGTTTATTGAAGAAGAAGACAAAAACGGAAGGGCAATTTTGCTTGCAGCTCTTGGAGAGACTAATATGATGCTAGAGCGTTTCAGCCTTGCAACTGACTACTTCTTTCAGGCTTTAAAGATCAACAAAGAATTAGGTAGAAAGCATGGAATCGGCAGCAATTATGGACTAATTGCTGAACTGTATCTCAAAATGGGTAAGTATGAAGATGCACTAAATTATGCTCAAATGCAGTTGGAAATTGCCACAACAACTAATGCTTTACCACAGCAAAGCTTTGCTTATGAGAGTTTATCAATGGCCAATGAAAAACTGGGAAATTATCAGGATGCATTTGAAAACATGAAATTGTTTAAACAGGTTACGGATAGTATATTCAGCAAAGAAAGTGCCGATCAGTTTGCAGAAATGCAAACAAAATATGAAACTGTGCAAAAGGAAAAGGAAAATGAATTACTACGAAAGGACAATGAAATTAATTCCCTGGCCATTGATAAAGAAACCAATCTTAGAAATTTCTTTATGGTACTTACTTTCCTGGGGATCGTGCTGGGTATATTTATTTACAGCAGGTTCAGGATAAAAAAGCGGGTGAACAAACAACTCACTTTTAAAAACAAACAAATTTCTGATCAGAAAGAACAACTGTTTGAAACCCTGGAGCAGTTGAAAGCCGCCAATGAAGAGTTGGAATCCCATAAAAACAATCTCGAAGAATTGGTCAGGGAGCGGGTAAAAGAACTTGAACTAAAGAACGAAGAGCTTGAAAAGTACAACAAACTGTTTATCGGCCGTGAATTCAGGATTAAAGAATTAAAGGATACAGTGATTGAACTGAAAACACAATTAAAGAATTTGGGTAAATCCTGATAAATCAAATTAATAACTTATTTCTTTTCTTTTAGATTTATTCCTCATCCTCATTGATATCCCCGGATGATCCATTGTCCTGTTTGGAATGATTTGCTGCTTCGCGCTCAGCTCTTTTATCAGTAAAATCAACCTTCATCTTATCAAGAGTGCTTTCTGCATCTATGTTTACACTAACCTTAGCAAGGTAGGAAATGTCCTTTGTGTCGACGTTGATGGCATAAAAGGAATCTCCATTGGGTTTTGTAATTTTTCGAACAAAATCTTCCCAACCTTCCGGGTATTGATTGGAAAGTGCTGCCAGGGCATCGCCTGGAAGATCTTCGAATTTAATGACTTTATTGATTTTTTTCATAATGATAAAGTGGTGTGCAATTATAAATCAAAAACATTTACAAATTCAAGTTTTTGAAAAAAAATTACGATTCTTTTTATTTTGGTTTTACTCCTAAAGATATGAATTTGTTTTGAAATTTGTGAACATATGATCATTAATTCCAGAGTAAAAAATAAACCGCCCCGCAATATTTCATAATTTTGTCGTCATATACTAAAGAAATAAAATTAGAAACATGGCAAACGATCAGTTTAATATCGAAAACATGCCCCCGGTCTTTGATTGGATCCGGAAAAATCTTAAACATGTCGTCATCATAGTGGTGATCTTCATCCTGGCGGCATCCAGTTTTTTTCAGGTTGGGCCTGAAGAAGTAGCAGTAATTACACGATTTGGCAAATATGTCCGTACTGTGGAACCAGGGCTGAATTACAAACTGCCTTTAATGGAATCGGTTTATAAGGTTCCTGTTGAAAGACAGCAAAAGCTTGAATTTGGATTCCGTACGGTAAGCTCTGGTGTACGCTCCGAATATACCCGTTCCGGTACAACCGGAGAATCATTAATGTTAACAGGTGACCTTAACCTTGCTGATGTTGAATGGGTTGTTCAGTACCGGATCGATAATCCGTACAATTACCTTTTCAGAGTAAGAAATCCTGAAAATACATTACGTGATATATCAGAAACAGCCACACGGCAAATTGTGGGCGACAGAACCGTAAATGAAGTACTGACAGTTGGTCGTGCAGAGATTGCCGGCAAACTTGAAGAATTAATACAGAGCATCTGCAGGGACTACTCCTTAGGCGTTGAGATCGATCAGGTAGTGCTTCAGGATGTAAATCCCCCTGATCCTGTAAAAGCTGCATTTAATGCGGTTAATGAGGCGCAACAAGAAAAGGAAACCTTAATCAACCAGGCCAAATCGGAATACAATAAAGTAATTCCTAAGGCTAGTGGACAGGCACAGGAAACCATTCAAAAAGCAGAAGGCTATGCCACCGAAAGGGTGAACAATGCCCTTGGTGAAGCCACAAGGTTTAACGACCTGTACAGCGAATACATTAAAGCCCCTGAGGTTACGAAAAGAAGGATCTACCTTGAAACCATGGAAGAGGTGATCCCATTGCTTGGACACAAGATCATTACAGACGATAAAGGAAATAATGTACTTCCACTTTTACAAATGCAAATGGATAATAAATAGAAGCAGCTATGAAAAAATACAGGTTAATATATATAATCGTTGCAGTAATCTTATTACTGATCCTTGTCGGACAAAGTGTTTTTATTGTAACTGAAAAAGAACAGGTGGTCATTACACAATTCGGAAAACCGGTTGGTGACGCCATTACAGAACCCGGGTTAAATTTTAAAACCCCGTTCATACAGAAAACCAATTTCTTTGAAAAGAGATACATGGAGTGGGATGGTGATCCTAACCAGGTGCCTACCAAAGACAAAAAATACATTCATGTTGACACCTATGCCCGCTGGCAGATCTCTGATCCTCTGCAGTTCTTTAAACGGCTTACCAATGAACGTGGGGCACAATCAAGGCTGGATGATATCCTTGACGGTGAAACCCGTGATTTTATCGCCAATCACAACCTGGAAGAGGCTGTCAGAAACAGTAACAGGCAGCCCATCTCGTCAGGTACCATTAGCGAGCTTATCGGAGATTCACTGGTCAATATTGAAGTGGGCAGGGTAGCAATTCAGAACATGATCCTGGCCTCGGCAAATGAACAGGCACAAGAGCTGGGCATAGAGGTGCTTGATTTCAGAATTAAAAGGATCAACTACATTAAAGAAGTACGTGAGCAGGTTTATGAACGAATGAAAAGTGAACGTTACCGGATAGCAGATAAATTCCGTTCAGAAGGGCAGGGGGAAGCCTCCCGGATCAATGGTGAGAAAGAGCGTGAATTGCTGACCATACAGTCTGAAGCCTTTAAACAGGCAGAAGAAATAAAAGGTAAAGCAGATGCTGAAGCGGCAGCAATATATGCATCGGCATACGATAGATCAAGCAGTGCACGCAATCTTTACAGTTTCCTGAAATCAATGGAGACTTTCAAAAACACCTTCGATTCATCCACATCAGTTATTTTATCGACCGATAGTGAGTTGTATAAGTACCTGAAAGACATGGATTAAAAGTGTGATCAGTGGGTGTCCGCGTAATCGATAAGGTTATCGCGGTACTCCCTGATCTCAATTAGATTGCCTTTATTTCCGGATTTGTCCATAATGGATAGCAAATAATTGAGGCTGTTTGCCGGATCACTGGTACTGTCCTCAAAAGTTTGCCCTTCAGCAGGTTCTCCGTCGATCTCTTCAATGGGCTCATCCGAAGGCATTGGAATGGCAAAAGTTTCATAAGCCTCTATGTGTTCGTAAGTTAATCGAAGCACTTTGGTTATGGTGGGATTTTGTTCTTCCAATGCAAATTGCCTGAGTTTTTTCAGATTTTTTATAAGCTTTTCAGGTTCTATACCGGATTTAATGAGGTCTTTCTGTATCCTGTTGATTAGTTTTCTTGCTTCAATGTTTTCCACTTTCTGATATTTTTTTATTCCACTGCAAAAGTAATTTTTTAAGCCGAACAATTAAAACAATTATAAATTCATTTCAAAAATTTATTGAATTTCGTTTATTTTATTATATTTGTCTATTACAATACCAAGGCAAGAGACGACAACCTTCTTTTTCTGTTGCAAATCAATTGTTATAGAAATAGTTAAGGTCAACTTTGTACCGAACGTTGCTTTCCATTATGGTAAATCATAAATGAATTAAATTACTTAGCATGGGACTTTCAAGAGAAAAAGCGATAAAGAAGATATTAGACAACATAAACAAGTCGGAAGCCACTTTAATTCAAATGGATACAAGCGGATATCCCGAACCGGAAAAATTCAGTTTCCAGGGCGGCTACAACAATAAAAAGTATACACCTGATGCGGTAGTTTATTACGATAATGAATTGAACCTCTTTGCCATAGAATCCAGTACCAGCAAAAAACACCTTGCCGAAGCACTTCACAAATGGATCCTTTTCAGCACACTGACCAAAAAGAAAAACGGTACATTTTACCTGGTAGTGGAAAAGGAAAAGATGGAAGCTTTTCAAAAAATTATAAGCTCAAAACAAATCGCTGCGGAAATTCTGGAAGTATAATCATTGTAAATAAGTTTTTGTGTGAGTAAGAACCGTCAGATAAAGTTTGGCATAATCCTCATATTATTGTCTGGAGTTGCTTTTGCAATCATGCTGCTGATTCCCTTCCTGAACCTGGAAAACAAACATAAAGTGATTGGTTCCTCCGCTGCATTTATTGCCATGGAGGTGTTGTTCTGGACAGGAGGCTTTTTTGTTGGCAAAGAGCTTTTCATGAAATACAAGTCGTGGCTGAATCCGAAAAACTGGTTCGGTAAAAAGAAGGATGATCCGGAATAAATGAATTTCTAATTTCTAATTAGTAATTACTCTAAAAAAAACCCATATACTAATGTTAAAACGCCTAAATCATTAGGAATTTTAGAAATTGATTTTTTATAATTTGGAGCTTGATTAGAAATTAGTTCAGTTAGAAATTAGAAATTCTATCCTGGCTATTTCCCAAAAACGAAACTTCACCGCATACTGGCATAGGATTTGGATTATTTAACACAAGAGTTAACATTAAGTCCATGCTATGAAATTCTTCAATACTTTTGTAATTATCCTTTTATTGTCACTGTTTTCCTCCTGTGGATTTGTTCATATGGATTTCTCTGTGGCAGCAGATCAGTTTACCGATTTTTCTCCTGATCCTCCTAATGAAGAAACTGAGGATTGTGGGTGTGATGAAAATCCAGTATTAGTCATGGGACCCTGCCCAAAAATACACGCTCCTGTTTGTGGTTGCAATGGAATAACTTATCCCAACTCTTGCATTGCAGAATATATGGGTATCACATGTTATACAAGAGGAAAATGTCCTGATCAACATGATACATATCCACCTGGACCTCCAAATATTGTAAGTGATAAACCAACTATTTCTGAAACTCACAATTGGCATAAACCTGGTTCCGCGGTAAAACCCCATAGGGAAAAACCTGTTGTTGCCGTGAGACCCGGTAGAAATAAACCACCTAATCAGAAACCACATAAGACCAGACCTCCAAGAACTCCCAGGTCTAAATAAACAATTCATAAACATTTACGTTTTCTATATGTATATTTGTTTTTCTGACTATCAATAGTACAAGAATTGAACTGATTTATTATGATTTAGCTGATCAAAAAAACCACATAATTGATCATAAACAATCTTAATGATAAGTGTACTATTAAACGCTAATCAAAATAATTACTAAACCAACCTATCATGAGCTCAAATTCAATAAACATCGACATCCATTGCCATCCCAGCATGAAAGCTTTTTACTCCTCCCTACAACATGCAAATAAAAAAAACCTGTGGGAATACATTGGCCAGAGCGAAGTATGCGACGAACTCAAACCTTTCTTTGTGAAAAATATGCATGAGATGATCAAACATTCTCAGGTAAATCTCGACACCTGCCTTGACGGGAACCTGAAAGTGCTTTTTGTCTCATTGTACCCTATTGAAAGGGGATGGTTTAAAGAAAGAACATTACCCGATTTCATCTTTGATGATAACGACATACTCAAAAGTGCGGTTTGCTCCAGTGGTCTTGACAAAGATGTAATTGCCAAAATCAGGGAAACCATTGAGAACGATAAAGAAATCAACTATTTTGACGAACTGGTAGGGGAGTACCATTACATTAATTCTGAGCAGGCAAAATCAAACCAAGCTGGCAAATCCTTTATCATGGCCAATAACTACAATGAAATAAAGGCCATGCTTGAAAATCCTGATGATAATAGCATCGCCATGGTGTTTACCATTGAAGGAGGCCATTCATTGTGCAAGTTTGATGACTATGACGACTTGAAGAATACACCCTTCAGAAAGGTAAACAAAAGCAAGTTCCACGATTTTAAAAAGTACCAGAAGATCTATACCGATCACATTGATATCATAAAAGGGAAAAAAGCCTATGACCTGGATGTGGATGGCAATACAGAAAGTGTACAGTTTAAACATTCGCCCTTTTTCATCACTTTTGCCCACCATTTCTGGAATTTATTATGCGGCCATTCAGATACTTTCGGAATTGGTCCTGATATTATGTTAAACCAGGGGAGAGCTAAAAAAAGAAGTTTTACCGAACTGGGTAAGATCGTACTCCGGAAGTTATTGCATAGAGACAACAATGAACGCAGGGTACTGATCGATATTAAACATATGAGCATTCGTACCCGCAAGGAGTTTTATGAAATGTGGGAGAATGAATACAATGCTATCGGTGATCCTTTCCCAATCATATCAAGCCATGCAGCGGTGAACGGAAGGGCCGATTACCATGATCCTCCGGCATTTGAAGAAGAAGAAGAGGACGAATTTGAAGAAAGTTTCTTCAATACCGACAGCATCAATATGTTTGACCCCGACATCAAAATGATCTATAAATCGGGTGGTTTGTTTGGTCTTATATTAAATGAATCCAGGCTTCCGGGTAAAGAATCCATAAGAATGCTTAAACACAATAAAAAGAAAATCAAAAAAGGTGTTGATGCAGAACAGGAAGCCATCCTCCTGGAAGAAAACAAGCAGGAATACCTGAGGTGCCTAGCTGCAAATATCTTTCATATTGCCCGAGTAATTAATCACAAAAGTGCATGGGACATCATCTCCATAGGTTCTGATTTTGATGGTATGATCGATGCGCTTGACAGTTATAAAATGGGCAGTGATTTTCCTGGCCTAGCAAATGACCTGACAGAATTCATCAACAACTGTGATGGAATTGAAGAGATCGGTTTAAGTTTAAATACCATGAACCACCTTAAATTTGGATACACCACCGAAGAGATCATCAAAAAGATCATGAGCACCAATGCGCTTGAGTTTTTAAAGAAATATTTTCATGATGGGTTTTTGAAGGAGGGAATTATTCGTACTGATTAGTACTGGATATTAGGTATTTAATTAAATACAAGCCAAATTTGTAAGTAATCCAGAATTGTCCCATAATTAATATTATGTTAAATGATATCATCCGAAACAAGGAGAGGCATAATAAATACCTCTCCCCTCAAAAGTATTGATTAATACTTTCTAATTCGAATTCAATTTAGCGTCTATCTCAAGACGTTTTTCATTCATGTTAAGCCTGGTGTAGATCTCCTTTAAAGAAACCATAGTACTCTTGTCCTCAGGATCAAGCTCATGAGCTCTCTCAAGATAAGGCAGACTAAGCTCCAGGTATTTGTTTGCTTCAGCCATCATCTCATCGTATTTTTCCTGTTCGCTGATGTCAAGCAATATTGCCACAGAAATAATGTTTGAGGCTTTATTAACATATAGTGCACCCAGGTTATAGTTAGGGTCAAAATAATCGTCTTTAAGTTCAATTGACTTTTCATAGGCGATGATTGCTTTTTCAAAAGCATCATTTCTCATTTCATCTGTTTTTGTGGTGTCATCCACAACTTCATTGTATTTCGCTCCGATAGCAAAGAAAATGGTTGGGTTGGTCGTATCAATCTTAGCGGCTTGCTGCAGGTTACCCAGTGCTTCTTCTGTCATCCCCTCTCCAAGGAATAAATTAGTTTCCATTAACAACAGGTTAAGGTCACCGGGGTATTTATCTCTTCCCTCCTGGTATGTTGCAATAGCCTTATCCAGGTCTTTGTCTTCATTGTAATAAATACCAGCCAGAGAGCTGTATATTGCAGCTTTGGGGTAATTCATTTCCATTAATTTCAGGAGTGTTTCTTTTGCTTTGGTATAATTACCGGCAAGTTCAGCTGCTACACTTATGTAATAAACGGTAAGTGTATCATTGATCTCAGCCTTGTTGTATATGTTATAAGCAGTTTCAAAGGACTCCATCGACTTTGTAAATGCGGCAACGGAAGCTACAGAATCCTCTACATTTTGAGCTTCAATCCCTGTATTGTAATGGCGCGCTCCGTCATTGAAGAACAATTCACCAAGCCCTGGCATTCCATTAAGAATATCGTCTGTATACCTCTTTTTTATATCAAGTTCCAGGGCTTTATTGTATGCTTCATGTGCTACAATCAGTGCATCCGGGGCAAGATCCTTAAATGCATCCAGTGGGCTTTGATAAATATCGATGTAAATGTTTCCTTTGTAATACCAAGCCTGTGGATTGGCAATTGTCTTTTCATGCTTACACGCTTTATCAATGTATTCTTTCGCCTTATCCAGTTTGCCTTGTTTTTGGTAGTTTGAAGCCGTTTGAATGGCCGATTTCTGAGCAAATAGTGTGGTACTTAATACCGTAATCATTATAAATAACACAAATTTCTTCATAGTCATTTTTTCTTTTTTTATTAAAATTTCAGTTGACAAAAGTATCAAATCTGATACATTCATTCCAAATACTGCGCCAATTTGGAATGATTCTTATCAGTCTTTTAATAATTATTAAACTAATACTTCAAATGATAATATATATTTTATTCTGAATCTGTCTCTTGTGAATTTTCTTCACCTTCCTGATCTTTTGGAGTTTCAGCTTCTACTCCGGCCTCTTCAATGAGGTTTTCGTCTTCTTCCTCGATTTCAACCCGGGCAACAGAAGCAATACTATCGTCGCCTTTAAGGTTAATGAGCCTCACTCCTTGTGTAGCTCTTCCCATTACCCTGAGATCAGAAACTGCTAACCTGATCAGAATACCTGATTTGTTGATGATCATCAGGTCGTCTTTGTCTGAAACTGACTTGATAGCGATCAATTCACCAGTCTTATCTGTAATGTTTATGGTTTTTACTCCTTTCCCACCCCTGTTGGTGATCCTGTAATCACCCAGGTTTGATTTCTTGCCGTATCCATTCTCTGATACCACAAGCACATCCTGGCTACCATCTTCCATGCATATCATACCGATAACTGCATCCTTTGGTCCGGCAAGCCTGATGCCCCTTACTCCTGAAGCATTTCTACCCATTGGTCTTACAGTATTCTCAGGGAAGCGAATAGCCCTACCCGACTTGAGTGCCATCAAAATTTCATTGTTGCCATTGGTAAGCCTTGCTTCAAGTAAAGTATCCTCTTCTTTTATATTGATGGCAATAATTCCATTCTGACGTGGCCGTGAATAAGCTTCCAGCGAAGTTTTCTTAATGGTCCCTTTTGTAGTACATAATACGATAAAATTGTTCTCAACGTATTCTTTGTCTTTCAGGTCTTTAACATTGATAAAGGCCTTGACCTTGTCCTGCTGATCAATGCTGATCAGGTTCTGAATTGCTCTTCCTTTGGAGGTTTTAGTACCCTCCGGAATCTCATAAACCCGCAACCAGTAACATTTTCCAAATTCCGTAAAGAGGAGCATATAATTGTGGTTGGTAGCTACGAACAAATGTTCAAGGAAATCTTCTCCCCTTGTCTGGCTGCCTTTTGCTCCAACACCTCCCCTGTGTTGACGGCGGTATTCTGACAATGGTGTACGCTTAATATACCCAAGGTGTGAAATAGTGATCACTACTTCTTCATCAGGAATAGTATCGGTAATATTGAAATCCTTACCGGTATATTCGATCTCAGTCCTGGTTTCATCACCATAAGTTTCTTTAATTTCAACCAGGTCTGATTTGATCATTTCCATACGTAACTCTTCGTTAGCGAGGATCTCTTTCAATTGGTCGATCAGTTTCATCAACTCCTCATATTCTTCTTTCAGCTTTTCCTGCTCCAGTCCGGTAAGCTTTTGCAACCTCATATCGAGGATGGCTCTGGCCTGGATCTCTGAAAGTTCAAACTGTTCCATCAATCCGTTCCTGGCTTCTTCCGGAGTTCTTGAAGCCCTGATCAATGCGATGACTTCATCCAGGTGGTCAAGGGCTTTGATCAATCCTTCTAAAACATGTGCCTTTTTCTCGGCCTCTCTTAATTCATACTCTGTTCTTCTTACCAGTACTTCATGCCTGTGTTCCACATAATATTTAATGAGATCTTTCAGGTTAAGCAGCATGGGCCTGCCTTTTACAAGTGCAATGTTGTTTACACTAAAGGAAGATTGTAACTGCGTAAACTGGTAAAGCTTGTTCAGGATGACATTAGGGATCCCGTCTCTTTTGATGTCATATACAATTCTTAGCCCGTCCCTGTCAGATTCGTCCCTGATATCGGAAATTCCTTCGATCCGTTTTTCATTGACAAGCTCAGCGGCTTTTTTGATCATTTCCGCTTTGTTGACCTGGTAAGGTATGGAAGTTACAATAATCTGGGTTCTGCCGTTATCGTCGTCTTCGATGGTGGCTTCTCCCCTGACCACAACACGTCCCCGGCCCGTTTCATAGGCACTTTTCACACCGTCATATCCATAGATAAGGCCGCCAGTTGGAAAATCCGGGCCCTTGATGAATTTCATCAATTCCGGGATCGTTATTTCGTTGTTATCAATATAAGCGATTGTCCCGTCCACAACTTCAGTTAAGTTGTGAGGTGGCATATTTGTCGCCATACCAACTGCAATACCTGATGCACCATTCAATAACAGGTTAGGTATCCTGGCAGGTAAAACCGTTGGCTCTTTGAGGGAGTCATCAAAATTCAGCTGGAAATCAACGGTATCTTTGCTGATGTCTGCCAGCATTTCTTCTGCAATTTTTCTGAGGCGAGCTTCAGTATAACGCATGGCTGCAGGGCTGTCACCGTCCATGGAACCGAAATTTCCCTGACCGTCGACCAGAGGATAACGTAAAGACCATTCCTGGGCCATTCTAACCATAGCGTCATAAACGCTGGTGTCACCATGAGGATGATATTTACCAAGGACCTCCCCTACTATCCTTGCTGATTTTTTGTACGGTCTGTTAGCTAATACGCCCAGATCAAGCATTCCATAAAGCACCCTTCGATGTACAGGTTTAAATCCATCCCTTACATCAGGTAACGCTCTTGACACAATGACCGACATCGAATAATCGATGTAAGCCGACTTCATTTGATTTTCAATGTTTACCTTGACAATCCGTTCTCCGTTTTGCACATTTTCCATATTCATACAATATTCAAATTCAACTACTTACAACTTTCCGTAAAAGGGTACGAATTTAGCAATTATTTACTGAATAACAGCACTTTTTAGCGCATTTTTATTACTAACACAGTCGTGTTAATAAAAATTGCCCTCCACCCCTTAAATCAGTATATTTGTAAATAAATTTGGATTTTACGACAACTTGTCATCATTTTATCTGTTATTAATTCAGGTAAGGTTTTTGCGAGGCTTTTTTTCCTGAAACAAATAACAAATAAAATAAGTAGTAATTAGCAGAGATTGAAATATTTAAATTTTAAGAATCGTTTAACAGGAAGGAACTAAATAATATGGAAGCTAAGTTTTCTCAACGTGTAAAAGATGTTCTGTCGTACAGCCGAGAAGAAGCCATTAGGCTGGGAAATGATTATATAGGACTGGAACATTTGCTATTGGGGATCATTCGAGAAGGTGAAGGAATGGCTATCCAGATACTCACATACTTTGGTATTGATCTGGCCAAGATCAGAAAAGAAATTGAAATGGCCATTGCGAATTCTACAGAAGGCAGCATTAAAAGTGTCGAAAATATCCCTCTCATTAAACAGGCTGAACGTGCTTTAAAGATTACGTATCTGGAAGCAAAACTCTTTAACAGTGATCTGATTGGTACGGAACATTTGTTACTAGCCATTTTAAAGGACAACGACAACATCGTAACCCGTGCTTTTAATAATTATGGAGTGGACTATGATGCCGTGAAGGATGAATTAAAGGCGATCATGTCCAATGCAGAGAACGATCCGAACATCGATCCTAAAGATGAACTTCCGGGAGGTACCGCACATGATGATCCTGAAGAAGGCGGAAAAGAGTTTGGCGGGAACATTAAAAAGATCTCAGATACAAAATCGAAAACACCTGTTCTGGACAACTTTGGCAGAGACATTACAAGATATGCTGAAGAAGGTCGCCTTGATCCCATTGTTGGGCGTCAGCGTGAACTGGAACGCATCGCCCAGATTTTAAGCCGGAGAAAGAAAAACAATCCTATCTTAATAGGAGAACCTGGTGTTGGTAAATCAGCCATCGCTGAAGGCCTTGCCTTAAGAATCGTTGAAAGAAATGTATCACGTGCGTTGTTCAATAAAAAGATCGTCACTCTTGACCTGGCTTCATTAGTAGCAGGTACCAAATACCGGGGACAGTTTGAGGAAAGAATGAAAGCAGTATTGAACGAACTTGAAAAGAATCCTGACATCATTTTATTTATTGATGAAATTCATACCATTGTTGGTGCTGGTAATGCATCTGGATCACTTGATGCTTCAAACATGTTCAAACCGGCACTTGCAAGGGGTGATATCCAATGCATCGGAGCAACTACCTTGGATGAGTACCGACAGTACATTGAAAAAGATGGAGCCCTGGAAAGAAGATTTCAGAAAGTACTTGTGGATCCAACTACTCCGGAAGAGACCGTTGAGATACTGAATAATATTAAAGAGAAGTACGAAGACCATCACCTGGTTAGCTATGATGACGATGCCGTTAAAGCTTGTGTAAGCCTTACCCAACGTTATATTTCTGACAGAAATCTTCCTGACAAGGCCATCGATGCTTTGGATGAAGCAGGATCACGCGTACACATCACCAATATTCATGTTCCTGTTGAGATCATTGATATTGAGAACAGGATTGAGGAAACGCGGGCCAATAAAACGCAAGCCATAAATAACCAAAAGTTTGAAGAGGCTGCTAAGTTTAGAGACATTGAACGCAAATTACAGGATGACCTTGATTCGGAAAAAAGAAAATGGGAAGAGGAATCAAAGATCCACCGTGAATCAGTTTCCGAAGAAAACGTGGCTGAAGTTATTGCCATGATGACTGGAGTTCCTGTTCAACGAATTGCACAAAACGAAAGTGAACGTCTTGTGAATATGGAAGAGGACCTGGAAGGTTCAGTTATCGGCCAGAATGACGCCATTAAAAAAGTGGTGAAAGCCATTCGTCGTAACAGGGCCGGATTAAAAGATCCCAACAAACCTATTGGAACTTTTGTATTCCTTGGGCCAACTGGTGTTGGAAAAACACATTTGGCAAAAGTCCTTTCGACTTACCTCTTCGATACGGAAGAGGCATTGGTTAGGGTTGACATGAGTGAGTATATGGAGAAATTTGCAGTTTCCAGGCTTGTAGGAGCTCCTCCGGGTTATGTTGGTTATGAAGAAGGCGGGCAACTTACCGAGAAAGTAAGAAGAAAACCTTACTCAATCGTATTGCTGGATGAGATCGAAAAAGCACACCCAGACGTATTTCACCTTCTTCTTCAGGTGCTCGATGATGGTGTATTAACAGACAGTTTCGGCCGTAAAGTTGATTTTAAAAATACCATTATCATTATGACTTCCAATATCGGATCAAGGCAGTTAAAAGATTTTGGACAGGGAGTTGGTTTTAATACGTCTGCGAAAAAGTCTGAAAAATCAACCTATGCCAGAGGTGTTATCGAAAATGCCTTAAAGAAAGCATTCACACCTGAATTTTTAAACCGGATCGACGATGTGGTCATTTTTGATTCACTTAGCAGAGACGATATTCATAAGATCATTGATATCGAACTTAAACATCTGTTCCACCGTATTTCAAACCTTGGTTATACCATCAGTGTTACTGAAAAAGCAAAAGACTTTATTGTTGAAAAAGGCTGGGATGAACAATACGGAGCCCGTCCTTTAAAACGTGCAATTCAGAAGTACATTGAAGATTCATTGGCTGAAGAGATCATTAAGCACAACCTGAATGAAGGCGATAAGATCATCGTTGATTATAAGGAAAAGGATGAAGAGCTAAAGATCAAAATATCGAAAGCCAAAAAAGAGATCGCTAAATCATAACCACATCAGCCTAAAAGGTAACTGAAGCAGCATCAATACTGATCTTGGTTTTATTAGATTGAGCTGAAACCTGGGGCAATACCTGATCAATAATTTTGGGATCGAATACAGTGATCTCAATTGAGAACCCGTTGTCGGTAAAATGTATGACCGTATCACCCTCATTGGATATGATAAATTCTGATTGTGGCGCCGTAGGTTTGTCCAGTCCGTATTTGAGCATCAACTTATCTGCTAAATCGGCATAGCTTAAATTTTGATTCTCCCTGTTTATCCTGTACTGCCCAAGGATCAACCTGGATCCGCTGAAAAAATAATTTAAGCGGGCATCATAGTTATAAATTAACTCTTTGTAACCAGTAATGAAGATCTTAATCTTTTCAGTAGCGTAATCCGAGACTGATAAAGAATGTGGCTTGCCATTTTTTGCAAAGAAGTTCTTATAATTAGCGCCCACTTTGTATCCGTTGAAATCAATGTCCAGTTTAGTAACATAATCTGGAACAATAGAGATCTTCTTCAATTGATTCAATGCATCAGACGGATCAACTTTAATGGCCTGGGGATAATACCTGTTAAGCAGGTATTTGTTAATCATATTCAAATAGGAATAACTGTACCTTCCATGAATTAATTTTGTGAGGTAAATCTTCAGTGGAATTCTGAAATAGAACACTATTCCAGCAATTAGAAAAAAAGATCCAAAAATATAGAGGTAAATCTTAATGGGGTCTGATAGTTCCATAATTCGTTTGGTTTAATAATAAAACAAATTTTGGGTTTGTTTTTTGCAAATATAGCAATATAACAAGTAAATTAATGAAAATGTTTGAGAAAATTTCAAAAACGAAAATTCAAGTATATGTTAATCCCTGGAAATTAAAAGGTCAAGCCCTGATTTTCTGCCTGGTCCGCATCGGATGATGGTTTCCCTTTTCCTTTTTGAGATGGAAGATTTTTATTCAGGAAAGCAATGTTTGGATTAAAGAAGGTAAGGATCACAGAAAAGCCATCATCATGAAAATGAATTCCTGCTCCCTCCTGGTCATACAGGATAAAATCATCAGTTTTCCCGGAATTCGATTTAAATCCATATTTTTCCTCCAGCTTTGCGATCAATTCCCCCACATCCACTTTTTGTTTTTCACGCTTAAACATGTATTGTCCAAAAATAAACAGGTTACCGGCAAAAAAATAAAGAAGGGTTGACTCATAATTGTAGGCATTTTTTTTAAAGCCAATGCAGACAAGGGACATACCGGAAACCTTTTCCTCAGGAACAGTCAGGTAGTCAGGTTTACCCAGTTCGCTATAAACAGAAGAATTTACTTCTCCAAAATTTCTTCCGGCAAATTGAATTTTTTCATCGGTTTTATATTCGTGTTTATATTTTCTGTTGACTAATGAGGAAATGAAATACAAAGGTTCGAATTTAATGGCTTCTGCATATTTTTTTTCAAAAAAGAATTTATTGAGCAGAAGAAAGTACTTATAACTGAACTGCCCGTTAGACATCCGGCTGAAAAACAGGATCAGCTTAATCCTGTACCTTAAAGCAAAGCCTGTTAAAATAACAAATACGACTATGAGGGTGACCATTATTTCCATCGATCCGCTGCGTTTATTGTACGGTTAATTTAATGAAGTTATTTGTGTCTTGCTGACAAAAATAAAAAATTTACTATCTATACTAATATATATTTATATTTTTGGCCAAAATTTACTTTACATTATGGATAAAAATGACATCTTAAAAGGAGGCGAATTTTTAATAAAAGAAACAAATGCTCAGGATGTTTTTATTCCTGAAGAATTTGATGAAGAACAAAACATGATCGCCCAAACCTGTGAAGATTTCCTGGAAACTGAGGTTTTTCCAATCCTCGACCGTATCGATGCCCAGGAAGAGGGACTCATGAGAAGCCTCATTCGGAAAGCAGGTGAACTAGGCTTACTCGGGATCTCTGTGCCTGAAGAATACGAAGGATTTGAACAGAGTTTCATAACATCAATGCTGGCCAGTGCTGCAATGGGTGCCGGATACTCTTTTTCTGTTGCATATTCTGCACATACCGGTATTGGAACATTGCCCATTGTTTATTACGGCAATGAGGAACAAAAACAAAAATATTTACCCAACCTGGCAACAGGCGAATGGGCAGCTGCTTACTGTCTAACAGAACCCAATGCAGGATCTGATGCCAATTCAGGAAAATCCCGTTGTGTTTTATCAGAAGATGGTAAACACTACATCCTTAACGGACAAAAGATGTGGATCACCAACGGTGGTTTTGCCGATGTGCTCACGGTTTTTGCAAAAATTGATAACGATAGGGTTTACAGTGCATTTATCGTAGAAAGCGGGTGGGAAGGAGTCACTTTTAACCCTGAAGAAAAGAAGATGGGTATTAAAGGATCTTCTACAGTTCAAATCTTCTTTAATGATGTTAAAGTTCCTGTTGAAAATCTTCTTGGGCGAAGAGGAACCGGATTCCGTATTGCTCTGAACATTCTTCACATGGGACGGATTAAACTTGGAGGTACTGTGCTCGGTGCAGCAAAACGTGCCATTACCCAATCGGTTACTTATGCCAATGAACGGAAACAATTCGGTCAGTTTATTTCTGAGTTTGGTGCTATTAAAACGAAAATCGCTGAACAGGTGATCAGGACCTGGGTAACTGAATCTGCCGTATATCGGGTAAGCAAAAATATTGATGACCTTGTAGAAGCCCTAAAGGAAGAAGGAAAAGATAAACAAACTGCAACAATTGATGGTATAGCTGCATACGCCATTGAAGCGGCTGCTTTAAAGGTGTTCGGCTCTGAATCCCTTGATTATGTAGTTGATGAATATGTACAAACACTTGGTGGTATGGGATTCTCTGCCGAAACAAATGCCGACAGGGCTTACCGTGACAGCAGGATAAACAGGATCTTTGAAGGAACAAATGAAATAAACCGGATACTCGTAACAGATACTACTATTAAGAAAGCATTGAAAACTGGTTTCGATGTTGTTCGTTATGCACACAGCATAGTTAAGGACATGGATTCCTTAAACCAGGATGTGGACATGAGCAACTACTATAAAGAAAAAAGACATTATGTTGGTAACTTCAAAAAAGTAGCATTGCTCCTGATGGGTACACTATCTGAAAAACTGGATCGGAAATTCCTAACTGAACAGGAAATACTGATGAACATTTCGGATGTGATCATGATGGTATATGGTGCCGAATCCACAGTGTTGAGGGTTGAGAAACTGGAGAATATGAAAGGTGCTAATGAAGTTGCTTTGAACAAAGACATATTAAACACCTATGTTTACGATTGCGCCTGCCACATTAACAAATGTGCAAAAGATGCCATCAACTCATTTGTTGAAGGCGATGAACAGGTAATTATGCTCGACGGTATCGATCAATTGACAAAAGTTCCACCTGTTAATGTAAAGGAAGCCCGCAGAAGAATTGCCAATAAGGTAATCGAGGAAAACAGGTACTGTTTCTAAAGATCAATAATAATATTTGCAAAGCCGGATTTAATGGATCCGGCTTTTTTTATGCAACCCTTATTTATCCGATGACTCTCAAGCCTACCTGTTTTGAAAACAGGTCATCGGATGATTTTATGAAGCACAAAAAAACCGGCACTGTAAGAGAGCCGGCTTAATGTTATAATTTTGAATAATTACTCCTTTAAAATCGCTTTAGAAATTACAACCCGCTGAACCTGATTGGTTCCTTCGTAAATCTGGCAAAGTTTTGCATCCCGCATCATTTTCTCTACCATAAAATCACGGCTGTATCCATCTCCACCCATGGCCTGTACAGCATCTGTAGTTACTTCCATTCCAATATCAGAAGCATACAATTTCGACATAGCCGAAAGCTTATTCAGTTTTCTCTTATCATGATCATAAGCCCATGCGGCATACCATGTGAGGATCCTGGCCGTCTCAACTTTTGTTGCCATATCCGCTAGCATAAAACCTATAGCTTGATTTGCGGCGATGGGTTTTCCAAATTGTTTCCTGTTCTTGGTCCAGTCCTTGGCAGTTTCAAATGCAGCCCTGGCATTTCCAACACTCAATGCAGCAACTCCGGTACGTGTTCTGTCAAATGTTTTCATAGCAATGATAAATCCATAGCCCTCATCCCCTATCCTGTTTTCAACTGGGATTTCAACATCTGTGAAAACAATTTCGTTCTGAACTGATGCTTTTTGTCCCATTTTCTGAAGCCTTGGTTTAAACTCAATTCCAGGAGAATCAGAGGGAACTAAAAATGCAGTTAAACTCCTTGATCCTTTTTCAGGATTTGTCATAGCAAAAACGGTAAGGAAAGTTGAAGCTTCTGCATTGGTAATGAATCGTTTATGGCCATTCAGGATGTACTTATCACCATTTTTAATGGCTGTTGACTGAATACCCTGAACATCAGATCCGGCATTTGGTTCGGTAAGGCAGTATGCTGCAACAGCTTTTTGCTCATTGATGATACCAAAATATTTCTTCTTCATTGCTTCATCTGCTGCAATGTACAAAGGGGTTAATGCCAGGG
Organism: uncultured Bacteroidales bacterium; assembly: GCA_964421215.1. Lineage (GTDB taxonomy): Bacteria > Bacteroidota > Bacteroidia > Bacteroidales > JAADJA01 > JAADJA01. The sequence goes on along the minus strand of CAYQWA010000003.1, from coordinate 89,090 downwards.
TATTTGCATCAATACAAATTCCAATCCCGACACATCCGGCACCCAGTTCTTCAGAAGCCATTGCACCATCCAACAAACTGTGACCATGTCCTCCAAATTCTGCAGACATAGGTCCGTTCATGATTCCTTCTTCATAAGCAGCTTTTACTATGGGCCAGGGAAACTCTGCCAATTCATCCCATTTTAAGCGGTTGGGAACAATTAAACGGTCAGAAAAATCACGGTACTTGGCAATGATCTCCTCTTGTTCGGTGGTAAGTTTAAAATCTATCATATTGTGTTATTCAATTTTGTGATAAGGAATTTAATTTCCCGCAAATATAAAAAAATGAATAGTGAATTGGGAATATAGTGTCGAAATAATATTTGCTAATTTGAGAGAACTGAACTATTCTACATTTGCTGATCTGAAAATTTTGTCTATAGAATCAATTTTAACAGTACCTGACATAATTATTCCTTCTCCGGTTCTTCGTCATTATCAAGGCTACGCTCGTACATCTGCATTGCTTTTAAGCTCATCCCCATGCTTGAGAAACCTCCATCGTGGTAGATATTTTGCATTGTTACTTTTTTCGAGAGATCTGAAAACATAACAACCGTAAAATTAGCACATTCTTCAGCGTTTGCATTTCCGAGTGGTGACATCCGCTCGGTAAAATCAAGCAATCCTGCCATTCCTTTAACACCGGCTCCAGCAGTTGTTATGGTTGGCGATTGCGATATGGTATTCACCCTTATTTTTTTCTCCCGACCATAAATGTATCCGAAACTTCGTCCGATGGATTCAAGCAATGCTTTAGCATCGGCCATATCATTGTATCCGTATAAAACACGTTGAGCGGCAATGTAAGATAAAGCGACAACGCTGCCCCACTCACTGATTGCATCATACTTATAACAGGTCTGGATAAGTTTATGAAAGGAAAGTGCAGATATATCCAGCGTTTTATTAAAAAAATCATAATTCAGGTCGTTGTATACTTTCTTCTTTCGAACATTTAAAGACATACCAATGGAATGAAGAATGAAATCTACCTGGCCACCCATAATTTCCATACTCCGTTGGATAAGGAGCTCGAGGTCAGCAAGATTAGTAGCATCGGCAGGAATAACTTCCGAATTTGTCTTTTCAGCTAATTCATTAAGTTGTCCGAAACGAAGTGCAGTTGGAGTATTAGTCAAGGTAAAAACAGCACCTTCTTCATGAGCTTTCTCAGCTACTTTCCAAGCTATTGACTTGTTATCAAGTGCTCCGAAAATGATTCCTTTTTTTCCTTTTAGTAGATTATAAGCCATAGTATTTTGATTTGTTTTTAATGCTTGAATGAGTGAATACTTTAATGCATGATTGAATTTGGTTCCTGTTTCTTATGTGTTATTCAATAAATTAATCATCTCATTCAAAGGGTAAATTTGTAATTTGATTTTAGTTGTTTAACAAATTTTTTGCTGATTCCACAGAAGCCGTTGTTACTTCACGTCCACTTAATAATTTTGCAATTTCATTGGTTCGTTCTTCCGGATCTAATCTTTTTATGTTCGTAAATGTTGAACTATCAGTGGTGTTTTTATAGACCAGGAAATGATCTTTACCCTTACCTGCGATCTGGGGCAAATGTGTGATAACAATTACCTGCATACTGGAACTCAGTTTTTGCAGGATATCCCCTACCTTGTCAGCCACTGCTCCTGATACTCCTGTATCTATTTCATCGAAAATAATAGTTGGCAACAAGTTTTTCATGCTGATCAGGGATTTAATGGCCAGCATCAACCTGGATTTTTCCCCGCCTGAAGCAACTCTTGAAATATCTTCAGCCACACCACCTTTGTTGGCATTGAATAAAAACCGAATAGCATCCTGACCATCCGGCCCCGGTTCTTCCAACATATTGTGATGAACAGAAAAGTCTGCATCTGCCATTCCAAGTTTTTTCAAAGAGGATAAGATCTCATTTTGCAATTTTTGGAAAACATTCTGTCTTTTTTTGGATATTTCATCAGCCACCAGACACAGTTCTTTCCAATGTTGGTTTAACTTGTTTTCAGTTTTACTAATGTCTGATTCAAGGTTAAGGATACTCTTGAGTTTATCATTAATCTGTTTACCCACATTCAATAAGTCCTCTTCTGTATTTACCCGGTGTTTTTGCTGTAACGCATAAAGGGTATTCAGTCTGTCATTCAATTCTGATGCTCTTGAAGGATCAACATTCACGAGGTCTTCATTTCTTTCAATCTCCTTCAGGAGGTCTGACAATTCGATGTAGGTGCTGTTGATCCGGTCAGCTAATTCCTTAAATTCGGGATTCAGTTGCGATATCTTTGCCAGGCTGCTGTTTATTCCTGAAAGTTCATTAAGAACCCCACCACTTCCATTTTCCAGGGATTGTTTTGACTGATACAAAACCGATTTGATCTCCTCTGCATTTTCAAGTATCTTCAACTCTGATTCAATGTCATTTTGTTCACCCTTTTTGATGGTTGCTTCGGAAAGTTCCCTGGATAGAAACTCAAAATAATCTTTTTCAGTTTTGGATTTGCTTTCAGCCACTTTTAACTCCTGCAGCTCTCTTTTCAGGTTCATACAGTTTCTGTATTTTATCTGAAAAGATCTTACCTGTGCGGTAATCCCGGCATAATTATCCACTATAGCTGTTTGAAAATCAGATTCCGACAGGGCAAGATTCTGATGCTGGGAGTGGATATCAATGAGCTTCTCTCCTATCTCTTTTAGAATATTAAGCTTAACTGGAGTGTCGTTTATAAATGCTCTTGATTTCCCGCTGGTATTGATCTCTCTGCTGATTGTAGTTGCATTATCGTGGTCCAGGTCATAGCTTTCAAACAAGGCTTTAAGGCCGTAATTTCCTATTTGAAAAGTGCCTTCAACATAACACTTGGATGATTTATCCAAAAGTACCCTGGTATCTGCTCTCTTGCCAAGAATCAGGTCCAGCGCTCCAAGTAATATTGATTTTCCGGCACCCGTTTCTCCTGTTATTACAGAGAGTCCTTCCGAAAAATCTATTTCCAGATGCCTGATCAGGGCATAATTTTGTATAGATAAATGTTGAAGCATATCTTGCTAACGGGAATTTAGATCACAAAACTAATAAACAAAAATGACTTAGTTTCTCTGGGTGATTTTAGTATACTCTGATGAATTTGCCGGATCAATCTTTTTCATGATGTTTTGGGCATCCGTTTTCTCACGCGGATTTCCTTCGCTGAAAATATTGATTATTTCATCTCTTTTGGCATCAATGATAAGTTTCAGTGCAAATAGGCCGGGCCTGTCATTGTATATATTCTGAAGGTATACAAGTGATTCGGAAATCTTGCTCCTGCCCTCATCTGTTTTTTCAGACATTAAATCCAGGCCTAATCTGTGGTATTCGTAACTAAAGTTTCTAAGATCCTGATAGGTATTATTCTGGTAATTCTCAATTAACCAGTACCTGTTTTTTTGGTCCTCAAACGAGCTCCAGCCTCGTTCTGGGGAGTTTTGTGCAGCATCAACAATGTTCTTTGCTTTTTCAAAAAAAGGCGTTCCCCCGTAAAGTGAGAAAGAATCAAAATCAAGACCCAAAATTACATAACAATAATAGGCAATAACTGAAACCAGGTTTGACGTATAGCTGGTTTCCTGGAAGTCCATAGGTTGAAACTCGATGTATTCGAATTCAAAGTCTTTATCCACATAATTCAGGAGCGGTGAATTGTATGCAGATTTATAAATTGGCCGGCTGGCAGCAATGTTAAGGGTCGCTTTAAAACGATCCGTGGATGGTCTTTCAGAAATATTAATGATCATTGTGCACTCGATCCGTTCATCAGGCATAAATTCATAATTCGTCCACTGCCGGTTATTCACAAACTCCATCAACACAGTTTGCATGTTTTCATAAACCCGTTTATCGGTTCCCTGCACCTGTTGTGAATTGACCTGAATGTTACACAGAAATTCCTGTGAAACCAGTTCCCCAATAAGTGTAAAAGTTATTAATAGTGAAATGAAATATAGTTTCATACAAATTATTCTGTTTAACGGTTTAGAGTGTCCGCAATTCTGTCCAGAAGATCCTGAGCAACAAGTTGCTTCGATTTAAGATCGTATTCAGTTGTGTTGCCTTTCCTGTCCAGAATTTTCACCCTATTGGTATCGTGACCGAAACCTGCACCTTTGTCCAGCAATGAATTCAAAACGATAAGGTCAAGGTTTTTATTTTCGAGTTTCTTTTTTGCATTGGCCACTTCATTATTTGTTTCCAGTGCAAATCCTACCAGGAACTGTCCTTTCTTTTTTCTTGAACCCAATTCTTTGAGAATATCTTTTGTAGGTCGAAGTTGAAGATCAAGCTCGTGAGAACTTTTTTTCATTTTCTGGCCTTCTGTTGTTGCCGGAGTATAATCAGCGACAGCTGCAGCCATAACGATCACATCAGCCTGTTCAGAAATTGCCATGCAGGCATCATACATTTCCTGTGCTGTTTGAATACCAACAGTTGTTATATTGGGATCATTTACACTTATGTTAACAGGTCCTGCAACAACATCCACAGAAGCTCCTCTTTGAGCAAATTCCTTTGCAATTGCAAATCCCATTTTCCCTGAGCTATAATTACCAATAAAACGAACCGGGTCGATTGGCTCATAGGTCGGTCCTGTGCTTACCATGACCTTCAGGCCGTCAAATTCTTTTTTTTTTTGGAAAAATTCTTTTAGAATTTCAAGGATTTTTTCAGGTTCCTGCATCCTGCCTTCTCCACAAAGGCCACTGGCCAACTCTCCTGATTCAGGCTCTATTAACCTGTTACCAAAAGAATTCAACGATTTAATATTTTTTGCAGTTGTCGGATGATTGAACATATCCACATCCATTGCCGGAGCAAAAAACACGGGGCATTTAGCAGCCAGGTAGGTTGCTGTAAGCAGGTTATCAGCTATACCATTTGCCATTTTACCCATGGATGTGGCTGTTACAGGTGCCAGCAGAAATACATCCGCCCAGTACCCCAGGTCAACATGGCTGTTCCATGTTCCGTCATCCTTGCTAAAAAAATCGGAATAAACAGGATTTCCTGACAAAGTGGAAAGTGTTAGGGGTGTTACAAAATCCTTTGCGGATTCAGTAAGTATAAGTTTCACCTCAGCACCCTCTTTAACAAGCAGGCGCACTAAAAAGGGAACTTTATAAGCTGCAATGCTTCCGGTTACCCCTACCAGTATTTTTTTGCCTTTGAGCATAAAAATTTAAAACTCGTTTTCTTTTTTTTGTGGGTTCCTGTAATAGATCTTTTCGTTGGAGAACTCGTGAACGGCTATCAAAGTCGGTTTTGGCAGACGCTCATAAAACCTTGCAATCTCAATTTGTTCCCTGTTTTCAAAGATTTCCTCCAGGTTGTCCTGAGAAGTAGAAAACTCCTGGATTTTCTGGTCCAGCTCTTCCTTCATTTCAAGAGAGATCTGGTTTGCCCTTTTTGTAAGGATAGCAACTGTTTCATATATGTTGCTTGTAGGCTCGTCGAAATCGCGGATCTTTCTAGTTACCGCTGTAGTATCAGTCTTTACTTTTTTGTAATCCATTCTATTAATTATTATTGATTTTATCTATTTCTTTTATCGCTCTGTCGTACATGTTCTTTAGTTCCTTGTTGTAGTCACTTTCAGGATATTGAGCAATGAACTTGTTATATGTATCTGCTGTCTCCTGGTACCTTTCAACCCTTTTTGACTTAATGCTTTTCGATGCATAATAGTAGTAGGATTTTATGGTATAGAACATGGCATCTTCCCTAAATTTGGTATCAGGATAATCAACAAGCATGGTTTCAAAAGAAGAAACGGCTGCTTCAAATTTATCCATCTTCAGGTACAGCTTGGCAATTTCAAGCTCTTTTAATTGTAATTTTTCCCTGAGTTCATCAATCAGATCATTACACAGTTCTACCCTGTCGCTTGTGGGGTAGGAATTTAAGAACACCTGGAGCTTTGCAATGGCTTCGCGTGTACTGGTTTGATCCAGTTTAAATTTGGGTGAATCTTTATACTTACAATAGGCCGCCATAAAGGTGGCTTCTTCTGTTTTATCGCTTCTGGGGTATGTGCTTGCAAACCTATCGAAATAATAGCTTGCCATAATGTACTCTCCCTGGTTATAATAGGCATAGGCATATTTATAAGCAATATCTTCAGCTTCATCCGTACCCCGGTAAAAAGGCATCACCTGGTCGAACAGGTTCATGGCCCTGTAATAATCCTCATTTTCGTAATACTCCAGTGCCTTTTCATACTTGAACTTAAAATCCTGGCTTTTAGAGATTTTTTGATACTTGCTGCATGAAAATGAAATTAGTGTTAGTACACTGATTACGAAATAAATGAATGCATTTTTAAACATGGCCGCAAAATTAATCAAATAAACGAAAGATGAAACGTTAAATTCTTATAAATATTTTTGTTAAAAATTTATTAAAAACAATATTGATAATCAAATCAATAAATTATAGTTTTGCCTGCTTTACCGTATGGGATTTTTATAATTGAAATCATAATCATTATGGATATATTCGATAAACTAGACATGGATCTGAGCCCATTGGGCCAGTATATGAAAAATGCACATGGTTATTATGTGTTTCCAAAACTTGAAGGCGAACTTTCAAACCGGATGAATTTCATGGGCAAAGAAAAGCTTGTTTGGAGCCTAAACAATTACCTGGGATTGGGTAACCACCCTGAAATCAGAAAAGTTGATGCTGAAGCGGCTAAGGAATGGGGATTAGCTTACCCAATGGGAGCCAGGATGATGTCAGGACAAACAAAATATCATGAGGAACTTGAGCAAAAGCTGGCTGACTTTGTAGGAAAAGAAGCAGGGTACCTGCTTAATTTTGGTTACCAGGGAATGGTCTCAATTATTAATACCCTGGTCGACAGAAGGGATGTGATCGTTTATGATTCAGAAGCCCATGCATGTATTATCGATGGTATGAGGTTGCATTTTGGTAAACGCTTTGTTTACCCTCACAATGATATGGATAACCTTGAAAAAGAGTTGGTAAGAGCAAAACGCATTACTGATAAAACTAAAGGTGGTATTCTGGTTATTACCGAGGGTGTTTATGGAATGGCCGGTGACCTGGGAAAACTTAAAGAGATTGCAGAACTGAAGAAAAAATTTAAGTTCAGACTTCTTGTTGATGATGCCCACGGTTTTGGAACCATGGGTGAAACGGGAGCTGGTACAGGTGAACACTTCGGAGTTCAGGATGAAATTGATGTTTATTTTGCCACATTTGCAAAATCAATGGCAGGAATAGGTGGGTTTGTTGCAAGTAACAGGAAAGTAGTCGATTACCTGATGTACAATATGCGCTCACAGGTGTATGCCAAGTCACTTCCAATGCCTATGGTCATCGGATCTTTAAAAAGGCTTGAAATGTTACAAACTCAGCCTGAGCACAAAGAAAAACTGTGGACCATTGTCAATGCTTTACAATCCGGTTTAAAGGCCAATGGATTTGACCTTGGTAATACCGAATCGCCTGTAACCCCTGTATTTTTAAAGGGAGGTGTAGCTGAGGCAACTAAAGTAACAAAAGACCTTAGAGAAGAATTTAATATCTTCTGTTCCATTGTCTCCTACCCTGTTGTTCCTAAAGGAGTGATCATGCTTCGTTTAATACCTACTGCCATGCACTCGCTCGAAGATGTTGAATACACTATAAAAGCATTTTCTGAAATTAAGAACAGGCTGGACAGCGGAAAATACGCTGACGGAAAAATAGCCCCGATGGTGGTTAAATAAATACGATTAAAATTGAAATAAGCCTGACCTTTCAAAGTCAGGTTTTTTTTCCTATAATATAATTTAAAGAATGTTTTACGTTTCTTTCTAAACCTGACAGTAAACATTTCTACAGCTAATGAAAGAAAGAACCAAAAGAAAACTGCTTGGAAAGTGGACGTACTCTGTCTATCGAAGGACAAGGTATATCCGTTATTTAAAAAAGATCAGGAAAGAAAGAAAAAAGCAGAATAAACTTGAGGCAAGGCTGGAGAAAAAAGCTTACAGGGACAATATTAAAGCAAAAGAGCGGGAAGACAAGATTCTCAATAAGAGAAAACAAAAACTGGAAAGGTCGGAATTTGATGTGGCAAAAGTTGAAGCCAAATCAACCATAAAATCAAGGTCAAAAGACAAAATAAAAGAAGATAAACGTAAAGCCAGGGATCTGAAGCAACAACAAAAGGAAGAACAGGCTGAAGTTAAAAAAAGAATCAGGGACAAAGCTTTACAGGACCGGGCATTGTTGCTCAAACAAAAGGTTACCCGCAAACGAGCAAAAAAAGACCGCAAAAGAAGAATTCGTGAAATTAGGCCATACATCCTAAAACGAAGAACTCGTGAACTTTACAGAGGAATTCGGTCTATAAACTGGAGTACTTTTTCCAGATGGAGCAGATGGTTTGTTGGTTTAGTAGAAAACAGGTCTGACAGAAACAAGTTTTTGAAGATCACTCTAAACTCTTTCTTCCTGTTTATACTTTCCTATATGGTCCTGTATGCATTGGGAGAGTTTATCACAGTATTTGCAGCTCAAAGTTTTGAATACGATACTGTCCTGTATTATTTTAAGATCTATTATAATATTGAAAGTGAACAATGGACGGGTGATGCTGTAAAAGTGTTGTACACTATCAAACCTGCACTGGGCCTGATACTTGCAGTAATCTCGATCAGTGTATACTCCACACTTAAAAATAACAATAATGTTTTTAAGGTCTTCTTTTTGTGGATGTTTGTTCATGGAATGGTCATGTTCTTCGGCTCTTTGCTTATGGGAACTTTGCTTAACCAGGGATTTGGTTGGGTAATCGCATACTTATATTACAAAGATACCGGCAAAATGGTATTTTCTATACTTGCCATTTTTGCTCTCTTGGTAACAGGAACTTCCATAGCCCGTTCATTTCTCATTTCTGGTAATACTTACTTTAACTCTATCTCCAGCGAAAACAGGAAATTTCTTCTGGTTAGTCAGATTTTGTTGCCAGCCATACTAGGCACTGCTGCACTTTCGATGTTGAAAATACCAGAGGAATACTATTATGTAACATCTGAAGAGGTAATTTATGAGATCTTGAAACTAAGTACAATTCTCCTGGTGATTATTCCAACGATATTGACTTTTTCAGCCTTTACAGAAACATATTTTGATGAGGATCCAAGAAGGGTAAGAATAAAATGGCTCTATATGATTATATCCATAGCTGCATTCATGACCTACCGCATTTTGCTGGCAGACGGGATTGAGTTTATTGTTTAAGTTTAATTTACTTTAGTACCTTGGAAGTAAAATATTCGACTGGTGCATATTCGTCTGTTAGAACTTTAATATTATCATTTAAATCCAGCTCGAAATAATGAGAAAGGTATTCTGTAATTTTAGGATCCTGGCTATAAAAATTCACTCCTTCATCAGACTTAAGTCCCACCAGTATTATGTTCTGAAAATACATTTTCTCTTCATTGGTTGGTTTAGGGTACTGAACTGCAAATAACATCACCTTTTTAAATACAGATTTATAGGTCGCCACTTCCGCATGTAAAAACTGATTATTCTCCGAATCTAATGTCGATATGATGTTTGCAAATACAACTCCATCGGGCACCAGAACATCATAAATTCCCTGTACAGCCTCACGGGTAGTCAACTGGTATGGTATAGTGATCATCGATTTGTAGGCATCCATAAACAGTGCATCATATCTCCGGTCCCTCCTGTTTAGAAAGGTACGACCATCTTCATGAATAACTCTTAAGTTGGGATGATCCGTTAAACTAAAATGCCTCCTGGCGATATCTGTTAATCCGGGATCAATCTCAACAACATCCAGTTTTGCAACCGGATACTTGTTAAGGTAATATTTAGGAAAAGCATATCCTGAACCACCGATCATGAGTGCAGATTTAAAATCCGGTTTAAAATGTTCAACCAGACGGTAGTATTTCAGAACTTCAAAGACCAAATCATCACTTCCGTCCAAAAACATGGCCGAGCTGTTTTCGTCGTTAACGCGTAACATTTTTACCGGCCTTCCGGTTGCAGCATCTTCAGTTTCATATATAATAACCCTGCTGTACTGAGTATCGATATCAATGTAATCTACTTCCTTCTTCATGGTTCTGTTCCACATAAAAACAATAGTGACGGAAACAGTGACAACCAATAGTGAAGATAATAATTTTTTATGCTGCAAAGCCACAATTCCAGAAAGTAATACCATTAATACAGCAAGTGTAAAGAGAACATTTGTAAAACCAAAAGCCGGAACAAGATAAAAACCTGCCGCAAATGTTCCTAATATGCTGCCAATAGTGGATACGGCGTAAAGGTTCCCAACTGTACCTCCGGATGTATTTACACTTGTTATTTTAAGTTTGACACCATACGGAAGAACCATTCCAAAAAATAAACTGGCAGGTCCAAAAAGTGACAGGGAAGCTATCACAGTTTGCCATCTAAATCCCGGGATGTACTTCACCACCCTGTCAAGTATGTAGATATTACCTATTGCCGCAATTGCAATGAACAGTGCGGAAAATGAAAGCATCAGGGAAAATATAACAAAATCGGTTCGTTTAACAGAAATCCAACCACCCAACCAATAGCCTAAGCTAAGGCTCCCCATTATAATCCCGATAAGGCTGGTCCAAACAAAAACCGAGGTACCAAAATACGGGCCCAGTACTCTTGCTCCACCAATTTCAAAGGCCATGGTAACGAAACCTGTAAGAAATATTATAATTCCGGGAAGATGTTTTTTCATCAGATTTCTCTTACTGGGTTTTTATTAGTTTGATGGTTCCTGAATTAATTTCTGATTTCACATTAAGAAGATATATGCCACAATCCTGATCAGAAATGTCAATGGTAAGAAAAGAAGAATTAGTTACCATTTTCATTTGCTTTTTTTCAATTGAATACCCACTGGCAGTATAGATAAATAGTTCCAGTTCCAATTCCTGATCCCCCTGATACATGAGGTGATAAAAGCCATTGCCTGGATTATTGCTTATTTTGAATTGGCTAATAAGGTTAGGTTCCTGAACAGCCGATCCATTATAGGTCATTTCAACATCGAGTGTAGTGACCTGTCCATTAACAACCTGAACACCTGTAACGATCTTGGAATCATAATCCGGTGCAGAAAATGTCAGATCATAAGCCCCTTCGAAGGTTGGCCTGAAATACCAGCCATCACTACTTCTGGATTGCACCCATGATTCATCCACATCATGGTTTTCAATAAATATGGAAGCTCTAACCGGAACACCGGTTTCATCGTTGGTTACTTGACCCTGAATTCCATAAGTACCTTGTTCCATATAGTTGAGAAGTGATCTGTAATTGTATTCCCACCAGTCTGGCAACAAATTAGCGGGCAACACCTTGGTATTGCTCATTTCAAGTGTAAACTCCCTGCAATGGTGGAAATAATTCATATAATCCTGCCGGCCTCCTGAGATAGTGTACCAGGCGTATCCATTGGTAATTCCATTGTCAAATCCAGACAAATAACCTGCTGGAGAATAATGTTGTGCTGTATCGGCATATTCTCTGCACACCATTTGCCACCAGTTGTCATCAGCATGCAACTGGCTCCATGTATCCCATGGATAATTACAAACTTCAGCACCGCCATGCAGGTTGGCTGACATAACAAAACTGTTTTCTTCAGCCAGGGTCATAAAATGAATAGTTTCTGTTTGCCATTCATTTCCATCAGGGTGATCGCCGTCTTCCGGGTCAGGAAAATTCCTGTTCAGATCGACATTGTTTGCATTAAATCGTTTGGCACCGCTTATTGTATTGTTGCCTCCGGCATAAATACCATCCGGATTGGCCAAAGGATTTATCCAGATTTCCATATGATCAACCATATGGGTTATCCTGTCATTTGAACCGTAATTGCTGAGCAGGTAATCTATAAACCTGAGCATGATAACATATCCTGCAGTTTCATCACCATGTATTGTTGCTGTGTATAAAAACTGTGGTTCTCCCTCTTCGTATTCTGCCTGATCGGAAATAACAGCCACAAGAAGGTCCCTTCCTTCAATGGACTGCCCGATATTTTTAATTTCACAAAGGGTGGGATAATTCGCCTGAAACTGGTTCATCATATCCAGATAACCGGAGTAGGTAGGATAAAAATCCCAGTCATCAATGGCTTTAATGTCTACTGATCCCTTCATGACAGGATCTTTTATCAAGGTTCCAGGATGTGGAAGTAATTCAATTTTTATCCCTGAGTTTAATAATTCTCCAAACTGTTCTTTATTAGAATAGCCAAGGATCCATTGATCATTGGATATACCATCAACGGACATTAATCCGGCAAGCTCCTGAATATTATCAACCTCTGATAAAGCAAGCTTAAAATATACTTCACCCTTATTGTTGTATTCAATAAAATGGTTATTGTTCTTAGTTTGAGAAACAGCACTTGTGGTCAGAATCACACAAGTAATCAGCAGCAGAAAGAGACGAATTTGCATAATTTTACTATTTATCAGGCAAAGTTAAAAAGAAATGGGTATGGAAAATACTGCATCAGGATCATTATTAACTATAGATTGTAGAAAAGGTTTATAAAAAACGGAGAGGCCACCCCATTATGGATGGCCTCTCACTACCCTCGATTCACCTGAAATGTAAACCTAAATTAAAATGAATTATTACCCTTATTTATGAAAAAATTGTGCATTGCTTTTTTTGTACTGTGACAATAGTATTTACAATTTCGTGCCAAAGAAAGATCCCCTCGCAAGAAATTAATGCAAAGCACTGACTTTGTTATAATTAAGAATAAATAAAATCAAGGATTGAAAGAGGTGAAAAAAGAGGAGAATAAAAAAATTCGTCATCTACGAAGACTACTCTTCATAAATGACGAATTTCTATTCCAAAACTACCTGACCGGGTTAATCCGATTACTTCAATAATTCCAATTTATGAACTTCAGTGTTGTTTGTTGTCTGTATAATTATCAGGTATATTCCTGAACTCAGATGTGAAACAGATAGAGCTGTCTGGGTTTTACCTGAAGTGATTCTTATTTTTTCTTCACCAAACAGATCCATAACAACAATGCTCTTTACTTCTTCTTTTGAGGTTATTTGAACATTATCAGTTGCAGGATTCGGGAATATAGAAACATTTTCTTTCAGGTAATCTGTAACACCAACTTCTTCCTCAACAGTAATGTAGTCTTCTTTGGTAAGGGTATTGCTTCCGGCACTATTTGTTACAGTCAGTGTAACATCGTACACTCCAGCAATGTTGTAGGTTACCTCTGGTGTTTGAAGGTTGGATGAAGCTGGTTCTCCTCCTTCAAACTCCCATTCCCATGTATCTGGATTATTTATCGATTGGTCAGTAAAAGAAACGGTTCCCCCCTCGAAGATGAGCGGTGTAACTGTCATAAAATCAGCTACAGGAGGAAGCAACATGGTCTCACAGGAAATGGCAGCCGACCATCCGCCTTCTGTCACGGAACCATCACTGTAGAACTGGAAGGTTAATGCTCCCTCATCATTTGTGGCAGTAATTGAACCTGGTGAGTCAGTTCCACAATACTTACCCATTAACGTGGAAGATGTACTTTCACCATCATAAATTTTTAACCAATCGTAATCACATGCTGATTCCCATTCAACATCGAAATAGGTAAAATCAACAGAAACTTTTGAATTGGCATCACCGGGCATAAAGGTCATGGTAAAATCTTCATTGTTACCATAGTCACCGCTGCTTCCACCCGAATCCCAAAATATACCTGTACAGGTTGTTACTGTTGTGTTTTGAATAATAAAATCAACACTTACCGAAATGTAATCTTCTTTGATGATGGTCTGGCTATTAGTTCCATCAGATACAGTAAGGGTTACATCATAGTCTCCTTCCTCGTCATACAGAATCCCGGTCGGATTTTGATCAAAAGATGATGATGGTGTTCCTCCTTCAAATGTCCATTCCCATGAAACAGGGCTTCCAAACGTGAGGTCAGTAAAATCAATAGCAGTACCAACTGGAATTGACGTTTCACTGGCTTGAAAATCCACAATCAGATCACCGGAATTTAGTTGCACATCCAAAATGGTCAACTGTTTATTAACAACCACTACATCTTCGATGGTTTGCGGATAATAGCCATCCGCAGTAAATGTAATATCATACGTTCCTTCATATAAGAGGCGATAATACTTTCCATTTATATCATAGGTATAAACCCATGAACTGTCCATGTCATGGTTTTCAATGTAGACTTCTGCATAAAGCGGATTGCCAGTGTTGGCATCGGTAACTGCACCACTCACACCGAAAAGTGATTGTTCCATATAATTTAACATTGAACGGAAATTCCAGTCCCAATGGTTCGGCAACTGACTGGCAGGGATCAGTTTCGTATTAGAGATCTCCATGGTAAACTCACGACACTGATGAAAAAAGTTCATATAATCCTGGCGACCGCCAGATATTGAGTACCACGCATAGCCATTGGTTATTCCGTCATCAAAACCATTCAGGTATCCGCTTGGAGAATAGTACTGGGCAGTATCGGCCCATTCATGACAAACATACTGCCACCAGTCATCATCTGCGGCAAGTTGTGCCCAGGTATCCCAGGGATAATTACAGACTTCAGCTCCACCATGAAAATTGGCACCGGCAATAAATTGATTGGCTTCAGCCATTTGCATAAACATTACTGTTTCTTGCTGCCATTCATTTCCATCAGGATGCGGTCCGTCTTCCGGATCAGCATAATTCCTGTTAAGGTCCACCCAATTTGAATTGTAACGGATGGCACCGTTAACTGTGTTGTTTCCTCCATAAAAAGTTCCGTCTGGATTGGCAAGAGGATTTATCCATATTTCCAGGTTATTAACCAGATTATCTACCTTGGGATCGGAACCATAATTTGATAACAAATAATCAATTAACCTTAGTGTAAGGACATAGCCTGTAAGTTCATCCCCATGCATGGAGGAGGTATATAAAAATTGAGGTTCTCCTTCATTGGTACCGATGTTATCAGATATTTTTGCGACAAGCAATTCCCTTCCCTGTATACTTTGTCCTATACTGAACACAGTACATAATTCAGGATAATCGGTTTCGAACTGCTCCATCATATCAATGTAAGCATCATAGGTTGGGTAAAAATCCCAGTCGTTCACTTCTTTCAGGTTAACCGAACTTTTCATTTTTGCAGGATACAGCATACTTGGTGGTGTTAATACCTCATAGCTAATACCATAATTCAGGAATTTGTCGAATTCTTTTTCATTTGCATAAGCATAAACGAGGTCTTCTGAAAAATTATCCACAGAGATCTGGTTAATTAATTCCGAAAGGATTTTTTGCCCGGGATGGTTGAACTGAAAATATACCTCTCCCCTTTCTTTGAACATTTCATTCAGAATTTTTGATTTACCCTGCCCCGTTGCGTTGAATACAAACGCAAACAACATTAAAGAAACAATCAAAAAGTACTTCTTATAAATCATGATATGATGATAATTTTATTGGGTGTAACGATTCTAATATCCTTATTAATTTATTACTCACAGTGATGACATAAGGACATTAAAAATGGTTGCTCTAAAAGTGAAATTATTATTGGTATAACAACATACCTGAGATATTGAATTAGTAATCGTTTGCAAGAGTTTTTAACTGGTTGTAAATTCCCTTGTTCACTTTTACCAGCGGAAGCCTTAGGTTATTCTGGCAAATACCCATAATATCAAGGAGGGCTTTAACTCCTGCAGGATTTCCATCCATGAAAAGGTTTTCAATTACGTCGAGCAATTTGTAATGCAACTTTGAGGCTTTTGAAAACTCACCTTTCATTCCTAGTCTTACCATTTCTGAAAAATCCTCTGGGTATGCATTGGCTACAACAGAAATAGCACCTTCGGCTCCAATACTGAGCATTGGCAGGGTAATGGCGTCATCTCCAGAAAGAACGATAAACTTGTCCGGCTTGTTTTTAAGGATCTTCATGATCTGGCTCAGGTCACCGGATGCCTCCTTTATACCTGCAATATTCTTAACTTCATGTGCTAACCTTATGGTTGTTTCTGCAATTATATTAACATTTGTCCGGGATGGCACATTATAAAGGTATACAGGAACCGGGCTTGCAGTGGCAATGGACTTAAAATGATAGAAAAGTCCTTTTTGTCCTGGCTTGTTGTAATAAGGTGCCACAGAAAGAATGGCATCTATGCCATCGAAATTGGTAGATTTAATGGTATTGATCACATTCTGAGTATTGTTTCCTCCTATCCCCAGCATTATAGGTACACGTTTATCGACCGTTTCAACAAAATAGTTAACTACAGCCAGTTTTTCATCCGTGGATAAAGTAGCTGCTTCTGAAGTTGTACCCAGTGCGAGCACAAATTCAACACCTCCGTTAATTATATGGTTTAATACTTTTTCAAGTGAATTAAAGTCAATGGTTCCGTATTTATGAAATGGGGTGACTACTGCTACACCCGTTCCTGTAAACTTTTTTTCCATTCTATTTACTTTTTAAAATGGTTAGATAATGAATCGCCTGATCGATAAATTCGCTTAGAGGGGCTTTATCCTGAAGATTGATCATAAGGTCAAAGTATTTTTCAAATCCGGGCCGTTGCCGGCCTACTTTCAAATTTGATCTAGATAATCCTATAATGTATTTGATGATTAATTCATTGCTTGTTGAAAGATCGATTAGTATATCGTATTCCTTTTTAATAAAGGTGTCGATGTAATCCGACTTGGGTGCTCCATACCAGTTGATGCTCTGGTTACTGAAGTAATAACCCGATCCTGCAGCAACACAATAATCCGGTATCACTTTTCCATCTATATAACCCAGAGCCAATACCTTTCGTTTGTCAGTTGAAAGTTCATTAATTATTTTCTTTACCGCACTGAAATGTTTTTCACCTGTTACTTTATAAACCAGCCCTATTGATTGTGCTTCAATAAGATTTACAAGTCTTTTACTTCTTTTCAGTTTTCCGGCTTTGCGACTAAGAACAGCATGCCCCACTGATTTTCGGATAATCGATAAGATTCCAGCCATTGTATTCCAAAAAGATCAAATGTACATAAAATTTGTTCATATCAAGCTTTGCAGAAATAAAATGATGTATTTTTTTCTTTCCTGTAAGAGTGAAATGGGAATCATCGAATTATTACTCCTTGATATAACAATTAAGCACTTTCCCTGCATACATTCTGTGATAATCCTTATTGGGATAATTACGCTGTATAAGCCGGTCGACGAAATTTTCCGGATTAATGTCCTCATAATAGATTTTCTTGCATTCAATAACCAACCTCGCCTGCTCAAAATAAATATTCCTCAGGTTAGTCTCTAACGGCACAAGCCCTGTTTCTTTGATCTTATCATGTTCCCTTCCCGAATGGGACCCGCAATATGTCAATATATTCTTATGCCGCTTTTCGAAAAAGCTCAGGGTATAATAGTCGTTGTTTTCTACAAAATCATACGTATGGCGTTGTGGACGAATATAAATATAGGTAACTGGCAGGTTCCATAAAAACCCAAAAGCGCCCCATGCTGCCGTCATGGTATTAAAATTGTCCTTTGCTCCTGCTGTAATGAGCATCCACTCCTTTCCGATAAGGTGAAAAGGATTTTCCTGAAGTTTATTAACACTAACATCTTTAAACATAATTTTTCTTTCATTCATTAATAATTATAATACGGTAAAGCGGCAATCTCGATAAACTGATTATGTTCTCGGTTTTTATTTCATCTTTGCGAATATACTTGTTGCTACGAAGAATTGCCTACTACCATACTCAACAAATATAAAGCTTTATGGTTATATAGATGATTGCAATCTTTTATGATGCCGACAGAAAATTAAAATTTATACCTTTGGAAGAAATTCTGATTTTTTAAGTATGGCAAATAAGGCGGTAAAAAGAGTACCACGTTTTTTTGGTCTTAGAATATATTTATCTTCCACCATTTTATATCTATTACTTGTTGCACCTTTTTTACTTGTTCTTACTTTAATGTATGCACCTTCATTAAAAGAGAGTGGTCGATTTGGCACATTTGAAGAAAGCTCTGAAAACCATTCATTTCCTACGCAGGAAGGTGATATTACAGACTTCAATAGCAATACTGAAAAAGGACTTGCTGAACTCGACAGCCTTCAGACCAAAGGTGACAGTATTCCTGATATAATGATCAACTTGAATGAAAACGGAGTTAATCTTGAATTCAGTGAAAACGGGGAAACAGTTTCTGAAAGTGATGACGGTTCAAAGATTGGAAAAGCTTTCAACCTCATGCTCAATATGATCATGATTAGTTTTTTTCTGGGATTTTTATTTAACCTGCCTTTCAAAAGGTATTTTGCCAGAAAAAGGAAAAATAAAAAGATCAGTCCAAAGTTACACAGTTTCTGTCAGCGCTTCCTTTTTAAGTCTCCTCTGATAAATGCTTCTATTCTGGGATTGGCTTATTTTATTGCCCATACCTTCATGCTTGTTACCATGAAGTCCAAAAGTGCCTTTGACAATGAACTCGAACAAAGTCTGTTTTCACATCTTTTCTACATCTCGCTTATAGCCTCCATACTGGCTTTACTCTTTGTTTATTACTGGGAAAAACACCGGGTTCACATCAGGTATATTGAGCATGTGTTTACAAAGGAAGAACTCAGGAAAAGAATATTCAAATATAAAACCGGTAAGATCAGAAACAGAATGTTTCTTTCCTCTGCTATGACGACCCTCCTGCCTTTAACCATCGTTTTTCTTTATCTCTTTCTAAGCGTAACCTATATTGGAGATATGGACTATTCAAAATATTCTGAAGAACACAAAAATATTTTGTTTGGTGATTATGCCATGGTGCAGGATCTGTTTTCAGAGCCGGGAAGTGAGCTGAGGTTACCGGGTTGGATGTTCTACATCAATGCCATCAACAGTTTTTTTATGTTCTTCGGAATTTCCATCAACATCATCATTGCTTTTATCTATATACTGTTTCTTGTTAAATGGACCACGCAGGATATTGTTCAACCGGTAAAGGAATTGTTGGATAGTATGAGAAAAACCGGTAAGGGTGAACTGGAACATTTTGGGATAGTGAGAACAAACGATGAAATCGGGGAGCTGACTGAGGGATATAACGACATGACAAAGAAGATCGGGGACTACATCAATAACATCTCTCAGATGACCGAGGCTTATTCCCATTTTGTGCCAAGGCAGTTCCTGGATTTCCTTGGGAAAGAAACCTTTGTTGACATTAAACTTGGGGATCAGGTAGAAAAAGACATGACTGTAATGTTCAGCGATATCAGGTCATTTACAGAAATTTCAGAACATATGACACCCAAAGAAAACTTTGATTATATCAACTATTACCTGGGTTATATGGAACCTGTTATCAGGAATAACAACGGATTTATCGATAAATACATTGGTGACAGCATTATGGCCCTGTTCGGATACAATGCAGAGGATGCCATTAATGCTTCCATTGAAATGCGTTTAAAACTCTCACAGTTTAACCAGGTCATGGACCAGTTCAGCAAACCAAGTATCAATAGCGGTATTGGAATTCACAGTGGATCATTAATGCTTGGTGTTGTTGGTGGAGAAGGCCGAATGGATGGAACAGTTATATCCGACGCTGTAAACCTGGCATCCAGGCTTGAAGGTCTTACAAAAGTGTATGGCAGTTCAATCATTATAAGTCAGGATACCCTTATTAAACTAAATAACCCTTCACAATACAATTACCGGTTCCTTGATATCGTTAAAGTAAAAGGGAAAAATGAGGCTGTTTATATTTTCGAGATCATTGATGGAGATTCTGAAGATATCAGGCAGTTGAAAATTAAGACAAAGAATACGTTTGCTGAAGGAATAAACTTATACAAATCTGGAAATTTTAAAGAAGCATTGAAATCCTTCAAGGAAGTTTCCAGTATTAACCATCATGATTCTACCTCAAACCTTTATATTTCAAGGTGTAAAAGATTTATAAAGAGTGGTGTTCCTGACGATTGGGATGGAATAGAGCGGATCAATTGGAATTAATCTTTACAAATTTGAAAACAACAAAATAAGCATTATGGATTTTGAAGCTGTAAAGCAATATGTGATGAAGAGACTATCCAGTGAGTTGGACAAAGATTTAACATACCACTGTCCTGAACATACCCTGGACGTTATTGAGTCAGCTGAGCGATTAGCAAAAATGGAAGGTTTAAATGGGATGGATTTAACACTTGTTAAAACCGCTGCTCTTTTCCATGATATCGGTTTTCTGGAATCCTACCACGGGCATGAAAACATATCCATGCGAATGGCAGGAGAAATACTCCCCGAATTCGGCTACACCAGTAGACATATTAAATATATCCAGGGCATGATCAAATCCACAGAAGTTCCACAAAAACCCACAAATAAACTAGAGGAGATCATTGCTGATGCCGACCTGGATTACCTGGGACGGGATGATCTTTTCCTGATTGGACAACGTTTGCAATATGAATGGCTAAAACAGGGAATAATTTCCTCTTTAAAAGAATGGCATGTAAAACAATTGGAATTCCTGAAGGCTCACAAATATTTCACAGGATCAGCGATAAAAACACGTGGTGAAAAAAAACTAAAAAACATTGAAGAAATTGAAATTCTAATGTGTTTAAAAAAATAAAATCATCGCTCAAATGAGTATAAAAAATTTCTATTTTTGTCAAAAAACATAAATCTCCAAATAAAATTTCCTATGGAAGCAAAAATGAACAATATCATCCTGGTTCCCACTGATTTTTCTGAAGTGTGTAATAATGCTATGAATCAAGCAGTAGAGGCAGCCAAATTTTTAAATTACAAAGTTGTTCTATTACATATCATTGATAAAAACACCAAAGCCCAGCTTAAAAAAGATGGAGAAAGTGTAGAGGCTGTGGATGGAATGTTGGCAAAACTGGCAGGTGATATAAAGAAGCAGAATGTAGTAGTTGATACCATCTCAAAAGAGGGTGATATCTTCACTACCATTGGTGAGGTCGCCAGCGATTTAGGAGCTAACCTGATGTACCTGGGAACACATGGCAAAGTAGGAATGCAAAAACTAACTGGTAGTTTTGCCCTCAAAGTTGTTATTAGCTCTCCAGTTCCTGTTGTGGTTGTTCAAAAACGGCCTTTCGACCAGGGATATAAGAAAATTGTACTCCCGATCACCAGTGATGCCGGACCATGGGAAAAAACAAGATGGGCGAGTTTTATTGCTAAAAACTTCGACGCTGAGATTCACATCTATCAGCTGGATTCCCCGGAGCTCGCAGGTGCCGTTGAAATCATCACCAATCATTTTGATAAAGAAAATGTTGTTTATAAGGTGGTTAAATCTGACGGATCCAACTTCTCAAAACAGGTTATTGATTATGCCACTGCAAATGTGTCCGATATGATCATGATCATGACCAATCCTGACAAGAGTTTCACAAAGTTTATATTGGGAAGTTACGATGAAGAGATGATTTTTAATACCTCTCAAATACCTGTAATGTGTATCAATCCAAGAAAATACAACTGGGAAAAAATATTTAAGAGATAAAATTTGCAGTCAGCAAGAAAAGCCGGGGTTTAGAAACTCCGGCTTTTTTTTGTATATTTGGTTTGATTTTCCAAAAACTTTCTGAGCGTTATCGATTCATCTATTTGTAAATTAACATATATCACTATGAAAGCAAAATTACTTATCATGTGTATCCTGATACCCTTTGGGATGCTCTTTTCACAAGATTGGCAACAATTAGCCGGTGAACCCGATGGTGGTGGAGTAACAGATATTTTTTACGATGAGGCCACTGATGATCTGTTTGTAGCAACCGGATCTTTCAACTGGCCAAACGGGGAAGATGGCGGTATCCGTCGTTCTTCTGACGATGGTCAAACCTGGGAAAATCTAATAGATGCCTATACAAGCAGATTTATAATGAAAGGGCCTGATGGAAACCTGTATGCTTCAATATGGGAGTACCCTCAGGATGAAGGCCTTTACAGGTCTACAGATAATGGCGCCACCTGGAATTTATTGATATCAGTTCCTAGCGGAAACAATATTTTTGCCTGTACAATTTTAGAAGGAAGCCCAAATATTATTTTTGCCGGAACCGGAGCCGGTGTTTACAGGTCATTGGATAATGGTGCTACCTGGGCATATGCCAATACAGGTTTGCCTGCTGGCGAACTGATACGTTCCATGGAAATAAGCCCTGATGGCGGTACCATTGCTGCTGGAACAACCAGCGGATTGTATGTTTCTTCCAACAATGGTGATAATTGGGATGAAGTTACCGGTGATGGGGAAGATGAAATAATTACTGCTCTTGTTTTTGATGTCATCGAAGAGGATAGTAAATCAGGTGTATATCTCGTTTTTGGCAGTGAAGGCGGAAGGTTATATATGGCTAATGCGTCTACATTTTACCTTACTGCTGCTCTTTTGACCACTTTAATACTTTACCAGGGAATTACCAGACTTACAATGTACAGGTTTACAGGTACGAATTATCTGTCGGTCTTTCTTGCATCATTGTACTCTCCCACCGGCGGTTCATTCATGTTCGCTCAGGCCGGCTGGTTCGGATGGTTAGCACTGATGGGCGGACTGCCAAGCTATCCTGCCATATCGATGTTCACCTCCTATTTTGTTGTTGCAACACTCACTATTGTAATGTACCTGGCAATCTATGGCAATAATAATAATGGTACTACCATTTATAAAAATACAAAAGGGCTAACAACCGGAATCCATGCATCACCCTATAATTATGAGGCCATGGCCCTCTTTCAAAACATGCCTAATCCTTTTAAAGATAAAACACTGATCCCATTTAAGCTTGCTGAAAAAGGAAAAACAACACTCGAACTATTCGATATGGCCGGCAACCTGGTCAGAACAGTAATAAAGGGTGAAATAAGGTCAGCAGGAAACCATTGCATAAATTTGACAAGTGAGGGAATTCCGGCAGGTATGTATTATTATGTGTTGAGATCCAACAACTATAGCCAGACCAAAAAACTGGTTATTCATTAACTTACAGATTACTGATTCAGGATCTGGTTAACATTCCAGACTGGACTTAACTTACCTGTGCTCCTGTAGGTAACAATTATCCTGCAGGTTGCAAAATGTATCTTTTATCACTTATCTCTGTAAAACTGCTAACTTAGTTGTTTTATTCAAGTAGTGTTGATCATCTATAAAAATACCCTTTGCGGAATCCTTTTCCTATGCTTCTGTACTATCGGGACAACACAGGAAAATAATTCCCCACGTGAATTTCACCGGGATAGCATTGTAAAGGTCATGAACCTGGTTCATCACCACTTTCTGGCCAATGAATGGAAGCATATTGACCGGAACTGGGTCAGGGGCACTTATTACAGAGGATTGATGGCTTTGTACAAATCTGCCGGGGATAAAACAATTCTAGATAAAATTAACAAATGGTCGACAAAGCATGGCTGGAGGCCGGGATCAGAATGGCCCTACCCTGCCAACAGGCTCACATGTTCCCAGACATACCTGGACCTTTACTTTGTTGAACAGGATGACAACAAAATAAAGAGGACCCGGAAATTTATGGACAGAAGGATTGATAGGAAGGAACCTGCATCAGAACAGGGTTGGTTTTATGTAGATGCTTTGTTTGTTGGAACTCCTGCATACATCATGATGACCAGGGCAACCAATGATCCGGCTTATGCAAACTTTGGAAACAGAATGTTCTGGGAGGTTTATTCCGATCTTTTCGATGAAGAAGATAATCTATTTTACAGGGATAAAAAGGCCAAAGACAGGTTAAGTGCAAATCAAAAGAAGATATTATGGTCACGTGGAAACGGATGGGCTATTGCAAGTATACCGCAGATTCTTGAACATCTGCCAGAACAGGATAGCAGCTTTACTTTATATGCAGACCTTTTGCAAAGGATGGCGCATTCATTGATCCCCAGGCAGGGTGAAGATGGGTTCTGGAGGGCAAACCTTGCTGATACAGATGAATACTCTAATCCGGAATCCAGTGGTACAGCATTCTTTACTTATGCCATGGCCTGGGGCATAAATAACGGATACCTGGACAGGACTACTTTTGAACCTATCGTTACTAAAGCATGGATTGCTCTTTACAATTGTGTGGATGAATACGGGAAAGTACAGTGGGGACAAGATGTTGCCCGCAAACCGGAGCATGTTGACAAAAGTGATTCCCGGGAATATGTTTCCGGAGCATTTCTGCTGGCGGGTAGTGAGATGCTTAAGATGATTCGCTAAAGGTTCAGATGCAGGAAGATCATCCAACCCAATATTAACAGTTGAAGTTATACAAGAAACGAATACTTTTCCGAATAATGCATCATCTGTTCAGAATAATCGTCCGTATCGATAATCTTTATATCAAGGATATTATCATTTTCAACGATCAATTCAAATTTCGGATTAACAAAACCACCATAAGGTGCGATGTTCAACTTTGAAAAACGCTCTTTAACCTCTTTGTGTAATTCAGGTTCTATTTTAACACCATAGGTTTCAACCAGTAATTTACCGGCCTCATAATCACCTTCTGATTTGATGCGTTGAATCTCTTTAAGTAATACTCCAAATAAATCCCGTAATTTACTATGATCGTTAACTTTATAAAATGTCTTTTTGTCGCGAATAACCTTTTCAATTACATTTTCCTTTTCCCCTTTTTCATAACACCATCTTGCAATAAGCTGACGGTTTCGCATGTGGGCCTGTTCAATTTTTTTTCCTTCCTCTACCCTTGTCAGCTGAGTCAATAATCCATTCCTTATATATCCGTTGTATTCTGCTTTTGCTACTTCCAATGATGGCATAATTTCCAAGTCAACCATTTTAGGCTCCATGATATAATATAGGGCGAACAAGTCAGCACGGGCCTCTTCCAGAGCGGAACCATAATTCTTCAGTGCTTCAGGGTCGGTATCTGGCAGTAGCTGACCAGAACCATGTCCCAGGCACTCATGCAAATCGGTGTGTAGACTGCCAGCTAGATAACCGTACTTTTTTGATAACTCAATTTCTTCCTTTGAAAAACAAAACTCTTCCAGAAATCCGCTGCCCTGTGAAACCTGATCATAGGCATAGGTTATGTTATCCATTGTTACCGACTTGGATCCGTGTTCTTTCCTTATCCAATCTGCATTGGGTAGATTGATACCTATTGGGGTTGATGGATAACAATCACCACCAAGATGAGCGACTGTAATGACTTTTGCAGAAACACCTTTTACTTCCTCTTTTTTAAACCTTTCATCCACAGGAGAATGATCCTCGAACCATTGAGCATTTTCACTGAGAATGCTTGTCCGCTTTGTAGCCTCAACATCCATAAAATTAACTACAGATTCCCATGTTGCCTTCATACCCAGCGGATCACCGTATACTTCGGTAAACCCATTAACAAAATCAATATGTGATGACAAATCTTTTACCCATAACACGTTGTAATCATCATAAATCTTCAGTTCGCCGGTAGAATAATAGTCAATTAGTTTTTGAATAACTTTTCTTTGCTGTTCATTTTCTGCTACTTCAACAGCTTTGCCAAGCCAGTAAACGACTTTTTCAATTGCTTCCGAATATAATCCTCCTATTTTATAAACTTCTTCTTTCACCACACCATTTTCTTTCACAAGTTTTGAGTTTAAACCATACGAAACAGGGGTTTTATCCTCCTGATCTTTTATCCCATTGTAAAAAGCTTCTACTTCTTGTTGTGTTACTCCTTCATAGAAATTACAGGCAGATGCTTTGATCAAATCCTTGTCAGAATCAAGACTCACTCTTTTTGGCGCTATGATAGGATCAAATACAATGGATGAAAATTCCTCAGTAAAATCATCTAAGGACCGTCCTTTAGATAATGGAAAATCAGCTGCCATCGAAAGATGAATAAGTTCCTTAAAGTATTCCGGTGAAAAATCAGGAAAAAATTTATCCGTTGAATAATGATGATGTATTCCGTTGGAAAACCATACCCTTTTCAGGTATACTAAAAAATGTTTAAAATCCTCTGTTTCTCTGTTTCCGGTATAATGGATGTATATTATCTCAAGTGTTTTCCTGACTTTCAGGTTGTATTTATAGTTCTGGTCGTATATGATATCTCTCCCACACAAAGCTGCTTCGCTTAAAAAATACACAAGCTTCTTTTGTTCAAGGGTTAACTGTTCAAATCCCGGTACCTCGTACCGCATAATTTTAATATCTGCAAATTGTTCAAGAAAATAATTGAACTTATCCATCTCAATTAGAAGTTAATTTTTATGTTTTAGTAATCACTGCTTAGGAGTCAAAATACTGACAGTTATCAAACTTACATTGTTTGTTCCTATGGCTGAATTCACAAACAACCGAGCTTAATGGTAATTCCACATCCATTTCTGTTTTAAGGTAATCAACGGCAGTTTTAATCGAGGTGAAGCTATCGCGTTTACAACATCTTGGGCCGCCTTCCTCAGCTATTTTTAGTAATGTGGTCGAGGTCATTTTATTGCTCAACATCCATTCTTTTTCAGCAAGGGGTGTTGAATTGGTAATAATACTAATAAAAATACCTGTACCGATAGCTGCTCCGCATGTACCATGTGTTCCACAATATCCTCCCGGAACGGTTTCGGCACGTTTTCTGGCAATGGCAAGCTTATGCTTTTTAATGTGATCCTGCTTGTCCTTATTGAAGTATGCCGTTAATAAGACAGCCGGAACAAGATAATGGTGTTCTGGGCCATGCATGCTTATTATGGGATTTTTCATCAGGAATACTGCCATTTCCATCGGGTCATTCAAATCAGATGAATTGCAGTATCTCTCAATCAATTGAATAGCAGATGAGCGGTGGCATGAATCACAAACAAAATGATGCTGTGGGCAGTCTACATTGCTCTCACCAGTTTCTCCACAGATAGAACAGGGTTTGTTTCCTGTTGCCTGTGTATAGACCAATTCATCACCACATATGCTGCATCCCTCAGTGAAATCCATTATTTCTCTTTGTAAAATGGTAACCTGACGATTACCGCTTTGAGTAATTTATTCCTGACTTTAATATAGATTTCAGTATCAAATTTGGTATAGCCTGTTTTAACGTATCCTAAACCAATTCCTTTTCCTACAGCTGGAGCCATTGTACCGGAAGTAACTTCTCCGATAACCTCACCCTCTGCAGTGCATATTTCATAATGCTGTCTTGGTATACCTTTATCAATCATTTCAAATGCCCTTAACCTTCTGCTTACCCCGTTTTGTTTCTGATCCAGAAGAAAGTCCTTGTCAATAAAATTGTTTGATTCGGTAAATTTAGTGATCCAACCAAGCCCCGCTTCAATAGGAGAAGTAGTCTCACTTATATCATTACCATAAAGGCAAAAACCCATTTCTAACCTTAAGGTATCTCTTGCACCAAGCCCAATTGGTTTTATACCGAATTCTTTACCGGCTTCAAAAACTGCTTTCCAGATCTTCGGCCCGTCTTCATTTGACATGTATATTTCACAACCTCCTGATCCTGTGTACCCTGTTGTTGAAAATATAACATCCTTTACACCTGCAATTTCTAACTTCTTGAAAGTGTAATATTCCATGTCTTCAACAGGTACATTGGTAAGTTTCTGCATAGCCTTTAAGGCCAGGGGACCCTGAACTGCAAGCTGTGCTATTTCATCAGAAGCATTATAGATCTCCTTCCCTACTTCCAAACCTTTTTCGTTTGCCTTTTCAACCAGCCAGTTCCAGTCTTTATCTATGTTTGCAGCATTGATCACCAGAAGGAATGTCTCAGAATCAACCTGGTATACGAGCAAGTCATCCACAATCCCGCCTTTTCCATTAGGAAAACAAGAGTACTGGACTTTTCCATCATAAAGGGCAGAAATATCGTTGGAGGTTATCCACTGAACAAATTCATAAGCTTTAGGACCTTTTACCCATACTTCACCCATATGGCTGACATCAAATACCCCAACACCCTGTCGTACTGTGTTGTGCTCTTTTACAAGTCCTTCATATTGAACGGGCATATTGTATCCTGCAAATTCCACCATCCTTGCCCCCATCTCCTGGTGAAATTCTGTAAATGCTGTGTTTTTCATTATCTTATGAACTAAATTTAAAACTGATTAAAGTTGTGCAAAAGTATAAAATAGCAAAACACAATTATCAATTCTTATTCTAAATTTTTCTAAAAGAAAGTTGCTTAGTTGGAGTGTAAATTAATAACTACAAATTTAATACTAAACGTCCTATTTACTCACCAGAAATCTTAGCCACGACTTCACGAATTATATAAGATAATGAAATGATCAATAGTCGTGCATTATTACTAACCAGATAATGCCGCTATCTAAAGTGGCACGTTTCAAATTAGCATGCATTCTAACGTTAAATCATTTTTTCTGTATAGTTTCTGTCAAATTGTTATTTATTGTTGAAATAAAATTCGTGCATTCGTGGCTTTTTTGGTATGATGTGAATTAAGTACCTTTGTCCTCCAGATATATGGGAACGCTTTTTACAACTCAAAATATGCCACGCTGGCTTATCTTTTCGATCGATATACTCATCGTTCTATTTTCCATAATTCTTGCCTACATGCTTCGATTCAATTTCCATGTCCCGGATACAGAAATCGAGGAATGGCCATTGGTCTTTTCATTTATGATCGGCATACGGGCTTTAAGTTTTATTCTTGCCCGGACCTATGCAGGGATTATCAGGTACACCAGCACAGAAGATGCCATACGGATATTCCTGGTTATCTTCTCGGGTAGTGTTTTGTTTTCAATTACAAATGTTATTTCCTATTACTTCATCAACGAAAGTTATGTTGTCCCCTTTTCAGTTGTAGTGATCGAATTTATCACGGTAATTTTTGCCATGGTAACCTTCAGAATACTCGTAAAGATTGCATACCTGGAATTGTTAAATCCTGGAAGGGAAAGGAAAAGGGTGATAATTTTCGGTGCAGGAGAGGCTGGTCTTATTACAAAACGGTCGCTGGACAGGGACCTGGAATCAAAGTATAAGGTGATTGCCTACATAGATGATGATTCAACGAAGTGGAGCAAAAAAATTGAAGGTGTTACCATAAGTCAGTTTGACCAACTTGATGATTTACTCTCACAACATGTTGTTGAAAATGTGATCATCTCCGTTCAAAACATTAAACCGGAAAGAAAACAGGATATCGTAGAGGTTTGCATAAATCACAAAGTTCCTGTGCTTAGTGTTCCACCGGTTTCAAAATGGATCAATGGGCAGTTGAGTTTTAAACAGATCAGGAAGTTAAAGATCGAAGACCTTCTTGAACGTGATGAAATTAAGCTAAATACAGATAAAATCAACAAGGAGCTTAAAGACAAAGTGATCCTTGTTACCGGTGCCTCCGGATCAATAGGAAGTGAACTTGTAAGGCAGATCCTCCAATACGAACCCGGTAAGATTATTCTGATTGACCAGGCGGAAAGCGCCATGTTTGACCTTGAAGTTGAACTTAATGACAAATTTCCCAAATCCAGGTTTGAGATTGCCATTGCAGATATCTGCAACGAACAAAGGATAAAGCATGCCTTTGAATTATTTAAACCCCAGATCGTATACCATGCTGCAGCATATAAACATGTTCCAATGATGGAGAACAATCCATCAGAAGCCGTGTACACCAATATAAAGGGAACAAGGATCATTGCAGAACTTGCTGTCAAAAACAATGTTGAGAAGTTCATCATGATCTCTACCGATAAAGCTGTTAATCCGACCAATGTGATGGGTGCATCCAAAAGGATTGCTGAAATGTTTGTGCAGGCATTGAATTCCGATACAAATACAAAATTCATTACAACACGCTTTGGTAATGTTCTGGGATCAAACGGATCGGCGATCAACCTGTTTCGCAAACAAATAGAAAAGGGTGGACCTGTTACTGTAACTCATCCCGAGGTTATCCGCTTTTTTATGACTATTCCGGAGGCATGTCAACTGGTACTTGAAGCCGGAATGATGGGAACAGGCGGGGAAATCTTTCTTTTCGATATGGGAAAGCCGGTTAAGATACTTGACCTGGCTCATCGAATGATTCGGCTTTCCGGACTTGAAATCGATAAAGACATCCAGGTTAAATTTACAGGACTTCGGCCCGGGGAGAAACTGTACGAAGAATTACTTACTGCAGCAGAAAATACATTACCAACCCATCATCCTCAGATCATGATCGGAAAAGTTCAGGAGTTTAACTTTGATGATATCAGGAGGCCTATCGATCAACTTATTGCTCTTTTTGATGAACAGGATAACGAAGCCATTGTTAGAAAGATGAAATCCATCGTACCGGAATTCATCAGCAAGAATTCGGTATATGAAAAACTGGACAATGAATGAAAGATAGGAAGAAGTTTCAAACGGGAAATGTTCTGCTGATCACCCTTACTCATCACCTTCATGATATTTATTCATCTTTTCTGGCACCCTTAAGGCCATTGCTTATTGAAAAATTCGGAATTACCTTTGCCATGGCATCTTTGTGGGATTTAGTGTCCAGGATACCCTGGTTCCTGAATCCGTTTTTTGGTATGCTGGCCGAGCGGACTGCGGCACGGTATTTCGTTATCCTCACTCCTGCAATTACAGCCATTTCGATGAGCCTCCTGGGAGTTGCCCCATCCTATACCATCATTTGCATCCTTCTTTTTGTAATGGGTGTTAGTTCAGCACTGTTTCATGTACCTTCTCCTGTCATGGTGAAAAAGATATCTGGAGAATATACCGGCCGTGGAATGAGCTATTATATGTTTGGTGGTGAAATGGCAAGAACAATCGGGCCTCTCGTTATTACAGGTGCAGTATCCCTGTGGGGACTGGAAGGTACCTGGAAACTTATACCCTTCGGACTGGTTGCTTCGTTTATACTTTACCTCAGGTTGCGAAACATTAAGATCTCAGAAGGATTTCAGAAGAAAACCAAACAAAGCGGATTCTGGAAAACATTCAAACGTCTCTTGCCCTTTTTTGCTGTATTGATCGGAATTACTTTTTTCAGGGCGATTATGAAATCCGGATTGACAGCATTTCTTCCGACCTATTATTTTACAGAAAAGGGTGAATCCTTATGGTTTGCCAATTCAGCTCTTGCAGTCTTTCAGCTTGCAGGAGCATTTGGAACTATTGTTTCCGGCACTGTCTCTGACAGAATAGGACGTAAAACTGCATTGTTGATCATTGCTTCTGTTACTCCAATTTTTATGTTCATGTTTATTTCATCAACAGGCTATTTAAGTTTTGTGTTCCTTGTTCTACTGGGATTCTTTATTTTTGCTCCAAGCCCGGTTTTGCTGGCACTGGTGCAGGACAGGGAAAAGGACAAACCGGTTTTCGCCAATGCAATCTACATGACAATAAGTTTTGTAACCGCATCCATTTCTGTTGTGCTGGCAGGGTATCTTGGTGATCTCTTTGGGTTGGAAAATACGTATAAAATATCTGCCTTCCTTGCTTTGGGTGCTATTCCTTGTGTTTTGCTGTTGAGAACGAAGTGATGAATAATTCGAAGTTCAGAGTTAAGAGTTTCGGGCTTGGGTTTATTTGTTCTTTTTCTTTTTTGGAGGCTTACAGGATTTGCAATATTCCGAGAGTTCACTGATTTCCTCCAGTACCTTATTATGTAATTCGTTTAGTTTTAGTTTGTTTCTTCCCAAATCTGTATCTGTTGCTGCAATTGCATGACGTTCTGTATACTCATGTTGTATTTCATCAAATATGGGATCGAAAAAATTACCACTCGAGAAGGTTCGTTTTTCTTCAAATAATCTTTTCCTGAATTTTCGGGCGTACAATTCTGACAGGTCAAATTCATATCGTGCAAAATTCAGAAGGTCATTGGCGACTATGCTATCAGGAGCAACAAGAGAAGCAGACAGCTGATTGATTGTACAATACACTCTGGAGTTAAAGTTTTTTGTGAACATAAACTCTCCGGCAGACATCTGGTAGGAAAAACCCATACTTGACCCTGTATGCATGCTATAAATATCCACGTTCCCTATTTTGGTAGCATTTGATTTAAAATCTGTAATCTGTAATTCATACACTCCATCCCATTCAATTTCATTCTGACTAATTACAGTGTAGCCCAATAATATCCATGAAAACAATAAAAGTATTCTATTCATCATCTTAAATTTCACAGTAAACATTCCCTTTACCATCTATATTACAGCCAATTGTTTAATAAAATTATTATACCTGTCCAATATTTCACCAGAAAAATTTTCATCGGTTAGACGGGTTTTCATAACCACTTCACCGTCTTCTTTTTTATCCTCCGGAAGAACCAGGGTAATTGGTAATGCCTCACAGTGCACCAGCTTTTCCTCAAGGATCTCCCCTACTTGTTTAAATACAAGCCCATGTCCAAATTTTTCATCTTTCTTCTCAATACTGCTTCCGCAGCAAGTAACAAATACCAATTTTTTGATATCTCTTCTGTATTTATTTACGAATCCTTTTAAAGGAGTAATAAATTTCCCCATCCAGATAGGTCCCACAAGGATTACCCTCTCGTAATCGGAAGGATGGAACTTAAGCTTTTTAATTCCGAAATTAACTCCGAAGACCATTAAAATATGTGCATTTATCCTTGGTTTGATCTCTTCTATTTTGCAATTAAGCGAACCGGCCAGTTTTGAAGCAAGGTAACTGTTGCTTCCATTTTTTGAGTAATAAAATACTATTGTTTTTTCCACGGTTTCGGTAAGTTTTAGCTTTTTATTTTAAATCAACATTCCTAAACTAAATTAGTACATATACATCATAGGGTATTGCCGAGCGAAAATAAACAATAGATCAATTCCATTCAAATATTTGCACCATCTCTATACTGAATTATTAATTGAACCGTTAATTAAGTAACAATTCCAACCATTGTCCGTTAAAATTATTAGAAACAGCCACATATAAGTACTTATTTACTTTTCAAAATAAGGGTCAGCCAACCACCATGTGTATTGTTATCAAAGGTTTCATTTTGGTGAACCGTGGTAAGGTATACAAAACTGTTTAAAACTTTATGTATGAAAAAATCAAGGTATTTATTTGTTGGTGTCCTTGTGGCTTTGGTTATTCAAATCAATAGCTCCCTGGCAGATGAATGGAGTGGACCAAAAACTAACGTTCTCCTGAACAACTGGTCGGTGAACCTTAATTTTGGATTTACGTCCTATTTTGGAGACTTGAGTCAATATGATATTGACCCGTTGAACAAGCTTTTTTATGAAAGCAAGCCCGCCTGTGGAGTAAAGCTCACAAAACACCTGAAAGGATTTGGAATTGCAGGCCAACTGATCTATGGTGGATTTAAAAGTGACTACAAACCAGAACATATATTTGAAACAAGCTTACTCGAATATACTATTCAGGGAAGTATAGATGTATTTAGCCTGCTGTTTCCCTCAACTCCACTGAAATATGGTATGGAAGTGTATGCAGGAACAGGCCAGTTTATGTTCCGTACAGTAAGGTATGTACAATTTGACGGATTACAGACGCCTGAACAAACCGGTACAGGTGTTCCTGAATTTGTCTATTTTTTTGGTAGCAGCGTTTATTATAATGTAACAGATAAAATAAGGATTACCACAGACCTTTCAATACGTCAGGCACAAAACGATAACATTGACAAATACGTGGCTAATGGTGATTTTGATTACTATTCTTTGTTGAATGTTGGGATTTCTTATTCCCTTGGAAAACTTACAACCGTTGTAAGGGATGAATCCAGGCAGAAAATAAATAACGGGGCACCGGTCTGGAGGACAAGCAGATAACCGAATTGTTCTTACTGCCCAGCGGATCAAAATTAAATCCCAGTCTTAACTTTTGTAATTTTATTTCCCCATGGAATTCTTCCGTTTAGTTTGGATCAAATCTAAATTATTGATTTTAACCCTCAAATGGGATAAATGTCTAATTTCACAAACAATTCTAAACAACGATTTGGGATTTTACCTTGTCTATAGGTACAACATCAAAAACAAAAAAGCATGAAGAAATTATACATTTCATTTTTATTGGTAACCGCCAGTCTGATGGCATTTACACAGGATTATTCATCATCTGTGGATACAATACTAAACAAAACCAACCTTGACTCACTGGTTTATTTTGTCAGAAATTTATCTGGTGAAGATCCTGTGATGATCAACGGGTCCCTCGAAACCATTGAACACCGAGTAAGTAATTGGGGCAATGATCTTTCTGCAGATTACATTTCCCAGACACTTGAAGGATATGGACTGGAAGTTGAGAACCAGGTATATGCCAGTGGTGGTCGAAATATAATCGGAATCCAGGAAGGAACTGTTTACCCTGATGAATATTATATGATATGTGCTCACTATGACGCAGTTACCTATTATTGTGCAGACGATAATGCAAGTGGAACGGCTGGAGTTATGGAAGCAGCCCGTATTTTTAAAGATTACAATTTTGAGTATTCTATTATTTATGCACTTTGGGATGAAGAAGAGATTGGTTTGATCGGCAGTGGACACTATGCAACTCAGGCTGCCAATAATAATCAGATAATTCATGGAGTTGTAAACATGGACATGATCGCCTGGGACAGTGATGATGATATGGTTGTAGAGATCCATACTTCAAACGAGGCGAGTTCATATGAATTGGCGAATTACGTTGTTGAAATTGATAACCTGTATGGACTGGATGTCGTTCCTGCTGTTCAAAATCCAGGAACGTCGGCAAGTGACCACTCCAGATTCTGGAACAACGGCTACAAAGCTTGCCTGCTGATTGAAGAATATTACGGTGGAGATTTTAATCCTTATTACCATAGTGAAGAAGACCGGATCTCTATCTTTAACCTCCCCTACTTTCATGAGATGGCCATACTGGCCGTTGCAACAGTTTCATCCCTGGCTTCACCGGTAATTGAAACATCAATATCCGAAAATGATTTTGCATTGAATGGAGTGTTCATGAACAATGCTCCAAATCCTTTTAGCAACGAAACTACTATTTCTTATACATTACAGGACGATACATATATTTCATTATCAGTTCTGAACAGTATGGGAAAACAAATCTCTATTCTTGAAGAAGGATACAAAACAAGTGGACAACACGGCATTAAGTTCTCAGGGCAGGATTTAAGTGCAGGAATGTATTTCCTTGTAACTCAAACACCGGAAGGTCTAAGTACACATAAAATGGTAATCAGCCGATAATGCTCCTGGTTTAGTCTCTGATCCATTGCATCTACAATCCGCTATGAGGTATAAAACAGCTTAGCGGATTTTTTATTCCCTTTTAAAGCTCACTACTTTCTCCCCGCAATTCAATACATTCATTTTACGATTCAATTCATTTCATTTTTATTATTGAAAAGCATGATGTTGTTTTGTAACATCAAAATTTTAAACATTTAAACCATGCAAACTTCTTACACTTCATTAAAAAGCTTACTAATTCTTGTAGTAAGTTTATTGGTTTTTAGTTCCTCTGCACAGGAATATGTTTCCAACGTAAACCTGGGGAACTTCCGTAAACAATACAAATATTCCGACAATTTCACAAATTATGAGATCCAGGTCAAAGGAGACATCAAGGTTAACAATGACGATACCGGTATTGAAAGTATATCCCCCGGTGGATCACTTAAGATCAGCAAAAAAACGTTTGGAAATAAACGAACGCTGATTATTGAGAGCAATTCAAAAGGTGTTCTTAATTATGAATACTACGAAGGCAGAACTGAAGTACCCTATGACCCCGAAGGCAAAAAATGGCTGGCAGATGTTTTACTCGATGTGGTCAGGATCTCGGGTATTGATGCAGAGGGCCGTACAAAACGGATCTATGAGAAAGATGGAATTAACGGTTTCCTGGAAGAAGTCAGGGAGATATCTTCAAACACCATAAGTGGACAGTATTTTGAAGCCCTGTTATCCAACTTTAAATTGAACGAAAACGAAATTGTGACTGTGTGCCAGGGGATAGTTTATGATATTAGCTCCAATACCGAATGTGGTAGGCTGTACAGGAAATTCGGTGATTTGTTTATGATGAACAATACCACCGCAATTGTTTACTTTGAGGGCATTTCAAAACTTTCATCCAATACAGAACGTGGTTCCGTCTTAAGAAGAATATCCAAGCCCATCGATTTTAATGATTCAAAAGTAACCGAAGCTTACTTTACGGGTGTTGACAAAATGACCAGCAACACTGAAGCCGGAAGTGTTTTAAGGAACCTGGAAAAAAATCATACATTAACCGACCAGGCTTACATCCGTCTCCTGATTAGCGTAAAAAAATTAAGTTCCAACACAGAAATGGGTTCAGTCATGCGTTACCTGAAGATTCCTGATTTTGGCAACCAGGATATTTCCACTGCATGGTTCAACGCCATCGATGGAATGTCGAGCAATACCGAAGCCGGAAGCACAATGCGTCACCTGATTAAAAATTATACCCTGAACGATGATAACCACGTTCGTTTGCTGGGCAGTGTTAAGAAGTTAAGTTCCAATACTGAAGCAGGAAGTGTAATGCGAACCATCAAAGTATTGAATTTCAATAACCCGGAAGTGAAAAATGCTTACTTCATAGCTGTGTCAACCATGTCGAGCAATACTGAAATGGGTTCCGTTCTCCGGTATACAATTAATAACCATCAGCTAAACAACGATTCATGGGTTAGCTTACTTTCAGCTACAAGCAAAATGTCATCCAATACGGAAATGGGGAGTGTGTTACGGACCTCCCTGGAAAGTTTGCCTTATGAGAAGGAAGTGCTTGATGGATTTTTTGTAACAACAGACAGAATGAGCAGCAGCACTGAAAGTGGTCGTGTACTGACCAATATGGCTGAAAATTCCAGGTTAACCAAATATGCAGCCCTTGGAGTAATTGAAAGTTCAAGAAAGATATCTTCCAGTACTGAAAAATCACGGGTGTTAAGGGCCGTGGCCGATACTGAGTTCATAAGCGAAAAGGATGTGAAAGACGCTTATACCTCTGCAGCTAAAACCATTTCCTCAAATACGGAATACCGGCGGGTAATTGATAAACTTCTGGATTAATAAGATCTTCCATTCCCGATACCGCAAGTCCTGCTATAGTAGTTTCCTGAACTTGCGGTATCATTATATATTGTAATTTTAAACCAAATTTTACCCCGCATGCATTGGATCTGGAGAAGCTTTATTTTTACTTCCATTAGCGGATTTGGGATTTTCCTGTTTATATTCTACAGCGAAACAGGAGAGCTACCGGACTTCAATGTCCATGCTGATAAACTTGCCGTTTGGCTGTTGCTGATAAATGCTGCCGGATTAGGTATGTATTTTCTCAACCGTTCCTTTAATAAAGTATTCCCGTGGAAAAAAAGCATCACAGCCAGGTTTAGTCTTGAGGTTACTTCAGGGATGATCATTGTTGTTTTAGCAGCTACTGTTTTTGCAATGTTATACCGAAACAACATTTTGCTTGAACATGGTGAAACAACCTTGTGGCAGGAGTATTGGGATGAAGGAGTTAAATTTGGTGTTCTTAGCCTGGTCATCATTTACATTTACTCACTAATTAACTTTTCGATGTATTCCTACAACCAGTATACACAGTTTCAGATCGACAACCTGAAAGATGAAAGGAACCGGATTTATCTCCAATTTGAGGCTTTAAAAAACCAGCTTAGCCCGCACTACCTATTTAATGCTTTAAATACCATTTCATCATTGATTTATAAAAACACCCAAATCGCAGAGGATTTTATCAGAAGGATGGCTCATACCTATAAATACATTCTTCAAACACACGATACACCGCTTACAGATATAAGAACTGAACTGGACATGGTCTATTCCTATTTTTTCATGCAGAAGATAAAATATGATGAATACGTTGACCTTTCAGTAGATTTAACCGAAGAACTAATGAATTCCTATGTTCCACCTCTTACATTTCAAATGCTGATAGAGAATGCCCTTAAACACAATTTTATCAGTGAAGAATGCAAACTCAATATTGAAATTAAGAGTGAACATGATAAATATTTATTGGTCAGCAACAACATCATACCTAAATCGGAACTGCTGAAAATCGGAAACAACCTGCTTGACAGGCCTGTTGAAAACAAATCCCATAAGATTGGCCTGAACAACATTCGAAAACGCTACAGCCACTTTACCGACAAAAAGGTACATGTGGATATGGATAAACATTTTACTGTTAAACTTCCTGTAATTCTAGAGCCTATTGAAAACAAAACTTTTTTATAACAACCTCTTGTTCAGGATAGCAGCCCCACCACTGTTTGGGATGGTTATTTATTTGCTGGTGCTGATGTTTTTTGATTCGGTGGAGATGCTTAGTCAAAATTTTTTCAGTCGTGAGGTTTTGTTTGTCGTTGGGCTTACCTATGTATTCTTTGAGCTTAACCGGATTGTAATTGTACTTTTTAACTATTTGTTTAAAAATGCAATTAAGATCAGGCTCAGAATACTTATCCAATATGCCACTTCCGTTGCTGCTACCATTTGTATCATAAGTTTTATTCTTTATCAGTACTTTGTAACCTTCGAGGGATTCAGCACCATTCGAACAGAATTGATCACTTTTAACTCCATTTACCTTTTTGCCGGAATATTTTACCACCTACATTTTTTTAGTATGATGTTTTTGTTTAAAAAGAACGAAAGCCTTGTGAATAGAGAACTGAGTAAAAAGAACAAACTGGAACTTGAGCTTACAGCTTATAAAAATGAAATAAACTCTGTCTTTCTGTTTCAATCCCTTGAAGTTATTATTGCCGAACTACATAAAAGCAAAAAACAAGCAGATGAACTGATCGACAAACTTGCACAGGTGTACCGTTACAATCTTGACAACAGGCAAAACGAAGTAGTCCCTCTAAGCTATGAAATTACATCCTTAAATCCTGTTCTGGATATTTTTCGGGCTAAATTCGGGCCCTCGGTTTCCTTAGAAGTGAAAATTGACCAAACAGATGACTACCAGCTCATTCCGGGCACATTGCAAACCTTGTTTGAATTCGCCGTTTTGAATAACATCATAACCGACAAATTACCTTTGAAGTTTATCATCAGCAACAAAAACGACAGCTTGTTGATCCAATACAAAGTAAATGAAAAGGTGTCGCTTGCCGGAAACAATAAACACAGAATTGAACAATTAACTAAAGCATACAATTACTTTGCTGATGAAGGATTTAAGGATGTACGTGAAAACGGATTTCAAAACTTTGAAATACATTTACTTCAGGTAGAGGAAGAATAAACAGTAAACAATAATTAATAAACAATATTCAATAGTCAACAATCAATAACAAATAACTAAAAAC
Organism: uncultured Bacteroidales bacterium; assembly: GCA_964421215.1. GTDB lineage: Bacteria > Bacteroidota > Bacteroidia > Bacteroidales > JAADJA01 > JAADJA01. The sequence continues at coordinate 49,540 of CAYQWA010000003.1, read as the reverse complement.
CAAGGATCTAGAACCAAGAACAAATAACTATTAACCGTTAACAAAAAATGAAAGTACTGATCATAGAAGATGAAAAACCAGCAGTTGACAAACTAAAAAATCTGTTGTTGCAATACGATCCGGAGATTGAGTTCCCAACAGAATTTGGATCGGTTGTTCAAAGCATAAAATGGCTGAAGGAAAACCAGGCAAATATCGACCTGATATTTATGGACATCCAGTTAACAGACGGGAACAGCTTTGATATATTCGAATCGGTGGAGATCAACAAACCGGTAATTTTTGTTACAGCCTATAATGAGTACGCCATCAGGGCATTTAAGGTCAACAGCATCGATTACCTGTTAAAGCCTTTAAAGTACGAGGACTTGTACCGAAGCATGGAGAAGATCAAAGTACTTCGGGAAAATCTACCGGCGAACAAAGAGAAAATGCAATATGAAGAACTGAGCAAGGTTTTGCTTGAAATGAACAAGAACTATAAAAACCGTTTTCTTGTGAAGGTAGGCGATCATTTACGTTCGGTAAAAGCGGAAAACATTTCTCTTTTCTATGCAGAAGGAAGGACAGTATTTTTAATAACAAACAAACAAAACAAGTACATCATCGACTTTACCCTGGAAGAGCTGGTAAAACATTTGGATCCGGATATGTTTTTCAGACCAAATCGCTCCTTTATTGTTAACATTAATGCTATAAGTGATGTGGTGGTATACTCAAACAGCAGGTTACTGATAGAACTTCATGATAAATTTGAAAAGGAAATAATTGTAAGCAGGGATAAGGTGGTTCAGTTAAAAACCTGGTTTGAAGGCTTGAAGTGATTGGATGTCAATTTCGTTTTTTTTTACATCAAGAATATCTACGGTCCAGTCATGGTCCAGGGTAAAAACACCACCAATAAAAGGATTTAGCATATAGCCCCAGCTAGGGCTGTTTCCGGCATCACACTCCCAATAAACATCTTCAAAATAGAATTTAAATTTATCTTCGTGGTGCTTTATTTTGCAATGGTAAACTTGACCCGGATAAACCGTATCCAGAACGGCCTGCTGCCCTATCCCATCATTGGGATGCACACCGTTTACATAACAATAACTCCCGATGAGCAACATGGTATCGTTTACACATTTATAAACCAACCTTGCAGAACCGCCATCATGGTGTAAGCCTTTGGAAAAACCTCTTAATTTGCTCCAGCCATTCCGTTCGGGTTCAGGATAATACCAGCTGTCGTTGGTGCGGATATAAAATTCGATCTCCTCAAGGTCATAAATAAACTTAACGGAGGGGTAATAGGAATGATTACCCTCTTTAATCTCAATAGTCCGCCACTCATTGGACAAGTCCACGAATGTCGCATAACACACGAGGAACAATTCTGTAAGCGGAAGAAGTATTATTACTATCGTTAATATTCTGATCTTGACATTCATTGCCAAATATTTTAACGTCAGAATTCTATAAAAGTTACTATACTAATATTGATTGATCTGATATAACGTAATAAGATAAAATGAATTGAAAAGCTGAGCTAATGATACTTGAATTAATATGGTTTTTGATACATAAACTATTGTTGTAATGTTGAATGGATTGGAAAGTTTTATGGGTATTTTCCAATTCGTTTGCTATTAAAACTCAAAAACCTTAATAGAAAATCAACGGCCAAAAGGACAACCAACTTTATTACTTTATTTCAGACACTCGCTTAGCGGATATTTAACATCCTTGCCCGTTGATTATCAGGCTCAATAATTAGTACCCTGTCGATCAACTCTTTTGCTTGCTTGTTTTTAGACTGATAATAATATACAGCCGATAAATTCAACAGGGCCTGCACATGGTCCGGATCCAGTGACAATGCTTTCAAATAAAATTCTTCTGCCCTGTTTAATTGATTTTGGCTTGCAAGCAAATATCCAAGGTTCACATAGGCTGATGTATAATTCGGGTCTTCATCAATAATAAACCGGAAATGTTCCCTTGCTTTGTTCAATTCACCTTTCTTAACCAATAAAATTCCATATTTGTTCCTGAACTCCAAATTGTACGGTGCCAGTTCAATGGCCTTATCATAGAAATATCCTGATATCAGACTGTTCCCTTTATTTTCATAAGCCTGTCCTATCCTGTAGGTGGTCCATGCATCGTAGTTTGAATAATCCTGAACCACAAGCATACTATCAAGGAAGTACCGTATCCCTTTTTGTTCAGCCATTGCAACAATAGCATCATGATCTTTCTTCAGGAAATAAAGATTAATCAATGCATTAAAATAATATTTGTGTCCTTTATTATTGGTTTTTTCAAGGTAAACTGCTGCAGAATCCAGGAAATTCTTATCAGGATGGTAAGTTTCATATTCCAGCAAATATCCACGGGCTTTTGTAAGGTTATCGGTCTGAGGATTGTTAACTGAAAACAATCCTTTAAAAATCCTCTCCTTTTGTAATTCCTCTGCTGTGGGCGGAATGGTGATCTTATGGTCATGGATCCTAACGTGAGGGATGTCGCGGCTCAATCCCTCCCGCATGTGGCAGGCAACACATGAATTTTCTTTTTCCATCCGGTCTGCTTCCTTAGCACTACATTCATTTTTAGGTGAAGTATGGCAATTCAGACACACCTGATTGTATTTATTAACAGGTGTTTCACTTTTTGTAATATGAGGATTGTGGCAATCCATACATGTAATGGCATGATCCTCGTATGAAAAACAATTACTGTGAACCATTCTTTCGTAGTGAGAAGCCATGATAAAATCTTCCTTCCCTCCTTCATGAAGTGGCATAAATATATCCATCACCTCACTTAACCTCATTCCCGGTTTATAATCATAAAAGCTTTTCCCTGGTTGCAAAACCATTGTTCCCTGCAAATGGCACCTTGCACAAAGGTCTGTTTGTAATTCCCTGGGTAACTTTGCCGGATTAACAATACTGTAGTCGATATACAGCGCTGTATCCACCAGTATGTTTTTCCTTTTTAACATTACATGGATCTCTCCAGGGCCATGGCATCTTTCACAATCGATACCATCCGGAACGAACGTAAATTTGTTTTCAGAACCCATAACCATGTCAGGGAATCCATTATGGCAGGACATGCATTCCAGGCCTATCTTTCGGTCGAAACGCGAATTATTCCCGTCTTCATAACCCGGAGGCAGATCAAACTTATGATCCTGGGTATAATAGGTAAACGGTACCTGGTATGCATACTGGCCTGACAAATATATGTGTGAATTTGTATGCTGTCCGGATCCGACAATATAATCAATGGCTTCTGTTCTTTCGTGAACTATCTCCCCGGATTTTTCCCTGTACTCTTTTACTTTTAACACATTACCATCCCAGAATGGCTTTATATAAAGGTCCTCATGATGATCATACAGCAGGGAATCCTCTCCTATTACACTGGCACTTTTTGAAAGGTTTGCAGTATCCCATGACAAACCCATTCCAGTCCGCATATAAGTTTTATAGATATCATCATGGCATTCTCTACATGTATTCATGCCAACATATTTAACTGTATCATTCAGATTCAGGTAATGGTTGGCATTTTTGTAGATGGCATACCTGTCATTAAATTGATCGCAGCCTGAAAGCACAAAAATCAAAAGCGTAACGATTAATACCATCAATCCAAGGATCCGAATTTTTAAAAATGCCATAGCAGACAAATTTACAGTAATAATTGAATCAATCTAAATTTCTGTTGCTGCTCAATCACATTGATATAAACCATATATTTGTTGTTCACACAAATTTTAGTACTCCTATGAAAAAGGCCACCCTTATTTTTGCTTCATTCTTGTGGATTTTTGTTGTTCATTCACAGAGTTTTAATTCAAAAACAGACATTCATGGAAATACCTTGCCAGCTGTTTTTGGTAGTGAGCAAATTTCTTTACCCTCTGTTTCGGAATCAGGGAATGAATGGACACCTTTCGGTCCGTTTGGTGGAGATGTGCTTGATGTAGCCATTGATCCCACCAATCCTCAAAAAGCTTTCGTTGCCGCAGATTATCCTTACATAAGGAATTCAGAAGATGAAGCCTGGGAAGTTATTGAAAACTTACTCACATTATCACCCGGTGGTATACATTGCATTGAAGCCAATAACAATGGAACAATCTTCGCAGGTGGCAACTATTCTTATTATGGAATATTCAGATCAAACGATGGCGGCTCAAGCTGGCAACAACAATCGTTTCCGGTGACTGCCGGTGTTTTGAACATCATAGTTGATCCAACCGTTCCTGAAACCATATACGTGGTTACCTCTTCTAATATTTCTGGAAGTCAGAACAAAGTAATCTTACGGTCGGAAGATGAGGGCGATTCCTGGACAGCCTTCGATATGACCTCCATATTACCTGTGGGCTGGGCTTGTGCTGACCTGGCTGTTGATCCCGACAACAACCAAACACTTTTTGCCCTTGGTGATGAAGGCATCAGCAATGCAAAGGCCATTGCCAGTTTTGACGGAGGTGCCACCTGGTCGGATGTTACAACAGGACTTCCCATCAATAAGCCGTTTAATGAAGTGACTATTGCCAACGGGACGGTTTATATTTGCGGCGGACAACTTTTTGGTGGCAATTACTTGGGCATTTATAAAAGTGAAGACTTTGGAAATACCTGGGAGGAATTTTCAACCGGATTTCCCATTAATGTGGTGAATGATATTATAATCCACCCTGACGATGCACTTAAGATCTATGCTGCCACTGAAGGAGATGGTGTTTACTTTACCTTTAACGGAGGAATTACCTGGAATTACGATACTGGTGGAGCGGGTGATAATGGATCTGCCAGGAAACTGCTCTTCCACCCTGAAGATCCTTCTAAAATTTATGCAGGGTTTTTGAGTCTTGGAATTTGTATTTCAGAAAACAGTGGTAATGAATGGACAGCTTCTTCTGTAGGAATAGCTTCCCTGGCATTAAACGATATTGAAATTGATCCCAATGACCCTGGTATCGTCCTGGCTTCTTTTGAAGCAGAGAATTCAGGTGGTTGTTACCTGCATAAAGAAGATGAGTGGAGTTTAATTGAAAGTCTACCCGGTACTCGCTTTTCCTCTGTATCCATTGGAATTGACGGAACAATGTATGCGTGGTCCAACGGTCCCACAACGGTTGCTGCCGAAGGTGTTTACAAATCAACAGATGGAGGTGAAAACTGGGACAATATGGGACCCAATATAGGAAGTGTTTTTGAGACGCAGATATTTGCCATGGACCTATCTACAACCAATCCCGACCTGATCTTAATTGCCGGAAATAACTTCGGAGCCAACGGTTGGGCCTCAATGATCTATCGTTCAACAGACGGTGGTGAAAACTGGGAAAATGTATTTATGGGCCCTGAAAACGATGGGTTTAAATACATCTTCATCGATCCTTCATCAAACGACATGACTGTTTATGCTGCTTATAAATCGGAGTCACCCGGTGCTGGATTTTTAAAAAGTATTGATGGTGGAACCAACTGGCTTCCAATTAATACCGGAGTTGTCCCTGAAACAAAATGGGGTGGTGCCATTATATGTGATCCCAACAATCCTGATGTATTGTATGGAGGAGCCGGCGGTTATGGTGGCACCTCAGGATTTGTTTATAAATCAGAAAATGGTGGATCATCTTGGACACTCATGAACATAGTCACAACAAATTATTGCAAGATCACTGACCTTTTGATAAGCCCGATGAATCCTGATGTTATCTATGCAGCCACAAGCAATGACGGCATTTTCTTAACTATAGATGATAATTTATGGGAAGAAAACAACGAAGGCATGTTAGCCTATAACATAACCGGCTTTTCCAGGGTATTTGAAACTGAGGATGAAACTTATGGGTTTTATGCCTCTACTTTCACGAACAGTTCCTATTCTACTGAGGTGTATGATCCGAGCAGTAGTGGTATAGCTCCAAGCAACAAGGAAGAAGACCTTATCCGTGTTTTTCCAAATCCTTCGAATGGACTGGTTCATATTGATCTGAAAAACTTCAGTACCAAGTCACCAAGTGTCAATATTTATTCACTGGATGGATCAAGGATCATAAAAAATAATCAGGTAATAAATTCATCTGTTAAGGTTCAACTCAATCCTGGGATTTATATGCTTGAATTAAAAACTGGCCAGGAAACATATACTAAAAAAGTTATTGTTTATTAAATACTTAATAGGACACTAATTTAACTGATCCCACATCTGCAGTATAATTTGGACTGATTTCGTTGGTTAACTTAATCAACAATTGAAGAGAAGATTTACCACTCTGTCAGTTGTCGTTATTTCAGTAGTTTTTATTTGTTTCACATAGTTCATAGGATTGACCCCGGAATTCTAATCCCTAACTATTTTATCTTTGTCCCACAATAACAACAATCATGAACAAACTTCTCTTCATAGACACAGAAACAGGCGGCCTCAATCCTGATCAACATTCGCTGTTATCATTGGGTATGGTCGTCTGGGAGGATAAGAAGGTCATCGATTCAGTTGAGATCTTGATTAATGACGGAAAACTTGCTGTTACCGAGGAAGCTTTAGCAATAAACAAGATTGATCTGGATGTACATAAGCGAATGGCTTTATCATCATCTGAAGCACAGGCAGAAGTTATATCATTTATAGGCAGACATTTTCCTCAGCATGGTAAGATTACATTGGCCGGTCATAATGTTCACTTTGATGTTAGTTTTCTGAAAGTATCTTTTGCGGCCAATAACAAGGATTTTAATTCATATTTCTCCCACAGGATCATTGACACCTCTTCAATTTTATATTATCTGTTCCTGGCCGGCCAAATAAAGCGAAAGGCAATTTCATCGGATGATGCCTTTGATCTTTTCGATATTAAAGTCGAAGGAAGACATACTGCCTTAGGTGATGCCATTGCTACAGCGAAACTTTTTAATAAATTACTGCATCCAACAAAGTAGCGATTTAGGAAGGTATAACAGAACCTTGAGTTAGGCCAGAGTTGAAAGTAAAAAATCGATTTAAAAAGCAGTGCTTTAGCGTGGTTTTATTGTTAGATGCTTCGATAGTTATTATGTCACTTCGGTACGATGCGCTCATTTTTAAAGTATTAATTAATGGTTCAAGCAAAGCTCGCAAAAGAAGAAAACCTAAATGCGCTAAGATTTTATATTTTAAATTATTCCCAGTCGTCTTTGTGGTTAAAACTTTGTGGTCTTTGTGTGAATTGAGTTATTTAGTTTTGTTAATAATTTCCCCAATTCTGTGAACATCACAAACAAAGCATCAACAGAAATAAAACCTACTTTTGATCGCAAAATAATCTGCAAATAATCTAACAAGAAACAACAAATGGCGCAACAGTATTTAGATCATTCAAAAGCAATCTTAACTTCAAGTCGTTCAAACTTTAAAGGTGGAAGCAAAGGATCAGGAATTATCTCTTTATTCGGGTATCAGAATGAATATGACCTCAGAGAAGGGTATCCTTTGTTAACCACAAAGAAGATGTTCACAAGATCCATGTTTCATGAAACCATTTGGTTCTTAAGAGGAGATACCAACATCAAATACCTTGAAGACAACAACTGCCCTATCTGGAGGCCTGATGCTTTCCAGGACAACCTTCCCGCCATGCAAAAAGAAGGCATTTTCCCGGAAAACATTGTCAAGTATTCTCCTGACTGGGACACCACCATGAAAGAATATGGCCAGAGGATCAAAGAAGATGAAGAGTTTGCTCAACGATGGGGTGATGCAGGACCCATATACGGCAAGCAATGGAGAAGATGGGAGTACTATGATCATGATAAAAAGCAATTTATTGAAATTGATCAGCTGAGAAAAATGATTGATGGCCTGAAAAAGAAGCCCACCGGTAAAAAACACATCGTAGACTCCTGGAATCCCGGCGACACACCCAACATGTCATTACCTCCGTGTCATGTTCTTTACCAGGCTACAGCCAATGAAGAAGGCGAACTTGAACTGCAACTATACCAAAGAAGTTGCGACCAGTTTTTAGGTGTTCCATTTAACATTGCCAGTTATGCTGCCCTTACTCAGGTAATCGCTCAGGAAGCAGATATGGTTCCGAAAACATTTATCCACACCTTTGGAGATTCACATTTTTATTCCAGTATTGGAAAAAGAACCCAGTGGTACAAGGAGAATTTCAAAGAGGTTCAGCAAAGAATTAGAAATGTTTCTGAAAGAGAAGGATATTTAGAGGTTGTTGAATGGCTCAATAAAAATGCACCCAGTGATGGTACCGAAGAAAAATACGATCATGTAACTGCAATCCTTGAACAAATGTCAAGAGAGCCCAGGCCTTTGCCTAAACTCCGGATTGCGAAAAAACCATTCGATCAACTGACCATCGATGACTTTGTTGTGGAAGATTATGATCCGCATGCTCCGATACGACGGAATATGTGTGTTTAGGTAAGTATTAAGTAATTTATGGTAATTTGTTCGCCCGGTTAATGGACGTCAATTGTTGTCATTTTTCTGTGATGACGTAATTCATTGTAATTATTGGAAATTCAATAGTAATTCTAATGAACACAACCGGTTCAAGGGGTTTGGTTTACTGGCCACTGCCATGTATTACCTGAACCCAATTCATATTAGTCATTCAACCAACGCCCCAGGCACAAGTCTTAAGCAAGGCCAGGTGCGACGAGGCCTTTACCTTACACAATAAACAATGAACAACAGGCAGCCAGCAAAATCCTTTGCCAACTGCCTGCTACATGCTGTAAACTGTAAAAGGTCAAATTAAACTCTTTTCTATAAATCCTACTCCTCAATCACAACCCTCTCCCCCGCGCTCCAGTACTTATCCTCATCTTCATAGTACAGGTAAGCCACGGAGGCAGAAGATTCGAAGCTTCCTGGGATATCCGTTTTAAGATCCAGGTTGATGGTTCTTGTTTCTTTGGCATCCAGTTCTCTGAAATAAAGAACTATATCGTTGCCCATTATCTCATAATAGGCAAACACATCCCCTTTTTCTGAATATTCTTTTAGCTGCCAGGGTTGTAATGACAATCCAGCTGGAATGCCCACAATGGCAATGGGAAAAGGAACTGCTTTTTCCGAATTGTTGCTGATCTCAACTTTCAGGCGTGAATTTTCACCAAGCTCCGGATTTTGTTCCGTTAAAGAGGTTGTGAAACTCAATACAGACTTGTTTTCAACAACAGGCAGATCACTGGTCCATTTAGTGTTAAAAGTAAAAGGAACAGGATTCTCCATTCCGGTATATTCAATCCTGATCTTATTGTTGCCAGGTATTAAGTAATCACTAATCTCCTCAATGGTAATGGTTTCCATTTCTTTACCTGTAATAAAATAGGTATGGACCGGTTCATCATTTACTGAGATCAGTATTTCCCCTTCACCGCTTTGTTGTTCATACAAACGGTAAAACTCGGTTATAGCTTTTAATGCAAGTACTGTGGCCTGGGTTGACCCGAAACTTCCAATTCCTCTTCTTTGTTTCAGCAAATAAGAAACTGAAGGCTGGATCTCCTGGTATTCATTACCGGCTTTAAGCATGGCGAGGATGCATAGTGCAGTTGTTTCTACCTCCAATGATTTTCCGGAGGAATTGGTGACTGAGCGAGTTGCACCGGTCCAGCTGCTATTTTTTCTCTTCAGCTTTACCAGTGTTTGTATCAATTCATTTCCAACCGGTCTTTTATGCATATTATAAGAAGCATTGGCCAGCAACGCCAGCTGATAAGGATCTTTTCGGGTTTCTGCTTTATGAATGGCCAGGTTGAGTTCATTTTCCAGTTCTGTTTCACCTGCTTCGGTCAGTGCCCAGATCATATAAGCCACCAACACATCCTGTGTTCCCCATCTGTGAAATTTAGCCATATCAATTACTTTAAATTCTCCGTTCCCTTTTCTTTTATCCAGCAACCAATTCCTTGTTCGGTTAATCATGGACTGGCTGACTCCCTTATAGACTTTTTGCATGTCAATAAATTCCATTAAACCATAAGCAGTAAGCCCTTCGTGTGCCGGATCAGCACCGTACCATTCAAATCCACCGGTTGAACATTCATAACCGGCTAACTTTTTGTACCCGGATTTTATGTAGCCAAGGGCTTTCTCGCTAATCTCCTTATTTTCATAACCGGATTTATTCAGGAAATCCAGCACCAGCAAGTTTGGATATGTGGAGGATGAAACCTGTTCGAAGCAACCGTGAGGTTGACGAAGCATCCCTTCAATTCCTGCCATTAGTGTCGACAGGTTGCTTGGGTAGGCGTTAAATACACCCTGTACACTTCCTTCGATGGGATTAAAAATATCCACATAAAAAGTGTTGTCCTTTTCATACCCTGACCAGGAATTTTCCACCGGGAATCCCCTGGGTAAAATCGCAGTTTTTGTTTCAAAGTTATCTTCTACACCACTTTCATTTTTAAATCCTATTTTGAGGTCTCCCTTTCCTGGCGTATTTAAAATATCCATTTCAACATAAACCACTTTAGTACTATTGGCAGCAATGGATGCTTTAGCAGGCAAATCACTAACCGGTTTCCAGCCTTCCGGAAACATAAATGAAAGATCACCTTTTATCTCCTGGCTGGTTGTGTTTTTTAAATAAACCGGCACTTTTACCTTATCACCCATTAAAACAGCATTGGGGACTTTTGCATCAATACTGAAGGCAACTTTGGTAATGTAATTCTCTACAGCTCTGCCAACCATGCCGTAATCCGATACACCCTCCACGGTTATGTTGAAGGTTGTAAGTGCATCTGAATTATGAAAAGCAACTGAAGCAGTGCCTTTATCATTCAATTCAACATTCCCATTCCAGAAAACTGTGGTTCTGAAATCGTTTCTTTCTAAAACTTCTTCTGTTTTTTCATACACAACTTCAGGGAATTCCCTGGCAATATGATAAACCGGTCCCATTGGGATGCTTACAATTTCCTCTGCTTTGTTTTTTCGTGGTGTATATGAAAAATTGGATGCTGCACTTTTGGTGGTGATATCAATTACACCGCCTCTGAAATCACCATACTCAGCAGGAACTCCGCTTAGGTAAACCGATACTTCTGCGATGGCTGATCTGGGCAATGCAGAACTTCCAATTACACGAACACCATCAATGTATACAACGGTCTGGTCACTTCGTGCACCCCTAATACTGCCTCGTTCTCCATCCATTGAGAATACACCTCCTACAGCTGTAGCGATAGATTCCGTATCACGCATCGGCATATTGTCGAGGTCATCTTCGGTGATCCATGCGCCCGAAATGGTTTGATCAGCATCAATTAATGGCACTTTGTAGGCTGAGATCACAATTTCATCCAGGTCTACCCCGGCTATGGCTACATCGCCACTTGTGTTAACCACTTCCCTTTTTGCAAAAGTTTGTTCAGTTAAACTAATTTCGGGTGGAGTATAGTATCCTTTGCCAAGACTGATGCTTGTTAGCCCTGAAGACTTATTGACCAACTTCTTTTTATCACCTGCATCACCCTCCTGCTTTTCAACAACATTAGAGGTAATTGCTTCGATGACTGCCATATTGGTGGACATCTCCAGGTCAAGAAAAAGAATTTGCCTTGATTTTACCACCACTCCCTGTATGATATGCGACTGGTAACCCACATAAGAGGTTTTGATGTCATATTTACCAGAAGATATGGGTTTTATCTGGTAATTACCGTCCAGATCAGAAACAGCGCCTGACACAATCCGGCCATCCACTTCAGCTATGATATTGGCAAACGCTATGGGTTCCTTTGTCTCTGTATCAAAAATTTGTCCTTTAATGGAGGATGTCCCTGATGAAACATAATAATTGCTTGGCCGCGAGCCGTTCATTCCGTCCTCCCAATTTTCACTGAAAACATACTTTTTAGAAACATCTATCATCAGATTGTTCTGGTATTCAGCTACCGTATAGGATTGTTTTACCCTTTCCCTGTCTTTGTATTCGAGGGTAACCTTTTCAGTTAGGTCAATGCCTTCAAACCTGAAGAAACCATTTCCATCCGTCTTAACGGATATGTCACGTTCAAGTAATGTTACTTTGAGGTTTTTCACAGGATGCTTCTCCTTCTGGTTGTAAATATATCCTTTAATTACAGCTTTTACAGGCAAATGCGCGAGAAAAGGTTCCTTTTTGCTCAGTAACTCTTTCCAGGCAAACCGCCTCCAGCCTTTGGTCATCAGGAGCATATCAAGTGCAAGATCAGCATCGGGTTCATCCGGATCGAAATAAAATGATGGTTCATCGATGTCGCCGCTGATATCAGGCTCCAGCAATAGTTTGGAAAGGATCTTCCCTGACTTATCATTGGCCATCTTCACCAGCTTTTCATCCACAACCGCCATGGAAAAACTGCCGGTAACTGGCATATCGTTTTCATCGACGACAGTTAATTCGACTTCCACTTTTTCACGGGGTTGATAAACCTCCTTGTCGGTTTCAATCTTTATTTTGAGCTGATTGTCCTTGTTCACAAATGCCAGGCGTTCAGCTCTTGGGATACCTTTGTTGTCGAACAAAGTAAGTTGTGCAACGCCAGCAGGAAATCCGGAAACATCTATCCTGAATTTATTCAATCCCTTTTTTACCGGAAAGGATTGTGAATGGTGAATTACACCACGAACCTGAGCGGCAATAAATACTTCCTCTTCAATATCGGACCTGACAGACACCTGGAGGAAGTTTTCTCCGGATCTATTCACATTAAGTGTGTACCCTTTCTTTAATGCAGAAGGAAGTTTATAGACTTCAGAAATGCCTTCCGGCCTGGTGATGGAAGCAAAATATTCTCCACCAGGTTGTGGTTTAAAATAAAAGGCACCCATTCCTTTTCTGAAACTTGAGAAGGAAACCAGTTCAACACCTTCCTTGTCAACGATCTTACCTTCGATATCCGTAGGTTTACCGTATTCATTCAATGCCTGGAAGGCGATTCTTGTTTTGTGTCCTACGACAAGGTCACCGCCTTCCGGGTAAAACTCAAGTTCGATCTTGTTTAGGGTTATGGGAATTGCCCTTGATACCGATTCTATGATCCCGTCGTAATCGATCTGGACATTAAGTAATCCATCGGTTGTTTCAAGGTCTTCAGGCAAAAATAATTCCACTTCAGTTGTACCGTCTTTTCTTGTTTTGCTTTCACCTGTTTCTACTTTTTCCCCTTTGATATAAACATCCCAGGACAGGTTATGGTCTGCTATGGGCTGGTTCTCCAGGTTCTTCATGGTGAATTCAGCTTTCACTTCATCCCCGGGACCATATCCCTTCTCAGGGAATTCAAGCGTCATTAGCAAACGTGGAAGGATCAACTTTTGCAGCTGAAGGTCCTTTTCAAATACAAAAGGCTCTATGTCATTTTTCTGCCATTCTGTAAACGCCTTTAGTTTGTAAATTCCACCGGCCTGATCGGTGCTGAATTCAATGTCGCCAGATGCTACTCCATTCTTTGCAACCAATGTTAAACTACGTACAAGGTTTCCTTTGGGATCGAACATTTCGACATTGACCATATCGCTCTGGTCTGATTTTCGCAGATCGCCGTCATTACGCAGGTAAGCGGTAAACCACACCGTTTCACCAGGCTGGTAAAGTGATTTATCGATGTGTAGATACAATCGTTCCCCTGGTGCCTGTTCCAGGTAGCTCTCGAAGAGAGTTTTAATGGTTGAAAATGTTTCATTTTCCTGAGCCAGAAGCATCGGCTGCAGGAACATTACAAGCAGAACAGCCAGTCCTGCTTTACGGGTTGATTTTGGAACTTTCATGATTTTCGTTTTTAAAAGATTAATACTTCATTGGACTGATCATTTTGCTTAAAATTAATCTAGTAAAAGAGCTATGTCAACGGGAAATCAGGATACGGCAAGGGGTTTGAAGTTTTCGGCGGGAGGAAATCAGGATACGGTTGGCCATTTAACCGAAAGGCGCAAAGTAAAACTAGAGTAATTATAGAATATACCGCATTAATCGCAAAGTTATGTGGTAATTAATTAAACTTAGCGACCTATGGGCCTTCATTGCGACCTTTGCGGTAAAAAAAAACCCTGACGATGCTGTCAGGGTTAGAGAATATATTATAAACCTGCAATTACTTGATTGGCCAGTAAAGTTCGGTTACCCAGTTATCAGGATTGGGTTCCTCCTGAGGATTTGTAAGGTATACTTCGTAAGGATCACCATTTGTTTCAAGGCCTTGTTCTTCAACTTCTTTTTGTAGTAGGTCCCAGCTATGATGCGTTGTTTCATAGGCACCGGTATGTGTAATAGTTATTACTTTTCCTTCGTAGGTTTTGATGGACTCTATGCCATCCAGCCCACTGATAGGAGCGACAACAGGTAAACAGTTTGCAAATTCAAAAACATCACCTTCCCATACATACCAGATTGCAAAGGGTGGGCCTGCCATTTGAGCCCCGGCAGCCTGCATCAACTGACCAAAAGCTTCTCCCATTTTATCACCCATTTCTTCCATGGTTGCTGTAACCCTGATTGATATAGCTTCCTGAGAAGTAACTTCTTTCGTACTTATCTCCCCGGAAGAATATTTAGCCATGGGCTCCATGTCTTTGGTATGCTCATTTAGGTTGTTTAATCCGTCTTCATAAGCCTGGTTAACACCCGGTGAAATCATCAATGCATTCACCCAGCGCATTATAGGATATGAACCATCACCTTTGAGGTTCCAGGTGACTTTTGTTCCCTCTTCAGTTTTTTCAAAGAAAAACTCAGAGGTTGCTGTTCCCATGCCGACAAATGCCAGTTCGGTTTTAATGTACTCATAATCTTTACTTTCAACAATGGTCTGGCTTCCACCATCTTCGCTGTTTTTGTAGGTCCATACATTTTTGGCTCCAACACCACATTCAGGGCCTTCGTAAGAACCGGTCATATTGGTATCCTGATGCCAGGTATCCCAGAACTCCCAGTTTTCGAGACAATTGACCTGATCCCAGATGACTTCGGGCTGGGCCTCCATAACCCTGGATTTTTCAACAAACAATTCTGAGGGCATGAACAATGGCGGTATCAAAATAATACCTGCAATTACTACTAAAATTACAATTAAAATTTTCAGTGCTTTCATAATAATAAGAATAGATTGGTTACATACTAACTACAAAGGTAATTTAATTATGTTCAATCTGCTACACTTCAATCAATTAAATTCAATGTGTTGTAATTGTTCTGATAAACCTGTTAATCTGTGGATAGAAGTTTGCCAATTTTTTATTTAAGAGCACTACTGGATAGTTTATCCAAGAATTCTTCCTTTTAATGAATCTTAGTAAGTGACCAGAAATGGTTCTTGTTTTCAATTTCAGGGAAGCCAGGCTATCAATATTCTTTACATTTCTGAAGCCAAGATTATCCAGTTCTAAAAATAACAATAGCTTAAAAATAAATAACCTAATTTTATAAGGAAGATAATTACTGGCATCAAAAGCATCTCCTGTGTGGGAATCTGATGAAACTGACTTCTTCGGATCACTGAAGGATTCACCTGTTGTAACATAAGCAGGTTCATACAGACTTTCTTCTACATCAAAAACAACCACAAGAAATGAAAACAACCTTTGTTTAAGCTTTTCTGCATAGTCACCTGGCGTTTTTAATACAAAAAAAGAGGTTTGCTTAATGGATCGTTTTAAAGGTTTAATTTTTAATTTCGAAGTAATACCCATAGTATGACTGTTTACAGGTGTATGATCTTTGTTTATTATCGCTTCCTGTTCAATATTTTCTTGTTTACCAGAAGCCTGTTTTATTAAACCCCGTTTTCTGATTTCAGTTATATACCTCTTTCTGTTTTCCTTAATTATTGAGATTGTTTTGCTTTTCATCTGGACAAATACTTAATTTTTTTACTAAAAGAGATTGTTGGACTTGAATTGCTGTAAATAGAATTGCAATATTACAGCCAGCAACACTCTAATATCAAGTTATTTAAGTTAATTTTTAAAATTTAAGGAGATAAATAAGTCACCTAAGTATTTTAGTTAAGGCTTAACTCTTTTTTAGGTTGACTTAATATTTTACTTAATTATTTATTGACTTCCCTTAATTCTTTCCTTATTTTTGCCTCAAATTGCGCTACGCTGGTGAATAATTATTCTTTCATACAACACCCTGTTGAAAGCCTTCATGCTATTATTCCTGAAATTCTTCCAGGGATCGAGAAGATTATCACCGTTCATGAAAATCCTGACAATAGCTTCTCAGGAATTTTAACCCAGAAAAAGAACAATGTATACCAGTCCCGCAGTTTGGAACTGTTGAATATGCGTTCTGTAATTTTACGGTTTATGGAAGAAAAGAATCCATACGACTGGTACAGCAGAACAAATCTTCCTTTTGACATTGAAAATAAATCCAACAACCCGGTCATAGATATATTCTCTGAATTGCAAAATGTTGTTTTGCTCATTCGATTGCCAGGAGTAATTGAAAATCATGGTTTGCTTGTGTTTATTTACCTGAATGAAAATCCAAGTAATTTTGGGGTTACCAATTCCATTAATCCATTAACCACCGATAATAAAAGCATTATTGCCTTCCTCATACGCAATGCTTTGCTATGTTTTATTATTCAGCAAAAGAAAAACAAGGGCCAGTTAATTCTGAACAACAAGCGCACCCGATTGATCATTGATAAGGCTGAGCAGCAAAAACAGGAAATGTTACGCACCAGTGAATATTATGGTTTAAGCCTTGTTCGTTTGTGTCACCAGTACCTGGTTGAATATTCCGGCAGTACACAAAGAAAATTTAAGTTTTCCTCAGGAGCGCTGGAAAAGATCAAAGAATATAAGGGCGAGTTAAAGGATCTTAAAACCAGGATATGGGAAACTCTTGCGTTTGTGGAATCACTTTATATTGATGAAAGCGGAGAACTTGAGATCACCGATTGGCACCTTCAGTTTGATGGTCCTGATGTTAAGGCAACTGATAAGATCAAGACTAATTTCACCTCTGATAAATACACAAAAACCATTCATCTGCTGGATAAACTGGAATCCGCTGCAATGATTGTAAAGTCAAACCAATTAAAGCTTACGGGTACCAATGTCGGTAGAGCTTGCCCTACTCCTATTACAGCACCCGCAATTACAGATGCACTTTACAATCATAAATCAAAAATCAACGCCCTGGTGAAACTTCATCCTGAAAGATGGGAAGTTATTAGAAGAGAGTTTAAACCGGTAATGAATATCATCAAAGATGAGGAACCGGTTAATCCTGAATTTCATTCAGATTAGATGTCATCTGATCGAATATGGGTTTTGCTTCTTCCCAATTGTAACCACGTACAACAAATATGTATCTTCCGGATGGTTTAAATGAAAAATAACTGCCGAATTTATCAATGACAGTAAACCCTTCCTCAACAAAAGTAAAATCTGTGAACTTTCTGTTCATTTTCATTTTTCCTTTGGCACTGGCAAACCATTCCCTTCTTTTAAAATTGTTGGGATAGGCAAATACAAAGTATAATTTTTCGTTTTCCCTGCAATGTACCCCTTCCTGAAAGGCTGCAATGGCACCATGCCCGAAAGTAAAGAACTGAGACAATCCCGTTTGTCCGCGGAAGTATTTTTGATGTTTTGGGGTTATTGACTCAAAATGAAATGCATTCAGCAATTCCGGTACATTCCCTTTTGATTTGATGCTTTCCTCTGTGTATTTTGCGAATTCCAACAATTGTTCTAAGTATTCAGGACTATTGTTGGAAACGGTGCACTTCACATAATAATTACCCTTTACAAAATGGATATGATAGTCATATAACATTGCATGTTCTACAACATCACTCTTTGTACCTTTTCCTGAACTGTTTATGGTAAACAATCCATAGGCAGCATGACCATCCTGCATTTCGTAAATTTCCAGGATTACTTTTTCATTCTCTGGATCCTTGTAATTACAGGTCCGGAGGGTATCAAACCCATACTCATAGTACAGGTCAACTATGGCATCATTAAATTTATACAGGTTGATATTGTTGTAAATAGATACGGAGTCTTCAAGTGTCCAGTTCCTAAGGTGGTTGTCCTGAGGTATCATTAATGAGTCGGGGAAAATCTGACCTAATCCATGATGATGGAGAAAACAGAATACAAGCATTATTGTTAAAAAAATCCTTTTCAATTTTGAGTGTTTTGTTTTTTGATTCATCTTACTAACTCGGTAAATGTGTTAATGAAATAACACCACAAAATTATTTATTTATTATGTTTTAAAATAATATAAACTTATTAACATCAGTAATACTTCCGGAAGGCCTGATTGATGTCAGTTTCATGATTAAAGCTTTACTGAAAATAAAAGTTTTCAACAATTAATAAATGAATGAATTACAAACATATTTTTGCAGCTGCGGGTCGTGATAATTTTTAGATTTATTTACTAGAAGAACGCAACTATTATGATGAAGAAGAAGTTACTTGTATTACTACAATTGCTATGCGCATTTGTTTACTCACAAACCACAACAACCGTTTACATTGATCCCGCAAATGGCGGAGGATCACTCGAAGACGGCACGATTGAAAATCCTTATGATCACATCTCTGATGTTACCTTTGAAGACAATACTACTTATTGTATTAAAAGAGGAACCACCATGGTATTGTCATCTACAATTAATCCTTTCGGAAAATCCGACATTACATTTAAACCTTATGGAGAAGGAGAAAGGCCCATAATTACACATGTGAGCACTGGTTCTTTATTTTTGATCCAGGCGGCTTCCAACATAATTGTGGACTCTTTGAGGTTAGTAGGTTTTGATATGGAAGCCAATGCACCTGTAAAAATTGGTGGAACATCCAGTCCTAACAATCCTGATACTTATAACATTACAGTATCAAATTGTGAAATCGCCAACGGTGATGCCGGAATATGGGGAGACCCTTTCCAAAACAAATCGAGTGATATTAACATTATTAATTGTGAGATCCACAATATCGGTACAG
This sequence comes from uncultured Bacteroidales bacterium, assembly GCA_964421215.1. Taxonomy (GTDB): domain Bacteria; phylum Bacteroidota; class Bacteroidia; order Bacteroidales; family JAADJA01; genus JAADJA01. Next base: position 30,538 of record CAYQWA010000003.1, on the reverse strand, counting down.
ATGGTATTTTCCTGGGTGGGATGGATAATATTTTAGTCCAGGGATGTCATATTTATGATGTGAATATGGCCTGGCATTTTGACTGCCATACCGAAGATTGTGCTCCAGGTGACGGAATTCAGATCGGTAAGGATTGTAATAACTTCAAGATCTACGACAACATTGTTGACAGAAGTTCAACCGGAAACAAATTCTGCTTCATCTTCGGAGGATTAAACCAGGAGCATTGTTACGGAGAAGTAATCGGAAACACCTTTTATCCACCTAAGGATACCATTGGTGACAGCGGTGGATGTGCGATCTATATCTCAGCTCAACTACAGCGGGTAAAAATTGAATACAATAAATTTATTGGAAGAGGTTATTCCTCACAGGGAGCATTTTATGTTGGATGCGATACAGCAGAGTTCAATTACAACATTATTGACTCTGTGAATGGTGTAAGTGTATTTACTGTTGAAACCAACTACGTTGAATTCTTCAACAATACAGTAATTAACGGGAATGATAACAACATGCAATTTGTTCTTAATTTTTCAGGGACACCGGTAGTCTTCAGCAGAAACAATTTAAGTGCTGGTAATACAACTGGATTTCCTATTAAATATACCAATGTTGGCAACTTAACACAAAGCAATAATATACGAACTAATGCTGCCTCATCCACCTGGAACGAATACCTGGGAATTGTAGACTGGGAAAATGGAGATTTTCACCGCAGCGCGGATTTTAACGACGGCTATCATGTTGGTATTCCATATGACTTTGATAATGTAGCAGTTGGCAATCCTCCTGAAGTAGGAGCCTTTGAGTATTTTGACGGAAATCAAACGAACAGTCCTCCACAGATTCCCAACCAAACAATGGTCATTAATGAAAATACACCAAACGGGCAGGTTGTTGGTACTGTTGTGGCATCCGATCCTGATCCAGGACAGGAAATTACTTTTAGTATTCTTTCGGGTAATGTTGATAATGCATTTTTAATCAATGAAAATACCGGTGCACTATCGGTGAACAATACCGCAGCACTTGATTACGAAACCAATCCAACATTTAGTGTACAGATACAGGTTCAGGACAATGGTCCTGGTGCATTAACAGATCAGGCTACCCTTACGATCAATTTAATTGACCAGACAGAAATACCTGAAGCGGCATTTACTGCAAACGCAACCATTATTGTTGCTGGTGAAAGCATTAGCTTCCAGGATGAAAGTTTGAATTCACCATCCAATTGGGCCTGGCAATTTCAAGGAGGCACACCTACGGTTTCGATGGAGCAAAATCCGGAAATAGTTTATGAAACTCCGGGAACTTACGATGTCATTTTATCGGTTTCCAATACCACAGGGAATGATGTACTTGTAATGACTGACTATGTCGAAGTTTTGCCTGATAACAATATGCCTGTAGCGAATTTCTCGTCAAGCGTTACCAATTGTATGGCAGGTGAAAGTATCACATTTTATGACCAGAGTCTTAATTCAGTTACTAACCGGACATGGCAATTTGAAGGTGGGACACCTGTAATATCATTTGAAGAGAATCCGGTTGTCACCTATGAAAATCCGGGAATTTATAATGTGAGCCTTTTAGTATCGAATTCTTTCGGTAGTGATGTAAAGTACCAGTTTAACTGCATTGAGGTAGTGAACAATACTTATCCTCCGGTGGCAGGCTTTACATGCAGTTCAACTACAATTAATGTAGGTGAAAGTATTTCCTTTTTTGATCAAAGCCTAAATACTCCTGATAACTGGATGTGGCAACTTGAAGGAGCAGCCACTATCATTTCCTTGGAACAAAATCCGGTTGTCACATACAATACACCAGGCATCTTTAATGTCAATCTTTTTGTTTCAAGCCCTTACGGTACAGATATCCTGACCATTGAAGACCACATCGAGGTGATACAAACCAGTTTCCCTCCACTTGCAGATTTCACGTCAAACGTTACGACTGTTGTCGCTGGTGATCCTGTTTATTTCTATGATCAAAGCCAAAATGATCCAACTGGTTGGATCTGGCAACTGGAAGGAGGAACTCCCCCCATTGCCTTCGAAGAAAATCCTGTAACCACTTATAATACGCCCGGGAAGTATAATGTTACTCTTGTAGCCAGTAACTCCTACGGGAATGATTACATTACCAAAAACAGTTATATAAACGTATTACCAAATACAAATCCTCCCGTTGCTGAATTCATAGCCAGTACAACAACGGCAATCACATATGAAACGATAAGTTTTTACGATAAAAGTTCTAATCTTCCCATGAACTGGATGTGGCAATTTGAGGGAGGAACACCCATTGTATCTTTTGAACAGAATCCCAATATTGAATATCACATCCCAGGAACCTATACAGTAACGCTTGTTGCCACAAATGACTATGGTACAGATGTTATGGTAAAAACTGATTTTATTGAGATCATGGCAGACTCAGGGCAGATAGTTTACCAGCCTGAGTATCCATTGAACCTGGATGAGGTTGACCTGATGATTTATCCAAATCCAGCCTCTGATCATTTGTATTTTGATTTAACAGAATTTCCCGAGGCAGATTATGAACTTATAATATTCAGTTTATATGGCAATCAGGTTGAAGAAGACAGGATCTCAAAGCACGAAGGAAAAGATGTGGTCAAAATTGATATTGGCCGTCTTGAAAAAGGAACCTTCATAATACAGGTAAGCAACGGGCAAACTGTAAAAAGGAAGAAATTTATAAAATTATAATGCCCGCTCCCGATATTTCAAATCCTGATCTTTAAGGATTATCATGTAGAAAAGGATAATCAGTATAACCCTTTGCACCTCCATGATAAAACGTTTCTTCATCCCATGAAGCTAAAGGTGCTTTTGCTTTAAATCGTTCTACGAGGTCGGGATTTGAAATAAAAGGTTTGCCATAGGCCACCATATCTGCAAACCCATCTTTTATGATGTTGTTTCCACTGTTGTAATCATAACGGACATTAGTGACAAGGGGACCATTGTACACCTTCCTGTAATGTGGTGTTACCACTTTTAAATAATTAGCATACTTCTCTGCAGGTTCAAGAGCGACATAAGATTCCATTAAGTGAAGGTAAGCCAGGTTAAAGTAATTCAACTCATTGATCACATAATCATACAGTTGAACAGGATCGGAATCAAATACATCTTTAAAGATCCCATTAGGAGATAACCTGACTCCTACCCTGTCGCTGCCAATTGCACGGCAGCATGCATCCGCTATTTCCAATAAAAACCTGGATCTGTTTTTAATGCTTCCCCCATAGTTATCTGTCCGGGTATTGGTTCCATCATGTAAGAACTGATCCGGCAAATACCCGTTGGCGCAATGAATCTCTACACCGTCAAATCCGGCTGCAATTGCATTCTTGGCTGCCTGTTTATAATCATTTATTATTCCCGGGATCTCTTGTGTTTCCAATTCTCTTGGTGTTACAAACTCCTTTTTCCCATCAGGTGTAGTAATGGTTCCGGAAAGCTTAATTGCAGAGGAAGAAACAGGCAGTTGGTTATCCGGCTGAAGCAACGGGTGTGAGATCCGGCCTACATGCCAGAGTTGTAAAAACATCACCCCTCCTTTATCGTGAACAGCCCTGGTTATTGGTTTCCATGCATCCACTTGTTGTGAATTATAAATTCCAGGGCTATGCATATACCCAACAGCCTGTGTAGAAATGTTGGTTGCTTCCGCGATGATAAGGCCAGCAGATGATCTTTGCCCGTAGTATGTCTTCATTAGTTCTGTCGGAACATGGTCTGCAGTGGCCCTTCGTCGGGTCAGAGGAGCCATGATCACCCTGTTTTTTAGTTTATACCTACCAACCTCAACGGGCACCAATAAAGGAATACTTCTGTTCATTTCTCTTTGTGCTAAATGTCCTTCGCTACAAATCGTCAATTCTGTTTGTTTTTATGCAAAGAAATGAAAAAAATTCTATCTTTGTCAATCATTTAGAATTGATCTAAATAATACCCAATTGACACTTATTTTGAACAAAATTTGATGTAATTGATTTATGTACATTAGAATCATTGATTCTGATATCAACTGTTAAAATTGTAACATGCCACATTATCACAAACTGGGGAAAGTGCCCCCAAAGAGGCACATCGTTTTCAGGAAACCGAATGGCGATCTGTATGCTGAGGAAGTAGTTTCAACTGAAGGATTTTCTGACCTGTATTCAGTTGTTTACCATGTATATCCTCCCACACAGGTATTAAAAATTGACGAACCCATATCTGTAGCGCCGGAGATTGCCTATGAGAAAAACATGCAACACAGGAGTTTTAAAGGATTCAATGTTAATCCTGAAGAAGACTACCTCGACAGCCGTAAACCTGTTTTAGTAAACAATGATTGCCACATTTCTCTGGCAGCCCCCAAAAAATCCACTAAAGATTATTTCTTCAAAAATTCTTCTGCTGACGAAATGATCTTTGTTCACAAAGGAGAAGGTACTTTAAAAACTATCTATGGCAATCTTTCCTTTTCATATGGTGATCACCTGATCATTCCCCGTGGAACTATATACCAGTTGGATTTTACAACAACAGACAATCGATTGTTTATTGTTGAATCGTTCAGCCCGTTAAGGTTCCCGAAAAGATACATGAACAAGGTCGGGCAGTTGCTGGAACATTCTCCGTTTTATGAACGGGATATCAGAAAGCCTGAAGAGTTGGTAACCATTGATGAAAAAGGAGACTTTCTGGTCTTCATCAAGCGAGGTGATCTGGTGTATCCTTATCATTATGCTTCACATCCATTCGATCTTATTGGCTGGGACGGGTACCATTATCCGTATGCACTGTCCATCCACGATTTTGAACCAATAACGGGCCGAATTCACCAGCCCCCTCCGGTACATCAAACATTTGAAACTCCTGGATTTGTAACATGTGCTTTTGTGCCTCGTTTGTATGATTATCACCCGGAATCAATACCTGCCCCATATCATCACAGCAATGTAGATTCAGACGAAGTGCTTTACTATGTGGATGGTGATTTTATGAGTCGTAATAACATCCAAAAAGGACAAATTACATTACACCCCATTGGCATTCCTCATGGACCGCATCCCGGTGCAATTGAACGCAGTATCGGACAGAAAGAGACCCAGGAATTAGCAGTAATGGTAGATACTTTTAAACCGCTAATGATTACTAAAGCAGCATTGGATATCGAAGATAAAGACTATTACAAATCATGGCTTCATTAGTAGTGAATTGCTAATAGCGAAAGCTTTAACCAGGGAACAAAGAACAAATAACGAAGAACGAAGAACTATCAACAAATAACTAAGCACTATAAAATGAACGAACCATTCTTACCTATAAACGGAACTGATCATGTTGAATTCTATGTTGGCAATGCGAAACAAGCGGCCTATTTTTACCAATCCGCGTTTGGATTCCAACCTCTTGCATACCGTGGTCTTGAAACGGGCGACAAAGAAAAAACATCCTATGTATTAAGGGATGGGAAAGTTACACTCATCTTTACTGCTGCACTAACTCCGGACTGTTATGTTGCTGAACATCATAAGCTTCACGGAGATGGAATTAAATTTATCTCTTTATGGGTAGATGATGCAAGAAGTGCATTTGAAGAAACTACAAAACGTGGAGGAAAACCTTACATGGAGCCTAATGTGCTTAAGGATGAAGACGGAGAAGTTGTGCAGTCTGGGATTCATACTTATGGTGACACCGTACACCTTTTTATTGAAAGGAAAAATTACAATGGTGTATTTCTGCCTGGCTTTGTTAAATGGGAACCGGATTACGAAACTAAGCCCATTGGTTTTAAATACATTGATCACCTGGTTGGTAACGTTGGCTGGGGAGAAATGGATAAAACTGCACAGTTTTACTATGATGTAATGGGATTCAGAAAATTTGCATCCTTTGATGACAAAGATATCTCTACGGACTATACTGCTCTGAAATCAATTGTTGTAGCTAACCATAACGACAGGATTAAATTTCCGATCAATGAACCGGCTAAGGGATTAAAGAAATCACAAATTGAAGAGTACTACGACTTTTATAAAGGTCCCGGTGGACAGCACATTGCATTAGCCACAGGCGATATTATCAAAACGGTCTCGGAATTAAGAAAAAGAGGTGTTGAGTTTCTTTATATTCCGGATGCATACTATGATTCTGTAGCTGAAAGAGTTGGCCACATTGATGAGGACCTAGCCGTATTAAAAGAACTGGGGATCCTGGTGGATAAGGACGATAAAGGATATTTGTTACAGATATTTACTAAACCTGTTGAAGACCGTCCGACCTTCTTTTATGAAATAATTCAGCGAAAAGGAGGTGAATCATTTGGAAAAGGAAACTTTAAAGCCCTGTTTGTTTCCATTGAAAAGGAACAGGAGAAAAGAGGAACGTTGTAGGAATTATGATCCCGATAGTTATCGGGACGAATTACGAATACGATTTACAAAAACGATTTACGAAACTGATTTATGATTAAAGCAAATAATCCAGAACTGATCTCCTGGATAGATGTTCCTGAAGGGAACGATTTTCCAATCCAAAACATCCCCTTTGGGGTTGTAACACTTAAAAACGGCAAAACCAGATGTGCTACCAGAATTGGCAACTATGTTATTGACCTTTATGCACTTGCTGGTTTTGGGTATTTTGACGGCACTGGAATTGAGGATAAGACAATCTTCAAACAGAGAACATTAAATGCCTTCATTTCATTGGGAAAACCAGTATGGAGGAATGTTCGTGACCGGATTTCTCAATTGTTTGAGAAAAACAGTGCACACATCAGGGAAAATCTGGAGGAGAAATCCAGTATCCTTCATTATATTGATGATGTTAAAGAATTGATGCCGGTGCAGGTTGGCGATTATACCGATTTTTATTCAAGCATAGAACATGCGACCAATGTAGGTAAAATGTTTCGTGATCCGGACAAAGCTTTGCTTCCCAACTGGAAACATATTCCGGTGGGATACCATGGTCGGAGTTCATCAATAGTGATTTCAGGAACAGATATTTACAGACCAAATGGGCAGACAAAAGCCAATGATGCAGAAGTTCCTTCTTTCGGGCCATCCAGACTTTTTGACTTTGAGCTTGAAATGGCTTTTGTCACTGGAGGATCAACAAAGCTGGGTGATACAATCCCCATTGATAAAGCGGAAGATTATATATTCGGCCTTGTGATTTTTAATGACCTTTCAGCCCGCGACATTCAAAAATGGGAATACGTACCGTTAGGACCTTTCCTTGGAAAGAATTTTGGTTCTGTTGTTTCTCCTTGGATCGTTACATTGGATGCAATGGAGCCTTTCAGGGTTTCCGGACCTAAGCAGGATCCAAAAGTCCTGCCCTACCTTGAGTTTGAAGGAAACAAAAATTATGATATAGACCTTGAGGTGTATATTCAACCAGAAGGAGGTGAGAAGAATAAAGTTTGTCATTCCAACTTTAAATACATGTACTGGAACATGTGCCAGCAACTTGCACACCAGTCGGTCAACGGCTGTAACATTAATGTTGGTGATATGTACGGCTCAGGAACCATCAGTGGGCCTACTCCCAATGCTTACGGATCAATGCTTGAGTTGAGCTGGAAAGGAACTAAGCCTTTGAAAATGTCTGACGGAACTGAAAGAAAATTCATCCAGGATATGGATACCATTATTATGAGCGGTTATTGTCAAAAAAATAAACTGCGTATTGGTTTTGGAGATTGTGTTACTAAAGTATTACCTGCTAAATAAATATGATCACATTCGACCTGTCATCGGTTACTGTACCTGAAGTACATCATCTTTTGCTCGGTGCTGTAGCACCAAGGCCAATCGCTTTTGCAAGTACCATCGATAAAGATGGAAATCCAAACCTATCACCTTTCAGCTTTTTTAATGCTTTTGGTGCAAATCCAGCTACTCTGATTTTCTCACCTTCCAGACGTGGAAGAGATAACACCACAAAAGACACATTTGAAAACATTAAACTGGTCCCTGAAGTTGTTATTAACACGGTTTCTTACAGTATGGTTCAGCAGGCAAGCCTTTCAAGCACTGAATATCCCACAGGTGTTAATGAATTCATTAAAAGCGGTTTAACCCCCCTTCCTTCTGATATGGTAAAACCCTTCAGAGTAAAGGAGTCCCCTGTACAGTTTGAATGCAGAGTCAGGGATATAATTGAAACCGGTGATCAGGGCGGAGCCGGAAACCTGGTCATCTGTGACATATTGCTGATCCATGTTGATGAAGAGGTAATGGATGATAATGGAAAAATCGATCCGAATAAAATTGATCTTGTAGGCCGCCTTGGAGGAGATTATTACTCCAGAACCTCGGGTGAGTCCGTGTTTATGGTAGAAAAACCATTGCAAAAATTAGGTATTGGCATTGATCAACTTCCCGATAAGATCAAACATTCACCCTATCTATCAGGAAATGACTTAGGTAAACTTGGTAATATTGAACATCTCCCGACCGTGGAAATTTTAAAGGAATATAAATCCAATTCTTACCTTGAAAAAACACTAATCCAGAAACCCGACTCCGATGAAAAAGCCAGGGTAGTTACAAATATCGCTAAAAATCTGCTGGAAGACAACCAGGTTCAGGAAGCCATTCTGGTATTAATGGGCTACCTTTAAAACAACGGTTAATCATTTTAAAGATTTGATTTTGCTCTATCCTATTTTTATTAATTAATTGGTTTAATGCATACCTGATTCTTAAAATTTTCACTTTGGTATAATTACTGTATTATTTCCGTGATAATTCTCCGGAAATGAAATCATTACGTTCAGCATTCCTAGCTATTATTCTGGTTCTGACTTTTTATAGCGGATACCCACAGGAATACGGTAACTTCCGCATTGCATTCAATAGTAATTATTCTTCCTTTAACTTTCAGGATAATAATTCGATGGGCTTCTCAGTAGAATATTTTCTGGGGCCACATATCAGCCTGGACTATAATTATGCATTCGGAAAAAACAAGTACAATGAAACCTGTTATTATTTTCCAGGAACTGTAGCAGGATTTGTTCTCCTCTTTGGAGATGATATTTTGTATGATCCTTATTTTCTGGAGGATTACCAGGAGGTTGTTATTCTTTCTCTGATAATACCTGAGGGAATCAGCTTTCATACCTATCCAAGGTACTGGCTGGAGGTTGCTCCTTACTTTTATCCTTTCTCTGCCGACTACAATTTTTCAAATTATGATTTGCCATCACTATCCTGGGCCCTTGGAATTAAAGTTTATTTTAAACCGTTACCCAGGTTATCAGTTTCATCAGGATTTGGCATAAAAAACAGATACAGTAATGCCTATACAACTCAGAATTATTCCTTTTCAGCAGGTTGGTTGTTTTAATGGGAAATTATAGCGGAGTGGTAAAATTCAATAAAAAGGTTCTATTCCTTATCCAGTAACTTCAATCCATTATTTATCAGTGTTCCCAGGTCAGGTTTTTGCGAAACCAGGTCATTCAGGTGAGATTTTACCTCCTCAACAAAAGAACCTGATCCATTTGATTTCAACGCTTCCAGAATTTCAAGAGAAAGAAGCCATTCATTCGGATGATTGTTCTTTACATCACCGAAAATTGATTTAAGGTTTCCATCCCCGTTTTGTCTGACATTCCTTAGAACGTCATAATAAGCATGCAGTTTACGGGCTTCATCGGAATAGCTTATTTTGTGGGTTTTTTCTTTCGGAGGTAAATATTTGAATTCAAAAGCATTAGGATCAGCCGGGCCGGAAAACGCTGAATAGATCTTTTCTCCAACCGCCATATCAAACACTCCCCAGGATGGTTCAAATAATACCTGCTCTTCGTACCTAACAGTACAATCCGCAAAGCTTATCACCAGGTTGTATCCGCCAACATTTAATGTTTTGATTATTTTGCCCCTTACCTTCACCCCAGACTCAAATTCGAGAGACAACGAATTTCCTTCCATTATATTAAGGTCTTCAAGTTCTGATGCATTCATGTATTCAAGCGGTTTGGACTGGTCTGCTAATTTACCTACAGGAGAGCCAAAGCCACTCTCATGATAGGATTTGCCATGGCCTTCCAATTGTTTATTTCTGAAACTTAGTGCGGTTGGTCCATTTGTTTTAATGTAAACAGGATTGCCATCATTTTCCATAACATCGTTAAAAACTCCAGATACTTGCAGTCCCGAACTATATTCGACTGTTGCAATATTTTGTGATTCGATTGCCTTGCTAATGCCGTACAATCCCCCTCTCCGAAGCGCCATTGAACAAGCGAACTCATCCAGTACATTTGAGAGGTGTTCAAAACTGGGTGTTACAAACAATTGAGGTTGCCGGGTAGTAATATCAAATCCCTGGTTTGCAGCATCAATGGTATAAGGGACCTTTTTCACATCTGGTTTTAATGAAGAATAACTTTCTCCAATGGATGACAATAAACCCGCACCATATATCTTTGGATTTATTAAGTCTCCAACAAGTCCGTACTCAACAGTCCACCAGTGAAGGTTACGAATCAGGGACATCTCAGAAAATCCATCTATTTTCTCTTCCAATATAGCTAAAGATCTTTCTGCACCTATTATATCTTCTTTTGGAGAATAAGGGTCTGCTTTTAAAATTGACAGGTGCCGGATGGCCTCATACATTTTATAATCATGAGCTGATGAAAAGGCTTTGTGCCCAATTTCACCAAAAAGTCTTAAATATTCTGCATAATCAGGATCAGCGATTATAGGTGCATGACCCGCAGCTTCATGGATAATATCCGGTGCCGGAGTATACTCGATCTGATCAATTGGTCGTATATCAGCTGCAATTACAAGCACATTATAAGCCTGAAACTCCATAAATGCTGCCGGAGGAATAAATCCGTCGACTGCAACTGCTGCCCATCCTATCTTTTTCAAGATCCGGTTCATCCCGTTCATATTAGGGATTCTGTCAACATCAATGCCTGCCTTGTGTAAACCCTCAAGATAGGAATGGTGTGCCACCTTTGGCAGATAATGGAGGTTTTGACGCATCACATACCTCCAAACAGAATGATCCTGAGCTGTATATGAATCATAATCCTGATCGATGATTAAGTTGAGAAGATGCCGGGGTAGTTTTGCAATAACATTGTTCAGTTCCATGATGCGCCAATTTTCTAAATCGATAGTTTAGCAATAATAATCAATTTCGGCTAAATATAAAACAATTGTTTTGGGTAAGGACTGATTGCAATATATAACAACTCATTTTGTACTTTTGTTTACTAATAAATAATCATGACAATAAAAAGACTCAAACTTGTGCAGCAGGATCCATGGTTGGAAGATAGTGCGCAGGATATTCTTGACAGATTCAACCGTTACGATGAGAAGTTAAAAGAAATTGAAAATAACTTTACCAGCCTTTCAATCTTTGCAGACGGCTATAAGTATTTTGGATTTAACCATAACTCAGAAAAGGGAGGCTGGACTTACCGGGAATGGGCACCGCAAGCACATGCCTTATTTCTTACAGGGGATTTTAATGACTGGGAAAAGTATTCACATCCTTTAACAAAAGATGAATTTGGTGTTTGGGAAATTTTCCTATCTGAACTGGATTTTGGACGAAGTTTTACTCATAACAGTAAGATTAAAGTTATTGTCCAATCCGATATGGGTGAACATTTCAGGATACCGGCCTATATTTTAAGGGCTGTCCAGGATGAAGACACCAAAAACTTCACAGGTCAGGTTTGGTTGCCTGGGAAATTCGATTGGGGAAGTGATATCTTTCGATTTAACAAAAATGAAGATCTGCTCATTTATGAATGTCACGTAGGTATGGCACAGGAGAAGGAAGGTGTCGGGACTTATAATGAATTTCGAAAGAACATTTTACCAAGGATAAAAAAAGCAGGATACAACGCCATTCAAATGATGGCCATCCAGGAACATCCATACTACGGATCCTTTGGTTACCATGTGTCCAACTTCTTTGCAGCTTCATCGCGGTTTGGAACACCCGAGGACTTAAAAAAATTGATAAAAGAAGCTCATAAGCTGGGGATTGCAGTTATACTGGATATCGTGCATTCACATACGGTTAAAAATACTGTAGAAGGAATTAACCAGTTCGATGGTTCTGATTCGCAATATTTTCATGCTGGTATCCGTGGAGATCACCCCCAATGGGATTCGAAACTTTTTGATTATGGCAAGACGGAAGTTCTGAGGTTTCTTCTTTCCAATCTAAAGTACTGGTTAGAAGAGTTTCATTTTGATGGATTCCGGTTTGATGGTGTTGGATCGATGATGTATTTTCATCACGGAGATGAACCAATTGACAGCCGCGATAAGTATTTTAAACAGGGGGTGGAATTCGACGCCATTACGTATCTGCAACTAGCCAACAAGCTTATCCATTCCATAAATCCTGATGCCATAACCATTGCAGAAGATGTAACGGGTATGCCCGGACTTACATCCCCTCTTGATGATGGTGGTTTAGGCTTTAATTACCGCCTCGGTATGGGAATTCCGGATTTTTGGATTAAACTACTGAAGGAATCCAAGGATGAAGACTGGAACATCCACGAAATATGGAACGTTCTGAATGACCGAATTTCCCATGTGAGTACGATTGCATATGCTGAATCCCACGACCAGGCACTGGTTGGTGATAAAACCCTTGCTTTCCGGTTAATGGATAAAGAAATGTACTGGCATATGCAAAAAGATGATCCCGACCTGGTCATTGAAAGGGGAGTTGCATTGCACAAAATAATCCGTTTGTTTACAATAACTCTTGGCGGGCATGCTTATATGAATTTTATGGGTAACGAATTTGGTCATCCCGAATGGATTGATTTCCCAAGAGAAGGAAATGATTGGAATTATAAACACTGCAGGAGGCAGTGGTCATTGGTTGATAATCCTGATCTCAAGTATCAGTACCTTGATGCATTTGATAAAAAGATGATCAAAATCATCAAAGAGAACCGGATCATGTCTTCGATGTTTGCCCAACAACTCAACATGGATGAATGGAATAAAACCATTGTCTTTGAAAGGAATAATCTTTTCTTTCTGTTTAATTTTCACATCAATCATTCAGTTGCTGATTATGAGTTCAGGATTCCCAAGCCCGGGAAATACCAGATCATTTTAAATTCTGACAGCAAGGAATTCGGAGGCCATGGACGGATCGATGATTCCATCACCTATCATACCTATAAAAAGGATAATGATCCTTCTAATTATTTGAAGGTTTACAATACAAACAGGACGGCACTGATTTTTAAGGTTGTAAATTAAGCTATCCATAGCTCCTTAATGAGTGGTTTATTAATGGCTAAAGCCATTTGATTTGCCTTTTTCATAACCCCGGCCTAAAGGCCGCGGCAAGACATCACAAAACTTGAGTAATTCCATTTATTAAAAATACTTCTTTTTTGCCCCGTGCTTTAGCACGGGATTTAAAAATCAACACAATTCCTGGCTTTAGCCATCAAGAACTAACATTGTTAAAAGCCTGAAAACTATATTGCTCTACAAACTCATTGTACTCCGCTGTAAATGTTTTCCTATTATGATGTTCTTCCTGGCCTTGAACATAATTTCTTACTGAATTAACCTGTGATTCACTTACAGAAACAGCAAAATATTCATCTTGCCAATTAAACTTAGGTCCTATTAATTTTTCTTTATTAATCCAGAAAGATGATTCACCTTTAATTAATTGAATTACCTTGCTGATGCATTGATCCTTCTTAAGTCTGAATAGGCAATGGACATGATCTGTATGACCATCAACAGTATCCATAAAAATTCCTTTATTTAGAGCATTTTGATGAATATGTTCGAATACTTTATTTCGTATGGTTATTTCAAGTAGAGGTTTCCTGTGTTTGGTTGCCCAAACAGCATGGATCCAAATCTTTACATATGGCATGATTAATAATTTTGGTTAATTATGATCAAATATACAAATTAAGCATTAAAACCATATTATTAATGGCTAAAGCCATATAAATTGTTATATTATAAACCCCGGCCTAAAGGCCGCAGCAAGACATCACAAGACTTGAGGAATTCCATTTATTAAAAATTCTTCTTTTTGCCCCGTGCTTTAGCACGGGGTTTAAAAATCAACACAATTCCTTGCTTTAGCCAGTAAATTATTCGATGAGTTTGAATCCTTAAGCAATACATCTCATTCTTTTAAATATATAATGGATAATCTTTTCGTATTTTTATTCAGATTAGATGTAGATCGGCAGCATTATGATCTTACATAAGTTGAGGCAACTTCTTTACTATGGCTCATAACACAATCAAATCAGGATATTTCAAATTAGTGGAGCGATTAAACCGCTATCCCCAGGGGGCTCCTCCTTCCGACCTGTTATTCAAAATCCTAAAAATGCTTTTTAGCGAGAAGGAGGCTCAATTGGTGTCACTTATGCCCATCAAACCTTTTACTGCAAAAAAAGCAAGCCGAATTTGGAAACTGGACTTAACACGTACTCAGAATATTTTGGATGAACTGGCTGGAAGGGCGATCCTTGTTGATATTCAACGGAACGGTGAGTCTGTTTATGCTCTTCCTCCACCTATGGCTGGGTTTTTCGAATTCTCTTTAATGCGGATCAGGAACGATATTGACCAGAAAGTCTTAAGTGAACTGTTTTATGAATACATGAATGTTGAGGAAGACTTTATCAGGGAATTGTTTACCAGGGGGCAAACCCAATTAGGACGAACCTTTGTGAATGAATCCACCCTGTCAAAAGAAAATGCTTTGTATGTTCTGGATTACGAGCGGGCTTCAGAAGTCATTAACACGGCCACCCACCTGGCAGTTGGTGTTTGTTATTGCCGCCATAAGATGCATCATGTTGGAAAAGCGTGTAATGCTCCACAAAATATATGTATGACCTTTAACAATACAGCTGCATCACTTTCAAAATATGGTCATGCACGCTCAATTGGGAAAGAAGAGTGTTTTGATTTACTGGAGGAAGCTTATGAAAATAACCTGGTCCAGTTTGGTGAAAATGTAAGAGAAGAAGTAAATTTCATTTGCAACTGCTGTGGTTGCTGTTGTGAAGCAATGATTGCAGCCCGCAAGTTTGCTGTACTTAATCCTGTCCATACTACGAATTTTATCCCGGAAGTGACCAGTTCCAAATGCAACGGTTGTGGTAAGTGTGTAAATGTCTGTCCCGTTGAAGCTATGACTCTGGTATCTTCAAACAATCCGGATCGTCCAAAGGAGAAAGTTGCTAAACTAGATGAAGAAATCTGCCTGGGATGTGGGGTTTGTGTCAGAGCCTGTTCAACTGGAAGCATTTTGCTTAATTCCCGGCCACACAAAGTTATTACTCCTTTGAATGGAACACACAGAGCAGTGGTAATGGCCATTGAGCGTGGAAAACTACAAAACCTGTTTTTCGATAACCGGGTATTGTGGAGTCATCGTGCAATGGCTGGTGTACTGGGTGTAATTCTAAAGCTTCCACCAATCAAACAAGCATTGGCTAATCAACAGGTAAAATCACGCTACCTGGAATCACTTATAAATAAAATTGAAAAATGAGAACCTCCAAAAGATGAAATTCAATTTTATGACATCCAATCAATTTCATTTATTCCGCTTAATAAAATAATAGAAAAACATTCCATCCTATTCCTTTTTTAATACTTTTACCTGCAATAATTTTCCACTTCATCCGTGTAGTATATAAAATCGTATAATTCCATGAAAAGATCCATTAAAATTATTCTCATTATTGTGGCTATCCTTATTCTTGGGGGTGCTTATTTCGGCTATCAGATTCGCCAGATGACCAGTGGCAGTGAATCATTAACAGGTTCGCAGGGAGCTATTCCATCTTTTGCAAATGAGTTTCCACCTTTAACAAAAAGTGAGGCCGACTGGCCGGCATGGCAAGGGTTGAACTTCAGTGGGAAAAGTAATTATAAGGGAATTAATACGGATTGGTCAATGGGATTAAAAGAGGAATGGCAGGTGGATTTTCTTTGCCAGGATAAGTCAACTGCATCATGGTCAGCACCTGTTATCCAGGGAAACCGGCTTGTTGTTCCCGGAAGGGATAAAGACAACGACCTGGTTTTCTGTCTTAACTCAGAAACGGGTGATCTTATCTGGCAGGGATCCTACGAAGCAATTAATGAAACAAGCCATGGACCCGGAGCGAGGGCAACTCCGTTTATCGATGAAGACCGTGTATATACGTTTGGCAGAGGTGGCGACCTGGTTTGCTGGCAATTACTTGATGGTGAATTGCTTTGGAAAAAAAATGTAAAGGACGTAGGTGGCGAAGAGCCCGAGTGGGGTTTTTCTTCTACCCCAATTGTCTATGAAGATATTGTTGTTGTGCAAGGAGGAGGATCTGCCCAGGTAATCGCTTATGATAAAATGACCGGCAATGTTGCATGGAAATCTCTTGAAGGACCAACGGGTTATTCAGCAGCAACTATTTTTACAATGGATAGCGTTGTTTCCTTGCTATTATACCATGGATTGGGATTATCATCTATTAATCCTTCCGACGGAACAGAGTTGTGGAGAATATCCTGGGAAACTGATTACGGAGTAAATGCAACAACTCCCCTTGTTGATGAGGATATCATATTTCATACTGCAGGATATGGCATGGGGAGCCAGGCTCTAAAAGCCAATGGTGATCAAGCGGATGTACTGTGGAAAAATGAAAACTTTGAAGGGCAACATACTGATCCGGTTATCCTGGATGGTTATGTATATGGATACTCCGGTGAAAGCTATTTGAACAGGGGTGACTTTATGTGTTTGGAACTGGCAACAGGAAAAGAAATGTGGAGTACCAAAGAATTGGGACAGGGAACCACAGCCTATGTTGATGGACATATTATATGCCTGGACATTAAAGGCAATCTATTCCTGATTAATCCTAAGCCAGAGGAATTTAAATTAGTTGGTGAAATACCAAAAGCCATCACAGAGGTTAAAAGCAGGGCATGGACCAAGCCTGTTGTTGCCAACGGTAAGCTTTATCTGAGATATATGCAGCGGTTAATCTGTTTTAATCTGAAACAATAATTGGCGGTCTGTGTAAAATTCATAATTATTATTAAGTAATTTTAGTTGTTGATTTAAAAATGATCCATTGATCAAAGCAGTAGAAAAAACGAGGTTTTTTATTCGTAACCTTATAAAAGGGCTTCTTTGGCTGGGTGCCATCCTTTTAGCGTTTATACTTATTAAAAAGAATGTCAGTGTTGACTTCCTGGATATTCTTCAACCTTTCTTTGAAAATGTTGCATTAATCCTATCGATCTACACTCTATCAGAGCTACTATTTGGAATTATACCTCCTGAACTGTTTATGCTTTGGGCATTAAGCTTTGATAGCCTATCCGATTATATCTTTTATGTTTTTTTGTTTGCGATACTTTCGTACTTAGCTGGTGTTGTCGGCTTCCTGTTTGGCCGGTTCCTGAATACAACCATCTTATTTCGTTACCTGCGACGACGGTTTCTGGGAAAATACCACAGCATGCTTCAGAAATACGGTTATTTCCTTATCCTGGTGGCAGCTCTGACTCCCCTTCCCTACTCAGCAATCAGTATGCTGGTTGGTTCGTTCTATTACCCGGTGAAGAATTATTTATGGTGGGCATTGTCAAGGTTCATCCGCTTTGGGATTTATGCTGCTATTATATGGGAAGCTAATCTGGTTTAACTAATTCAACCGATTAACTAATTGTAATTATTCGGGTCTAGAGCTGCTGGAGACCAGTGTTTCAGAAAATTTAGAACCGTCTTTTCGTCGTATGATTTTTCTTTCTCAAGGAAAACTGTGTTTTGTGTATGGAGGAGGTGGCCATCACTATCAAGTACCAGCAGTACCGGGAATCCGAATCGTTGTGGGTATTTAAAGTCAGCCAACAGATCAAGGTTTTTGTTCTCCCTGCTGTGGTTTAATAAAAAGAATTCGTATCCGGCATTTAATGCAGAATCCACTTTTGCGTTTTCATGAACAAATTGATGAAAACGAATGCACCAGACTCACCAGTTCCCTCCCACTTGTACCAGAACATGCTTGTCATGTGACTTTGCTTCGTTAATGGCCTGAGCCAGTTCCTTTTTAGTATCTGCTTGTGGATTATAGATCTTAGGCTTTTCTTCCTGACCGGAGGCAGATAGCATAAATAAACCAAGAACTGTAAGAATTAAAAATGATTTCATCTAATTAACCTTTTTGAAGTTGCTTTTAATTTCTGTTCAAATTGATGGTAATTTAACCGTTTTCCTTTTCGGCATATGGGACATACCATCCAGTATTCTACTTTATAGGGAATCAATGGTATAAAAAACAATGAAAACCAGTGAGCCTCTCTCCCCAGCTTCCATTGTGCCGTATTGTTGCAATGAGGACAAAATGTAGCTTCCTTTAGTTTAAACTCTTTTTTAGTACGATGGCCAAAGCCAAAAATTACAAGCATACCATGATTTTCGGCTAAAGTATTAAATTTTCCTTATCTGATGTTCCATTCAGGAAATTGATAAATATCATGTTCGTACAACATTCACAAGTCACCCTGGGATTATTTTTCATTTAGTTCATCCTGATTGAGGCTTCGGTAAATAAATTCTATTTGTTTGTTATCCAGATCAGCAGGTTTTCCGTCAAAAACAATTCTACCCTTTCGTAATCCGATGATCCTTTTTGAGAACTTTTTAGCATAGATAATGTTGTGCAGGTTGAGGACTACTGTCAGGTTTTCCTCCTTGTTAAGCCTGGTGAGCAAATTCAAGATTTTTTCAGAGCTCACAGGATCAAGGTTAGAAACAGGTTCATCACCCAGTATCATTTCTGGATTTTGCATCAAAGCTCTTGCTATTCCTACCCTTTGCTGCTGACCACCACTTAGTTTATCCACCCTCTGCGTAACAAAATCTTCCAGTCCTACTTTCTTAATCAATAGGCCTGCTTTTTTCACATCAGCCTCGGGATACCTGTTGACCAGGATGTTAAATAGTTTATAGTTTCCATATTTACCGGAAAGAACATTTCTCAGCACTTCAAAACGTTCTATAAGGTTATAATGCTGAAAAATCATCCCGATCTTTTGCCTGTACTTTTTAAGTTCATCATTCTCAAGGCCCAATACATTTTCCCCATTATAATGTACTGATCCGGAAGTAGGATCTATTAACCGGTTAATGATACGTATCAGTGTAGACTTTCCACTTCCCGATAGCCCGACAATTGAAACAAATTCTCCTTTATCTACTGTCAGATCTATATGATCAAGAGCTTTTGTCTCGGTAACAGGATAAGTTTTCGAAATATTCTCCAGCTTCAGAAATTCCATCTAGATAATTTTTCGTCTTAAATATCCTCCAAAGTAATCGATAGACACAACAAGTACCATAATCACAAAAATGTCCACAAGAACTTTATCGTACTGAAACATCTTAAAATGAATGATCAATTGCTGGCCAATTCCTCCAGCCCCAACCAAGCCGAGGATGATGGATGCCCTGACATTAACTTCAAACCTGTAAAATATATTGGAGATCACATTGGGCAAGATCTGTGGAAGTATTCCAAAAAAATAGATCAGGGTTTGTCCTGCTCCTGTTGATTGGATAGCTTCTTTTGGTCCTATTTCTGAGGCTTCTATCAATTCAGAAAAGATTTTTCCCTTTACTCCTATATTATGAATGGTCAGAGCCATCACCCCTGCGAAAGGCCCCAGGCTTAATGTCGGGACAAATATTAATGCAAATACAATCTCAGGAATTCCCCTCAGAAAACTCAGGGTTGTCCTGGATATATGATACAACATTTGATTTGGAGCCGTGTTTGAAGCAGCCAGGTAACTTACAGGGATAGATATTACTACAGAAAGAAATGTGCCAATGATAGCAATATAAAGAGTAATCAATACTTCATATAGAGCAACCCTAAAAACCGAATAATCCGGGGGGAACATTTCAATAACAAACTTGATACTGTTTCCAAGGTCTTTGAATAAAATGGGATTAAAACCTGTTTCATAAAAGGCCCAACCGAGCACCACGAAAAAAAGGAAGGTGTATGACCATTTTCTAATACGGTATGCTCCCCGATCATTTTTACGATGTTCCTTAAGCGTGATGTATCTATCCGGCATTCTCTATTCTTGTGAATTGGTGATATTTTACATGTACAAAGGTTATTCTGAAAGCCCTTGAGATACCATTGATTAAATTCTTCCATCGGCTTTAGCAACGTCTCTGATAGCATTGTAATCTGCATCCGTTGCTTTTACAAAGCCATCTGCTCCAAATACATCCAGAATTTCCTGGTCAGTACACCTAACAAAGGCGTCCCTTAACTTTTCTTTCATTTCGGGATCAAAGCCTGATCTAACAGTCCACGGGTACTGAAAGATTCTATCTGATTTCCATATGACTTTAAATGCATCCTTGTCAATGGATCCTTTATCTTTTAAAATATCAAAAATTGCACTGTCAATGGCTCCGGCTGTAATTTTATTATGCTGAACTGCGAGAGCAGTAGCATCATGCCCGCCAGTATAAACCACTTTCTTGAATTGATGTTCATGCAGGTCTTTAAATACTTTTCTATCTTTAAGCAAGACACCGGGCACAAGAGAGCCGGAAGTAGAATTAGGATCACCAAATGCAAACTCAACATTAGAAACATCAGCCAAAAGGTCGTCCAGATTGTTGTATTTTGAACCCTTCTGGGTAATGATATACGAGTGATAATAAGGCTTTCCTTTTATAAGCATAGTAATGATGGCTTCAGCACCACTTTTCGAATTTGCTATGCAATAGGTCAGGGGCCCCAAATATGCCAGGTCTATCTTACCAAAATTTAGTGCTTCTACAACAGCATTGTAGTCAGCATATATATCCATTTTAACCGCCACTCCTGTTTCTTCATTAAGATAATCAGCAAGTTTGTCCATTGCATGTTTCATATTCCCCTGGTTTTGGGCGGGAATAACACCAATTGTCAAAACAGTTTCTTTTTTGGAACATGACATTATACATAATACAGCTAATAGAATTAGAATTTGATTTTTAAGTTTTCTCATTTTAACTATCTGATTAATTGCAAACATACTTTGATAAGATTAGACCTAATGACAATATCATTGGTTGCACACAAAATACAAAGAGCAAGACGAATGGGCCCTGCTCTTTAAAATAATAACATTTATGTATGTTTTCTTAACCTTCAATGATTATTTCTTTTCGGGTCGTTCATATTTGCAACAAGAATGGAGTTTGTTATAAACCTCATCTTCTGCCCTTACATTCTCTGTGTCATGACCCACTCCAGCAACCTCTTTCTCGATATCCTCCAGATTTGTAACTGACGGATCAAAAGTTACTGTTAGTTCTTTCTTTTTTTGGTCCCATTTCGCCTTTGATACTCCGTCCTCCGATTTGGCAGCCTTTTCTATTCGCGTCTTACACATGCCGCAATTGCCGTACACTTTTACAGCTTCTGTTTTCTTTTCGCCGGGATTTAAATTTAAGTCACCGGTATTTGCTTTAAAGTTATTTGCATATGCACCAGCTATCAGAAAGCTTACAAATGTTAAAATTAAAATTGTTGTTCTCATAAATTTAGATTTAAATGATTAAAATTAGTTGATAATCCGTGATAATACCTGAAAGCTATTCTCATGCAGAACTCACAAAGCTTCACAGAGAATTTTGATTTTTTCCTATGTTAACTGTGAATTCCGGGTGGATTCTTTAACATCTGTATGAACTGGTATTATTACGGATAATCATTAAATAAATATTATTTATTGTATTGTTCGTTTATTTCTATCTATAACGAATTTCTGTTAACAGCATCATTAATTCCCTGGCCTTTCATACTTACAGCATCCATGCAAATCCTCGTAAACATCATCAGGAGCACGCTGATTTTCTGTATCATGTCCAACTGCGGCGATAGCCATCTCAACTTCATCCATGCTTACAGATTCAGGATTATAGTTTAAAGTAAGCATACCTGTTTCCACATCCCAAACAGCCTTAATAATCCCACCGATTTCAAGTGCAGTAGCTTCAATTCTATCTTTACACATTCCGCAATTGCCGTATACTCTGATCGTTTGTGTAACCATGTCTGCAGGCCTTGCATACTTGCAACATTCATGCATCTCCGCATAAACTTCGTCCGAGGCTTTTTCGATATCGGTGTCGTGCCCTACCCTGGCCAATGCCTTATGAATTTCAGGAATACTGGCATCCTGGTCTAGAATAAGGCTTAAAACTTTTGTGTCTTCATTCCATAAAGCCTGTTTTACTCCATTTACCCCACCTGCAGCTTCTTCAATCCGATCTTTACACATGCTGCAGTTTCCGTATACAGTAAATGATTCATCCGATTTTTCTATAATATCGTCATCAGACATTACAAATTCACCCGGATTCATCATGCTGGGCAGGCCTTGTAGCTGAGAAGCGGCATCCACTTTAAATACACCATTCACTACAATTTCCTCTCCCTCTTCCAAACCATCTGAAACTACATAAAAAGCTCCGGCTTCCGGGCCAAGTACTATTTCCCGATACAAGAAGGATGGCGAATCGCGATCCGGGACTTTAACATATACAACGGCCCGTTTGCCTGTCCATAAAAAGGCTGATTTAGGAATAAGTATCTGGTTATTGTTTTCTGCAATTTTAGAATCCACAATTCCAATTGCAAACATTTCCGGTTTTAGTTTTTCATTTTCATTATCAATTTCAACCCTCACTTTTGCAACACGGGTTTTGCCATTTAAAAATGGATCGATGTATGAAACATTAGCATTAAATGTTTGGCCCGGTAAAGCCTGGATAGTTACATTCACTGAATCACCCTGCTGAATCCATGGTAAATCACTTTCGTACGCGTCGTACATAACCCATACTTTCGATAAATCGATTATTTCAAACATACCCTTACCTTCTTTCACATAGTCGCCTATAGTTACATGCCGCTGGAAAACAGTTCCGGAAATTGGAGAATGCACATCAAAATAAACGAGAGGTTCGCCTCTTTTTTCAATAGCTGAGATTTGCCAATCTGTTAAATCCCAAAGTTTGAGCTTAGCCCTGGCTGCTTTGTAAAGTGAAGGACGGGTTTCTTTATAAGAAATAGCCTCAAGCAGTTCGCGTTGTGCTGTAATTAATCCCGGTGAATAAATTGTAGCAAGCCTGTCGCCTTTTTTTACCTTTTGCCCGGTAAAATTGACAAATAGTTTTTCGATACGTCCGCCAAATCGGGCTGTAATCTCAGCTATATTACGCTCATCGGCCTGTACCTTACCCTGCAAGTAAACAGTCTTTTGCGGAATCCCCCTGGTCACTTTCATGGTTTGAATAGAAGCTAATTTCGCTGCCGATTCGGTCATTATAATTTCATTGGGGTCAACATCATCACCACCTCCCATTGTTTCAAGAGGTATAAGATCCATTGCACAAATAGGACAAAGGCCAAATTCATCCATCTTAAATTGCGGGTGCATTGAGCAAGTCCATGTTACCGGATCTTCCGATTCGTGATCGTGGCCTTCATGCCCGTTTAACTCTGTGGCTGTGCTTGCAGCATCTCCAGAGGAATGGAAGAAAACCCATCCCAATAACAAACCAATTACAAATACAACTAGTACCAGTTTGTAGTTTTCCTTTATATTTTGAATTATATTTTGCATTTGTTTATTTTTTACATTCTGTCTTTGTACTCATTTAGTTAACCGCAGAACTCACTAGATAGCACAAAATTTTGTCTTTTCTTTACGATCTTTGCGGTTTCATTTTTATTTCCCCATTAAATAATTGATAAATGAAATCGCAGCTTGTTTATCAGCTTTTGCTTTTTCAAGTTCTAAATTGAACTTAAGATGTTTGCGTTCCATTCTCAAAATTTCCTCAAAGTTTTTATTGCCTGTGGTATAATCCGTTTCCAAAAGTTTTAGCGACTTTTGTGTCAGCTCCAGTTGTGAAGTATATAGGGCAATTCTACGGTCTGCATCGGTATAGTCTTTCCACCCTTTTTCAAAAACTGACTCCAGCATATTTACTTCATTTAGCTTTTCGTTTTCTTTGGCTGTAGCCAGATAAACCACTTCATTAACCATTGCTTTGTATTTATTCCGGTACAATGGAATAGATATACCAACCATCGGGAACATAAATATATCAGTTCCGGCCATATTGTTTTCTCCTTTTCCCACAATAGTATAATCCATACCCAGCTTAAAACTTGGTTTCCCAATATTTGAAGCAAGTTCCTGCCGGTATTGTAAAGCTGACTGTTGCATATCAAGGCTTAATAACTGATGATTGAAAAGATGTATTGAATCCATTGCAGCCTGTTTTGACAAAGGATAGTCGGTGTCATAGATTATATCAGGAACAAGTATTGATTCATTCGTATTATTATTCAGCAAATTATTAAACATAACTTCCAACACTTGTTGTTTGTCTTTGAGTGAAGCTAATTGATTTTCCATTTCTCCAATTTCTATGGCTATACGGTATTCATCCACAGCCGAAACCATTCCGGATTCAACTTTGATATTAGCCAAATTTCTGAAGGTTGTTAGAATTTCAATATTCTCAAGGGTAATTGCACTGGCTTTATGGTTAAAATAAAGATTGAAATACATAGCTCTCACTTCATGAAACAGCTTAGCCTTAGCCTCTTCAAAAGCCTCAAATTTTGCTTTTGCAGCCTGGACAGCAACATTTTCTTTAGCTTTTAAAGTTCCAAACCAGGGGAACATCTGTGAAGCTGATATTTTAAATTGCTGAGGGCCAACTCGGGTTTCCACAGGCATAATAAAATAACCAAAAGCAACCTGGGGATCGGGCAAGGCTTTTACCTGCGGGGCAACCTCAAGAGCAGCCAGGTATTCATTAAATTTTGCCTGAAGTCCGGGATTGTTTTCGGCGGCTTTTTGTAAATACCTGTCCAACATATCTTGCGCGGAAACCAATGAAGAAATCAACAGCAAGAAGATTCCTAATTTTATTTTTACACTCTTCATAGGTTTATACTTTTTGATATTTTAACATTCTTCTCACTTTGGCTTCCTGAACCATACTATAAAGTACTGGAACAACAAACATTGTAAGTACTTCGATGGCCATACCTCCAAATAACGGGATGGCCATCGGAACCATAATATCAGAACCCTTTCCTGTAGAAGTCAGAACCGGAATCAAGGCAATGATAGTTGTTGCCGTTGTCATAATTGCAGGGCGCACTCTTTTTGAACCCGCTTCGAGAACAATATTCCGCACCTCTTTTATGGTTGATGGATTCTTTTTATCATGTAGTTGTTTAATATAGGTACTGATCAAAACCCCGTCGTCGGTTGCTACACCAAACAGGGCAATAAATCCCACCCAAACGGCCACACTAAGGTTTATCGTTCGCACCTGGAATAAATCCCGAAGGCTTAATCCAGCCAATGCACCATCCATAAACCATGGTTGTGCATAGAGCCATAGCATTATAAATCCACCTGATAAGGCTACAATAATCCCGGTAAAAATTAAAGAAGTGGAAGTAACAGACCTAAACTGGAAATACAAGATAAGAAAGATTATTATTAGGGAAACAGGAACTACAATTGATAAGCGCTTTGTTGCTCGGATCTGGTTTTCATAGTTACCTGTAAAAACATAACTTACACCTGCAGGTAAACTAAACTCACCTTTGTCCATTTTATCTTTTAAGAAATCCTGTGCATTTTCAACCACATCAACTTCAGCATAACCTTCTTTTTTATCAAAAATAACATAACCAACAAGGAAAGTATTTTCACTTTTTATCATTTGGGGACCACGTGTATAATTTACATTTACAAGGTCGCCCAAAGGCACCTGAATACCAGTAGGTGTAGGAATCAGTATTTTTTTTAAATCTTCAGGATTGTCGCGGAATTCACGTGCGTAACGAAGACGAACAGGGAAACGTTCACGGCCCTCAACTGTTGTTGTCAATTGCATTCCACCAATGGCACTGCTAATTGAAGATTGCAATTGTTTAACCGATAATCCGTACCGGGAAATGGCATCCCTGTTGATATCCAGCTCAAGGTATGGTTTGCCAACCACCCTATCGGCAAATACTGACATTACTGAAACACCCTCAACATCCTTTAATAGTTTTTCAAGTTCAAATCCTGTTTGCTCTATGCTTTCGAGGCTCGGGCCAAAAACCTTAATTCCCATTGGTGCACGCATTCCTGTTTGCAACATCACCAAACGGGTTTGAATGGGTTGCAATTTAGGTGCAGATGTTAAACCGGGAACAGAAGATTGACTTAGGATTTCATCCCAAATATCATTGGGTGTTTTTATTTCATCGCGCCATTGCCTGAAATACTCTCCATTTTTATCCGGCACAAGGTTTTCCTTTTCAATCAACATAAATCCCTGGTCTTTGGGATTATACGTTTCTCCATTTTGTAAAATATAGGAGCCATTATTATCCACCTCAAAACGCATTCTATGCCCGGATTCATCCAGGATATATTCAGACTTATAGTTAATTACATTTTCGTACATGGAGGTGGGCGCAGGATCGAGAGCAGAATTAACACGGCCCCATTTACCTACAACACTTTCTACTTCAGGAATTGCATTTACTTTTTTATCCAGGATCCGAATTACCTCGAGATTTTCTTCAATACCCGAATGGGGCATTGTGGTAGGCATCAATAAAAACGAACCCTCATCCAGCGATGGCATAAACTCCTTTCCAATACCTGGAATGTTCTCATCCAAACTTTGATATACAGCTGTAGATTTAATAAAATCAGGCATAAAACCAAAGATCCGGTCAAAACCCTGCCAGGTTGAAATTCCAAATGTTACAATAAGAATTGGAATTACTAAAAATGCCCATTTATACTGAAGGCACCAATTTAATATCCTGGGATAAAATATTACGACCAATGATAAAAAACCCAGGATAACGGCAACCAATAGTATAACAAATAAGAAATTTGCAAATAAAGAGTTTTGGGCACCCAATGGCACCCATGCCTTTGTTAAAAAGAATACTACTACCACAACCGTTATGGCAATATTTATAATATTTACCCACTTTCTTTTGGAATCATCCCATCTGTCAGCAAAAAAGCTATTAGCACCATAAGCTGTAATCGCCAGGGCAACGTAATATCCTGTAAATATTGAAATTACCAATCCAGAGACCATTAGCAATAAATCCCAGATTTTCTTAAACTTATTTTTGTCGGATCGAATTGAAAAAACAATATGCGCCAGTGCCGGTATAATAATTAAACCAATCAGCAAAGCGGCAAGCATTGTAAAAGTCTTTGTAAATGCTAAGGGGCGGAAGAGTTTCCCTTCTGCGGCTTCCATGGCAAATACGGGCAGAAAACTGACAATGGTGGTAGACAGTGCCGTAATTACTGCACCTGCAACTTCAATGGTACCTTCGTAAACCACATTGAGTAATTTTTTCCCACGTGCTCCAATATTCTCCGGCATCTCTATATGCCGGATGATATTCTCCGTAAACACAATTCCCACATCCACCATCACTCCAATGGCAATAGCAATACCAGACAGTGCTACAATGTTTGCATCAACACCAAACTGACGCATTGTTATAAAAGTGATAAGAACCCCAATAGGTAATAAGGATGAAATTAAAAATGAAGCCCTCAGGTTTAATACCAGCACAATTACAACCATTATGCTGATGAGTAGTTCCAACGTGATCGCTTCTTCTAATGTACCGAGTGTTTCCTTGATTAATCCTGTACGATCATAAAAAGGAATGATTGTTACTTTTGAAATCGTTCCATCATCCAGTGTTTTCGAAGGCAATCCGGGTTCTATTTCGGCAATTTTGGCTTTTACATTATCAATGGCCTCCAACGGGTTTGATCCATAGCGTGCTACAACAACACCACCAACGGCTTCAGCTCCACCTTTATCGAGTCCTCCGCGGCGTGTTGCCGGCCCGTAGTTTATCTTGGCCACATCTTTTAAACGAATTGGTACATTTTCACGAACTGCAACAACCGTCTTTTCTAAGTCTTCAAGTTTAGTGATATAACCAAGGGCTCTGATCAAATATTCAACTCGGTTAAATTCGATAGTTCTGGCACCAATATCAAGGTTGCTGTTTTTAACTGCAGACATTATTTGCGCTACATTAACACCATGTGCTTTCATCGCATTGGGATCAATGTCAATTTGGTATTCCTTAACAAATCCACCAATAGATGCAACTTCAGCCACACCTTCAGCTGCTGTTAATGAATAGCGTATATAAAAATCCTGGATTGTCCTTAGCTCATGCGGGTCCCAGCCTCCGGAAGGATTACCATCCGGATCCCTTCCCTCAAGTGTGTACCAATAAACCTGGCCCAGTGCTGTTGCATCAGGTCCAAGCGATGGCGATACATCTCCGGGTAATGTGCCGGCTGGTAAGGAGTTTAACTTTTCAAGTATGCGAGTACGACTCCAATAGAACTCAACATCTTCTTCAAAAATGATATAAATGCTGGATACTCCAAAAATTGAATTGCTACGTATTGTTTTTACTCCCGGAATGCCTAACAGAGATGTTGTTAAAGGATAAGAAATCTGATCTTCAATATCCTGGGGTGAACGCCCGGGCCACTCGGTGTACACTATTTGCTGGTTTTCACCAATATCAGGAATTGCATCTACCGGAACCGGATCACTGGGTAATATTCCTACTTCCCATCCAAATGGAGAGGTCACAATTCCCCAGGCAACAAAACTTATAAGGGTAAGAAATGTAACCAGTTTGTTTTCTAGAAAAAACTTAATGAACTTATTAATCATGAAAATTTATTTTGATTAAAGTAATAGATGGTTTACCTATATATACAATTTATCAGGAAACGAGATCATCGCCTGACCGAAAGTATAATTAACCTTTAATCAAATAAGAAGGGAATGAAATAAAACCGGTATGTCTATTGTTTTTGGCGGAGGTTTAAAGATACATAACGCTAGAATTGCAGCCTCTGTATGGTTGGATAAATTATAGGAAATGCTATTGAATGTTTCAAAATCAAGGACATCTACCGATTGTACATATGTTGATTTCGTATTTATTGGAATAATATAATTTGTTGCTAACCTGAAATAATCACTTTCTTCAGAACAATCACTTACAGGTTGCTGATGGCAGCAGTTGGAAACACAGCAGGACTCGGCTCCAATAAATAATGCGGTTGAAAATAATTCGCCTCCAGAATAATGCTTGTTAATTACCACGCCTATAGTTGAGACCATCAAAGCAATAGCAATAGCAATATGTAATATTTTTCCGGGTTTCATTTTCCGAATTAATTTTGTAGTAAAATTATAAGTTGTAAACGAGTATGTTTAGCGAATTATATTTATTTAACAAATTTTTAACAAATTAGTTCACCTTTACATGGAATTCATCCTCCTTTGCTTTATTTAAGCCTTATTCAGGAAAAACACATTGTTCGTGTAGCCCGGTTAGCAAAGTTTTTCACCGGTCAGGGCGATTTTGTATGGTATAATTATTCATAGTATTGAATAATCCTGACAACTACCCTTAAGTACCATGTTTACAAACATATGTATTTTACATCAATACATTAACCAGGTGTACGACAAGGTAAAATTATGCAACCATAGCATTTTTTGATGTGTCACTTATTTAAAATGAATTATGGTATTGAGTGTCTGAAATACCTACTTTTGAAATTAAATTATTGTTCATTAAAATTTAAATCTTACAATTATGAGGAAATCAATTCTTCTAAGTTTGAGCATTTTATTTGCGGTAGCGATATTTTCACAAGAATATGCCACCGATTTTACAGTTGAAGATTGTGATGGTGTTACCCATAACCTCTTCTCAATCCTGGATGAAGGAAAGGTAGTTGTTATGGTCTGGGTCATGCCTTGAGGTCCATGTGCTGGACCCGCTCTGCAAGCTTATCAGGCGGTTCAAACATATGCAACCTCTCACCCAGGTAAAGTATTATTTTTTATGGTAGACGATTATGCCAATACTACATGCAGTTTACTTTATGGCTGGTCAAACAGTAATGGTATTAGTAATGCTGATGCATACTTTTCAGATTCTCAAATCAGCATGAGTGATTATGGTCAAAACGGAATGCCAAAAGTAGTTGTTGTTGGTTGTTCAGAACATAAGGTGTACTATAATGAAAACTATACTGCGGAAGGCATAACAGAAGCAATAGAAGAAGCTCTTGGCGAATGTAATTCCTTTACAATATCAGTAGATAAAATCAACGAAAGTGAGAATAAATTACAATTATTCCCAAATCCTGCAAATAACTCGGTAAATGTTTCATACGAATTAATCGAAGCTGACAATGTGACTATTGATGTAACTAATATGGTTGGTAAAACCGTTCATCACGTTTCAAATTCAAAGCAAAGTGCAGGTTTGGTTGAAATACAAATTAATA
>CAYQWA010000002.1:0-352434 GCA_964421215.1 uncultured Bacteroidales bacterium | reverse complement strand
ATTCCTCTATAAATTTTTAAACCAATCTGTCCAAATTAGGCTGAAGACTTACACTGCCATCGGAGCCGGTTTCATAGATAACTTTCACCTCTACCAAGGATTGCGGGAAGGTGGCAGTTTCTGGTCCTCAACCGAAGTTTTACCAGATGATGTCTGGGGATTTGGAGCCGCTTACGACAACGCCTGGTTTGGTCAGTATTATTATATAAAAACATATGCAATCTCTGTGAGGTGTTTGAGAGACTAATGTAAAATTGCTTCTAATACTGCCAATAAAATATTAACTCGTATAGATTTATAGTGAGTTTCTCACCGTCTCTCGGTGTTACGAAATGACAAGGTTATAATTAAATCAAAGTGAAGTATCGAATGGAGAAATCTGTTTACACTTAAGGATGCAGTCGAAGGTTTTGAATAAAATAAAAGCGTGCTTTAAGTACGCTAGTTTTCATTAATATAGGATTACAGTTCTGTCACTTAATAAACTCCAATCGTTATTTGGTTGAATTGATGCTAGAGTTAAGAATTAATTATTTGATGTATACCTTTTCGACATAAATTCCTTTATGGGAAATGGTTTGAACAAGGTAAATGCCTGAAGAAATATCCCTGATATCTATTGTAATTATATTTTGGCCAGGATTCTTACGTGACTTGATGTGTGCACCTGCGATGGAAATAATGTTAACCTGATCTATAATAATGCTTGTGCCAGGTAGAATAACAATTTGATCACCAGCCGGATTGGGATAAACACTTATTTCGAAAACGGAAGCTGATTCACAAATGGAAACTCCAGGATGCATGTGCAAAACGGTTCCATTATTACCCACAGCCCAACCTTCATTTTCATTTATTATATAAACATCATTTAAGTTTTCAGTAGTTGGGGAATCTTGCATTGCCCATCCTAAAATATAATTTGGTGAGTAAATGATGGTTCCGTTATCGCCAACTGCCCATAGTTTGTTCGTAATAGGATCACCTGAAACACCGTTGAGGTTCTCGTCAGTATTGGATGTTTGATCAATATGCTGATACCAGTTATTGATGGTATACAGCACTGTCCCCTCATCACCAACGATACAACCATTCAACAATCCAAAATTGAATATATCATTTAAATTCAATATTGGCATCGAAATACCAGCAGCCCATCCGGATGTTCCACCACTATTGGTTATGAAGAATGCACCATCGGAACCACATGTTGATCCTAAGTTTTCATCCCTGAAAGAGATCCCAAATAATTCAGCTCCGGAAACCAGGATTGATGATTGTAAATCCCATGTAAGTCCTCCATCATTTGAATAATAACAGCAATTCAGGTTCAGATCATCCCTGCAACCAACAGCCCAGGCTTTCTGACCCAGGAGAAAAACATCGTTAAACCTGTGGACTTTATAGTGGTCAATTTCTTGCCATGTTATTCCACCATCATTGGTTAGTAAAATCACAGAACTGTCTGCAGCTATTTGCTCATAACCCACGACACATCCGTGATCAGTATTTGAAAAATGAACAGCCTGAAAATGGTATTCCGGGAAACTTGCAGTGGTCCAGACCATACCTCCATCACTCGTTGAAAGGATGGTACCCGTTTGTGATACAATCCACCCTTTGGAATTATCAATAAAAAAAACAGATGTAAAATTATCATTTACAGGGGTGTTAACAATTTGCCAGCTGTTTTGGGAGACTCCGGCATGAAAGCAAATACATATGAACAGAATAAGGATGGATGATTTTTTCATGACATGTTGGTTTAGGGACTAAGATGCTTATAAATTTGACTATAAATTTAAAACAAATGAAATGAAAAACCTAAAAATTCACACTTGATTTGAAGGAAATTAAGATCCGTGTTAGTAAACTGAAAACTTGAAATCAACCACAACAGGCAAATGATCAGACGGGCATTTGTTATTTTTTCTGTTCTCGATGATATTATAGTTCAACAAGTCAATTCCATCGGATAAAAAAATATGATCAATGATATTACCAGGCATACCTGTAAATTGATACCCAACGTAAGTATATTCAGGAAGGTTTGCATTATTTTCATTAAGCATTCGGGCATCTTTCATTTGCAGATTCCTTTGGTGATCAGTAATTACTGCATAGGGTTCCGAGTCGGATTTAAAATTAAAGTCCCCTAAAAGAATAACGGGGTTATTATCAGTAAATTCAATCATTTTAGATTTAATAAGTTTAGCACTTTCCAGTCGGGCCTGCTCTCCAACATGGTCGAAATGGACATTGAATACAAGAAACCCCTTTTCTGAATTCCGGGCAGAAAGATTAACCCATGTCGCTATTCTGATGCAGGCAGCATCCCAACCGAGTGAGCCAATAGAATCAGGATTTTCAGAAAGCCAGAAGTTTCCACTTTCAATTAGATCAAACCGTAAAGTATCGTAAAAAATGGCAGCGTATTCACCCCCTTTATTGCCGTCATCTCTCCCCACCCCAAAATACCTGAAGGACTCAAATGTTAAATCATTTACCTGATGGTCAAGAGCTTCCTGAACACAAAATACATCGGGCTTGATTCGTTGGATCGTTTCTAGAACTTCGGATTTCCTTTCTGCCCATGGATTTTCTTCGTTTTGAGGATTATCATACCAAACATTATAAGTCATTATTCTGATGACTTTTTCCCTGACATCCTGGGGGTACATAAAAATGGCTATAAAAAATGACAGAGCGAGTAGGACTAAACTTCGTGTAAACATATCAATAGGTATCAGCCAGTGTTAAAATTTTCAAACCGTTTGCAAAGTCAGGAACAGGATCTTTTGTAAGAAATTCAATTAAAGCTGTTTCACCAGGTAAGATATCCATACAATTATCCGTATAAAATCCTTCCTCTGGGGCTGAAAGATATACATTCTTTGCCAGTTTATCTGTGCTAAGTTTTATCAAATAGCCCTCTTTCGTTCTGACTAATTCTTTTTCAATTTTTGGTGCCGGCAATTGCAAATCCTTTATTGGAAGAAAATAATGGTTGTCTTCGGCTACCTCAGTACCATCAATGGTTAACCTTACATTTAACAGATAGGACGATTTATCAAATCCCCCGAAAGCCCTGGTAAAATATATCTGGCTGGAATTTGCAGGGATCTCAATTTCGTTCGATTCTTTCCAGGTTACATGCCCTTCAAAATCCCCCAGTTTTAGTTCCAGCTTACCTTCTGATTCTTCTAATTTATCCGATACAACAAAGACTGATAATGATTCATCTTTTTCTTCAAAGGATATCAGATAATCTTCAAAAATATCCCTGGTAAAATAATGCAATGCTTTCCACCGGTTGTTATAATCAACACTCGACCAGGAAATTACGGGCCAGCAATCGTTTAATTGCCAGTATAAGGTACCCATACAATTGGGTTTGGCCCTCCGGTGAGCTTCAAGCGCTGTTTTAATTCCATAGGCCTGCACCAACTGACTAACATAGGCATAATGTTCAAATTTCTGCGGAACATTAAAATCACGTTCCATGTACATTTGGATCAATTCCATTCCCCGTGGATGTTTCTGATGGTTAAGCAAGTTTTCCGATTCCAGTTTCAAATCTCCATCGTTTAAACTGGCCTGAAGTGTTTTAACATCAGGAATTCCCTGGAAACCATATTCAGTCATAAAGCGGCCAACCTTTTTTTCATATACTTCGAAAGGTTCTTCACCCCACCAAACTCCCCAGTAATGCATATCACCAAAATACAGCGCTTGTTCATGTCCCCATCCCTTTTTTGGTGATGAAGGCCAGTAAGGCCTTTGGTGGTCATACTGGTCAATAACTTCAGGCAATAATTCTTCGAACACCTTTACGTAATTGTTCCAAACCTCCAGTGAATCGGATTCAGAATAACCCAGTGACTTTTGCCAGCCCCAGTTGAACCATCCTTCGTCCACTTCATTATTACCACACCAGATGGCAATGCATGGGTGATTTCGCAACCTCATAACATTTTGAATTGCTTCCTGTTTTACATTATCAACAAAGGCTTTGTCACCAGGATACATATTGCAGGCGAACATAAAATCCTGCCACACCAAGATCCCCATTTCGTCGCATAATTCATAAAAGATATCTTTTTCGTAAATACCACCTCCCCAAACACGTAACATATTCATATTGGCGTCAATTGCAGTTTGCAGGGTTTGTCTGTATTTTTCATCCGTCACCCTTGATGGGAAATTATCCTGAGGAATGTAGTTGGCTCCTTTCATGAACACTGGTTCACCGTTGACCCTGAAATAAAAGCTCTCCCCTATCTGGTCTTTTTCTTTTACAAGTTCGATGTCCCGAATACCGATCTTTGATGTATAAGTGTCATTGGAACTTCTGGTATTCAACACACACTCTATTTCATACAATGGTTGCTCTCCCAATCCATTTGGCCACCATATCTCAGGATTTTCAATTTCGAAAGGCAGGTTTACCATATTAATGCCCTTGTTAAGGATCAGAGGTCTTTCAGCAAGTATTTTTCCATCGGTTTTTAATTGAAAGTTTCCCTTCTGATCTCTTGTACTTTCAATTTCACAAACTGCAGTGTACTTTGCAAGTTCCTGAGATAAGGTATTTTGAATATGCTGTACATCTTTTATTCTGGCATTGTTCCAGGTTCTGAGGAATGCCTGCCTCCATATTCCGGAAGTAATAAATGTCGGGCCCCAGTCCCAGCCGTACTGGTAGGGAGCCTTACGTGTAAAGCCTCTTGCTTCCGGAAGCTTATACCCTACTTGAGTAGCTTTTTCTTTCTCGATCTTTCCTGGTGCATTGAAACGAATGTACAATTCATTCTTTCCGGGATTCACCAGGTAACTCACATCCAGTTCCCATGTCCGGAACATATTGTCCACAGTGAGGATCAACGAATCATTAAGGTATACATCGGCGTAAGTATCAAGGCCCTCAAAAACCAGGTCAACCCGGTCATTGTTCAAAACATCTTCTCCATTGAATACTGTTTTATATTCCCAGTCTGTTTCACCTATCCACTGTAATTTTTCCTCATTATTACCGAAAAATGGATCTTTAATTTTTTCATGATGCAACAGGTCAAGATGAACACAACCCGGTACGTTGGCTGAAAGCCAATCATTGCTGCTTGTTTGCTTAAATTTCCAATTAGCATCTAAGCTAAACTTCTCAACTCCACTCTTTTGACATGAAGAAAAGCATATTCCGAAAACCAAGATGATGATAATTTTTCGCAGGATGACCATATTGCAAGGATTTTACGCGAATGTATACAGAAATCTGTAAAATAAGAACAATAAAACTTCATGAAATTTGGATGGATTGCCTGAAGCCTGTAAGATTATAAATTTTTAATCTTTGATAATCCGTGTAATCTGCGGTAAAATCATTTCTTTTTTCAGGCAAAAAAACTATTATACACCACGGGATTACACAGATGGCAACAGATTTGATCAAATAAAAAAAATAATTCAGGGCAATTTCTGAACATAAGTTAAATGATTCCAGAAATTAGTTTAATCATTGGTAATCGAATATTTTAAAGCAAATAAAGAAAAAGCAAAGGAATTATGATACCGGCAACAATATATATCCCTCCTCTTCCCCAGGCACCTTTTTTACCACGTACCATAAAAATGGAGCTTATGGCAAGAAAAATAAGAGCACCGGCAAAAATATCAGAAAACCACATCCACCAGCTGTTTGGATTGTAATGAAGGTAATTGACTTCGTAAAATACAGGTCGCTTTTTCAGGTACTCAGCCCATCCTTCACCAGTATCAGTATCTACCATTACCGAAGAGCCTCCTTTCAGAAAGATCTTTATAAAACCTCGTTCAGGAAAATAGTGGCTCTTGTAATTTCTCCTTTTATTGATATCATCAAGCAACAATAAAATATTCTCCTTTAAATCTTTGGATTTCGTAAGTGGAATATCAGTTTCAAACTCATCAATAACCACTGAGTAATTAGGATTCCAGTCGGCAAGATGGTTCAATGCAATCCCTGAAAGGCCATAAATAATACTTACACCAATAAAAAAGAATCCAATATCGCGATGCAAAATCCTGCTCCACTTCCTCAATAATTTCATATTATAATAATTGAAATGAAATATAAATAATCAAACGGGGACTTTAACGAACTGAACCGATAAAATCCCCGCTGGTAAATAATAATTATCTAACTCTTGAAATGGTTTTTCTTTTAATGTTCGTGGTCACCATCACCATGTTCGTGATCATCTCCATGGTCGTGGTCATCCTCATGACCTTCGTCATCATCGTGGTCTTCCCCCTCAACATGTTCAGCCTCTTGGGTTACAATATGCGAAACATATTCAAGGGAATAGAAAGCAAGATGATCGGAGTTTGCAGATGCCATTGAATCACGGTACCACTGAATTTGCTCAATTTTGTGAGCATACAAATCATCATCGGTTTCTCCCTCTGAATGACTCTTAATATTGTCTTCCTCCATTTTCAGGCAATAGGCTTCATCGACCCTGAATTCCCTGACGATCCCGGATACCATAAGACTGCTTCCAACAAGTGCATCATCAAAGCGCTCTTCAGCTTCAACATGTATATCACCATCGTCAGAAACGAGGAACAGTTTTTTACCTCCGTGTCTGCAAACATGATCAACAAGACCTGCAACCTTAACTTCCTGGTCAACAAACTCGCCGGCTTTGGTATCAAATTCACCCAAAACAATTTCTGGTGTTTTGTTTTCT
Source organism: uncultured Bacteroidales bacterium (assembly GCA_964421215.1). Taxonomy (GTDB): domain Bacteria; phylum Bacteroidota; class Bacteroidia; order Bacteroidales; family JAADJA01; genus JAADJA01. Next base: position 345,706 of record CAYQWA010000002.1, on the reverse strand, counting down.
TCAACCTGAGCATTGTCCTGGTTTTCACTTGCATTTTTTTCAGCATTTCCTGAGCAGGCAGCAAATACGATCGCAAGTACTAATAGTGTTACAAAATTTTTTATCATTTCCCTAAATGTTTAATATTTATTAAAAGTAAATCTGATTTCCAGTTTATTTATATTCTCAAATATATATGTCCTTGCATAACTGATGTTTAAAAAAGGAAAGCAAAGATAATATTCCTTTAGGATAAAAAAGAATTTGATCCTTATAAAGATTGATTTAAAATTACATGGATGAATATTAGAAAAGCAGCACCATGAAAAATGTATATTTGCAGGATGATCTATCCTGGTAATTTTGAGAGGAAAATCGAATTCGATACCGTTAGGGAAATGGTCCGGAAAAATTGCATTAGCCGAATGGGTGCGGAATATATTGAGGAGTTAAATTTTACTTCGGATTTCGACAAAATTCAATTATGGCTTAACGAGACCATGGAGTTCAAAATTATTCTGGATAACAGTTCAGGGTTCCCCGCCCAGGACTATTTTGACATGAGGGATGAATTGCAAAGAATAACAATTGAAGGGACCTTTATCAGTCCTGATCTTCTTTTCGACCTGAAAACATCACTGTCAGCAATAAATGATGTTGCTACTTTTCTGGTGAAGTTTAATGTAGCATCTATTCCGTATTTAAAGAATATTGCCCCAGGGATCAGTGTTGAGCCATTTATTCTTAAACATCTTTCATCCATCCTTGACGACAAAGGAAATATCAGGAACAATGCTTCTGAAGAACTTGCTGTAATAAGGAAAAAACTCATTGATAAGGAAAAAGCCGTCGACAAAAAGATAAATCAAATCCTTCGCTCGGCAAAACAATCCGGGTGGGTAGCCGATAATGCCGAAGTAACAATACGTGACGGACGACAGGCCATTCCATTACCTGCATCACACAAAAGGAAAATCCAGGGATTGATCCTTGATGAATCCGCTACCGGTCAAACAGTATTTATGGAGCCCGGGGAAGTATTATCCATTAACAATGAAATAAGGGAACTTAAGGGGGCAGAAAGAAGAGAGATCATCAGGATCTTAAAAGTATTTACTGAGGAGTTAAGGCCGTTTGTGCCTGAATTGATCTTAGCTTACAAAGAATTAGGCCGAATCGACTTTATAAGGGCTAAAGCAAAATTTGCCAACCTGATAAAAGCAGTAAAACCAATTATAAGTGCCAATCCTGAACTGAATTGGAAGAATGCAGTACACCCACTACTCTATTTGAATCATAAAAAACAGAACAAACCTGTTGTACCACTTGATATTTCGCTTGATACAGAAGACCGAATCCTTGTTATCTCGGGGCCAAATGCCGGCGGAAAATCTGTTTGCCTGAAAACAGTTGGGCTGTTACAGTATATGGTTCAATGTGGTTTACCTGTTCCGGTTAAGGAAGATTCTGTATCCGGAATATTTAACAATCTGTTTATCGACATCGGTGATGAACAATCCCTTGAAAACGACCTGAGCACCTATAGTTCACACCTCCTAAACATGAAGAATTTTGTTTTGCATGGAGACAACAAAACGCTCTTCCTGGTTGATGAATTCGGAACAGGAACAGAGCCTCAACTAGGAGGTGCTATTGCTGAAGCAGTTCTTGAGAAACTGAATAACAACAGTTGTTTCGGAGTGATTACCACACACTATTCCAACCTGAAGCTCCTGGCAAGAGAAGGAAATGGTATTGTGAATGGGGCCATGTTATTTGATACAAACAAAATGGAACCACTATACCAATTGGTCATAGGTAAACCAGGAAGTTCGTTTGCTTTTGAAATTGCCAGGAAAATAGGATTCCCCAAAAATGTATTAAAAGAGGCTGAACAAAAAACAGGAAAAAAACAACTTGACTTTGACGAACAACTTCAACAACTGGATATCGAAAAACAGCAGTTGAACCATCAACAACAAGAGTTTAAGGTTGCTGATAGTTTTCTTAGTGAGTTAATCGAAAAATACGAGAACCTTAAAAATGACCTGGAAGAAAAAAAGAAAAAGATCATCGAAGATGCACATGATGAAGCATTCAAATTGATCGAATCCTCAAACAAGCTTATCGAACATACCATAAAAGAGATCCGTGAATCCCAGGCTGAAAAAGAAAAAACCAGGAAACTGAGAAAAGAAGTTTGGTCGAAAAAAGAGAAACTTAAAAAGGATATCCACTCCATAAAAAACCAAAAAGAGAACACCAGTATTGAAAAAGATAAAACTTCGGATAAAAAACAGGAGGAAAAAGCGCAGGATGACAAAATCAGGGTGGGAGATACTGTTCAGATCCCTGATCAGGATATCACCGGAGAAGTATTATCAATAAGCGGGGATGAAATTGTACTTGGCTTTAATTCCATTACGTTCAGAACACAAATTGAAAAAGTAAATAAAATAAATCCTAAGGAAAACAAAAAACCAACGTCAAAGTCTAGGAAAGCCGGTTATGCAAAAATTGCAAATGACATGAATGACAAATTGGCAAATTTCCAGTTTCAGCTAGATGTAAGGGGTAAACGTGGAGAGGAAGCAGTGGAGCTCGTCAGGCAATACATCGATGACGCCATATTGTTAAACATGAAGGAAATCAAGATTTTGCACGGAAAAGGACATGGCATTCTGCGTACTTTGGTTCATGATTATTTACGTACCATTCCCGAAATCAAGCAGTTTAAGGATGAGCATATTGAAAGGGGAGGACATGGAATAACAGTAGTGATACTTAAGTGATATGCTGGCACCGTTATTGATGGGAAATCTGCCAAGCGGTTTCTAACCGTCAGGCAGTAGCGTTGGCACAGGACAGAGTGGGTAATAGGCAGTTAGCAGTTGGCAATAAGTTATTTGCTAACTGAATACTGCAAACTGCCTACTGTTGCGAAGACGATTAATAAGAAAGGACCATTTAATCAAAATGAGCTGAATAAAATATAAGGAAACGAAAATATGGTAGATACTTCGAAACCCATACATTTGAATTATCCCAACTTTGATGAAGTAGTTGGAAAGTCAACAATACTGGTTGATTTTTGGGCGGAATGGTGCGGACCATGCAAAGTTCAGGATCCAATTCTGGATGAAATTGCCAGGGAATTGGAAGGGAAAATACTTGTCGGAAAAGTAAATGTGGATGACAACCGGACACTGGCCAACAAATACGGGATCATGAATATACCGACAATGATCCTGTTTATAAACGGTGAGAAAGTTCATCATTTTGTTGGACTTCAATCGAAAGAAAGAATATTAAATGTTGTAAATAAAAACTTGTAATAGAATGATATACGAAGCAGGAGCAGGAAACACGATAGCCTATATTCTTTCAGGAATAGTGGTGGGTTATCTTTTGTACAACTTTTTTATAGCAAGAAAAAGACTCAGCCAACCTCTATCGGAGAATGTTAAAGTTTTATCCGATGAAGACTTTGACAATACAATAAATTCCGGCGTTTCACTGGTGGATTTTTGGGCAGCCTGGTGTGGACCGTGCAAAGTTCAGGGACCAATTGTGGATGAGTTAGCCGATGAAATCGGTGAAAAAGCAAACATTTGCAAACTGGATATTGACCATAATCAAAAAACAGCACAAAAATTAGGTATTCGAAACATTCCAACCCTTCTTTTGTTTAAAGACGGCAAACCAGTTGAAAAATTTGTTGGAGTTAAGCCTAAGGGTGTACTTTTGAAAGCTATCAATGCTCACATTTAATTTATTGTTCGCTATTATAAATTAGAGTATTGACAATGCCTAAATGATTAAATGTATGAATGCTTAAATAGATGTATAAATTCACGAAGTCAAAATTTTCTTTTGAATCGCTGGTCTCATTTGTTACTAATGATTTTAGCATTTTAACATTCTCTAATTCTAGCATTATTACATTAAACCTGTTTTAGATTTCAGGCGTTTATTTATTTAACTACGATTGTTTTTTACAAACTAACAACTATGGAAGAACAAAATACTACTAGAAATACATTCTTAAAAAAAATACCTTTGATATCGGTTGTTGGATTAATAATAGGAGCAATCGGAGGCTATATATATTATATGCAGGTCGGCTGTGTTTCCGGTACTTGTGCCATTACCTCCAACCCCTGGATGAGCACTGCCTGGGGAGCGGCATTTGGATACCTGATTTTTGATATGTTTAAAAGGAGGAAGGTTAAGAGTTAATGGTTATAAGTTAAAGGTTAATTGTTGTTAACCTATACCAATTAACGAATAACAACTAACTCAATAACCTAATAATTCGTTCTGTCATACTTTTTCTTCGGTTTCAGTAGAGGATTCTGGTTCAGCATTTTTGTCATGATCAGAAACAAGTGAGGCAAATCTTCTTTAAATTTTTCAGGTCTTTCGAAGAAATTCTCAATAGCCACAGCAAAAAATTCGTGCTCATTATGAGTAGCATACTTCCTGAACGTTTTTTTCATACTGGCCTCTTTTAATTTTCCTTTTGTAAAGACAACTTCACGCCATTTATCATAATAATTGATGAATCTGACATCAATGTTATTTTTAAATCTTTCTATAAACAGTGCGTGCCCAAATTCATGATAACCAAGATTGAGGCTGTCAGTATCATCAGAGAGTCCGAACTTAAAAGCTTTCCATGAAAACACGATAAAACCTGCACCATGAGTCTCTCCTCTGACATTTACTTTTGAAATGGCAGATTTGAAAAGATCAGGATACAGGATGATGGTATGAAATGAAGGGAAATCAAAACTACGAAGTCCAAATGTGATCCTTACAGCAGTTGCTGCAATCAATTGTTTCATCTCTTCGGTTACTTCCAGCTCTTCCCTGCCAACAAACTTTTTCTCATACATAAAATGGTTCATCCTGTGCCCAAACTTCTTACGCTGCCGGTGGTTTAGCGTCTTATAAAATTTAAACTCCTGAAGAAGAAATCGTTCAATATGTGGTGCCACATTTGTCTTAATTAATGCAGGCCTTGAATCCGGAGAACTAGCAAAAAAGTCGATCACTGATAATTCCCTACCGTTTGAAAAGCGAAATATAATCCATATAATGAAAAAGGCAATGATGACTCCCATGAATACAAATACCGGGAACGGTTTTTTATCCTCATTAACAATACTTCTTCGGTATTCCTCAGGGTCACTTGATAGGGTATACCTGATCTCAAGTTCGATACTTACATTTACCGGCTGACCATTCAATAATCCGGGCTCCCATTTCACATTAACAGGTACAGCCTTTAACAGTGCTTTTTCAAATCCATCATTGGTCGGTTCTTTGATTTTGATGGAAAACAATTGTCCGCTTTTATCGATATCAAGAACCATGAATAATGAGGGGTATTCTCCATCCTGAGTAATAATGCAGGGATAATTGGTATGTCGGTTCAGGTATGCATAAAACTCTTCAATACCATTAGGAAACTCCGGCGGTGTATCAACTTCATCAACGGTAAAAAATTTTTCACCAGATGCAGTAAATATAAATGCAAACAACAGATAGATAATGTTTGTAAACATCCTTCAAAAATTATTTCACTTCGTTTAATTCCTCCTGGATTTTAAGTGGTAAGGACTCAACGATCAAATTGTATGAATCATCAATCCATTCATAGATCAACTCATCTTCAATTGATCCGTCGATATTGATGGTGTTCCAGTGTTTTTTACTCATATGGTAACCCGGAATAACTGCCGGATGCAGTTCCCTCAATTCCATAGCTTTTTCCGGATCACACTTCAAATTGACACTAAAATCCCTGTGAAGTCCGGTTAAGGCAAACATCTTATTCATCACTTTAAACACAAGGGTTGTTTCATCGAACGGAAAAGATTCGGTTACTCCTTTCTTTGCAAGGCAATATTCTCTAAGCTCCTCAACGTTCATGGTAAATTTTATCCAAATGTACATTAATTTTATTCGCCAGGGAAGACGGAAAATAGCATAATTTACATTAAGTTTATTTTGATAATAAACATAGTTTGTATATTTGCCCGCCGGTTAAATTAAGGCTTTTCTTCAACGAGTCAACATAAATAATTGAAAAGTAAGTACTTATCCGGACACAGTAGGGCGTTGCAATTTGATTATTGCAATTTATATTTATTTAGATTAATTTTGCTTAATATTTCAAGGCAAAGCATGAGGCAATAAATTCCTGAATTATTGCTAAGCATTGGCCAGAAGAGTGAAATAGATCAGCCCCTGGAATAAATAGTTTCGTAAACAAAAAACTCATAATATGGGCTTGAAGCGTAAAACAGCCGACCTCAAGAAAAGAATGCGTGAAGCGGTCAAAGGAGGAGGGTCGCAAGCAATTAAAAAGCAAAAAGCCATCGGTAAAAAAACTGCCCGTGAGCGTATTTTATCCATTTTAGATCCTAAATCTTTTCATGAATATGATCTTTTCGTCGAACACTCCGGACGTGATTTCGACATGGATAAAAAATTCTTACCTGGTGATGGTGTAATTACCGGTACCGGCACAATTTATGGACATCCGGTATGTATCTATGCCCAGGACTTTACGGTAGCTGGTGGATCCCTTGGATGGGCACATGCTAAAAAGATCACAAAAATCATGGACCATGCCATGAAGCTGAAAATCCCTATCATAGGAATTAATGATTCAGGTGGGGCCAGGATCCAGGAAGGAGTGAATGCACTTGCAGGTTACGGTGAGATCTTTTACAGGAACACACAGGCTTCCGGTGTTATTCCTCAAATCTCAGTTATTTTGGGACCTTGTGCTGGTGGAGCAGTTTATTCTCCTGCGCTTACTGACTTTGTTTTTGTTGTGGACCAGGTTTCAAAAATGTTCATTACCGGACCTGAAGTAATAAAGACCGTTTTGGGCGAGGAAATTAGCATGGAAGAACTAGGTGGAGCCTGGGTGCACTCAGAAACTACGGGGAATGCTCACTTCTTCGCAGAAAGTGAAGAACAGTGCTTTGGCCAGATCAAGGAATTGATCAGCTTTATTCCATGGAATAATGACCGTAAAGCAGAGTCTTTCCCAAAAAAGCCACCTAAAACCAGGCAGTACAACATTGATGAGGTTATACCAGCAGATCCAAGGTTGCCTTATGATGTCAGAAATGTGATCAAATCAATTGGTGACGATTCTGAGTTTCTTGAAGTGCAAGAACATTTCGCAGCAAATATAATCATTGGATTTTCACGTATTGCCGGACAAACCGTAGGATTTGTGGCTAACCAGCCGCTTGTTCTTGCCGGTGTTCTAGATGTGGATTCTTCGGATAAAGCCGCACGTTTTATCCGTTATTGCGATTCTTTTAATATACCACTGGTTACACTGGTTGACCTACCAGGTTATCTTCCTGGTATTGATCAGGAACATGCCGGCGTAATTCGTCATGGTGCTAAAATGTTATACGCATACTCTGAAGCTACTGTACCAAAAATTACCGTAATTATGCGTAAAGCATATGGTGGAGGCTACATCGCTATGTGTTCTCATCATTTACGTGCTGATTTTGTTTGTGCATGGCCAACGGCAGAAATCGCCGTGATGGGGCCCGAAGGTGCGGCTAATATAATCTTCAGAAATGAAATTAAAAATGCCGAAAATCCTGATGAGATCAGGAAACAAAAAATCAAAGAATATAAAGATAAATTTGCCAATCCTTATGTAGCAGCTGCTTATGGCTACATTGATGCAGTAATCGAGCCCAAGGAAACACGTAACTTTTTAATTCATGCCCTTGAAATTTCAAGTGATAAAAAACAAATAGGGCCAGCTAAAAAGCATGGTATTCCACCATTCTAATGTATTTATTTTTTCAGGTTTAGCTCTTTACTAATCAAATCGTTGTTTATGGAAGCCATTAAGAATTCTAATACAAAAAGAATGAATTACAAATCTTTATTAATTGAAAACATCAAGTACCGGACGCTCCTTACCGAAAAGTACAAACAAAGGAAACCCTATAGCCGCAAAGATGAAAAAGTTATGGCGGCCTTTATCCCGGGAACCATAAAGGAATTATTCATCCAGGAAAAATCAAAAGTTAAAGCCGGAGATAGATTACTGGTGCTTGAAGCCATGAAAATGGAAAACACCGTCGTTTCCCCAATGGATGGAGTAATAAAACAAATTTACTTTGCTGTGGGTGAAAGGGTTCGCAAAGACCAGGTTATTTTAGAATTTGAATAAACTTCATCCAATCCAATGCATTATAAAGAGCAATGAATACATTTAGATCCCTTTCATTATTGGTCTTGCTTATTACAGGATCAGCACTTTTTGCTCAAACTGAAACACATCATCCTGACGAACAGGATTTCCTCGTTGGCGAAAAGTCCAGAATCGAATTACAAAAAGCCAGTTTTGGGATTCACTTCATGGAACAGTACAGAATGTATGATCCCTGCCGGACAATTTTGTCGAAACTTGAGAATCGTATCTACAACTATTCAATACTCATCGTACTTGGTACATGGTGCCATGACAGCCACGAACAGGTTCCCCGCTTTTACAAAATGCTGGATGACCTGGATTACAATACCAATCTGGTTAAAAACATCTGTGTCGACAAAGAAAAAACAGGTGGAACAATCGACATCAGTGAATTAAACATTGAAAGGGTACCCACTTTTATTTTCTACGATGGCGAAAAAGAAATTGGTAGGATTATTGAAACTCCTGAAACCTCTCTTGAAAAAGATTCCTGGCAAATTCTTTCTAATTAATCCCTGATCATACAATCCAGCATTTATTTATTGTAATTTTGCTCAATAATGGAAGTATTCAACAGTATTGACAGTTTACAGAGTTACATTTCTTCTTTAAAAGAAGAAGAGAAAAACATTGGATTTGTTCCAACAATGGGTGCATTGCACGAGGGTCATCTTTCACTTATTCGGGACTCAAAAGAAGAGAACGACATTACCGTTTGCAGCATTTTTGTGAATCCAATTCAGTTTAACAATCCGGATGACCTTAAAAATTACCCCAGGGATTTTGATAAAGATGCCGAACTGTTGAGAAACGAAGAATGTGACATCATATTCAACCCATCTGTTGAAGAAATGTATCCCGAACCTTCTGATGAATCATTCGATTTTGGAAACCTTGAAAAGGTAATGGAAGGGGAGTTTCGCCCGGGTCATTTTAAAGGTGTGGCGACTGTTGTGAAACGATTGTTTGAAATAGTGAAGCCAGACAGGGCTTACTTCGGGATGAAAGATTACCAGCAACTGGTTATTATTCACCAAATGACCAAGGATTACAACATACCTGTTGAGATCGTCCCCTGCTCTATTGTTCGTGAAAATAATAGTCTGGCCATGAGTTCACGAAACCAGCTGTTGTCTGAGGATGAAAGAAAACAGGCAGAAATTTTATACAAAACCCTGAAATTTGTTAAGATCCGTTCGGGATTTGCCCCCGTAAATGATATCAGAAGACATGTTGATAAACAGTTTCGAAAAACCAAAAACATGAAATTGGAATACTTCGATATTGTTGACATGTATACACTTAAATCCTTAAATTCCTGGGCGGAAAGCAATACTGTAATTGCATGTATTGCAGTTTGGGTTGGTAAGGTCAGGCTAATCGACAATATTATTTTATTTTCTTAATTTTGCAAAATCATGCAAATTGAAGTATTAAAATCTAAAATTCACCGGGCGACGATTACTGAATCCGATCTGCATTACATCGGAAGTATTGGTATCGATGAAGATTTGATGGATGCAGTTGAGTTTATTGAAAACGAAAGAGTAAGCATCTATAACATCACAAACGGTGAACGCCTTGATACGTATGTAATTAAAGCGGAAAGAGGTTCCGGAACCATTTCACTTAACGGTGCAGCAGCCCGCAAAGCAGCAGTTGGAGACCTTTTGATAATTGTTTCCTATGCCTCAATGGATTTTGAAAAAGCGAAAACTCACAAACCATTAATCATTTTCCCTGACGATCGAAACAAACTAAAGTAAAGCTTTGAAAAAAAAACTTTTAAACTTTTTAAAGATCGTTTTTTTTCTCAGTTTGGGGTTATTTTTCATTTGGCTTTTTATGCATAACCTCACCCAGGATGAAAAGAAAGAAATCTACTCCTCTTTTTTATCAGCCAACTACTTTTGGGTTATACTGTCAATTGCAATAGGAATATTCAGTCATTACAGCCGTGCTATCCGATGGAAGCTGATGCTTAAAACAATGAATTATTCACCCTCCATTAAAAACACATTCATGGCGGTGATGATCGGGTATTTAGCCAACCTTGCCTTACCCCGTGTGGGAGAAGTTACCCGTTGCGGGATCCTGGCCAGGTATGAAAAAATACCAATTCAAAAATCCTTTGGTACAGTAGTTACAGAAAGGGCCATCGACTTTATTTCACTGATCATCATATTTTTAGTCACCATTCTTATCCATATCGACAAGCTGAGCCTTTTTAAAGAAACCATCATCGTTACAACTATAATTGAAAAATACAATGAGCTGGAAAATCCCAGTACACTGTATTACATTACGGCGGCTGTTGTTTTTGTCATAATTTTTGTCCTATACAGGTTAAGGCATAAAATCTCGCACTTAGGGATCTATATCAAGGTGAAAGAGGTTTTCCTTGGTTTCATTGAAGGTTTAAAATCGTTGCTTAAGCTGGAAAATCCTTTTCTATTTATTTTTCATTCCATTAATATCTGGGTGATGTACCTCATCATGACCTGGATTGTAGTATATAGCATCCCGGAAACCGCGCACCTTGGTCTTGACGTAGGACTGGCCATTCTTGTTTTTGGATCCATAGGAATCATAATCGTTCAGGGAGGAATAGGAATTTACCCCTGGATCGTGGCAGAGATTCTGGTATTGTTTTATATTCCGGAGACAAAAGGATATGCCTTTGGATGGCTAACCTGGTCGGGGCAAACGATTATGATCATCAGCATAGGGCTCATCTCAATTGTTCTACTCCCAATTCTAAACAATAAACCAAATGGACTTTCTAAACACCAGCCAACAGAAAATAATTGATCAGGGATTCCTGGATGCCTTATTGGCATTCTGGAGATTTAAAGGATACAAGATCGTTTTTACAAACGGTTGTTTTGACATATTACATTTAGGGCATATCGACTACCTTGCGAAAGCAAGAAACTTAGGGGATAAATTAATGGTGGGTCTCAATACCGATGCTTCGGTTCGAAGGATCAAAGAAGAGAACAGGCCTATAAATGATGAAAGCTCCAGGGCAATGTTACTGGCTTCGTTACAGTTTGTTGATGCTGTTGTGTTGTTCAATGAAGATACACCATTCAACTTAATAAAGAAGGTACAGCCTGATATTCTGGTAAAAGGGAGTGACTACAAGCCGGAGAACATTGTGGGTGCAGATATTGTAACAGCAAAAGGAGGCAAAATCGAAACCATCGACTTCCTGGAAGGTTACTCAACTACTTCAGTCATTGAAAAAATAAAAAAGAGCTAAATACATCATGGCTAAATCCAAATCTGCATTCTTTTGTCAGAATTGTGGGGCACAGGCTACCAAATGGATTGGTAAATGTCCTTCATGCCAAGAATGGAACACCTATGTAGAAGAGATCATCCATAAAGAACATGCAAAAAATAAATCACCTCTGCCAGGATCATCGCAAAGAAGCGAACCTGTAAAAATTTCAGAGATCAAAGCCGGGACGGAAGAACGCATCGACCTGAACGACCAGGAACTCAACAGGGTATTGGGTGGTGGACTTGTTACCGGATCTGTAATTCTGATTGGTGGGGAGCCAGGCATCGGTAAATCCACACTGATGCTACAAGTGGCATTAAACCTGGATGGATTAAAAGTACTGTATATTACTGGTGAAGAAAGCGAGCAGCAAATCAAACTGCGTGCAGGAAGAATTGGAATGAAAAATGAATTGTGTTATGTCCTTTCAGAAACCAATACCCAGAAAATTTTCCAGGAGATCGAAAAATTAGAACCTCAGCTTGTAGTCATTGATTCCATTCAAACCCTCTTTACTGATCATATTGAATCTTCGGCAGGCAGTATTTCACAAATACGCGAATGTGCTGCTGAGTTTCACAAATACTCAAAACTTACTGATACTCCTGTATTTCTTATCGGCCATATTACTAAAGAAGGGTCATTGGCGGGCCCTAAGATCCTGGAGCACATGGTGGATACGGTTCTACAGTTCGAAGGAGAAAGGAATTACGGATACAGGATCATCAGGTCGGTTAAAAACAGGTTTGGCTCTACATCTGAGCTGGGGATTTATGAAATGCAACAAACCGGTCTGAGGGAGGTGCTGAATCCATCGGAGATCTTACTTTCCAATCGCGACAACAATTTAAGCGGGATTGCTATCTCAGCCATGTTGGAAGGCAACAGACCAATGCTCATTGAAACTCAGGCACTGGTAAGTTCTTCTGCTTATGGAACCCCCATCAGATCCTCTACAGGTTTTGATACCAGAAGGTTAAACATGCTGCTGGCCGTGCTAGAAAAACGAAGCGGTTTCAGGCTGGGAGCAAAGGATGTATTTTTAAACATTGCAGGCGGGATCCGGGTGGATGATCCGGCCATCGATCTGGCAGTAATAGCCTCAGTATTATCCTCAAATGAAGACCTGTCTATTGATCAGAACATTTGCTTTTCAGCTGAAGTTGGATTGTCCGGAGAGATCAGGTCAGTGAACAAACTGGAACAAAGAATTGCAGAAGCAGACAAACTTGGACTGGAACAGATCTTTGTTTCAAAGTACAACCTGAAAGGGATCAGCCAGAAGAAATATTCTATTGAAATTATTCCTGTAGGTAAGGTGGATGAGGTATTTCAAAAACTTTTTGGATAAAAAAAACCCATCACCTAAAAGATGATGGGTCGAATATCTTAATATAATTTTTACAGCTTCTTCCTTGCGTCAAAAATTTTCTTACTTCCGTAAGCTGCTCCTAATATTGTCATGATTATTAAACCACCACCAATAGGTGCTCCGCCTCCAACAGGATTTCCTCCTGTACCAGGTCCTCCTCCCGGATCGGGTGGCTGGTCAGCAAATACATTGAATGTAAATATGGGGGACAACATGAAAAATACTACAGTAATAACACTAAGGATAATTTTTTTCATCTTTGATGGCTTTGCCTTTATTAATTTATTTAATTATATCAACCTTAATACAGGAACGTTTTCGTTCGAATTAATGCAAAAATAGTAATTTATCATAACGAACTTCAATAATTGCAGAATTTTTTGAAAAAATTTACATTCATTTAACATTATTCCTCCAACCACCTCAGTTCAATAATACTAGTGATTTGCAAAATTATAGGTCATTCCAATGGAAAACAATTGTTTCATCTGGGTTCTTGGCCCGATGTTTCCATCTTTATCCATGATTGGTGTATCATGATCGTAAACCAGCTGAAAACCTATCATCGCAGAAATCAAACTGTTCACCTTCATATTGATCTGTGTATCCCAGTTAACATCTATGTTCTGGGGATTTTCCAGGTAATTGGAGAACAATTCAAGTTTTGTGTTCAGGTTGATGTTTTTTACAACATCTTTAGTAAATAAAAACCTGAAATAGGCTCCTGCTTCAAATTTTGATTTTTCACCAGTTCCCGGAACTGGAACGCCATTTTCGTCAAGGGTTGCAGCTTCAACGCCAAAAGCACCTGCATCGGCAAGATCCTGGTCGTTGACAACGATCATTTTGGCTGTTGCTGGTGAAATATAGAATGACATGTAATCTTTGGGCTTATTTTCCATTCCCAGTCCAAGTGTAATAAAAGCCGGTGCCAGGAAATTGGAGATCCTTTCTTTATCCAGGGTATCGCCGTCATGGTAATCAAAACCTTCAGCAAATTGTGACTTGAAATTGAAGTCTAGCAAATAGTACCATTTATCAGAAGCCTGCAAACCATAAGAGGATTGCAAATCAATTTTATCGTCACTTTTTCTTAATCCCAGTTCTCCTGTTTTTGTTTGCCCATAGGCAAGAGCCATGTTGGTTTCCCATTTGGTTTTACCTTTGATGTAACCAGCATAATAATTGAAAAAGCCATTAATTGTAAGGCTGTTCTCTCCGCCAGGTGCCCAATTGGTAAAAGATGACTGGGCAAACATCAATGAAAAATCTCCATTCACTTTCCATGCGGTATCAGCATCATCCTGAGCCGCCAGAGAAAACGTCATCGCTAATCCTGCAATAAATAAAAAAATTCTTTTCATAATTTTTGCTTTAATTAAAAAGCAATTACCGGTTAGTAAATGAACCGGTAACTGCATGATTTACTAATTATTATTTGTATGTATTATCTTCTAATTCCTATTATTTCTCATTGTAAACATGAACATCAGTTTGTGGGAATGGAATTGAGATTCCTTCCTTATCAAATGCTTTCTTGACATTTTCTGTTAAATCGAAGAAGATTCCCCAGTAATTTGATGCTTCAGCCCAAACCCTGACAACAAAATTTACAGAGCTATCAGCAAGTTCAGAAACAGCTATAAAAGTTGCAGGATCTTTTAGAATTCTATCATCAGCAGCAATCAAACTTTCAATAACTGACTTTGCTTTATCAATGTCATCACTGTAGCCAATTCCAAAAGTGAAATCTACCCTACGTTGTGGCTCAGTTGAAAAGTTTGTCATTGAACTGGTTGACAATCCACCATTAGGAATAATAACGGTTTTATTATCCGGAGTCTTCAGAATTGTATTAAAAATCTGAATTTGATTCACAGTGCCTGTGTAACCCTGGGCATCAATAAAATCACCAACTTTGAAAGGCTTAAAAATAACAAGCATTACACCACCTGCAAAATTCTGTAATGTACCTGATAGTGCCATACCTATTGCAAAACCAGCTGCAGCAAGAATAGCTACGAAAGATGTCATTTCAACACCCATCATTGAAATTACAGTAATAATTAACAGAATCTTTAAGATCATGCTAAGCATTGATCCAAGAAACTGCCTTAAAGTAGGATCTACTTCTCTTTTTTCCATGTTTTTCCCAATGGCCTTCATGATCAGCTTTATGATCCAAAGACCAATGACTAGAGTAATTATTGCCATTAAAAGTTTAAGCCCATAGGTAACGGCTAAATCACCAATTGTAGTTAAAATTCCTTCTAAGTTTAAATTTTCCATAATAAAAAGTTTTGTTTAGTTAAAGTTCTGATTTTATGACGTTTTAATGTTGATTTTGGCAAATCTTAAAAAACGGGTGCAAAGATAAATAATCTCTTTGCAGAAATAAGCAATAGAATACCTACTTTGTTAAATCTATGTTAAAAATAATACATTAAAATGGACCTTTAATTCGTGAGATTTTTCAAAAACAACCTGTTATTCTAATACCAAATATACAACAAAAACATGAAAATAGTAATTTTGTTCTATGCTATCTGATTTTTTTCGATTCATCAAAGAACATAAATTGTTTACCAGCCAGGACAAAATCCTGCTTGGAGTTAGTGGTGGAATTGATTCAATGGTCCTTGCACATCTGTTTCAGAAATCGGATTTTGAGTATGCTATTGCACATTGCAATTTTGGTTTACGGGGAAAAGAATCCGATGAGGATGAACGTTTTGTCAGGGAATATTCAGAAATATCAGGCATTCCATTTTTTAGTAAGAAATTCAATACAAAGGCCTTTGCTGAAAAGAATGGCATTTCAGTCCAGATGGCAGCCCGTGACCTCCGGATTAACTGGTTCAAGGAACTGATTCGGTCTAATGATTACCGGTATTATGCTACTGCTCACCACAATGATGATCAAATTGAAACTTTCTTAATCAACCTTATCAGGGGAACCGGGATAAGAGGATTACATGGTATTCTGCCAAAATCAGGTAAGCTTATCCACCCATTGCTTTTTACTAATAGAAAGGAAATTGAAAATTATTCCAGCGAAAACAACATTGGTTTCCGGGAAGACAGTTCCAATAAAAAAACGGACTACGAAAGGAACAGGATCAGGCATGAATTACTTCCCGTTTTAAACAGGATCAGTCCGGGATATCGTCAAACATTTAAAAATAATATTGAACGATTCAGAGCAACGGAAAAAATCTTTAACCTTCACATTAAAGAAACCTGGAAATCAGTTGCAAAAGAGGATGGCAAGGAAACCAGGATATCAATTACATCCCTGCATGCTTTAGAAGAGGTTCAACTGTACCTGTTTGAGTTCCTCTTCCCTTTTGGATTTAATGAATCTGATGTACAACAGATAGCTAATGCCTTGACAGGCCAACCAGGAAAGCAATTTTATTCAGGCTCTCATCAACTGTTAATCGATCGTGAATGGATCATGATTAAAGCTTTCAGCAAGGATGATAAAATTCAGGAGGAGTTTTTTATTACAAAAGATCAAACAATCATATCTAATCCCATTAATCTTGAATTCAAAAACTTCAAAAAAGACAAAGGATTCAGGATCAACTCCAATGAATTCATTTGCCAGTTGGATGCTAACACCCTGGTGTTTCCGTTAAAGATCAGAAAGTGGAAGCAGGGCGATTTCTTTTATCCCCTGGGTATGAAAGGAAAAAAGCTGCTTAGCGATTATTTTACTGATCGGAAATTCTCGCTCTTCCAAAAAGAAGAAATATGGTTACTTACTTCTTCTGAAAAGATCGTTTGGGTAATCGGTCATCGTAGCGATGACCGTTATAAAATAAAAGGTTCAACAGAAAATGTTTTAGAGGTTAGTTACAAACCTGGTAATTAATGCCTTGCTGACGATTTAGATAGTGTTAAATCTATACATGCACATATGTGTTATTATTTCTTAAAAATCATTTTAAAAACAAGGAAATCATTACCTTTGCCGCCCACACAACTTTAATGAATTTTATGTTGTCTTCAATTCTTTAAATCAGGATGTAATAAAATTAAACATGAAAAAACTGTTCTTCTTATTTGCATTACTTCTTACCTTTTCTTTTGCAGGAATCGGACAGGTTCTTGAACCGGTTAAATGGTCATTTGAAACTGAGGAAATGGGAGAAAACACGTATAAACTTGTGTTTAAAGCCAGCATTGAAAAAACCTGGCATCTGTATTCACAAGACGTACCATCACCTCCCGACGGACCTGAAAAAACAGCTTTCTACTTCTATGGATTTAATGGTTTCGAATTCGTTGATAAAAATCTTGAAATCATTGAAGAGGAATCCTTTGTCAGGCCGGATGCTACAGATTACATCGTTGTTATCGATGAGCCTGAAGGGATAGAAGACAGGGATCCGAATTTTGATAATAACATTATCAAGTTTTTTGAGGATGAAGCTGATTTCACCGTCACCGTTAAACTGGACTCAGATGAACCTGTGGCAATCACTGGATATGTATACTTCATGTGTTGTGATGAATCTCGCTGTATCCCTCCTGCCGAAGCAGATTTTGAATTTCTGTTCAACGGAGCCAAAAGTACACTTACAGGAACAACGGAGGAATCAGGCAAAACGGCATTGATCGAAGTGGAAACAATTGGCGAAAAAGGAGAAACTGTTGGCGTTCAAAAGGAATCCAAATACAAAAGAACTGCAGAAATCATAAAAGACAAGTCAGTTTTGGTTAACGACTTATCAAATAAGTCCTTGTGGGAATTGTTTTTCTTTTCAATTCTTGCGGGCTTAGCGGCTATACTTACTCCATGTGTTTTCCCGATGATCCCGATGACGGTTAGTTTTTTCATGAAAGATCCCGACAAAAAAAGCCAGGCCAAAATACAGGCCATTGCCTTCGGAATTTCAATCATTGCCATTTATACCATCGTCGGTACAATCATAGCGGTTACCCTGGGGGTTAATTTCGCCAACTGGCTGAGTACCCACTGGCTACCCAACGTACTGTTCTTCCTGATCTTTGTCATTTTCGCTGCTTCATTCTTCGGCATGTTTGAAATTACCATGCCCAGCTGGATGATCAATAAAACCGATTCCAAAGCAGATAAAGGCGGTATTACGGGTTCATTCTTTATGGCCTTTACCCTTGTGCTTGTATCCTTCTCATGTACCGGTCCGCTGGTAGGTCTAATCCTTGTTGAAGCAGCAGGGGGAGCATGGCTGGAACCTATTGTTGGAATGCTTGGGTTTTCTGTAGCCTTTGCCTTACCATTCACTTTGTTTGCATTCTTCCCATCATGGATGAACAAACTGCCCAAATCGGGAGGCTGGCTGAATTCGGTTAAAGTGATCCTTGGATTTATCGAACTTGCCCTTGGTCTTAAGTTTTTAAGTATTGCCGACCAAACCTACCACTGGGGCATCCTCGACAGAGAAATTTACCTGGCATTGTGGATCATTATTTTTGTTTTGATGGGATTTTACCTGTTGGGCAAAATAAAATTTGCCCATGATAGTGATGTTAAATACATTGGTGTTCCCCGTTTGTTGCTGGTTATTATTACTTTCACATTTGTAATTTACCTGATCCCCGGAATGTTCGGAGCTCCACTTAAAGCTTTGTCCGGATATTTACCTCCGATGGCATCGCATGATTTCGATCAGAATGAAATTGCAAGAAGAAATGCACTGGCAGCTTCAGGAGTTAAGCAGGAATCCTCCATTTGTGAAACACCGAAATACCATGAATTCCTTCATTTACCACATGGACTGGAAGGATATTATGATTATGAACAGGGACTGGAATGCGCCAAAAAACTGAACAAGCCGATCTTTATCGATTTCACCGGCCATGGTTGTGTAAACTGCCGGGAAATGGAAGCTAATGTATGGTCGGATCCGAGGGTTCTTAGGCTGCTAAAAGAAGAGTACATCGTTATCAGCTTATATGTTGACGATAAAACATTTCTTCCGGAGGATGAATGGGTTCTTTCATCAGCTGATAATAAACTTAAAAAATCCATTGGTAAGGTCTATGCCGATGTCCAGATTCATAACTTCAATATAAATGCTCAACCCTATTACGTTCTGCTCGACCATGATGGTGGTCTGCTAGAGCAACCAAGTGCTTACGATCTGGATATTGAAAAATATGTTAAATTCCTTGAAGCTGGTGTAGAAATGTTTAAAAACGGAGAACATCTTTAATCCAACATAACTGTTTACAGCTTATTGGATTAATTATATGTATTGGTACAATTTGCCGTACTTTGAACAATATTGAGGGTTAGAATAATCCTGGCCTGCATAGATTGATCAGCTTTTATCAAGGACCTGTTTTTAAAAGAGACCTTTATGCGAAAATACACACGTCTAATAACCTGCTTATGCATCTCCTGCCTTACGGTTTTTAATGCATCAGGACAAACTTTTGTTGATATAAACGCCGGTATAATCAATGTTTCAAACGGTTCAGCTGACTGGGGTGATTATGACAACGACCGGGACATGGACCTGCTTCTAAGTGGACAAACACCCAATGGTTTATTCCTTACAAAAATCTACAACAACAGCAATGGAAACTTCACGGATATTAATGCCGGGCTGGAAGGAATAAACAACGGATCAGTGGCATGGGGAGATTACGATAATGATGGTGACCTTGATATTCTTATGACCGGTGAAAACCTTCAGGAAAAAACGTTTATTTATAAAAACGAGGAAGGCTCTTTTATCAATATCAATCTTCAAATTGACTATTTCGGCGATTTCAGCTTTGCCAACTGGGGTGACTATGACAACGATGGCGACCTGGATCTTTTTATTACAGGAAACTGGAATACGGCTTTGTACTCCAACAATGGCAACGATGAGTTTAGTATTACTGACAATGAGTTTATAATGTTATCAAGTGGCAGGGCTACCTGGGCAGATATGGATGAGGACCGTGATCTTGACCTTTTGGTTACCGGTGATACAGGCGGAGGGATGAAGCTATATTTGTATACCAATGATGAAGGAAGTTTTTCTGAGACGGAATTGAGTAATCCCGGACTGGCTTCCGGCTCAATTGAAGCCGGGGATTATGACTCCGATGGTGACCTCGATATTCTGATCAGCGGTTTCGATGATTACATTGCTCCTGCAACCGAAATATACCGTAACGACGGAAACAATAATTTTGTTAATATCTGGGGCGGACTTGCTCCCGTTGCTGTGGGCCGGACATGCTGGGGCGATTACGATAACGACGGAGACCTTGATATCGCTTTAACAGGCAAACTGGCCGGATGCGGAGTTTTTGCCACTGAGATTTATGAGAACCTGGGAAATGATTATTTTAATGGAATTAGTGCTCCTCTGCAAAGTGCTGAATACAGCTACATTGCCTGGGGTGATTACGACAATGATACCGACCTTGACCTGTTCTTATCAGGAAGCAGCTATACGGGAGGGCCATTCACCAAAATCTACAGGAATGATATTTCATTGCCTAACTTTATTCCTGGACCGCCTCAGAACCTCACAGTAGATTTTACAGCCACTGATGTAATCCTTTCTTGGGATGACGGGAGTGATACACAAACAGATGCCCTTGCACTTTCTTACAACATCAGGCTGGGAACCTCTTCGCTTTTGTGCAACAATATTTCTCCAATGGCGCATATGGATGACGGGTACAGAAAAATAGCCATGAATGGAAATACTTCATTGAGCAATTCATGGAAGCTTAAAAACCTGGAAGAGGGAACAACCTATTACTGGAGTGTTCAAACCATCGACAATACCTTTGCTTCTTCGGTTTTTGCCGATGAGCAGTCTTTTACGGTACTTTACACAGATGTTGAACCTTCACAATCACATTCAGAATCCATTAAGGTTTATCCAAATCCTGCCAATGATTATATATCTTTATCAGGAAACAACATTGGCCTAGAAGACACTTTTGGCATTTATTCAATTGCCGGCCAAAAACTATTTGAATTTTCTGTGAGTTCCGGGAAAAAAATTGATGTCAAAATCCTTGAAAGAGGACTCTATTTTATCAAAAATGAATCTAAGGAGAGTATTTATTTCACAAAATTGGTATTGCAGTAATTAAATTAACAATTCTTTAATTTTACTTTTCCCGACAATATTTACTTTTATCACCGTTATATTTTTCAACTGTATAAAAGACAGTTAACATCAAATTACTAATGACAGGGTAGTGATGGCAGATAGCTGGCCAGGATACGGAAAACCCGGTCAAATTATTTCGAAAACAATTGACATAAGGTTTTTTAAATCATAAATTTGACTAAACATTAGTAAATTATTTATTAGGCTAAAAAATTATATTTATGGAAAGAATTAGATTAGGTTTAAAAGGATTCGGTGAAGTTCCCCGACACATTTACCGAATGTGTCAGGAGGATGAACGCATCGAAGTTGTGGCCATTTCCGACCTGGGAAGACCAGAGATTTTATCATATCTGGTTGGTGCAGAAACAAAAGGGAAAGTTAAAGCTGAGGTTGATGGAAATTTTCTTGTTTCAAAGAACGGAAAAGCCAGATATATTGGTGGAGGTGAGCCAGGTAAAATTCCATGGGATATGTTTGACGTGGATGTGGTTGTGGATGGAACATGGATTTACCGCTCCAGGGAAGATATGCAAAAACATATTGATGCTGGTGCACAAAGGGTAATTCTTACTTCTGTTCCCACAGATATTATCGATAGGGTAGCAATCCAGGGAATTAATGAACATACCATTTCTTCAAACGATAGGTTGGTCTCTGCAGGATCTGCAACGACCAATTCTGCTGCATTAATGTTAAAGATTATATCAGAGGCTTTTGGAGTTGATTATGCAATGTTTACAACCGTTCACTCGTATACATCTGATCAGCCCTTGCGTGATAAAGCAGGATCCGACTTCAGAAGAAGCCGGTCAGCCGCTGAAAATATCATTCCTGTGGATACCAATGCTCCAAGATGGATTGAATACATCTTACCTGAACTGGAAGGTAAAATTGAAGGGACAGCATTGAATGTTCCCGTACCAAACGGATCATTGCTCGATCTTACAACTATTCTGAAAAATACGATTGATAAAGAAGATCTGAATAAAGCAATGGAAGAAGCGGCTAAAAAATGGCCACACCTTATCCAGGTTGTAGATGATCCGATCGTTTCGACAGATGTGGTTGATAACAAACATTCCATCGTATTCGATAAAAAAGCAACCATGTTCTCACCAGGAAGAATGGTTAAGACACTCACATGGTACCACAGTGCTTTTGCAATGGCAGCAAGGATCAAGGAGTTAATTTTAGCTTATCACGAAGCAGATATGAAAGGAGGTAAAAAATGAGAGTAGCAATTAATGGATTTGGAAGAATAGGAAGATCTGTTTTCAGAATTCTGAATGCAAGAGAAGACATTCAGGTGGTTGCCATCAATGACCTGTTTGATAACGATGTGTTGGCATACCTTTTAAAATACGATACCGTAATGAAAGGTTTCGGCCAGGATGTACAGTTAGATGGTGATCTACTGATTACACCCAATGAATCTGTAAAAATGCTTGCCATCAGGGATCCTAAAGAATTACCCTGGAAAGAGCTTGAGATAGATGTTGTAGTTGAGGCTACTGGAATTTTCAGGACACGCGAATCGTTGATGCAACATATCGATGCAGGAGCAGAGCGAGTGATCCTTACTGTACCTTCGAAAGATGAGATAGATTTTACTGTAGTTATTGGTGTGAATTGTGACGGACTAAAGCCTGAGCATAAAATTGTATCCAATGCAAGTTGTACAACAAACTGTCTTGCTCCAATGGCAAAAGTTTTAAACGATAATTTTGGCATCATTGAAGGGCTGATGACAACAACTCATGCCTATACCAATGACCAGCGTCTTGCTGATGTACCTCACAAAGACTGGCGCCGTGGACGTGCTGCAGCAGAAAACATCATACCCACAACAACAGGGGCTGCTAAAGCTGTTGGTAAGGTAATTCCCGAACTTCAGGGCAAACTTGACGGAATGGCTTCAAGGGTACCAGTACCTGATGGATCCATCGTTGATCTTGTTGTGGAAGTTGAAAGGGATGTTACCGTTGCTGATATCCATGCTGCTGTTAGAGTAGCTGCAAATTCTGATAAGATGAAGGATGTGCTTTTATATGCAGATGATATTCTGGTGTCTTCAGATATCGTTGGCAATTCATATTCTTCAATATATGATCCTGAATTTACCAAAGTAGCAGGTGGTCGAATTGTTAAAACGCTCAACTGGTACGATAACGAATGGGGTTATTCACAGCGTGTGGTTGATCTGATCGGTATGTTTATGGATTTTGAGAAATAAATAGTCTAGTTGGATAGACCCTGAAGTAGATTAAACACACTTCAGGGTTTATCTTAATAAGGTAACATTTCCCCTGACTCGTCTTTCAAAAGGACCAAACAATGAATATTCCGAAACTATTCCCTCGTAGAAATAAACTCCTTCAGCACAATCGTTGCCGTTGTTCTGATCAGTTCCGTCCCATTTAAAAAACGGATCCTCTGTTTCGTATACAATCAGGCCCCAACGGTTAAATATCCTGAAATCAAAACTATAAACTGAATTGATGGAATCACCCCTGAAAAAGTCATTGCTTCCATCACTGTTGGGGGTAAATACATTGGGAAACCACATTTGTCCGCATTCATTGATATCAATGCATATGGCATTGCTGAACAGACTCTGGTTTCCGATGGAATCGAGGGCAGTAATTGAGAAACATCCTACTACAGATAAGGGTTCCGTAATAAATGTATAATTGTAATCATCCGGATTGTAAAGAAGATCTGTTGAGTCAATAATAGTGTAATCAGATGCTTCTGTTGGTGCGTAATAAATATAAAATTTCAGTTCTTCACTGCTGCAGCTGTCGGGATATGTCCATGTGAGGTAATTGACCAGTTCGAGGCAATTCACCTCTAAACTTAATTCCGGAGTACATGGAGGAACATTGTCGATGGGAATTCCACAGTTTTCCTGAGAATAGTTTATGATTGGATCAATTATACCCGGTGCTGAATACTTTCCAATTGTTTTCACTTTGTAACAATATTCAACTCCGTTTAGCAGACCGGTATCTGCAAACGCAGATTCATTTGCCATACCAATTGAATCAAAAAGCTGGGTATTTTCATTGAGCCTGTAAATAACAAATTCATCATTGATCCAGGGTACATTGTTATTCCAGGATAACAGGACAGACCTGTCAGAACCTTCGGCATTTAAAAATACAGACGGAGCAGCGACAGTTGATCCGATATAAAAGAAATTCTGCGGATCGGAATTGTAGAACTCAATCTTATATCTTAACTGGTTATCCAGGGTATTGATTTGTTCATCATAATAAATGGTATCGTTCAAATTAAAATAGGTCTCCAGTTCTATGAACTCATTTCCGGTTGAAATATCCTGCCTTAAAATTTTGTACTGGTAAGGACCTGGAGTAATGGTTGTATCTAGTTCAGTTGGTTTAGACCATGCAACATATACTTCGCCTGAATTAACGCTTGTTGATTCAATACTAACATTTGTAATTACCGGCAGGTCTTTTATTAATATAGCACATTGTTCAAGCGAGGCCTTACTTTCAGCACCATCCATAAAAAATGCGGTAACCATATAACAGTATTCTATCCCATGAACCAGTCCGGCACCTTCATTATCGTCCACAAACACAGTATCGTTCAGGCTGCTGACTTCTGCAATTTTTTGATATCCAGTATATCCAGGGACACCAGTTTCACAATAGTCCGGGACAAATCCGTAATATGCGTTCTTTCTATATATATAATACCCTATGGCATTTTCACATACTGAAGGGGACCATTTTAAGGTGATTGTGGTACCAATAGGAACAGCATCATAGATCTCAGGTGCCGGAGCAATGACAGTAATATTTGCTGCAGAATAAGAGGACAAACTGATTTCGCTGGATAGGTCCTGCGCTTTTAAATAAACTGTATGAGGCGATTTTCTGACATGCGAACAATCGGTTAACCATGAAAACTGAGCACTAACAGTCCCTATTCCAATAGCAGGATCTGGACTAATGGTCGCAGGGTTACTGTTCTGCAAAAAAGGGCTACCCGTGGCTGTTAATACAAGCGTATCAAAATTTGGATCATTGGCAGTAAATTCGAGGTCTAACTGGTCCCCTGCAACAACACAGGTATCCGGGACAGGCAGTATTTCTGGAGGTTCATTTTCACATGCAGCAACCAGTATTTGCAAATCCCTTGTAACGTATCCGATCCGAACTCCACTGCGCCATTCTTCAACTATAAAAGCTGCATTGTATTCTCCCTGCACGATGGGTGTATTCCAAACTAGGTTACCTGAGTATTCATCAATAGTAAAGGAGTTACTTGCAGCAGGTAACTCAAATCCCGGGATGGGCTGACCACCTGCTCCACGACATACCGTTAATTTATAACTTAATGAATCACCATCAGGATCCCAGGCATTGGGATTATGAATATACAGTCTGTTGACACATCCATAGTCAAGAGGCGGGTTGAGCAATACAACTGAATTATTGGCTCCAAGGAATGGATTAATTACCAGCTCAGTTTCGATATAAAAAGGGATATTTACAGAATTTGGTATATTAACAATTCCATAATTCCTGTTAGGATCTTCCACAGAAATTTTAAAGGCGCCTCCTCCTCCACTTGCGTATGTATGCTGGCCAACGTATTCATTCCTTCTTATCTCAGGGGTAAGGTCAATTTTTACAACCCTTGGAATAATTTCTGAGGTTCCATCACCCCATTGTATTTCCAGTTCCGGCCGGTCGGCAGGGCTGGGTGCATAAGTGTAAGTTATTATCCTGAATTCATAGGTGAGTCCGTTGATGTGGGTATAAATAATTTCACCGGCCCGCTCATGAGTAGCAAACGCTGAAAAAATAAAGAAAAGTTGAAAAAATAAAATGTAAAAAATCCGCTTCATAAGTACACGCCAGATCTACAGCCAGTAATTATTATCAAAAGTACAAATATTTCATTTCGATCTCACTTGACAAAAGCCAGAGGTATTACTTTTGTATTGCCTCAATGGTTTTGTTCTTCAAAGTGTTTAAATCGGAGCTATACGAAATAAACGACCTCATTATAACGTCAAAAATAACAAGAATATTTGCCTTATTGTACTACATGGGTAATAATTAATGATAAATTGATACAATCAGGTTTTTATTTAATTTTGCAGGAGAATAAGATTTGAAGCATATGTACAATCCTGATCCCGAACAGGAGAAGAAATCGATCCTCAACAGGTACAGAATTCTTTTACGGGCTTTTAAACCGGCAAATCCTGAAGACCGGAAAGAGATCCGTAAAGCTTTTAACCTGGCAGTGGAGGCGCACAAAAACATGCGGCGCAGAACGGGTGAGCCATACATCTATCATCCGCTGGAAGTGGCACGGACAGTTGCTGCTGAAATCGGGCTGGGCAAAACCTCGGTAATTTGTGCGCTGTTGCATGATGTAGTGGAAGATACCGATTTCACGCTGGCGCAGATCGAAAATCAGTTTGGAAAGAAAGTAGCGAAGATAATCGACGGACTGACTAAAATTAAAGATATTCTCGACTACAGCTCAACTTCTTTACAGGCAGAAAATTTTAAAAAAATGCTCTTAACCCTGTCGGATGATGTCAGGGTTATTTTGATAAAGATTGCTGACAGGCTTCACAATATGCGGACCCTTGATGCAATGCCGCCCCATAAACAATTAAAAATTGCATCGGAGACCAACTACCTGTATGCACCTCTTGCACACCGGTTTGGCCTTTATGCTATTAAGTCGGAACTGGAAGACCTTTCACTGAAATATACAGAGCCTGAAATTTATAACAGCATCAGTGAAAATTTAAAAACCTCGGAAAAAGAAAGAAAGAGAATTGCTAACCGGTTTATTACTCCCATAAAAAAATCACTCCAGGAGAAAAACTTCGATTTTAAGATCATCATACGAAACAAATCAGTGTTCTCCATCTGGACTAAAATGAAAAAGAAAGGGATCCCATTCGAGGAGGTTTTCGATCTTACTGCAATCCGTGTTATAATCAATACTCCGCAGGAAAATGAAAAAGTGGACTGCTGGAGAGTATATTCAGCAATTACCGATCATTACCGCCCGAAAATCGATCGTCTTCGTGATTGGATATCCATCCCTAAAGCGAATGGTTACGAAGCCCTACATACCACTGTAATGAGTAACAGTGGTCAGTGGGTTGAAGTGCAGATCAGGACTCAACGAATGGATGAAATAGCTGAGCGGGGATATGCTGCCCACTGGAGGTATAAATCCGAATCATCCTCAGTATCTGACCAAAGCATAAACAACTGGCTGGAACGGATCCGGGACATGCTTCAAAGTTCCGAGTCCACAGCACTTGATTTTATTGATGATTTCCAGGGGTTTTTGTTCACTGATGAAATTTATGTATTTACTCCAAAAGGTGAACTTCGCAATTTACCACTCAATTCAACAGTTCTGGATTTTGCCTATGCCATCCACTCTGAAATCGGAAACACCTGTATCGGTGCCAAAGTAAACCATAAACTTGCTCCACTGAATATGAAATTAAAAAGCGGTGACCAGGTGGAGATCATAACTTCCAAAAAACAGGTTCCAAAGGAAGACTGGTTCAATTATGTGGTTACAGCCCGTGCCCGTACGAAACTAAAACAAGGAATTAAAGAAGAGAAAAAACAATATACTGATCAGGGAAAAGAGCTCCTGGCTAATTACTTTTCACAACTTAATATTGAGCCAAGCAATACCAACATTCATAATCTTCAGCAGAAATACAATTATTCAAGTAAAACTGATATGTATTATGATATCGCAAAAGAGTTACTTGGATTCAAAGAAATAAAAGAATGTTGTAACGATGACAGCAAAAAAAGCTGGTTGTCTAAAATGATCAAACGTCCTTTTATCCGGACAAGAACACAGGAAAAGAAAACTTTAACTGAAGCTGTAATTGCAGAAATTTCGAAAGAAAAGGCTGGGAAGGATAATGGTGGAGAAATTCAAAACATCAGTTACGATATAGCAAGTTGTTGTTACCCCATTCCCGGGGATGATATAGTTGGATTTATTAATCCGGATGAAGACATAAAAATTCATCGGACCAATTGCCCTGTGGCCATTAATCAAATGTCGAAATATGGAAACCGGATCCTTAAAACAAAATGGAACGATAAAGAGTCCATTGGATTTTTAACCGGGATCAACATAAATGGAATCGACAGACAGGGTTTTATTAATGATGTCATCAAAGTGATCACAGAAACATTAAGTATAAACATCAAATCCTTTCACATTGATACCAACGGTGGCATTACATCAGGGATTATCATGCTCTATGCTTACAGCACCAATAATTTGGACGAAATGATACGGCATTTGATGAAGATCAAGAATGTAAAAAAAGTTACCCGGATATTGTCTGAAACCGAAAAATAACCCAGGTTTTATTAGCTCACTTAATCATTGTTAAAAATTCCTTAAAAAATTTTGAAATTTATTTTTATTTATTCCAAATAGAAATAGAAAAAAATATTTACTTTTATCGCATAATTAAACAAGGGGAATATCATTAAAAAACAACACTCATTTTTAAACAATTGCAATGATTCACATGTTTAATACAGTAGTGTTGTAGCAATGAAAATTTGAGTTAAATGAAAAACACAAATAAAGATACTCATGAAACTGTAAAAAAGATTTTTACAGAATATCTCGAAGGCAAAGGACACAGAAAAACTCCCGAAAGGTTCACTATTCTTCAGGAAATCTATAACACTGAAGGGCATTTCGACATTGAAACTCTGTACATAAGAATGAAGAACAACAAATACAGGGTGAGTCGTGCAACACTCTACAATACTATCGAACTTCTACTCGACTGCAACCTCGTTACTAAACATCAATTTGGAAATAACTGTGCCCAGTTTGAAAAATCATACAGGTTTAAGCAACATGATCATTTCATAAATATTGATAATGGTGAAGTGCTTGAGTTTTGTGATGTAAGGGTACAGCAAATCAAAGAAACTGTTGAAAAAGAACTTGGAGTAAACATATCCCACCATTCACTTACATTTTACGGACACAGCAATAAATAGTCGAGAACACACACATAATCCATTTTAATGAAAGCAGATATTTTATTAGGTCTTCAGTGGGGAGATGAAGGCAAAGGCAAGGTTGTGGATGTATTAACTCCACAGTATGATATTATCGCTCGTTTTCAGGGAGGCCCAAATGCCGGTCATACCATTGAATTTGACAATAAAAAATTTATTCTACATACCATTCCTTCAGGAATATTTAATCCGGATACCATCAATGTTGTTGGAAATGGTGTAATTGTTGACCCGCACATTTTTGCAAAAGAGGTGGAGAACCTGAACAACAATGGTATAGAAGCTCAGCGCAACCTGCTTTTATCCAAAAAAGTTCATCTGATCCTTCCGACCCATAGAATGCTTGATGCAGCTTATGAAAAGTCAAAAGGTAAGTCGAAGATTGGTTCTACCCTAAAAGGAATTGGCCCGACTTATACCGATAAAGTTGCACGTTTAGGTCTACGGATTGGAAATATTTCGAGAAGTGATTTTCTTACGAATTACAAAACACTCAAAGAAAAACATATCCAGATCCTTAAAGCTTATGACCTGGACTATAATAACCATGAGATTGAAGGATTGAAGCTTAAAGATTATGAGGAAAGATGGTTTTCTGCCATTGAGAAATTGTCATCCATCCAGGTAATCGATAGTGAATACTACATCAATGAATCGTTAAACAATGGCAAATCATTGCTTGCAGAAGGTGCACAGGGAACCATGCTGGACATTGATTTTGGAACCTATCCTTTTGTTACATCTTCCAATACTGTTACAGCAGGTGTTTGTACTGGATTAGGAATTGCACCGCAAAAGATCGGGGATGTATTTGGAATTTTTAAAGCTTATTGCACACGCGTTGGAGGCGGACCTTTCCCCACAGAATTAGATAATGAAGAAGGACAAAAGTTACGGGATGAAGGTGGAGAATACGGATCAACGACAGGACGGCCAAGACGTTGCGGATGGCTTGACCTGGTTGCCTTAAACTATTCCATCATGCTGAATGGAGTAACTAAGCTTATTATGACGAAGGCCGATGTACTTAATACCTTTGAAAAAATCAGGGTTGGAACAAGCTACACAATGAATGGAGAACCTATAAAAAGGGTACCATTTGAAGCTTCTTATGAAAACCTTGTTCCAGGATTTGAGGAGGTACCTGGCTGGCAATCCGATATCAGCAATGTAACCGATAAAAACAACATTCCTGATCAACTTAACAGTTATGTGGATTATGTTGAGAAAAAGACAGGAGTTCCTGTGGCAATGATTTCAGTTGGCCCCGACAGAAGCCAGATTATCAATAAGGAATAGCGATTTGCGGACTGATAATTTTCGTTTCAGGACGAAATAATCAAATCTTACTTTTTTAGTTAATTTTCAAATCATTTTCAATCTGTACAACAAAATACCTCTTTTATCGTACAATGTACGCCAAATTTATTTTTTGCGTAATTTTGGATTTAAATCTGACCTTATGAAGATATTTGCACTTATATTCCTGTTTTCTTTTTCCATTACATTGATTGCACAAAATGAATCATCAAGCGATGTTCCTGAAGCTGTTCAAAAGCAATTTTCAAGAAAATTCCCTCGAGCTGAAAATGTATCATGGGATAAAGTAGGTGAAAATTATAAAGTAGATTGTTTTTTTAAAGAACGAAATACATACGCCGAATTCCTCCCCACAGGAGAATGGGTAATGACAATTACTGACCTTGATCTGAAAACCCTTTACACTCCGGTTCAGAAATACCTGGATGAAAATTTTAACAAGGACAAGATCATCCTTGCGGAAAAAGCTGTAAAATCTGATCGCCAGGATTATTACTATGTTCAGATGGAACGAAAAGACAAAGAGACGAAACAGATCCACATCATTGAAATATTTTTTGATAAAACAGGCCGTGTGGAACAGGTAAAAATGCCTGAAGGGATAAACGATATGACAGTTGTTGGAATAGATGATCCCAACATCGATACACCTGCAGAGGTCATCGACAAATGGCAGAAACGTTTTCCTAAAGCTGAAGACATTGAGTGGGAAAAAGAAGCGAATCCAAGTGATAGCATTGACTTTAACTATTTTGCCACCTTTGTATACCGTGAACTGCCGACTACCGCTGAGTTCCTTCCAAATGGCGACTGGATAGAAACAAGAGTTGAATACAAAGAAAAAGAGCTCTATGCACCTGTTGTTAAATACCTTTACGAGAATCACCCAAAGGATGAGTTTATTGTTGGAGAAAAAGTAACCCGTGCCGATCGCAAGGATTATTATTATGTAGTAATGGAAAGAATGGTTAAAGGGCAGAACAGGCCCTGGGTTTTTGAACTTTTCTTTAATAAATCAGGGAAAATTCAGAAAGTGATTAGGCCGGAAGAATTAAGAAGCCAGTACTTACTTACTGTAGATATTCCACCACTCGTAGCTAAAAAATTCAAGGGACGGTTCGCCAGCGCAAAAGATGTTACCTGGGAAACAAGCAAGGGTAACTGGCTGGCCAGCTTTACTTACAGGGAATTACCAACCACAGCAGAGTTTACTGACTCAGCACAATGGGTGATGACAGTAAGCCAACTCGATATAAAAAGTTTGTACACTCCCGTACAACGCAACCTGGATAAAAACTATCCGCAGTACAAAGTGATCTATGCTGAAAAAGCCACGCGTAAAGACAGGAAAGATTATTACTACATTGAGCTGGTGGGAAAAAAGAAGAATGTCACACCTCAAAAACTTGGACTGTTTTTTGACAAAACGGGCAGGTTAAAAGAAGATTAAAAATTTAACCCTACGAGAGTTTCGAATCCTCGTAGGGTTAAATTAATTCTTTTGAAGGATCCCAAAAATACTTTTCAAAATCGATAATGGTATCCTCTTCCACTTTCAATCCTTCACTTTCAAGCAATTGCTGCATAATATCCGGAGATCCGAAATGATGTTTCCCTGTTAAACAACCGTTCCGGTTAACAACCCTGTGGGCAGGAATTGGATTAACCGATGAATGTGAGGCATTCATCGCCCAGCCAACCATCCTTGCAGAACCTTTGCTTCCGAGATAAGCAGCTATGGCACCATAGGAGGTCACCCTGCCGTATGGGATCAGGCTGGCCACCTGGTAAACTTTCTCAAAGAAAGAAATAGCATCTGAAGGTTTTTCATTATTCATTGAACCTGAATTTTAAATAATTAATAGGCTTCCCTTCTACAAGGTACTTCTTTTCATAATAGGTCTGGATCAAAGGGGCATCCCCGTCATAATCCGAATTGTATAGGTCAAAAGTTTGGTAAAGTATATCAACGGGCTGGTCTTTCAGTACTTCAATCGTATATTGGAATAAGTCGGAATTGTCCGTTTTCAGGTGAATGATTCCACCGGGTTTTAGAATGGTCCTGTATTTTTTCAGGAATTGAGGGGAAGTAAGTCTGCGTTTTGATTTTCGTTCCTTGGGAATGGGATCCGGAAAGGTAATCCATATTCCATCAACTTCATCGTTTCCGAAGCAGTATAGCAACTGTTCAATTTTAATCCTCAGGAAAGCTACATTTTGAATGTTCTCTTCCTGGGATGTTTTAGCCCCCCGCCACATCCTGGCCCCTTTCCGGTCGACTCCCATAAAGTTTACATTCGGGTATTTAACCGATAAGCCAACCGTATAATCACCTTTTCCACAACCCAGTTCTAACACAAGAGGCTTTGAATTCTTAAAAAAGGTGTCACACCACTTCCCTTGATAGACAAACCCATTTTCCAATTCATTGAAGAGGGGTTGAAAAAAATTGGGGAACGATTTGTTTTCTTCAAAATGTGCTAATTTGTTCTTTCCCACAACAATTTAAATAGAAACGATCACTGGCAAAAATAATATTTTTTATCCTGAGTTTTCAGTCAATACTTAAGCCGTTGACGATTCCCCTGACGACATTCCTTTTTTAAGATCCAGCGAACTTTGAGTTATGGAAAGTCCGCCTTTGCCTGTACATTTATTGCAGGCGGGCATCTGATTACCCACTCGAACAACTGTGTCCATAACCTCTTCAAAAGGGATGACGGGATCATATCCTGAGCAAACCATTGTTGCGGATGAAAGGGCATTAACTGCAGCACTTATATTCTTTCCCAGACAAGGGACCTCCACCCTATCAGCAACCGGATCACAAATTAATCCTATCATATTTTGAATGGCCATGGAAGCAGATCCGATGCATTGTTCAGCTGATCCGCCAAACAACTGTGATATTGCTGCTGCAGCCATTCCGGAAGCAGCACCGCACTCTACCTGGCATCCATGTTCTTCTGCAGAAAAACCAGGTCCGCTGGCAAAATAAACACCTATTAAACCAGCTGCAAAATAAGCTTGAACTATTTGATTTTCGGTGGAGTTGAGTTTTTCAGCAATTGCTTTTATTGTTCCTCCAACAGTACCACATGAGCCAGCGGTTGGATTTGCCACAATGACCTCCATTGCACTTTTTGATTCCATAATGGCTGTGACACAGGCTATAATTTTATTGACTACAGACCCTTTAAAGATTGATCCCTTTTCCTCCGCCTTTTCAATTAAATGAGATTGCTGATGTAAAATGCGGTCCTGATGATTTGTTCCCTGAAGTCCTGTGTTAATACTGTTATCAATTATTGAAACAAGGTGTTTCATTTTATCTAACAGTTCGGATTTTTTCAGGCCGCTGATATGTTGTTCATAAAGAATTCCGGCATCTCCCAATCCAAGTTTTTGTTTTTCTGCCAGATCCAGCATGGATTTCACAGAATTGAAAGGCAGTTCAGAACTTCTTCCTGAAACTATTGGAAGAACAGGATAAACAACAACTACTTTCTCAACGTCTGGAAGTTTTTTGATTTCTTTAATTACATTTTCAGGAATGACTTGTGTTGATTTAAAAAAAACAAGCTTTCCACTTTTATGTGGTTTTTGATGTTGAATATGTCCCTGATTCAAAAGGCTTGAGATTTTTTCAATGTCCGATTTTGTCCAAACAATTAACTCAAAATAATCTCCCTGAATGCTTGTTTCACAACCATCTACCTGTTGAATTTCAATGGAACCTCCACCAAATGAAGCAGCCATAAACTGTAAACTGATTCTTTTCGTTCCTTCCAGCGTTAAACGGACAGTATTTGGATGCCTGGTTTCGAAAGTACTGACCTCATATAAAATTGATATCCCCCTATCTTTTGCCAGTCCAATAACATCTTTCATATGGGGATCTGTAATCTCAAGGTTTAGCAATCCACCATGAATTCCCATTACTGTGCCCTGCTCTTTGAAGTTGGATGCCCAGGCGCCGTTCCTGTCAAATTCAACACGTGCTTTATTTAAAGGCTCTCCCAGAATACCAAGGCACAACCTGGCAATACGCCATGAAGCAGCGGTATGAGAACTTGACGGGCCTCGCATAACCGGCCCGATAACATCGTTGAATATTCCGGGAGCTTTTTTCATAGTCTGTAAATAAATCCTATTCCGTTCGGAGTTTTGCCGAATTCAACTCTCGACCCATGTAATTCTCCGGAACGAACTGATGAATTATAGAGTCTGACAGCCTCAGTCGAGTTTTTTTTGTACTCTTGAGCCAAAGGAATTGTAAGCAACGCCAAACCAGCTCCTACTCCAAGCATAAACCAGGCAGGCTCCTCTCCACCAGCCAAAGCCTGTCCTAATGGATAGCCTATACAAAAACCTCCAATGTACGAAAATACCATGGCACCATCGTAATTACTTTTCGCCTTTTTCATATAAGCATAAGCATCAGGATGATCTTTCATTAAGATGAGCATTTTTTTTGGAGTTAAAATTTCCTTATCCAGCACAAACTTATTATTTACTGTATGAATAGTATCTGTTTGTTCCTGGCAATACAAATAATTTGCTACGATTAAAAATACTAAAATTACAATTAACCTTCTTTCCATTTTTTTCAAATTAATAATTGATATATCTATTTTGGCTAGCAACAGTTGTTGCACTTAATAATGTTAATTCTCTAAAGTGCTTTTACACTATTTCATAAGGATTACGCTCTGTTTGGATAAGATTTTATGGTTTTAGTAAAAACATCCATCTGTTTTTGGTGTAGCCAAAATTAGAAAAAAAACATTTCTGGAGAAAATTAATAGGAAATCTTTAAGCCGAAACTCTTATGGAACTACTTTTTCATCAGCCATGCACCAGGGTTGCCATCTTTCCGGATCATAGCAAGGTTGAGAAGGGCTTCGTTTTTGTCAACAGTACTCATGTAGGAAACCATATGAAAACCATTGGGTGATAATCCGGCCCTTTTGGCATCCCACCCATTTTGCCTGAGTGTAGCCACATATTTATCGGCATTGGCCTCCACACCAAAGGCCCCACCAATGATATAATATTGCTTTTGAATTACAACAGGTTCGGGAGGTGTATCTTCAGGTGTAGTAGTATTTTCAGGCTTTTCCAAATCAGTATCACTAAAATCAAGTGATTCCAGCGGAGGATTTTTTCCCTCCGGAGAATACGAGTCAGCATTGTTTGGATTGTTGGCGTCTTTATCCTCATTCAATTCAGTATCTGGCAGGGTTACTATTCCCGTTTTTTGCGTATTATCGGGTAAAATATCTCCAAAAAAGATAAACCACCCAAAGACCAATAACACTGGCAATACCGCTGCAGTGGCCCAAACTGCCCTTTTACGCCTGGATCTTTTTTCTGTGGTTGGTTTCCTATCGATAAAGGTTGTCTCCAGTCTTTTATGCAGAGGTTTGCGAATGACAGGCTGCGAAACAAATGAGGGCAGTCCAAAAGACTCTTCAAGGTAATTAACAGATCCATCCGGATTGAACAACAGATTGCCCTGCGGATCATGCTTTAGAGAACCAATATTATTAAATACTACTGTTTCTCCGCTCCTTAATTTGTTGGTAACTTCATTAACAAATTCAGCAACACGGATTTTTACATCGGCATATGTTAAACCTTCCTTCTCGGCTATAAAATCCAATAATAATCCGTCGTCTCGAACCAGTTTGGAATTGAACAAAATGCTTTTGGAAGGAGGATTAAAGGTGTGGTTAATGGGATGAATACTTGCCGGCACATAATGGGTAACAAACCCGCCAAATCCGGGAAGTATCACACAATCATTGCTATACAGTAACTCGCCAATACAATAGATAATGTCCATCCGTGTTTTTGTTTCGACCTGCTAAAATACAAATTTAAACGAGTGATTTCAATACATGTTAGCAATTTTTGAAAGATCGTCCGGAGTGTCCACCGAAACACTTTCAATATCAGTTTCTTTCACCCGGATTTTAATTCCATTTTGCAGCCATCTCAACTGTTCGAGCGACTCAGCCTTTTCAAGAGAGGAGGGTTTTAGTTGGGTAATTTTTCCGAGCACTTTGGTTTTGTAGGCATAAATACCAATATGCTTTAAGAAATCGTAGTTTTCAGCCCATTTGTCTTTTTCCACATTCTGATTAAATGGAATAGGATTCCGGCTGAAATAAATAGCATTATCAAAATTATCGAGGATTACTTTGTTGACTGACGGATTAAAAATTTCTTCGGGATTTTCTATTCTTTTTGCAAGAGTGGCAATCTCCACCTGGCTGTCATTAAAACAAGAACATAGCAGGTCAATCTGGGAAGGAGCGATATAGGGTTCATCCCCCTGAATGTTTACCACCACATCAAAATGTTCTCCCATTGTAAGCAGCATTTGAGCTACTTCGTTACATCTGTCGGTTCCGCTTGGATGTTTATCCGATGTAAGAAATACTTCTCCTCCGAAATTCTTCACTTCTGATAATATCCTGTCATCATCCGTAGCTACTACCACTTTACTTAAGGAGGTTGATTTCTTACATTGTTCATAAACCCTCCGAATCATGGTTTTACCCTTTATATTAACAAGGCATTTACCAGGAAATCTGGTAGATGCATATCGTGCCGGTATGATTCCAATTGCTTTCATTCTGGTTTAGTTGATTTGAACAGAAACAGTGGATGAATAGGATTCCTGGTCATGGCTCTTCGCATCCTTTATGGTTAACAAAACATTAATATCAAAATTTCCTGGCTTTACAAAAGAAAAGGGAATTATGTTCCTCGTTTCTGAGATTGCTCCATTATAGAATACTACAGGATTTTCATTTTTCCCTGTAGTATTTACTTTAAGAACAGATTCACAGCCAGGAGGACAGGCTGAGATAACCGACAAATGATAAACAGCACCGGCAACAATTGAGTCGGGCAAGGAACCGATGTTGATAATACCTTCGCCCCTTTTATTAAACAGTGATCTGTCTTCGTTGTATTTCCTGAAATATTTCAATGTTCCCACTGAATCATAAAATTCATAGGTAATTGGCCCTCCTTCAGGGTAATGAAAGTTCCATTCCCCAACCATGGCACCCTTCAACCTGTATCCGTCAAAACTGGAAACACCGTTATCATAAATGGCTTTGTGCGGCCCGTTTAAAAATCCGTTCTTGTAATTTTCAAGATGTAACAACCTGACCGACTGGTCAAAATACTTGCGAAGGCCTTCTACCTTGTTGTTGGAATAGCTTGCAGAATCCATGATTTCGCCATTGTCGTAATACGCCACATAAATAAAATCTGATTGATCCTGGTTGAGGAAAATAGTCCTGGATTTTACTTTGCCATTACCATAAAATTCATCCTTAACTGAATGCCCTTCCTTGTTGGTATATTCAGTATCGGCTTTTTGATTGCACGAAACGAAAAGCACAATAATAAGTAAGAATGCTATTTTATTGAATACATCTGTCATATTAATAAAGTCTGCCACCAACCGGAACATCCGTTTCGGGTGCGACGAGTATGGTATCGTTGTTTTCATCAGGGACTCCCAGGGTCAACACTTCTGAAATAAAAGGGCCGATTTGCCTGGGCGGAAAGTTCACAACACACATTACTTTTTTGTCAAGTAAGTCTTCAGGGGTATATTTAGTCACCAGTTGAGCTGATGATTTTTTCAAACCAATTTCTTCACCAAAATCAATGGATAATTTATAGGCTGGTTTTCGAGCTTCAGGAAAGGGTTTTACTTCAACAATTTTCCCTACACGAATATCAAGTTTTTCAAAGTCGTTAATCGTCGCCATCCTGTAAAGTCTTAAAACAGACCATGAAGCTGGGCATTAACTTTTTCAATGATCATTGCCAGGTCTTCAGGATTTTCTTCAACATCTATATCATCCACATCAAAGATCAACAGTTTTCCAAGCTTGTAGTTATTGATCCAGGATTCATAGCGTTCATTCAGTCGTTTAAGATAGTCCAGCCGGATAGCTTCTTCATAGTCACGTCCTCTTTTCTGGATCTGGTTAACCAGAGTAGGAACAGCAGCCCTAAGATAGATCAACAGATCCGGAGCCTGTACCAGTGAGCTCATGAGTTCAAACAAGGAAATGTAATTTTCGAAATCCCTGGTGGTCATTAGGTTCATGTAGTGCAGGTTGGGCGCAAATATGTATGCATCTTCATAAATTGTCCTGTCCTGTACAACAGTTTTATCCCCTTCCCTGATCTTCAGAATCTGCCTGAACCGGCTATTGAGAAAATAGATCTGCAGGTTGAAAGACCATCGCTGCATATCTTCATAAAAACTGTTCAGGTAAGGATTGGTATCCACATCTTCATAATGGGCTTCCCATTTAAAGTGTTTTGAAAGAAGACGTGTTAATGTGGTTTTTCCTGAACCTATGTTTCCGGCTATAGCTATATGCATATCTGAATGAATTTATTAAAAGCGTTAAAAATACTATTTTTTTTATGCTTGCCTGTTAATATCCCACAGTTTTTAATTAACCATTTTCAGGATTTCATCAACATGTTTACGATCATTTGAAAGCCTTGGAACTTTGTATTGACCACCTAGCTTGTTTCTTGTTTTAAGCCAGTTATAAAATGTTTTTGGAGGTACTTCCCTCACAAATGGAGGCCTTAGCACCATGTTGTGATACCGTTTTGCTTCATAATCAGAATTTAAGGATTTTAGGGCATTATCCAGGGTTTCAGCAAAGTACTCAATACTTTCCGGAGATCGTTCAAATTCAATCAGCCATTCATGGGAGGCGTTGTTGTTTTCATCAAAATAAACCGGAGCAGCGGTAAACTCCGAGATCTCAGCCTGACATTTATCACATGCAACGGCAAGTGCCTTCAAAGCATTGTCTTCAATGATTTCTTCCCCGACAGCATTAATGAAGTTTTTGGTTCTTCCGGTGATCTTTATTCTGAAAGGATTTAACGAAGTGAACTTCACCGTATCACCAATAATGTACCTCCACAATCCTCCGTTAGTTGAAATCACCATGGCATAGTTCACCCCGGTTTCAACTTCACCCAAAAGAACAGTTTTTGGTTGGTCATCATTGAACTTATCCATTGGAATAAATTCATAATAAATTCCATAGTCGAGCATCAAAAGCAAGTCTTCTGAATCCGAGCGGTCTTGCAAACCAAAAAATCCCTCTGAAGCATTGTAGGTATCCATATAATTCATTTTCTCCGGAGGAATGATATCATTAAACTGAGACCTGTACGGTGAAAAATTTACTCCCCCGTGAAAAAAAGCTTCCAGGTTAG
The DNA here is from genome assembly GCA_964421215.1 of uncultured Bacteroidales bacterium. Classification (GTDB taxonomy): domain Bacteria; phylum Bacteroidota; class Bacteroidia; order Bacteroidales; family JAADJA01; genus JAADJA01. The sequence goes on along the minus strand of CAYQWA010000002.1, from coordinate 306,000 downwards.
GCCATACTTCATGAATGTTCGATTTACCCGTAATTTGAAGAATCCTCCTTAATAAAAGAAGCGTCCACGACGGAACACCCAATATATTGGTAACATTATGATCGATGGTATCCATTGCCATTTTCTCAATTTTCTTTTCCCATTGTCCCATCAGGGCAACAGACTTTTTCGGAACTCGGATAAACTCAGCCCAGTAGGGCAGGTTTTGAACAATCAGTGCCGAAAGGTCGCCATCGTAATAAACTTCATTGTTTATCTCAGTAATGTTGTGGCTTCCACCCATGGCCAACCCTCTTCCGTCGAATAAAAATGTTTCAGGATAATTGTTGCAGTAAATCGATAACATGTCTTTCCCTCCTCTGTAGTGGCATTCTTCCAGAGCTTCCTGACTGACAGGGATAAATTTACTTTTTTCAGAAGTGGTACCTGACGATTTGGCGAACAGTTTAATTTCAGAATTCCATAAAAGGTTTTCTTCCCCTTTGCGAAGCCGTTCAATGTAAGGTTTTAAGGATTCATAATTGTTAAGGGGTACCCTTTCACGGTACTTGTCAGGGTTCTTAATTGACCTGTATCCGTGCTTTTTTCCCCATTCGGTATTTCGTGCATTATGTATCAAGCGTTTAAACCATTCCTCCTGAACTTCATGAGGGTATTTCATGAAAAGTTCAATCTGGTGAATTCGCTTTTTCATCAACCATGACAATACGGAATTAATCAGAGCCATCTATAAACTTCAGTTTAGTGAAATAAAAAATGAAAAGATTTTCAAAATTACAATAAATTAGCAATGAATTTAAACACATGATAGTTTTTCCAAATTGCAAAATAAACCTTGGTTTATCGGTTACCCAAAAGCGGGATGACGGTTTTCATAACATCGAAACGGTTTTGTACCCGGTGGATCTGAGGGACATTCTTGAAATTATTCAGTCACCTGATAACAATTTCGGTTTTAAATGTACAGGTTTGGAAGTTAAAGGCGATATACAACAAAACCTGGTTGTGAAAGCGTATCAACTCCTAAAAGACAACTATGATCTTCCGGAGGTACATATCCAACTTCACAAAATTATTCCAAGTGGTGCCGGACTGGGAGGAGGATCATCCGATGCAGCTTTTACTATCCTTCTGCTTAACAACTTATTCAAGCTTAACCTTTCCCGGGAATCCATGGAAAACCATGCACGAAAACTGGGAAGCGATTGTGCTTTTTTTATCCGCAACCGGCCAGTTTTTGCCTATGAAAAAGGTGATCGTTTTGAGGATATAGATCTGGATTTGTCACCATTTAGGATCGTCCTTATTAAGCCAGTGGTTCAGGTTCGTACTCCCGCTGCTTATGTAATGATCAAACCTGAAACAAAAGAACCATCCGTCAGGCAACTTATTAATCTGCCTCATGATAAATGGCAAAAACAGCTTTTAAACGACTTCGAAAAGCCAATTTTTAAAATGCATCCGGAGATTCAGGAGATAAAAACCACATTGCTCAACCTGGGCGCTGAATATGCCGCCATGTCAGGTTCGGGTGCAGCAGTTTTTGGTTTGTTCAGAAAGCCGGTTGATCTGAAAGCTCATTTCCCTGATTGTTTTGTTTGGGGAGGATAAATAATTAATTGATCGATTTTGTACTACAAGATGAGAAATTTGCACAATTCACCACAGATAACACAGATTATCACAGATTTTTATTCTTAACTCTACGTGTTTTCTGTGAATTCCCTGCCTGACGGCTGGCAGGTGTGTGATTTTTTTTTCCAGGAAAAAAAGGCCGAGCATATAAATTATTACTTGGGAGCAAGCTTTAAAAGATACAATCCAAGTAATCCGTAAATAATATTTGGGATCCATACGGATATCCAGGGATCAAGGCTACCACGGGTAGCAAACACAGTGGTTACCTGTTGAAACATAATAAAAGTAAACGTTAGGGCCAGACCCAGCCCCAGATGCATACCTATGCCTCCCCTGATTTTACGGCTGGAGATAGAAACCCCGATGATTGTTAAAATAATGGTAGCGAATGGAAATGCAATTCGTTTGTGTTTTTCCACCTCATATTCCTTTATCAGTTTAGATCCTTTTAAGCGTTCTTTTTCAATGAATGCACGCAGTTCACTGAAGTTCATGGTTTTCATATCCTCAAGGATAAAGGTGAATTCATGCGGGTACATGTTGATCACGGTATCCAGGTAAGCTCCTTTGGTAATTTTCTCTGTATCGCCATTTATTTCTCTGATCACGTAATCACGGATGGTCCAACTCCCTTTAGTTGTATCCCATTTGATACGGCTGGAATTGAGTTTATAAACCAGGCGGTTGTCTTTAAACTCTTCCAGGGAAAACTTATAACCTGTATTGTTGGTGGTTTCGTAACGTTCCATGTACACAAAGGTTCCCGGTTTTATCTGCATGTGCATGTCTCTGTCCCTGAGCCTGAATGGACTTTTCAAATAAGCTTTCTCAAAAACCATCATTTTCTTATTTGTTTTCGGTATCAGGAAGTTGGCAAGATAAAACGACATTAGTCCCAGAAAAATAGAAGAAATAATATACGGGAAAAGAAACCTTCGAAAACTGATGCCGCTGCTTAGAATAGCCACAATCTCACTGTTATAAGCCATTTTGGAAGTGAAATAAATGACTGCAATAAAAGTGAAGAGGTAACTGAACAGGTTTACAAAATAGGGGATAAAATTTAGGTAGTAGGCAAAAAGGATCTCATCCAGCGGAGCCTCCCTTTCAAGAAATTCATCGATCTTTTCAGAGATATCAAAAACGATGACAATCAGGATCAGCAGGGATATGGCGAAGAAAAAGGTCCCCAGAAATTTTTTAATGATATAGATGTCAAGTTTTTTCAAATGTTGTGCTTTTAAAAATGCCTAAAGTGACTAGAGTGCCTAAAATACTTAAAGTTTTAGATTCTCCAAAGTTGTCTTTATAATTCAGTTTAACTCTAAGTACTCAATTTTACTCCTACAACCTCCGGTCAAGTATCTTCACCATCTGGTTTTTCCATACCGGGAAAATCCCGTCCAGTATCTTTTTTCTTGATTCCTTTACCAGCCATAAATAGAAAGCCAGGTTATGCAAACTGGCAATCATTCCACCCAGTATTTCCTGAGATTGAAATAAATGACGAAGATAGGCTTTGGAATATTGTGTATCCACAAAAGAATTAGCGGCTTCATCCAGTGGCGTAAAATCGTTTTTCCATTTTTCATTTTTGATGTTGATCACTCCTTCCGCTGTATAAAGTAATCCGTGTCGGGCATTTCTTGTCGGCATTACGCAATCGAACATATCCACACCCAGAGCAATACTTTCAAGGATGTTCACAGGAGTTCCCACACCCATGAGGTAACGGGGTTTGTCATCCGGAAGTATGGAACAAACCAGGTCGGTCATTTCATACATGTCTTCATGTGGTTCACCCACTGACAAACCGCCGATAGCATTGCCTGCAGCTCCTTTTTCTGCAATGTATTCAGCAGAGATCTTTCTAAGGTCCTTATAAACACTTCCCTGAACAATTGGAAATAAAACCTGATTGTGGTCATAACACGGTTCCGTCTGATCAAAATGTATAATACACCTGTCGAGCCACCTGTGTGTAAGTTCAAGTGAATTTTTAGCATACTCATATTCACAGGGATAAGGTGTGCATTCATCAAAAGCCATGATGATATCCGCTCCGATCACTCGCTGTATGTTGATTACTTCTTCGGGCGTAAATTTGTGCTTTGATCCGTCGATATGAGAGTTAAAAATAACTCCGTCTTCTGTAAGTTTTCTAGTATTCGCGAGAGAGTAAACCTGATACCCGCCACTGTCGGTCAGAATAGGTTTTTGCCAACCGTTAAATTTATGAAGCCCACCCGCATTTTTAATTACATCCAGCCCTGGCCTTAAATACAAATGATAGGTATTGCCAAGGATGATCTGAGCATTCACATCATTGGTCAATTCGGGGATATGAACAGCTTTTACCGCACCTGCAGTTCCAACAGGCATAAATATTGGAGTCTGGATTTTCCCATGGTCGATGACCATCTCCCCGGCACGGGCAGAGGATGAAGTACAGGTTTTTTCTAGATTAAATTGCATAAGTCCTTAATACGGCAACAAATGTAAGAGATTGTTTTCAAAATGATCCTATTTCTGTTTACCTCATACAACAATTACCATCAAACGAATATTCAAGAGGCTGAAGGCAGGGTTGTATCTTTGCTTCGTTTCCCGTTAAGTAAACCTGTCAGATAATCTTTCTGCTCCATAGAAAGTTCAGTGTTGTTTTTGATTGATTCATCAATTCTCATTATTAGTTCTTCCCTTCCTTCCTGATTATTTTTTGCATTATCGATCTCAAGGGTGTACATTAAAAATATAAGGTTGTCGGGATGTTTGTTGATCAGTTCCAGGGCATATTGTTTTGCCTTTTCCGGCCGCTTTTCAGTTTCATTGTAAATTTTCATTAAAAAATAATTGGCCTCGGTATGAATAAAGAAGTTAGCGGATAAAGAACATGTTTTTAACAAGTCCAGGCCCTTGTCTGTATTGCCTTTTGGTTTAAATGCAAAATATACCCTGAGCAAAGGGTATTCCTGTGAAATGTAACCGGCAAAATAGTAGTAGAGTCCGGCCACCATCCTGTACATACCATCTTTATTTTGATTTTCAAGTACGGGTTCTATCCGGTTGGTGATCTTTACAAGGTTGTTCAAACCTTTCATAAGATTTTCCTCCTGTAAGGCCAGCCTGGCTTTAAATGAATAACAAAGGACAAGCAACAGCTCTCTTTCAGGATCCTTCTTATCGTAAACTTCCTGAATCTTATTAATGGCCTGGTCAAGTTCGGCCATACACTGGTCATATTTTTCCTCCTTATTCTCAAGAGTCAACAATTCGTACCATCTAAGGTAACCTGAGAGAATGTTAAATTGAAAACTTTCATTATCCTCCTCAAGCAAACTATCTGCTTCAACAAGGTTGAAATTATAAAGTCTTGCAAGAAATTTATCAATCTCTTCACCTGATAACATGGAACTATTATCCTGAGCAAAAGTAAAATTACCCATGCTCACAAAAGATAGCAGCAATATGAGAGTCTGGATATTTTTCACTTGCTGTAGGTGGGATTAAATTGCCTGAAAATCTCTAGGATCTCTTTGTACACTTCATTTCTGTTCTGGTCCCTTTTTTCCTCAGCCATCTCTTCAGCGTGATTCATTCCTCCCATATAATACCTTTGCATCCACGGGACAACAGCAATTATTGCATCGAATAAGGTATATGCGATTGCTACTTCAACTGCAAGGTAAATTAGACCGGATACCAGAAATATGGAATAAATACCGTCTTTGAAATTACCCGAGTAAAACTGGCCGGAGCCGGGCATTACAGCACTCATCCAATAGGCGGTGTTCGGATTAGGCCTTTTTAAATGGTTTTTCTTTGCGAATAATGTCCCAAGATGCACCATTATTGTTGAGTCCTCTCTGCCAATCGCCTTGCTAAAATGTGTTTTCGATTTAGCAAAATCAGCCGTGGCAAAGTAGGAAACACCAAACAAAAAATCTTTTCTTTTCTGAAGCTCTTCAGGTAATTTCCCAGGAAGTGTAAAAAGGTCGAACAATGCCAATTGATAATTACCGGTAAGCAAATGGCACTTTGCCTTGTCTAACATCCAACCTGCGGCCAATTGTTTATCTTCAGCATACATATAGGCCAGATTATAAAAATCAGATGCCATGTCATAACGTTCTGAATACAAAAAACAATCGCCCAATTTACCGTACAATTCATGAATGTCCTCTTTCGAGCCAAAAAAGATTGCCCTTTGGTACAATTTACCGGCAGCAAAATAGTCTTTCATCTCAAAATGCTGATCAGCCATTTGGATGGTTTTCTCCAGATCCTGGCCGGTGACTACCACCACCCAAAAACTAAAGATTATCAACCAGTGTATTCGCCGATTTAATGTAAAGCTCATCATCAAGTTTATGATTGTATCGTTTTGCAGATTTAACAGAACCAAATATGTTGCCTATGTAAAATCCAGCGGATAATGTTCCGAAAATCCATCCGTATGCACTTTTTGTTCCATGTTTTTTGAAACCCCTGTAAGATTGCCAGGCATTGGCTGTTACAAATATAAATGCAATCACACCATCCTGCCAGTTCTTCGTATAAAACTTACCGGAACCCGGGATAACACCTGACATTAGGCCAGCCTTAAAGGGAGACTTATATCGAATGTTATGGTGTCCGGCAATCAAGGTGTATAAATTATCATAGTAGATACTGTTTGGATTTTTTAATACAAGCAACAATTCACTGGACTTTTCCCAGGAATTCAGGAGCATACTGAAATTAGACCTGTAACATTGTTTATCAATCATCCCAAAACCATTATAATTGATCAAAAAGGAATCAGCCTTATTAAACTCTCCTTTCAGGTAAAGCAGATGCAAATATTCCTGGGCAAAATCCCCCGACATGGCATTCGGATCAGGATAAAAACTGCTTAATCTTTCAATACCGAAGTTGTGCCGGTTATCCAAACGGTAGGATGAAACCAGATGAAGCCAGGAGGTGGTATCGTTGGGATCAAGATAGATCACCCTTTCAAATTCCTCTGAAGCAAAACTGTATTGTTTTGTTTCAAATAAATAGCTGGCAAATTTCCTGGAATTTTCAAGGTTAAAGAGGTCCTGCCCAAAAAGTGAGGACACAACAAGTAAATTAATTATCAGAAAAGAAAATAGTTGCTTTCGTTTATTCCACAGGATCATAATATTTGTTCATTTCAGCGTGATAAGAATAGTTTGATCCAAGTCCGGCGAGTGGGTGACATCGTGTTATACGGTCAAGCGAGTCGAACAGTCCGTAAATAATACCGCGTTTCTGAATGGATTGAACAGAATATACAGAGCAGGAAGGATGAAAAACACAGGAATTCAGATCCTGAGAAGAGATGGTTTCTTTGTAAACCAGGAACAAGGAGGCATATACAAATTGAAGCTCATTTTTGGAACTTTTCACATATTGTGAATAATTGTTTTGATGATTATGTTCATCAAAAACAGTTGTCAGCTGGTGAAGATCATCATTTGATTGTGAATATCCGGTTACCCTAATGAGCAGGCACAGGATAATTATAGATGTTGTCCTTGTTGCTCTCATCGATAAGGATGTTTTTAAAGGTCGTTACCTGATAGGTTTCAATTCCTCCGGGGTACATAAACTGGATAATTTCCTGAGGGAAGTCAATTCCTTCTACATTTTGGTAATCCTTGAAGAACTGTTTACTCAGAATCTCTTCATTGCCGTTGTAAATGATTATTCCTGTCAGTTCCCTGTTTTTATTGGCCATTAACACTTTTCCAAAAGAACCGGAAAACTGTATGGGCGGGATCCAGGTTGAAATCAGTAAACCTTCATCCTGTTCAACATTACTCAATGTAAAACTTGATTTTTCAAGGCCGTAGTTCGTTAAGTTGCCGTTTAGCGTGAGGTTAAAGATTGATGTTTCAACTAAACCATAAGATGGCCTTTTCTCAACAAACTGCTGTTTTTCGAACTTATACAGGGCCGTATCCATGATCACCCATGTTTCTTTTTCAGGGAAGGACAGATCATAAACAATCTTCTTATGCACATTGTCAAAATAGACTTTACCCATGTGCAATTGGAAGGAACTGTCAGGATTTCTTGATTTAATGGAAAAATCAGCACTGATCCTATACTATTGTTGCCCGAAAATATATCCGGGCAACAATAGTAATAGAATAAGATAAATCTTTCTGCAGCGCTTACCTGTCATAAATAAGCGCTTTAGGGCGTTGTCGATGCAACAGTTGCAAATGCTGCAAAGTATATGACTGTTCCAATAACAGTTCCTGCTACACAACCCCACAGTGATTTCATAGTCTCATCGCTGTCCTCCGAAACCAGGTAAACGACCAGCATACCCATCGGACCAAAACAGAAACCCCATAAAAAGGAAGGAATACCAAGTGGCGGTTCAAAGGATGAAAATCCCATAAACCCTTCACTTCCAAAATTCAATACACTGGCAAATGGATTATTCCCGGCCATTAAATCAGTATAGGTAACCTCTTCGTTTTGCAACAGATAGTTTTCCAGGGTGTTTACAACAGTCAGTTCTGACTTAATTTTCCCTTCATCATAGGAAAACAGATCAGCCGTCCCTGCAAATCCACCGAAGGAAAACAAAAGACTTGAAAAAACAATTAAAAGTGTAATTTTCTTCATAAAGTTTGATTTAACGGTTCACTTTCTCAAAAATAGTAATTTAAAGTGAATAAACTAATTCTTACAAAAGGCTTATCCATTTGCTTCAGGATGGATACATCTATATGTTCGAATAACAATTTGAGTTATAAACCAATAGCAAATTAACACCATGTACATTTTAACAACCTCGGTTTGCAATTTATAACTATTCTAAATTACCCTCGTCTTAACAGAAAATTCATAAAAGATACATGGCCTTTGTATTTAATCTGTATAGCTGAATTAGCTAACCAGAAATTCTGATTTTAAAATATGTGTTTAATTGTACAACCAGATTTCTTTAACAATAGAATGTTAGTATTCTCACAATATTGATTGTTTTCGATGAATTAGTATGGATAAATTTGTATATCGAAAGAAATCGGATTAGCAAAACTTTACCTCTATTGCTAGCGCTTGATATATATAATATAAACGACTGGTTGTTTATGCTATTCCTTGTATTAGGAGCAGTTCAACTGCTTTATTACTGGGTAATCTACAGCCGGTTTGCCTTTCATAAAAATCAGGCGTATTCGCAAAATGAAATTCCTGTTTCGGTGGTTATTTGTGCAAAGAATGAGTTCACAGGACTCAAACATAACCTGCCACTAATATTAAATCAGGATTACCCCACTTTTGAAGTGGTTGTGGTAAATGATGCTTCGGATGATGAAACCATCTTTCTGCTGGAAGACCTTAGCAGGGAGTTTGAGCAACTGACCACCGTAACCATTACAGAGGACCTTAATTTCTTCAGGGGCAAGAAGTTTCCTTTGTCACTGGGAATCAAATCTGCCAAATACGAACACTTGTTATTAACGGATGCAGACTGTACACCAACAGGAAAAACCTGGATCACCAATATGGCAGCCGGTTTTTCAGACCAAAAAGAAGTTGTTCTGGGTTACGGTAAATACGAAGAAAAAGGTGGCCTTTTGAACCGAATAGTCCGTTATGAAACCGCTTTTACCGCCTTGCAATACTTTTCACTAGCATTATGGGGATCAGCTTACATGGGAGTTGGCAGAAACCTTGCTTACAGGAAAAAATTGTTTATCGAGAACAAAGGATTTATTGCCCATTACAATGTAGCCTCCGGAGACGATGATCTCTTCATCAATGAGGTGGCCACCAAAAGAAACACCTCCATTATTTATTCTCCTGACGGTTACACGGTTTCCAGACCCAAGCAAAAATTCAATGAATGGTGGCGGCAAAAACGCAGGCACCTTACTACCGGCAAATACTACAAGATCAAACATAAAATTATACTAGGAGGCTATTCAATAAGTTATTTATTATTTCTTTCCCTGTTTATAGTGTTATTGGCTTTAAATATTCATCCGGAAATTATTCTTGCAATGTTTTTTGCCAGGATATTAAGCCAGCTTATCCTATTTAAATTTTCATTTAATAAGTTGAATGAAAAAAAATTATTATTAATTTCGCCATTGATTGAGCTAATTATTGCGATTATTTACCCGGTTATGGTTAGCATTAATCTGGTGTATAAAGATAGCAGATGGAAGTGACCTCACATTTAACAGAAAAAGCATTACGGGATTATAAATTGGTTCAGCGTGCCATTGAGGACGGTGATCAGAAAGCCTATGCCGACCTGATGAAAAATTACAGGGACTCCCTGTATTTCATGTTGCTGAAAATGACCAATAATCCGCACGACGCTGAAGACCTCACCATTGAAGCCTTCGGTAAAGCTTTTAAAAAACTGCACCAGTATACCCCTGATTATGCCTTCAGCACCTGGTTGTTTAAGATTGCATCCAACAACTGCATCGACTTTATCCGGAAAAAGAAGAAATACACCTTTTCCATGGATCAGAATTACGACGAGGATGAAACCGGGACTGAACTGGCCAATAAAATTCCTGCTCAAACACTGGATCCTGAAGAAGAACTGGTAAAACAGCAAAAGATAAAGCTTATGCACGAAGTGGTTGAGAAGTTAAAGCCACACTACCGTACACTTATCGAACTTCGTTATTTTAAAGAATTCTCTTACGATGAAATTGCCCAGGAACTTAACCTACCACTGGGAACAGTAAAAGCACAGTTGTTCAGAGCGAGAGAGTTTTTGTACCAGATATTGAAGAATTCCAAGGAGAAGATCTAGCGTCAATCTACTTTTGTAATAACAGAATTTTGAGAAAATGATATCCCGCACCTAAAGCGCGGATGTTAATTCTACCCTAATATTCTACCCATAGTTTGCACCTCACGGCGCAATACCAATACCCTGTCTTATTTTGCTCCATTAGGAGCTAGATATTGGTAGGTTTGAACAAGCCAAGCAGTGGTGTGCCGTAGGTACACTATTTTTAAAATTATTATAGGGTACAGGTCGTTCTCATAATAATATAACGCTATATTTTTTACTTGACAATAATTAGTTTTCGATTATAACTTTCTTAGTTATCACCTTATCTTTTGTGGTAATTTTAACCAAAAACATTCCCGATGAAAAATTATTTATGTCTAGTAATGATTCATTCCTTTGCCTATTTATCCTATGTTTCAAATGCAATTTACCTGAAACATCGAATACCTTAATGACATCATGGGGATAAAAATCTCCCGACACAAATAGGTTTTTTGAGGTAGGATTCGGGAAAACATTAAAATGCGAAACTTGGATAATCTCATCCACTCGGGTTGGAGAAAAAACATAATCATCAAGGTTCACATATTTTATTTGGTTTTCTATATAAGGGTGTTGAACACCATTTACAGCCAATCCGGGATCAGGATCCTGTTGAAAGATCAAACCCAGATGATCACCATTAACAGATAAACTGGGGAAAACATTTTCTTCAAATCCTCCGATAAGCCCTCCATTAATATCATAAAACTCACCCCATGTTTCTCCGTTATCTGTTGACCTTCTGAACCAGATATGACGAAAATCCCATATCCCATTGTCATAGGTCTCCGTAATTGAGCTATAGGCCAGGTAAAGGTTATCATACTGGCAGACAAGAGAAGGCATATTTGATATCCCAGCTGCTCCGTATCTTGCCGGGTAGGATATATAATCAAGTTGTCCGTTATTATTAATATCCTGTGACCATCCAACAAGATTTCCGGATTCCATTAAAGAGTCAGGATGCAAAGCATATGCAGATCCGTTAAATGAGGGCATGGTTTCATTCCAGTATGCCAGTCCGTCAGGAGGATCAGGCCAGAACCAACCACCAGCATACCAAAGTATGTCAATCCCGAATACCAGGTGAGCATTTCCCTGGCTGTCCAGTGCAAGTGAGGATGAACCATCACAGCAATAAATGGAATCCCAGGTAATGGTACTCGAAGTACAAAATGGTATTGGATGCTCCCAGACAACTGTTTTCTGCCAGGTAGATCCGTTATCAAAGGATTTCATCAGGATCAGGTCTGTTAATTTATTCCCGATCACAAAAGCGATGGTATCACCCAAAGGATTTGCCCAATTGTACATGTCCCCTGGAATATCCACATAAAAATTTGAATTTAGTTCAGGAAATAGATAGTGTTCTATATCCCAGCTTTGTCCGGCATCTGTTGAAAGATAGTAAAGAAGAGCGCTGTATTGACCCTGATAGGGGATACCAGAAGGCGAGGTCACAGCAAGCACATGAACATTTTGGTTGGATGGACCATTGGTGATCATTCTTGGCCAGATGATGTCCTCATTACCCGGTGGTCCGGTAATGTTGGAGAATATCCAATCCCCCTCCCCTTTTTGATCCCGGGTGGAAATAATTAAACCTGTGTCTAATACACCATAAGCAGCCATATGAGTAACGATTATTTCACCATTTATTCCTAAGGGAGCATAAGAAGGCCAGCCGGTCCTGCCATCTTCGATCCGTTCTGTTGGATAATCCATCCAGTTGGTTCCATCGAAATAATTGTAACCGGTCCCACGATCCGATTGAAATTGATTCTGATAATCAAATCCCATGGTCCACACTGCTGCTCTTGTTCCATCCTCATGAATCCAGAAACGGTTTTGCATTGATCCGTTTGTTTGCAGGTCGTACAAGGTTAATCCAATGGTTTCTTTTTGAAAGTACTGTCCATAGGAAATGGAAAAGGATAAAAGGCCTACTATGATAACACAAATAACTCCATGTTTCATTGGTATGCTTATTTTTGGAGTAACACTTTTTCAACTATAACTGAATTGCCAGATTTTGTTTCAAGAAAGTATATCCCGTTATCGTATTCAGAAAGGTCAACAACAATTTTTTCATCCCGGTTTAAATACTTTTCATTAAAAATAATCCTTCCAAGAGGATTAAAAATTCTAATAGTAGAATTTAGGTCTGTAAGATGGATGTTGATCCTCCCAATTGTCGGGTTGGGGTGGACCTGATGCATGTTGCTGTCATTCTGATTCGAAGTTGAACTCATTGGTAAAACAACAATATAATCTTCCTTGGTCTTTGTGTTGGTACCAGCAGAATTACTTCCAGTTAGAGAAACTGAATAAACACCCGGATCAGGATAATTCACAACAGGATTTTCTTCACTTGAAGTTGCTGGTTCACCACCTTCAAAATCCCAGTTGTAATTAATATTACTAATGTTTGAATTGGACATGTTTATGAAACCCACATTTTCTCCTTCTGTGATTGTATCGACATTTGTGTAAAAATTCACATACAACCAATTCGATCCGTTATAATCTTCACAGACCAGGTAATTCTGTTTATTCTCAGTAAAATCATGATGCTCCAGTAAAGCAATTCCAGGGTAGTTATCCACATTGTATAAAGTATGAATATCATGGTTGATCCTTTTGGCCAGGAAAGGGTAAAAACAATCGTCAAAAATATGGATCAGGTCATTGCTAAGATCTTCGAATCCTCCCCACCAGAGTCCGTCGTCCCAGGAGCTCCGTTTCCACACATGTCTGTAGTGGTATTGACCATTATCATAACCTTCTGTTACAGAACTAAAGATTATATGAACGGAATTGTTTTCTCCGATAGAAATAGATGGCATATTCGATAGTCCCATTCCCAGTTCATCAGTAAGTACACAGTCAGTAAGACAATCCAAATAATCAGGATATCCGTTACCATTCAGATCCTGTGTCCAGCCTACCAGATTAACATCTTCGATTAGTTCAGTTCCAGGGTCATTATTTGGACTTAATGCGTTGATATGGTCTGAGAACACCATCATATCTTCATTCCAATAAACGATACCATCAACACCAGGCACAATATAATTTATCGGGGCAGAGGTGTCGGAAAATATCCTTGAAATTGCAAAGGATGCATGTACCTTCTTCTCAGAATCAAGTGCAAGGCTTATTTGTCCGGTATTGCAATAAAATGAATCACTTTGATACATATGCAATTGGAATAGAGGATAAGGATGTTTCCATACTATCGTTTTTTCCCATGATACTCCGCCATCCATTGATTTCATTAACACCAGATCTGTAAGATAATCTCCTGCAAAAAATGCAATTGTATTATCCACTGGTTCTGCCCATGATAATGCCAGTTCAGAAAATCCAAGGTAATGATCGGGTCCAAGTTCATCAAACTCCTGGTGTAAAACTTCCCAGCTCTGACCACCATCTATAGAGCGGGAGTAAAGAATCCTTTTGTTGTTCTCCTGATATACCAGGTTTACATCATCGTCTTCCTTCATTGCCAGCAAATGAATGATTTCCAGATTCTCACCAGTGGCAATAATCTGAGGGGAATACAAATAATTGCACTCCGGAGGATTCGGAAAAGAACTGACCTGCCAATCTCCACTTCCTTTAAACTCCCTTGTGAAAAGAATTAATCCGTTGGTCCCTTCAGCAACAATGATTTCACCAAATTCACCCAGAGGACCGTATGTAGGATTTTTAGCCCAATTGTTTTCTAAACCCTGAAATGGCGCTACACCCCAATCATCTCCGTCAAAAAAATTGTATCCGATACCAAGGTCACTAAAGTTTGGAAAATTTTGGCCAATGTTCCATACAGCTCCTATGCGGCCGTCTTCAAAAACATACATCCTGCTTTGCATGGATCGAGTAGTTTGCAGATCGTACCAGGAAATGCCGATGGTCTCTTCCTGGACTAATATTTCATCAGTCTGGGCTGATAGCAGACTGAAAAGCAATAAGGTACTGATAATCAAAAATATTTTTTTCATGGGTTTTGTTATTTTAGAATTATCTTTTCAATATATTTAATTCCGTTCGATTTAATTTCTATAAAATAAATCCCTTCTTTATTGTATGACAGATCAAGCTCATATTGTTCTTTGATTTTTGTTAATGACTTTTTCAGAACAACCTCTCCCATCAGGTTAAAGATCTTGACTTGTAAATTAGCTTCAGCAATATGGAAAAATAGTTTACCTGAGGAAGGATTGGGGAATACAAATACCTCATTGTCATTTTCCGCATCCGTAATTCCAATTTGAGGAAGGACAGTAATATAGTTTTCCTTAATTTCCGTATCTGTTAAAGTATATGAGGTTGCTGTAAGGGTTACATCATAAACTCCATGAGTATTATAAACTACCGAAGGATCAAGTAGGTTGGATGTTGTGGGTAGTCCACCTTCAAATTCCCAGTAGGAATCTGGAACTCCGGGAGGGCAAACAACTGAAAGGTTGGTAAAATTAATGGTATCCCCTTCATGAATGGTTGTAGTATCGGCTGAAAAATCGGCAATAACATAAGGATTCGGATACCCATATAACTCCACCTTCATGTGATTAATGAAGTTATCAGGAGGATAACCACCATAATAAAGTCCCGGTTCATTATCAAACTGGTAGACCAAATGCAGGAAATCATCAGCATAGGAGGCTGAATTGGGGAATACACATTCATCAAAAATATGGATCAGGTCATTTGTTAGGTCCCCAAAATTACTCCACCATGCTCCAAGGTTTGGGGACATTCGTGCCCACAAATGACGATAATCATTTGTTCCGTTGTTATAGGTTTCTGTAAGTGAACTCCAAACGACAATGATTTCTCCATTATCCTTAATTGTTATTGAAGGCATTGTAGATAATCCAAGCGACGGATAGAACGGAGGATTATCCCAGCTAAAAGGCAAAAAATCAAGTTCCCCATTTCCATTGATATCCTGTGACCAACCAATGAGGTTGTAATCTTCTATCAATTCAGAATCAGGATGACCCTGAGGATTTAAGGAATTGATATAACCAGAAAATGGATCCATATCCTCATTCCAGTAAACGATACCATCGGCCCAGGGATCATTGTACCACCCTGAAGATTCAGATGCTATATGGCACAAGGAGAATACAACATGTGCCCTAAAATCTTCGTCAAGTGCGATATCCATGGATCCGTTGTTGGCCCAGAAGGTATCAGTAACAGTAACACCAAACTGCATATAGGGATATGGATGTTCCCAGATTACGGTTTCCTGCCATGTGTTTCCACCATCCATCGACTTCACCAATAACAGGTTGGCAAAATAGTCACCCACTACAAAAGCCAGTACATCATCCTTGGGAACTGCAGCTATTATTGACAATTCAGAAAAACCAAATGATCCTGAATTAAGATTAAATTCATAGTTGACCGGGGCCCAGCTTATTCCACCATCAGTAGTCCGTGAAAAAAGGACATTAAAAATATTTTCCTGACCCAAATACAGAAGACTGGTATCCATACACAAGGCAAACAAATTTATAATATGGTCATCAACACCGGAAGTCACCATTTGAGGAGAATACAACTTTTCACAGCCTGCAGGACCTGAAAAAATGATCTCCTGCCATATTCCTGTTCCTTTTTCCAAACGGTAATTGATGTACAACCCTTCTTCTGCTTCAGATGCCATGATCTCACCATTTTCACCGTAAGCTGTATAGGATGGATTTTTAGCTATTCCGGATGTAATTCCGGACGTGGGCATTGGCCCCCAGGCATTTCCGTCATAGTAACTATAGCCTACTCCCAGATCATCTAATCCATTCGGGCTTTGTGCAAAGTTATAGGTCGCTCCGATTGTTCCGTCCGGATAATGAAAAATGCGGTCCTGCATGGAGCGGGTAGTTTGAACATCGTACTTTGTCATTCCGATGGTTGATTCTTCAACTAAATCCTGTTGGCAATAGGAAAGGAAGTACAACAAGAGGAAAGCTATACAAAAATAGATCTTCTTCATGAATATAAGTTTTGGTAGATGCTTCTATGATCATTTAAAAGACTTCGGAATAAAGTTACGATTTTATTCCGAAGTCAGGATAATTTGCCTAGAATTTTCCTTAAAATTTATGAGAAAACGCAAGGTACACAATATCATACATGAAGTCAAGGATGGATCAGGGAACGGTAGGAATTGATCAGGTAACGGTTGGACAGTTCGGAGATTCGAACCGCCAAACCGTTTAAAACCGCTAGGCGGATTAAAAAATAAGTTTAAGGTACACCGTTAAAGTGATTTCTATTTCCTAATTTTGCCTAAAATAATTTTGAGGTTTTTTTATCATAAACGAAATGCAACACACTGATTTTCAAAAAGCAATATTGGAGGGCATCCCTTCTGAATTGCCGTCAATAAGGAAATACGATCCGAACATCAACCATACTCCTGTCAGAAAAGAGATTTTAAGCCAGCAGGAACAAAAACTGGCCATAAAAAATGCACTCAGGTATTTCGATACGAGGCACCATAAAACCCTTGCACCTGAGTTTAAAAAAGAGCTTGACAAATACGGCCGGATCTATATGTACCGGTTCAGGCCGGATTATGAAATTACAGCCCGCAGCATTAGTGATTTTCCTCACCGGTCGACACAGGCTGCTGCCATCATGCTAATGCTCAGCAACAACCTCGATAATGCTGTGGCACAACATCCTCATGAACTGATCACTTACGGTGGCAACGGTGCAGTTTTTCAAAACTGGGCACAGTACCTTATTACCATGAAGTACCTGGCAGAAATGACCGATGAACAAACACTTGTTCTGTATTCTGGCCATCCCATGGGATTGTATCCTTCTCATAAAGATGCTCCACGGGTTGTTGTTACAAACGGAATGGTTATTCCCAATTATTCCTCACCGGATCACTGGGAAAAATTTAATGCATTGGGTGTTTCACAGTACGGACAAATGACTGCAGGATCGTTTATGTACATTGGCCCACAGGGCATTGTTCATGGAACTACCATCACAGTTATGAATGCAGGAAGGAAGATCGGGAAACCGGGTGAGCCCTTGGAAGGAAAAATCTTTGTAACAGCAGGGCTTGGCGGCATGAGCGGTGCACAACCGAAAGCAGCCAATATTGCTGGTGTAGTGAGCATTACTGCCGAAATTAATCCTAAAGCTGCATACAAACGATTTGAGCAGGGATGGGTTGATGGAATCACCGATAAGGTTGACCAGGCCATAGATACAGCTATTAAATACCAAAAAAAGAAAGAACCTCATTCCATTGCATACCTGGGCAACATTGTTGATTTGTGGGAACGATTGGCTGAAAGAGAAATTTTTATAGAAATGGGTTCCGATCAAACTTCATTGCATAACCCGTGGGCAGGAGGATATTATCCTGCAGGATTATCCTATGAGGAATCAAACGAAATGATGGCTAAAGATCCTGAGCAATTTAAAGAAAAAGTCCAGGAATCACTAAGAAGACATGTCACTGCAATAAACAAACTTACCGATATCGGGATGTATTTCTTTGACTATGGAAATGCATTCTTGCTGGAAGCCAGTCGTGCAGGTGCTGACATCATGAAAGATGACGGGAACTTTAAATACCCCTCCTATGTACAGGACATAATGGGTCCTATGTGTTTCGATTATGGTTTCGGGCCTTTCCGTTGGGTATGTGCTTCTTCAAAACCGGAAGACCTTGACCTGACAGACAATATTGCTATGGAAGTACTGGAAGAAATAGCGGCTACTGCTCCTCCAGAGATCACCCAACAAATGAAGGACAACATCCGCTGGATCAAAGAAGCCAAAGAAAATAAACTTGTAGTTGGTTCACAAGCTCGTATCTTATATGCTGATTGTGAAGGAAGAACAAAAATAGCCGCTGCTTTTAACAAAGCCATTAAAGACGGCAGGATCTCAGCACCCGTAGTACTTGGTCGTGACCATCACGATGTATCTGGAACTGATTCTCCTTTCAGGGAAACATCCAATATTTATGATGGTTCACAATTTACAGCTGATATGGCTATTCATAATGTAATAGGAGATTCTTTCCGGGGAGCGACCTGGGTATCTATCCACAACGGTGGTGGAGTTGGCTGGGGTGAAGTGATCAACGGTGGTTTTGGAATGGTCCTCGATGGATCTGAAGATACTGACCGCAGGTTACGTCAAATGTTGCACTGGGATGTAAACAACGGAATCTCCAGAAGAAGCTGGGCAAGAAATGAGGGTGCGGTGTTTGCCATCAAACGGGCCATGGAGGCGGAACCAAAATTGAAGGTTACCCTGCCGAATGTGGCTGATGATGAATTAATTGACGGATTGTTTGATTAATCGCAGAGGACGCTAAGTCTCCTTTAATAATTCAATGCTAAATTGCGTGCATTGCGAAAACTTTGCGCCCTCTGCGGTTAAATATATACCCTTAGGGATACTATAAAAATTACTTACTTAACAATAACCTTCTGAACCATACTTTCATCACCCAGTTCAAGGTGGAAGAAATATAATCCGGATTCAAGGGATTCACTCCTGACAGCTATATTATGCGTTCCTTCATTGTAGAACCTTTCACCCCCGCTGTATATTACTTCACCAATGGCATTGAATACCTTCAAGCTCACAGTTTCTGACTGCTGGAGGTTAAAATGAACGGATGCGTCATTTTCAACTGGATTCGGGAAGACGTTAAATCCTGTCATCAACTCCTGATCTTCAACACCAACGAGACCTATTCCAAATTGAACTTCATCGGAAGAACCAAATGAATCTCCTTCGCCAATTACCGTGTTTCCATCATAAACGATTTTATACCAGCCGCTTCCGGTTAAACCATCACCGCCGGCATCATAAATTACAAAACTGTAACAATCAGGATCTGTGAAGTCGAATTGTTCGATCAGGTATTGCCCTGCATTTGTATAAGGACCACCCGAATAAAGTTGATCTCCATCTGAATCCAAAACTTCCCATGTAATCTCACCAGGATTATCATCCAGTTTTAACGCAAGGCTAACAGGTGAAAAAACATCAGGTGCTTCGTTTACCACAACCTCAAACGTATTGTTTGACGGATATTGATCCGGCTGTCCGTTGGGATTTTCTGCTTCTACTGTAATATTATTTACTGCTTCAATGGTATAATTACTGATCTCTGGGAAAGTAATTACCGTTGATTCGAGATAACCCAGTGTTCCAGTCCATGGCAGTGTGCATGTAGCTACATCATTTACATAGATGCAGAAATTAAGACTGGTCAGGTCCTCAAGGCCATAATTGGCAAATGTCACCTGGGGGATCATGGATGAGTTGCATAAACTCTGAGGAACATTCAATCCTAAGATAGAAGCATCCAGGGTATTTGTAGTTCCGAATTCGCTTAAATCACGTTTTATCGCCTGGAGAATTTCCTTTGTACCATTATTCTGCAGGAAGATCACCAGTTCACAATTTTCATTTACCCATGAGGGATCCACGGAAAAGTTCAATGTAACATCCTGCGTAGTTGCTGAGGAAAAATCAAGTGTTGTACCGTTTTGATTGGGAACCATTGTTCTTTCGACATAATTTACTTCTGTAAGCCCTCCCCAGATTTCCGGGATATGTGATTCGGTGACCACAACATGCATTTTGGGGCTATCCGTAGAAGCGGTTGCCGTTTTTTCAACCGTAATGTTCAGTTCATAATCGATCATACCTGAATTCGAACCTTCAACATCAATAGTGAAGGATGAAGGAACAGCAATGGCTGCATTGTATTTTGTCAGGTATTGGTTATACATACTGCCACCTCCTCCAACTACTGTTGCCTGACCATCAAATATTACGGTAGGAAATCCAGGGATCATGCTTCCGTAATAGTTTAAGCGGGCAGTAGAATAAGTATTTTGATAGTCGTCACCAGAATGATAAGCAATAATTGCTACATCTTTACCATTTTCGACCAGAGCGTCAACTCCAACTGCTGCGTCTGGACAGTAGGTTCACCACGTACCTGTTGCGGATTCAATAATCACTTTATCACGATCGACCTGCTGGGCAACAGCAATCCCTGCCAGGAATAGAAATGTAAATAGTAAGTTTAGTGTTTTCATGAAATTTTGTTTTTAGTATTTGATTTGATTTTAAACTTTATAGTCAATTGAACAACGTCATTGCGAGCAATAGGGCTGGATAAAAGCGATGGCGTGAAGCAATCTGATTCGATCTGCCAGATTGATTCAGATTGCTTCGCTCCTTCACACAAGGCCTGTGCTGGTGCTCGCAAAGACGTTGTTCACACAGCTATGTTGTGTGTATTATTATTTCGTTAATACAAGCTTTTCAGTGAAGGTATTTCCACCAACATTGAGGTTCAGGTAGTAAATACCTGCATCCATTCCGCTAAGATCGATGTTGATGGTCTTATCTCCGGAATTAACAAGTCCGAGGTTCTCCTCAACAACTGCTTTTCCAGCCATGGAGTACAATGAATAATTTATGTTTGTATTTTCAGTTAATGCCAGAGAAATCGTGGTATTATCAATCGCCGGATTTGGAAATACAGAATACAATTCTTCTTTGTCAATTTCCGGAACATCAGTAAATTCAATCCTGAACTGAGTTTCAGCTTTGCTACCGAAATCAACTTCACTCAGCAAATAGGTTGAGCCATATCCAAAAGCAACACTTCCTCCCTGGGATAATCCATCTCCGCCTGCATCATAAATCGTAAATGTGTAACAGTTTGTTCCGGTAAACTCAAGTTGTTCCAGAATAGTCGTAGAAGTTGTGTAAGGTCCTCCTTCATGTATTACTTCTCCTTCATAGTTCGTCACCTCCCATGTTGTTTCTCCCGGATTGTCATCAAGGATCATATAGAGCAACATTGGAGTTTCACCAAGCAATGCCCTTTCAATTTCAGCCTCATAAACATTGTTCTGTGTATATTCATCAGTCTGGCCATTGGGATTGTTCAAATTGATTTGTAATGTATTCATGTCCATTACACTGAATGTGGCATCATCCAATGTGATCACATCACTTTCAAGAAATGCAAGATCACCGGTCCAGTTGTGGACAATAGGATCACCGCCATTAATATTGTAGGAAATTTCCAGTGAAGACAAATTTGTTGATCCGTTGTTTCTGATCTTTATTACCGGTTGAATTTGGCCATCACAGTTGTAGAAAGAGAAGTTGCTTACGTTATTGATTTCAACATCATTGCTGAATAACGGAGCAATAGGAGTTTCACTACTTCTCGCTGCCTGGTGTACTTCCTTGTTTCCGTTATCCTGGATAAATCCAACTGCTCCCAGCTCATCCATATCATAAACATTGGCCAGTTCCCAGGATTCCTGGATAATAATATATTCACCAGGGTACATGGTTGAGGGTAACTGGTTGCCTGCTGTATTGGGAAGCATTTTTTTCATCACATCATGAAAATCGGTTTCACCGTTTCCTCCGGGAGGGCTGGCAAAATGAATAAGCTTCTCGATCACAGCAATCCGTGCAAACATGTTTCCACTAACCTCTTCTGTTGCTTTTATCAGCATGGTTACATAGATAACTCCATCAATAACTTCATGTGACATTTCCATTTCAAAGGGGGAAGGTACTGCGTAAGCAGCATCAATTTTTGACTGGTTACAATTTGCAGGTGCTCCTGTATAACTGGACCCTGTAAGTGAAACACCGTCAAGAAGTGCGTGAGGAACACCATTAATGCTGTAATAAGCAACCCTGGCATTGTTTTCTTCAACGTTATGGTTATGCATTGGATCATAACCCGGAAAATACCAGTGGTATTTTATAGCCACAACTTTGTCAAGGTTGTTCAGAAGCAAAGCGTCAAATGCAGGATTTTGAGAGGCACACGGACCGCAAGAAGCATTGGTAGCCTCTTCTGCAAGCACCAGCCGTTGTGATTGACCGAACGATAAAGTTGAGATTCCAATTAAGAATACAATAAGGTAAAGTACTTTTTTCATGATTATCAATTTTAAAATATTTATTTCAATTTAACATTGGTTACAAATGTAAACCTTTTGAAAGTTTCTGGAGTAATCTGAAAGTATAATTTATATCATAAATATTATGCTCCCGTATACTATATTATAACAGACAAACTAAACAATGGTTTTGTTGCTTTTTTGAATTTATTATTCCTTATATCATTTATTAACATTTTTTAGCACGGTCTTTGATAACTTTTCTAACATAATCTCGTTCTTTGAGCAACTATTTGTAAAAAATGCTTGTCATTGATTATAGTAATTGTTTAAGGAACTGAAAAACAGTTTAAACATGAGAAAATTATTACTTGTACTGTTATCCGCTTTTATCCTCGCTACAGGTTTTGCACAAAGCCTGCAGTTGAAATTTGAGGATGTAGTGCTGGAGCCAGGTGAAGAAATAACAATTACTGCCCATGCAGATTCAGGCTTAATGTCCTTTGAAGAAATTGATGTGTTGAACAATTCCATTAATCAGCTCAACGTTATGTGTGCCAGGGAGGTTCTTGAGGAAATTCCTAATACAGAGAACTATTTTTGCTGGGGTATGTGCTATGGAACTGCGGTTGATACCTCACTCATATCGGTGAAGGTTGACGGTGGCGGACATACAACTGAGTTTATTGGCGATTATAAGCCTCTCGGAAATGTAGGCTCAACAAAAGTACGGTATGTATTTTATGATATGGCAAATCCGGATGACCAGATAGATTTTATTGTTGAGTTCAAAGCAACAACTGAATCAAGTGTTAGCGGAACGAATAGGGAAGACCTCATGTCGGCGATTTATCCAAATCCCGCTAACGATGAGGCAAATGTGGATTTTAATTTAGAAAGTATACCAGGTAAAGCCAGTTTTGTAGTTTACAATTTGCTGGGCTCTATCATTAAAAAAATAGAGATCTCTGAGAAATCAGGATCCATAAAGTTAAATACCTCCGCACTAAACGAAGGTATTTATTTCTACTCTCTTCTGATCAATAATGAGTCGACAATAACTCATAAATTGATCATCAAACACTAAACAACAACCTGAAATGACCCTGAAGTTTCGCAACTTCAGGGTTTTTTTTATTTCTAATTTTCATTAAAATTTTAAATGCACTGATTCGTAATCCTTAGAAATATTTATGGATTAATCGAGAATTATAAGAGGGAATTATAATGGGGTTGGTGAAAAAGTGAGGGTATTTTTTACCACAGATTTCACAGATTAGCACAGATTAATATATGGCTAATATTATGTTGGATTCTCATTTCTTTCCTTCGGTTCGACAAGAACAGTGTTATTTTGAAGGGGACAGGGAGATGTAACTTTTTACATCAATAAATAAGAAGGACAAAAAACTTCTTCCTTTAATTATATAAAAATGGCCACAGATTTTGAAAACTAAATCTGTGGCCATCTGTGTAATCCGTGGTAATATTTTAGAGACCAAATTCAGCTTTGATCTTATCAACAAAATCCAGCTTTTCCCAGGTAAACAGTTCAACTTCTTTACTGATCTTTCCTGAGTAGGGTGAATTAAATACTTTAGTAACAACACGTGGTGTTCTTCCCATGTGCCCGTAAGATGCACTTTCGAAGTAGATGGGATTTCTGAGTTTCAGTCTTTCTTCAATGGCAGCGGGACGCAGATCAAACAATCCTTCGATCTTTTCTGCAATCTCTCCATCTGACAACTCGACATTTGACGTACCATAAGTATTAAGGAAAACACCTACCGGTTTAGCAACACCGATTGCATATGATAACTGAACCAGCACTTCTTCTGCAAGTCCGGCAGCAACCATATTTTTTGCTATATGCCTTGATGCATAAGCAGCTGAACGGTCGACCTTGGATGGATCTTTCCCGGAAAAAGCACCCCCACCATGGGCACCTTTACCTCCGTATGTATCCACAATAATCTTTCTTCCGGTCAACCCGGTATCACCATGAGGTCCGCCAATAACAAATTTTCCTGTGGGATTAACGTGGAGAATATAATCTTCATCGAAAAGGGCCTGTACCCTTTCAGGAAGTAAAGCTTTTGTTCTTGGAATGAGGATTTTTCTAACATCTTCCTTGATCTTCTTTAACATCCTCATGTCATCGTTATCAAACTCGTCATGTTGTGTTGAAACAACTATGGTATGTACCCTTTTGGGTTGATTATCATCACCGTATTCGATGGTAACCTGTGATTTTGAATCAGGCCTCAGGTAAGTCATTACTTTACCTTCCCTCCGGATTGCTGCAAGCTCCTGAAGGAGAATGTGAGAAATATCCAGTGACAGAGGCATAAAATCATCAGTTTCCTTACAGGCATAACCGAACATCATGCCCTGGTCACCAGCACCCTGGTCGTATTTATTTTCACGGTCAACACCCCTGTTAATATCAGGTGATTGTTCATGAATGGCATTTAAAACGCCGCAAGAATCACCTTCAAAACGGTATTCACCTTTAGTGTATCCAATTTTATTGATCACTCTCCGGGCGATCTCCGGAACATCGATATAGGCTTCCGATTTTACCTCACCGGCAACAATAACCTGACCGGTTGTAACCATGGTTTCGCAAGCTACTTTTGAATTGGGGTCGAATGCCAGAAATTCATCGACCATGGCATCTGATATCTGATCTGCAACCTTGTCAGGATGACCTTCAGATACTGATTCGGATGTGAATAAATATCCCATAATTTTATTTTAAAATTTATTTGTAATTGCATTAATAAATAGTGGGGTATCTGATTGGCTTACATAGAGGAGCATTGCTTTAGCATTTTTTCCAGTGGTTGCAATCAATCAAATCTTTCCACTTAGGCTGGCAAAAGTAAAAATTAATTCTGTTTTACAAAAAGAAATTGAGTATTATCCCAAAAAATAACATCTTCTTAACGAATTATTCTCCCCTGGTCAATTGTTGGAACACTTCTTCAATTCCTCTGCCTGCTTGTTGCATGGATAAAACCACCAATTCGTTTTTAACGGCAAAGTTGAAAATTTGTTCCCTGATGTCCTCTTCATCGCTTATTATCTCAAAGTTGGTGTCGTTTATTTTCTTAGCATTCTTAACACCTTTAATGGATTCAAGCTGAGCAATATTCACTTTTTTATTAAATTCAACCAATGTTTTATCACTTCCAACGCCTTTGGTTGAAAGGTTTTTGGTAGAATCATCGGCAACAATTTTTCCTTTATCAATGATGATCACTCTGTCGCAAACAGCTTCCACCTCCTGCATAATGTGAGTGGACAACATGATGGTCTTTGTTTTACCAATTTCTTTAATAAGGCTGCGGATATCGGCCAGCTGATTTGGGTCCAGGCCTGATGTAGGTTCGTCAAGAATTAGTACATCCGGATCATGAATTAAAGCCTGAGCAAGGCCAACCCTTTGTCTGTAGCCTTTTGACAGGGCACCGATCTTTTTTGCTTGCTCTACTTCAAGTCCGGTAATTCCAATCATTTCCTTTACCCTGTCCTTTTTGTTTTTTACTTTATAGATTCCGGCAATAAATTCAAGGTATTCTTTCACATAAAGATCGAGGTACATAGGATTGTTCTCAGGAAGGTATCCCACCTTTTTTCTCACTTCGATGGATTGCTCAAAAATATCGTTCCCATAAACTGATACTGAACCGGCAGTTGGGGGAATAAAACAGGTAATGATCTTCATCATTGTAGATTTTCCTGCTCCATTAGGCCCTAGCAAACCTACTACTTCACCGGCATCCACTTTAAAGGATACATCATCGAGGGCTTTCTGCCTGCCGTACTCCTTGGTTATGTTTTCAACTATTATGGACATAAGTTAATGACTGAAATGCCTAAATGACTAGAATAATTAAAATTACTAAAATGTCTCAAAGCGTGTAATCTCCTCAAACTTCGAACTACTGTCCTTTCCCATGACATTGTTTATACTTCTTACCACTACCACAGGGACAGGGATCATTTCTACCCACTTTCTTTTCACGTGTCACAGGTTGACTTTTCTGATCTGCCTGGGTATTGCTGTGCGCCTGTGAAAGCAGGTCTGTTCTTTCCTCTTTAAAGCGAGACATATCAGTTCTTCTTGGTGCCTGTGCCTGCTTTACGTCGGCTTGCTGACCCGGCAAAGTACCTTTCACAAGGAATGAATCAATCTCTTTGTTGGTACGCTGGATCATGCTTTTAAATAATTCAAACGATTCAAACTTATAAATAAGCAATGGATCTTTTTGTTCATAAGTAGCCGTCTGTACCGATTGTTTCAAATCATCAAGCTCACGCAGGTGTTCTTTCCAGGCATTATCAATATGACTTAAGGTAACACCCTTTTCAATGGCTAGGATAACTTCCTGTCCGTCATTCTCATACGCCCTTTTCAGGTTGGCCACTACTTGCATCTCTTTTTTACCATCACTTATAGGAATGGCAATGTTTTCATACTGTGATTCCCCCTCATATACATCTCTGATCACAGGCATGGCATTTTCCTTAAGTTGTTCGTTTTTCTTCAGGTAGGCCTTATAGGTTTGCTCGAAAAGTTGCTCGGTCAGTTCATCTTTATTCCCATCCAGAAATTCTTTTTCACTGTATGGAGAATCGACCGCAAAGACTTTGAGCAATTCCAGTTTAAATCCTTCATAATCACGTGCATCCTGGAAATCTATGATGGTTTGTTCCACAGCATCATACATCATATTGGAAATGTCGATGGCAAGACGTTCACCGAAAAGAGCATGTTTCCGCTTTTTATAGATCACCTCCCGCTGGGCGTTCATCACATCATCGTATTCAAGTAATCTTTTCCTGATCCCAAAGTTGTTTTCTTCCACTTTTTTCTGCGCGCGTTCAATGGACTTTGAGATCATTGAATGTTGGATCACTTCTCCTTCTTTGATTCCCATACGGTCCATGATCTTGGCAATTCTTTCCGAGCCAAACATCCGCATCAGGTCATCCTCAAGGGAAACAAAAAATTGAGAGCTTCCCGGATCTCCCTGACGTCCTGCACGTCCCCTGAGCTGGCGGTCAACGCGTCTGGAATCGTGACGTTCAGTGGCAACAATGGCCAGACCTCCTGAATCCTTAACGCCGGGTCCCAGCTTAATGTCTGTACCCCTACCCGCCATGTTGGTAGCTATAGTAACAGCACCTGGTTGTCCGGCTTCTTTCACGATCAGGGCCTCCTTCTGGTGAAGCTTTGCATTCAACACATTATGTGTAATCTTTCTTCGGGTCAGCATCCGGCTTAATAATTCGGAAGTCTCCACAGAAGTAGTACCTACAAGCACCGGCCGTTTATTTTTTACAAGTTTCTCTATTTCGTCGATAACTGCATTAAACTTTTCTCTTTTGGTCTTAAACACCAGGTCTTCTCTGTCATCACGGGAAATAGGCCTGTTGGTCGGAATTACAACACAATCCAGTTTATAAATATCCCAGAATTCACCGGCTTCTGTTTCAGCAGTACCTGTCATCCCGGATAGTTTCTTATACATCCTGAAATAATTCTGCAGGGTAATGGTCGCGTAAGTTTGTGTTGCAGCTTCAACTTTAACGCTCTCCTTGGCTTCGATGGCCTGGTGTAATCCGTCGGAATAACGGCGACCTTCCATAATACGCCCTGTCTGTTCATCAACGATCTTGATTTTGTTTTCCATGATCACATACTCCACATCCTTTTCAAACATGGTGTAAGCTTTAAGAAGCTGATTCAGTGTATGTACCCTTTCCGACTTTATGCTGAAGTCCCGGAGAACCTCATTTTTCTTCTCCATCTTTTTCGACTCGCTCATATCGGATTTTTCCAGTTCCGCAATTTCAGCACCTACATCCGGCAGCACGTAAAAATCAGGATCGCCTGCGGAATCATTAACCAGGTTGATACCTTGTTCAGTGAGGTCAACAGAATTTTGTTTTTCATCAATCACAAAATAAAGTTCATCGGTGATGATGTGCATATTTTTTGCCTGTTCCTGCAGATAGAAGTTTTCGGTTTTCTGCATCAGGGCACGATTACCTTCTTCACTGAGAAATTTGATCAGTGCTTTGTTCTTTGGTAATCCTTTATAAGCTCTTAACAAAAGTTCACCGCCCTTTTTCCCATTTTCAGTATTGGTTCTGTCAGCAAGTAATTTCTTGGCTTCAGCCAGCATTTTAGTGACCAGGTTTTTCTGGATGCTGAAGAGTTTCTGGACATTGGGTTTGAACTGATCGAATTCCTGGGTATCTCCTTTTGGTGTCGGACCAGAAATAATTAGAGGAGTTCTTGCATCATCAATCAATACAGAGTCCACCTCATCCACAATGGCAAAGTTATGTGGCCTTTGAACAAGTTCATCGGGGAAAGCGGTCATGTTATCACGTAGGTAATCAAACCCAAATTCGTTGTTGGTTCCGTAGGTAACATCTGCCATGTAGGCTTTCCGGCGATC
This sequence comes from uncultured Bacteroidales bacterium, assembly GCA_964421215.1. Taxonomy (GTDB): domain Bacteria; phylum Bacteroidota; class Bacteroidia; order Bacteroidales; family JAADJA01; genus JAADJA01. The sequence continues at coordinate 277,105 of CAYQWA010000002.1, read as the reverse complement.
AGCAGAGTTAGGCTGGTGCTTATCGATGCAATCCACCTTTAATCCATGAAATTCATACAATGCACCCATCCATTCCGAGTCACGTTTTGCAAGATAATCATTAACGGTAACCACATGAACTCCTTTGCCCGGCAATGCATTCAGGTAAACAGGTAGTGTTGCAACAAGTGTTTTACCTTCACCCGTAGCCATCTCACCAATTTTACCCTGGTGCAGCACAATACCACCAACCATTTGCACATCATAATGGATCATGTCCCAGGTAATAATGTTTCCACCGGCTTCCCATTCGTTTTTATATAAAGCACTGCTGCCTTTAATATCAACATTATTCCTGACCGCTGCGAGTTCACGGTCAAAATCATTGGCAGTTACTTCCACAATATCATTTTCTTTGAACCTTCTTGCTGTTTCTTTTATTACGCAAAAAGCCTCAGGAAGAATATCATTCAGCATATCCTGTGTTTTGTCGTAAATTGAAGTTTCCAGCTCATCAACTTTTTTCCAGAGCTTCTCCTTTTCATTTACGTCCATGTTTGGATCGTTGGCAATTGATGTTTTAATTTCTTCAACCTGCTTTTCGTCTTCTGCAATGTTTTCCTTTATCTTATTTTTAAACTCAGCAGTTTTTGCACGCAGCTCATTATTGCTCAGTTGTTTAATTGTTTCATAAACTTCAAAGATCTGAGTCTGAATCGGCTTAATGGCCTTAATGTCCCTGTCAGACTTAGTTCCCAATATCCTTTGAAATAATTTTGCCATCTTATATGGAATTAATCGAATTCTAATTAAAATATACAGAATGGTTTATCAATAACCATTCCTGCATGAAAGTCAATTGTTGAAATGACATTTAGTCATAAGCCAACAAAATTATACTAATTCTTATTATGTTCGATAGTAAGAAAAAAAATAGAAGTATGATCGGGTTGCCAAAAATTATTACCAGATCAGAATTGACCACAATAATTTTGCAAACCACTTATATTTTTGAAAAAGTAAATAAGGTACCTGATACTTGATCTGGTTGTTTACATCAATTTAGAACAGAAATAAATAGTTTCAGCCCTTTCAAAATACCCAAATTCTTAATAATTTAGCAAACAAGTTCAGGTACCCTCTCAATCTAACAGTTTAAAATCACAGCTTCCCAATTAAGAATGCTAGGAACTAAAGTTTATGCTATGAAAAAAGGATATGATCTGCCATTCTATACTACCAGGAAAAACAAACCTCATTTGTTTATCCGAGCTATACTGGTTTTATTTTCAGTTTTTTCTTTTGTTTCAGTAAGTTTTGCACAGAAACATACACCTACCTATCCTCTCTATCACCATATGTCTGACGAGGAAGCAAAATTCAAACACCTGATCGGCAGGGACTTTTTTGTTACAGCACCTCCTGAGGGACCAGTACGTAATGTAGCTGAATTTGAACGCATGCAGGCAGTTTTGATCCGGTATCCCTTTGGAATATCCTATTCTGTTATTGCCGAAATGGCAGAAGACCTCACGGTGCTTACTGTAGTTGAAGATCAAAGTGAGGAGAACTATGTTACCAGCCAGTACAGTTCCAATGGTGTAAACCTATCGAACTGTGAATTTCTTCATGCACCTACCAATTCCATCTGGAGCAGGGATTATGGCCCCTGGTTCATATTCGATGGAAATGATGATCCGGGGATAGTTAATTTCCCGTATAACAGGCCGAGGCCGCTGGACGATGAGATCCCTATCCAGGTAGCCACCTATCTCGGCATTAATTTATTCGGGATGGACATTACAGGTGCTGGAGGTAATTATATGACAGATGGAATGGGAATCTCCTCCTCAAGTGATCTTGTATGGGAAGAAAATCCATCTTTGTCACATGCTGATATTGATCAGATGGTTTACGATTACCTGGGAATCAACACCTACCATGTTGTGCCGGATCCAAACAATACATACATTGACCACATCGATTGCTGGGGTAAATTCCTTGATGTGGACAAGGTTTTGATCAGGGAAGTTCCTTCTTCACATGCACAATACGATGAGATCGAAGCAACAGCTGCCTATTATGCATCACAAAATTCAGCCTACGGTACTCCCTTTGAGGTTTACAGGGTATACACTCCAAACAATCAACCTTATACCAACTCGCTGATTTTAAATGAAAAAGTACTGGTGCCTATTATGGGTTCCCAGTGGGATGATGATGCTCTTCAAGCTTACGAGGTTGCCATGCCCGGGTATGAAATTGTAGGGCTGACAGGCAGTTGGGAATCCACTGATGCGTTGCATTGCAGAACAAAAGGAATCGCGGATATTGGAATGTTATACATCCGGCATATCCCTTTGCTTGCTGATCAGCCTGTATTACCCGATTACCAAATATCGGCCGACATTACAGCTCATTCTGACATGGGTATTTATGTGGATTCGGTTTATGTAATTTATTCTGTTAACGGAGGATCATATGACTCGGTTTTAATGACCAACAATTCCGGAAATTCTTTTGAAGGATCAATCCCAGGCCCATCAGAAGGCAGCCAGGTGGCCTATTATATCTCTGCTGCAGATCAGTCTGGCAGACTTGAAACACATCCATTCATTGGATTACCAGATCCTCATAGTTTTAATGTGGGTGTGCCCTTGTATCCGGAACTAATGGCAAATCCGGGAAGTTTTAATGCCACTCTACCTCTTGATGGATCTACAACGGAAATTCTTACAATCACAAATAATGGAGGGATGCAACTGGATTTTACAGCAACGATTTCGTACACAAGCAAAGGAAAGTCCATGGCCCAGGTTGATCCGGTTCCACTGGACTACTGGACTGGAACCACAACTTCTTCCTCCAAAACAGAAACCAGCCTGGTTAAAGGCTCACCACCCAATGAAGCAGGATGGATGATGTTTGATGTGAGCTCAATCCCTGATGGTTCAACAATCAATTCGGTGGAATTTTTTGGGTATGTAAATGATACCCACTGGCCTTACTGGAATATTAATCCGGTCACATCTGATCCGTTAACTGCATCACCTTCTGCTCTTTACAATGACATTAATGATGAAGAAAACTCGGGTTACTATCTGTACCAGAGTGAAGGAGGTGGATTTTCCACAGGTTGGAAAAACCATACTTTAGGTGGTAATGTGACGGCAGATCTTGAAGCTGCCTTAACCCAGGATTGGTTTGCCATTGGGATAATGGACAGGGACAATGATACTTATTACATCAATTTCGATGGATGGGCTGAAAGCAATCCGCCCTATCTGAATGTTGATTACACCTACGATCCACCTTATACCTGGTTAACAGTAGATGGAGGTACCTCCGCCAGTGGAAGCCTGTCGGAACAGATATCCCAGGACATTTCTATTGGATTTGATGCCAGCGGGCTTACCGAGGGCATATATACTGCTAATATCCAGATAACAAGCAATGATCCCGATTCACCGGTTCAAATTATTCCAGTTACACTGGAGGTTATAAATCATTTATTTGTTGACTTAAAGGTTTACCTTGAAGGGCCTTTTTTCGGAACCAACATGAATGCAAATCTATCTGAAATCCCATTAATACAACCCTATAATCAGCAACCATGGAATTATGCCGGTTCAGAAAGTGTTGCATCAATTCCTATGGATGTGGTTGACTGGATACTGGTCGAATACCGTGATGCTTCAAATGCCATATCAGCTACTTCAGCAACCATGATTTCACAACAGGCCGCATTTTTAAAAAATGATGGTTCTATTGTAGATCTGGATGGCATATCTATTCTTGCATTCAATCATTCAATCATTCAATCCTTATATGCCGTAGTCTGGCACAGGAACCACCTCGGGATCTTATCAGCTGATCCTTTGATTGAATCGGGTGGCATTTATAATTATGATTTCACCACTGATGCAGGTAAGGTTTTCGGTGCTACGAACGGCCATAACGAATTGGCCAACGGGACCTGGGGCATGATATCCGGTGATGCAAATGCTGATGGATTTATAAATCCCGACGATCTGAATACAGTATGGGCTACTGAGACAGGTACATTTGGCTATAAACCAGCCGATTTCAACTTAGATAATCAAATTAACAACATAGATAAAAACGAATTCTGGCTCCCAAACAAAGGCAAAGGGTCACAGGTTCCCAACTAATACGAAGAATTAATTTGAGTAAACAAAATCCTTCCCTTGAGGAAAACAAAGAACCAAAAACCAGGAACCAGAAACCAGGAACTAAAACAAATAACAAAAACATAACATCATGAAAAAACAAGCAGGTATCTTATTATTAATTCTGATCTCCTATTGGTCAGCAGCCGATGAATGGATTAATATTAATTCCCAGAATCCGACACCGGCTAATATTGAATTGCTCAGCTCTAACATTTTCACCTCAGAGTTAATCGTAAAAGTTGATGGATTTTATATTAATCCCATTGAAACTCCAAAAGGTGAAATGGTTTTTATAGATGTTGAAGAAGGTTCACCCATTTTAAAAACTGGTTCACCGGATCTTCCAAAATTAACAACTTCACTTTTAATTCCTGATAAGGCTGAGATGGATATTGAGATCCTTGGTTCATCCTATACAGATTTTGAAAATTATAAGATTGTCCCGTCTAAAGGAAATCTTACCCGGGATGTTGATCCTTCCACAGTTCCTTATACATGGGGCAAAGATTATCAGAAAGATCAGTTTTATCCAGGAAGCCTAACCGGTTTGCGTGATCCCCACATTGTTAGGGATTATCGCGGACAAACCGTTGTATTTTATCCTTTCCAGTATAATCCTGTCAGTGAAGTATTAAGGGTATACCATGAATTTACTGTAAGGCTTTATCAAAAAGGAAATAACGGCTATAACCCGTTGATCAGGGAAACCAAACTTGAAAGGGTTGATGAAGAATTCAATAAGATCTATGCCGGACATTTCCTGAATTTTGGTGAGAGCAAATACACACCTGTTGAAGATGTGGGCAATATGTTAGTCATTTCTTACGGATCCTTTATGACAGACATGCAGCCTTTTGTCGACTGGAAAAATACCATTGGAATTCCAACAGAAATGGTGGATGTGGCCACAATCGGAAATTCCGCAGCCATTAAAACTTATATTGCCAACTACTACAACACCAACGGACTGACCTTTGTGTTACTGGTAGGTGATGCAGCGCAGGTCCCTTCCAGCTATTCCAGTGGGGATTCAGATAACGATTATAGTTATGTGGTTGGAAGTGACCATTATCCGGATTTATTCATTGGCAGGTTTTCTGCGGAAAATACCTCCCATGTTCAAACCATGGTCCAACGAACAATTGATTATGAACAAAATCCAACAACAGGATATGACTGGTACACCAAATGCATCGGGATAGCCTCAAGCGAAGGGCCCGGGGATGATAGTGAGTACGATTACCAGCATGTGAGGAACATGCAGACAGATCTATTAAATTATACCTATACCCATAATTACGAACTTTTTGATGGGTCGCAGGGAGGAAACGATGCAACAGGCAATCCTTCAGCAGCTATGGTTGGTAATGATATAAACAGCGGAGCAAGTATAATTTTATACACCGGACATGGCAGTACAACTTCTTTCTCCACTTCCGGATTTTCAAATACCGATGTCAACAACCTGACAAATACCAGTAAACTACCCTTTATATGGTCTGTGGCCTGTGTTAACGGCAACTTTGTTGGTTCAACCTGTTTTGGAGAAGCCTGGACGAGGGCTACCTACAACAATGAACCTTCAGGAGCAATCGCTACACTGATGAGTACCATTAACCAAAGCTGGAATCCTCCCATGGAGGGCCAGGATGAAATGGTGGACATCCTCGTGGAAAGTTATGCCGGTAATATCAAACGGTCTTTTGGCGGATTATCCATGAACGGATGTATGCAAATGAACGACACTTATGGATCGGGCGGAGATGCTATGACTGACACCTGGACCTGTTTTGGTGATCCCTCAGTGATTGTTCGTACCGATGTTCCCCAAACAATGAGCGTTTCACATAATCCGGTAATTCTATTAGGATCAGATCAGTTTACCATAAACTGCAATGTTGAGGATGCACTGGTTTGTCTTACAATTAACAACCAGATCATCGGGAAAGCTTATGTCAGTGGAGGTAGCGCACTTGTTAACTTTGATGCATTAACCAGCATCGAAACTGTCACCATAGCTGTTACTGCATACAATTGTATTCCTTACATAGGTACAGCAGATGTTGTCCCTGCCAGCGGACCTTATATAACACTTGACAATTTTCAGGTAAACGATGCAGCAGGAAATAATAACGACGAAGCAGATTACAATGAAAGCATTACACTTCATATCACCCTGGAAAATGCAGGGAGTGCACCTGCAAACAATGTAAATGGAGTTCTATCAACAACCGATCCCTATGTAAGCATTTCGGATAATACTCAGGCCTGGGGAACCATTAATGATGGAACCACTTCAACCCAAAACGATGCTTTTGCAGTTACCATTTCTGATAACATCCCTGATCAACATGCAGTAAGTTTTGACTTGAACATCACGGGAGATGCAGATGACACCTGGACTTCATCATTTAGTTTGGTTGTTAATGCCCCTGCTATTGAGGCTGGGGTGCTAACCATAGATGACTCAGCTTTTGGAGACGGTGATGGCATTCTTGATCCGGGTGAAAGTGCTGATATCTTAATTGAGGTCACCAACAGCGGTCACAGTCCATCTCCACCTGCCACAGGCATTTTGAATTGTATCAGTCCTTATGTGACCATAACAACAGGTACAAGCCTATTAGGAATAATACCGGCAGGAGCTACAGTAAATGCAACTTTCGATGTGAGTATTGATGCCGGCACACCCATCGGAACCTCAGTGGACTTTAATTTTGATGGATCTGCAGGTAACTATTCTGATTCGAAAACTTACACGGAAACAATCGGCCAGATTCCCGTTGTGGTGATAGATCTGGATGGAACTCCGAATTCAGGTATTGCCATTCAGACCCGTTTAGCGAACATTGGGATTTCCTGCGATTACACGACATCCATCCCGGCAAATATGAATCTTTACACAACAGCATTTGTTTGCCTGGGAATATACAGCAACAATCATGTTCTCACCTCCACCGAAGGCCAGACACTTGCTGACTTTTTGAACAACGGGGGCAACCTTTACATGGAAGGCGGTGACACCTGGGCATATGATACTCAAACAGCTGTCCACAGTATGTTCGGACTTACCGGTTCTGCTGATGGATCAGGAGATCTTGGAACGCTGTTGGGCCAGGCAGGTACATTTACCGATGGCATGTCTTTCTCTTACTCAGGAGAAAATAGTTACATCGATCATATCGATCCACAAGGGACGGCATTTTCCATCTTCCATAACCAGAGTCCGGACTACAGTAGTGGTGTGGCCTTTAATGAAGGGAATTATAAAACCATTGGTTCTTCACATGAGTTTGGCGGGTTGGATGATGGTGTTTCTCCATCAACAAAAGATATGCTAATGGCCAAATATGCTGAATTTTTTGGTTTGATGGGAGGTTCAGGTCCTGTATTTACTATAAATCCGGATGCATTGGATTTCGGAAACGTATTTGTAAATGAAACCTTAATTCATCAATTTACCATAACTAATCCTGGTAGTGAAACATTGACCGGAGATATTACTACACCAGCAGCTTTTACTGTCGCTGAAACCGTAAAAGCATCAATAAAAAGCGGGCAGTCGAAAAATACGATTTCGTACAGCATTCCGGCCTATGGAAGTCAGGAGTTTGAACTTGCTTTCACTCCGCCATCAGATTTATGTTATAATGGAGTTGTATCAATTACTAGCAATGATCCAGGGAATACGGTATACAATTTACCCGTTTCCGGATGTGGAATTTATCCTCCGGATATAGCTACCGATCCTGCATCGTTTGATGTTAGTCTTGCACCTGGTGAATCCCTGACCGAAATATTGAATATAGAAAACAATGGAGGTTGGCAACTGGATTTTAATGCTGTTGTCGCATACAATGATAATTCAAAAGATGTAACGCAGGTGATTCCTGCCTCCATGGATTACTGGACAGGTACATGCACCTCCTCGGCCAAAACAGAGACAAGTCTCGTGAAAGGCCAGCCCACCACAGAATATGGCTGGATGAAGTTTGATGTCAGCAGCATACCTGACGGTGCAACAATTAACTCAGTTGAATTTCATGGTTATGTGAACAACACCTACTGGCCATACTGGAACATCACACCAGTTTCAAATGATCCTGTATCTGCAGATCCTGCAATTTTACATGCTGACATTGGAACAGAATTAACGAGCGGGTATTATTTATACCAATCTGAGGGAAGTACCTACACAACAGGATGGAAGACACATATACTGGGAGGATCAGCCAATACGGATATGGAAAATGCTCTTTCACAAGACTGGTTTGCGATCGGGATATTTGACAGGGATAATTCCACCTCCTACTACATTTGGTTTGACGGTTGGAATGAAACCAATCCGCCCTATCTATTGGTTAATTACAATTATGAACCCACATTCGCCTGGTTAACACTTGATGGAGGATTAGGTGTGAGCGGAGCTATTGATCCGGGTGCCAGCCAGAATATTAATGTGAGCTTTGATGCTACCGGATTAACGGAAGGAGACTATTTTGCTGATGTGGCTGTTTCCAGTAATGATCCCAATAATCCTAATATTGTCATTCCATGTACTTTACATGTGGGTATGTTTGGGTATACAGTATCTGGAAACCTGAACTATATGAATGGAGTTTCCACTCCAATGGATGGATGTACAGTGATGTTGTATGATGAAACAAAAGCGATGGTAGGTTCTACCGTCTCTGATGTAAATGGATATTATGAGTTTACAGATATTGCAGATGGTAATTACACCATAAGTCTATCTACTATCAAACCATGGGGTGGTTTATCAATGAACGATGTTCAGGTAGCACGGCAGTCGGTAATTGGCACGATTCCACCATTGACAGGTCTGGACTTACTGGCTGGGGATGTAACATGGAACTTCGTCTTAGCAATGGATGATGTTCAATTAATGAGGCAGGTTGTAATAGACGATCCCCCTGGAACAACATTCTACTCTCCTGATTATCTTTATATCATACCTGATTTTATTGTAACCGGCGGGGATGTGATTCAGGATATCATGATTCTCTGTTCAGGGGATGTAGATCATTCGTTTCAGCCTCCTACCAATTAAGTAGGGACTAATTGCAATAATTTACAGCCCTTTTGATCGGGCCTTAGTGCACCACATATAGAGAAAACAAGAATAACCGAATAAATTATACAGGCTATTGCAAGTATTGATAAAAAAACTTGCAATGGCCTCTTCCAGCTTTAATATTAGTCACATTGTTAGTCTTCCTTGGACCTGTCAGATTATTTTGACTTCCCATTATGGATTGTTTATCTTTGTTTATGGACAAATCCACATCTGATATTTATAAGCACTAATAACAACAACTTGATTTATATAATAGTTGGTAATAATTTAAGGTCAAGATGACAATTAAGTATATAGAAAAAGAAAATTTAGTTCTGGTAACTACTACTGAGGATCTGGATCATGACAGACTTGTGGATTTGATCCGAAAATCAATCGTTTTTGCTGATCAACATAAATGTCCAAGAATCTTATTCGATCATAGTAAAAGTAAGCTATCCGCTGGAATATTTGATATATATGATATTGCAAAGCGACTTGGTGATTTTGGTATATCCCGTGACCACCGCGTAGGGATTGTATACAACGCAAATAAAGATAAATACGAATTTGCGGATACAGTCGTCCACAACTGGGCAGGTGGCTATATTCGATTTTTTGATGATTTTGAGAAGGCAATTAAATGGTTATAAAGCGATTGAAAAACTATTGTCAACAATTTGAATATTGCATAGCTACCCACGGGAATTGCAACGACACCAAACATTAACCGGTTGGATCTATAAATTATTAAAAAAGGAGAACATACTATGAATAAATTTATTTACTACCTCTTTTTTATTTGTTTTCTGACATTTTCTTTAAAGGCACAAATTATTCTACCCGATTTTTATGCAAATGATCCGGCTCAGAATTCACTTGGGATAGGGCCTACAGCGATTGCCGTAGATGACAACGGAAATTTTGCTTTAGCATGGCAGGACTGGAATGAATATGGATCTCCCGTACCAGCTATGCCCAGGGTGGCAGTTCAACTGTTTTCTTCAAATGCAGCAACCGTTGGTCCGCTGAATTTATTTAACGGAGAATCCCGGGCAACTATTATTTATTTGGACGATTACCTTACCGGTGATATCGATCTGGAATTTTTGCCCAATGGCAATTTATTGGTCGCCGTTGAGCATGAAGGCCTTTACGATAGTTTTACTACCTGGACATGGTCATATGAAGCAGGAATTGGAGCAGTTTCACCGGCGGGTCAGATAATTGACCTGCTTGCGGGCACAGGAGTAATTTACTGGTTCTGGGCTTATGACCTTGTGGATAATGGGAACATGAGGCTGGATATTGCTCCCGGAGGGAGTTTTTTCGCGACGGTCAACGGCCCTTCTTACGACACGGATTACAGTGCAGTGATTATTCAGGCTTTTGATGAAAATGCCAACTATGTTGGAGATTATTTCACACCTCACACTAACGATCCGGGTCCTAATTCCAATCATATATTTCCTGATATTGCGACCAATGGTATCGTCCATCTGGTAGTATGGCAAGATGGAAGGCAAGATGCCAATTACGATATCAGTGCACAGTTTTATTCCAATTCAGCACCCATTGGAGGAAATCAATTGGTCAACTCCGGTGATCCGGCAGGTACTTTTAATCTCATCCCTAGTGTATCAATGAATTCTTCAGGAAACAGTGTGGTGGTTTGGGCCGACAGCAGGCAAGGACTCAACGGAGAAATTTATGGTCAACGATATAATTCATCCGGCCAGACCGTTGGAAATAATTTTCAGATCAGTGCAGGACAAGGAGCAATTCCACCCTATACCAGGGCAGAGGTTGCTGTTAGGGCAAATGGAAGTTTTATGATTGTTTGGACCGACAGCATCCCGGGAGTAACTGGCATCCAGGCTTATCGTGCACGAGCCAGACAATTTAATGCAGAAGGGAATCCAACAGGGCCACCGTTTGTTCTGCCTGATCAGGACATCCCATCAGGCTACCCTTGCGTTGCAACCAACGGGAGCAGGTATTTTTGCTCATGGATCGACACCCGGTTTGATAATGTTACACCTAATGTGATGGCTAAAGTGGTGGAAGATATCAACAGCAGCGTGGAGCAAATTTATGGAGATATACATTCGACCTGCTGGTTAGGTGATAACAATCCTAATCCTTTTAGCAGTTCCACAACCATACAGTTCTCTATTCCTTATAAAGTACATGTTGTGATAAAAGTAATGGATGCCTCTGGTAAAGAAATAGTTTTACTGACAGATGAGATCCTTCCTCCGGGCAGGTACGAGTCTGTGTTTGATGGAACAGGGTTGACTGGCGGAGTATATTATTACCGGATGGAAGCCACTGGTAGAAACAATGGGGTAACTAATTATTTTTTAGATACCGGAAAGTTGATATTGCTTAAATAATTCTAGCTAAAGCAGGATATATACAACAAAACTTCCTGATTTCTATACAGGAATTAACTGATACAATTTTTCATATTAAGTTTTTTTGCATATATATGCATTCTACATTGGTAATTTTGCTGTCTTACTAATTACCAAGCAAATAATTTTACTACTAAAGAGGCCAACCATGAAAAACAAGTTGCTTTACTTCAGTGCCTTATCATTTTGTTTATTGCTTTTTCATACTCCCCTACTTTCCCAAAACATCTCGGATTTCCAGGTAAATGAATATACGGGTATTGATGGTTCGGAACAACAATATCCATCGTGTGACGGAAACGGTCATGGACACTATATAATTACCTGGATGGATAATCGAAACGGAACCGATCACAACATCTTTGCTCAGATATTTCTGAACGACAGCACACCTTTAAACAACAATTTCATTGTGAATGATGATGTGGGTACTTATCCCCAATACAACTCCTCTGTTGCCATTGCCCCTGGTTTAGAATTCGTCATTACCTGGCTTGACAGAAGAAATGGATTCGAATGGGATGTTTATGCACAAAGGTATTCCGGTGACGGAACACCGTTGGGTGGCAATTTTAAAGTGAATGTTGAACCTGATAATGAAGAACAGGTAAGCCCATCGGTTTCGGTGGACAGTTGTGGCAATTTTGTGATTGTTTGGGCAGATGAGAAAAGTGGTGAATGGGACATTTACGGGCAGCAGTATTTAGCTGATGGTACAGTACAGGGTGAAAACTTTAAAATCAACGATGACATTGGGAATGAGGGACAGTACTGGCCAACATGCGAGCTGGCAAAAAATGGAAATTTTATAGTTGCGTGGTGCGATAAACGTTCTAATCCTAACTATGACATTTACGCACAATTATTTCTACCGGATGGTACACCCACAGGAAATAATTTTAAAGTAAATACTGATGCTGGAGATTTTTGGCATATCAAAACAGATATTTCAATGCTGGATAATGGAAATTTCATCATTGTATGGGGGGACAAGCGTTATGACGATTGGAATGTCTATGCTCAAATGTACATGAGTGATGGGACAACCATTGGAAATAACTTTATGGTAAACGATGATATTCCGGATTCTAAACAAATTGGCCCGACCGTTTCAGCAGATCTTGCCGGCAATTTTGTAGTATGCTGGGTAGATGACCGCAACGAAGAATACGATATTTATGCCCAGCGATTTACTGCTGATGCAACTCCAGTTGGAGAAAATTTCCAGATTAATTCCGACACCTCTGATTTTTACCATAATCATTCTTCGGTTTCAATGGAGGAAAACGGAAACTTTTTTATTGCCTGGGAAGACCGCCGGTTTGGATACAATGGTGATATTTTTGCACAATATTATTCATTTGACGGCACAGCAACAGGAGATAATTTTCAAGTTAACGATAATATTAACGATGCTAATCAAACCAGTCCGGGGATTACAAAAAGTTATGATGATAATTTTATAATTACCTGGGTCGAAAACCGGAGTTATTCCTGTGACTTTTATGCACAGATTTTTTCGGGTGATGGAACTCCTCTGGGAGATGACATTTTAGTAAATGACGAAAATCAGAACTATTCAAGTTATGGAGGTCCGTCTGTTTCCGCTGATGCTTCAGGAAATTTTGTTGTTGCCTGGGACGATTATCGATATGAATACTGGGGTGAGATATATGCCCAGCGATTTGCAAGTGACGGTACATCACTGGATTCCAATTTCAAAGTAAACTTCGATGGATACAATGTAGTTTATGGATCAAAGGTAGCCTGCCAAAAAAACGGTGATTTTATTGTAGTGTGGGGCGATGCTGAAGATGGCAGTAAATATCCCAAAATGGCTTCCTCTATTCATGAAACCAAAGACCTGTCAGGCAAATTTGAATCAGACAATAAAAACAGTCAACCTGATGTTTGGGTACAGCGGTATTTGAACGATGGTACTCCAATGGGTAATAACTTAAAGGTAAACGATGATGAAAATGACTCTGAGCAAACTAATCCTGCTATAGCAATAGATTCTGCAGGGAATTATATCATTGCATGGAACGATAACCGAAACGGAAACTGGGATATATTTGTTCAGCGCTATTTAAGTGATGGTACAGCAGTTGACAGCAACATTAAAATCATTGAAAGTTTAAATCTTACCTATCCAACCTGGCCTTCCATGTCTTCGGATAATGAAGGAAACTTTATTATTACATGGGTAGATAATCCAAATGAGAGTTATGATATTTGGGGTCAATTATTCTCATCCAATTGTTTACCGGCTGGAGATGTTTTTTTAGTAAACGATGATACAACAAATGCTCATCAATCAGATCCCAGTGTTTCAATTGATGATAATGGAAATTTTGTTATTAGTTGGTTCGACAGGCGAAACAATGATCATGATGTTTACGCACAAAGATATTTAAGTGGAGGAATCCCACTGGGAACCAATTACAGGATCTCAAATACCGGTGACATGTATCAGTTAAGGCCTTCAGTTGTTTTGGATAACAACAGAATTTTTTCAACCTGGCAGGACAACAGAGGAGGACAATCAGGATACGATGTTTGGGCCAATGTTTATGGCTGGGACAGCTGGGTGGCAATACATGACAATTACACTGAAAACAAAGTCCGGAATGATATTTTACATCAGAATTTCCCAAATCCTTTCCGCTTATCATCTGAGATTACTTATTCTCTTGATGAACAAGGATACGTGACACTGGAAATTTATGATCTACAAGGCAGAAAGATTAAATCCCTGGTTAACAAACATCAGCCTGCGAAGACATTCTCAGTAACTATCGACGGAACTGAATTGAATAGTGGGATCTATTTTTATAAATTAAATGTAGGTGCAAAATATTCCGAAGCAAAGAAAATGATAATTTTACGGTAGTTCATTGCACTAACACCGGTGAATTATATTTTAAAAAGCAAAAACAAGAGTATTTATGAAAATCCATTTATCTGTATTATCCCTTCTTTTTTTGATTACTGCTTTGGCCTATGGAACAACAATCAATGTTCCCGACAATTATCCTACCATTCAATCTGGAATAAATGCAAGCATAAATGGTGATACAGTTCTTGTCCAACCCGGCACCTACATTGAAAACATAAATTTCAACGGAAGGAATATCGTATTGGGTTCTTTGTTTCTAATTGCAGGCGATACCGCTTATATTTCCCAGACAGTAATTGATGGCAATCAAAGTGGACCGGTAGTAACATTCGAGAGTTGGGAAGGTACCACAACACTTTTAACAGGATTTACAATAACCAACGGCTCAAGCAACCATGGAGGCGGAATATGGTGTTACTTCAGCAATCCGGTTATCAGATACAACATTATCACAGGGAATCAAGCTTTGCAAGGAGGTGGCATTAAATGCAGTGCCTCAAACGTGCAGGTTGAACATAATCTGTTTTCTTGGAATAGTAACTGGGCAGGGCAAATTTCTGCCGGAGGAGGAATTTATGTCTACCAGAGTAATGCGATGATTGCCCACAATACATTCATCCATAACCACTCTGAACGACATGGTGGGGCCATTCATATTGAAGAATCTACTTCACTGATAACCAATAATATAATTTCCAATAATACCTGTGGTGAAATAGGTGGAGGAATTACCTGCTATGTGGCATCATTTGGCCATATTGTAAACAACCTTATCATTAATAACTCCGCTCAATTGGGCGGAGGTATATTCCTGGGTGAGGCATTTTTCACAATCGCCAACAATACCATATGTTCAAATACTGCAGACCATGGCGGAGGTATTGATTGCTGGAATGATGCAGAGATGCTCCTTGTAAATACGATCTTATGGGACAATACTGCAGACATTAGCGGAAGCCAGATATATTTTTTCTATTCTCATGCTGATATCCACCATTGTAATATCAAGGATGGGGAATCAGGATTTTTTGTCGGGAATAACGCCACATATACATATGAAAACAATATCGACTCTGATCCACTGTTTCAGGGTAACGGTGAACATCCGTTTTCCCTATTAAATGGTTCAGAATGCATTAATACAGGTACACCGGATACCAGCGGATTGGCCCTTCCTGTATACGATTTGGCTGGAAACCTTCGAATTGCTGAAGATCAAATTGACATTGGTGCTTATGAGTGGCCAGAAATCGTATCTATATTTGGTGCAGAGCAATTATCTTGTAATGATCTTTCAATTCAAATTTTCCCCAATCCCTTTAAAACAAATACAAGTATATCATATAATCTACCTGTTCGATCCGAAGTGATTGTCAGCATTTTCGATGCATTGGGGCAAAAAATCAAACAAATGGTAAATGGCAACCAAAACAGTGGTAAAAACTCAATTGCATGGGATGGAACCGATAACACAGGGAAAAGGATGAAACCAGGGACTTATATTGTTCAGATACAGGCTGGCGAATATTTCCAGACAAAAAGAATAGTGCTTGTTAAATAGATTATCAACCAAATTAAACTATGGAGACCTCATTATGAAGTACTTTAATTCCTTAAGCATTGCATTTATCCTTCTAATGTTTTTGCCAGTCAATTCAATTACAGCTCAAATCATCCCCGATTTCCTTGTCAATGAGCAAGGAAGCATTGATGGATCACAACAGGCTGAACCCAACATGGCTGGAGATGGAAACGGCAGCTACGTTGTTACCTGGGAAGACAAAAGAAACGGCTCAGATTTTGACATTTTTGCCCAGATGTGTCAGTCAGATGGTACACCTCTTGGTGAAAACTTTAGAGTAAACGATGATGTTGGTACCAGGCGTCAATATGAACCTGCTGTAGGTGTGAACTCCAATTTAGATTTTGTGATTGCCTGGATTGATAGAAGAAATGGGAATATAAACACTGATTGGGACATATATGCACAGCGTTACGACAGCAATGGAAATCCCCTTGGTGAAAACTTCATTGTAAATGACCAACAAAATACTTCCGAAAAAAGCCATCCTTCAGTTTCCATCGATAGTATTGGGAATTTCGTAATCGTTTGGACCGATAAACAAGGTAATCCGAGTGATATTTACGGGCAAAGGTTTTCAAACGACGGCGCCGCCCTGGGTGACAACTTCAAAATTAATGATGATGTTGGAAACTACTGGCAACTCAGACCAACATCTGCCTGCGATAAAAGTGGAAACCTGATAGTAAGCTGGGTGGACAAACGCAACAATTCCAACCGTCAAATTTATGCCCAGCGTTATTCTCCTGAAGGTATAGCTCTGGGAGAAAATTTTCAAGTGAATACTGACCTTAGTGGTGCAAACCACTTTAGTCCGGATATTGCCATAGATGGGAACAGTAATTTCATTATTGTATGGGATGACTATCGAAATGGATATCCTGATATTTATGCCCAACGCTATTTAAATGATGGATCTGCTCTAGGAGATAACTTCAAGATTAATGAGGATACGCCAAATACATCTCAGAACAATCCTTCAGTATCTGCCGATTTCGAAGGTAATTTCTCGGTTTGCTGGGAAGACAACCGCAATGATTACAATGATGTATTTGCCAGGCAATTTTCTGAGGATGGAATCCCTCTAAGTGGAGATTTTAAAGTAAGCAGCGATATCACTTTTAATGCTAAACAGGAAAACTCAGTCATTGGATCTGATGAGGAGGGAAATTTTATCATTTGTTGGCAAGATCACCGCTTTGGATATAACGGCGAAATATTTGCACAATCCTATCTAAGTGATGGTACAGCTGTTGAGGACAATTTTATGGTGAATGACGATCTTGGTAGTGAAAACCAGCAATATCCTTCAATAGCGTTGGATGAAAACGAGAATTTCATAATTGCCTGGGCTGATAATCGATTGGTTGGCAACGGAATCTATGCCCAGCAATTTTCCAGCGATGGAACTGTCCTGGGAAATAATTTTAAAGTGAATGATGATACCGGGGACAACTGGACATTGCATCCTTCGGTGGCTGCCAATTCGGATGGCAGCTTTATAATATCCTGGTCAGATTTTCGCAATGGGAACCATGATATCTATGCTCAGAGATTTTCAAGTGAAGGTGTAGCTTTAGGGAGCAATTTTAAAGTGAACTACCTGAGTGCTTTTATTAACTATAGTTCTACTGTAGCTTGTAAACCAAATGGTGATTTTATCATTTGCTGGGGCGATTTACCAGAAGATAGTAAAGACAATGGTCAAAATATTACAACTAAAAAATTAATGGGAGAACCAGATATATGGTGTCAACAATATATGAGTGATGGTACACCCCTGGGTGAAAATTTCAAGGTAAATGATGACGGTGGATGGGAAGCTCAAATGAATCCTGATATGGCCATTGATGCTAATGGAAATTTTGTTATCGCCTGGGAAGACAAACGAAATGACATTTATGAGATTTTTCTACAGCGATACCTTAGCGATGGAACACCAATAGGTGCCAATTTTACAGTTGAAGACACCGTATATAGTGAGTGGCAATTGTCACCATCTGTTGCATGTGATTCTGATGGTAATTTTATAGTTACGTGGAGAGACAACCGAAACGGCGACTATGATATTTTTTCCAAGCGGTTCTTCAATGATGGTACACCGATGGAAAACAGTTTCCAGGTAAACAGTGATAATGGCATCCATTATAAGTCTCTTCCATGCATCTCATTGCAGGATGATGGCCGGTTTATTATCTCCTGGGCAGATGACCGGAACGGCACCTATGATGTTTATGCACAACGTTTTTGGAGTGACGGACTTCCTTATTCCGACAACTTCCAGGTAGCCAGTATGGATATTATGGATCAGTCCGGTCAGGATGTTGTTTTGATTAATAACAGAATTTATAATGCATGGCACGATAACAAATCCGGGCAAACCGGTTATGATGTATGGGCAAATGTATTGGATTGGGATACAGGCGTAGGACTCTTGGAAAAACCAGGTCTTGTAGTTTCATCAGATCTGTGCTTGTATCAAAACAATCCGAATCCCTTTGGAACGTCCACCACAATATCTTATATTATTAATAAGCCTGGTTTAGTTCATCTTAAACTTTATGATCTGCAGGGTAGAAAAGTGAAATCCCTGATTGAAGAACACCAGCAGAAAGGAACATATTCCATTGTTATGGATGGTAGAGAATTGAATAGGGGAATTTACTTAATGCAACTTGAACTGGATGTTGAAATCTCCGAAGTGAAAAAAATGGTGAAAAAGTAAGACCTTTGAATCATAGTTAGATGAATCTTTGTCAATAGAAAGAAATACCCTTTTTCATATGGAGGATGTCTCAAATGGATAAACTTATGCAAACTAAAAAGAGTATTTTCTTTGTGCAGCTTTGTGGATTCTTTGTGGTCCTCTGTGTTACGATATTTTGAAGCTATTGCACAAAGGTTTCACAAAGGCACACAAAGACTTTCTACACAGCCTCGAGTTATTACGATTTTGAAATCAGTTGTTATCCTAATCATCATATTAAATCAGTGTACTGTTCTTTGAGATCTGACTCCTCAGATATTGTCACCATTAGATTATTCTGCCTAATTCTGATAATTCCTATCTTTGACTCAGGTATTTTTTTGCAATAAAAACCAATGAAAAAGTCATGAAGATCGCAAATAAAATGTTAAAGGCAATTTTCCTATTCTTACTTCCATTTCTTTTGATCATACTTCCAGGAAATGCCAATGCTCAAGAGAAGCAAGTACCAAACTTCAATCGTGACACACTTATTGCTGTAGCTCGCGACTATATGGAAACTGTCCGATATTGTGCCCTTATAACCATCGATGATTCAGGTCAACCCAATGCCCGTACAATGGATGCATTTTTTCCCGATGAAAACATGGTAGTTTACCTTGGAACAAACAGGAACAGCAGAAAAGTAAAAGAGATCTGGAACAATCCAAAGGTAACGCTTTATTATGCAGATAAGGAAGGAATAGGATATGTATCAATCATGGGTACCGCGAGACTTATTGACGATCCTGAAATCAAATCGGTTTGGTGGAAAGAAGAATGGGAGCAATATTACACAGATAATAAAGAAAGTTACATACTTATTAAAGTTATTCCCGACAAACTTGAAATAGTAAACTACAACCATGGCATTTATAGTAACTCTAAAACTTGGGAAGCGCCATTTGTGGAGTTTAAAATTATACAACAAAAAAAATAATCTAAGATCACCTACTTAACAATTCGATACACATGAAGTATTTAACTATATTTTCTCTTCTGCTATTCACTCAAAGTCTTGTTTCCCAATCCATCCCATATGGCTATAATGATGACACAGGAAAATATTTTGATGTGGGTAATAACACAAAGTTGTATTATGAAATTTACGGAAAGGGTGATCCACTACTAATTCTTCATGGAGGGGTGTTTGGATACATTGATGAATTTGCGGAATTAATTCCTAAACTTTCTGACAACTATCAGGTCATTTGCCTTGCAACCCGTGGTCACGTTAAATCTGATGTTGGAAGCGAACCCTATACCTACGAACAAAGGGCAATTGATGCTTATAAACTAATCCAACACTTAAATTTAAACAATGTGACTGTAATTGGTTTTAGTGATGGAGGTTTTGCGGCGTTTAAACTAGCAGCCCTATACCCTGATGTAGTAGAGAAAATGATAGTTATGGGTGCTGGTGATGATCCTCCTGCCGAAATACCTGGGAACAGCTCATATTCCGCAGATACCCTCTTACATTACCATGGTGACTACTTTGAAAAAAGAATAGCTCACATGCCTGAACCTGACAGATGGAGTGAAAGTCTTGACATGCTTAACGATCTTTATAACAATAGTTTTGTAAGTGAAGAAACTTTTAAACTGGTGAAATGTCCTGTTTTGGTTATGGGTGGAGATGGTGACGAGTTTTCAAGCCCTGAAGAATTTTTAGCAGTTTACCGATATCTGCCAAATGCACAACTCTCAATAATTCCTGGCTGCGACCATGTAATTATGTTTTGCAATTTCCCGGCAGTATGGGAATCGATGAAATTATTTTTAGGGTATGTTAATTAAAACAAACAAAATGATTGTTAAAGCACAAGAAGCAAAAAAGAAACAATTTTATGGTGTCGGTTTTGAAGTTCTATCCCATGGTCCAAAATCGATGGTCACCAAAATGATCTATAAGTCAGGTGATTTTGTTCCTTTTCACAAACACCCCAATGAACAAAGTGGATATGTGATCAGTGGAAAATACAGGGTAAAATTTTCTGACTGCGACCAGTTGATCACAACTGGAGACAGCTACACCATTCCGGAAAATGTAGAACATAGTTTTGAAATTATAGTGGCTGGAGTGGTATTGGATTTTTTCAGTCCGCCAAGAGAAGAATATCTTTAAAATCAGCATTTCACAAAATTGTCATCAATGAACTTCAATTTCCATCTACCGACAAAAATAATATTCGGGTGCGGGAAAGTAAAAGAACTTTCCGGGATAACAGGTACTGACATTAACAGGATTCTGATCGTAACAGACAAAAACGTCTTTGAAAAAAGCGGAGCGAAAGATGTTGTACACAAGGCATTAAAAAGTAAGAAGGTCTCTGTATTTGACGAGGTGGAAGAAAATCCTTCATTTTCCACTTTACTAAAAGGAGTAAATCTTGCAAAAGAAGTCGATGCTCAAATGGTTGTGGGGATTGGTGGAGGATCACCCATGGATGCAGCAAAAGGAATTGCAGTTTTAGCCACCAATTCCGGAGATATCATGGATTACATCGGAGGGGATCAGCTTAACAGAGTTCCACTGCCGGTAGTGTGTATCCCAACCACCTCCGGAACCGGGAGTGAGGTAACACCTTATGCTGTATTTACAGATCAGGACAATGAAAAAAAAGTATGCCTTGCAACACCCGAAATCTTTCCAGGGGTTTCGATCATTGATCCGGAGCTGACATACTCCATGCCTGCCCAGGTAACCATCAATACAGGAGTTGATGTTTTGACCCATGCCATTGAAGCCTACCTTTCTTTGGATGCGAGCCCTATGAGCGATCTTTATTCATTAGAAGCCATTACCAATGTACTGAACAACCTGGAACCAGCATCTAAAAAAAACAAAGAATCCATGAATACGATGGCCTACGCCTCAATGCTTGCAGGTGTTGCCATCACTCATGCCGGAACGATCCTGCTTCATATCATGGCTTATTCCTTAACCATTTATCATCATATTCCGCATGGTCGGGCCAACGGGATTTTATTACCGGCGTTTATGGAATTTATGAATACGAAATCCAACACTTTCAACAAAGTCAAAACCATTGAAAAATTGTTTCAAAAATTCAATGGAGTAAACAATTTTATACAGGGATTGGATATTTCTACAAGGCTATCCTCCTACGGTATAAAAAAGAAAGATTTTGAAAAGTGGGCAGAGGAAACCATTATAAAGGATGACATAAACATTACACCGGCAACAGTTACCAAAAAGGATATAATTGAAATCTATCAAAGTATTTTCTAAGATTTCAGCGGCTGGTATTTTTACTCTTCTTCAACCAAATTTCTGAAACTCTCCTCAATCACCTCACTGGGTTTATAAGCCGGGTACTGTACTACCTTTCCTTCTTTGTCCAACAAAAGAAATGATGGGAAAGATTTGATCCTGAAATCATGTATGAGGTCATAATCAGTACCGTTGTATAAAAAGGTCCAGTTGTATTCCTTTTCAGTTTTAAGTTTCTTTACGATTTCCTTGTTTTTGTCAAGGGCAACAGTGATAAAGTGAATTTTACTGCCGTATTTTTGATAACGCTGGTTCATTAAATCAAACTCCGCAAGACAAGCATAACTCCATGTGGTTAAAAATCCTAAGTAAACCGGTTTTCCTTTATAATCAATTAATGACTTTTTATCTCCTTCAAGATCGGGAAGGATAAATTCAGGCGAAGGAAATCCTTTTTTTAAATGTGTCAATTCATGGGACAGGTTTTTCGCTATAATTCTGTGTTCCGGAAATTTTGATCCTTTTTCTATCTTACCTAAAAATCCTAATACATTTGCCCTTGCAAAACCTTTATCATAGTACAGGTCCTTTAATGTTTTCACGCAAACCAGCTCCCTTAACTTTTCATTTCTTAGCAGGCTATCCTTTCCTAATGAATCAATGAGGCCCGGATAATCATAATTGTAATTGATTGTTGTAGTCAGATCAATCCTTTTGATAAACCTGTTGGCGGATACATGCTTATCAAAAAAATCATTGAAAAATTTCATGAACTCCGGATTGTTATACAATATGGATTGATCAGCAAAATATTCCCTGAAAAGTGCAGGTTTACCCGATGAACTTGTAGCAAGCTCCAGAGAGGCAATTTTATACAGGATATATTCTTCAATGAAGGGATGGTTATGTTCACCATACTCAGTCAGGCTCTTCTTCCTGAATTCATCAATGACTTTTTGGCTTCGGACCTGGTAGATACCACCGAATTCAGCCACTATAAAATCGTTGTATTGTTTATTGAAACTGCTCAGCAGGGAATTCAATCCGGGTGGAGGTTCACTATTTATGACAGCTGGCAATAATTCCTTGTTATAAAACGGCCTGTAGTTGTCTTTAAGGTTAACAGTATCACAAATTAATTCATACTTCCCTTCCGGTTCAAGGTACATCGCATAGGTATAATGTTCCATTTCAAGGTAAACAAGGGTAATTTGTCGCAGATCAAGTTCGAATTGGAAATGGCTCGAATCAATTACAACACCTCGATGTAATATTTCTTTCCTGAAGGAAACATGATCCTCATAAATCATAATTCGTATTTCTGCTCCTTCACCACCGGGAATAGTACCCGTCAATAATACGTTCTGACCACTTGTAAATCCCGGAATAAAAATCTGGAATACGAACAGGAAAGAAATGAAAACAAACCGGATCATATGTTTTGGATAACGCTTTATGCTCAACTTTATTGAATCAGAGGAATTTGAAGATTATGATTAAAATGATTTAAAATGACTTAAATAAATGTATTGGATATTCAAGGTCTTTAACCTAAATCCTTACTATCATTCACCCTATTTACCTATTTACTTATTAACCCATTAACCTATTCCTCCCCAAACTCCCGCAAATCAATCCTCTCAGGAACAAACTGTCTGACATCGCCTCCATGCCGTAAAATATCTCTTACAATGGATGAGTTCAGAGACGTATGTTCAGGAGCTGTGAGGAAAAACACAGTTTCAATTCCCGGGTGCAATTTTTTATTGATCTGTCCGATACTCCGTTCAAATTCAAAATCTGCAGAAGTCCTTAATCCCCTTAATAAATAACCGGCATTGACCTCTTTACAGAAATCAACAGTTAATCCATGGTATTTTACCACCTTGATTTTTGGTTCATCGGCAAAGACCAGTCTAATAAATTCCATCCGTTGTTCTATGGTAAAAAAACTCTTTTTCTCGGAATTAACACCAATGGCAATATACACCTCATCAAACAGTGGTAACGCCCTTTTGATAACGGATTCATGGCCTCGGGTAATGGGATCAAAAGAACCTGGGAAAACAGCAGTTTTGTTCATACAAAAAGAATTTTAAACAAAAGTAACAAATATCATCAACTATGGAGCCTGTTAAGTTTTCATTAATAATATCCTCCATCAGGGTTGGTTTTACTGGAAGTACAGCGAACTGTAAAAAAAAACATAAATTGATAAATAATTATTGCTGTTTGTATTCCTAAAAACCTATAATTTTGCCGCATGATTTATAACAAAGAAGTAGCGATATCCGTTTCGGAGTACTTATTGCAGATTAAAGCAATAAAGTTAAACGTGAAAGAGCCTTTTACCTGGGCCTCGGGAATGAAATCACCGATTTACTGTGATAACCGTAAAACTTTATCATTTCCTAAAATCAGGACTTATATCCGCCAACAATTCGTGGAGATCATCAACGAGAAATTTGGAAACATTGATCTGGTTGCTGGTGTTGCCACAGGAGCAATCGCAATTGGAGCCCTTGTTGCGCAGGAACTTGGATTACCATTTGTTTATATCAGGTCGTCAGAGAAAAAACACGGGCTTGAGAACAAAATAGAAGGACACTTTGAATCAGGACAATCCGTCATCGTAATTGAAGACCTCATCTCCACAGGTAAAAGCAGCTTAAATGCGGTTTCTGCATTAAGGGATGCCGGCTGTGATGTAAAAGGAATGGTAGCCATTTTTAATTACAACCTTCAAAAAGCTATTGATAATTTCGAGCAATCAAAATGCCTTCTTTACACTTTATCAAATTATGATGAGCTGGTAAAACAAGCCGTTGAAAGCAGCTACATTTCTGAAGACAGCCTGAAATCATTGATCGAGTGGAGAAAAGATCCGGAGAACTGGGCAAATACTCTGTAAATCATAATCAAATCTGCATGACAGAATTTAAGAGCGAAACCAAAACCATAAACACAAGCGATTCTGCTGTTTTCAGTTTTCTCGCCGATTTCAATAATTTTGAGAAGTTGATGCCTGAACAGGTCACCAACTGGCAATCCACAACGGATCAATGTTCATTTACCATTCAGGGCATGGCTGACCTGGCAATGCGTATCGACAAAAAAGATGATCCACAATTTATTTCCTATGCATCAGAGGGAAAATCTCCATTTTCGTTTAACCTGAACTTCAGCATGAAAGCTCTGAACGAAAACCAGTGCACTGTGGAAGCCGCTTTTATCGCTGACCTGAATCCAATGATAAAAATGATGGCTTCCAGACCCCTTCAGAATTTCGTGAACCTTTTGGTTGACAAACTGAAGCAACTGATGGAAGAGGGTTCTTGAATGGAAGACTGGGAAACTGGAATGTTGGAAAATTGGACAGTTATAGAGATTTTTTAATCCTTAATCGTTTTGTGAAGATTTAGTGAAATTTAACATCAAATATTCCAATATTCCAATCCAGCAGACCAGCCGTAATAAATAAAGTGTACCTTTTATTATGTGGCTACAATTCAAACAACACACCAAGCTCCCGTCAAACCACAAACTCAATCTCCTTCAAATCACATTCAAAGGTTTTCATATCTGAAGTTTCAAGCTGCAACAGTCCCAATTCAGATACACCGGTGATCCTGGCCAGTATCCTGTGCTTGTCCTGTTTGAACTTTAACCATTTATAATAACCAAAAAGGGCATCAATGTAATTGGACTTAAGTAGACTGAAATTACCAAGTGACAGGTTATAGTATCTTGAGTTTATCTTTTCCAACAAGTCGAAAAGGCTCTTTTTCAGATCAAGTTCGTTTCCCAGAAGCTGGAAAAGCGAAATCGGGTTAGGCGCATCTGACAAAAATTGTTTTTGATTAATATTGATGCCTATCCCAGCTATAGTATTCAGAATATTCTGCCCACTAATGGCATGATTGATAAGGATACCTGCAACTTTTTTGTTTTCAATATAAATGTCATTGGGCCATTTTATTTTAACAAATTCATTGCTCGCAACGGATTTCACATAGTCATATATACCAAGGGCTATAGCCATGTTAAGGTAAAATTGCTGATCGGCCCTGAGAAAATTCGGGGTAAGAAAAATTGAAAAGGTAAGATTTTTACCGGCTTCGCTTTCCCATGCATTTTCGCCCAGGCCCTTACCGGATGTTTGATCGCTTGCCACAATCACCTCACCCTCTATAAGTGTATTGTTCATCTGGATCATCCTGGCCAATTCACTATTTGTTGAATCAACCATCTCCACCCGGATTATTTTATGGCCAATGATTTTTATCAAATTGTGTGTAAATGATGAAGTCCTTAAAAATACAGGATTTATTCAAACAAAGTAAATGATTTTGCGTTAATTCCATAATTACTGGTCTAACAGTCAAGAATGGAGGAAATTGTTTAATTTTGCACTATAAAATCAAACCGTGCATATGCCAAAAAAAGATACTACTGAGTCGGCTCAATTAGCAAAAGTTATTGTTGAAGGAATCTTGAGTAAAAAAGGTGAAAATGTGATCTCCCTTGATCTTTCAAAATTACCGAATTCCGTAAGCAATTATTTCGTGGTTTGTAACGGAAATTCAAAAATTCAGGTTGAAGCCATCGCAGAATCGGTCCTTGAAATCGCCTTTAAAGAAAATGGTGCTAAACCATGGCACAAGGAAGGTTTCGAAAATGCGGAATGGATTTTGATAGACTACGTTGATGTTGTCGTTCATATTTTCAGAGAAGAAACAAGAGCGTTTTATAATCTTGAAAGTTTGTGGGCTGACGCAGAAATAATAGAATATAGCGATAATTAACAGAAATACCGATAAAGTAGCGAAAAGGTAAAAAGCAGGACATAATGGCAGACGAAAATAAAATCAAAAAAAATACTGAAGGATCTCCTAAAGGAAGAGTTCCAAAGCCAAAATTTAATTTCTATTGGATATATGCAATCATAGCAATCATTTTTATTGGACTTACTTTTACAAATTGGGGAGGCGGTGTAAAACAAATCAACTGGGGCGAACTCAGGGAAATGTTGCAAGACCAGGATGTAGAAAAAATTGTGGTTGTAAATAACGAGGAAGCAGAGGTCTTTATTAAAAAGGAACTGCTTGAACTGGAAAAATATAAAGATGTCAGGGATTTAGGTTATAAGGGCTCAGGGCCACATTATACATTTACTATTGGCTCATTTGATTCTTTTAAGGAAGATGTAGAAAATGCCCAGAGCGATCTGGAAAATCCCATTTATTTACAAAACGATAACCGTCCCGACTGGACCGGTAATATTCTTGGATGGGTATTACCTCTTGTGTTGATTGTCGTAGTATGGATAGTGATCATGAGGATGATGAGCCGAGGTGGTGCAGGTGGTGGACAAATATTCAATATCGGGAAATCCAAAGCCCAGCTTTACGATAAGGAAACCGCTGTTAATGTCAATTTTAATGATGTGGCTGGCCTTGAAGAAGCCAAAGTGGAAGTAATGGAAATTGTTGATTTCCTGAAAAATCCTTCTAAATACACCAATCTTGGAGGGAAGATCCCAAAAGGCGCATTACTAGTTGGCCCTCCTGGTACAGGTAAAACCCTTCTTGCAAAAGCTGTTGCGGGTGAAGCACAGGTACCATTCTTCTCCATTTCCGGATCTGATTTTGTTGAAATGTTTGTTGGTGTTGGGGCGTCCAGAGTTCGGGATCTGTTCAAACAAGCAAAAGAAAAAGCACCTTGTATCATATTTATTGATGAGATTGATGCTATAGGCCGCGCAAGGGGTAAAAATCCATTGACCGGAGCTAACGATGAACGTGAGAACACACTTAACCAGCTTCTTACTGAAATGGATGGTTTCCAGAGCAATACAGGTGTAATTATCCTTGCTGCAACAAACAGGGGAGACATTCTTGACCGTGCATTACTCAGAGCCGGAAGGTTCGACAGACAAATCCATGTGGAGCTTCCCGATCTTGAAGAAAGAAAAGCCATTTTTAACGTTCACACCAAACCTTTAAAACTGGACAAAACTGTTGATCTGGATTTTCTCGCAAAACAGACCCCCGGATTCTCTGGTGCTGACATTGCCAATGTTTGTAATGAATCAGCTTTGATAGCTGCCAGGAACAACAAAAAGCACATTGAAAAACAAGACTTCCTTGATGCTGTTGACAGGATTATCGGTGGACTTGAAAAGAAAAACAAGATCATCTCAGCGACTGAGAAAAAAGTAATCGCATATCATGAGTCGGGTCACGCTGCAGTCAGCTGGATGACTGAATACGCCAATCCACTTGTTAAAGTAACCATTGTACCTCGTGGAAAATCTCTTGGAGCTGCATGGTATCTTCCGGAGGAACGACAGATAACTACCTTCGACCAGATGTTTGATGAACTAACATCACTACTTGGAGGAAGAGCTTCTGAAGAAGTGAATTTTGGCAAAGTATCAACCGGTGCCTTAAATGACCTGGAAAGGGTGACAAAACAGGCCTTTAACATGGTTGTATTTTTCGGACTCAACGAAAAAATCGGAAACATTTCCTATTACGATTCTACCGGCCAACAGGAATACTCCTTCCAGAAACCGTACAGTGAGCAAACAGCTCAGACCATCGATGTGGAAGTAAGTGCACTGGTTGAAAAAGCCTATAAACGGGCTGTGAGTATCATTAAAGCCAATAAGGATAAAGTTGAACAACTGGCCAAAAAACTTCTGGAAAAAGAGGTGATTTTCAGGGAAGACCTGGTAGAGATATTCGGAGAAAGACCTTATGAAGAACTAAGGAAAAAACTGGAAAAGGAAGCCGAGGAGGAAGTAAAGAAACTAAAAGAGAACAACAATAAAAAAGCTGCCAAAAAGAAAACTAAAACAGCAACCGAAAAGCTGATCAGCGAACCTGAGGAAAAGAAAGAATCAAAAAATCCTGAGAATTAATTTCTAAGATTAATTAATATGGAAGAAACAACAAGCCGCGAGAAAGTCCTTAAGAAAATCAGAAGTGCGCTTTTGAGCAAAACTGACAATCCATATTCTTCGCTTGATACAGAATCCTCCGTTTACAAAGATCTAACAGAAAGCATCGACATCACCTTTGCCAGGGAATTTACAAATGTTGCTGGCAAATTTATTTACTGTGAAGACCGTTCGGATCTGAAAAACAACCTGGCTTCTCTTGTTGTTGAAAAACAGTGGGAAAGCATCTATTGCCTTGAACCTGCAATTACCAGGGTCCTTAATGAAGCCAACATTAAAGTCGAATCTCAGCCTGAAAGTTTTAATGAAATGGTTGCAGGAATTACTTATTGTGAATTCCTGATAGCCCGAACTGGAAGTATAATGGTTTCATCCAAGCAAACCTCCGGAAGAAAAATGAATGTATTTCCCGAAATTCATGTTGTTATTGCGAGGATAAACCAAATAGTCCCGGACATTAAAGATGCCTTAAAACATATAAACGAAAAGTATAACGGCAACCTGCCATCAATGATATCACTTGTTACCGGACCAAGCCGGACTGCTGATATTGAGAAAACACTTGTTATGGGGGCACACGGACCTAAAGAACTTTATGTATTTTTGCTTGACGAAGAGTAAAACAAAATATTATGGAAGAAAATTTAAAGGAAGTATTTTCAGCTGATAAGAAGTATAAAATTGATATTATCCAGGAAGTTCTGGCTGAAAACGATATTAAAAGTGTAATCCTAAATCAGAAAGGGTCAGCTTTTTTAGTTGGTGAAATTCACCTTTATGTAAATGAAGCCGATGAAGAAAAAGCCAAAAAGATCATTGCCGACCACGAAATTTAAACCATTTCTTTTCGAAAAATTTCACTTAAACAATGGACGGCAACTGGACACATATACATTCCACAGGAGTCCCTTATAAGGCTGAAATATTAAAAAGTATTCTCGAAGAGAACGACATCGAAGCCATTGTCATCAATAAGCAAGATTCTTCCTATCATTTTGGGGAACTGGAAATATACGTCAAGGCTGAAGATGTAATTAAAGCAAAACATTTAATCGCTTCCCACAACGAGTTTTGAAAACATTATTCATCAGATCAATATCAGGGATAGTTTACGCTGTTCTGGTAATAGGTTCAATATTAGCGGGGGCTTACTATTTTGCTGGCATCACCCTCCTTTTCCTAATATTCGGATTGTATGAATACTGGAAATTACGGGATTTTTCAAAATCCTGGCACTTAGCTTATATTTATGTTTCTAATTTGGCCATTTTCCTGTATTCAGTCTTCTCATTGTTCGGAATAATCGCTGGCTCCTGGTGGTATTTAGGAGCTGGAATTTTGGTACTCACCCTTCTATTTCTAATTAGTACGCAAAGAAAAACCAATCGGTGGAAACAGACATTGGATTACCTGTTGGGTGTTTTTTATATTACAATTTCACTTGTATTACTCAACCTGTTGTATCAAATTCCCGTGGAAAACAATTACCAGGTTCTCATCGGTTTATTTTTTCTCATTTGGTTGAATGATACCTTTGCATATTTTACCGGATCATTAATTGGCAAGCACAAGATGTCGAAAATTTCTCCAAAAAAAACTTGGGAAGGAGCTATAGGAGGATTTATCTTCAGCATGGCAGGAGCCTATGTTTTTTCCATTATCTTTCATGACTTAAGTTTAACTGAATGGATTATTTTTGCTTTTATCACTGTGGTATTCGGTACACTGGGTGACTTATTTGAATCTAAATTAAAACGACAGGCAGGCCTTAAAGAATCCGGCAACCTTATGCCGGGACATGGTGGTATTCTTGACAGGATAGACAGCATTCTGATCGCTGCACCGATAGTATTTTTTTATATTTTCTTTTTAATTGACTAGCATGAAATTTAAAATACATAAAGAAGGTTGGCCGGTGATTGTACTTGCGTTTTTCCTTTTGGTAATTATAGCCGTGATAATCAACCTGATATCTGCAAAACAGACATTCATTCATGTGTTGTTGTATATTGCCGGAGCTGTATTTTACTTTTTTGTAGTTCGATTCTTCAGGGATCCTATTCGTGAGATAATTCCTGATAATAACAAAATAATCAGTGGAGCTGATGGTAAAGTAGTGGTGATTGAAGAAATTGTTGAGCAGGAGTATTTTAATAAGAAATGTAAACAGGTTTCCGTTTTTATGTCCCCAACCAATGTGCATGTGAACTGGTATCCTGTAGGTGGAACAGTAAAATTTTTCAGGCACAATCAGGGTTCCTATTTAATTGCTTCCAAACCAAAATCCTCAAGTGAAAATGAACGAACCTCCATTGTAATTGAAACTCCTGGCAAACAAGAGATCATGTTCAGACAGATTGCAGGGACTGTTGCAAGAAGAATTGTTTGCTATGCCAAAGAAAACAAACAGGTGAACCAGGGAGAAGAGCTGGGTATTATTAAGTTTGGTTCCCGCTTTGATCTGTTTCTTCCGCTCGATGCTGAGATTAACGTTAACATTGGAGATGTAGTAACAGGATGTGAAACAACAATAGCCACCCTGAAAAGTTAATCCCATAGAAAGGTATTATTTGTTATTAAATGGTGATTTGCAGACTTTGGAAAAACCCAAACACCTGCTCTATTAATGAAAAATTGTTAATTAATTATATTTCACTGCCTTGCAAAGCATGAGTTTTAATCTCTATTTTTGTAAGGTTGTATTTACGGAACTAACAAACTACCCCAATCATGGAAGAACAGTTTCTGGATTTGCTGAAAAAAATTAGAATTGGAGCCAGAGAAAAAAAACTTAAAGATTTTACATTCCGTGAGATCAATGAAAAAACAGGAATTTCCAAAACTGAGTTGCTTAATTACGTCAAAGATGAGGCTGAGCTTGTAGTTAGCTTGCTCGATCTTGAACGACAAAGTTTTGAGGGGATTTTTCTAAGGTACGATTTTGAAGGATGGAATGCTATCGATATTCTTTTAACTGTCAGTAAAGAAATTGCCAGTAATTTTATCCTGGTAAGCCCTTCAATAACCATACATCTTAAAGAAAAGCATCCGAAAATATATGCCGATCATTTTGAGAAAAGACTCAATTTTATTTTTGGTAAAATTCAAATCAACCTCACAAAGGGAATAAACGGGGGCATGTACCGTGATGATTTGAGCATTGAACTATTAGGAAGATTGTATCTAAGCCGGTTGATCGATATTCACAATCCTGACCTTTTTCCCCCTGAAAAATTCTCCTTTGAGACCCTTTTTGCAGTAATGTTTGAAGACCTTGTCAGAAGCATTGCCAAACCAGAAGGGATCGCTTACTTCGAAGAAAAGATCAAATCTGTAAAATTTGAAGTCGACAAATCCTGACCTGAAAAGTTCAACAATGCTTTCTAAAACATCCTGAATCCCGCTTACCAACTGCAACAGACAATTGGTTGAATGATTCAATCTGCATAGTCATATGTAAAGATTCGGTATATTTAGTGTTAACTTTATGTTAATTGCTGGAAACGAAATAACATTTTATTGTTTCCTGCGTTTCTTTGTTCTATTTTTGCAATTGGATTAATCAAACGTATAAAAGATAAATTTATTTGTTGCATGACAGAAGCTGAAGACAGGTATCAGAATATCATATCTAATGCATATAACATTTTTATCCAGTATGGAATAAAGAATGTTTCGATGGATGATTTGTGCAGGCAAATGGGTATCTCAAAAAAAACCTTGTACAAATATGTGAACAACAAGGTTGACCTGTTAGACAGGATTTCGGAATACATCCATAACAAGATCAAAATGCGGATCAAAAAGATTAAAAAATCCAGTTTGAATGCAATTGATGTTCTGCTTGAAATGAGTAAGGTTTCAAGTGAAAATCATGTCCGGATCAATCCTATGGTCAATTACGAGATCAGAAAATATTATCCGCAGATTTACGAGAAATACATCAGTAAGAAAAAAGAATTGATTATAGGTTCTATTTTAATGAACCTTGAAAAAGGAATAAAAGAAGGACTATATCGTCAGGATTTAAACAAAGAGATTGTGGCACACTTGTATTTTAAGAAAATTGAAGAATTTCATTTACTTGAAAGAGATGAACTTAAAAATATATCCTATTCAGAAATTTTTGAGGTAATGTTTGAAAATCATATTAGAGGAATATCTAATGAAAAAGGCATTGCCTATCTTGAAAAACAAAAAGCCAAGTTAAACTTCAATATTTAATCATTAAATGAAAAATTTTAGCAGAATAACTGTTTTTATCTTTACACTCCTTGCATTCATGAATGTGAAAATACAATCACAGGAGGTGAAGGAGTTTACCTTGAAAGAGGCCCAGATCTATGCATTGGAAAACAACTACGATGTGATCAATGCACTTACAGACATTGAGATCGCAAAGAAAAAGGTTAAGGAAACCATATCCACCGGACTTCCACAGGTGAGTGGTTCGGTTAGCTATAACAACTTCCTGGAAATACCAACTCAGCTTATCCCCGGGGAGTTTTTCGGGCTTGATCCCGGTGAGTTTGCAGAAGTACAGTTCGGGACTCAACACAATGCAACCTGGAGTGCCGGATTAACCCAGATGATATTTAACGGTCAATACCTCGTTGGATTGCAGGCTTCACGTGCTTACTTGAGTTTATCTGAAACAAGTCTGGAAAAAAGTCAGATCGAGATCAAAGACGCAGTGGCAAAAGCCTATTACCCTGTGATCATACTTAATGAAAACAAGAAAGTATTTGACAGCACACTGGCCAGTCTTGACAGAATGCTTTATGAAACAAAAGAATATTACGAAGCCGGTTTTCTTGAGGATACGGATGTAGAGCAACTTGAATTGCTCAGAACGGATATGCAAACTACTTTGACCAACATCGATAACCAGGTACTTATTGCAGAAAATATGCTTAAATATTTACTGGGTATTAATGCTGATGATCAAATCGTAGCCACCGATAATCTTGAAAGCCTGATGGGTGAAGTTAACCGGGAATTCCTGATAAACACACCCTTTGATTATAACAATCATATTGATTTTAAGATCTTAAAAAACCAGGAACAAATTGCATTTCTGAATCTGAAGTTAAATCGTTCTGAATATTATCCAATGATAAATGCATACTACAATTATTCAGAAAATGCAATGCGAAATGATTTCGATTTTTTTGATTTTGATCAGGACTGGTATCCTACGCAAGTACTAGGTGCTCAGCTGGACATCCCGATTTTCAGCAGCGGGTACAGAAAATACCGGGTTCAACAGGCCAAACTTGAAATTGAGAAGATCAAAGTCAGAACAGAACAACTCCAACAAGGATTATCCTTGCAGGTAAAGACGTCGCGTTCTGAATTCAACAATGCCTACCTCATATACATGAATAGACAAATGGCATTGAACAGCGCTGAAAAGATTTACACCAAAACCGAAGTTAAATACGGTGAAGGGATATCAACAAGTCTTGAATTATCGCAAACATACAACCAGTTCCTTTCCACACAGATTGATTATCTGGCTGCTACCCTTGACCTGCTGAGCAAAAAATCAGAATTGGAAAAAGAGCTTACAAAGGTGAATTATTAGGAAAATTAAATGACTGGAATAATTGGAATGATAGAAGGGTGGAATAATCCATGCAAAGTACAATGAATTACAATTGAATTACTATAAATTACACGAAGTAAATTACTAAACAATGTCCATAATTGACGAAACAAAATGAACCTCAGGCATCAAAATACATCATTGATCATCATTACACTTCTGGTTATCGTTGCATCATGCAACCAACCCGATGACAACATTGATCGTGTTGAGCTTAAAACCAGGATGGATACAGTTAGCTATATCATCGGACTTGATTACGGGATAGGAATTCGGGAAGAAAAGATCGATGCCAACAAACTTGCAATATTTAAAGGTTTGTCTGATGGCCTTGAGGGTAAGAGCATTTTATCCGATTCATTAAAGAATTCCATCGTTGATGAGTTTAATGAAATACTAAAGAAAAGAATTGAGGAAGAAGGTAAAATGGCTTTGGAAAAAAACAAACAGGAAGGATTGAAATTCCTTGAGGAAAATATCGATACCGAAGGAGTAAATCTATTACCAAGCGGACTGCAATACAAAATTCTTAAGGAAGGCGACGGTAAAACTCCTGTTCTGACCGATAGTGTAATGGTACATTACCGGGCCATGTTTGTTAACCAGGATGTATTTGACATGTCATACGACAGGGGGCCTGCAGGCATCAGGTTAAACGATGTGATCAAAGGATTATCCGAAGGCATTCTTCGGATGAAAGAAGGTGCCATTTATGAATTATACATACCACCTGAATTAGCATATGGCGATGTTACCTTTGCCAACGTTATTCCGGCCGGTTCCACATTAATATATACAGTTGAATTAATTGAAATAATCAAAGAATAAATAAGATGAAAAAGTTATTGTCCCTATTAATGATAATTGTTTTTGCTGCATGCAGCAGTAATGTTGACGAACCTGAAACCAAGGAAGAAATCCTTGCCAAGATTTCTGATTATAAAAAAGAACTGATCGATCTTAATCAAAAGGTTACCGAACTGGAAGACAAGCTTCTGGAAATGGAAGGAGGCCCGGTGGGTACTCCTGTGGAAATCACTAAAATTGAATTACAGGAATTTAATCACTACTTTGAAGTGAATGGCTCTGTTGAAGCCATCAATGCTGCTTTCATAAGTCCGGAGATTAATGGTCAGGTTAAGGAAATCCATGTAAAGGAAGGACAATATGTTAACAAAGGCCAGCTTTTATTGGAAATTAACAGCAGCATCATCAAGAGTTCTATTAAAGAAGTAGAAACAGCACTAGAATTGGCTAATACCGTTTACGATAAGCAACAGCAGCTTTGGGAGAAAAACATAGGTTCCGAACTTGACTATCTTCAGGCAAAAAATAATGTGGAATCGTTGGAAGGTAAACTGGAAACCTTACAGGCCCAGGTGAATATGGCCGAAATTCATGCACCCATTGATGGGATTGTAGATGAGGTACTGGTTAAAGAAGGAGAATTGGCTATTCCAGGGATGCAAGTTGTACAATTGATCAATCTTGAAGGACTATACATTAATGCAGACGTCTCAGAAGCATATATTACAAAAGTTAAAAAAGGAGATATTGTATCTCTTCAATTTCCTTCACTTCCTGAACTGGACATGGATGTACCTGTTTTCCGGACTGGAAATATTGTAAAATCTGCAAACCGGACTTTTAAGGTTCAGATGAAAATTAACAATATTAATGGGTTGATAAAACCAAATGTACTGGCAAAGGTTAGGTTCAATGATTTTACTGGATCCAATGCCTTTATAGTTCCATCAATAATTCTGAAGCAGGACATGAAAGGTACATATTGCTTCAAGGTTGTGGATGGAAAAGCTAAAAAGATTTATGTGGAGCCAGGGATATCTTACAAAGGTAATTCAATGGTTTTGTCTGGTTTAAATGTAGGAGACCAGGTTATTGTTAATGGATTCAACCAGGTTTCTGATGGTAAACTCGTTGATATTATATAATCGAAATTGCGAAAGCGAAGTTCCAAATTTTGAAATAATAAATCATGGATAACAACAAAAAAAGGGAAGAAAAAGTGAGCAGGGAGTTTAAACTCACTACCCTTGCCCTTAACAATAAAAATACAGTTTTTTTACTACTTGGTGTAATGCTGATATTTGGCTTTATGAGTTACAGGTTATTACCCAAAGAGTTATTCCCAGACATCTATTTACCTACGGTGATGGTGCAAACCTTATATCCAGGCAATCCTCCCATCGATATTGAAAACCTGATTACACGCCCCATTGAAAAGGAACTGGAGTCCATTCGGGGCGTTAAGGAAATAACATCAAATTCCTTTCCGGATGCTTCAGTAATTTTCGTGGAATTTACTACGGGTATGGATATTAATGAAGCATTGCAAGAAGTTCGTGATAATGTGGATAAAGCCAAGCGAAATCTCCCAAATGATTTGCTCGAGGATCCTCTTATTACAGATATCGACTTTTCGGAGTTTCCGATCATGAATATCAACCTTTCAGGAGATTACAGCCTCAGTGAGCTAAAGTATTATGCTGAGTATCTGGAGGAGGAAATAGAAGGGATCAGTGAAATATCCAAAGTTGAGATCACCGGATTAAATGAACGTGAAGTAAAAATCAATGTGGATCCATTAAAACTGGAGTCCTTTGAATTGAGTTTTACCGACATAGAAAATGCCATCGCCTCTGAAAATATATCCATGTCAGGTGGTGAAATTCGTACCAACGGCACTCGACGTGCCCTTCGGGTAATTGGTGAATTTAAGGATGTTTCAGAGATGGAAAATATTGTGGTAAAAAACGAAGACCAAAATATTGTATACCTGAAAGAAATAGCTGATGTAGAATACAGTTTTGCTGATCCTGATAGTTATGCACGCTTAAACAGGGATAATGTAGTTACATTGCAAGTGATAAAAAAAGGTGGTGAAAACCTTTTAAAGGCTACAGACAAGATTTTTGAAATCAGGGATCATGCCAGGGAAACAAATATACTACCAGAAGATTTAACCGATACCATTACGATGGACCAATCGGATATGGTTAAAAAACAGCTGAGCAATCTGGAAAACAGTATTATAATGGGAGTATTATTCGTACTTCTGGTATTGTACTTCTTTCTTGGTATCCGAAATGCAATGTTTGTAGGACTGGCAATCCCTACTTCCATGTTCCTTTCATTTATGATCCTTGGATTGATGGGATCTCGAATAAACATGATAGTATTGTTTGCCATGATTCTTGCTTTGGGAATGTTGGTGGATAATGCCATTGTGGTGGCAGAAAATATCTACCGGTTTATCGACCGGGGTTACTCCCGGTTTGAGGCAGCAAAAAAGGCTGTTGGTGAAGTGGCCATGCCAATTATTTCATCTACAGCAACGACCCTGGCCGCGTTTTTCCCATTACTATTCTGGGAAGGAATGATGGGTGAATTTATGAGTTATTTACCAGTTACGCTGATCATTGTTTTAACATCCTCCTTATTCGTAGCACTGGTTTTTATTCCTGTGGTCTCATCTACTTTTATAAAATATGGAGATCAAAATCCACCACCCAGGAAGAAAAGAGGATTTACTATTGTAGCCATTATGTTAAGTATGGCCATATTATTTTATCTTGGAAAAGTTTATTTTCTGGCGAACCTATTGGCCATTTTTGCAATTATTGGTGTCTTTAATCTCCTTTTCCTATACAGAGTTTCCAAATGGTTCCAGGAAAGATTCCTTATTTGGCTGGAGAATGTTTACCTGCAATTTCTTCAATTTGTGTTAAGAAAACGAAATCCAAGATACTTCCTGTATGGTTCAACTTTGTTATTGATAATCACCAGTATCTTTTATTTTGGCACAAATCCTAAGGTGGAGCTTTTCCCATCTGCCGATCCTAATTATATCAACATTATCTGTGAACTTCCCATTGGTACCGATATCGATGCCACCAATGAAGTTATGCAAACGATCGAGGACGAAGTTTATAATATTATTGGAGACAAAGAAGATCTACTAAAATCTGTTGTAACCATTGTAGGTAATGGTGCGGTTGGTGAAAACGAAGGATTTACCGGGAAGTCAGGTGGGCCAAACAGAGGATTGGTTACTGTATCATTCATCGATTATGAATTTAGGGATGGCTATAAAACATCTATCTTCTTAAAAACGCTAAATGAAGGACTTGTAAACAGATATCCTGGTGTGGATGTTTCTGTTGAAAGGGAAATGAACGGACCACCAACAGGAAAACCAATCAACCTTGAAATTAGTGGCAAAGAATTCGACCAACTGTTAATGCTTTCAGACACAGTGATGCAATACATCGACAACAGTCATATCGAAGGCATTGAAGGACTGAAAATTGATCTTGATGTAGGAAAACCTGAGATCATTGTTAAAATTGACCGGGAAAAGGCCCGTACCTTTGGATTGTCAACATGGCAAATAGCTTCTACACTAAGAACAGCAATTTTCGGTAAAGAACTTTCAAAATTTAAAATCGGGGAAGATGAATATCCAATTCAGTTGCGATTGCAGGAAGAATATCGTAATGATGTTGCTTCATTGTTAAACCAAAGGATCACTTTCCGCAGTGCTACTAGTGGTAAGATTATCCAGGTCCCGATTTCTGCGGTTGCAGATATTGAATACAGTTCTACCTATGGATCAGTCATGCGTAAGGATTTAAATCGTGTTATAACCGTTTGGTCCAATGTTATTGAAGGATATAACGCAACAGAAGTTAATAACCAGCTGCGCGAATTAATGGCTAATTTTGATATGCCGGAAGGTTATGAATATGAATTCACGGGAGAACAACAAGAGCAGGAAGAATCTGCAGCGTTTTTAGCCTGGGCAATGATGATAGCTGTAGCAATTATGACACTGATACTTGTTAGTCAATTCAATTCCGTTGTCAAACCTGCCATCATACTCTTTAGTGTTGTGTTAAGTACTATAGGTGTATTTGGTGGCCTGGGAACATTTCAGATGGACTTCGTGGTTATTATGACCGGAATAGGCATTGTTTCACTTGCCGGGGTAGTTGTTAATAACGCTATTGTACTTATCGATTATATAAACCTGTTGAAAGCACGAAGGAAAAATGAACTTGGGCTTAAACCAACAGCAAACCTTTCCCTGGAAGATTCAAAGGAATGCATTGTTCAGGCAGGAAAAACAAGGCTACGGCCTGTATTGTTAACAGCAATTACGACAATTCTTGGTTTGATACCATTAGCATCAGGTTTAAATATCGATTTTGAAGGTATGTTAAGCCGGTTTGAACCAAATATATATTTTGGGGGAAGCAATGCAGCATTTTGGGGGCCGATGTCATGGACCATAATATTCGGATTGTCATTTGCTACATTTCTAACTTTGGTCATTGTCCCTTCGATGTACCATGTATTTTATACCATTAAACTTTGGGGGATCAGAACTTTTGGCAGAAATATGTAAAACAAACAATAAATAATTTCAAATAGCTGCAGTGTGTGTTTCTGTGGCTATTTTTTTATCCCTATTTTTGCTAAAAACATCATCTACTATGTTTAATTCAAAATACACTTTTGTCCTTTTACTGGGAATCTTATCCATTTCTCTCAATGCCCAGGAAACAGAATCCTTCACACACGATTGTTTTTCAATTTTGGTGGGTAAAGATGCTACTTACGATGGCTCTGTTATGTTTGCGCATAATGAGGACGACTGGGGTGACAGGATCGTAAACTGGTACCAGGTTCCTTCTAATAATCACAAGGAGGGTGAGACCATCTCATTGAAAAACGGGGGTATTTTAAAGCAGGCTAATGTTACCTGGAATTACCTTTGGCTGGAAATGCCTGAAATGGATTATTCTGACTCCTACATGAATGAATGGGGAGTAACCATTGGAAGTGATGCCTGTTTATCAAAAGAAAAAAAACCGGATTTATCCGATGGCGGCATTGGATACTGGTTAAGAAAGGCTATGGCCGAACGCGCAAAAACAGCGAGGGAAGCTGTTAAGATAGGTGGTGCTCTGGTTGAAAAATACGGCTATACTTCCTCCGGCCGGACCTATTGTATTGCCGATGCAGACGAAGCCTGGATGCTTGCTGTGGTACACGGAAAACACTGGGTGGCCCAGAGAGTTCCCGATGACCACATTGCCATTATCCCTAATTATTATACAATCACCACTGTTAACCTTGAAGACTCCGTGAACTTCTATGGCTCATCCGACCTAATTGAGTATGCAATTAAAAGGAGATGGTACAATCCGAAAAAGGACGGTGAATTTAATTTCAGATTAGCTTATAATGATGAAGGAAACCTGGAGAACACGGGTAATATTGTCAGGCACTGGAGTGCAATTAACCTGCTGTTCTCAGACGGATATGAAGTGAATGATGATTTTCCCTTTTCCTATAAGCCAAAGAAAAAAATTGAGCTGACCGACATTTTCAAAGTACTCAGAAACCATAATGAGGACAGTGAATACGATAAGTCAGAAAATTATACTAAAGGAAATCCTCATGAACATGGCCGGGCTGTTTGTTCAAAAACTACCCAGTACGGATTTGTTGCTCAATTAAGGAGGGATATGCCTAAGGAAATTGCCTCAGTAATGTGGCTGGCTCCATTCAGGCCATGTGTTCATCCTTTTACACAATGGTATTACGGCATGTCGGAAATCCCTGAAGGATTTGCTGAAGGGAATTGGAGAAAAGCACTGGATATCCATTTCGATCCCATTGAGGATGTTTTTGAATATGCACCAGAAAATCAATTCCTGGAGTTTGTGAAACATGCACATGAAGTGGATCAAGACTATGGTTCACAAATCAATCAGCTTCAGCAAAATATTCAAAAACTGGAAGCTGAACTGATAAAAAACCAGGAAACCTTTGAGAACAAAATGATTGAACTCAGCAGTAAAGATGCACGATTGATTCAAACTTCCATTAGCAGCTATTGCCAGAGGCAGTTAGAAAGATCAAAGGAAATCATGAAATAATCGATCATATGATCACAAGTCTGGCAACAGGAAATATCACACCATTATCCAATTAAACAGGAAATACCAGCATAGGTATCTTGCTTGTTAATAC
The DNA here is from genome assembly GCA_964421215.1 of uncultured Bacteroidales bacterium. Classification (GTDB taxonomy): domain Bacteria; phylum Bacteroidota; class Bacteroidia; order Bacteroidales; family JAADJA01; genus JAADJA01. The sequence goes on along the minus strand of CAYQWA010000002.1, from coordinate 235,340 downwards.
CATTTTTTTCAGCATGTTTGGATGGAACATTTTGTAAAACATGGTTCGCCGCGGGCTGGAGAAAGAAATGATATCAATATCATTATTACTAACAAAATCTTCAAATCCTTTTACCACATCACTGCTTTCAAACAACTTGCATTCAATGTTATGGTCCTTGTATTCATTCTTAAGGAACAAATTCAGCTCATCCACTTTGTCCTTGATCTTTGGATCATTATCAACTTCGATGTGAATACAGTGTATGTTGGTGTCAAGAGGGGATACTATTTCCAGGAGGGCATTTAGCGATGAGTGATCCGATTCGTAAAAGTCAGTGGCATACATCACGTTGATTTTGTCAACACCCTGATAGTCTGCACTTTTTGGAACAGTTAGCACAGGAAAATTGGTATTCTCAATTACTTTTGTTGTGACACTTCCTGCGAACATTCCTTTCTTTTCTGCTTTGTCTCTTGGTGCCATTAAGATAATATCAGGTTTATACCTTTTACTTAAAGCCACAATCACGTTTTCCGGTATGCCTTTTAAAAGGGCATAGTGCCACTTTGCCTTTTTCTGGTTTTCTGCCGGAATAAGCTTTTTCAAGTCATTGCTGAAATCGATAAGTTTTTTCTGGGCATTATTGTAGGCTTCTTCCAGGTCCAGCCTGATATGTGATTCCCATGAGGTTGTATGTTTAACTGGTCCGTTTTGGGATGGATCTTCGTACACATACAAAAGTTTGATCTCTGCACTTGTTTTTTCCGCAATACCAAAAGCATACTTACAGGCATTCAGTGAATATTCCGAAAGATCAACCGGAACCAGGATCTTCATCTTATCTTTAATCGCTGTGCTTACATCGATTTTATATAGATCATGTTCTTTGTGAATTTTCAACAGTACATTTACGGCTCTTTCTGTATCATTCACCCTCACCTTTAGTTTTAGCCCGCGAGGTACATATTCGTTAGTAATTTTAAAACCCTCGTCTGTAAGAAAACATTCAATGCCTTCAAACTCAAATTTTTCTTTTACAAATCCTCCCACCTGAAGTTTTGTAAATGATGCGATTGTAACCAGCTGATTTTCCATGATGCAGGGATTTTAGAACACCTTTAAAGATAAGAAATTTTCAAGGAAAAAGCAAGTGGGAAGGATTATGAAGCTAGAATATGATCTTCAACTTTGCAAAGTCCCCACTAAAGATCAATTCTTATTTACTAGCAGGATTTACTGTAATCATCACAGTTTGACACCTACAAATATCCGAATAAACTTAATCATTCGTTATGCTAACAAGCCACCGGCGAGCTGGAGAATTCTGTGCTAATGGTGTTACATAAGAAATCCAGTGAACATTATTGGATCATAATCTTATCAGTAACCCTTTGGCCATTACTGAGGGTTACTCTAACCGTATAAACACCTGATGATATATGACTTATGTTTAGTGTGTGGGACGTATGTTTAGTTAATTTATAATATCCAACAAGCGTACCCATTTGATTGTAAATTTCAATTTCGGATATAGTTTTAGATTGTTCTAAAAGATCTATCTTAATATAATCCCCAGCAGGATTAGGGTAAGTAATAAAATACAAACTGGTATTCTGTTTTGAGTTAATACCACTTGTATTATCATATTCAATCACATAATACAATTCGTTACCATCATCCACATCATTCCATTGGCCCGGATCTCCATACGGCCAGCTGGTAAGTGCCAAACCAAGTCCATCCTGGTTATTCCAGTTGTCGGGCTCACCTCCCCAGTTGTTGTAAAGGCCTCCAACAGGAGTGCCATTCCAGTCACCTTCCCAGAATTGTGGTCCTATCCCGTCATCGTTACCGTCCCAGATCCATACCCCCTCTTCGGCAATGTCATTGCCACCAAGCCATACATAGGAGGCTCCACCACCATCCGGAGCAACGGTATTGGCTACATCAATTCCGGCATTGTTCAAGTGTGCAAATAATGTGTCTTGTTCATCCTGTGAATTTACTTCGCATAAAATACCACCTCTTTCAACAGCACATGCAGCAGCATCCACCCATGTTTGGTTTTCTTTTACAATTTCATAATTAATCCCGTCAAATATAAAGGAGTATATGTTTGCCTGGTTTGCACAATCCTGTGCATTTAATGTTAAAGCAAATAAAACAATACCTAAAGAAATCAATGATAGTAAAGATGTTTTCATTTGAAGTGGTTTAAGATGTTTTGAATTAATGAAGGGATAAAAATAAAAAATAATTCCTCACGAATCTATTCAAATTCAAGATGAATTACATTTTTATTTTTGCGGATTTCTGATTCTTAAAGGAATTGAATGCCATCCGTTTAACATTATTTAACAAGCTGAAACCCTTTGAACAGTACTCATTTCTATATTTTTGCGTTTCCAAAAAAACAACTTCATATAACATGATGCAGACTGATATTAAAGAACTGAACGAACGCATACAAAAGGAAAGCGCATTTGTTGACATGATCAACATGGAGATGCACAAAGTGATCGTGGGCCAGAAACAAATGGTTGAACGGCTGATGATAGGAATGCTTGCTAACGGTCATATACTGCTGGAAGGTGTTCCTGGCCTGGCCAAGACCCTTGCCATTAATTCGCTTGCCAATGTGATTGAGGCAAAATTTGCCCGGATACAGTTTACGCCTGATCTTCTTCCTGCCGACTTGCTGGGAACAATGATCTACAGTCAGAAGAAAGAAGAGTTTGTTGTCCGTAAGGGTCCCATTTTTGCCAACTTTATCCTGGCAGATGAGATCAACCGTTCACCAGCAAAAGTTCAAAGTGCATTGCTTGAAGCCATGCAGGAACGTCAGGTAACCATTGGTGATCATACCTATCCGCTCGAAGAACCTTTCCTGGTGATGGCCACCCAGAATCCCATTGAGCAGGAAGGAACTTATCCATTACCGGAAGCGCAGGTCGACCGTTTTATGTTGAAGGTTGTGATAGATTATCCTCAGAAAGATGAGGAGAAAATAATCCTTCGCCAGAACATTACCAGTTCTTTCCCTAAAACAAAAACTATCCTCAAACCTGATGATATCAGGAAAGCCAGAGATGTGGTAAGGGAAGTGTATATGGATGAAAAAATTGAAAACTACATTACAGATATTGTATTTTCGTCCCGTTTTCCATCAAAATATAAGCTTAACAAATTCGACGGATTGATAAATTATGGTGCTTCACCGCGTGCCAGTATTAATATGGCTCTGGCAGCGAAAGCTTTTGCTTTTATCAAGCGTCGCGGATATGTGATCCCTGAGGATATAAGAGCTGTTGCCCATGACGTAATGCGTCACAGGATAGGACTGACTTATGAGGCTGAGGCAGAGAACATCACTTCTGAGGATATTATTAATGAGATTTTGAACACTGTTGAAGTACCATAATAATTATTGAATTGATGAATTTAGGAGTTAATGAATTGATGAAGAAACTTATGTGGTTAAATGGTCTGAAATCTTCTAAATTAGAAACATGAACAAAACAGAATTTGCCGAAATTTTTAAAGACAGGACGAAGAAATTTTCAATTGAAATAATCTTTCTGTACAGGCGATTGCCAAAAACAGATGAAGTCAAAATAATAGGCACACAGCTGTTAAAGGCAGCTACTTCTGTTGCATCAAATTATAGAGCAGCATGCAGAGCCAGGTCAGATAATGAGTTCTTTTCAAAATTAAGTATTGTTGTTGAGGAAGCTGATGAAACAGTTTTTTGGCTTGAAATTCTAACAGAGTCTATGATATATAAAGTGGAAGAAAATTTAGTGAAAGAAGCCAATGAAATACTTTCAATTGTATCAGCTTCAAGAAGGACTTTAAAAGAAAGACTAAAAAAATAATTTTATACTCATATGAACAATTAGTCCATAATTCAGCAATTCTATAATTCAATAAATCATTAATTGAGATTGTGGAGACAAAAGAAATTTTCAAAAAAGTACGAAAGATAGAGATCAAGACACGCGGTTTGTCTAGCCAGATCTTTTCGGGGCACTACCACAGTAGCTTCAAAGGGAAAGGTATGGCATTCAGCGAGGTTCGTGAATACCAGTATGGAGATGATATCCGGAGCATCGACTGGAATGTTACTGCCAGGTTCAACAATCCCTATGTCAAAATATTTGAAGAAGAACGTGAATTAACGGTAATGCTTTTAATCGATGTAAGCGGTTCAAACGAATATGGAACCACTACTCAGTTAAAGGAAGAACAAATGACTGAAATTGCGGCAGTGCTGGCATTTTCAGCCATCCACAACAACGATAAAGTGGGGGTGATCTTTTTCAGTGATAAAATTGAAAAATTCATCTCTCCGAAGAAAGGAACATCACACATTTTAAGGATCATCAGGGAACTCATCGACTTTAAACCGGAAAGCCAGAAAACAAACATTGCTGAAGGTTTGAGGTACCTTACCAATGCCATTAAAAAAAGGTGTACTGCTTTTATTATTTCCGACTTTATGGATACCGGATTTGACAAAGCACTACAGATCGCTGGCAGAAAACATGACCTGGTGGCACTCAGGGTATATGATAAGCGTGAGGAAGAATTGCCCAACATCGGATTAACAAGGGTTTTCAATAAAGAAACCGAAAGCAGAACATGGGTGGATACTTCCAGGAAAAAAACCCGTGAACATTATAAAAAATGGTGGAATGACCATGAGAATTACCTCAACACCCTGTTTTTAAAAAGTGGTGTGGATGTCACTCAATTCAGGACGGACCAGGATTTTGTAAGACCACTGGTGAATTTGTTTAAAAGAAGGGAAGCACGGTTTTAATATGAAGAGTTTTAGTAAAATAGCATTTATATTATTGTTCCTGCTTTGGCAATTGCCTTCATCAGCTCAAACGGAAGCAACTGTTAAACTCGATACCAATTCATTGTTAATTGGAGATCAGACACGTCTGGAACTTTCATTTTCCTGCCCTTCCGATTATGAGGTAATCTGGCCTGATATTTCAGATACCATCATCAAAGAAATAGAAATACTAAAACACACTCCCCTTGAATCAGAATTAAGTCCGGATAAATACGATAAGATCTACAAACAGGCTTTTACAATTACTGGTTTTGACTCTGGTTATTATGCAATACCACCTTTCAGGATCTATTATAAAATTCCTGGAGATACCATAAAACATTTTACGGAATCCGAAGCAGAACTTCTGGAGATTCATGCAGTATCAGTAGATGCTGAAGCAGATATCAAGGACATCAAAGGGCCCATTGAAGCTCCATTCACCTTGAAAGAAGCAATGCCTTACATCCTTGTTTCGCTAGGTATTGCAATACTTGCCATCGTGATAATTTACATCATTCGTAAAAGAAAAAAATCAGAGCCTGTTTTTAAAGCTCCACCTCCTCAAAGAATTCCTGCTCATCAACTGGCTTTGGATGCACTTGAATCCTTGCGTTACAAAAAACTATGGCAACAAGGGGAGATCAAAAAATACCATACCGAACTCACTGATATCATCCGTGAATACCTCTTTAGTAAGTTTAGTATTCATGCCCTGGAATACACATCGGATGAGATCATGGAAGCCGTTCATGGAACACCTGCTAATGACCAGGCAAAGGACAAACTACATCAAACTCTTCAAATGGCCGACATGGTGAAGTTTGCAAAAATGAAACCTCTGCCACTGGAACATGACGGCAGCCTGAACAATGCCATCGACTTTGTTAAGGAAACCATTCATTTGAATAATCAAGCTGAAAATCAACCAGTGATTAAGGCCCAGTCAATAAGTGAACCTGCAGCTTTACCAACTGATGAAGAAATAAAATCAGCAGATAGCAAAGAACAAGAAGAAAAGGAGGTGTCGGATGTTTAACAACATGGAATTTGCAAGCCCTTACTTTCTTTACTTGTTGTTTATCCTTCCCTTGCTTGGGATCTGGTACTGGTACAGGCACATGAAAGACAATGCAGATATCCAGGTATCAAGCACCCAAAGTTTTGAAACATTACCAAAAAGTATTAAACAATACCTTTATTTCGGTTTGTACCTATTACGGGGAGGAGCCATTTTATTTTTAATTGTTGCTCTTGCAAGACCACAAACAACTTCAAGCAGACAGGATGTAACCATTGAGGGTATTGACATTGTGATGGCCATTGATGTTTCGAGCAGCATGCTTGCCATGGACCTTAAACCTGACAGGCTGGAAGCTGCCAAAGAAGTGGCATCGGAATTTATTTCAGGTAGGCCGAATGACCGTTTTGGTGTGGTAATCTTCAGTGGGGAAACATTTACACAAGCACCGCTGACTACCGATCACGGTGTAATTAAAAAGAACCTCCTGAAAAACATAAAAAGCGGAATGATCGAAGATGGGACAGCCATTGGTGATGGTCTGGCCACTTCAGTAAATAGACTAAAAGACAGCAAGGCTGTGAGTAAGGTGATCATTTTACTGACAGACGGAGTAAACAACATGGGTTCGCTTGATCCCCTCTCATCAGCCGAGATCGCAAAAATGTATGGTGTGAGGGTTTATACCATAGGCGTTGGGACCCAGGGAACAGCGCCATATCCTGTTCAAACACCATTTGGCAGAGATGTAAGACAAATGGAAGTTAAGATTGATGAAGAACTGTTGATGCAGGTCGCCGATCTAACAGAAGGAAGATACTTCAGGGCAACGAGTAATCAAAAGCTGAGGGAGATCTATAATGAGATCGATAAACTCGAAAAATCAAAGATTGATGTAACAGAGTTTAAGAAAAAGAAAGAAGAATACTTGCCATTTGCATTACTGGCATTTTTATTAATAACAGTCGAGATTTTATTGAGAAATACTGTTTTCAGGTCTTCTCCATAAATTGATGACTAAATGATAATTACAAATGAAAGAATGAAGTTCATCTAAAGCTTGAAGTCAAGTTTACCCGAAACCCGAAACTCGGAACTCGCAACTAAGAACTTCAAACCTCGAACTAAGAACTTCGAACTAGAATATGGAAATGTTTCGATTTGAACATCCGGATTATTTTTATGCATTGATTGCCATACCGGTGCTCACCACCCTTTTTGTGTGGATGATGTTATGGAAAAAAACGGCCTTGAAGAGGTATGGTGAATGGATGCTGTTAAACAGGCTGATCCCGGCCATCTCATCCGGCCGGATGATCTTGAAGTTTGTCTTTCTCATGATGGCTTACCTGTTTCTGATTATTGGTTTAGCCAATCCTCAGATCGGGTCAAAGCTGGTAGAGGGAGAACGAAAAGGGATTGACATCATGATCGCACTCGATGTTTCTAACAGTATGCTTGCTCAGGACATTGAACCCAACAGGCTGGAAAGAGCACGGCAGGCCATATCAAAACTTATCGACAAGCTGGGGAATGACCGGTTGGGTATCGTGGTTTTTGCCGGTAATGCTTATGTTCAGTTGCCCATTACTACTGATCATGCAGCAGCAAAAATGTTTTTATCCACCATCAGCACCAAAGTTGTTCCTACGCAAGGAACAGCCATTGGTGAGGCCCTTGAACTGGCCGCAAAGTCATTTGACTCTGATAAGCACAGCAAAGCCATTGTTGTTATTACTGATGGTGAAAACCATGAGGACGATGCCATTAAAATGGCAGAAACCGTTGCCGAGCAGGGGATCAATGTTTATACCATCGGTATGGGACTGCTGGAAGGGGTTCCCATCCCGGAAGTCGATAAATACGGCAGGCAAACAGGATATAAAAAAGACAGACAAGGAAATACCGTGGTGACACGATTAAATGAAAAGATGCTGAAAGACATTGCACAAGCCGGCAAAGGTTCTTACGTTAGAGCAAACAACACACAGGCCGGTTTAAACAAAGTTTTCGAAGAGATCAATAAACTGGAAAAAACTGAGTTTGAAAGCAAATCCTTTTCGGATTATGAAAGCCGCTTTCAGTATTTTATTGCTTTAAGCCTGCTGTTCCTGTTTTTTGAGTTACTTATTTTTGAAAGGAAAAGTAAACGACTGAGTAGGATTGAATTGTTTAAATAATATACAATATGTGACTCAAATTGTGGTTTCTAAAACAATATTGGACCGCAAATTGACAATACAACTGAAATGAAAATACCTGAAATACAAACACTGGTTACTAAAAAAAACATGTGGCGACTGTTCCTGGTTGGATTGCTTAAGAAACTGGTCTGGGTGTTTCTTATTTATGCGACAAGCGTATTTGCACAAAATGAAAACAAGCACATTCGAAGTGGTAACGATATGTTTGCCGAAGAGAACTATAAAGATGCTGAAGTGGATTACATGAAAGCCCTGGAAAAAAATCCGGAATCGGTTAAAGGACAGTATAACCTGGGTGATGCACTTTATAAACTGGAAAACTATGAAGACGCTACCAAACTCTTTGAAAGTGCCGCAGGAAAGGAACTGGATGATAAAACGAAGGCCGAAGTTTTTTATAACCTGGGAAATTCATATTTAAAAGCACAAAAACTTCCGGAAGCCATCGATTCATACAAAAACTCTTTACGGCTCAATCCTGATGATATGGATGCAAAGTACAATTTGCAATATGCACTGAACATGCAACAACAACAGCAACAACAACAGGATCAGCAACAGGACCAGGAGAATAAGGAAGATAAAGAAGATCAGGAGCAGGAGCAGAAGGATCAGGAGCAGAATCAGGAACAACAGCAAAACCAGGATCAGCAAGAGCAGGAACAGCAACAGCAAAATCAACAGCAGGCTCAACCACAGCAAATTTCAAAACAAGACGCTGAACGTATGCTGGAGGCATTGAAAAATGACGAGAACAAAACACTTGAAAAAGTAAGATTGCAACAGGTTCCAGCAAAGGCCAAAAAAACAGAGAAAGACTGGTAATTTACTAGAGTTAAAAACTGTGATCAGAAAAAAATATAAAAAAAGCGATAATTAGATATTTTTGTCCTGACATTAGCATGCAGAAAATTATTTCCATATTGTTCATCTTGCTTATTACATCAGCTTCCGTGCTGGAAGCTCAGGATGTAATTTTCCAGGGATCGGCTAAAAATGTTGTCAGGATAGGACAACGGTTCCAGTTGATATACACCTTGAATGCTGAGGGAAAGAACTTTCAAAGTCCGGATATAGATAATTTCAAAGTACTTTCAAGTCCCAGTGTCTCGCAAAGTTCAAGTATACAGATCATCAATGGGAGTGTTTCGAGAACCGTTGAATATTCATATACCATTCTTCTTGAAGCAATTGAAGAAGGGATTTTTGAAATACCCCCTGCTGAGATCACCGTTGAAAACAAAACCTACAAATCCAATCCTCTTAAGATTCAGGTGGTTAAAGGTGGTTCCACACAACAGAACCAGCAGCAAAACAGGAGCGGTAATACCAATACCATCACGCTTGATGATCTAAAGGACGATCTGTTTGTAAGAGCTGTTGTTGACAAAAGAACTCCAATTCAGGGTGAACAGATTGTTGTCACTTACAAGCTCTATTTCAGGATCAATATCTCCAATCCTGATTATACCAAAGAACCATCTTTTAAGGGATTCTGGGTGAATGACCTGCTCAAAAATGCACAACGGTTACCGCAGTACCAGGAGAATTACAAAGGGAAAAACTACCATGTTGCGGAATTAAAGAAACTCGCCTTGTTTCCTCAGAGAAGCGGTCAGATCAAAATTGATCCTATGGAGCTGAATGTGCAGGCACAGGTGAAATCTAAAACACAAAAACGTACACGTGACCCGTTTTTCGACAGCTTTTTTAATGATCCGTTTTTTAACCGATATCAAACTGTAAACGTACCTTTATCATCTAATGGCATCACTCTGGATATAAAACCATTGCCTTCATCCAACAAACCAGCAGATTTTAATGGCGCAGTTGGTAAGTTTAACCTGAACTCTTCCATCGATAAAACGGAATTGAAAGCCAACGAAGCCATTAACTACAAAATTACAGTAAGCGGTACTGGAAATGTGGAATTGGTAGATAAAGTGGATGTATCCTTCCCTCCTGATTTTGAGGTGTATGATCCGAAGATTACCAAAAAAATCAATTATGCCAATAAAGTTTCTGGTAATAAAACCTTTGAATACCTCATCATTCCAAGGACACCGGGTGATTTTAAAATTGAACCGGTAAAGTTTACTTTTTACGATCTGAGTAAAAAGAAGTATATTTCGCTTACTACACCAGCCTACGACATAAAGGTAGACAAAGGAGACGGATCTGAATCGGATTATGTTTACAGTGGAGTAAATCAGTCTGACATTCGTTACATTGGTACAGATATCAGGCACATCCTTGTTGATGATCCGGGATTAAAGGTCATGGGATTATTCTTTTTTGGATCTACCCTGTTTTATGTTTTACTGGCAGTGCCCTTGATATTATTTATCTTTTTTGTCATCTTCTGGAAAAACGAATTAAAAAAGAGAAGCAATATTGCACTGATGAAAAACAGAAAGGCCACAAAGGTTGCAACCAAAAGGATGAAGAAGGCCGAACATTTTATGAAGGAAAACAAAAAGGAAGAGTTTTATGAGGAAGTATCACAGGCACTATGGGGTTACCTGAGTGATAAATTCAGCATACCTCTGGCAAACCTTTCCATTGATACCGTGAACGAAACACTTACTGAAAAAGAAGTGAATGAGAATACCATAAAAATATTTATTGAAACGTTGAATAATTGTGAATTCGCCCGTTTTGCTCCGGGTGACAGCAATACAACAATGGAAAAGATCTATAACGAAGGCATTAATATCATCAGTCATATGGAAAGGGAACTCCGGTAAAAAATGAAAAACATATTGGTTATCATATGGTTGTTGTGTATTGGATTTGGTCTTACTCAGGCTCAAAACTACGATTCCTTATTTCATAAGGCCAATGCAGCTTACGACAACGAATTTTACCTTGAAGCCATTGATTCTTATATGCAGGTACTGGATCTTGGCTATGAGTCAGCAAGCTTGTATTACAACATAGGAAATGCATGTTTTAAACTGGAGGATTACCCTTCCGCCATTTTATATTACGAAAAAGCAAAAAGGATCAGTCCGAATAATGAGGACATTCTGAATAACCTCTCGGTAGCCAATACAAAAATCGTTGACAAAATTGAACCGGTACCTGAATTGTTCTTTAAGAAATGGTGGAGGTCGTTCTACAACATGTTCAGTACCGATACCTGGGCCGGAATAAGTGTTGGGGGCTTTATGCTCTTTTTCATCCTGTTGGCATTTTATTTGCTCTCCAGGTTTATCAGGATTCGAAAGATCGCCTTTTACACCGGAATGGTCATTTTTGCATTGACCTTCTTTACATTTTTAGTTTCATTACAGAAGTACAAAACATTCCATAACGAAAAAGAAGCCATCATCTTTATTCCTACCATAACAGTAAAAAGTTCGCCAAACCCTAACAGTGTTGACCTGTTTGTTATACACGAAGGCTCCAAAGTAGAAATAAAAGACCAGGTTGGGGAATGGTACGAAATCAGGATCGCCAATGGCAGTGTTGGTTGGTTGCCTGCCTCTTCACTGCGGAAAATATAATTGAATAAATTCGCGTAAATCCAGATAATTCGTTGTGAAATTCTCTACCAAAAAATATTATAAACCGCTAATAACACTAATTTTCGCTAAGCCTAAATAAATTAAGTGTGTAATGAATTGGCGGAAATCCGCGAAATTCGCGGTAAAATCTGACCGTTTAATATCGTTAAGCTTTCTTTAGTGTGAATCCAATGGTGGTTCCCAGCCCAAAAGTACTTCTGATATTTACGGTTTGATTGTGGGCTTCAAGTATGTGTTTTACAATAGACAGTCCCAAACCTGATCCTCCTAATTCGCGGGACCTGTCTTTATCCACACGGTAAAACCGTTCAAAGATCCTGGGCAGGTGCTCTTGTTCAATTCCGATCCCATCATCAGAAACCTCAACACGAATATATTCATCCATATCATATAGGCCTATCTGAGTCTTTCCTCCAGTTTTTCCATATTTAATGGCATTGGTAACCAGGTTATTCAGTACCTGATGGATCAACTCTCTATCTCCAACAACAAAAAATGGTTTGTCGCATCCTTCTTTGATCTCCAAAGCAACACCATTCTTATTTGCTCTGATATCCATAGATTCAAGTACATCGGTGGCAAGTTTATGAATATCAAAATTTTCCAGCATCAGAGAAAAACTACCGTCTTCCAGGTTAGATATCATTTGCAGATCATCAACAATTTCAGTAATTCTCCGAACATTTTTTCTTGCTTTATTTAAAAATTTCTTATTGATCTTTTCATCATGAATTCCACCTTCAATCAGAGTTTCAAGATATCCCTGGATATTAAAAATTGGTGTTTTCAACTCATGGAATACATTGCCCAGAAATTCTTTCCTGTATCTTTCAAGCTTCTTTTGCTTTTTAGATTCTTTAAGTTTCCTTTTTTGCCATCGTAGCACTTTATCTTCTGCATCTGTAATAAGGTCACTGGACATATCAAGTTTAGTTTCCTTTTCTTCAATGGGTGTCTTGGTATCGTAGATGCTTTTATAGATCACTTTTATTTTCCTGTAGATAAACTTTTCAAGGTCATAATAATACAGCAGAAAAGATCCGATAAGTGTAGCTCCTGGTAATATAATAAGCAAGGGCCAATAAATGGAACCAGGGATTGCCAGCATTACGATAAGAAGTATTACTAGAATAAGAACGGAAATTTTTATGGATGAGATCCGGGCAATGTAACTGGGAGTAGCATTTTTTTTCATAATCAATTGAAATCAATGCTCTTCATTAAAACCGTATCCAACACCTTTAATGGTTTTTATGGTATCCTTGCCTATTTTTTCACGGAGCTTTCTGATGTGTACATCAAGTGTGCGGTCACTTACAAATACTTCATTCCCCCAGATTTTGGAATATATTTCATCTCTTTCAAATATTTTACCGGGATGAGAGGCAAGTAAAACCAGTAAGTCAAATTCAATTTTTGGAATGTGGATAACCTCTTCTTCTAACCTAACCTCACGTTTATCTTTATCAATAACTATACTTCCCATGTCAATTACATTCTCATCCAGTTTTACTTTTGACTTACGTTTTAACAAAGCTTTAACCCTGGCAATAAGTACGCGTGGCCTAACTGGTTTGGTAATATAATCATCAGCTCCTACTTCAAATCCTGCAATTTGGGAATAATCTTCACCACGGGCAGTAAGGAAAACAATCAATGTGTCTTCGAATTCTGGCATGTCTCTCAGCTCCCGGCACAACTCCACACCATCAACCCCGGGCATCATAATATCCAATAAGATCAGGTCAGGTTTTTCTTTGAGAGCAACCTTCTTGCCTTCAGTTCCATTTTGAGCAGAGGAGATCTTAAAGCCCTCTTTTTCAAAATTATACTGAAGAAATTCGATGATATCTTTTTCGTCGTCTACTATGAGAATCTTATAATTGCTATTATCCATTTGCAGGCAAATTTGTTCTGAATTAATTAACAAAGATAAGGCTAAAAGTAATTGATTCTTATACCTCAAGCAAAAATGCAACGCTTACTAAAATGTAACATTATCTTAACATATGCTTAATACCATCGTAATTGATGGGTTGTTATTTTGCGGAAAATTTAACATTAATTCAATACGGATATGAACAAGACGTTTACGATTTTAACAGTATTATTATTTGCTGCAGGAAGCATATTTGCACAGGAAGGAGATAAGCCCTTTAAACCTTCAGGAAAGCCATTTATAAAGGTATTCTCTAATTTTCACTCCACTTTTGAAGATGATCATAACTTCAATGCTTTTGAGATTAAAAGGGCATATTTCGGATATGGTGTTAAACTAACTGAAAAAATTTCAGGAAAAGTAACGCTTGATGTTGGTAATCCCAAGGCTGGGGGACTGGAAATGACAGCCTTTTTGAAGAATGCCTACTTCCAGTACAAATCCAACGGTCTTACTGTTAAATTTGGCATGATCGGTCTTCACCAGTTCAAATTGCAGGAAACATTGTGGGGAGGCAGATACCTTTATAAATCCTTTATGGATGAGCATAAATTTGGACCAAGTGCTGATCTGGGTGTTTTTGCAAGTTATAAATTTAATGAAAAGATCAGCGCTGATGTTACCATAGCGAATGGTGAAGGATACAAAAAGATTGAAGCTGACAGTGTTTTTAAGTATAGCGGAGGCATTACAATCACACCCATTGAAAAGCTAAACTTTCGGGCATCCTATGATTATATGGGCTCTGATAGTGCTCAACAAACTCTGGCATTTTATGCCGGATATGAAGTTGGAAATTTTAAAGTTGGTGCGGAGTACAACCAGCATTTGAATCATAAAATGAACGACAAAAATGACCTCACAGGTTTGTCTTTTTATGGCTCATATAAAATTGAAAAAACCAGAGTATTTGCTCGTTATGATGACCTTTCTTCAGTTAAAATTGACGATGCTGAAAATCCATGGAACCATGGAAAAGACGGAAGTGCAATAATCGGAGGTGTTGAGTTTAATGTTGCTAAAGGCTTAAAGCTTACACCCAATTACCAGGGGTGGATGCCGGCTGATGGATCTGCAACAATTCATTCTATCTTTTTAAATTGTGAAATAAAACTGTAAATATTATTAAACTAGAAATAATCATGAAAAACACAATCATTTTATTATTACTAGCCATTGTACTGGCCTCTTGCAATAGTGCGGGTACAGACAAAAAAGGTGAAGAGAAATCATCAAAAGCAGTTAGTTTAACTGCAGCAGGTGCTACATTCCCTTTACCCTTTTACAACCTGGCAATTAAAAACTATACCAAAGCTGTCGGAACACTTGTTACCTATGGAGGTATTGGATCCGGAGGGGGTATCAGAAGTCTGAAAGACAAAGTTGTGGACTTTGGTGCTACCGATGCATACCTAAGCGATGAGAAAGAAGCAGATATGCCTGCTGAAATTGTTCATATACCAACATGTATCGGGGCAGTTGTAATCGCTTACAACCTCGATGGCGTTGAAAATCTTAAACTTTCAGAAAACAACCTTGAAGACATCTTCATGGGAAGGATCACCGAATGGAACGATCCCAAACTTAAAGAGCTCAATCCCGATGCGACACTTCCGGATATGGAGATAACAGTAGTTCATCGTTCTGATGGAAGCGGAACAACCTATATTTTCAGTGATTACATGAGCAAGATAGGACCTGACTGGAACACAGAAGTTGGTAAAGGCAAATCTCTAAAATGGCCTGTTGGCCTCGGTGCTAAAGGCAATCCGGGTGTTGCCGGAACCATCAAACAAACAGCTGGTGCTGTAGGTTACATCGGTTCGGAATTTGCTTTTGCACAAGACATCAGCTTTGCTCAGCTTAAGAATAGTTCAGGAAATTACATAACACCCAGCCTGGAGTCTATCAGTGCTGCTGCACAGGGTGAAATTCCTGCTGATACTAAAGTAATGCTGACCAATTCTTCTGATCCGAATGCTTACCCTATTGCCGGATTTACCTGGTTAATTCTATATAAAGAACAAGCCTACGGCGGAAGGTCAAAAGCTCAGGCAGAAGCAACAATTGAGTACTTAAACTGGATCATCGAAAAGGATGCCCAGGCAATGGCTCAACAAGTGAACTATGCTGCTCTCCCGGTGAAAGCAGTTGAGCAGGCTAAGAAAATTCTGAAGTCTGTAGTGTATGAAGGTACTCCAGTTTTAAAATAATGACGAATTAGTGAAGGAACAAGACAATAATGAATAGCGAAAAGATTACAAAAACTCTATTATTTCTTGCTTCCTTCATAATAATATTAATTTCCGGAGGAATGGTGCTGTCTCTTGTAAACGGTACCATTCCTGTGTTTAAGGAATTTGGGTTAAAGTTTATCGTATCAACAGAGTGGAACCCAACAGAAGGCAGAGAAGCTTATGGTGCCCTACCGTTTATTGCAGGGACGATCTTTACTTCCGTAATTGCTTTATTAATTTGTTTCCCTCTTGCTTTTTCCACCTCTTTATTTATTGGTGAATACTTCAGGGGAACAAGAATTGCCAATGTTGTGGGTACCATGGTTGATATGCTGGCTGGGATTCCGTCCATTGTATATGGTTTATGGGGCTTTTATGTTTTACGTCCTTTGATTGTTGATCTTGGATTCAACTCCCAGGGATTTGGAATATTTACAGCCGGACTTATCCTTGCTATTATGATCATCCCTTATGCAACTTCCATTACAACAGAAATCATCATGATGGTTTCAAATGACCTGAAAGAAGCGGCCTACTCTCTTGGGGCTACAAGGAAAGATGTAATTTTCAGCGTAATTATACCCAATGCAAGATCAGGGATTATTACAAGTTACATCCTTGCATTTGGCCGGGCGTTAGGAGAAACCATGGCTGTTACAATGTTAATCGGGAATTCGAATGTTATTCCAACCGGACTTTTCGAAACAGGCAATACCATGGCCAGTGTTATTGCTAATCAATTTGGAGAAGCTGATGGTTTAAAGCTCAGCGCACTGATTACAATAGGCTTATTGCTTTTCGTAATCACAGGTTTAATTAACGGAGTGGGTAAATTAATAATTAAAAAACTGTCCTGATGGCAACGTCAAATACCAAAAATATTGCTTCTGCGCCGGATGGATTAAGGCCCCGCTTGTTAAAAGACCGGCTATTTTCTATAGTAGTTATTGTATTATCAATAATCACAATTTCTCCAATTGTACTTATTATCTCAAAATTGGTCATCAAAGGTTACAGGCAGATAAACCTATCCTTTTTTACTGAAACGGCACCTGATACTTATGAAGCTATGCTTGCTTTGAATGCAGGAGAAATCATACCTGGCGGAATTTTAAACGGCATAGCCGGAACACTGTACATGGTTGCAATTGCATCTGTTATGGCGATACCTATTGGTTTAATCATAGGTGTATTTCTTTATGAAAAAAGAAATAGCATGTATGCTAATATTGTGCGTGACATCACCGATATTTTACAAGGGGTTCCATCCATTGTACTGGGCCTTATCGCCTATTTCTGGGTAGTTAAAAACATTACCCATGGATTTTCGGCTCTTGCCGGCAGTACTTCCCTGGCCATTATGATGCTACCATTAATCATCCGATCGACTGAAGAAACTTTGAAAATGATACCCGACACCATAAAGGAGGCAGGATTTGCACTGGGTGTTCCTTATCATAAGATCATACTTAGGGTATTGATACCTTCAGGTTTCAGCGGCCTGATTACAGGAATATTACTAGCTATATCAAGAATAATAGGAGAAACTGCTCCTTTGATGCTTACAGCGCTTGGAAGTATGCAAGTGAATTTTGAGATTGATAAACCAACCAGTGCGGTACCACTTTTGATCTGGGACTTTTATAATGATCCCAACATGGTAGACCTGATCTGGTCATCATCACTTTTTTTAATGATCGTGGTGCTGGCCCTTAATCTGATAACTAAAAACCTTTTGTCAAAAAGAGCTTAAATGAATAGTGAATTAATACTAAATATTGACGACCCTGTACTGGACATTAAAAACTTGTCTGTTGCATATAATAAAGGTAACTTTGCTGTTACAGATGTAAGTGCAGGCATAAAAAAGAACAGGGTGACTGCCATTATGGGACCCTCAGGTTGTGGAAAAAGTACCATGTTACGGGCCATAAACAGAATGCATGACCTTTATCCCAATATTGAAATTAAAGGTGAAATTTCATTGAATGGAGAAGACACTACATCCATGTCGGACATACTATTGAGAAGGAGGATTGGAATGGTGTTTCAGCGCCCGAACCCTTTTCCTACCATGAGCATTTATGATAACGTGATAGCAGGATATAAACTAAATGGTATCCGTCTGAAAAAAAGTGAAAGGGATGAAATTGTTGAAACATCATTGAAGGATGTTGCGCTTTGGGATGAAGTAAAAGATTCATTGTTAAAAAAAGGTACCTTTCTTTCAGGAGGCCAGCAACAACGACTCTGTATTGCAAGGGCACTGGCTTTTAAACCCGATGTAATACTTCTTGATGAACCCACTTCCGCTCTGGATCCGCTTGCTACTAAAAAAGTGGAAGAACTACTTCAGGAACTAAAAGAACAATACACGATATTACTGGTTACACACAACATGTCACAGGCAGCGAGGATTTCGGATTATTCTATGTTCATGTATCTTGGAGAACTTGTGGAATATGGCAAGACTAAAGATATGTTTATAAAACCAGTGGATAAAAGGACGGAAGCATACCTGACCGGTAAATTCAGTTAATCAAATAAAAACATTTATGACTTTCAATAAAGAAATAGCACTGACTGAGATCAACCAGGAATTTGAAAATTTGTCAAACCTGGTCCTTGAACAGATCGATATACTCAACAATATATTTGAGTTGGATATGAGCGAAGGAATTCCGGAAAAAACACTCAAAAAGCTCAATAAGAATGAAGAGAGAATAGATCAGTTTGAAATTCAGATCGAAGAAAAAATTATTCGGACCATCGTATTGTTTCAACCTGTAGCAGTAGATTTACGTCAGATGTTTTCAGTTTATCGGATGGTAATTAACCTTGAACGCGTTGGCGACCACGTAATGAGGGTAATAAATCATATAAAAGGAATAAAAGACTCTGACCTTTTGATTAAAACTATAGGAATGCTTCAGCAAATGTTAAAACTTGCAACTAAAATGCTCAATAGAGCTTTGCTTTCTTTTGCAAACAAGGACAAAAGCAATGCACTATGGGCAATTAATAAAGACGATGATCTGGATAACCTTTATTACAAATTGCTCAGGAAATCAATAACAAAAAGTGAACTGCCAAAAGAGTTGCATGCATTCTTTTTCAGCTTGACTGATATCAGGTCGATTATTTCTTCTTTTGAACGCATCGGAGATCAGGCTACCAATATCGCTGAAGCATCTCTGTATGCTATTTCAGGATCCGATGTAAGGCACCAGGATTCTAATTAACCATCAGGTGCGTTAAAGTTAATGACATTGAACTTATATCAACTCACATTATGAAACAAAAACATAAAATACTAATTGTTGATGACGAAGAGGATCTTTGTGAGATACTCCAGTTCAATCTTGAAAGTGAAGGTTATGATACCGAAACAGCTTACTCTGCAGAAGCTGCAATGAAGCTTGACCTTTCTTCTTTCTCACTGATTTTATTGGATGTTATGATGGAGAAGATATCCGGGTTTAAGTTTGCCGGCAAAATAAGAAAAGAAATGAACCTTGAAATACCCATTATTTTTATAACAGCAAAAAATACGGAAAACGACCTGTTAACCGGATTCAGTCTGGGTGGTGACGACTTCATCACCAAACCCTTTTCTATTCAGGAGGTTAAGGCCAGGGTTAAAGCGTTGCTGAAAAGAACACCCAAAGAAGCAGAACAAGATAAAAAGGTTTTTGAGTTTGAAGAATTAGTGCTGAACTTCGATAAAAAAAACCTGACTGTCGGATCCAAAGAAATACAATTAACAAGGAAAGAATTTGACATTATGGCCCTGCTCATGAGAAACAAAGGTCGCATTATTTCCAGAGATGATATTCTGAATGAAGTTTGGAATGACACTCTGGTATCAGCCAGAACCATTGATGTACATGTAGCGAGGCTCAGGAAAAAAGCCGGCCAGTACGGAACATATATTAAAGGAAGACCGGGGTACGGTTACACATTTGAAACAAGTTAATCACAATTATACCATTGAAATGTTTAGAAGACTAAAATTCAGGCACAAACTCTTTATATACCTTACTGTAATATTTGCAATTTTTGCAGTCCTTATCCTTGCCTTTCAATATGAAAGGGAAAAGGATTTTAGGGTCAGTCAGCTGGAGGGAATTCTTAATAATGTTACCGAACTCACCAATAATTATATTGAGTCCAATAATCTGGATGAGAAAAGTGATTTTAGGATACTTGATTCATTAAGTGCTATCATTCCTGATAAGAACATCAGGATTACAGTAATCAGCCCAACTGGAGTTGTTTTATACGATAGTGAAGTATCCGATTACAGTAAAATGGAAAACCATCTCCATCGTCCTGAAATCCAGGAATCCGCAATACTTGAATTTGGAGCTAATATAAGGGAATCTTCAACCACTGGTAATGACTATTATTATTATTCAAAATTCTTTACCGATTATTTTGTCAGAACTGCTGCATTATATGATATCGAGATTATTGATTTTCTTAAGGTTGAAAAACTCTTTATTATTTACATTTTTGGATTGTTTGTAATTATCCTTATTTTGCTCTTGTTCCTAACTCGGAATACAGGCCGGACCTTGACACGGTTAAAAGATTTTACTGTCAGACTTTCCGGTGGCGATGAGCTGGATGAATCCATAGATTTTCCAAACGACGAGGTTGGAGTTATAAGTAAACAGATCATCGATATTTATAAAAAATTGAAAACGGCCAAGGATGAAATCACCATTGAAAGGAACAAACACTTCAGTCATCTTCATGCCCTGAACGAGGGAATTGCTTTTTTCTCGCCAGAAAAAACAAAAATTCTTACCAATAATAAATTTATTCAATACTTAAACCTGATCTCTGATAAATCAACCATTTCAGCTGAAAAAATATTTGAGATAAAGGACCTGAAACCTATATTCAAATTCATCGACAAACAACTAAAACGTAAGGACAGTATTGATCCTGATGATGCCCCAATAATTGAACACAATTTAACAAAGAACAATAGGTATTTTACCGTCCAATGTGTATTTTTCCAGGACAGAAGTTTTGAGATCATGATCAAGGACACAACGAAACTTGAAAAACAAAAAATGATCAAACAACAGATGACCTCAAACATTGCCCATGAATTAAAAACTCCGGTTACTACCGTGATGGGATACCTCGAAACCATGCACAGGAACCATCTTCCGGAGGAGAAACAAAAATACTTCATCGAAAGAGCTTATGCCCAGGCAAAAAGGCTTTCACTCCTTATCGAAGACATTTCCATGCTGAACAAGATAGAGGAAACAGGTGAACATTTTGTTTTTGAACACACCAATATCCATACTATCATTATGGATGTTCATGAAAACATGAAACCCAAACTTGACGATGCTAAAATCAAGATTGACCTGTCACTATCTGAAGGACTGGAGGTAAATGGAAACCAATCCTTGCTGAACTCAGTGTTTTATAATTTATTTGACAACGTGGTCAAATACGGCGGTGAAGGGATTAAGATAAAAATAAACAATTACCTGGAAGACAATGATTATTACTATTTTTCATTTTCAAATACTGGCAATTCAATTGACGACATTCACCTTTCACGAATATTTGAAAGGTTTTACAGGGTTGATACCGGAAGGTCAAGAAAAACTGGCGGTACGGGCCTTGGGCTTGCAATTGTTAAAAATGCCATCCAACTTCATGGAGGAGATATTTCAGCAAGAAAGTATAAAGATGGCGGTGTTGAATTCCTCTTTACACTTGAAAAGTAAATTCAATTATTGAAAGGTAACGGTTTTTAAACTTATTGACATTGGCCTGCCTGGCCGTCGAGAGTTCGATTAAAAGATTTTTCAATCAAAATCAGAGTCTCACTGAAACAATGATTAATCTTCTAAATCCCCGTTCTCATTAGCAAAATTTGAGAAATCACGTTGAGCCTTGATTAAATTGACCGATTGTAGCAACAGGTTTTTACTTTCCGATAATACGGCAAGGAACAACATACTGTTTCTGGTACCTACTTCATTGGCCTTGATTCGTTTAACCTGCTTTTTGCGTGAGGTATCGATAAATTTGAGAGTTTTCGTTTGATCTTCTACAATCTTATCCAGTACTGAATAATCATTAGTACGGATAGACTCGTTTATATCACCAATTAAATTCCTGATCATCCGTGTCATGTCCAACAACTCTTCTAATTGTACGGGAAGTAGTTCTTTGTGGTGATTATCCACATGATCATAGCAAGGTTTAGTAATAAAACTAATACTATGTGCAATTTCTCTCAGATAATCAATCACCTGTACATAATAATGACCCGTTTCGATGGAGCTATCCTCAAGGTGTTTAATGGTGTCATCCACATTATCCTTGTATCCCTTAATCTTCTTGTTTACCTTTTCAAGGTCCTTATGTACTTTACGCAATTTTTTCAGGTCAGATTTTGATAATCCTTCAAAAGTAGAAGCAAGAATATCAGACACTTTAACCATATTGTCAGTAACACGTGTCTCACATTTTGCAACGATGGCGCTACCTGAAATAACCTCATCTTCAGCAAGTGTTTCTTCTTCCTCAGATTCAGCAGTTCTTCTTTTGTGAATTGTGTGTGTACGATAAACAAAGAATACAGCCAGTGCAACCAGGATCATCACTGCAATAAAACCACCAAACTTTATGGCCATCGCTACCAGGAAAGCGACTGTGAAGGCAGAGAAAGCAGTAAAGAACCAACCACCAATCACAGAAAACACACCTGTAATTCTGTATACAGCACTTTCCCGTCCCCAGGCTTTATCACTTAACGATGTTCCCATTGCCACCATAAATGTAACATATGTAGTAGATAAAGGAAGTTTCAAGGAAGTGGCAAATGAAATTAAGATACTTGCAACTACAAGGTTAACTGAAGCCCGGATCATATCAAAATAGGGAGCTTCATCCCCCAGGCTGCTCATATAACTTTTGTATTCCGACTGGTCAAATTGTTTATCAATTCTTTTACTTATTCCAGCCGGTAGCAGTTTCTTAAATCTGCTTGCAAAACTATCTGTACCCCTAACCAATGACCTTGCAATTGAAGATGAACCAAAACGCTCATAGCCAGCATCCTGCCTGGCAAGATTAATTTCTGTCTTGGTTACAGATCTGGCTTTTTTAGAAGTCCATAACGTAACAACCATTATTAAACCGGCAATCAATAAAAACAAAGTTGGTGTTTTCACTTTTCCGGTAAGGTCGGTCATCAAGAATGCATCTGGTTCAGCTCCGGGATTTGCCATAAAGGAGGTATATGATTCATAACCGGCAAGCGGAACACCTATAAAGTTTACAAGGTCATTTCCAGCAAAAGCCATTGCTAAAGCAAAGGTTCCAACAAGTACCACAAACTTCAATATATTAAGTTTTGTTAGCCAGGAAAGTAATTGTAGTAAAAGGGTCCATGCAACAAAACTAGCACCGATTATAGGCAATGCATTGTGTATAATAAAGTCCTTGGCTTCATCCGACATAAAAGAAGCTCCCTTTGCCCCTTTGATAAGGATAAAATAAGTGATTGCAGTAATTGCAATTCCTCCCCAGATGGCCCCAAAATATTTAAGGTTCTTTTTATAGTTAAAGGAAAACAATAACCTGGCAATGTATTGAACTATTGCTCCAACAGTAAATGAAATTACCACTGACAATAATATTCCGGAAATAATTGCAAGTGCTTTAGCCGAATTAATGTATTCACTAATTTCCAAAGCATTGGCATCGGTATACCGTTTTATAATGGATACAGCTACTGCGGCACCAAGCAATTCAAAAACAATCGAAACCGTTGTGGATGTGGGCATTCCAAAAGTATTGAATGCATCCAGCAGGATCACATCAGTGATCATAACCGCCAGGAATATGATCATAATCTCCGAGAAATAAAAATGCTGGGGATGAAAGATTCCTTTTCGTGCAACTTCCATCATTCCACTCGAAAATGTAGCTCCTACTATAATACCCAGGGCTGCAATAATCATGATCACTCGTAAAGGAGCAACCTTGGATCCAATGGCAGAATTCAAAAAGTTCACAGCGTCATTGCTTACTCCAACAACCAGGTCGGATGCTGCCAAAACCACAAGAACGATAACCAGGATAAGGTAAATTGTTTCCATTTTTTTTGTTTTAGGGAGTATGCGAAATTATGAATTTACATTCCCTGAACATGTGATTCGATTTTAATTAATGATTAAGAAAACGTTAAGAAATGGTTAAGAAATGAAATCTAAACAGCTTAAAATCAGAGACATTAGATCCGCGCAGAATGTTCACACAAGGCTGAAATTTATCCTACCAAGGAGTTATAGCCAAGGAATCATTTATATGAAATGACCATAATAATTTTGAGATTCATTACACTATAAATATAGTGTGTAGCTTATATTATGACTGTTCGGTTATGTCGATCCCTTCTACCCCGGTTTCATTTTCTCCATTCACAAAAGCAATGAAATCCCTTTGTGATTTGAGTAGATTAACAATATACAGGATTATGTTCTTGTACTCCTCCAGCATATTAAATATCAGCATGCTGTTTCGGGTACCGATGAGGTTCTCCTTAATCCGTTTCACCTGGTTTTTGCGAACGGAATTAATGTATTTTAATGTAAGTTTTTGCTCTTCAATAATATTGTCCAATCCTTTAAAATCCTGATCCCTCATAGCAGCATTGACAATCTCGATCAAATCGTTAATCTTCGACTGGATGCTGGATAATTCATTTAATTGTTCAGGCAATAGAGGCTTATGAGAATTATCAAGATGTTTTGTTGCCGGTTGTATGATAAAAGAGGTTGAATGTGCTATCTCACGCAGATATCCTACAACCTGCACATAGAAGTGACCTGATTCTACCTCACTTTCTTCAAGCTTGGAAATGGTCTTACTTACATTGTCTTTTAAAGCTTTACTGTTCACATGGACTTTTTCAAAATCTATGGATGTGGACTTCAATCTTTTCAAATCCTGTTTTTCAAAAAAGGTAATAGCATCTGTAAGTGAAGCACCAATCTTATTTAAGGTTTTTATCACACTTCTTGAAGATTTTTCGATGATCTTTGTTGTGGTCAGAGGTTCCTCTCCAACTTCACCACTATCAATTTCAAAGTTTTCTGTTCTTTTCTTATGGAGGAAATGAGTACGGTAAATTACAAATGCCACAAGGGCAACCATCACAAATACAGCTGGGAAACCAAAATAACTGAACAAAATTGCCATTATAAAGGCTGACACGAAAGCGGAGAAAGCAGTAAAGAACCATCCTCCAATAACTGAAATAACACCTGTCACTCTGTAAACCGCACTTTCCGATCCCCAGGCTCGATCTGCCAGGGATGTACCCATAGCTACCATAAATGTGACATAGGTGGTTGAGAGAGGTAATTTTAAAGATGTAGCAAAAGAGATCAATATACTTGCTACTACAAGGGTAACAGATGCCCTGATCATATCAAATGCCGGTGCATCTACACCGAGTTCTTTCTGTTTTTGTTTAAACGGAGTTTGATCAAATCTTTTGTCTATCGCTTCCCTAAGTCCCTGTGGAACAGCCGCTACAATTAATCTAGCAGCATTGCTATTGGTACGTACAATAATTCTTGATACAGCAGAAGAATCAAATCGTTCGTACCCCTCCTCCTGCCGTCCAAGGTCAAGAGAAGTTTTTACAACAGATTTTGCTTTTTTGGAAGTCCATAAAGTAACAACCATAATTGCTCCGGCCATTAGAAGGAAGACAAATGGGGTTTCAACTTTACCTGAAAGGGAGGTCATTAACGCTTCATCTGCAGGAATGCCACTTGAAAGGAAGTCCACAAAAGCGTGGTATCCGGCCAGTGGTACACCTATAAAGTTTACAAGGTCATTTCCTGCAAAAGCCATGGCCAGGGCAAATGTACCTACCAGCACAATAAACTTTAGTATATCAAATTTCTTTATAAAACTTAACAACTGAAGAATGATCACCCACGCTATAAAACTGAATAAAATAATCTGAAATCCATTAACCTTTACCCATTCTTTTAATATCAGGCCATCTGACATTTCATAGGTGGCATATGCCGAACCCTTAAGTCCCTTTATTAAAATAAAATAGGTAATTGCCGTGATAGCCATTCCTCCCCATATGGCTCCAAAATATTTTAATTTTTTCTCAAAATTGAAGGTAAACAACACACGGCTCAAATATTGGATCAATGTACCTGCAGTAAAAGCGATAACAACGGATAGAAGGATCCCGGCAATAATTAGCAGTGCTTTATCGGAATTTATGTAGTCACTTAATTGGGCTATTTTCTCCCCCCCGGTTTCAAGCTGAATAATCTGGTCACTTGACGCCAGTTTTATTAAGGAAACGCCTACTGCAGCTCCCAGCAATTCAAATACAATGGATACAGTAGTGGAAGTAGGCATCCCGAAGGTATTAAAACCATCCAGCAGGATCACATCTGTGATCATTACTGCAAGGAAGATCAATATAATCTCTGAAAAGTAAAAATAAGAGGGATTAAAAATCCCCTTTCTTGCCACTTCCATCATTCCGCTTGAAAATGTTGCACCAAACAGAATACCAAGTGCTGCAACGATCATGATCACTTTAAAAGAAGCTGATTTCGCTCCAATGGCTGAATTCAGAAAATTTACAGCATCGTTACTAACACCTACAATAAGATCAGAAATAGCAAGGATGAAAAGGACAACAACCAGGATAAGGTAAATAGTTTCCATTTATGTTTCGTTAGAATTTATTTACGACAACTGGTTTAAAAAATCAGAGGCCGAAAACATGCTATACAAATGTAAAATAATTGTTAAAGCATTTTAAAATATTTCTTAACAATACTGATTTTCTACTTTAACCGATCTTCTCCAATTCCACAGTAAAGTGTCTCATTATGGGTGCTTCCCGAAGGATCCTTAATCCCCTTGATATCTCATTTCTTCGTTCGTAAACATTGGCAACGGTAGCTGCAATGTAATCCATATGAGAGTTTGTATATACACGTCTGGGTAAGGCCAGCCTTACCAGTTCCAGTTCAGGGTAACGGTTCTCACGGGTATCCGGATCCCGGTCAGCAAGCAAGGTACCAATCTCAACAGCCCTTACACCTCCTTCAAGGTAAAGTTCTGTTACCAGTGTTTGAGCAATGTATTCTTCTTTGGGAATATTTGGCAAGAACTTCTTGGCATCGATAAAGATAGCATGGCCGCCAAAAGGTTCCATCATGGGGATACCATAACTCTTCATTTTATTGCCCAGGTATTCAACCTGTTTGATACGGGTTTCCAGGTAATCAAATTCCGTGCTTTCAAGCAAACCCTGTGTTAAAGCATTCATGTCGCGACCGCTCATTCCCCCATAGGTCACAAATCCTTCAAACATGATGTTATAAACGCTTGCCTCTTCATACATTTTCCTTTCCCTGAAACCAATAAAACCACCCATGTTAACAATGGCGTCTTTTTTACTGCTCATGGTCATTCCATCAGCATAGGAATACATTTCCTTAACAATCTCTTTAATGGTTTTATCCTGGTATTCTTCTTCACGGATCTTTATGAAATAGGCATTTTCAGCAAAACGAGCCGAATCAAAAATCACCCTGGTTTTGTATTTTTTTGCCATTGCATACACGTCCTTCAGGTTTTGCATGGAAACAGGTTGCCCGCCGGATGTATTGCAGGTAACCGTTACAATGACCATTGGTATTTTTTCTATGGGATTGTTTTTTAATACGTTTTCAAGCTTAACCAGGTCGATGTTGCCTTTAAAAGGATAATCAAGTGTTGGATCAAAGGCTTCATCAATTGTACAATCAATTGCCTTGGCATGACGGAATTCAATATGGCCTTTCGTGGTGTCGAAATGTGAGTTACCAGGAATAATGTCTCCTTCTTTTACCAGGAGCGAAAACAAAACATTCTCAGCAGCACGGCCCTGGTGTGTTGGCAAAAAATCATTGAACCCAAACAATTCTTTGATTACAGCTTTCATTTTAATGTAAGAGGATGCCCCTGCGTAACTTTCATCCCCTAACATCATTTCGGCCCACTGTTTGTCACTCATTGCTCCTGTTCCCGAATCAGTAAGCAGGTCAATGTATACATACTCACTTCGGAGGTTAAAAACATTGTAAAAGGCTTCTTTTAGCCACTTTTCTCTTTCTTCTCTTGAACTACGGCGGATGGTCTCCACCATTTTAATTTTATATAATTCTGCAAATGGAAGTTTCATTGGAATGTTGAATTTTTAATTTTATATTTTGAATTAACTCAGGAGTTCGATGGTCAAAGTTCAATGCTCATATATCGTACTCGTAAATCTAAATTTGTAAATATAAAATATAAAATTCGTCCCTGCGCTTGATGTTCAGGTATAGATGGGTTAAAATATATTGAATGAATGAATACATTTATATCCAATAATTTGAGATGACAAATTTAAGTCATGATTTTCAAAAAACAAGAAAATGATCCAGAAATATTCATTAAAAAAACAGGAAGTATATGTTTGGTGATAAGTAATTTAGGATGCAACTGCGTTAATTTCGGGAACTTTTGTACACGGTGACAGTTTCAATATTTTTCTTTTTGAAATATTCCTGTGACCTGTCAATATCCTTTGTGAAACCTAGCAAATATCCACCGCCGCCTGAACCACATAACTTCAAATTAAAATCATTGGTTTCAAGTCCATGTTCCCAGGCTTCGGTAAAATTTTCCGGTATCATGTTCGAAAAATAGTTTCGCTGCAGCTCAGATAATTTTTCCAGGTTGCTGAAAAACTTTTCCAGGTCACCTTTGATCAGGTTTTGGATACAGCTGTTATTCAAAGGAATGTAATGCTGGTTGATCACATCAATGTAATCCGGTTTCTGACAGTTTTCAAGAAACAGGTTTACCATGGGTTCTGTTTTGCCAGGTTTGCCGGTGTTGATCAGGAAAATAGCTGAGTTGCTGTTAAACTTATTCCGGGGAATTCCAACAGTTTCAATATCGGTCTTCGAATTGATCAATAGTGGAAATTGAATGTAAGAATTCAAAGGATCAATGCCTGAACTTTTTCCATGGAAGAAGGATTCCATTTTCGAAAAAATCTCCTTCAACTTCAATATTTCATCTTTGGTAACCGACCGTCCACCATTGATTTTATCAATGCCATATTTATTGTACAATGAAGCAACAAGAGCACCGGAACTACCAAGGCCAAATCCCTGGGGTATACTGGATTCGAAGTACAATCCGTTGTCCAGGTCTTTTATAAACCTGTTAAAATCAAATTTGATATCCAGTTCATTCTCTTCAATAAGATTCTTTAAATAGGATGAATACAATTCAAGCTGGGCATTTGAATTATTTGCAAAATCAAAATCTGTGTATTTGAATTTATTATAACGGTTATTAAAACTTAACTCCCCATGGAAGTGAGTAAATGGTATAGTTAAAGCCATTGAATCAAAAATGATCCCATACTCCCCGAAAAGGATGATCTTTCCATAAAATATGTCGCTCAATATTTTTACCATGATAACACACTAATTTTTTTGGGTCCTTCTCCTATTCCATCATTGATCCAGTATCTGTCTTCACAATACTTCATCAATTCCGTTTTAATAAAATTTTCAACTTCATTTTTATCTTTAAGCAGGTGAAGTAAATGAACATTAGGGCCTGCATCAAGTGTAAATGTTACCATTAATCCGCTCTTTTCTCTGTATTCCCTTATTTTAGTTATGATCTTCCAGGTATTCTCATTCAACAGATTATAACCCGGGCGAGAACTAAACATCAACGAATGCAAACTTAATGCTTCATTTTCAATTATATCAATAAATT
The DNA here is from genome assembly GCA_964421215.1 of uncultured Bacteroidales bacterium. Classification (GTDB taxonomy): domain Bacteria; phylum Bacteroidota; class Bacteroidia; order Bacteroidales; family JAADJA01; genus JAADJA01. Next base: position 205,721 of record CAYQWA010000002.1, on the reverse strand, counting down.
TTTGCTGATTTTCAACAACAAGAGATTGAATTAAATCTTTAAGATTCGTTTTTGCCTGTGCATACCGGGATTCTGCATAAGGATGTCCGTTCATCATTCCATGCCCTTGAGAACTGCTAATGGCCTTTTTGGATTTGCTGGTAATCAATATGGCATCCTGAATCTGATTGAATGAATTTTTCTCCTTCAGGTTAAATCTTGTTCCAAACTTATTGGTTGATCCTTCAATTGAACCAGTTTGTCCCCACAAAACAAATCCTCCGTATACTGATCTTGCAGCGCTGCCTGATCCCAACCTTGCAAGGAAAGAAGCTTTTTCAAAAAACTCATCATCGTTTTTCAGTGTCCCAAACAATTCCTTTTCTATATCCGCAAGGCAAAGAGCAAGTGCGCTCATAGCAGATGCAGAAGAAGCAATACCTGATGAATGAGGAAATGAATTATGGGATTGTATGTTGAGTTTGAGTTGATGTAGAAAAGGCAAATAGCTAGCAATTGAATTTAAATAGTCTCCGATTCTTTTTTCAAATGCCGGATTATCTTTCCCCTCGAACAGAAATGTTAAATTTATCCCGGGAGAATCGTCAGAAGAATAGTCGATTGTTGTTTCTGTAAAAGAATTCTTTAAAGAAAAACTTAAGGATGCATTTTGTGGCTCTTGTAATCCTTTTTTACCCCAGTATTTAACCAGGGCAATGTTGGAAGGACTTTGCCAGCCACAGCGTTTGCTCCCTGAAAATTCATTCAGAAGCTTAAGCTTTGACGCATCATTTATATATTTTTCTTCAATTGTCATTTTGTCTTTACGATTTTCTTCCAGGAAAACATTGTATTTAGTTTTATTTTATTTAAGTATTCTTTAAGTTCATTTTTATTTCTTGTCCAGGTGATCATAGCGAAATCTCCGCCCCATGCACCCAGTGATTTGGCCTCACCCTGAAGCTCTTTAAAGACCGTTTCTTTAAGAGTCGGCATTTTTAATATGGAAGACATGATCTGTTCATGTTCTTTCATATAATACTCGAAATCATCCAGATCTGACGAGTTTCCAAGATGCCTGCTCAGGTTTGAGATCAGCCGGACCTCCGGTTTAAATGCCCTGGTCTTTTGCAGAAAAACATCAACACTTTTGGCTGAATCCTGCTTTTTCCCAAGGTAAACAAAATAAACATGGTCCGTAATCTCTCTGCTCAAATCCAAAGATTCAACAGTATATCCTTTGTTTTTCAACTGAAATATAACAGGGCCCTCTTCCCGGGCGCAAACAACATCGTAACCTGATCCTGAAGAAATTCTTTTATGCAGTTCAAACGGATCAACTTCTGCCCACCATGCAATGTTGGAAATCAAACTTGAACTGCTTCCAAATCCCCAACTTCTCTCGAATTCCAAATTTGTCGTAACAAATTTTCCTGCATATTTGTTCTTAAAATCCGGATTTAGCTCTGCTGCCATCTTCAAATGCTTTGCAACAAAAGCGGCCGTGACTTTATCAGTTGTTTCATCTGTATCAAAGAACGGAAGTTTATATTGTGCGCGAAACCAGCTTTGACCTTTTTCGCGGCTTTCCCAAACCAACCCGGGATAGTCATCTGTACTTTCAACTTGTAAATTTTGTCCTGCCTTCAAGGGCACAGCTAGCGCTTCAGCTCCTTTTAAAACCAGGTATTCACCTGAAATCAAAAGTTTACCTCTTGAAAAATATTCCATTATTTATTTACGTATAGTATTTTAAATTCCTCGGCAGGAGTTCTGAGTTTTTCCAGGTATCTTTCTACAGCATTAAAGGATACTTTTTTATCTTCAAAATAAGTCTTTGCCTTACTCTTTTCCTGATCACTTGCACCAAACTTGTTCAAGATGTTAAGCAGGTGCATTTTCATGTGTCCTTTTTGAATACCTTTAGTAACAAGTGATTTAAGTGCTCCGAAATTGTTTGCCAATCCTATGCTTGCCGCAATTCTAATGAGTTCCTGGGCACCAGGATTACCAAGCAATTCAAGCGAAGTTTTCGCCAATGGGTGCAAGTCGGTTAATCCGCCAACAGTGCCCATCGACAAAGGAACCACCAGCGTATACCTGAACTTACCCTCTTTTATTTCAATGTCAGTAAGACTCGTATATTTTCCGTCCTTCGAAGCATAGGTATGACCACAGGCTTCAATTGCCCTGAAGTCATTTCCTGTAGCCAGTGCAATGGCATCTATTCCATTAAATATACCTTTATTGTGTGTGGTAGCTCTGTGTGTATCTACTTTAGCTATTTGAACTGCCTTTTCAAATTTCCATGCAAACTCTTCACCAGTCAGGTCTTCATCAATACCTCCCAGGTCATTAATATCACATTCCACATAACATTTCACCAGACAATCGGGAGTATAATTGGATAAAATGGACATGATCACTTCGCAGTTACGCTCTTCATCCTTGAAGTAAGGACTTTCAGCAAAAAATTCCTTGAGCTCTGCTGCAAACTCTTCCAGGCAGGAGTTAATGAAATTCGCTCCCATGGAATCAACAGTTTCAAAGGTTGCCAGTAACTGGTAATAATTGTCAATTTCGCTTGATTTGTCCACAAGCTCGATGTCTATGATTCCTCCTCCCCTGGCCCTCATGTTCGAAGTTAATGAACCGGTTCTGTCCACCATCCTTTCTTTAAGGTCCGGCATTAAGGTTTTTAACTTCTCAAAATTGCCATGCCATATAAAATGAACCTGACCTATTTTAGATGTGGAGATTATTTCGGTATGAAATCCACCTTTGTCCGACCAGAATTTAGCACTTTTGGCTGCTGCAGCTACTACAGAACTCTCTTCTATAACCAGGGGTACATGGTAAACCTTCCCGTCAATAACAAAATTGGGTGCAATGCCATATGGAAAATAAAAGTTGGAAATGGTGTTTTCGCTGAACTCATCAAAGATCTTCTGCTTTTCAGGATCGTCGTGATAAAAACTTTTCAACTCCCTGACAAACTCCTCTGAATTTTCAAAATGATCAGAAATGTAATCAATTTTTTGATCTTTCGAAAACTTTGAAAATCCGCAAACTACCTGTTTTTCTTTCACCGTTATACTATTTTTCGTGTTTTACTTTAATGCCTTCTGCGGGTTTCGAATTTCAGCCCGCAAAGATACAACTTTCAAATTATTAATAACCTAAACAGCACAAATCAATATTTGTTTAACTCTTTGTGAAAATAATTAAACATTTTTTATTTTTTTATATTTTATCTTTGGCGTTTCATCCAAAATTTGAAATGAAAAACACTAAGGTTTGTATAGTTGGGGCAGGGCCTGCAGGCACCCTTGCAGCATTATTCCTTGCTAAGGAAGGAGTGCATTCTACCCTGGTGGACAAAGCTAGATTTCCTCGAGATAAAATTTGTGGGGATGGCATCAGCGGCTGGGTTGTTTCGGTTCTGGCCACACTTGACAAAGACCTTTTACTACGCTTGAACAAGCAATCTTTTTTATTACACTCCCATGGAATGCGCGTGGTTGCTCCTAACCATAAAGTTCTTGACCTGCCGTTTTTGGATTCCAACTCGCTTTCACCTGAAGTTCCTCCGGGATATATCTGCAAAAGGATGGATTTTGACAATTTTCTGATTGAGGAGGCCAGGAAGAGGACAGAGATAGATATTCTTGAAGACACAGAAATCACATCATTTTCAAACACCGGTGAAGCTATTCTTCTAAAAACAAAAAACGGTGGGACTATTCAAGCCAGCCTGGTAATCTTCGCCAACGGAGCTGGATCTGCTTTCATGAAAGATCCCGGTGGAATTGTTAAGGATAAAAAATGGACCATGACGGGGCTTAAAGCCTATTACAAAGGTGTAAGCGGTATGAATGATCAAAATTATGTAGAGCTGCATTTTTTGAAAAACCTGCTTCCGGGTTATTTCTGGATTTTTCCTTTGCCCAACGGACTTGCCAATGTTGGTGTTGGTTTGGACCAGCACAGGATCAGCAAAAAAAAGATCAACCTGAAGAAGGAAATGTTAAATGCCATTGAAACAGTCCCCTATTTAAAGGAGCGGTTTGTCAATGCAGAACAGGTAAGTAAGATCCAGGCATACGGCCTTCCACTCTGGGATCAAAAGAGGCCTATTTCTGGTGACAGGTTCATGCTTGCAGGAGATGCTGCGAACCTCATCGACCCGGTTACCGGAGAAGGTATTGGTCATGCAGCGCTTTCAGGAATGTATGCTGCCCGACAGGCCATACGGTCACTAGAAACAAAGAACTATTCAGCTGTTTTTATGAAACAATACGATGAAGACCTATATCATAAAATAGGTAAGGAGTTAAAGATCAGCAGAAAGATACCCGCGTTTATACAGCATCCATGGTTGTTTAACATGATGGTAAACAAAGCATTGAACAGTAAATCGTTACAGGAACGCTTAACCCTCGCCATGACAGACCTGGAAGTCAGAAAGAAACTAAAAAGTCCATGGTTGTACATTAAGGTTTTATTGGGAATGTAACTTTTGGAACGCTGATGACACAGATATTGCAGATTTTCGCTGATAGAAAATTGATTTATTGGATATTTAATTGAGTGGTTTTTCGTAATCCTAAATCATAATCATAAACGATCATAATAAATCATAACTAATCATAATAATCAGTGTCCTATTTATGGTACACTGATCAGACTGATAAAACTGATTTATCAAGATCTAAATAAAAATCATAACCAATCATAATAGATCATAAAGATCAGTGTCCTATTTAAAATCTTTATCATCTTTGCAAAAATTTAAATAAACGGTGGCATCAGAAAAAGGGAAAAAGCAGCAGGTAAGGTCAATGTTCAACAGCATTGCACACAGGTATGATTTCCTTAACCACTTTTTGTCCGCTGGCATTGATTATTCCTGGAGGCGAAAAGCCATAAAACTGATTGGACAGCACCATCCCAAAACGATTCTTGATGTTGCCACCGGCACAGGCGACCTAGCCATTGAGGCCAGAAAATTAAAACCTCAAAAAATTGTCGGGATTGATATTGCAGAAGATATGTTGTCCTTTGGCAGGGAAAAATTAAGCAAAAAAGGTCTGACAGATCTTATCACCCTTGAAACAGGTGATTCGGAAAATCTCAGGTTTGAAACCCATTCTTTCGATGCAGTGATGGTGGCTTTTGGGGTGAGGAACTTTGAAAACCTTGAAAAGGGGCTTTCTGAAATGTACAGGGTACTTAACAAAGGTGGTGTTGTTATGGTGCTTGAATTTTCCAAACCCACAAAATTTCCTGTTAAACAACTCTATTCTTTTTACTTCAGGTTTATATTACCTTTTCTCGGAAGGATTATATCCGGAGACTCCTCAGCCTATACTTACCTTCCTGATTCAGTTGGGATCTTCCCGGCAGGTTTTCAATTTCTTGAAATTCTTCAAAAAGTTGGATTTACAAATACCATTCACAAACAATTGACTTTTGGGATTGCATCCATTTATATGGGTGTAAAGTAATTTCTTTTGTGCCAAACTACCTTGTGAATTCCTTTCTTTTCAACAGTTTGCTGTTGAATAGTTTATTAAACATTTAAATCCTGATCTCGTATGCAATATAACTAAAGAAGTTTATGAATTTTGAGCACACCTGAGAATTATGAAAATTGGGATTTTGTTAACTGGATGCTACCAATTAGTGGTATTTTCTTATATAAAATATGCTGTTGTTGATGACTTGATGTTATTTCAGTCAGCTGCGAATAAACCTTATGACTTTCCGGGAATCTTCCGGATTGTAGTTGTCATTTTCTTCCTGATTCTGGGATTTTTACTCGGCAGACTTTATGAACGCAAACGGTTTTTATCAAAAGACCTTGGTAATTCATCATCGAATGAACAATTAGGAGATGAGGACACTGAACTGGTAAAAATCAATTATTCTACAGAAGAGGAGTTAAGGTTGCTTAATGCCACCAAAGACAAGTTCTTTTCCATCATTGCCCATGACCTCAAAAATCCGTTTAATTCCCTGCTGGGATTTTCAGACTTATTGAAAAATGATTTTGATATGTACGAAAAGAAGGACATTAAAAAGTTCATTAATATCATGTACGAATCTTCCAAACACGGATTTAATCTGCTTGAAAATTTATTGCAATGGTCCCGGTCACAAACAGGGCGTATTGCTTACATCCCGAATACCGTAATTATTAATGATGTTATTAAAGGTTGCGTTAACCTGCTTGAAACATCTGCGCATAAAAAAGGGATAAAAATTTACAAGGACATTCCAGAAACGCTTGAAACCAGGGGCGACATAGAAATGTTATCCACTGTTTTCAGAAACCTGATCTCCAATGCCATAAAATTCACACCGGAAGGAGGGCGGATAAAAATTAAATCACGAACGACATCCAGGAATGTGGAAGTATCCGTTATTGATACCGGCGTTGGAATTTCAGAGGAAAAGATAAATTCCCTGTTCCGGATCGAAAAGCAGGTGTCAACTTTCGGAACAAACAATGAGAAAGGAACCGGCCTGGGATTGATACTTTGTAAAGAATTCATTGATAAACACGGAGGTAAAATAAAAGTAAGAAGCGAAAGAAAAAATGGGTCGGAATTTAAAGTAATTTTACCTCTTCAAAATTTCAACAAACAGGCGAATGTCAAAGATCGATTCAAAAACAAAGCTATCCAAAGAAACGAATGCCACATTAATCCTTGACTTTTTTCATCGAACCATGATGCACCATGCCATGTGGTTTGCTGAGGTACAGCATCAACTGGGTAAAGAAAAAGCCCTTGAAGCCATGAATACTGCCTGGGAAAAAAGTTACTCCATTCAGATGAAAAGGTTGTCGAAAATTCTTGGATTTGAAATGGAAGAAAACTTACCTAAACCATTGCTAAACCTGCCCGAAGAAACGCTGGAACAATTGCGGGACGGAATGGCTGTAAACTGGCTGGCCAATGATGGTGTTTGGTTTCAGGCTGTGGAGTTTACACAGGGAATGAATGATGCCAAACGATGCAATGATTCCTGCTGGGGGCAATTTTCTCCTTTTGAAGCCTGGTCGATAAAAAGAATATTGGATTTGCCTGATAATCCGGGATTGGATGGATTGAAAAAAGCTTTACAATTCCGGCTTTATGCCTTTATCAATGAACAATCATTTGTTGAAGAAACAGAGAACAGTTTTGTATTCCAGATGAATAAATGCAGGGTGCAAAATGCACGTAAACGCAAAGAATTAGAGGACTATCCATGTAAATCGGGAGGATTGGTAGAATATACTACATTCGCCGAAGCCATTGATTCCCGGATTAAAACGGAATGTATTGCATGTCCGCCGGATCCTCACCCTGAGGACTATTTTTGTGCGTGGCGGTTTATTTTGGAACGCTGATGACGCAGATTTTAAAGATTATCACAGATTTTAAAATAACACTTAATCCGCAATGGTACGATAGGGTATTTTATCACACAGAATCCACAGAATTTCACAGATATTTAGATATTCATTCTGTGTATTTCTGTGGATTCTGTGTGAATTCATAAAAAGGAATTTAAACTGGGCCAATTAGGAATGTCCGTTAAACTGTTTTACTTTGATCAATAAACTATATCATAACTAATCATCCCGCGAGTGCGGGATCATAAAGATCAGTGTCCTATTAATAACGTTGGTCTGTAGACTTTTCCTTATCTTTGTTTGACAGTAAAATCCATCTCCTATGAAGAACAAAACCATTCTCAGTTTAGCAGGATTATTTGCAATTAGTATTTTACTGATTTCGAAGGTTACTGCACAAAATCAACTAATTCCAAATAGAGCGGGCGGATTGCTTGCAGATTCCATCTCACTTACTCTACAAATGTGCCCCAATATGATTATATGTTCTTCTCAAACTGTTCAGATCTATGGAATAGCAAGCGGAGGAACAGGCAATAACAATTATTCCTGGTCTCCTACTGATTGGTTAAGTGATCCTACCATTTCAGATCCTATGGCATCTCCTGATTCTACCATAACCTACACACTTACTGTGAATGATGGTATTGATTCGATAATTGATTCGGTTAAGATCGTAGTATTCCCTTGTCCAACTCCCGAAATAACTGCGTTTCCAAACGATACTGTCGATGTTAATGACTCTATATTGTTATCAGCAGGCTCAGGTTATTTAGGCTACCAATGGTTGGATGGTTCAACAGATTCGACTTATATTGCAACTAATTCATCCGGCCCTAATGGTGGTGAACAGGTTTATTGGGTCAAAGTATTTGGAGCATCTGGGTGCCAGGGTTATGATACGATCCATGTTTGGTTTTTGCCCTTAACTGAAACAATTGAGTTCAAATCCAATGATATTGTCGGAATTTTTCCAAATCCTTCGAAGGATAAAATCAAGATCTCTTTTAAAAATTATTCTGAAAATATCAGAATTCAAATATTAAGGATAAATGGTCGTGAAGTCTTTGACAATTTCTATAATGACTTTGGTCACGAGCATTCCTTTGATATCGACATCTCATCCTTACCCGGGGGAATCTATTTGCTTAAAATACAAAATGAGGACGGGATAATTACGAGCACCAGTAAGTTTGTTAAGCAATAATAAACATATTACCTCATTTCTAAATGTTCACAGATATAACTGATTAGACTGATTTATTGTGATTAAACAAGTTCATATTAATCATAATTGATCGAGGCTGCCACATAAGAATAAATTTTAAAAATGCCACTAAAGCACAAAGGCACTAAATATCACAAAAAACACATAATCCGGATTTTACACATTTTGTGCAATTTTGTGTTTTCGTGATTTTGTGGCAGAAAAGTCCTTATGGGACAGCCTCAGGCATCCTATTGTTTCACCACGATATTAAACCGCGGATTTTTAGCTCCCTGTAAGCAATAGGGAACAATGGTATTTTGGTCTATATAGAGGTATTCAAGTTTTTGACAATTGCATAGTTGATCCGGTAAAGGAAGCAAAGGCCCTGACCGGGCAACATCCAACTCCACAAGATTGACCAGGTTTCCCAGTTCGTTGGGAACCATGTCCATGCTGTTCTTACCAATTATTAAAAAGGTAAGATTGGTACAATTGCCTATCTCCGGAGGGAGGGTCCGTAACCGGTTATGATCCAGGTATAAAAATTCAAGGGTTTTCAGGTTCCCGATCGTTGCAGGCAATTCCTTAAGCTTATTGTATTCCAGCTTTAGTTCGTTCAATTTTTTCAAATTGCCAATCTCTTCCGGCAATGTCTCCAGTTCATTAAAGAATAGGGATAAATATTCAAGATTCTGCAATTCCCCAATTTCGGGTGAGAGGCTATCAATATCATTCCTGCTCAGTACAAGGCTTTTGAGTTTTTTCAGGTTTTTAATTTCTGCGGGAACCGTTTTGATGTTGTTCTTAAAAAGTATGAGTTTTTCAAGATTATGCAGTTCAAAAACCCCGGGTGGTATTTCTTCCAGTTTGTCACGGCTCAAATCCAGAATCACCACATTGTTTTTGTTGGCCAATGCATTGTCAAGGCTAATGAAGCGCCCGGGGTTACAGGCAACCATCAAGAGGGCACCAACGACAATGAGTATATTCTTAGGGCTGGTCATCAAACTTTAGCTTAGAATCCAATTAGTGCCTTTTTCCTCAATTCGTCCTTAGCCGTTTCGGTTTGAGAATAATCATATTCATACAATGCTCCCTCCCATTCCCCATACATAGGATTAGGCAACACAATAAAGCTTTTTCCGAATTTGTTTTTCATACTGTCGGTAATTTCAAACCTTTCCTGCACCGACTTATTTTCAAACACCTCAGAAAAATCATTAAGATTATCCCCGATCAGCATAACGATCAGATTTTTCTCTGATACCCGTTCCCTTCTTTCTTTTTTACTGGATGAGTCTGTTCTTAAAAACAGATGATCATCATCTGCATTTGGGAATCCCAGCTCTTTAAGATTATTTAAAGTTTGTGTCCGGTACTTTTCTCTGCGGTTGGTTATGTAATACACTTCATAACCTTTTGATTCAGCATATTGCAGAAACTCCAGCGCGCCGGGTACTGCTTTTGCTGATGCAGCATTCATCCAATCTTCCCAACCTTCCGGGTAATGGGTACTATCCAGAATTAATTGTGCTTCATAAGGGCTGTTATCCAACATGGTCTCATCGATGTCGACTACAATAACATGTTTTTTCATTCCACCCAGCATTCTTGAACTTAGGTCAAGCTGATACCTGGCCACATTAAAGGCCTGGTAGCAGAGTGCCCTGTATTCTGCAGCTGTTTGGTGATAAAGGGTTGCCATCACCAGATGGTCACTGGATGTTAACTTTGGTTCACTTTCATTGTTTCCACTGAAAGCATTGGAGTTTTTACAGCTTTGGACCGCCGGGAGCATAAACAGGATAAGGATCAGGAATGTCAGATTATTTCTCATATTATTAGGAATTAGAAAAAAATAAAGCCGGATACAAAATGTACCCGGCTATAAAATTAAGGATTATTTATTCTATATGCTATTCTTCTGTATAATCCATCTTTGCCATGCGCTGGTAACTTGCATACCGCCATTTTGCATTATCTTCAGCAGCACCAAACAATTCAGCAGCTTCAGCAGGGAAAGATTTCTTAAGTGAAGTATAACGAACCTCCCGCATTAGGAATTCCTGGAACTTGCTCCAATCCGGATCTTTTGAATCATAGGTAAATGGATTCTTACCTTCTTTCTCAAGTTGAGGATTGTAACGGTACAAATGCCAGTAACCACATTCAACAGCAAGTTTCTCTTCTTCTTGAGCTTTGCTCATTCCAAATTTCAGTCCGTGGTTAATACATGGTGAATAGGCAATCACTACTGAAGGTCCGGGATAAGCTTCTGCTTCCCTTATGGCTTTAAGGGTTTGTGACTGATTGGCTCCCATAGCAATTTGTGCAACATAAACATAACCGTAAGTCATGGCCATAGCACCCAGGTCTTTTTTCCTGATCTTCTTACCTGAGGCAGCAAATTTTGCAACTGCTCCCACTGGAGTAGATTTGGAAGCCTGTCCACCGGTATTGGAATAAACCTCGGTATCAAGTACCAGAATATTGATGTTGTCACCTGATGCAATTACATGGTCTAAACCACCGTATCCTATATCATAAGCCCAGCCGTCACCACCAAATACCCAGACAGATTTTTTACTGAAATATTGTTTCAACTGTAACAACTCTGCTGCCAGAGGATCTTTTTCTTTTTCAAGTGCAGGAATAAGTTTTAATGAAACTTCATCATTTTTATTTCCATCTTCTTTGCTTTCCAACCAGTCATTCATTAGTTGTTTTGTACCTGCAGAAAATGATCCGTTTGCATTCTCAATTTTTCTTGCAATACGGGCTCTCATTTTATTTATTGCGGTAACAAAACCAAATCCAAACTCAGCATTGTCTTCAAACAGAGAGTTTGCCCATGCTGGTCCCCTGCCTGTCCTTTTACTCGGACAATAAGGTGTTGATGGTGCAGAACCTCCATATATAGAGGAACATCCTGTAGCATTAGCGATCATCATTCTTTCACCGTACAATTGTGTAACCAGCTTTACATAAGCGGTTTCACCACATCCTGCGCAAGCACCTGAAAACTCAAACAATGGTTGAGCAAACTGGCTGTTCTTTACAGATTTATCTTTTTCTACAATATCATCTTTGTAAGTAACATTGGCATCGATATAATTCCACACCTCGTTTTCTTTCATTTGTGAACCGAGTGGCTTCATTAATAAAGCTTTGTCTTTAGCAGGACAAACATCAGCACAGTTTCCACAACCTGTACAGTCGAGTGGGCTTAACTGTATCCTGTATCTGTAATCTGCAAAAGATTTAGGCTTGGCACCAATGGTTTCAACTCCTTTTGGTAATCCGGCCACTTCCTTTTTATCCAGCAGGAATGGTCTGATACATCCGTGAGGACAAACATAAGAACACTGGTTACACTGAATACAATTTTCAGCTTGCCATTCCGGGACGTTTACAGCAATACCACGCTTCTCGTAAGCTGTGGTTCCTGACGGGAATGTTCCGTCTTCTCTGCCTGTAAATGCACTTACCGGTAAAGTATCACCTTTCAGTTTATTGATGGGTTCAAATATATTTTTTATGAATTCAGGAAGATCACGTGTATCTTTTTCTTCTTTAAGTTTAATTTTCGCCCATTCCTTTGGAATATCAATCTTTGTAACATCTCCACCCCTATCAACTGCAGCATTGTTCATACGGACAATCATTTCACCTTTCTTACCATAAGATTTTACAATGGCAGACTTCATTTCATCCACAGCATTTTCGTAAGGGATCACTTCAGCTACTTTGAAAAATGCAGACTGCATAATCGTATTGGTTCTTGATCCAAGTCCAATCTCAGAAGCAATTTTTGTAGCATTGATGGTATAGAATGTTATATCATTCTCAGCCATGTACTTTTTCATGTGGTCAGGAAGGTGCTTCTTGGTTTCTTCTTCATCCCAAATGCTGTTCAGCAAGAAGGTTCCACCTTTTTTAAGTCCTTTTAACACCTCGTACTTTTCAAGGTACGAAGGAACGTGACAGGCAACAAAATCAGGACTACTGACGAGATAAGTAGACCGAACCGGCACATCACCAAAACGAAGGTGTGAAACAGTAATACCACCGGATTTTTTTGAATCATAGGCAAAATAACCCTGGGCGTATTTATCGGTTGAATCACCGATGATCTTGATGGAGTTTTTATTTGCACCTACCGTTCCGTCAGCTCCCAATCCAAAGAATTTGGCTTCATAGGTTCCTTTTGGTGTAATACTAACCTCAGGCAATAATGGAAGTGAAGAATTATTTACGTCATCCACAATGCTAATGGTAAACCTGTTTTTAGGTTCTTTTTCCTTAAGGTTTTCAAATACCGCAAGTATATGGGCCGGAGTAGTATCTTTTGAACTCAATCCGTAACGTCCACCAACTATAACAGGGGCATCTTTCTTTCCGTAGAAAAGATCCCTTACGTCAAGGTAAAGTGGTTCACCGTTAGCTCCTATTTCTTTTGTTCTGTCGAGAACAGCAATTTTCTTAACTGTTTTCGGGACGACTTTCATGAAGTACTTCTCAGAAAATGGCCTGTAAAGATGAACGGCGATCAAACCTACTTTCTCGCCTTTTTCCACCAGATGGTCAATAACTTCCTTAATGGTATTTGTAACAGAACCCATAGCTACGATAATGTGCTTAGCATCTTTAGCACCATAATAATCGAATGGATGGTATTCACGACCAGTGATCTTTTCGATCTCTCTCATGTACGCTTCAACCACATCAGGAATATCTTCATAGAATTTTCCACCTGCTTCTCTTGCCTGGAAATAAACATCAGGATTCTGTGCAGTACCTCTTGTAACAGGATGCTCAGGATTAAGGGCATTGTCCCTGTAACTTTGAAGTGCTTTATAATCCACCAGCTTGGCCAGATCTTCCATTTGCATTTCTTCTACCTTCTGGATTTCATGAGATGTTCTGAATCCATCGAAGAAATGGAGGAATGGAATTCGTGTTTTAATGGCTGCCAGGTGAGCAATACCTGCCAGGTCCATTATTTCCTGAACGCCACCAGTTGCCATCATGGCAAATCCGGTCTGACGAGTACTCATCACATCACTGTGATCACCAAAAATTGAAAGGGCCTGGGCGGCAAGGCTACGTGCACTTACATGAAAAACTCCCGGAAGTAGTTCACCCGAAATTTTGTACATATTCGGTATCATCAGCAATAATCCCTGGGAGGCAGTATACGTACTTGTAAGGGCTCCGGCCTGTAATGATCCGTGAACCGCTCCGGCAGCACCTGCTTCAGATTGCATTTCACGAACATCTACTATTTCTCCGAATATATTTTTACGGCCATGTGCGGCCCACTGGTCGACAAACTCAGCCATATCAGAGGAAGGAGTAATTGGATAGATACAAGCAACTTCGCTAAACATATAAGCGATATGAGATGTTGCGTAGTTTCCTTCGCATGTGATAAATTTTTTCTCTTTAGCCATAAGTCAAATATTTTAAATTCTATACTAATTTCAATGTCAAAAAAAACCTAATTAAAGGCGGTGGCGAAATTAATAAATTAATAGTATCAGCATCTTCTTATAACTTATTTAGAAAGCATTTAGATAAGCCCTCTACTAAGAATCGTAACTGAAAATTTTTATACATTTGCTCGGTATAATTTCTTTCAGAAAAACAAATAAATCAATAATATAAATTATAATTGGAAATGGCAGATCTAACAACTAAATACATGGGCATTGAATTAAAAAATCCCATTATTGTCGGTGCCTGTAACCTCGTTGAAAAAATAGAGAATTTGAAGCGAATGGAAAAAGCAGGAGCCGGAGCAATTGTTTACCGTTCACTTTTTGAAGAGCAAATTCAATTGGAAAATCTCCAAATGATGGAACACATGGAAGAATTTGCTAACCGAAATGCTGAAATGACTTCCCTTTTTCCAGATGTTGAACATGCCGGTCCGGAAGAATACCTTCACAACCTTAAAATAGCTAAGGACAGTTTAAACATCCCGCTTTTTGGAAGCCTGAATGCCATCAACCATGAAACCTGGGTAGAGTATGCAAAGAAGATTGAAGAAGTTGGCGTTGCTGGTCTCGAGATAAATCTTTACCAACTGCCATCTGATTTTGAGATTATGGGAAAAGCTATGGTAAGTGAACAGTTGGATATTATTACTGCCGTTAAAGAAGCAGTGAAAATTCCTGTTGCTGTTAAACTAAGCCCATACTATACAAATCCTTTGTATGTTATCAAAGAGTTGGATAAGCTGGGAGCTGATGCTTTTGTTATGTTCAACAAACTATTTCAACCCGAAATTGATATTGACAATGAAAAGCTGAGTTTCCCTTATAACCTGAGCACACATGATGATAATCGTTTCCCATTAAGAATGGCAGGAATGCTTTATGGAAACATCAATGCAAACATTTGCAGCAGCAGGGGTATATTTACCGGTGAAGATGTTATTTCAATGTTACTGGCCGGAGCTGATACCGTTCAGATTGTAAGTACCCTTTATAAAAACAGAATTGAACAGATCAGTGCAATTCTGCAGGATATTGAAAGGTGGATGAGTGATAAAGGATATAATTCTCTCAACGATTTCAGAGGAAAGATGTCGAAAAAGAACATGGATGATCCTTTTGCTTATCAGCGAGCACAATATGTAGAAATACTTTTAAATTCCGAACAGATTTTTAAAAAATATCCTTCCATTTAAAAAAACCCCTGAAGTAGAATCACTTCAGGGGTTTTTGTTTATAGCTTTATCAGTTTTTTAGTCTGGTTTTGTTTATTGTCTGTCCATTGGATGATGTAATTTCCCTTCACAAGTGATGAAACATCAATTTGCAATAGCAATTCATTCTTCGCCACATTCCTCTCCAAAACTATCTGACCAAGGGTGTTAATTATTTTTATGCTACTTTTTTCCTTGCTGCTTTCAGAGAATAAAACATTTAATACATTTTCTGAAACGGGATTGGGATACATGGTAAATCTATTAACCTTTTCTTCTTCAACTCCAAAAAGCTCTCTTTCACCTGTTGAATACCAAATTCCCCATTTTGCATAGTTAATAAGTCCAATTGCATCACCGGACGGCTGGATCTTATTTGATTGAAGTCCGATCTCAGCAACGATCTCATCTCCCCCATTCGTATTGGCATTAAATATTATTTTGTCGTCATGCTTGGAATAGTTAGGGTAACCCAAAACCACATTCTGGAAAATCAAACCTATTTCACCGGTTTCCAGATTGGCTGCCATCACATTCATTTCGCCTGTATTTACATCCAGGTAGTCGAAAGTAAGGATGTAGGGTGAGTTTTTGGCAAGGCTTGGATTACCAACACTAACTCCTTCAGGAAGGTTGGTAAAAACTTTTTCAATTTTACCATCACCCCAGAATCCGGAGACATTATCCCAGACTTTAATGATCCCCATATCCCAGTAATCAATATCTTCTCCTGAAGCATTCTGCAGCTTATTATAGGCATCATAGATTATATATTCTCCGGAATAATCCCATTCAATTGCATCGGCATACAACACATTTTCAGTTACAACACCCGGGGTAAATGTGGGGTTGTATAAATGGAATTTAGCCCATTGCGTTAATCCGTAATCGTAAACCCAAATTGCCGAATCGATGGATGTGGATATAACCGCCAATCGACTTCCATCTTTACTGACGGCGATGTTATCATACACTGCATCAGATGCTATAAAGTCTTCTTCGTAGGTATTAAGATCAATAAATTTGATCCTGTTCTGAGGTGTTACAAAAACGGCCACAGAACCATTGTCCACGATACTGGGCTTCTGAAGTAACTGGGTGGTGGATATTGCTTCAAAAGCGGTTGCATCTGTTGTTGAAATGTACAATGTATTCGGATCAGCAGGATTCACATCCACAGAAAGGATGAAATCATCACCCGGGTTAACCTGTAAATTACCCTGACCCGGATTTCCACCACCGCCTTCACCAATACCCACTTCGGTAAAAGCATTTTCTACAGCGTTAACTTCATTTGATCCGGAACCATAAATATCGGTTGCAGCCTGAACAAAGGCCACTCTTGCATCTACAAACTGTGAAGATTTAACGAGATAATCCGTCATTGATTTATAATAAATCAACTCCGCGTTATCTTTTCCTATCTGGGTTGCAAATTTATAATAGCAATAATTCATAATACCACTGTTGATATGTACTCCGCCATTATCTTCACTGCCATGGTATTGTTCATCGGTATGCTCCGGCTGAAAACAGGGATCGTTCAAAGAGGATCCTCCGTTGTGCGGATTGGACATGTCTCTCAGGTTACCCGTTGGATAAAGATTTGTGTTGATCACAACATCTTCACCTAAAAACCAATCTTCCCTGTCGACCATACAGCCAGCTATATCTGCCATGGATTCATTCAGTGCACCCGACTCTCCCTGGTATTCCAGGTTACATGTATTCTGGACAACGCCGTGGGCCATTTCATGAGATCCCACATCCAGTGCTCCTGCCAGCGGGCTGAAAACATTCCCTCCATTACCATAAAACATAGCCTGGCCATTCCAAAATGCATTTTCCATACTGCTACCGTCTTCATTAGTAACATTACAAATAGAGATGATGGTGCCTCCCTGTCCGTTTATTGAATTTCTTCCATGAGTGTCTAAAAAATATTCATAGGTTTCACCCGCATTGTGGTGGGCTGACACTCCTTCTGGGACATTGTCCCAGGCATTAGTCGTATTTGCAAAATGTGAAATGGTAGAACCTGAAGAATTGTTGGCATCAATGGTCCATATGGCACCAACAGGATTGTCAGGAAGTTCAGATTGTGTTGCATTGAACATTGATCTGGATGCATCGATGAGGTAATAGCTGCCGTTTAGTAAATAGGTATGAATCGTATGAATATTCCCGTTTAAATCTGTGGCTTGAGCTGTGGTAGGCCCGTCGCTGCAGGTATGGTTATAGTAATTTAAGATCTCACCTGTATTTGCATCGATGAAATATTCAAACCTTCTCAGGAAATTAGGTCGAAATGTTAAATGCCAGGTAAGTTTTACTTCATTGGACATAAAATCAGGATGATACAATACCAGTTCGGGTACAACTGATTTAAAGTCAACCAGGGATTTTTCAAACGGTGTCGGTTCAATGATGGGAACCATGATGTGGTCTTTTGCAACTTCATAGGCAAAATCAACACCAATGTCAGGAACCAGGTCTTCAATCACTGGAGTCGGGAAGTATTCCCCATTAAATTTTGTCATGAGGTTGTTTTCTCCATGCACAAATACCTGGCCCCGGTATACTTTGAGGTCATTGAAATATTGCTGGAGTTTAATATGAGTAATTCCATATTTGTCTGTGTGCGATTCAATGGTTTTGAATTCTTCCGTGGGATTGTCAATTCCTATTAAATACCTGATACTTCCCAGGTAATCAAAAGCGGCATCTTCAATACTTTTTGGATTATTCTGGTTAAATGAGATCCCGGATTTATTATTTCCCGCTAAAAATATCAGCTGGCCTTTTTTATTAAAACTTGGATTAGAGAACGATTGGGTACCATTAGAATTTATTGGTAAAAAAGGAATGCTGTGGTAATGCGCAGGTGCAGTTTGCAATCCTGAACTGTTGGCAGGAATCGCCTTAATATCATTGGATGGTATAACAGATTGGCCCGTTACTGATTTCTTTTTTACATCGAACGGACTCTCTTTTTGTGCCTGTATATTCATGATTACAAGCATTATGACAAGGGTTAGAACTATTGGTTTATTTCTCATGATCTTTCAGATTATTTAAGTAGTTGGATGAGGCTGTTATAAATTAATTTGGCTTCAGTAGGTGGTTCTCCAATACCGCCCCAAATGATTTTCTTTTTAATGGAATCATTTTTATATCCAACAAAATAGGACATATTACCCGGGGAGGCATATGTAAGGGTATCAAGGTTAAATGCTAAAAACTGTTTATAAAGTTCTTTGGACTTTTCTGGTGGAACACTGTCAATTTGGATTGTTTCACTAGTACGGTTGCTTGTTTTTTCAATTATTCCATCGTAATCCAGGGCGTATTCGATGCTTTGTCCGGTAAAACCTCCTCCAGATCCAAATATCAATTTGTTTTCAGAAAATTCTTTTAACTTTTTAGTTGAGGAGCAACTTACCAATAACAATACAACAACGGGCAGTATGCTAATCTTTTTCATAGAATGTGATTTAGTGATGTGAAATATTTCGGCTTACCAAAGATACAAAATTTCTGTTTCACATTAAACAGCTGAATTTGTTCGGTTTCCACCAAATGATCCGAACCAGTGCAAATGAAAAAAAGGGATAAAATCCTGTTCCATGTTAAATTATAACCTCTGTCTCTGTCAGACTAATGATGATGGATTGGTAAGCCAGCATTTCTTGCCAGATCAAGCGCTTCACTGTACTCTGCTTTGGTTATTCCTCTTGACAAATCAGGAAATTCATAAGCCTGGCCACAAGGCCTGTATTGTGGCATAATATTTACATAGGTGTTTGGGGAGATCTGATTGCTTATAAACTCTAAAATTTCTTTTGTTTCGGTAATTCCATTAGGCATTACTAAATGCCTGACAAGCAATCCTTTCTTTGCAATTCCATTTTCAATTTTAAGATCGCCTACCTGTCGAAACATTTCTTTCAAAGCAAGTCTTGCAATTTCAGGGTAATCCGGGGCATTGCAGGTCTTCCTGGCCATTTCGATATCCCAGAATTTGAAATCCGGCATGTAGATATCGATGATCCCATCAAGTAGTTTAAGAGACTCTAGATCATCGTAGCCGCTGGAATTATAAACCACGGGGATTTTAAGTCCATGCTCTGCAGCTATTTCCAGGGCTTCGAGGATTTGAGGAATAACATGAGACGGGGTAACAAAATTGATGTTATGGCAACCCCTTAACTGAAGTTCAAGCATTATTCTTGCCAGCTGGGATTTTGAAACTTCCACACCATAACCTTCATGGCTAATATCAATGTTCTGGCAAAAGTTACAAAGCAGATTACAATGAGTAAAAAATATAGTTCCTGAACCATTTGTACCCACCAAAGGAGGTTCTTCACCGAAATGCGGGGAATAACTTGCAATTATTGCATGCTTAGCTGTTTTGCAAGTTCCGGTTTCACCTTCTGCCCTGTTTACTAAACATTTTCTTGGACAAAGATCACATTTTATCAATCGGTTGTTTGCTACCTTTATTCTCTGCTTAAGAAGCCCAGTTTGGAAAGCTTTCTGGTAAACCGGCTGAACATGTTCTTTATTCGTTCTGCTCATTTACCAAAGATACAACTCTCCTGATTTTTTCAGGATCGGTGTAGCTGACTTCAAATTCCGGAATTTGGGGTAAGCCACCCATAAAAATTCCCTCTTTGCGGTATATCATTTTACTTTGAACACTTTTTCTTCCGGTCATATGAAACTCTTTTGCACCAGTAGTATCCCGGATTTCTTTTATATTTCCATCATGAATTCCGCTGCCGGGCATAATGATTATCCTGTCACCTGCTTTTTCAACTACTGATGCAATTAATTCAATGCCCTCAGGAACAGTGTTTTTTTGTCCTGCCGTTAAAATCCTGTCCACTCCGCAATCGATTATGTCTTCCAGTGCTTTATAAGGATCAGGCGTTACATCAAATGCCCGGTGAAAAGTAACACCAAGTGGTCGGGCAAATTCGGTCAACTCACGGGTTCGTTTGATATCAACATTGCCATCCGGCAGTAGAATTCCGAATACAACCGCGTCGGCATTCAGTTCCTTACAGATCCTGATGTCTTCTTTCATCATTTCAAACTCAAGTTCGGTGTAGAGAAAATCACTACCTCTTGGACGGATCATCACATTCAGGCCAATTTTTAATTTTTCCCTTGCCAGCTTTATTGCTGAATAGCTTGGAGTGGTTCCACCTTCATACAAATTGTCGACCAGTTCAACACGGGAGGCTCCTCCTTCCTGGGCAGCTATTGCGGATTGGAGGTGAGCAACACAGACTTCGATTAATGGTTGTTTATTCATTTGTTTGATTTAATCATTGGTTAAATTTATCATTTTCCCAATTTTTGGGATTATTCCTGATATAACTTTTAATTCTGGTAAATTCAAAGGAATCCCGGATGATGTGGTCATGAAAACGTGATTGCCAATCAAATACCGGATTAATTTTATGGGCATGGTTTGTAATCACAGATTTACAGGAACCAATAATGGTTGAAATATTATTTTGGCCGGGATTTCGGAATCGTTTTTGGCCAGGCGTTAATTTCTTTTTATGGGATTGATTGTTCTTGGTTGTAGAGACAAGGCATGCCTTGTCTCTACCATCGTTGATCCGATGTGAATCATAAATTTGCGATTTGGTACTACCTGGTTTTTTATCAATGATCACAATCCCATGAATATGATTTGGCATTACAACAAATTCATCCAAAACAACAAATGGAAAATGATCTGGTATTTCATACCAATAATTTGATGCAATATCGCCTGTTTTTGATAATATCATTTGTTGGTTTTCATCAATTTCACCGAAAAAATGTTCCCTGTTTTTTGTGACAATCGTAATGAAATATTTACCATTCCATCCGTAATCCCAATTTTGTAACCGCGTGGATTCAACACGGTATTTGTTTTTGAATAATGCCATGTTTGTGGTTTTGGTGTAATTTATTCTAACGTTGTTGATTCATGGTTGGTAGAGACAAGGCATGCCTTGTCTCTACATTCAATTAACCAATGATATCAATATTGAATTGTAATACACCAAAAATACAAAAATGGGGTAATTTTTTTGGTTTATTCAACAACAATTTCATCCGCAAAGATCCAGGCCGGATTTCCATCGCCAACATGCCAGTTGGGACAAATACCCTGATTTTTGGCTACCACCTTAACGTACCTGGCTTTAGTGGAAAAATTCAAGGTGAAATTTTTAATGTTTACACCCAGCATACGGTGTGAAACATCGTTCTCAATTGTTCCGATATGCTGAAAATCTTTACCATCATTTGATACATAATACTGCACTTCAGTTGGCATAAAGATCCATGCACCAACATCCTGTAAAAATCCTGTTTCCAGCTTATTGATCAGTTTTATGCTTCCAAGGTCTATTACCGCATCAATATCTACTCCTTCATATCCCTGCCAGGCGCCGGTACGGAAATTCAAAGGGCCCCGGATAAAGTCGATCAGACACAAATTACCACCTCCAGAATATTGATTGGCATAGGTTGTATTCAGGCTGATTGTCCTGCCAACCGGAATTTTGTGAAATTGAGCTGTCAAAGTTCCGCTTTTGGGCAGACCTTCTTTATGAACAAATGCTTTTAGTTCAGCCGATTCATTCAGGACAAATGGTGTTGAAAATTTTTCGGATTCCATAGTAGGTTCCGAACCATCAAGGGTAAAATAAATATCAGCTCCGCTGGTGTTACTACCAAGAGATACTTCCGTTGTTTCAACAAATGTACGTTTACCGGTATTTACAAAAGGAACAGGTGTAATGATATGATCAACGATTTCCGAAACAGGTAAATCTTCTTCTTTCGTTCCCCATTTTTGATTGGGTTCCGGGCCCATTTCAAAAACCAGTTCACCTCCATTGATAATATCAAAATGCGATATAAATGTCTTCGAGAATTCTTTCCCATTTAATGTGGCCGATTGAATGTATTTGTTATTGGGAGTGTTATTTTTTGCCAAAATTCTGAATGTCTTATCATTTTCAAGATTTAACTCCACCTCCTCAAATAACGGACTTCCAATAGCATAATTAACATCACCCGGAGTTACCGAATAAAAACCCATAGCACTTAGTACATACCAGGCCGACATCTGTCCGCAATCTTCATTTCCACAAAGGCCATCAGGTAAATGAGTGTACAATTCATCCATTATTTGCCTGGTCCTTTGCTGGGTTTTCCATGGTTGGCTAACATAATTGTACAGGTAAGCCATATGGTGACTTGGTTCATTTCCATGGGCATACTGACCAACTAGGCCGGTGATATCCGACTGATGTCGTCCGGTTGTAGCAGAACTTTCTGTAAACAGTTGGTCCAGCCTGTCGATGAGGACATCACGCCCTCCAAGCAATGAAACAAGCCCGTTTATGTCCTGTGGAACAAAAAAGCTGTATTGCCAGGAGTTGGCTTCCGTATAATTAAAATTCACTTCTTTGGGATCAAAAGGTTCAAACCAACGCCCATTCATTTTAGCACGCATAAATCCTGTTGACGGATCAAAAACATTTTTGTAGGATTGTGCTCTTTTCATGAACCTTTCATAATCCTCCATCTTACCCAATTCTTTAGCCATGATCGCAATGCACCAGTCATCGTATGCATATTCAAGGGTTTTTGAAACAGATTCCGATTCTTCATGAGCCGGGATATATCCTTTTTCCTTGTAATATTTTAAGCCGAAATGGTCAAGGTCGGCACTGTGTTTCATGGCTTCAAATGCCTTTTCAACATCAAAATCCCTGATCCCTTTCATATAAGCATCAACTATCACCGGAATGGAATGGTATCCGATCATACATTCGGTTTCGTTAGCTGCAAGTTCCCAAACCGGTAACCGGCCGCCCTGCTCGTACTGTTTGATCATGGTATTGATGAAATCAACAGTTCTTTCCTGCTGGGTTAATGTAAACAACGGGTGCTCACCTCTGAATGTATCCCAAAGTGAAAAGATAGTGAAGTAATCAAAATCTTTTGTTTCATGGATTTCAAGATCACGGCCACGGTACTTGCCATCTACATCATGAAAAAGGTTGGGTACAAGGAAAGCATGATACATGGCTGAATAAAAGGCAATCTTTTGTTCATCTGAACCTCCTGTTACCTTAATTTTGTTCAGTTCCTGGTTCCAGGCTTCCCGAGCTTCAGATTTTACCTTTTCAAAATCCCAGTGAGGAATTTCGGTTTCCAGGTTTTTTCTTGCACCCTCCGTACCCACGGCGGATACTCCGACCTTTACAAGTACATCATTTCCCTCACCCAGGTTAAACTGAAAATACCCTTTAACTTTTTCGCCTTCTGCAAAATCTTCTTCTATAATCTCATCGTTCAACTCGACCTCATACTTTGTAAAGGGTTGTGAAAACTTAGCAACAAAATAATAGTACTGGTCATTTGCCCAGGCGGTTGATCTTCTGAAACCTTCAACTTCTGTTTCATTCACCACCTTTATAAATGACTCAACCACCTTATCCCGGTGATCCAGGTCAATGATTATTCCTGTTTGCTCATTTACTGGGAAAGTATATTTATGCAAACCTACCCTTTTTGATGTAGTGAGTTCAACATCTATGTTATAGTCATCCAGGTGGGTTTTATAGAAACCTGCTTCAGCAATTTCTTTGTCATGGTTAAATCGTGAAGCATACCCTTCATCAACATTCTCTGCACCATTGTTCCATTTGACTTCCCCTGTAAAAGGCATCAGTAAAACGTCGTTGTAATCAGGAACACCTGTACCACTTAAGGCGGTATGGCTGAATCCGTAAAGAACATTATCTGAATAATGATAGCCGGAGCAACCATCCCATCCTTCCAGTCGGGTATCCGGGCTTAGCTGAACCATGCCAAAAGGAACACTGGCTCCCGGGTAGGTATGGCCATGGCCACCCGTTCCGATAAATGGATTAATATAATGTGCCAGGTCACTGCTAGCACTGTCTTTAACATTGCCGGACTCCGGATTATTACACCCGGAACCAAACAGGAACAAAACGAGACAAAATATGAGTATCCGCTTCATAATATTGATAAATTGTAATTTGTTTATACTTGTAGCAAATTTGCATCAAATACAGTTAAGAATGGTAATAATTAATATTTTTTTAGCGAATATTTTGTTGTAAATAAAATTTGTTTATTTTTGCACCCCCGATTTAAGAACTGAAAGAATCGTTGGGATTGAAATAAAAAACAAAGACATTATATAGTAAAGAGATATGGCTAATCATAAATCTGCAATAAAAAGGATCAGGCAAAACGAAAAAAGACGCGTGCACAATAAGTACTATGCTAAATCCATGCGTAACGCATTAAGGGACTTTAGAGGACTAAGCGACAAAAAAGAAGCTGAAGAAAAAGCTCCTAAATTAACTGCCTTGATCGACAAATTAGTAAAGCGTAACATAATCCATAAGAATAAAGCTGCAAACCTGAAATCCAAAATGGCTAAGCAGGTAGGCGCGATGTAAAGATTTTTTTTCATGGCTTTTGGGTTTTAGGTCTCTATCTTAGATAGAGGCCTTTTTTTATTTCTACTAATTTGAATATGGAGGCCCTTATAGCTTGTGGAGGAATACGGTCATAATTTTTGGTGCCAAGCCAAAAAATATTTACCTTAGCAAAAACTAAACCTATGGAAGAAATAACCAAAACATTTCATCCCATCCGTCAGTGGGCTGAAGATGACCGTCCACGTGAAAAACTTTTGCTCAAAGGCAGGAACAGCTTAAGTGATGCTGAGCTGATAGCCATTCTTATTGGATCGGGTGGCAGAAATGAATCAGCTGTTGACCTTTCAAAACGCATCCTGAAATCATCAGAAAACAACCTTGTTGAGCTATCAAAAATGGGGGTATCGGACCTTATAAAATTCAGAGGGATCGGAGAAGCCAAAGCCATTTCAATTGTTGCTGCACTTGAACTTGGAAAACGAAGGCGTGGTGCAGAAGTAATAGAGAGGAAAAAGATCTCCAGCAGCAGAGATGTTTTCGAATACTTTTCAGGAATTATCGGAGAATCCGCTTACGAACTTTTTTATATTCTGCTATTGAACAGGGCCAACAAAGTTCTCAGGGAGATCCAGATCAGTGATGGTGGTATTTCAGGAACAGTGGCCGATCCGAAGAAAATATTTAAACTGGCTCTGGAAAACAATGCATCTGCAATGATACTGTGTCATAACCACCCTTCGGGAAATGTAAAACCTTCGGATGCCGATATCCGACTTACCCGAAAATTAAAAACTGCCGGCGAAATGCTTGACCTGCCGGTGCTGGATCACCTAATCCTGGGTGAGGAAAAATATTATAGCTTTGCAGATGAGAATGTTTTATAGTTCGAAGTTCGAAGTTTGAAGTTTAGTAAATTATATGAAAAAACTATTAACCATTGTTGGGGCGAGGCCTCAGTTTATAAAGGCTGCTGCGCTAAATAGGGCCATAAAGAACAGGTTTGCGGATGAGCTCCAGGAAATCATTGTTCATACCGGGCAGCATTATGATCATAATATGTCGAAGGTTTTTTTTGAAGAAATGAACATTCCTCAACCCAATTACAACCTGCACATCGGATCGTCAAGCCATGGAGTTCAAACCGCTGCAATGATCGAGAAACTTGAGGGACTCATCCATAAAGAAAAGCCTGACTTTGTTGTCCTTTATGGAGATACCAACTCAACACTCGCCGGATCCATTGCTGCATCCAAGATTCATGTTCCTATTGTTCACATTGAAGCAGGTTTACGGTCGTTCAACAAAAAAATGCCGGAAGAGATAAACCGGATTGTTTGTGACCACACCTCAACGCTGCTTTTTTCACCTACCAAAACTGCCATCAACAATTTAATTAATGAAGGATTTAATGCCCATGCAAGAGCCCCTTATTCGGCTGATAATCCGGGGATCTTTCACTGTGGTGACATTATGTACGACAACAGCTTGTTTTTTGCAGAAATGGCAAAAACAAAATCAACCGTTTTAACAAAATACGGCCTGGAAAAAGACAATTACATTTTAGGTACTGTTCATCGCGAACACAATACCGATTCTCCTGAAAGATTAAATACACTGTTTTTCGCCATAAACCAAATCAGTTCCGAATTTAATATCGATGTTGTTCTTCCATTGCATCCAAGAACTTCAAAAATATTGGAAACCAATCTTAAGCAAAATACATTTAGGGATATTAGTACAAATCCAAGGATTAAGATTATCCCTCCCGTATCATTTTTTGACATCATAACACTTGAAAAAAATTGTAAGTTAGTGATGACTGACTCCGGCGGTGTTCAGAAAGAAGCCTATTTCTTTAAAAAACCTGTGATCATATTAAGGGAAGAAACTGAATGGGTTGAGATCGTAGAAAACGGCACAGGTAAAGTAACCGATGTAAATGCCCAACGAATTCTTGAAGCATATTCCTCTTTATCGAGCTCTGAGGGACTTGAATATCCTCCCGTTTTTGGTGATGGTCAGGCATCTGAGTTTATCTGTTCAAAAATTTCAGAATGTTAATGCTCTATATCCCATAATTTCCACATAATAACTGGTCTTTTCTCCGGTGTCATTATTTCACTTCGTTGATAAAGTCTGTCTTTCAAAGTATTGTAAGATTTTATTTATAATCAATCTAAATTGTGCTTAGTCTTTTATTATTCGTGAAAGAATTTTATTTTTGTTTAGGCATTAACCTTCAATACAAGCAGAAAATTTAATACGATACAGAATTTAACCACTTAATTTACTATCATGAAAAATTTACATTATTTATTGTTTATCACTATTAACCGACTAAAGTCGGGATTATAAGTTTTGTTTTATATATAGCCCATTAAATGGGCACTTTAGTTTCTTTCCAAAAACAGACCCCCTACCAAATTACACCAGTTTTAATTGAAATTGACCGGGCGGTTCTCCCACTTGGATTTTGTAAGATCTGCTAGTTCCCCTTAGCAATTCAATCATGTCCAACATGCTTATCAGGTGTATACGTATTAATGAAGCCACCACCGAGAATGCCTTCTTGGTTTGGGCGATTTTTTGAATAACGGTCATCAACAGTTGGGCAATTAATGTACACCAAACCTGTGTCCTTATTGCGTTTTCGTTTTCACCATAAAAATAATGCAGTTGGAAGTTCTGCTTCATTTTCTTAAACAACAGTTCTATTCCCCAGCGCTTTTTATAAAGAAAGGCAACTTCTTCGGCAGTTATCTCAAAATTATTGGTCAAAAACTCAAAGTACCTGTTCTTTTCATCCTGGTAGCATACTTTCCGCAAACGGATTTTTTTAAAAACTTTCAATTGCCTTTTCCCATTTTTATCTTCGGGATGGTATGTGAGTTCAATAACCTCATCCCTGAGTACTTTTGCTTTCCCCTTTTTTCGGTAATGTTTTCGTTTAACTGCAATTACATCATATACCGCATTCTTTTTAAGCCGGGTAACAAAATAAACTTTCCGGCCTGTCCACAAAGAAAACTGGTGGTAATAATTATAAGCTTTGTCAAACACTATCATGCTGTGTGATATAAGCTCAAGGCTTTTTAGAAAATTTTTGTCATGGACTTTTGCTGCTGTAATTTTTACAAACCGTCCAACCGATTGAACTGCATCAATAAGCATGTGGACTTTTAAGCCCCCTTTCTTCTTGCCGTCTCCTTTGGGATTACGGCCAACCCCTTTTAAAATGTCACTAAACAGGCGAATAGTCGTTGAGTCAATTAAAAGTACTTCTTTAAAAGTCAACCCGAAAGTGCGGCTGTCCGACAAAAATGACTTGTACTTATCCACTAATGCAAAATATAAATCTTCAAAAAAGCGGTTGTCCCGGTTTCTTAAACCGTCACTTGCTGTGCTTTTAGCCGGTGCTTTTTCCAATCCAAGGTGATTTAGTTTTCCACCTAAAGCCCTTAATCCTTCACAGGTTTCGGTCATCGAATCGCAACGGCTAAATATCCCGAACAGCATCGTAATCAAGTGTGTCCTGGATTTAAATGCCTTATAATACCGGTCACTCCCGTGTGCTTCTATTATCGAGGATATGTTGACTTTTTGTACCAAATCTATTATCTGTTTAAAAATCGGCTGTCCGACAAACTTTATTTCTGTATTTTTATCCATGTTGTAAAATGTTTCGCAAAATCAATTTACAACTTTGAGGGGAAACCTTCGGGTAGTACCCTCTTTATTTTTATTTTAGTCGTTCACTAGTGATTGTTTATCTGTCTATTCATTGGCTTTGTTCTTCCAGCCAGTGCTCAGCTATCAGAAAGGGAAGATAATCCATCAAAAATTAAATCAGGTACACGTCCTGTAGCCGGTAATTACGGGCTTTTTGTTGGCCCAAGATTTACGGAAATCCAGGAAATGACAGATGAAAACATCAATGTAAGAGGCCTTCCTCTTGTAAACTTTAAGTATTACGTTTCCAACAATACGGAAAGCCGAATTGGTATCCAGTATTACAAAACCAAGCAGATCATGGAAGGAACCCTTTATGAGGATGAAATAGGCAATACCATCGACAACCTTACCGAATCTTTTTTCCGCATAAGCCCTGGTGTAGCTCATCACTTTTCTCCCAAGAACATTCTTGATGCTTATGTAGGTGTAAGTATACCAGTGGGAACTGAAACCAAAAGAGTTCATACCAAATGGGAAGATGAGGGAACCGGAGATTACATTGACGAATCCGTTAAAAAGTTTACCCTCGTTTACGGGTATAATTTCTTTATCGGATTACAGGCCTTTGTGGCTGATCTACCATTTGCCATTGGTTTGGAATATGGTATATCCGGATTGGTTCATTCAGGTTTAAAATATGAGCACGAATACGATGAAGACATTGCAGGAAACTCTGAAAGCATGACCTTTTACACAGCAGATGGAAATAACTTAAGCGTAAAATACGATGACCTTAAGTTCAAAAAGTTTGAAGGTGGTGCTGATTTGAGAGTAACGATCAGCTATTTTTTCAGTAGGTAAAATTCTAATGCTATAAGAGATGAAAAAACTATATATTATATTTTGCTTTTTCGGATTGATTCTTCTTTTATCATCCTGCTCCACCATTAACCACACAGCAAATGTCAAATCATCATCATTTGTTCCTGATAAAATCAGATTCGAAATGTATGCCGATGATTTTGAATTGATGGGTGAAGTAGAGATATCCTATGAATCAAGAAGGTATCTGGGATTTCTGAACTATGTGGATAAAATCAACGGACAGGATGTACCTGTCCGTGAAATTGAACGTGTAAACATTAACGGCCTTACCGACATTCCTGTTGACAGGTTTATGAGAAGAGCAGCTGTTAAAGTGATCGAGCAATTCCCTGATGCAGATTATTATATTCCTCACTACTCAAAAATAACAATACATCAGATGTTCCTGGGTAGAAGGATCAACGAAAAAATGGTGATTCGGGCTTATAAACTTAAATACGATTAATTAATCCGTCCAAAGAGATCACATAACCTGAATAATTCCATAAATTTGTGAATTATTCAGGTTATTTTATTTATGATGATACACAGAACATTATCTTTCGTATTGGTAATAATGGTTGCTTTCATTACATTGTCATGCAATGAAGATAACCTTTCACCAATTGTATTCGAACTCAATCCCAAAGAACCGGTTATTGAGGCAGCCATCAATGAAAAGGTCATTTTTAACATTGAAATCGATGGTAAAGATGCTACACTGCAGGATTTTATTATAACCCAGCAGGAGCAGATAAACGGTATTCAAACGCTTTTCGATTCAGCCATAAATACCTCTTTATTTGATTACAGCTTTGTTTATGAGGTGCCAGTTTTTGAAGATTCAACATTGATTTCCCTGGTTTTTAAGGTTACCAACGACCAAACGGAAAACATTACGCTTACACGTCGTATAAGGGTATTGGGAGATAACACCTTACTTGAAGAATCAACAGGACATGTTATGTTTTCTGCCCTTTCAGGCAATTACAGTGCCTTTAACCTGGATCTGCTCCAACCCCTTTCGGTAAACGACAATTCTGACTCACTGCTTCATTTCGCGGACCATTCCGTTGATTCGGTACATTTTAATACACTTTCCCGTGAATGGTATTCTCCTGCCGGTTTTCATTTTGTACAGTTCAACGGATTCAGTTACCCTGAAGCCACCATGTCGATGTTGCAAAATGCCTATACTTATGGAATTAAGCTTAGTTCTGTAGATGAGTTAGAGAATGATAACATCCTTCTTATCGGGCAGGGAGAAGAGGCACTTGCCGTATTGTATCTGGTGCAGGTCATTGATAGTGATTCAACACTGAATGATAAATACCTCTTTAATTTGAAGAAATAAAACCGTAGGCCATTAGGAATACCTTCAATTGGTATAACACATAAAAAAACCCTGAAGTACGATGACTTCAGGGTATTTTATTTAGGATACGTTTTTTCCTATTCGCTTTGAGAATTATACAATTCCCTGTGCAAGCATTGCATCAGCTACTTTAACAAAGCCACCGATGTTAGCACCTTTCACGTAGTTCACCCAGCCGTCTTCTTCTTTACCAAACTTGATACAGTTGGCATGAATGTCTTTCATGATCTGCTGTAGTTTAGCATCAACTTCTTCGCGGGTCCAGCTGTAACGCATTGAGTTCTGAGCCATTTCAAGACCAGAAACAGCAACACCACCTGCATTAGCTGCTTTACCAGGTCCGTAAAGGATCTTGGCATTAAGGTAAACATCAACAGCGTCAGGAGTAGAAGGCATGTTAGCTCCTTCAGAAACTACGAAACAACCGTTATCCATAAGCATTTTGGCTTCTTCACCGTTGATCTCATTTTGAGTAGCAGATGGAAGAGCAACATCACACTTCACTTCCCATGGACGTTTACCTTCAACATACTCTACACCATACTTTTCAGCATACTCTTTTATACGGCCACGTTTAACATTTTTCAGCCACAGTACATACTCAAGTTTTTCTTTATCGATTCCGTCTGGATCATAGATGTATCCCTTTGAATCAGAAAGTGTAACTACTTTAGCACCTAATTCTGTAGCTTTTTCAGTACAATACTGAGCAACGTTACCTGAACCTGATACGGTACAAATTTTACCTTTCATGCTGTCACCACGTGTTTTCAGCATTTCTTCAGCAAAATATACCTGGCCATAACCAGTTGCTTCGGGACGAATTAATGAACCACCCCATTCAATACCTTTACCGGTAAGAACACCAACAAATTCATTACGTAACTTTTTGTATTGTCCGAATAAGAATCCGATTTCACGTCCACCAACTCCGATATCACCAGCTGGAATGTCAGTGTTGCCACCAATGTGACGGAAAAGTTCACTCATGAAGCTTTGGCAGAAACGCATTACTTCACCATCAGATTTTCCTTTAGGATCAAAATCAGATCCACCTTTACCACCTCCCATAGGAAGTGTAGTTAATGAGTTTTTAAATACTTGCTCATAAGCTAAGAATTTAAGAACACCAAGATTTACGGTAGGGTGAAAGCGAAGGCCGCCTTTGTAAGGGCCAATTGCACTGTTCATTTCAATACGATAACCTTTGTTGATCTGAACTTCACCTTTGTCATCAACCCATGGGATTCTGAATAAGATAACCCTTTCAGGTTCACCAATTCTTTCAAGAATTTTAGCTTTTTTGTACTTGGGGTTTTCTTCAACATAAGGAAGAATGGTAGCTGCCACTTCCTCAACGGCTTGATGAAACTCGACTTCGCCCGGATTCCTGGCAATTACATCTGCCATGAAATCTTTTAATAACTGATCGTTTGCCATAATTATAACTATCTTTTAATTAAATATTTAGTTAGATGTTAGTTTTACACGAAGCAATATTAAATAAAAATTTTAATCCTAAACAGCTTATGGAATACTTTTTTAATATCCATCAATTTACATATACCCCATATCTATTGTTAATTGGGTATTACAGGAGTAACAGGCCATGTTAATTTATTAACAATATAAATATAAAAGGGTATTTTTCTGAAGAAAAAGTCGTATATTTATGATGCCATTTATCCCTCCTTTGTTATAAGTTTGCAAGTGATTTGATAAGTTTAGGGGAAACATTATGAAAGACAAAAAAACAAAGAACAAAAAATTCGAACAGTTAAAAATTGAAAGTCTTGAAAGATTAAAAGAACTTTCAACGATTAATCGCACAACAGCCATCATGAAGGAGGGTAAAGCTGTTAATGAAACCTTACAGAAAGTAGCTTACATTTTGCCGGATGGATGGCAATTCCCTGAATTTACAAAAGCACGTATTATTTACGGACGGAATGAATACCTGTCCAATGAATTTAAAACCACAGGATGGAAACTCTCCCAGGATTTCACAACCATTGATAATACAAAAGGAAGCATTGAAATTTATTACACCAAAAGTTTCCCAAATGCTGATGAAGGGCCCTTCCTTAAAGAAGAGCGTGACCTCATTACCAACCTTACCAATATCATTAGCGGATACCTTAACAGCGATAAAGGAAAAGAAGCCCTTCGACGTTACGGTTATCCCGATTTGGAAGAGATAGAGCCTTCTCAAAAAGACCATTGTTCAATTACCAGCCTGCAGTTGCTTCAGCGGTTTTTGAATAAAAACAATTACAACCGTGACCTGTACCATGACCTGATGCCCTTTAAAGTGAAAGAGATCCTGATTATATCCAATCTGTACGATGCCTACAGCATTGAAAAAGAAGGTCGCTTTTCTGAGCATATGATGGGAGAATATGCTAAGCTCAACCTCACCTCTCTTCCCAGGGTGACAGGAGTTTCATCATTGGAAGAAGCTATCGAGCACCTGCATTCCAAACATTTTGATATGGTCATTATTATGGTTGGGGTTGATAGGAAATTTCCACTTGAAATATCTGAAAAAATTAAAAAAACCTTTCCTTATATTCCCGTTTTTCTTTTGTTGAACAACAACAGGGACATTTCATTTTTTGAAAAAGAACAACGTGCCTTATCCTACGACAGGATCTTTGTGTGGAACGGGGATTCCAGGATCTTTTTTGCCATGATCAAACATGTGGAGGACAGAATCAACCTGGAGAACGATACCAGGATAGCCCTGGTAAGATACATCCTTGTAGTTGAAGATTCACCCATGTACTATTCACGGTATTTGCCCATCCTTTATAAGATTGTTCTTGACCAAACCAAAAGGATCATTGACGATGTTAGCACCGATGAACTATACAAAGTGCTCAAACTTAGGGCAAGACCAAAAATATTACTGGCTACCAATTATGAAGAGGCCATAGAGATCTACAATAAATATCAGGAATACATTTTCTGCCTGATCACTGATGTAAAGTTTGACAGAAACGGAATAAAAAGTGACAGGGCCGGATTTGACCTGGTAGAACATGTCAGGTCAGAAAAGAAAGACATCCCGGTAATCGTACAATCCTCTAATCCTGAATTTGCAGAGGACGCCTATAAATTAAAAACAACATTTATATATAAAGATTCCGAAACCCTGATCCAGGAGATCAAAACGTTTATCATGCATTACCTTGGGTTTGGAAATTTTATTTACAGGGATAAGGCAGGGAAAAAGCTTATAGAAGTTAAGTCATTAAAAGAGTTTGAAAAACACCTGAGAACAATCTCTCAAGAATCTATATTGTATCACGCCAAAAATGATCATTTCAGCACATGGCTGATGGCCAGGGGTGAAATCCAGGCTGCTAAGATCCTACACCCTAAAAAGGCTTATGAGTTTACTAATGCTGAAGCAATCCGGGAATACCTCATTAAAACGATCCAGAATTTCAGGAATGAAAAGAACCAGGGAAAGGTCATTCCTTATGATCCGGTGGCAATTTTGGACGAAAGCAACATTGTCACTCTTTCTGATGGTGCCATGGGAGGTAAAGGCCGTGGACTTGCGTTTTTGAACTCCTTGATCTACAACCTGGATTTCAGCCAGTTCATCCCGAACATTAACTTAAAAACCCCTCGTACAGCAATCATTGGGATTGAAGAATTTGAATATTTCATGGACCATAATAAGTTACATTATGTAAAAACAGATCCCATTCCTTACGAAGAGATCAAATGGAGGTTTCTTAATGGAAGGTTAACTCCAACTTTGATCAAAAGGCTTAAGGAAATGCTAAAACTTATTAAAAAGCCCATAGCTGTGCGTTCTTCCGGATTATTTGAAGACAGTTTATTGCAGCCCTTTGCTGGTATTTTTGAAACTTACCTTTTGCCCAATAATCATCCTGACCCAAATGTGAGGTTACAACAAGCCATGGATGCTATTAAACTTGTATATGCCTCTGTTTATTCAGATGTTGCCCGAGGGTATTTTGAAGCTGTAAATTACAAAGTGGAAGAAGAAAAAATGGCCATTGTCATTCAGGAAGTTGTAGGGCACCGGTTTGGTGAAATGTTTTACCCGCATATAAGCGGAGTAGCTCAATCGTACAACTATTATCCGTTTGCTCACATGACTCCGGAAGAAGGGTTTGCCGTTGGAGCATTTGGATTGGGCAAGTATGTTGTAGAAGGAGAAAAAGCATACCGATTTTCACCAAAATACCCAACCACTGAAATCAATTCCCCAAAAGACCAGGTTTTAAACTCACAAACGGATTTTTACGCTGTTGATCTGAACAAACATGACCTTAACCTGCTTGAGGGAGATACAGCCGGCCTGATCAAAGCTGATATTTATGAAGCGGAACGACATGCTTCATTAAAACATTGTGCCTCAGTTTATGATCCCGATAATAACACAATCACTGCCGGTCTGGACAAATCCGGTCCGAGGGTGATCAACTTTGGCAACATCCTTAAATACAATTATATCCCAATGGCAAAAACCATCGAGGTGGTTTTGGACATTGTGAAGGAATCCATGGGTTCTCCGGTGGAAATTGAGTTTGCCATCGATCTGAACAAGGATAAAAAATACAAAGCCTCCTTCTATCTTCTGCAGATAAAGCCCCTGATTGGCAATGTGGATGATTATGAGGTTGAAATGGATAGTATAAAGGAGGAAGATATTATTCTGTATTCAGAGAAAGGGATGGGTAATGGTTTGATAGATACCATTAAAGATGTGATTTACATCAATCAGGATATGTTCAACAAATCTGAAACTGTTGAAATGGCAAACGAAATTGATAAGATCAATAGCGGGATGATGAAAAAGGGCAAAAAATATTTACTGGTTGGTCCCGGCCGCTGGGGAACACGTGACCGATGGATAGGTATTCCAGTTACATGGCCTCAAATATCAAATGCAAAGGTAATCGTTGAAACAAGCCTTGAAGACTATCCACTGGATGCATCCTCCGGTTCTCATTTCTTTCATAATGTTACTTCGGCTAATGTAGGGTACTTTTCAGTTCAGCCCGAAAAATCGGGCAGTTATATCAATTATGATATTTTTGATAAACAGAAACTGATAAAAGAAACCAAATACTTCAGGCATGTTCAGTTTAAGAAGCCCATTAAGGTGAGGATGGATGGGAAGAAGAGAATTTCTGTGATTACACTATAGGTTAAATTCCAATACCATAATTTTCAAATTCCAATAAAAGCGGCTAAAAGACCTTAGGTAAGATATTAAATCTTCTCTTTTGTCCATTATTTATATCAGCTATAAATTACATTCGGCTTCCAGCCTCTATTTGCCTGATATATAAATTTTTAGATATAAATATCCGAAAAATGCCATAAGCTTTTTTAAAATTCTGTCAATCATTTAACAGAAAACTTTTATAATTGTACGTACAAATCTGAACGTCACGTTATTTATATAAAAGAATCATGTACGAATTTGTAGCTTTAAGCCTTAAGTGTAGATTTTGCGGAGAGTCACTGATGGATGATAACCTTCTGGTCGACAACGAATCCAGCATCAAACTGAACGTAAAACATGGTGATCAATCCGGGATTATTCACCTGAGTTCGATCTATGGCAGTTATAATTATAGTTGCGACATTGAAATACCGAAAGATGCCGTTGCTGAATTTTCCTGTCCCCACTGTTCAAAAGAAGTAAACTCTGATGCTGAATGCCTTTCCTGTGGTGCTGAAATGGTACCCTTTTACCTTGACATGGGAGGCAAGGTTAGCATCTGCTCACGTAGTGGCTGTAAAAACCACCATGTAGAATTTGAGGACCTTTCTTTAGCATTAAAGAAAATGTACCAGGAATACGGCTTCAGGGGTAGAAAATATCCTAAGGATGAAAGAGCGGAACCACATAAGGTAGTCCGGGTTGAAAAGAAAAAGGATGAGTCAGAAGAGATCATCGAAAGTGGAACATTTTTGCAAAGTTACTGTCCGCATTGCCGAAAGAGCCTCATCGAAAATGATATGCTTAAACTGAAGATCATCAATGGTGAAGAAGGGTACCTATTGCTGAGTCCCTACTTAAACAGCTTTACGTCAAAATCCACAATTTATCTTCCGGAGGAAAAAGCAGTCTCAGATATTAAATGCTACCATTGTGAAACAAGCTTGGTAGATAAAGAAGATAGTTGTGGCAGCTGTAATTCACCCATTGCAAAGATCAATGTTAGCGCAAGTTCGAAACTGATCGATTTTTATATCTGTACTAAAAAAGGATGCAGGTGGCACGGACTAAGTGAAGAAGATCTGTACTCCATCAAGCTGGAAGAAAGTGATGAATGGTAAAGAATGTTTCGAGTTACGGGCTACGTGTATCTGGGATACCTTGAACCGCGTAACTCGTAACCCGTAACTGTAATAAAGTACTAACTAGTCAATCTCACAATATGTTTCAAATCGTTAGAAAACAGGAAATGGCCCAGGGCACCATTATTCGCTTTGACATTAATGCCCCGAAAATTGCCAAAAAAGTAAAAGCAGGACAATTCGTAATTATTCGTGTTAATGAAACAGGGGAGAGAGTTCCTTTAACTGTTGCCGATAAAGATGAATTTGCAGGGATAATTACCATTATCTTCCAGGTAGTGGGTAAGTCAACAGCCCTCATGCGGTCATTAAATGAAGGAGATTTGATTAAAGATGTAGTTGGCCCTCTGGGCAAAGCTGCAGAGGTTGAAAAAACAGGTACCGTGGTTATGATCGGTGGAGGAACAGGTGTTGCAATCCTGCATCACGTTGCAAAAGCATTTAAGGAAGTAGGCAATTATGTGATCGGAATTATGGGTGCCAAAGACAAAGAGATGCTCATCCTTGAAAATGAAATGCAGCAAATTTGCGATGAACTTGTAGTAACCACCGATGATGGAAGCTATGGTCAAAGGGGATTTGTAACTCAACCACTTGAAAAATACCTTGGTGAACGGGACGACATTAAAATGGTTTACGCCATTGGTCCGATCATCATGATGAAAAATGTAGTGAAACTATCCGAGAAGTTTAAAGTACCTACAATGGTCAGCCTTAATCCGATCATGATCGATGGAACAGGTATGTGTGGCGGATGTAGGGTAAAAGTAAGTGATGAAACCCGCTTTTGTTGTGTCGACGGACCGGATTTTGACGGAAGCAAGGTTGACTTCGACGAATTGCTTAACCGGAATTCTCTCTACATGAAGGATGAAAAAGATTCCCTTCTGTTTTCCATCAGGTAATCGTAATATGAATTGATAGAAAAAACCTCAAAGTCCCAGGCTTCACAAGTTAAGAATAGTGGCAGTTGGTTTCCGGGTAAAAACTTCGTGTTTTAGTGGCGCATAAACAAACAAAAACAATGACACCATGCTGGATCATGACGTTAAATATTTAAAGTTTAAAACCTATTTAAACACCTATTGCCCACATTGCCATAACAGTTTTAATGTAGATAAAAAGGGCGTCAATCAAATTGAATTCAAAGCCATTTACAAAGGCGAGGAAATTGATCTTTTCTTAAGTCCCTACCTTGATGTATTTGAAATTGAATCATCGGTAGAAATTGAAAAAGACGGAGTGCTGGACGACCTTATTTGCCCACACTGTAAAAAAAGCCTGTTGAACAAGGAAATGGAGTGTGGAGAGTGTGGCTCACCTGTGAGTGAAGTAATCATTTCTGCACTTTCAAAATTGATCCCATTCTACTTGTGTACCAAATACGGATGTGAGTGGCATGGATTAACCAAGAGGGATGAACGTCGGATTAAACTTAAGATTCCACGGCAGGAAATGCCCGAACAGGACCAGACGTTAAGAGTTCATAATTTCCAGGAAGTACCTTACGGATATACAACAGAACTTGCCTTATTGGAAGCTGGTCGTTGTTTGCAGTGTAAAAAACCACATTGTGTTGATGGATGTCCTGTGAATATTGATATCCCTGCATTCATAGCCTTAATTGCTGAAGAAAAGTTTGATGAGGCTGCAAAAAAAATAAAGGAAACCAATCTTTTCCCGGCCATGTGTGGAAGGGTTTGTCCCCAGGAATCTCAATGTGAAGAAAAATGTATAGTAGGACATAAGGATGAACCAGTAGCTATCGGCAGGTTGGAACGATTCGTTGCCGACTATGAAAGAAAAATGGAACTCGTTAAGGTTCCCATTATAAAAGAAAATACCGGACAAAAAATTGCTGTTGTCGGATCTGGACCTGGTGGTCTGACCGTCGCTGCGGATATGCGTCAGCTGGGATATGGAGTAACAGTTTATGAAGCACTTCATGAAACCGGTGGCGTACTTACTTATGGAATTCCTGAGTTCAGGTTACCTAAATCCATTGTACAGTTTGAGATCAATTTTCTGAAAGAGTTGGGTGTTCGAATCGAAACCAACCAGGTGATCGGTAATATTCATACGGTAGATGAACTTTTGGAAGAATTTGATGCTGTGTTTGTTGGGGTTGGTGCTGGATTGCCAACATTTATGGGGCTGGAAAATGAAAGCCTGGGAAATATATTCTCAGCCAACGAGTATTTAACCCGTATGAACCTGATGAAAGCCTATCTCTTTCCAGAGTACGATACACCGATGCCCAAAGGCCATAAAGTAACTGTGATCGGAGGTGGAAACGTGGCCATGGACTGTGCACGTACAGCCAAACGGACAGGTGCCGACGAAGTAACTATCGTCTACAGAAGGTCTAGACACGAGCTACCTGCAAGAGGTGAAGAAGTCCACCATGCAGAAGAAGAAGGCATTAAGTTTAAACTATTGACCAATCCTATCAAATACATCGGAACCGACCACAATACCATCAAAGCGATGGAATGTATCCAAATGGAATTGGGCGAGCCGGATGCATCAGGACGTAGAAGGCCTGTGCCAATTGAAGGTTCTGAGTTTGTACTCGAAACAGACCTTTGTATTGTAGCTGTCGGAACAGGACCTAACCCGGTGATCTTCCAGTCTACTCCGGATATGAAACGTAACAAATGGGGTTACATTGATGTAAATCCTGAGACCAATGAAACTTCAAAGGAATTTGTTTATGCTGGTGGAGACATTGTTACAGGATCTGCAACAGTGATTGAAGCCATGGGCGCCGGAAGAATCGCAGCCCGAGCTATGCATGAAAAACTAAGTGGTCTCAGGGAAAAGAAAAAGAAAAAAACTAAAGCGGCCAGTAAAGCATAAGCTGATTTCGGAATTTTATATTTAGTATACTCAACTTAGTAGTTATATCTCTTTCATCGAGATTCTATATGAATACCTTATTCTTCGATTGAAGTTAATGGGTATTTTGCAACCCTTTTCTGAATTATTCGTTTAACACCCTTCAGTTCAGATCATGAAGTGATCAGATAGATCTGACAGCTCTTACCCTACAGATGCAATTGAATAGACAGATCCAAACAAAATGCATTTAGATTTTACCGCCTGATTTACTGTTAATCTATTTATTGAAGATAGATTTACCTTTCATCTTATTTAGTCCATTTTGGATTAAATAAAACCTCACAGCCCACAAGAGGTATTGCGCTGTAAACCTTTTGGTTTACAAGCTGCCTGCAAGACGATTGTTCTTTGTAGTAAAGATAAATGCCATACTTATAACCCTCAAGATTGAAAAAATGAAAACTATTATTCAAACTCAAGCATTTTGGTTGGTTGTTCTAACACAACTCATTTATTGCGGATTGCTCAATGCGCAATCATGGAACCAGAATGGAAATGACATTGATGGTGAGTCCTCCGGAGACCGGTCAGGAATCTCAACAAGCATCAATTCAGACGGAAGCATTGTAGCCATCGGAGCATACTGGAACGATGGCAATGGAAATAAGTCCGGACATGTAAGGATTTTCGAATATAACCTTGGATCATGGAACCAGCTTGGTAATGACTTAAATGGTGAATCTTCAGGTGATGAATCCGGGTATTCCCTTAGTATTAGTTCTGACGGAACAATTGTGGCGGTTGGAGCGGCACAAAATGATGGAAACGGGAATAAATCGGGCCATGTAAGGGTTTTCAGATATGATTTAGGGTCATGGACTCAAATTGGCAATGATATCGATGGGGAGTCTTCGGGTGATCAATCAGGTTGTTCAGTAAGTCTGAGTGCGGATGGTTCAATCGTTGCCATAGGAGCACGATTAAATGATGGAAATGGCAATAAATCAGGCCATGTAAGGATTTACGAAAATACTTCAGATGTGTGGGTTCAGCTTGGTAATGACATTAACGGGGAATCCTCAGGCAATGAAATGGGCTATTCCGTGAGCCTGAGTTCCGATGGTCTGAGAGTTGCTACAGGAACACGTTACCACGATGATGACAAAGGAAAGGGCTCGAACCAGGCCAGGGTGTTTGAGTTTCAATCCGGATCATGGGTACAGTTGGGAAATGACATTCCCATGCCTTCATCTGAGGATGCACCAGGTATCTCCGTATCTCTGAATGCTCCCGGTACCATATTGGCCCTGGGTGCCAATACCGATGACAAAAAAGATGATGATGCCTGTGTGGTAAAAGTCTATGAATTGCAAATGAATTCCTGGACACAATTAGGAAACCCATTAAATATGGATCCATCAGAAGAAGAGTCGAAATGTGCGGTAAGTTTAAATTCCAGTGGATATACACTTGCTATTGGAATTAATAAAATAGATGATGATAAAAGCAGCAATGCCGGTTATGTCCGAATATTTGATTACATCTCAGGTTCATGGACAAAGCGAGGTTTTGATATTAACGGTGAAGATAACAACGATCATTTTGGTTATTCATTAAGCCTCAATGCAGATGGATCCACCATTGCCATTGGTGGTCCAAGAAATGATGGAAATGGATCCAAGTCAGGACACACAAGAGTGTATGAATTTATTTACAGTTCTGACACATGGACCGGACAACTCAGTTCAGCCTGGAATACATCAGGCAATTGGTTATCTGGTGAAATTCCATCAGCTTCAACAAACGTAATTATTCCTTCAACACCAGCCAATCAACCACAAATTGTGGGTGAAGCAGATTGTATGGACATTTTCATTGAGAGTAATGCATCCCTCACAATAATAAGCGATGCCTCGGGAACAGGTACATTTATTCCCAATGGATCTGTGGTAAATAACGGGACTGTAA
The DNA here is from genome assembly GCA_964421215.1 of uncultured Bacteroidales bacterium. GTDB lineage: Bacteria > Bacteroidota > Bacteroidia > Bacteroidales > JAADJA01 > JAADJA01. The sequence goes on along the minus strand of CAYQWA010000002.1, from coordinate 163,841 downwards.
ATGTTGAGCGGTACTTCACCGGCAATGACATAGACTGGCACCTGGTTTCATCACCGGTATCAAATGCATTAGCAGGAGTATTCTTAGAATTGTATCTTCAGAACTATGATGAACAAACAGGACTCTATACCGAGATCATTGATGAAACCACACCTTTAAATGCAATGGAAGGTTATGGTTTGTACTCAAATCTTGCTGCAACAAATACGGTTACATTCTCTGGTAATATTAATTACGGGGTGTTAAGCAGAAATTTCACCGCTGATAACGACGGATGGAATTTAATGGGCAATCCTTATACTTCATCCATTGATTGGGAAAGAATCAGCATCCCGGTTGAAATGAGCAATGAAGTACATTACATCCGCGCATCCGATGGCAATAACCTCTCCTATGTAAAGGGCATCGGAGGGACAGGCTCGCAATATATACCTCCAATGCAGGGATTTTTTATCCAGGCAAATTCTGCTGGTAGTTTTGCATTAGACAATACTGTTCGTACACATAGCGGATCAGGCAATTATTACAAGGATGATATTGATCCTTTTGTATTGACTGTCACAAATGATATCTATTCCGATGATACCTGGATCCATTTTAATGAAAATGCCGGAGAAGAGCATGATGGAATATTTGATGCCTACAAAAGAGTTTCATCATCAAATCCTGACTTACCACAAATATTTTCAATTACTTCCTACGATGAATATTTATCAATAAACGGCATGCCACAGACTGAATCTGTAAAAATAGGTTTTACAGCAGTTAATTCCGGGATTTATACAATCAAAGCAAATGAAACAATGGAAGGTACAGGTATTCAGCTGGAAGATCTAAATACCGGAACACAATCAGATCTACTTAGCGATGACTATACATTTAGCTATACTTCAGGTGATGATCCTGCAAGGTTTGTTTTGCATTTTGCTCCCCTGGCAACTCACAATTATGAAGATCCTGAGATTAAGGTTTATTCATATGGTCGGTACGCCTATATAGTTGTACCTGAAATAAAACAGGGTAAAATATTTGTTTTTAATGGACTTGGTCAGCAAGTTGCATTTTCCAAAATCAACAATACACTCAACAAAATAGAACTTGAGGCCAATAACTGGTACATTATTAAAGTTCAATTTGACAACAAGATAATTACGAAGAAAGTGCTAGTTAGATAAATAAATCATTGGAAAACCACTGTCTTATATATATTTTCCGACTCATCCGGTGACCATGTCCTGCCCTGCAGCAGACCGGTCATCGGGTGTATAGTCCAATACTGGCTACTTCACAATGATCTTTTTCAGGACTATTTCTTACCGGTATCAATTTTATCCTTATATCATAAATAACTGTTGTAAATCATAAACAATCATAATAAATCATATAGATCAGTGTCCTATTAATTAGTTCACTGATAGGACTGATGAAACTGATTTATTATGATTAAATCTTGAGTCAAAAATCTTCACCAATTTAGACTTTTTATAAATTGTTAATCAAATAACAATATTTCCCAAAACTTTATAATTTTACCCGCTTTAACGCAAATAACAATAGTATGCGAATTGCAAGAATCAGTAAGGCACAGGAGATTGAAGAACAGGGTCCGGTGGACCTTTCTCTAATCGATCCATTGATTGAAAAATACAAAGGCAAAAAAGGAAACCTCATCCCCATTTTACAGGGAACACAGGAGGTGTTCGGATACATCCCCCGTGAAGCATTTTTAAAGATCAGCAGAGATACCGGTCTTAAGCTTAGTGCTATGTATGGCGTGGCAACTTTTTATGCTCAATTCAGGATGAACCCTGTGGGCAAGCACATTGTTAAAATTTGTCATGGAACCGCATGTCACGTCCAGAATGCTAATGAACTTACAGAAGCCCTGGAAGACACTCTGAAAATTAAGGACGGCGAAACCACAGAAGATGGATTATTTACGCTTGAATCGGTTGCGTGTCTAGGGTGCTGTTCCCTTGCCCCGGTGATGATGATCGGCGATGAGACCTATGGTAAACTTACCGGGCCTCAGTCAGTGAAAATTATTAAGAACATTCGCATCAGCGAAAACAACTGATGATTTTGAAAAAAACTTCAAACTTCGAACTTCGAACTAAAACATATGGAAGCAACAAAAGTAATAGTCGGCCTTGGAAGTTGCGGGATAGCAGCAGGAGCACGTAAGGTATACGATAAGATCGCTGCCCTAAAAGATGCCGAAAAACTTGACTTCGAATTAAAGAAAACAAGTTGTGTGGGCATGTGTTACCGTGAACCGCTTGTTGAGATCATCGATGAATCCGGAACCTACCTGTACGGTGATATTGATGAAGACAAAGCGGTGGAGCTTATCGACAAACATGTTGGCCAGCAAAGCCCAATCAAAGATTATGTAGTTCATACCGATCTTTTTGAAACGTTGGACAATACATTTGTGGATGACCAGGTAAAGATCACCCTTAGGAATTGTGGTTACATTGATCCTGAATCCATCGAGGAGTATGAAGAACGTAATGGTTATCGTGCAATCAAAAAGATCGCAGGTATGGGTATGTCAAGGTTGGATGTGATCCAGTCTGTTCTCGACAGTGGTATCCGTGGCCGTGGTGGTGGTGGATTTCCAACTGGATTAAAGTGGAAATTTGCCAACAACAACAAAGCCGATGAAAAATACATCATTTGTAATGCGGATGAGGGTGACCCAGGCGCATTTATGGACCGTTCTGTTTTAGAAGGTGATCCACATTCTGTTATTGAAGGGATGATAATCGGTGCTTATGCCATTGAGGCAACCGGAGGTGTAATTTATTGCAGGGCAGAATATCCATTGGCCATCAAACGTCTTGAAATCGCCATTGAACAGGCAAGACAAAAAAGATATCTCGGAAAGAACATTTTAGGAATTCAGGGATTTAATTTTGACCTGTACATCAAAGAAGGAGCTGGAGCATTTGTATGCGGTGAAGAAACTGCACTTATCGCATCAGTTGAAGGCTTACGAGGAATGCCTCGTAAACGACCTCCTTTTCCAGCAGCATCAGGACTCTGGAAAAAGCCTACCAACATAAACAACGTAGAAACATTTGCTAACATTCCATGGATCATTACCAGTGGTGCAAAAGAGTATGCTAAATACGGGACTGATAAAAGTAAAGGGACTAAAGTATTTGCACTGGCAGGCAAGATCAAGCGATCAGGCCTTGTTGAGGTTCCCATGGGAATGAGTGTACGTGATGTGATCTTCAAAATGGGTGGTGGGATCCAGGATGACAAAAAATTCAAAGCCGTTCAGATGGGTGGTCCTTCAGGCGGTTGTATTCCTGAACATCTGGCAGACATTCCTATCGATTATGATTCTGTAAACTCTACCGGAGCCATCATGGGATCAGGTGGTATGGTGGTGATGGATGAAACTACCTGTATGATCGATGTGGCAAAATTCTTCCTAGACTTTACCCAGAAAGAAAGTTGTGGTAAATGTACCTTCTGCAGGATCGGCACAAAACGAATGCTGGAGATCTTAACCAAGATAACAGATGGTAAAGGTGAAGAGGGTGACATTGAAATGCTGGAAGACCTTTCCTATCAGATTAAAGAAAGTTCGCTTTGTGGTTTGGGCCAGACCGCTCCCAACCCGGTATTGACCACACTTAAGTATTTCAGGGATGAATACGAAGCCCACATTATCGATAAAAAATGTCCGGCTAAGGTTTGTAAACCGCTGTTGACTTATGAAGTAGATGCAGACAAATGTACCGGTTGTACCGTATGTGCTAAGAACTGTCCGTCTGACTGTATTGATGGAGGCCGTAAGGAAGTGCATTTTATCAACCAGGAGGGTTGTATCCAATGTGGTGCATGTTACAGCAAGTGTAAATTCGATGCCATCCTGGTATCCTAATGTTTAAATTTTAAAGAAGCAACAAAATGAGCGAAACATTAAATATAATTCTCAACGGAAAGATTATCAAAGGAAATCAAGGGGAAACCGTTTTGGAATTAGCTCAACGCCAAAATATAGAAATTCCAACTTTATGCCATGATCCACGACTGGAACCTTACTCATCATGTTATGTATGTGTGGTGGAAATAGAAGGTTACCGTGGGCTTCAACCTTCCTGCTCTACAAAAGTAGTGGAAGGAATGAAGATCACTACATATAACGACAGAGTGGCAAAGGCAAGAAAAACTGCCCTGGACCTTTTGGTCAGTAACCACTATGCAGATTGTATGGGTCCATGTAAACAAACCTGTCCGGCAGGTGTGGATGTACAGGGTTATATTTCTTACATCGAAAAAGGAATGTATCATGAGGCCGTTGCATTGATCAAAGAAACCAATCCTCTTCCGGCTGTTTGCGGACGTGTTTGTGTTCGCCCTTGTGAGGTGGCTTGCCGCAGAAACTTACTGGATGAAGGAGCACCGGTAGGAATTGATTACTTAAAAAGATATGCCTCCGACATCGACCTGGAATCACCCAATAAATGGAAACCCGAGATAAAAGAATCAACAGGAAAAAAAGTTGCTGTAATTGGTGCAGGACCCGGCGGTGTTTCCTGTGGATTTTTCCTCCAGAAAGAAGGTCACCAGGTGGATATTTTTGAAGCCGCTCCAAATCCTGGCGGGTGGTTACGATATGGTATTCCTGAGTATCGCTTACCCAATGATATTCTTCAGAAGGAAGTAGACAACATTACGGAATTGGGAGTGAATATTTTCTACAATAAAAAGCTTGGGGAAAATGTAAGTTTTAAAGAGCTTAAATCCAAATACGATGCGGTTATCCTTACCATTGGTTCGCAAAAAGGAACACTGATTGGTTGTGAAGGGGATGATGCAGAAAATGTATTCTCAGGAATTGATTTCCTGAAAGAGATGGAAATGAGCGGTAATCGCTATAATTTTAAGGGGAAAAAAGTAGCTGTTGTAGGTGGTGGAAACACAGCCATGGATTGCTGCCGTACTTCCATGAGGTGTGGTGCAGACAAGGTGTATGTGATCTACCGTCGTACTGAAAAGGAAATGCCGGCCAATCCCATTGAGATCCATGAGTCAAAACTGGAAGGGATTGAATATTTGCTACTGACAAATCCGACCAGGGTCAATAAAACAAAAGATGGCAAGGTAAAATCTGTAACCTGTTTAAAAATGGAATTGGGTGAGCCCGATGCATCAGGCAGAAGAAGGCCTATACCTGTTGAAGGTTCAGAATTTGAGCTAGAGGTGGATTATGTTCTGGCTGCTATCGGACAAAAAACCATTGTTAACTTCCTGGATGATATCAATACCAACCTGAATGGAAACGGTGAATTGAAATTGAACAGATGGGGAGATATTGATGCTGATTCAAAAACCTTACAAACAGGCATCCCAAAAGTATTTGCTGCTGGTGATGGTGTTACTGGTCCTGCCACGCTTATTGAGGCCATTGGACAGGCAAAGATTGCATCAAAAAGTTGCCACCAGTTCCTTTCCGGACAGACTGTTGAACCGGAGATGGAAGAGTTCCTGTCGAAAAGGGATAATTTCAAAGAACAAAAAACAGAAGAATATAAAGGTACCTTCGAAAAGCAGTTGAGGAAAGAAATGCCTACCCTTGATCCAAAAGACAGGGTGAACTTTAAAGAGGTGGAGCTGGGGTATGAAGGAGAAGATATCGCATTCGAGGAAACCCAGCGTTGTATGGAGTGTGGTTGTGCAGAATATTTCACCTGTGACCTTAAAAAACATTCCACAGAATACGGAGCCGAGCAAAAGAAATTCGACGGAGAATTTAAGGAATACGAAGTGGATTTCAGACATCCATTCATTGAGATCGATAACAACAAATGTATCCTGTGTTCACGATGTGTAAGGATCTGTCGCGACGTGGTAGGAGCAAATGCACTTGGCCTGGTGAACAGAGGATTTGAAACTTTTGTCGCACCAAGTATGGGCGATAAGCTGCAGGATACATTATGTGAGTCGTGCGGAATGTGTATATCCACCTGTCCGACCGGAGCCATTGCAGAAAATGTATGGTTTAAACCGGGACCGGTAAATCTTGAACCGGCCGAAACCATTTGTAATTATTGCTCCATCGGTTGTGAAGTAGAGCTGCAGCATAAAAATGGATATGTGATGCAAACCACCGCTAAAAACGGAATGGTGAATAAAGATGGTAACATCTGTCGATTCCCTAAATTCGGGTACAACTACATCAACGATAATACCCGTATCACAAAACCAATGCAAAAAGTCAACGGCCGCTTTGAAGAAATATCCTATAATAAAGCCTTTGACCTCATTGAGGAAAAAATAAAAGCAGTCAATCCTGATGATAATGTATTTTTTGCCGGATCAAGGCTGACCAATGAAGAAATGTACCTCATCCAAAAACTGGCACGTGGAGGAGTTAAAACCAACAACATCACCAGTTTCCATTACCTGAACCGAGGTGAAGGCTATATTTTTGATTCCCATGCCAATGTTCCCTTCGACCAGCTATCTGGAGCAAGCAGGGTCTACTTGCTTGGATCAGAGATCAATACTGATAATGCTGTTGCCGGATTTATGGTGAACAACACTCATAAGAAGAATAATGTTCCAGTTGAACTTGTGACGGTTAATAATAACAGCTCTATGGAGCATAAGGTTGATGAGACTTTAAAGATCAAATCCTATTACCATTTTATTAAAGCTGTTAATTATTACCTGGTATCCAATGGATTCCAGAACGGATTATTCATCAAAGACCATTGTGAAGGATACGAGGCCTATAAGGAAGAGTTGATGAAGGAAAACTTCATGGAACTGGTAAACGAATCGGGTGTTAAATACATGGATCAGGTGATTGAATTTGCCAAAAAGTTCAACAATGAAATGAATGCTGTGATCATCTTTTCAGAGAAAGAGATTTGCGGAGCAGGTGTTTTTGAACTGAAAAACCTTGCCATGCTTACCGGGAAATTGGGTAAGACATCCAACGGTCTGATCGCATTGAAAGAAAAGAACAACTCTCAGGGACTGTTTGATATGGGAATATGTCCTAAACTGAGTGTTGGTTCACAACTGGTCAACAATGAGAAATTCCAGAAACAACTTAAAAAGGTTTGGGGTGTTGAAATTCTTCCGGAAACATTATACGAATGCCAGTACGATTCATTTGAGAACGGAAAATTAAAGAATGTTTTCATTTTCGGCGAAGATCCACTGGGATGTGCACAGAATAAAGTAAAGGTAGCCGGTTGGTTATCCGTTACGGATTTTGTTATGGTTCAGGATTACTTTATGACAGAAACAGCACAGCAGGCCGACTTGGTATTACCTGCCTCCATGCCTTTTGAAATTGGCGGTAGCTTTACCAATACACAAAAGATGATTCAGGAATTTGAGCCAGTGCTTGAATCCAAAGTGGAAAAATCAAGCTATGACCAGCTAAATAGCCTGCTGAACAAGTTTGGATTAAAAACTAAAAAAGATTACAAAGGCATCACGATGGAAGCTATAAAGTTACTTCCAGTTGAAAATAATGGTGCTAATCTTGAGTTCAGGTACACACATGGCAAATACCGCGATCGTATGTTCAACTACGGTTGTGATGTAGTTGTAAAACGTTTTGAAGAGCAATTTGAAAGTTCATTAAAAAAATAACTTAACCGCAGTGGTCGCAAAGGATTACGCTGAGATCGCTATAAAACTTTGCGCTTTCATTGCGCTCTTTGCGGTTAAAACATAATCATACATTATGAAACAATTCGAAAACATTAACGACATACTCGACTTCGCCATCAACGAAGAACAAATGGCTGTCGACTTTTACAGCGAACTGGCTGAAAACGCAAAAACTGAAGACATGCAACAGGTCTTCACTGAATTTGCTGAAGAAGAGATCAAGCACAAAATGCGATTGTTAAAGATCAAGGAAGAAGGATTTTACACCCTTGAAAAAGAGAAGGTGGCCGACCTTAAGATCAGTGACTTTGTAGTAAATGTTAAGCCTTCTACCACAATGACCTACGAAGAAGCACTTGTTCTTGCCATGAAAAAAGAAAAGGCTGCATTCAAATTGTATACTGCCCTTGCTGAGCGTGCACCAAATGCTGAGTTAAAAGATGTATTCCAGGGACTGGCCCAGGAAGAAAGCAAACATAAGCTTCGTTTTGAAATTGAGTATGATGAGTTTGTGTTGAGGGAGAACTAGTTTTTGTTGGTGAAAACACCAAAAAATTGGAGCTTGTTGGTGAGAACACCAACAAGAAAGAAGAAAGAAAAAAGATTTTATCTTTAACCTAATCATCAACATGATGAAAAAACTTATTGGAATTTCAGTTTTGCTACTTTTATTGAGTGGCATGAATGTTCAAAGTCAGGTTGTGAACAAAGATTTTGAATCAAAGGATTTTCAAACTCTAATGAACTCTGAAATACAAGTTGTATTAACCGGAGATGAAGAGTATGATGAGAACATCAAAAAAGCGATGGAAGCTTATTGGGATTTTTCAGAATACAACTTTATCACAAAAAAAGAAGCCCTGTACGACATCAAGGATGATACAAAATCATTTCTGATCCCCATGAAAGTGAGAATGTATAAGGAAACCACAAGAAATGGGGTAAAAATGACCGAATCAACGGATATGTATAAATATTGGATATCCATTGTAATCGGTGGTAAAAAACGACTTTCGGCCTATAATGATAATGATGTCATCGCACTATCGCCATTAAACATGTGGTGTGGAGAGAAGAAACCCAGGGATGCTGGTTTCAGACTGGATTATATTATTAAAGGATTGAACGAAGCAGTTAGTTTGGTCAGGGATAATAAAATGGAAGGCGGTTATATTAAGATGGTTGAGAGTAGCATTGCAGAAATAAATAAAAGCTCGTCTGTTATCAAAGACAAAACATTAATCGTCAACAAAGATGCCATGTTTGTGTACAAAAACCAGATTAAAACCACCAGGGATGAAGTATACAATAAAAAGATCTTTGAAAAAAACTATCCTTACAAATATGATTTTGTTGATGAAAGTGAATACCTGGAAATTTTAAACGGAGACAGTGATGAATATCTTTGCCTTATAACTATTGTTGAAGTCAATAAACACATTCATATTTACGATCCCAGCACCAAAAAAACGGTTTATTACGGATGGCAAATGAGTGGTCATAAATTCAACAAGGGGGACGTAAAGGATTTGCTGGACGGTAAAAAATAGCTTTTGGTCAACAGCTCTGGAAAATACTAGCAGATTGAAAATATCCTGATTTCTATTTCCAGTCCGGTCTGATATCATCTTCCGGAGAACTGGTAATTTGTACAACATTTCCACCGTCTTCATCCATTATAAAGAGATCATAATTCCCATTCCGGTTACTTGAAAAAACAATTCTTTCACTCATTGGATCAATCCGGGGATGCTCATCTGCAAAATCATTGTCGGTGAGATCCACAAAAATTTTCTGTTCCAACTCCTGGTCGTAATGATACCTTACTATTTCAGATTCATTACCATACCCGCGTGTATAAACAATAAATGAACTATCAGGTGCCATACAGGGGTAGCTTATCGTTTCGGATGTATGAAGAATATCGGTTGCATAATTGTGCCAGGAATAAAACAATACATGATAATTGTTTTGATAAACATTAGGACCATAAATTGACCGGATACATACTCCGCTCGATCCTCCGTCAGCAATAGAGTTTACTTTCACCTGGTGCATATATGGGTAAGATCCATAGTCAGGAAATCCGACAAAAGAACTTTCATTTCCATTTAGAAACCAAAAATCAGCATTGGTATAGTTTGCACGTAAACAGCCAAACATGTCCCGGTCGAGTAAAAATTCAATGCTTTGATAAGCTCCTGGATCATTCATTTGATAAACAATATTATTCGACAGGTCGGTAACAACAACATCGAAATATCCACCTTCCTGTTTCATATAACCAACATATTCACCTGAAAAATTCAATGATGGCATTTCTTCTGTTAAGTCCGGTGTATTCGTTACGTTTATAAATCCGCTTCCATCCTGGTTTATGACACATATATCAGAAAAATATCCATCCTCCTGTTCATAGGCAATTTTATAGGCATGAGTTGGCACATCTACATTAATGTATTTAAATGCTACCCAATCGTATTTGTAAGCATTAAGCACTACTTCTGCCTGTCCGAAAGCCATGGACAGGATAATAACAGAAGTATCTGTCAATCCCAATACCTGGCATACATTCGGATCGGATACTGCAATGTTCAAATATCCTCCCGAAGCAAAGAATTCTTCGGTTCCTTTTGTATGCATATCATTTTTCAGCTCAAAATAAACTGTGTCAATCTGCCCTAATGGCAAAATTACATCCACTTTATAATTTACAAATCCGAAAGACCATTCTGAATAATCCCAATTAGTGATATTACACGAAACAGCAATAATAATGACCAGCGAAATATGAATTACCTTTTTCATTGGATTGTATAGTTAAGTGAAAAATCAAAACTAAAATACCTGTAAGTTACAGTCCTGTTTGAGAAGTGAATAACCTGACCAGATGATGTGCCGAACATAAGCCTGGAAGATAGGTGAAAAGTATCGTTTAGCTCATAAGTTGCCAGATATCCCAGTAAAAAATCTACAATTACTTTATCCTTTGGTTCGAAGATTAAATTTTCTCCTTCTTCCACAATTTCATCATTGATTCGCAATTGATTTTTTGATGACAGGAGGTATCCCGGTGACATACCCACAAATGCATAATGTCCCATTTTGGAGTATTTGTCACTGATGGGCATTGCCAACGTAATGGGAAGATTAATGGTTTGGTGACAAATTCTTATGGTTTGATTGGTATAGAAATAGGGTTCATAATGTATGGTCCGGCTGAAATACCTGATGCCAAAACCATAAATCACATCATCATCGTCGTGTATATTGAATGATAACTCAGGAGAAAATCTCCATAGCTTCTTTTGAGGATGTGGTACTGGTTTATAATCAATATTATAATGTCCACCCCAATTTAATATAACTCCTGGTGAAATTCCTACATAGTATTTAGTATGGTTTCGGTGTTGAGCCTTCCCAATAGCGGGAAGAAGGATGACCAATGCGGAACAAAGTAAAATATACCTCATAAGGATTTAGAATTTGATGATACAACTAAGATCATGAGAAATTTAAGTAGTAAATTGGCAGTGGACCGTTCAGATGTCATAGAAAAAGGAATAGAGATCTTTTCGGTTTTAAAGGTATTAAAAAAACACAAACAACTGAAAGGAAAGAAATGATCCTGTTATTTTATCCGAATAAATTAGTTATTTAATAAAAGACTTACTTCAAAGAACTACTAAGCCTCCAAAAAATACATCTTCATCTCACCTTTTCCTTTTATTTCCATAGGTTCGCGAGGGGTAAAAGAGAATTTATCCTTTAATAAATTATAGGTTGTATCAGAAACATTGATCCGCATGGGTTCTGAGTTGCTCTCCATACGTGATGTTGTGTTGATGGTATCTCCAAACACATCATAAATGTATTTTTTCACTCCAACTATTCCTCCAACCACTTTCCCCGAATGGATACCGATTCGAACCTGCCATTGGATTTGAGAGGAATTATTCCTTTCTTCCAAAAACTTACGGATCCCTACGGCCGCATTGACCATATTTTCAGCATGCTGATTATTCCGTTCGGGCATACCGCTAACAGCAAGATAAGCATCACCTATTGTCTTGATCCGTTCGCAGCCATTTCTCTCCATAATATCATCAAATCCAGTAAATATTTCATTGAGTTCACCGATCAACACCTTAGGTTCCAGTTGAGATGAAATGGATGTAAATCCAACAATGTCAGAAAAATATACGGTAACATCATCAAAACTTACTGGTTCTGATTTTCCATTTTCTTTTAATTCGTTTACCACTTTTAATGGAAGAGTGTTTAAAAGCAATTCTTCTGTTTTCTCCTTCTCAGATGCAAGCTCTTTTGTACGCTCAGTGACCAGAATTTCCAGTTTTTCCTTCTGTCCTTCCAGGATGCGTTTTTTCTCTCTCTCCTGTTTTAGCGTCTTGGCTGAAAGTACTTTTACCTGTTCCAATTGCTTTTCAAGGTTGATGTTTGTCCGGGCAAAATCCCTGGCCAGGTAAACTGACATGGAAACCGGTATACTTAAAATGGCAGAAAAAGTCAAAAGCCCGAAAACCAGCGCAAACGTTGAGTTGTTATTCAATACAAGATCTCCATAATTTATCACATAAACCACAATGATGGCAAAGAATAAAATAAAGAATAACACGCCAATACCAATGATCCAGGCACCTTCGTATTTTTTAATCATGGCCCTGATCACAACTCGGGTAACTTCTATCCACAACAAAAACACAAATACTATGTAAAACACAGATATTGAAGGCATTCTGAAGTAAAAAAGCAGACATAAAACGATGGCTATTCCTACCGTTATCCAGAATAATTTGGGGATTTTTTGCATAAATAAACTGTACAGCAATCCGGATAACGGAATAAAAAATAGCGGAAAGGTCAACGACATCAAAAAACTGGTAAGGTTCAGCAGAGATGGGGATTCAAATACACCGTTCGACAGAAAAGTTGTGAAAATAATTCCGGAAAACAGAAACATGAATATGCTATAGTACAAATTGGATCTGTTCTTCCTGTAAAATATAAACAAAAGGAAATGCACTACACTCAGTACCACGAAGATCATCAACAGAAACAACACCAAGTAAGTAGCAAACATCTGGCCTCTGGCTGATTGAATAGCTGCATCATGATCTTGTATGCTTAAAGTAAATCCTGCAATGGCTTCACGAAATACCTTCAGATTTCGTTGGGCATTTAGGTTTGAATAACGAACTGCCAGAAGGTAATTAGTTGAATCACCAAACCGAATAAGTCCGGGTAAGGCTTTAGGATTGGCGGTCAGTTGCTTTTCGAGGGTATCATTAACGATCCCCCATTCTTGTATTAATTCACCGTTTAAATATATTTCTGATGCACCTTGCTGATCGATTAAAAGAGCAAAAGCTTTATTACGGAGCGAAGAATCAATCCTGATATGCAGGCGAAACCATCCAATTCCGTGAAACAGGCCATCACCCTCCTTTAACATGTTTAAGCGCGTAGAGGTTGTATCCCAGTCGCTGTCATCAAAATCAGGAAGTGCCCATTCCAGTATATCTCCTGACCGGAATTTCCAGTATTGATCAAGCTCAACCGACTCGGTAACGCTATCAATCCTGAAAATAAAATCATTACGTTCAGATCCAATAACGGAGAGTGCCGTTAGAATTGTAATAAGGATAGTAAACGTCAGGTACCTTGGATGCATAAAGCGGAAAAATGATTAAGAAATCCAAAGATAATGTTTTATTGGGACAGGAGTTTGGAAAAACCGCGAAGGGCGCTATGGGAGAGCAAAGTAAAATAGGTTTCGCGACTTGTGGTTAATTAATTCTGTTAGGAAAATACCTTACAAGTCCTAATCCACCAAAACTTTACGCGTAAAGGATTTGGTTCCATCATTTAACTGAAAGAAGTATATCCCAGGACTCAAATCGTTTATATCCAATACAAATAGCTTATTGTCTATTTCTGCAGTTTTAAGTGTTTTGCCAATGTTATTTAGGATGGATAATTCATAACCATCGGCCTTCCCAATATAAAGAACAGTATTTGCCGGATTCGGAAAGAACAAAATTCCTTCCGTATCTTCTGACATAGTTGTAGAAGTTGATACATCTACACTGACCATATATTCCTTAAAACATCCACCAGGAGCATAAGATGAATTATAAACAAGTGGATCTGTAAAATCATTTGCTGTTACTCCACTTTGCTGTTGCACACCATTGACAAAAAATGAAGCCTGCCAGGAATTGGTAAAAGAGGCGATCAAATTTTCTATATCCGTTCCAACCGGAACTTCCAGAAAAATGGAATCATCTGTAACCTGCCCGATCACATCCCATGGCAGGGAAGGATTGTTAACTGCCTCAAAACTGTAAGTAAAAATTTCATAATTCTGGAGAACTGTAATTAAAACAGAATCCATCACCGTATCAAAAACATCATAACAACTCACTGTATACATGGTTGTTTCATCCGGACTGACAGCAATGGTATCGTTAGTAAAACCACTGGGATCCCAGTAATAAGAAAACGGAGGGAAGCCACCATACATCACATTGGCCCACAGTTCTATTTCCTGTCCCTGACAAATCATGGTATTCGGCATGGTGTTTAATGATATATCCATGTAATCCAGAATGATAAACTCAACCGTATCATAGGTTAGGTAGCAAGGCAGCCAGTTTTCAATTACAAAAACCAGTGATTCCTCCCCTTCAAATATACCATCTTTAATAGGCTTTACATGAATTACCGCTGAATCCTGTCCTTCCTCGAAAGTAATGGATGTCGGAATGGCTTCCTCAAAATCACCTCCAGGATATGCAGCTGGGTTTGCAGTACCTAAAATCTCAAAATTGACAGTAAGTGGAGCATATTCAGGGCTAGGCAATTTAAAAACAATATCCGCTTCAACATAACCTTCCAACATATGCTCGGTAATTCCGGGAGGGGACAAAATAGCCTCAGACATAATTTTGTTAGTCTCAATACTGTTTTCTTCAAGGAAAACGCCACTATCATAAATGGCATCACCAGCATCTGCAATTCCGATCTTCAAATGATAAGTCTGGCAAAGTTCAACCGCCAGTTTGCCGGTAAGCACTGTAGTGAATCCATCGTATTCAAGGTAAAGGCCATTGGTGTTGTCAATAAAGTACTGGGAATTAGTAGTAGAGTTAATTGTACTTACATTTACCGCAAGATTAGTTTCAGGAACCAAAGCTATATTTTTGTCATTATAATTACCTCCTGCGGGATTTGGGCCGGTAACAAAAATTCCACATACATCACTGAAGGGTGTAGAAACATATTCATCGTATTCTTCCGAACCAAAAACGAACCTAAACTGTATGGTATCTGAATCAGGAATAAAGTCAAATTCAAGTACTGCAGCATCATAAGTAGTGCTGGTCGTAATACTATTTAAAGTTGCATTACCCGAAGTTCCGTTATTTGTTCCAGTACTGCTGTTAGTATTTGGACCAGGGATCAGATAACCTGAACCTGATGTTAAAAATATTCCACTGTTTAATCCCAGGGATGCAGAATCCCCATTGGAAAAGATCCCTCTTGAAATATCAGCACCCTGGAATGTAACATTGCCATAAATCACACCATCACCTACTAAATGTTCTACCATGTCTTCAGGGGTAATTTCAGGCCCTGTGGAAATGTTGATCTGACAAAGCACAGATTGTGATATTAAAAATAATAGGAGGATAAATTTAATTCTGTTGGGTATGGATGGCCTTTTCATCTTTAGAGTTTTAGGATTAATCGGGAAGAACAAATATACGCATATTTAATGGACCAGTCGAAGAGGCTTCGGCCTGGGTTTTAGTTTTGCCATCATGGAACTAAGGCAGGAAGATTCTCTAAGTTACAATGAATGAATTAATCGTTTTTCGTGTGATACTTTGTGTCTTAATGTCTTCGTTGCACATTTTATTAAATCTCTAAAATAATTAGGGTTGTGAAATGACGACCTTCTCAACAAACACATATTCGTCGGTAACAAAATATAAATAATAAATCCCGGTTTCAAGATCATGGATTTCAAGAAAATAGTTTTTCGTAATAATTTTCTTTTCTTTAATTACTTCACCGTAAGAGTTAACCAGGCTTACTTCAAATCCAATTGCATTTCGGAAATGAATTTTATCAGTGGCAGGGTTTGGGAAGATGATCACTTCATTTTTTAAAAATTCCTTTTTTGCGGTCACTACATCAACTACCACTGTCCAATCCTTAGTATTTCCATTCATCACGACTATAGTATACGTAATCGGATTGGTATAATCGTTTTGTGAAATCCCGCTAAACTGTTGTACAGTGTCAATATAAACTGTGGTTCCGAAAGGTGAATTGAAGGTTGCTACAAGGTTTTCAATGTCGGTGCCAACCGGTACTTCAAGATTTATAGAGTCACCTCCAACCTGCCCAATTACATCCCATGGTAAAAACGGATTGTTCCCTAATTCAAAGTTGAAAGATAGAAAATCAGGATCACATGTAAATACATTTACCAATACAGAATCTATAACAGTATCTGCCTGGAACAGATCAGTACTGCTAACTGTATAGATTGTGGTCTCTTCCGGGCTTACTAAAATAGAATCGGTCGTAAATCCACCGGGTTGCCAAAAATAACTGTAGGGTGGATATCCATTCTCAATAGATACATGCAAATACACTTCTTGTCCAAGACAGATGTATTGATCATTAACTGTCTCTGTATTCATTTGTAAATAATCTTCTATTAGAAAAAATAACGAATCATAACGGGTAATACAACCAAGCGTATTTTCTATGACCATATTCAGGTGTTCATTTCCTTCAATAATCCAATCATGTACTGGGTCGACATCAATGGAAACCATATTCTGTCCCTCAGGGAAATAAATTTCATCCGGTACTTCCTCTTCAAAATCTCCAACCGGATAACCTGCTGGATTAGCGGTGCTTTCACTGAGGTCAAGGTTAACAGTGATTGGAGAATACCCGGAATTCGGCAATTTGAAAGTTAATTCTGCATTTACATTTCCCTCAACCATATTTGGGACTAAACCAGGTGGGTCGAGAATTGTCTCAACTTCTACGACAGGACAGGCAATACTATTTTCTTCAATGAACAGACCCGAATCATATTCATGGTCATTTTCATCTGCCACACCAAAACGTATGTGGTATTGCTCGCAAGGGACCACACTTATAATAGCTGTTAGAACTTCCGTTAATCCATCGTATTGCAAATAAATTCCATTGGTGTTATCCCTGTAATATTCACAATTTTCACAGGGACCGGTAGGAATTAACCAATATGGAGCATAACCGTTATTAACATTATTTATGGATACCTGGGTAATTGAACTATCAGAAAGAACCGTCAACAATTCATTATAATAATCTCCTCCCATTGGATTGGGCCCTGAAATCGAGATCCCAAAAACATCATTAAATGAACTATTCACCCACTCATTATATTCTTCCGATCCAAAAACATATTTGATCTTTAAAGTATCACTTTCAGGATAAAAATCGAACTCCAGAACTGAAGCATCATATGTTGTTCCACTTAAAGAAATATTGTTCAGCCATAAGTTCCCTCCCATGCCATTGTTAAGTCCAGAATTGAAAGAATTATTGGGACCCGGGATAACGTTGGCATGCCCTGTCGTAAGAATTACTCCATTGTCAAATCCTAAAGAATCTCCATTGGAAAATATCCCACAGGCATATTCAAAGCCCTGATATGTAACATTTTCATAAACAATACCTTCACCGATTATACATTCAACCATCTCCTCAGGTGTAACTTCTGGACCAAAAGAAACATTTATCTGGCTAAACGTATTATTCAATAAAAAAACAAAAAGGAGGATAAGTTTAATCCTTCTGTGTATAGTTGGACTTTTCATCTTTAAAGTTTTAGTATTAATCGGGAGGAACAAATATAAGTAAAAAGTTAATTCTTTTGGATTTCAAATCCAGGTTTAACTTGTTCGGGATTACAAATCCCGAACAGCTATGTTGGTAGATGGTGTAGATTACATCAATCCATAGCTAAACTAATGCTCTAATACGTTTTCATCTCCAGATCAAAATGGCAGGACACATTACAATTGTAACCAGTTAAATTCTGGGTATTTCCATAAGCCTCACGCTTAAAATAAAGGTAAGGGATTTGGTAATATATTCCAGAACCATCAATCTCAAAAAATTTATAGTTTTCATCCCATGACACAGATGGTATGTTGATAATAGTAAAAGCTATTGTGTCCTTAATGAAACCTGAATTCATCATATCTCTGATATGCAGAGAGGTTATTTCTTGATTCTCAAAATCAATATCTGCAGTTAAGGATCCACGATGATGATAGTTATCTATATCCACAGTATCCCAGGTTGCCACATACTGTTCTCCGTTATAAACACCGTTCCGGATCATTACATACCTGTTCCATCCACCTGGTTCGTAATAGGTAACAGTATCCCCGCTAATCCATTTAAAATAGCCATCATACCCGAAATGAAAACTTACAATTGGAGGCAAGCTTATGTCAGGCTTTTTAACCTTTAAAGTTAATTCAAGATTACGGCTGCTCAGATAAGGTGCTTCCATTTCATTGTTGGTTACCAAAGCAAGTAAATTCCACCCTTCATCCATTAGCCACTTTAAATTAAGTATGTCGAGCTTAGCATAACTTCCAATAAAAACAGCTTTTTCTATTTGAGATCCCTGGTACCTAAATACCGTCAAAAAGCTTTCCTCATCACCAGGAATTTCGCATTCGAGGTAAGCCTGATTATCGAGATCTGGATAGTTCAATTCAATGTTAAATAATTTACCTGATAGTTGTGGATATTGGTTTGTAAATGATTTAACAGTATCTCCATTGTCTTCGATTTTAAAAGTGCCTTCAACATTACCTACCCAAAACGAAGGATTTACATCATTGTATAATTCTCCCATTACATATTCCTCAAGGAAATGCGAATAAATGTTCCAAACAGTAGCCGGAGGATTCTGACCATTATTCAAAGTCCCCAGAGCATCTACTGAATTGCCTCCGTCAGCAATTTTTTCATATGTAAGATTTAAGGGGAACACCAAACCATAAAATTCCTGAATAATATATTCAATGGCAGCCGACATACCATAGCCGTGATGCCCTGTTTCACTTTGTGCACCCTGGATAGCTCCTTCAAATGGTGCCATTTGGTTTCCATGCCTCACTTGAGAAGTATAATCCTCATCATCTGTAAATATAAATTCTGACCATACAGCACATGCCTCGTTTAACCAATGCCATTCGGGCCGGGTCACTGCCTGGGTATATGCACCCCTTGGATCATACAGGGATTGTACAAGGTGAAAAAATTCATGCCCTGCTGTTATTTCCATTTGCTCTGCATCATTCATATGTGCCCTGTTAAACTCCATATAACCATAGTTATCCCCCCATTTTGAGTTAGCATATACACCGTATACATTACTTTTTAATTGTTTTATTGTAACAGTTACAGGCCATTTTGTTCTGTTCTCATAGCTAAAAGTAAGGAAAACAGTTTGGAAAAATTCGTAGGTTCCTTCCAGGTTAGTATGCAGAGCCTCAGCCTCCTGAAAGAGCGATGGTGGGGTATAGATCAAGAAATGTGTACCTTCTCCGAAGTACTGATAATTGCCCAGAGCAGTAAAAGTCAGCTTAAATGAATTTCCCTCTGCAACGCTTTTTTCTCCTTCTGAATCCATTGCCGGTATTTCACAGTTTAACCACTCCGAATCAACGTCTGCCGGTAACAGGTAATAACTCGTTTCTACCGTATCAAGGCTGCTGATGAAGTTGTCTTCACCAACGGCAATAAAATAATCCTCCTTGGCTTTTGATCCGGTTTTAATAGAGACCGTTAACGGTTCCTGGATTACCTCCGGAAGTCCTTCAAGCACATAGAGCGATGAAACCTGTTCTTCATCAAAAGGTTTATCGTTTTCATTTTTTGATAGTTTAAGGTCACTGGATTCGGTAAAGGCACCTGCCGGAATGATCATTTCAAATTCATCCGATGTTAAGGTACCACCTGTTGCATCAATGGTAATTTCAGCAAGATAAACAGCAGGATCTGGTTCCGGAGTTTGGTTATTTTCATCATCTTTTTTACAGGTAGAGAGGATCAGAAAGGCCAGGATGGCCAACAGGGTAATTTTTTTCATGTGGTCTTGTTTTGCACAAATATAAGGATTGGAGGAGCCTCAAGCAAGTTTTAACCATAAGGAAAGCTACTAGTACTTATTAAATGTCAGGTAGTTAAGGAGAGGTTTGGATAATGATTTTCTCAAGGCACATCTCACTTCCATTGGTAAACTGCAGATAATATATCCCGGGATCAAAACGTGAAACATCAAGAGTATGCTCATTTTTTGAAATGCTGGTGTTAAAGATTAACTGTCCTGAACCATTCATCAGAATCAGGTCATACCCACTGCTTCCCTTAATGAGTATCCTATCCGTGGTTGGATTTGGATAAATGTCAAATAGGTTTTCTTCCATAAGATCGACGACTACTGTTCCAATAATAAAACTCTCTTCAGGAGAAAAGCCAGAACCGTCATAACTATTGTCAAGTGATTGTACACTCCAAAAATACTGGCCGACTTCCAAACCGGAAATTGTCCAGCAAGTGTTCAGGTTGGTATTTCCCATCTCAGTAAGTAGTCGTTTTCCGCTTGACAAAACGGACATCGGACTCCATACTGTATCCCCGTCATAACGGTAGATGTAGCAATTGTATGATAAAGATTGTGAGGGTGTTTCGTTATCAGTTGCTGGTGACCAGGAAAGTATTACTTCATTTTCTTCTTCGTTAACAACTGAAACCAGGTCGGAAGGTGGATCCGGTAATGTATTGGGAGTAGAGATGTCGTTTCTGTAAATGGCTGAAAGTATCTGTCCGTTTGGCTCATATCCTGAGAAAACAATGTCCAGGTCGCCATCCGCATCATAATCTCCCCAGAGGGATTCTCCCCAATATACAGTTGGAAGAGATATGCCACTTTCTGTAAAGGTATTGTCCCCGTTGTTGATATAGATCATTGTATAATAAAGCCATGTTCCCACTTCATCCACACCACAGAACAATATATCTAAATCCCCATCATTATCATAGTCGCCCCATTCCGCTGAACTATGTGATAATGGTGGGAAAGGCGTACCTGCAAGTTCATTGAAAGTATCATTTCCTTCATTGACATAAATTTTTGAGATCCTGCCATTAAAATTAAATCCGGTAAGTAGTAAATCCAAATCCCCATCCATGTCAAAATCGCCCCAGGCAGCATCACCCAACCATACTCCGATCATCTGTATTTCTGTTTGAGTGAAATTTTCATTTCCATTATTTTTATAGATCCTTGAAATTAGAGAAGAATTAAAATCAAGTCCGGTGAATAAAAAATCATAATCGCCATCCTTGTCATAATCAGCCCATTTAATTACACCTTTAATAACACCTGGCAATACAATAGATGCTTCCTCAGTAAATGTACCATCCTTGTTGTTTTTGTAAGTGTATGTAGAATAAACACCCAATGCATCATCAAATCCACTGTACATCAAATCAAGGAAACCGTCATTGTTGTAATCACACCAACTTACAGCACCATCGTACAACTGTTCTAAAGTTACCGGAGCTTCAGAAAATTCATCCAGGCCTTTGTTCTCATAAATCCTGGTAAAAGACGATCCTGATCCTGATGCACCCATTATTACTATGTCAAGATCATTATCATTGTCATAGTCTCCAAACGCCACATCACCTACAGCAAGTGCCGGAAAAGCTAAATCAGCTACTTCCGTAAATACATCCCCTCCATCATTTCTGTAAAGTTTCGTTTCATAGGTTGAACCAGCATTCATTCCAAGGATAATCAGATCCAGGTCATTGTCGTTATCATAATCTCCCCAGGCAGCTGCGCTGAAAGTCAGGTCAGCTAGATTTGCATTGATGTTGGTAAATTGCTGAGAGAAGGCAATAACCCATAAGAGCATTCCTGTGAGACTTAGGTAAAATTGTTTCATGAGAAAGTCCTTATTGTTTCTTCAAATATAGGTATATTCTTCAAATCTGCTTAGCGCTTTAAAAGCGCTAAGAGGTTAAGTGACTGTCATGTTGAGATGTCGACTCCTGCAAAGGGGCATTTAAAATAAAGTGACAAAACTCTTTGTGATTTCTTAGTGCCATAGAGCCTTTGTGGCAAGAAAAAAACAAAATTTACCACCAAGACACGAATTCACGAAGCTTCACTAAGCCCATCGCTTAGCATCTGTTATCATTAGCAGCGAAGTCGAAACATGCTCATAGCCATTCCCAAGCACATTTCGACTACACTCAATGTGACCATTAAGTATGACTTATGAGACAGCCTCTTTAACAAACTATTCTGTTCTCTGAATAACAGGGTTACAGGGCAATGAACATTTAATCCTTGCATGATTCAGGCAATAAGAAGTATCAAATTGTTGTTCAGGCAGGACAAGGGAGTAAAAGGGAGGATCGAATGGAATGGTTTTATTGGCGATTCCATGCGTGGCTTCAACTTCAAAGAGTTGTCCTTCGGAGATGTTGGCTATACAATCATAAACAGAGTATTCCATGGTGCTTTCAAATTCCAGCAAAAAACTCAGGATGTATACATTGATTCCCTGATTGTACAACTCTTCGGCAATCTCACAGGTATTTCCCTCCCCGCACGTGTTCAATCCATCGGTAAACAACACCAGTGCTTTTTTGTTGGTTGAATCCGAAAACAGGTTCCTACAATAATTCAAGCGATCGTTTAAGGGAGTGGAACCATTTGTTTGCAATTTATCAATCTCATAAATTAACCTTTGCCTGCTATAATGTTCTGCTTTCAGGTTCAATTCCGGGACTGATTCGCAATCTGCCCCCACAGTGATCAACCCGATAGGAATTTCAGACCATAAGCTCGAAACAAGGTACTTCGAAATATCCTTCACCACATCAAATCGTGTTGTCTGAAGATTGTTGATGGACATTTCTTCTTCCATTGAACCTGAAATATCAAGCAGAAAAACCATGTCATCATATTCATTGAGAATTTTTAGTACCTGTGAAATTTTATCCGGGAGGTATTTCAAACCGAATACGGCCGGTCTGTTCCCAATTATTGGTTCAGTTAAAATTCCATTTGGCTTGCCTGGTTTCACATGCAGGGTATAATCAGCTATAACTTCCTGATCCATTTTATCACATTCGCAAAAATCGTTAATGAATTCCCTGTTCATTTTGGCCACTTCATTTTCAGGATTGTAGATCAATGCTTGCGAATAGTAAGCCCATGCTTCAGGAAATACATAATCGCTGATGGATAGGTGAGGTTCATCCTCCAAATGAGGAGACCATTCGATGGGCTGAAATAATATTTTCTGGCAGGCAATGTTGTTGTACAAATGGCTGAGTAATGTACTGTCTAAATCCGTAAGATTTTTGCTTAGCTTTTCCGCTCTTTTGAATTTTTGGTAGGCAAACCTGTGGTCACCATTGCAGGAAAATGCCAGCCCCTGGATAAAGTTCAATATGAAATTGTCATGATCTTCTGAAAAGGAATTCTTGTATTTATTGATTGCCTTTAGTGCTTTATCAAACTCCTCGGTTTCAAAATACATTTGGATTAGAGCGAGAACAAATTGATTTTCGGCCGGCTTTAGTTTTATGGCTTTCTGATAATTGCTGATGGCTTTATTTTGTTTGCCTTCCTGTCTTGCACATTTACCTTTGTAGTAATAAAAGTAGGCTTGTTCATCGCTGGAGTCGGACAAAGGCGACATAGAAAATGCGAAGAGGAGAACCGGCATAACTAATGTTCTGATATACATGATATCTTTCTGATTTTAAATTATACCGTAAACTCAAAGCACCGTTGCTCATGTGAGCGAAAGTGTTAATTGCCAATTTTGTGCCAAATTATACGTTATTCTATGATTAGGTAAATAAACAATTTCTGCCGTAATTTGTAATATTAAATAAGTAACAATGATTTATCATCACTCTATGAACACTAAAAACAACAGGTTATTCATCTTTTCCCTTGCTTTTATTCTGATCCTATCAAGTTGTGCCAAAGATGACGTGGAGGGTACTCCCCAGGAAAACAATACCAATGTAAAATTTAAATTCAGCCATTCTGTGGGTTCTGAAGAAATAGAATTCAATAACATCAAATATACCAATGCTTTTGGGAACACATACAGTATCGAAACACTGAAGTATTTCATCTCCAACATTACACTTCAGGGATCCAAAGGCGGACCGGTTCTCATCGATGAAGAGCATTACATTGATGCGTCAGATGTAAGTACTACCCTGTTTAATCCTGCAGAAAATATTGCTGCAGGAACGTATACCGAAGTCTCATTTATCTTTGGACTGGACAGTTTAAAAAACACAAACGGGAGGTTTACCAATCCACCCGAAAGTCACATGGAATGGCCGATTCCAATGGGAGGTGGCTACCATTACATGAAACTGGAAGGGAAGTACAATACAGCCGGAAACCCTGGTAACTACCAGGCACATTCAGGGCCATCCATGGGGAACCACTATTATTTTGAAGTAACAATACCAGTAGATGCCTTTGAAGTGACAGAGGAAGGCGAAACAATCATTACCATAAAAATGGACATTAACAGTTGGTGGGATAATCCCAACACCTTGGATCTTAATGCCGTAACAGGTATTATGGGCAATGAGGATATGCAGCAAAAACTGCATGAAAACGGTTCAGATGTATTTTCAATTTTATCCGTAGAATAATGAATGACATTATCAAAACATCAATTAGCAGCGGAATATTTTTATTCCTTTTGATTGTCCTGATTTCATGCAATAATGAAACGGACGATGCTCAACCTATCAGTGAAGTTTATGACCCTACTCCATATGAAATGGATATTCCACAAGGATTTCCAGATATGTTTATTCATGAAGATAATGCATTAACGGTAGAAGGAATCGAACTGGGCAGAAGATTATATTATGATTCAATTCTTGATCTTAATGAAGCCAGGGCTTGCGCAAGCTGCCATATTCAGCAAAGTGCTTTTTCATTATCAGATGAGAATTGTATGCCACAGCTTAACCTTGCCTGGAGCAATGCTTTTTTATGGAATGGACTAATAGAGGGTTCCCTCGAAGATATAATGTTGTTTGAGGTGGAGGACTTTTTCTTTACCGACCTGACCAAACTAAATTCCCATAGCGAATACCCTGATTTATTTTTTGAAGCTTTTGGAACACGCGATATTACTTCCAAAGAGGTTGCCTATGCCCTTGCCCAGTTTGAAAGGATCAAGATATCAAGCAATTCTAAATGGGACAGGTATTTGAGGGGGGAAGTTTCACTTACACAATCCGAAGCCCAGGGTTTTGAAGTTTTTTTCACCGAAAAGGGTGATTGCTTTCATTGCCATGGTTCCATTCTATTTACTACAAATTCATTTTACAATAACGGTCTTGATAGTGAACCGTCAGAGGGGCGAGCTGGAATTACAGGAGATCCGAACGACTTTGGAAAATTCAAATCTCCTACCTTAAGGAACATCGAATTTACTGCGCCGTATATGCATGATGGCAGGTTTGAAACACTTGAGGAAGTCGTTGACTTTTACAGCACTGGAATTAAATGGTCAGAAACAATTGATCCTTTAATGAAAAAAGTGGATCAGGGAGGAGTTCAACTGAATGAGCAGGATAAAATCAATCTGATCGCTTTCTTAAAAACACTCTCAGACACTTCATACCTTAATAATCCGGCATTGTCTAGTCCATTCTAAACTCATTACAGGACCTATATGTTCAGAAAAAGGAACGCTTACATAAATAGCAAAACCAGGCGGGCATCCCTAATAAGTATTATTATGATCATTGGATTTGCATTTGCATCCTGTGACAAAAAAACAGATACACCTCCGTATCCAACTGATATTTATAACCCTACACCCTATGAACTGATTATACCGCAAGGATTTCCTGATATGGTAATTCCGGAAGATAATCCGATGACTGTAGAAGGTGTTGAGTTAGGAAGAAGGTTGTTCTATGATCCCATATTATCGGGTGACGATACACAATCCTGTGCCGATTGTCATGCACAGTCCTTTAATTTCACCGACAGCGGTAAAAAATTCAGCATGGGGATCGACAGCATTGAAGGAAACAGAAATTCAATGGCAGTTATGAATATTGGTTGGATGCCAACCTTGTTTTGGGATGGACGGGCAAATGGTGTGGAAGACCAGGCTCTGGGTCCGGTACCCAATCCTATTGAAATGAATCAGACCTGGACGGAAGCCATGGAAAAACTTAATGCTGATCCGGTTTATCCCAACTTGTTTTTTGATGCTTTCGGTACAAGAGATATTGATTCAACGCTGGTCACCAAAGCCATTGCACAATTTGAAAGAACATTAATCTCAGGAAATTCCAAATGGGACAGGTACCTGAGGGGGGAAGTACAGCTTAACCAGGCTGAAATCAAGGGATTTGAAATTTTCTTTACGGAAAAGGGAGACTGCTTTCACTGTCACTCAACCATCCTATTTACGGATAACGATTACCGTAATAATGGTCTGGACACTGAATTTACTGATATGGGATTGTATGACGTTACCGGTGATGAAAATGATATCGGAAAATTCAAAACACCAAGCCTTCGAAACCTGGTTTTTACAGAACCCTACATGCATGATGGCCGGTTCAAGAACTTAGGTGAGGTGCTCGAATTTTACAGTACAGGTGTTCAGTGGTCCCCAACCATCGATCCACTAATGAAGAAGGTTGAACAGGGAGGAATCCAGTTGACCAATGAAGAAAAAGTAAACCTGGTGGCCTTTCTGTTAACACTTACCGATTCAACGTTCACAACTAATCCTGAGTTTTCAGATCCATTTGAAAATGAATAAAAAGACGATATTATTTCCCCTTTCCACCCTTGTACTGTTGATTATTTCTTTACAAGGAATAGGTCAACTTCAACTGGTCCACTACGACTCTGTTTCTGTTGTTGAAGAACAAACATTAACAAATGCATGGGCAGGGGGATTGAACTGCCCGCAGTTTTCGGAAATGGATCTAAACAATGATGGAGTAAAGGATCTGGTTGTTTTTGAACGTAACTTTTACGGAGCAGTAAGAACATTCCTGAATAACGGCACTCCCGGACAGGTTGACTACATCTATGCTCCCGAATACCAGGTTCGGTTTCCTCAGTTAAGAAACTGGATGTTGTTACGCGATTACAATTGTGACGGCAAGGAAGATATATTCACCTCCGTACCTGCTGGTGTTGCTGTGTATAGAAATGATAGTGATCCCGTTTCCGGAATCCATTTTACAAAAGTTACATCGCTGTTGCAAACCATTGGTCTGTATGGTCAAACCCCGCTGTATGTCAGTCCTCCTGATGTACCTGCCATAGTCGATATTGATAATGACGGTGACCTGGATATCCTTTCCTTTAATATCCTGGGAAGCACTGTTGAATACCACAAAAATTTTTCCATGGAAAATTATGGGAATTGTAACCAGCTAGACTTTGAATTAAAAAACGCCTGCTGGGGGTATTTTTCTGAAGACGGGAACAACAACACCGTTACGCTAAACGACACCTGTGATGAAAACGTGATCGATCCTGAAAAGGTTAATCTTCATGCCGGATCCACTATCCTTGCCCTGGATATGAACGGAAATGGAGTAAAAGACATCGTTTTAGGTGACCTGACCTTCAACAACATGGTAATGCTCACAAATGGAGGAACCGTTACAAGTTCAGGCATAACTGCCTTTGATACTACATTTCCCTCAAACTCAACGCCAGTAAACCTAACGGTATTTCCGGCAGGTTATCATCTGGACGCAGACAACGACGGGCTAAAAGACCTGCTGGTAGCACCCAACAATCCCAATACTTCAGAAAACCATAACAACATCTGGTTTTATAAAAATGAAGGAACACAGGATGTTCCCGAATTTGATTACCAACAAAATGATTTTCTGCAGGAAGAGATGATTGATGTTGGTGAGCGTTCATTCCCTGTATTTTTTGACGAAAACAGTGATGGTCTGATGGACATTTTAGTCGGAGGATTTGGCTATTACGTCAGCACCGGAAATTATTCAAGCCGATTAATGTTGCTCAGAAATACTGGTTCTCTGGAATCCCCCTCATTTGAATTAATTACCGGTGATTATGCAGGACTGGGTGAGTTAGGATTCGAAGGCATCTACCCTACTTTTGGAGATATGGACAATGACGGAGACCTGGACATGCTCACAGGCGATGAAGAAGGGAATCTCCATTTGTTCAGGAACGATGCAGATGTTGGCCAGCCCGCCGATTTTACACTTAGCCAGCCCAATTATAAAGGCATTCAGATCGGCCTCTCAGCAAAACCACAGATCATTGATGTAAACAGGGATGGCCTTCCCGATATTCTTGTGGGGGAAAGAAGCGGCACCATTAAATATTTTCAAAACATTGGTATTCCTGAAAATGCTGATTTTGATGCTGAACCAACCAATGATCTATTTGGAAATATCGATGTAATGCCTGAATGTTGCACAGGATACTCTGCCCCCTGTATGGTTGAGGACAGTGTGGGAAATTACCTTTTGTATGTCGGATCGGAACAAGGTAAATTATACATGTTCAATGAAATTGAAAACAATCTGGATGGAACATTCAGTCCGGTGGATTCTTTATACCTTCAAGGTGTAAATATAAATGCATCAGGTTATGATATAAACCTCGATGGAAAAACAGAATTTGTTTTTGGTGAGTTTTCGGGAGGGATCGGTTTATTAAAATATGGTACCCCGGAAGTGCTGGGAATAAATCCTTCATCAATACAACCGCTATCAGTTGAACTTTATCCAAATCCTTCAAACGGTTCTTTACATGTTAAAATCCAGGAACAATTCCCGGATCAGGAAATACAATTGCAGGTATTGAATGTTTTTGGCCAGGTTGTGAAAAATACTATCTATTCAAATTCTAAAGGAACCTTCCATATAAACACATCTTCATTAGAGCCTGGTGTCTATTTTGTAAACACTCGGGTGGGCAAACATTCGGATACTAAAAAATTCATCCAGCAATAATGTGTCGTCCCTCTGGGACTTGTATTAACACTCATGGATATGTTAACCCATGACTAATGTCATGGGCTGTAATATACCGTCCCTCCAGGACTTACTAAGTAAACATATTGCCGATAGATTTATCTTCTTTAATAATGAAAGTAATATGTTTAAATTGATGTTGACATAAATGCCCATTAAGGGCTAAATATTTGTTGCCCGTCATAATGTGCCGGGTTAAAAATAATCCAATTTAGATTTAGTCGCAGAGCGACGAAATATTACAGCCCCCAATATCAATTGGGGGATTGTAATGCAGATAATCAATTCGAGTCCCAGAGGGACGACATAAGATAAAATTCAAACCGAGGATATCAATAAAAAAACATCATCAAAAAAAAAGCCCCATCACTGGGGCTCAAAACCTATGTTATGAATAATATATTTTACAATTTAACAATCCTTTTCGTTTCACTGCTTTGTGATCCGTTGGTCACCTTAACAAAATAAATCCCGGCAGGAAGTTCCTTACCAAAACTCACCTTGCCCTCAAGGGTATTAATATTCATCATCTCCACAACATTTCCAATTGCATTGAACACCTGAACAGAGAGCTGTTCATTTACTTCATCAATTGTAAGATAATCCATCACAATTTCTGAGGTAAAAGGATTAGGGTACAGATCAAACCTTTCAAGAAGGTTAACAGTTGAAATTCCAATGGTCCCTTCTTCAAAGAGGGTAACATTTAATTCATTTACTTCTCCATTGGTTATTTCCACACCTGAAATAACTTTTGTTTCATAGCCATCTTTTGTAAACTGCACATCATATGTTCCTGAGATGGTAAATCCAAACTCATAGGATCCATCGAAAGCTGTTTGAGATGTATAACTGGTTGAAAGTATCTCAACATTAACATTGAATAAAGGATCTCCTGTTATGCTATCCGTAACAGCTCCTTCAAGAAAAGAAGC
Organism: uncultured Bacteroidales bacterium; assembly: GCA_964421215.1. Lineage (GTDB taxonomy): Bacteria > Bacteroidota > Bacteroidia > Bacteroidales > JAADJA01 > JAADJA01. The sequence goes on along the minus strand of CAYQWA010000002.1, from coordinate 134,064 downwards.
ACGAACATAATCAACATCCAGTATTACCAGGCCTTCTTCAATATCTGAAGCCAGAATATTACCGGAAGGTAAAAACGGGAAGGCTCCCCATGAACCGTTGTATCCACTTCCTGAATAGTTCGGAGATGTATCGAAATAGGCTACTTCAATAAGATTCGTTGGTCTTGACGCATCGTGCACAGTTACACCATCTGAATAATAGGATGTTACAATGAAGTCGTTAAGAACATGTGCATTATGAGGTATTACTCCGCTTCCTGGACTGGACTGTATCCTGTCTGTTTCATAAATATTGTCGAGGTCGGTTACATTAAATGCTCCGATAAATCCACCGCTGACTTCATCGGTAGTAAATACATGTGTGCCGTCATCTGAGATCCATGCATTATGACAAAACTGGCTGGGTGTACTTGCAGTACCCATAACTTCCGGGTTAGCAGGATCAGAAACATCAATTGCAGCAACCAATCCAACGTAGATTCCTCCACCCCAAAGTGTATCACCTCTAGCCATTCCGTCGTGTAAATAAAAATCATCAAATCTTCCAAGTTCAACAGGGTTCATTGGGTCAGCCGTGAGGTCACAAATGATTGCACCTCCCGATCCGTTGTTGGCACCAAAGATGTAAAGTTTTCCTGTTTCATCGATGTAAAGGTTATGAATAGATGAGAACGGGTAGGTTTCACCCATAAAATTAGTTGTTGAGGTTATTGCTCCGGGTAAAGGGCTTAAATCAACGATATAAACACCATCGTCGGATTCATTTGAAACATAAGCATAGTCACCCCATGTCTTGATGTCTCTCCAGATAGAACCTGGTCCGGCTCCGAAAAATACTTCTGTTGGGCTGGCAGGATCAGTAACATCCACTATGGAAAGTCCGCTGTACGTTCCTACAAGGGCATATTCGTTTCCTTCTTCATCCACATACCCCCAGATATCACTGAGTGCATCTGAATAAGGAAGATGGCCTAGCTGGCTCATGTTCATTTGCCCGAAGGAAAAATAAAATAAAGAGAAAAATAAAATTAGAAAGGATAATCGTTTCATGCTTGTCAATTTTTTTTTAATTTATAAATTATAATAGTATTACTAGTATGCTGATTAGTATCAACAACATTATAGGATAAATGTTTAGAAAAGGGGCAACGAATTAAAAATCACTGATGATTTGAGCATTTACTCCTGCTTGTATAAATCTTCTGCTGTGATTTTTCCTCGTTTTACTTCAATTGTTTTTGTTTGACCATTTCGTTCAATTTGAAGAATTACTGAAGATCCGGAAGGACCTTTGATAAGGGCTACAACTTCATTCATCGATTTGTCAGAGAGTGTTTGTCCGTCAGCTGATAACATTACGTCATTGGCCATCAGGCCAGCCTGTTTCGCCGGGGTATTATCTCCAACAAGGGTGATCAGGTATTTTTGCGATTCGCTGTTAAAACTAAATGCAATACCAATTCCCTCAAAATTATCAGCTGTTTTTACTATTACTTCACCAACAATTTCACCGTCTTTATAAGTATAGTTAACAATCCTTCCGTTCGCTAGGGTTGCTTTGAATTCACCTTCCCGCTTATCGTTCTGCCATTTACCTTCGTAAACATCACCACTGAGGTAGGTATAATTACCCTGTCCACTCTTTATGTTTTCCTTCCAACTGCCGGCATATTTATTTCCATTTTTGTAATAGAATATCCCGAAACCCTCTCGGTTGCCTTTTTCCCAGTTTCCATCATATACATTCCCGCTGGAACTCCAGGTGTACTTTCCTTTCCCACTACGGATATCATTCACAAAGTTCCCATTATAAACATCACCGTTACCATGGGTGATTTCGCCATGACCATTTCTGAGGTCATTTTCAAAGTTGCCTATGTATTCAATACCGTTCTTTAACTTTTCGGTACCATATCCACTTTTCTTACCCTTTACCCAATTGCCATCATAGACATCTCCGTTGGAAAACGTTTTGATTCCTTTGCCGTTAATGACATCGTTAAGCCAGTCCCCATCGTATACATTTCCGGATTTTTTCCATGTGTACTTACCTTTTCCGGTCCTTATGCTGTTAGTAAAATTCCCGTCATAAATGTCCCCATTTACATATTTGTATATTCCTTTCCCATTCCTTTTTCCATTTTTGAAATAGCCTTTATACTCATCATTGTCAGGATAATGCTCGGTTCCGTATCCTTCTTTTTTGTCATCTACCCATTCACCATCATACCATGAGATACCATCGGCATAATCATACTTTCCTTTGCCGTGCCGTTTGCCGTTTATCCAGTTTCCTTCATAAACATCCCCATTGTCATATGTAAATTTTCCAAATCCATTTTGTGGAGGTTTTGGTTTAACAGGAGGGGTGATTTTTTCTGAATTCGTGCTCTTGTTGTCCTCTTTATTTTCACTTTCGGGATAGAACTCTTTATGTATTTTTTCAAGTTTCTTTGACGATTCTTCAGCAGCCTGTCCTAACCAGGAAGGATAGCTATTTGTTTTGGTGGCATAATAAGTGTCAGACCCATACATATCAATCCAGATCTCAGCATCATAGGTAACGCCACTTTTAACCTTTGGGTTTTTTTCCCTGAAGATAGTGATGTACCTTTTACCCCAGAAGGGATCATCTTCATAAAGTTTAATTGCCGTAAAGTCCTTTCCTGTGGTATATTTCTCAACCTGCATGTTAAAAATCACAACTGATGCCGGATCTTTATGATACAATTCCACAAAGCATTTGGCATCGACGATCCATCCTCCGGATGGTTCTGAAAATGACAGAAATACTTCAGTAGTTTTAAAGTTTTCAGGATTACCTGTGCTTTTTGTGGACCATAATTTGGAAAGGTACATTTGAGAATTACCAATATATGGGGTAAACAAAAAACCAATAAGCACAATTGAGAAGACAGTTAGTTTTTTCATACATATTAAGATTTTATCAGACCATTTTACCTGACACTAATCAGCAAACTAACCTCTTGCAAATTCCTTATTACAAGGTGTTTATTTCATTCACCAGTTTCTGGATGGAATCTTTAGCATTTCCAAACAGCATGCAGGTATTGTCCTTAAAAAAGAGAGGATTTTCGATTCCGGCATAGCCTTTCCCCATTCCTCTTTTCATTACAATCACATTTTTGGCCTCCACAGCATTGATGATGGGCATTCCATATATCGGGCTGCCCGGTGAATCATTTGCTGCCGGATTTACAACATCATTGGCTCCAACTACAATAACTACATCAGTCGAATTCATTTCTTTGTTGATCTCATCCATTTCCACGAGTTTGTCGTAAGAAACATCAGCTTCTGCCAGGAGGACATTCATATGACCCGGCATACGGCCGGCTACAGGATGAATTCCATATTTCACCTGGACACTTTTACCTTCAAGGATCTTTTCCAGCTCATGGGCAACATGCTGCGCCTGTGCTACAGCTAATCCATATCCAGGCACAACAATTACCTTTTGAGAATAAGCGAGCAGGACAGAAGCATCACTAAGGGTAATTTCTTTGACTGTTCCGCCTTCTTCTCCGCTAGCACTACTTCCTCCACCAAATCCACCAATGATCACATTGATCAAGGAGCGATTCATCGCCTTACACATTAGCAAAGTAAGTATTGATCCGGCAGCACCAACAAAGATACCTCCGAGGATCATGGCAAGGTTGTGGTAAATAAAACCTGCCATGGCTGCAGCAATTCCGGTCAATGAATTCAGCAAAGAAATAACCACCGGCATATCTGCACCACCAATAGGCATTACAAACATAACTCCGTAAACAAGTGCAAAAGCAAGCAGGATGTAGATCATGTATTGCATAGCCTGAGGCTCCGGCTGTATCAAGAGATAAATGGAAAGTCCGATAAGTCCTGCTAAAAGAACAAAGTTGACATACTTCATAAATCCGGCACTGATGTTACCAATGCTGCCATTCAGTTTTCCGTAAGCGATCATACTCCCGCTAAAAGCTATGGTACCGATAATTAAACCCAGAATGGTCACAAGTAAAGATTCGTTGGCCGGATTTCCAAATTCAAGCAGACCAACAAGTGCAGAGGCAGCACCTCCCGAAGCATTAAAAAATGATACCAGCTCTGGCATGGCTGTCATTTTTACTTTTTTGGAGATAAACATACCTACAGCAGCACCTACCCCTATAGTTAAAACAATAACCACTACATTCATCACCTGGATTCGCTGCCCCGATCCATCTTCATGTAAAAACAAGGTTGTGATCATCGCCAGGATCATTCCGGCTGCAGCCCAGAAATTCCCTCGTTTGGCGGTCTCCGGATGACTCAACAGTTTTAAACCCCAGACGAAAAGGATAGCTGCCAGTAAGTAGCTGAATTCCAGGATTGCGCTCCCAACAGTAAATTCAGTTCCGTTAAATGTTTGTAATATTTCATTCATAATGATTTGTTATTGATTTCAAAACCCGAAACCGTAAACCAAAAGATCCGGGTAAGCAATTTCGAACTTTGAACTACTTATTTCTTCTTCTTAAACATCTCCAGCATCCGGTCTGTAACAGCAAATCCACCCACAACATTAAGTGTCCCAAACAGTATTGCCAGGATACCAAGGATCAACTCCAGGGAAATAGTTGTTACATCCGCATGACCAACAAGGATGATCCCACCGATAATGATCACCCCACTAATGGCATTTGCTCCTGACATCAATGGAGTATGTAATACCGATGGTACGTTGGAAATAACTTCTATGCCAAGAAAAATGGAAAGTACCATGATAAAGATCGGTTCACGGAATGAGTAGAAAAAAACAATTATTTCTTCCATTATTATTTATTTAAAGGTTCTGTAATTTCTTTTTTAACTAACAATCAAATATGAAATTCTAAGATCTGAATTTGAATCAAGTCCATGTTTCAAAACAGCTAATCATTCGATAATAGATATTTTGAACTTTTGTAATTTTTTCATTTGTATTTGTTTAGGAATTAGAAAATTGAAATTAGTGCTTCATCATACCTTTAACCCGTTCATTCACAACTTCACCATTATGAGTGATGCATGCTCCTTTGATAATTTCGTCTTCGAAATCAAGGTTTAAATTCCCTTCATCGTCGATGAGTAATTTCAGAAAGTTGAACAGGTTTTTCCCATACATCCGGCTGGCATCAACTGGCATCCCAGATGGATAATTTGAATTACCAATGATCTTCACACCAGACTCCTCCACCATTTTATCGTTTTGTGTAAGCTCACAATTACCTCCTGAGACTGCAGCAAGGTCAACAATTACAGAACCGGCTTTCATGTTTTCAACCGTTTCCTTTTTGATAAGCAGAGGTGCTTTTCTTCCGGGTATCTGTGCTGTACAGATCACAACATCTGCTTTGGAAGCATGATCCTGTATCATCTGGCTTTGCCGTTGCTTAAATTCTTCGGTTTGTTCCACAGCATAACCTCCTGCTGAAGCATCATCTACTGCACCTTCTACTTCTACAAACTTTGCACCCAGGCTTTCCACCTCTTCTTTCACTGCACTTCTAACATCAAATGCTTCAACAACGGCACCAAGTTTTCTTGCCGTTGCGATGGCTTGCAAACCAGCTACTCCTGCTCCCAACACAAGTACTTTGGCAGGTTTGATGGTTCCTGCGGCAGACATGAACATGGGGAAAAAAGTAGGTAAATGAAAAGCTGCTTCGAGAACAGCACGATATCCCGCAACAGTTGCCATTGAGGATAAAACATCCATGGCCTGGGCCCTGGTGATCCTTGGTACAGCATCCAGGCTGAATGAGGTGATACCTGCTTTTTGCAGGGACCTTACCATATCACCATGTGAAAGTGGATTGAATGTGCCAGCCAATAACTTGTCCTTTGCAAGGGACTTTATTTCATCATCAGTTGGCCCGTTTACCTTAATCATCAGGTCAGCTTTTTTAAAAAGCTCAGATCTTGAAAGAATTTCTGCACCAGCATCTGCATATAGTGCATCAGGCGCTTTGGCATGAATACCAGCCCCCTCTTCTACAAAAACGTCAACTTTTAAATCTTTTAACAGGGAAACTGTTTCAGGAAGTATGGCAACCCGGTTTTCAGGGAGTTGCTCTTTTAGGACTCCTATAGTCATATGAATTTATTTATAATGAACTTTAAGCTGCAATTGAATTTCATTCCAACATCATACATTGAATTTACAACAAATGAGAATTCGTATTGGTTGGACATACTTATAAAAAATCCTGTGAATGTTAAAAGAACAGTCAAATTATCTACTTTGTTCATCTGCTTAATTCACTACCTTTGATACATACAAAAAATCAATACCATGTATAAAATCACTGCACTTCTTTTTATTGTTTGCTTTTCTCCAACCATCCTTCTAGCTCAATGGTCAGACGACCCAACACAAAATTCTCCCATAGCCCTGGCTTCCGGAGAAGAAGCCATCCCTAAGGTTGCCACATCGGTGAACGGATTTACTTATATTTCATGGTTTTCAAATGAAAGTGGAAACTACAACGTTCGCCTTCAGAAACTTGATGTATTTGGCAATAATTTATGGGCCGATGAAGGATTGTTGGTAAGCGATAATCCAGCCATGACCTGGTTAACGGATTGGGATATGACAGTCGATCAGGAAGATTACGCTATTTTAGCGTTTCAGGATATCCGGAACGGAGACAACGATGTGTTTGCCTACCGTATTTCTCCGGATCAGGAATTTGTCTGGGGAACAGATGGAATAGAGATGTCAACCGGGCCTGCTTTTGATGCATCACCGAAAGTTTGTGTCACCAATTCCGGCAATGCAGTTTTTGCCTGGCAGGCTGATGATGTGGTTATTCTTCAAAAGATATCTCCAACCGGAATAAAACTCTGGGGTGAAAACGGGATGACGTTAAGCGGGAGCAATACTTTTTCATGGCCACAACTGTTGCCTGTTAGTGATGATGATGTCATCCTTAAATACTTTGAAGACTCCGGCCCCATCTGGGCTCCCACAAGGCATGTTTTTGCACAGCGGTATGATTCTGATGGTAATGCAGTTTGGGATACAGAAACAACCATTTCAAATGCCGGTGGTATTTCTGCATGGACGCAGGTGTTTTCCTTTATTAATGATGGAAATGACGGTTTCTTTATTGCCTGGCATGACGATCGTGACTTTAATAATTTATCCAGTGTGTTTGTTCAGCAAGTAAGCTCAGATGGTCAGGTATTACTTGGAGACGACGGCACAGAAGCCAGCACCATGGCCGGAAGGCATAACTTTTACCCTTACCTTGCTTTGCCTGAGGGATCTGATGAAATTTTTGTTTTCTGGAACGAAATGGATGGTGACCAAAACAACAGGGGAATATACGGGCAAAAGATCTCAGAATCGGGTGATCGCTTGTGGACAGACAATGGAAAAGCTTTTATTGAAATCTCATCCACCAATGTATATCCTTTTGCTGCCAGCCAGTCGGACATGAACATGATGGTCTTTTATGAACAATATTTTGATGGATTAAATGCCGGGATTTATACCATGCAAATTGATTCTGATGGCGAGTTTGTCTGGGAGAATGATTTTGTTGTCATGAGTACAGTCCAATCAGAGAAAGTACATCCGGTAGCCGGACACATGTATAATGACCAATGGATAGCTGTCTGGGAAGACAGCCGCAATGGAGGTAGGGACATCTATGGGCAGAATATTAAGATTGATGGCACCCTGGGTCCTGTCACAATTCCTGCAGGATTAACCTTCAGTAATGATACCATCTTTCTAGGTAATGGGTACCCTTACGAGGGTTTGACTGTTGCATATAACAATTCAGCAAATGAAATTGTGATCAATGATTATAATGAATTTGGCATGCCTTGGTTATGGGAGGTTTTTCCATACATACCTTTGCCCTATACAATTGAACCAAATGACTCACTGGAAATTTATATCCAAATTATCTGGTCAGATATTACAGAAATACTTGATTTCGATTATAATTTTTTGATTATTGAGACAGGGGATGAAGTTTATGAAATTGTCGTTGCTGTTCAACAGGGTTTAGTTAATACAGCAGATATAAATATCCAAAATGAATTACAGGTTTATCCCAATCCCTCAAACACATTTGTGAATTTTGAATACAACCTCCCTGAAAATGATGTGGGTGAATTGATTATTTTCGACCCTGATGGAAGAATCATAAAGCTTATGAGCCTTTCCGGCAATTCAGAGATTACATGGGATGGCAGAAACGAAAGTGGTCTAAAAGTGCCTCCCGGATCTTACTTCTACAGGTTAATTACAGACAATTTTTCTGAATCGGGAAGTATCATAATGCTTGAATAATGGATTGGTCATTTGGTAAAGTTTAACTAACTTTGAGAAAATCCGGCACAATGAAATGTCTGTTTATTTTTCTGCTATGTCTACCCTTTTTAACTTTTTCCCAGTCTAAAGACCTTACGTACATCGAAAGTTCATCGGGATTAGATTATCCCGACTGGGAAGGGGGAGACTCAGAACTTGAATTTGCTGACATGAACGGAGATGGGTTCATCGACATCATCTCGGTTGGAGACCATGGTTGTCCATATATTAATACCGCTCAGCATGGTATCATGGTATGGTTCAATGATGGGACCGGCGCCTGGAGTGTTCAGATGACCGGTGACCTGGGCTATGGTGGTATAGCTGTTGGTGACGTCAATAACGACGGCCACTGGGACGTTGGATATGGAATTCATCACAACTATTCTTCCTCTGACCTGGGTGACCAGATACTGGAAGTAGCTCTTGGTGACGGCAGTGGGACAAACTGGACTGCCTGGGATGACGGGCTGGCTACCAACGGAGAAGACTGGGGAATGTTCGGGACTGACTTTGCCGATATAGATAATGACGGAGATCTGGATATCGGAAGTGTTTCATTCGGTTGTTGTGCAGGTGTACATGTGTATGCCAACCAGATGGACGGATCCTGGATCCAATCTTTTGGATTTCTAAATGGAAATGCCGCCGACAGGTTTGTATTCGGCGACATCAACAATGACGGAAATGCTGACTTCATAGTTGCTCATCAGTATGGGGCAGTATATTTTGGTGACGGAACCGGAAATTTCATCAATGGGGATGGTAACCTGCCAAATCCGGGAAGCATTGGATTTTATGGACCCTCATTGGGAGATATTGATAACGATGGAGATAAAGACATCGCTTTTATCCAAAATGCAATTGAAGTTTGGGGATGGGACCAGGACAATGATATTTGGACTGATTTGTCAGGAAACCTGCCACCCGGCGGAGATTTTCAGGAGACTCAACTATATGACATGAATTCCGATGGTTATATGGATCTGGCTGCTTACGGTGATGGCATTTTTAAACTCTGGCTTGGTGATGGTACTGGCAACTGGACCGAAGAAACCCAATTTACGACAACAAACATCTCATCCTGCCAGGCTTTCCGTGTGGGTGGTGATGTAGACCATAATGGATACGCAGATATTGTGCTGGTTGCTGAAGGCGGTTCATGGCCGAGTTATCAAAACCACCTGAAATGTTACAAAGAAGCTTCAGATGCTGATGATCTCTGGATCCGTGGACTATTTCCCAAAGGGAATGAAGTATATATTCAAAATTCAGTTCAGTTTATCGAATGGGCTTCTGAGGTGCCGGAAGGCGATAACTCACTGGTTAATATTGAGTTTTCTTTTTACGGTAATAGCGGACCATGGAGTCCTGTTGCTGAAAACCTGGCAAACAGTGGGAGGTTTCAATGGACGATCCCAAATACCGGATCAACAGATTGTTATCTGAAATTCACTGTTACAACCCCCGGAGAATCTTCGGAATATATCATGTCTTCTCCTTTTACAATAATCGGAGATGAGGTGTTTTTTGCCGATTTCATAGCTGATACCACCACCGGAGGCCCCCCACTTTCAGTTAACTTCACCGACCTTTCATCAGGTTTGATCAATCTATGGATCTGGGATTTTAATGGTGATGGAATTTTTGATTCATACAACCAGAATCCAACCTTTGTATATGATGAATTCGGCAGTTATGATGTTTCTTTGATTATAAGTGATGGTGCCAATGCTGATACGATGACCAAAGAAAACTACATAAACATATTGGTTACCGAAATCAAGGATATTAATATTAATGACAAACCCGGATTGAACGTTTTCCCTAATCCATTTACAAATGATGTAAGTATTTATTTCCATTTGTATACTGAAGAAGATGTTTCTATATGCATTTATGACATGAAAGGGACTCTGGTTAATAAAATACTAGATAAATCCAACCTTCAACCCGGGAAACATATTATTGGCTGGAATGGGAAAAATAGCTATGGAGAGCTTACAAATGCCGGAGTATATTATTGTGGTTTAAAGACAAACAAAACTTCTGTCGAACCCTTCAAAATAATCCGATTGACTGAATAAAACCTGCTGGGATTGCCGATAACTTTTTGAATCCTGCCTTTAACTTTTTACCTCTTGATAGTATGTTTACTATTTTGTACCTTGCAGCACTTGTAAATGAGTAAAGGATGAAGTGGATTTTATTTGTTGTGATATCAGTATTGGGTTTGCAATTAGCAGCACAGGAGCAGAGGCAGTATGAGAAAAAAATGCACCCTAATGATTCTCTGATGATGGTCAATCTGCCTGTGCTTACCCTTCCTGAATCTTATAAAGGACCTAACACCAAAGATCTTCCGGATTACCATGACAACAGTGAACACCAGTTTTTCCGTCCCATCTTCAATCAACATGGCTGGTCATGCGGACAGGCCTCAAGCATAGGCTATAATTTTACCTATGAGATCAACCGTAAGAACAACACTTCAGCTTCTGATACAACAAATCAATTCACTCCTTTGTATACATTTAACATTTACAACAAAGGAGCCAATGCAATAGGAGTTTGTTACCTCTACAGCTTTGATGCGATAAAATATGGAGGTAATCCTACGGTATCTGATTATGGAGGAATGGGTGATGACATCAGGATGTGGCCATCAGGTTATGAAACATATTACAATGCAATGTTTCATCGTATTGACAATATCTATTCTTTACAAGTGGGAAATGAGGAAGGATTGCAAACCTTAAAGTACTGGATATACGATCATTTTGAAGGATCACCCTATGGTGGTCTTGCCAATTTTTACACCGATCTTGGCGGTTACGAATACCTTCCTCCCGGTACTCCTGATTCAGGAAGAGCAGTCATCACTACTTTCGGTACTTACCAGGGCCACTCAATGACCTTCATAGGCTGGAACGATTCCATCCGATGGGACTATAATGAAGACGGGATTTACACCAATGACCTTGATATTAACGGTGACGATGAAGTGAACATGAAGGATTGGGAGATTGGCGGTATGATACTGGCCAACTCCTGGGGAGATGCATGGGCCGACAGCGGATTTTGCTATGTAATGTACAATGTACTTGCCCAGGAAAAAGTAGATGGAGGAATCTGGAATAAACAGGTAAATGTTATAACGGTTAAAGAAGAGTACGAACCGCTGATAACTTTTAAATCGGTATTAACCCACGATTCACGAAATAAAATAAAAATCACGGCAGGGATCTCTACAGATACTTCGGCATTGGCACCTGAGCATATTCTGGAGTTTCCTTTCTTCAATTACCAGGGAGGAAATTTCTATATGCAAGGAGACAGTGCCGGAGTGGAATACAAAACACTGGAATTCGGATTGGATGTTACCCCACTGCTTTCTTATGTAAATAGTGGTGAACCCGCAAAATACTTTATTCAAATCAATGAAGATGATCCTTCGAATTTTTATACCGGGACGTTAAACAGTTTTTCGTTGATGGATTATATAAACGGGGGAAATGAGATCATCTGCCCGATCACCAATCTCCCTATTAATGAAAACGGAACCACCAATCTTTCTGTAATTCACACCCTTAGCTTTGACAAGGTTCAGATCACGGAAGATGATCTTCCATCATTTATCACAGGACAATCCTACAGTTATCAAATGAGTGCCACTGGGGGGAACGAACCATACGATTGGGAGGTTTCTCCTGTGTATTCCAGGTCAGAATACGAAGATGTTTATCCTTCATTGGAGGGTGAATCACTATACACAAACAATAACCAGAGCGGATATGCCAGTGTTCCTATAGAATTTCCATTTCCCTTTTATGACCAGCTTTATGATACCCTGTATATTCATGTGGACGGCTTTGTCATGTTCAGGGAAATGCCTTATCCCTTACCCTACCAGGCAGAGGATATGTTATTGTTTAAGCAGGAATCCATGGTCGCCCCATTCCTGAATGAATACTTGCGCATTAACACCGGAACAGACGATAGGATACGATATGAAGGAGATGAAACTTATGCTGCCTTCAGATGGGAAGTTACACTTGGAATTGGCACAGACGACTACCCTGTGGACTTTGCGGTTATATTGTATCCCGACGGAAACATTGAAATGTTTTGTGATGAATTAAATATACCACCTGCTGACTATGACAGGATCACCGGAATATCTATGGGTAACGGAAAACATTATGAGTTAGCGTACGCAACACAAATACAACCAGCCGAATCCTCAGAAGTTATTGTATTTTATCCTCATAATTATCCGGCTGAAATATCAATTACCGAGACCGGGGAACTTAATTTTACTCCTGGAGATGAAAACAAAATCTATAGCATAGGACTTAAGGTTACCGACAATTATTGCATTACCGACTCAAAACATTTCCAGCTTTCAAATGGAATGATCTACGATTTTAGCATCATTTCAGGAGATGATAACCAGATTGATTACGGTGAAACTGTTCATATTGATTTCACTATAAAAAATAACGGCAACCAACAACTGACAGATGTTATTCTGATAATTGAAAACGACGATCCCTATATTATAATGCTCGACAGTACTGAATCCATCGGAAGTCTCGATCCTGGAGCTTCAGTTTCCATTACTGACGCCATTTCCTTTAATCTTGATAATTATATTCCGGACTGTTATTCCTTTACTCTTGGAGTGGATATTATCGCTGAAGAAAATGCATGGGAAAGCCGGATGAACCTGATGGCCTATGCACCAATGATCTTCCTTGGAACACCTATTGTTGATGATGGTGATAACAACCGCCTTGATCCCGGTGAAACGGTAGACCTAATCCTACCGGTTTTTAATTCAGGTCATTCACTGGCTGAGGATGTGGGTGTACTCCTGGAAACTGCTGATCCATACATCACACTTAATACGTCAACCCAGCTCCTTTATGGCAATATTCCAAACGGAGGATCAGTGAATGATACCATAAACATCACAGTCGATGAAGATACTCCTCAAGGACATGTGGTGGAATTCCTGGCAACATTAAGTGCCCTCCCCAGTTTTAGCATTGAACATTCCTTTTCTATGCTTATTGGCAGGTACCCGGTTTACATAGCTGATCTGGATCCTGAGTTGCTTTCCGGTCCATATATTAAGGAAGCAATGGAAGAATTGAATATTCTTCATGACTACGATTATTTATTGCCCAACAACCTTGATATTTTTCAAAACATCTTTGTGACTCTTGGCAGGCAATTTGGGAATCATAAACTAACAGAATCTGAAGGTGCTGCCCTGCTGAATTTCCTGGAAGGTGGCGGTAACATTTATATGGAAGGCGGGTTGACCTGGAATGAAGAACCTCAGACTGTAGTTCATCCCATGTTTAATATCGTCCCTGAATTCACGAGTTGGTGCCAGATCGATTCGGTGATCGGCTTTGAAAATAGTTTTACAGACAGCCTGAGTTTTAATTACGTAGGAGATATGATTTATTATGAGTATCACCTGCTTCCACATGCAACCTCCTTTCCAATATTGTACAACTCCTTGAACAACCATAACATGGCGATAGCCAATATTGGTTTAAACCATAAAACCATTGGTTCCATCATTGATTTTGGTGGGCTGGCTGACGGAGAAGTTCCCTCTACAAAATATCACCTGATGGGAAGAATTCTTGAATTTTTTGATGTGGATATAGTGATTTCCGGAGAAGATGAATATCCGGGATTATCAGGACTGAAGTTAAGCTGTCAGCCAAATCCTTTTGATGATTTCATAACACTCAAATTTCATTTACAGGATGCACAGTATCCTGATATATTGATTTATAACCTGCACGGTGAACAAATTACTATACCTGTGGTCGATCAAGTTTATACCAGTGATTCAGGTCAGGTAACTTTCAACACCACAGATCTTCCCAGGGGTATCTATTTTTGCACAGTAAAATCAGATTCATCAGTTGGAACGGTTAAGATTATTAAAACAAACTAGAACCTTTCTGCAACGTATACGAATAAAAAGCAGTCATTAAACCATCTGCGCTAATTAATGTCAAACAGAAAATTTTTTTATGAGAATTAAAAACAATGTGGCCATAAGTGAATCGGGTTATGTATTTAACCCGTCAACTGGTGAGTCCTTTTCCATTAATCCTGTCGGTGTAGAGCTTTTTAACATGATCAAAGAAGAAAGAAGCTACGAAGAGATCTCAAAGGTAATTTTATCCAGGTACAATACCGATAAAGACACCTTTGAAAAAGACTATAACGACTTTATCGGATTATTAAAACAATACATGCTCTTAGATAACAACCATGCAGAATAAACTCACAGTAGCAGTAACAGGTCTGAATGCTATTGACAGTCCCGGACCAGGGATTGCTGTTATCAGAGCGTTACGTGAAGCAATATCATTCGATGTAAGAATTATCGGGTTGGCCTACGAATCGCTGGAACCAGGTATTTATATGCACGACCTTGTGGATAAAACATACCATATTCCTTATCCGGGTGCCGGATCCGACAGCTTGATCACAAGACTGGAGTACATCCATGAAAAAGAAAACCTGGATGTGATCATTCCCAATTTTGATGCTGAATTGTATTCTTTTATCAAGTCAGTTCCAAAACTTACAAAGATGGGTATCCACACTTTTTTACCCACAGAAGAACAATTTGAGAACAGACAAAAAATAAACCTGCCTGCTTTTGGCAAAAATTATAACATTGCCGTGCCGCACAGCAAGGCAATTTATTCTGTGGCTGAAATTCCCGGACTGGTCAATGAGTTCAGTTATCCCATGGTAGTAAAAGGGAAATATTATGATGCGGATGTTGCTCATACCCCAGAACAGGCCGAAGCTTACTTTAATAAGATCAGCGCAAAATGGGGATTGCCCATCATTATCCAGCAATTTATTAAAGGAACTGAATACAACTCAACCGGCTTGGGTGATGGAAAAGGAAATACAATTTCTGCAGTACCAATGCGAAAACAATACATCACTGACAAAGGCAAAGCCTGGGGAGGGATTTCAATTGATGAGGAAGAAATATTCAGGTTAACGGACCATTTTATCCGGTCGACAAAATGGCGTGGTGGATTTGAACTGGAGCTCATGAAGGACATAAGCAATAAATTCTACCTGTTGGAAATAAATCCGCGTATGCCGGCATGGATCTATCTATCTGTAGGCGTAGGACAGAATATCCCGGAAGCTCTGGTAAATCTTGCACTGGGTAAGAAAGTAGAACCTTACACGGACTTTGCTGTAGGTAAAATGTTCGTCAGGTATTCCTACGATCTTATTGTTGATGTGGACGAGTTTCATACAATATCAACGGATGGAGAGCTGTAGATTTACGAAAACGAATTACGAAAAGGGAAACGAGGTAGCATTAGGCAGTGGAAGTGGACAGCGGGTTTTCTAAAATTTCGCCCGAAGGGCAAATTACAACAAATTACATCCGCTGATTGGCGGATAAATTAAAGTAGAATTCAACAATCCAATAATATGAACAAGCTAAGATACGAAAGGCCGGTTATCAAAAAACTGGAATCCAATATGCCCAACAAATACGGACTCAGGACAGAATATCATCCAATGACCCACATTGATGGTAATTCGGTAAAGGAACTTATCAAGGAATATGGCTCTCCATTGTTTGTTATTTCTGAAAAGACCATCAGGCAAACATACCGAAACGCGAAGAAAGCATTTTCAACACGTTATCCGAAAGTCCAGTTTGCATGGTCTTACAAAACCAACTACCTTAATGCTATTTGCCATGTATACCATCAGGAAGGATCATGGGCTGAGGTTGTATCGGGGTTTGAATACGACAAAGCCATTAAAAACGGTGTTGACGGATCGAAGATCATTTTTAACGGTCCCGACAAAACAGAAGCCGACCTGGAAAAAGCCATAAAAAACAATTCACTTATTCATATTGATCATCTGGATGAATTGTATACCATCATCGAATTGGCTGAAAAACTGAATAAAAAACCCAAAGTAGCCATTCGAGTAAACATGGATACCGGAATTTATCCTATGTGGGACAGGTTTGGATTTAACTATGAAAACGGTCAGGCATGGGATGCCTTAAATAAGATCATGCGTTCTGATAAACTTGAACTAATCGGATTGCATTGCCATATTGGTACGTTTATGCTGGCTCCCAATGCCTATGCCACAGCAGCTTACAAACTGGTGGATCTGGCACTTGGTGTTAAAAAGAAATACAAACACGACATTACCTACATCGACCTGGGTGGCGGTTTTGCTTCAAAGAATACTTTAAAAGGATCTTATTTACCTGGATCCGATACCAATCCTTCGTTTGATGATTTTGCGGAGGCCATCTCCACAGCGCTGATTAATTCCAATTACGGCCCTGACGAATTACCCTTACTTATTCTTGAAACAGGAAGAGCTTTGATCGACGATGCCGGATTTTTACTGGGTTCTGTGATATCAAATAAAAGATCCTCTGTTGGAAAGAGAACCACCATTATAGATATTGGTGTAAATATACTTTTCACTTCTTTCTGGTATGAACACAAAATTACCCCGGCCCAGCCATTTACTCATTATGCTGAAGACACAACACTGTATGGCCCGCTGTGCATGAACATCGATGTTGTACGGGAAAACATCAGTTTACCACTCATGAATAAAGGGGATAATTTTGTAATTCACCATGTAGGGGCATACAATATGACTCAATGGATGCAATTCATCACCTTACGTCCTAAGGTTGTTATGATTGATATGGGTGGAAAACCACATATCATACGTGATGATGAAACCATCGAAAGGATAAACGAGATGGAACATGTACCACAACACTTGGAAAAATTCGATTTGTAGTTTTGAATTTTCAGCTAATGGATGGCTTTGAAAACGAAATAAACAGTATAATTCAGGACAACCAATCAGGGTCAGCTTCTATCCTCACAAATACAATTGCAGCAGTTCAGGAATTGGTGTTGAGCAATACTGATCCGGACAGAGCAAAACTTCTGTCCACTTTAAATAAATTAAAAGATGCTCATCCAAACTTTGCAATTCTTCATCATTTCATTAATAAGCTCCTTATTGAAATCCAGGCAGGAATGGACAGGGATATCATTATTGAATACATAAACTCCTACCAGGAAAAATGGGAAGATTCAACCTCCGGGATTGCAATGAATGTGCTGAAAGCAATCGACTTTAATGGTAAATCTGTTTTGGTTCACAGCAATAGTTCAGCCATCCATAACCTGTTTATGCATCTTTCCAAAAAGAACATAGCTACTGAAGTTTATCAAACTGTGTCTTCTCCGGCAAATGAAGGAAGGATTCAAGCTGAGTTAATTGCAAATTTTGGTTTTCAGGTTAATTTCATTCATGAAAATGCGGTTGGGAAATTTATTCAGGAAATTGATATGGCAATTTTTGGTGCCGACATAGTAACGGAAAACCAGTTCATGAATAAAACAGGCACATTACCCATTTCACTGCTTTTTAATCATTCGGGTAAACCAGTATATGTCCTTGCCGACTCCAGGAAATTCATCAACACAAAAGAATTGCCAGATGAAGTTTTTAAAAGAATGAGTAATGAACATAAGAAAAACCCTGATGAACTTTGGGGAAAACCACCGGTAAATGTCCATCCCATAAATTATTATTTTGAATTGACCCCCAATTCCCTTGTAACAGCGTTTTATACAGAATAGTGTATTTTTGTACAGGATTTCCATATGAAAGACAAGATCAGGCATATCTTCCCGGAATTTCTTAACAGTATCCTTAACAGTTACTCTCAGATATTTTTTTCCAACTATAAAGTCTTTGCCCTCATTCTCCTTTTGGTTAGTTTTTTTGATTTATCTGCAGGCATCAGCGGATTGCTTGCCGTAATCATATCAAACACAACAGCATACCTCGTGGGATTTAACCGGTTTAATATCAAATCAGGGTATTACGGATTTAACGCTTTGCTTGTTGGTCTGGGGATGGGAATTTATTATACCGTTACACCGGAGTATCTGCTGGTGTTATTGTTTGCCTCCATCTTTACATTATTCGTCACCATCCTCCTCGAAGGTGTGGTTGGCAAGTATGGTCTTCCCTACTTAAGTATACCATTTTTGATCGGCTTATGGGTGATCATTCTTGCCTCGAGGCAGTTTACAGAACTTACCATCAGCGACCGGGGGATATTCATGTCCAATGAATTGTACGAAATTGGCGGACCTGTATTTGTTTCTGTTTATGAGTGGCTCGTAAACCTTAACCTACACGAATCCATCATCGTATACTTCAGATCCCTGGGTGCAATATTCTTTCAATACCACCTTTTTGCAGGGATCATTATTGCCATTGGACTGCTTATATATTCAAGGATAGCATTTGTTTTATCCTTAGTGGGTTACTTTTCCGCGTATTTGTTTTATACCCTGGTCGGTGGAAATATATCAGAGCTGAGTTACAGTTACATTGGCTTTAATTTCATTTTATCAGCCATTGCTATCGGAGGCTTTTATATTATCCCTTCAAGACATTCTTTTTTATGGGTAATTATTTTAACACCATTGCTTTCGATAACGATTACAGCAAGTATGGCCGTCTTCAATATTCTGCAATTATCCATTTATTCATTGCCTTTCAATCTCATTGTACTGATGTTTCTGTACATTTTAAAGTTCAGAGAAAGGTATTTTAATAAGCCGGAGGTTGTTTACTATCAACAATTTTCTCCCGAGAAAAATTTATATTCCCAACTCAACAGCAAAGACCGTTTTGAAGGCCATCGGTACTTCAACCTTTTATTACCATTTTGGGGTGAATGGTCTGTTACGCAGGCTCACGATGGCGAACATACTCACAAAGAATCCTGGGCCCATGCCTGGGATTTTGAGATCATGGATGATGAAGGCAGTCCTTTTAAAAATACCGGAACTCTATGCGAAGATTTTTTATGCTTTAATAAACCGGTGATAGCACCTGCTGATGGTAGTATTGAGGAAGTAATCAGCACCATCGAAGACAATGAAATAGGTGACATGAACCTGGAACACAACTGGGGAAATACAATTATAATAAAGCATGCCGAAGGATTGTACACTAAACTTTGCCATCTGAAAAAGGATTCTATACAGGTTAAAAAAGGAGATCTTGTAAATCAGGGTGATATTCTGGCACATGTTGGGAATTCAGGAAGGTCGCCTCAACCCCACCTCCATTTTCAGGTTCAGGAAACTCCATTTATCGGATCAAAAACCCTGGATTACCCACTGGGCCATTATATTCGAAATGTTGATTCAGGATTTCAATTTTGTTCCTTCAGCAAACCTGATTATGGTGATAAAGTATCTAACATTGAAAAGAATCTTAACCTTGATAAGGCATTTCATTTTATCCCCGGTCAACAACTGAAATTTGAAGTTATTGCTGAAAACAACCTCACAGAAGATATTAGCTGGGAAGTTCGCGCAGATATTTACAACAATACCTTTTTGCATTGCCTTACAACAAAATCAACTGCTTGGTTTAAAAAAGAGGGAGGCATTCATTACTTCACCCAATTCCATGGCAATAAAAAATCTTTGCTCTTCTATTTCTACCTTGGAGCTTATAAAGTCATTAACGGGTTTTATATGGGAGTTCAGGTTCAGGACTCCTTCCCCAATCATTTGTTGAACAGCAGAGGCCTGATCTTTTTACAGGATTTTATTGCGCCTTTCTTTATGTTCATGAAATCAGAATATCACATCGAATTTATCCGGTTGAAGGATTACCTCACCGACAGTAATATCATTTTCCACTCTTCTGCTGAAGTTAAATACGGAAACAAAAAAACAAGGGAATTAAACTTTGAGTTTGAAATTGAATCAAAGAAAATAAAGCAGTTTGTAATTGTCGATGGGAACAAAACCATCCAGGCGAAAGAAGTTTCAACAGTTTAAATCTTTCAATTTAGAATGACAGAGGCCTTTTCAAACGGATATAGAAGATTTGCAATCAGGTTAATTGTGTTATTGATCACCATTTCAATTATGAATACGCTCCATTCCCAGGAAACGGCTATAAACTACAAACAGGTTGAAAGTCAAAGTTACCAGCTTTACCTCTCGCAAAGCTGGAACGAATTGATATCCCTTAGCAGAGAAGCTTTGAATAACGACATCGACTATTTTTACCTGAGGTTAAGGTTAGGAATAGCCTATTTTAATCAGAACAATTTTTCGAAAGCAGCAACCCACTTTGAAAAAGCACTGGAATTCGACAGGAATGATCCCACAAGCCTTGAGTTTTTACACCTCTCCTACCTATACCTGAACAGGCATACTGAAGCGAATGCCATTACAAAACAATTCGGATTTGAACTTGCAGAGAATTATTATGTGAAGTTTATCCAGGCATTGTACCTTGAATCAGGAACCATCCAATCTGATAACATTGAAAAAAATGAAGATGTCGGTCAATCTGATAACAATGAAATATTTAATGAGGTTAACCTGAATGGTGATAAATACTACAATCAGTTTGGGGTAAGAATTAATCCCGGCAGGAATGTATCTGTGTATTTGGGTGTAAATCATCTACAAATTTCAAAACTCAAACAATTAAAAACTTCACAGCTGGTAAAAACAGGCTACGATACCATCCTAGCCAACGGATGGTACTATATTGATACGATTTATTCACTGAATTACAACTATTTCGATGATAAATACAAGCTCGGGCAAACAGGATGGTATGCCAGTGCAACTATTGCAGCAGGAAAAGGGTGGACCATTACACCGGCTATACACTACATTCATGTGAAATACAACACACTGAATGCAAGTTCAGGGTGGGAAGAATATTATGCTCAATCATATGATACACTTTCATCATACAAAATGGAATACACTGTAAAGGATAGCACATTTTCATCCTCGGCATTTGTTGGATCAATCGGGCTGAACAAAAGTTTTTCTAATTTCAATGCCGGTGTTTTTGGCACCTTGTCTAATCTGAATGGCATTGAACAGTACCAGGCCGGGGTCTCTTTTGGCTGGTTTCCGTTGGGGAATCTTAACTTGTATACAAATACGAAGTTTGTTTCAATCTTTGAAAACAATAAAACATATGAAGTTGTTGAGCAATTGGTTGGAATTAAATTGTTTCCGAATCTATGGATGGAGGGATTTATATCCATGGGAGAGTTCAGGCATTATAACAGCGGTAATGCATACCTCGTGTACAACTCCGGCGACATGCTTAAATTCAGGGCCGGGTCAAACTTTATTGTACCTTTGACTTCAAAAATCGAACTTTCATTGCGGTACCAGTATGTTAAATTTGACTCGGACTGGTATTGGTTGAATGAGAACAATGAACCAACCCTGGAAGGAGTTGAATACGATAACCATTTAATTGTAGGAGGAATAAAATGGAATTTTTAAGATCATTCAAAATTGTTGTTGTTTTATTTGTTTTGATTATCAATGGGGTAAATGCCCAGGATCATGAGGATATTCAGAAAGCCTTCTCCCAAAGTTATACTTACGAAACCGAAGGGGAATATTCTAAAGCCATAGATGTACTAAAACAGATCTATTCCGAAGAATCATATGCCCTGAACCTCAGGCTTGGAT
The DNA here is from genome assembly GCA_964421215.1 of uncultured Bacteroidales bacterium. GTDB lineage: Bacteria > Bacteroidota > Bacteroidia > Bacteroidales > JAADJA01 > JAADJA01. The sequence goes on along the minus strand of CAYQWA010000002.1, from coordinate 112,083 downwards.
GGTTGGCCTATATGGGTGGCTTTTTTACCGATGCTTTGGCTTATTACCAAAAATGCATTGATCTGAAGCCCTTATCCCTTGAGGCAAAATTCGGATACATCTATCCGGCTTCAGCCTTAGGAAACTGGGAACAGGTGAAAAAACAATATACGGATATTCTTGAGATTGATCCACAAAACACACTTGCCAACTACAGGCTTGGTTCAATTTACTATGGCAATGAGGAATACAGTACTGCTTTAAAGTATTTTGAGAAAGTAGTTAACCTTTACCCTTTTGATTATGATGGCCTCCTGATGTATGGGTGGACCAACTATCACCTGGGTAAATTTCGCGAAGCTGAAGTATTGTTTAAACAAGCACTGCTTTACAGGCCCAATGACAAATCAGCAACCGAAGGATTGGATAAAATTAAATAACAACGTTCTGTTTTTTGGCCGGATATCCAGTCTTTTATTCAACACATTGTTTTTTTAGGAAAGGTTCTCTAAAACATATCGTCTTTGATTATGTTTAAATGATAATATTTGATCCTTTTTAAAGTAATTCCTATAACAACAAAAATGAAATATTTTACCCCTCTTTTGTTTTGTCTTACAATATCAATTTTTCATACTTCTAATCTTTTCGGACAACTTAACAATCCAAAAAATCTTGAATTCACCTGGAAAACGGATACCAATAAAACTATAGTAGATCTGTCAGAATTAAATATTGTTTTGCCTCCACGTTCTTTTACAGTACTTGACTATCCGGACTTTATAGGGAACTCGGAGGGAATGAAAACTTTTTTAAGAAATGAACCGGTTCTGGCCATCTCAATAGGCAATCAGGCAAAAGCATACCCACTTAACATGCTTACCATCCATGAAATAGCCAACGACACCTTTGGCAGTATTCCCATAGTTGCCACCTACTGTCCTTTGTGCAATTCAGGTTTGGTATTTGAACGAACGCTTGAATTCGATGATAAGGAAACCGTTTTGGAATTTGAGGTTTCCGGTTTATTACGAAACAGCGATATGGTGATGATGGACCGGACCACAGAATCCTGGTGGCAACAATTAATGGGACAGGCCATTGTTGGTGAAATGGCAGGATCAAATCTTAAAATTGTTCCTTCTCTGATCATTTCTGTAGAGGAGTTTTTTAAACGCTATCCGAACGGGCAAATCCTTTCAAAAAATACCGGGAATGAAAAGATCATGGCCAGGTATGGAAAAAACTACTATGAAAATTACGACAGCATTGGAAATAAGCCATGGTCGAAATTTTTTGAAGCCGACAAACTCGATCAGCGCCTTCCTGCCATGGAAAGAATAGTCAATATCCATTCCGGTCCGCATTTTAAAGTATATCCATTTTCTGCAGTAGAAAAGAAGGGTGTTGTAAATGATACCTTTAAAAACAAGCATGTGGTTCTGTTTCATAAAAAAGGAACGATTTCAGTTCTCGACAGTAAGGACCTTAAAGGTTCAAAAGACATTGGTTCAGTCACTGTTTTTGAACCGGTAGTGAATGGCAGAAAACTTACATTTTACAAAAACGGTAATCGGTTTTTTGATCATGAAACAGGTTCCGTATGGGACATTACCGGCAGGTGCACCGAAGGTGAACTCAAAGGAACACAATTGACCATTGAGTCACACAGCAATCATTTCGCATTCGCCTGGCTGGCCTTTTACCCCGATACTGAAATATACCAGGAATAACTCCAATAATCACAGGTAAATCAGTGGCCACATCTGCCTTTTTGGGGAAGGAGATAATTTTAAAATAATATTTATATTTGCATCAATCCAACAAACTCAAATCATTGAAAAACCTGCGCAATATTAGTTTCAGACGAAGCCTTAATGCAATTATCATTTTAATCGTTACCATTGTTGCTCTTTGTATAGGTGCCTATTTTATTTTCGATGAGAACAAAGAGTTAAAGGAACAACTATCCGATCTTGAAAAACATTCCCGGGATAAACAGGAGGCAGTTTTAAAACATGAAGTAAACAGGGTAATAGATTATATTAACCACAAAAGAAAAAACGCAAAGGAAGTTCCTGACAACCTTTTACAAAATCAAATTTTGACTTACATTGAAAGCGTTCGTTTTAAACGAGGCGGTTATGTTTTTATAAATACCTTTCAGGGAAAAGCATTGATATTTGATGGCCAAATTATCCAAGGGGATAAATACATTAACGACATGACCGATCCGGATGGCAAGCGAATATACGATCTGGAACTTGAAGCTGCTCAAAATCCTGAAGGTGGATTTATGGATTATAAGTTCAAACCTCTGGGATCAGAGGGCCCTGAACAATCAAAAATATCCTATATGAAAGGATACAAGGATTGGCAATGGATAATCGGTGCCGGATTCTACCTTGAAGACCTGAACAAAGAAATTGCAAAATTAAAAGAAGCCTACAGTTCAAAATTACAAAATGAATTACTTATTTCCCTGGTATCATTAATTGTATTATGCTTCTTGCTAATCCTTTTTGGTCAACATTTTACTAAAACTATTTATCTGGAATTGAATAGTTTCAGGGAGTTCTTTAGCAAATTCCCGGAGCAAAACAATTCCATGGATGAATCATCATTTATTTTTACTGAATTCGCATCACTGGCGGTTGATGCCAATAAAATGGCAGAGGCCAAAAAAAAGGCCGAACAAAAACTTAAAATCAGTGAAGAAAATTATAAATCACTGATCGAACAGGCAGCAGATGCTATTTTGAAAGGAGGCATGAAAGGAAACCTTCTGGAAGTAAATGCTGCTGCTTCTTACCTTACAGGATACTCACGGAATGAATTGCTAAATATGAATATTGCTGACCTGTTTACCTCACAAATGCTAAAACAGAAACCTTTAAGATACGATAAGCTCAACCTGGGACAATCGGTGATCGTTGAACGGGATATTGTTACAAAAAACGATAAGGAGATTCCCGTTGAGATGAATTCCCGAAAAATGGCAGGTGATTTTTACATTTCAATTATCCGGGATATATCCGAGAGGAAAAAAGTAGAGGAGGAACTCCACCAACATCGAAACCACCTTGAGGAACTGGTGAAGGAACGAACCAGTGAACTGGAAGATAAAAACAAGGAACTGGAACGTTTTAATGATCTTTTTGTCGGCCGAGAATTTAGAATAAAAGAATTAAAACAGAAGATCAAATCCCTGGAAACGGAAATCAGGGAAAACTAATAATATCTTCAATTGTATATATAAAGCCAAACCTTCCATTTGTAGATTACCTGATTTTCCTGGCTGTTCTGTATTTATTTTTATCCCATCAAAAACAAATTTAAACCATGAACACTGCTAATCGCCGTGAATTCCTAAAAACCGGAACACAGGTGTGCCTGGGATGCTGTGTTATGTTTGCTACCTCCAATCTAAAGGCCCTTAACCATCTTTTTCCCGAGGGAGAAAATATCGATCCGGCAAAGCTGAATTATTGTGGATACACATGCCCCGAGGAATGTGAGTTTAAAATTGCTTCTGTCAAAAATGATACTGAATTGAAGAAAGAAGCATTCACAGCCTGGGGAATTGAGGAACGCTATGGAATCAAATTTGAAGCCGATAAGGTTTTTTGCTTTGGCTGTAAAAATCCTGATCAACCAGAAGGCGTTGTGCTAACAAATTGCACGGTACGAAGCTGCACAATTGACAAAGGATTCGATTGTTGCATCGAATGCAAAGACCTGCCCGATTGCGACAAAGATCTCTGGAGTCGATTTCCAAAATTTAAACAGCAGGTGGTGGAAATGCAAAAGACTTATCTCAACCAGTAAAACTTCATAATATTTCAATTAAAGGCCGGTCATTTCACCGGCCTTTATTGTCTCTCATTTATAGCTATAAGAGAAATTATTTTGACTATTTTCGTTCCAAATAAATTATACAGCAAATGAAAACTTTATTTACCACCATTTTAATTGCAACCGCATTTCTTTTTTCAAGTTTAGCTCATGCTCAATCAGGGCTTACCTACCAGGTTCCTCCTGAAGAAATTGAGGCTCTTGTGAATGCTCCTCAAACACCGGCCGTCTCTGTGAATCCAAAAGGCGACTGGATGGTTCTTTTGGAACGGTCAGGATATCCTTCAATTGAAGAGTTGGCTCAACCCGAATTAAAACTTGCCGGTTTAAGGATCAATCCACGCACCAATGGTCCAAGCCGGGCATACAGCTACAACGGCCTCACATTCAAAAGCATTATTGAAAATAAGGAGTATCCCGTAACCGGGCTTCCAGAAGATCCTCAAATCGAAAATGTAAGCTGGTCACCTGATGGCCAGACATTGGTTTTTACCATATCAAAACAAGATGGTATTGAACTTTGGATGGCTGACTTCACAAATGGTAAAGCAGAAAAGCTTACTGAAGCTATCATCAATGATGTAATGGGTTATTTACCTTACCGCTGGATTTCGAAAGGGGGTAATCTCGTTTACAAAACTGTACCAGATTCACGTGGTGAAGCCCCGTCTAAACCCTTAACACCAAAAGGGCCCATCGTACAGGAAACAACAGGAAAGAAAGCTCCCGTGAGGACTTTCCAGGACCTCTTATCAAATCCACATGATGAAGACCTCTTTGATTTTTATACAACTTCTCAACTCTATACCATCAACTTAAAAACAAAGGTGAAAAAAGCCTTTGGTGAACCGGGGATCTTTAACCAGGTATCTCCTTCTCCGGATGGCAAATATGTTTTCATCAGTGAAATAGTAAAACCATATTCTTACATCGTACCTTATTACAGATTTGCACAATCTGCCAAAGTGTATAATATGGATGGAAATGCCATTAAAACTGTGGCTGATATCCCGGTGGCTGAAGACATTCCAAAAGGTTTTGGTGCTGTTCGTATGGGGCCCAGGAATTTCTCCTGGCGCTCTGATAAACCTTCCTTTTTATACTGGATAGAGGCCCAGGATGAAGGCGATCCGAATAAAGAGGCTGAGGTCAGGGATAAGATGTTTTTCCTGACTGCTCCTTTTCGCGGAGTTGAAATAAAAGGTGGCATTGAAACTGAACTGAGGTATGGAGGAATTACGTGGAGCGATGATAACTTGGCCATTATTTATGAGTGGTGGTGGAATACTCGTCAGCTCATCACCAGCAAATTTAAACCCGGCTCATTAAAAAGTAAAAAGGAGATCTTCGAGCAGTCATTCGAAGACAGGTACAACGATCCCGGCAACTTTCAAACTACTTTAAATGAGTACGGAGAAGAAGTCTTGCTTAAAGATTATACAGGAACAAAATTATTTCTTATCGGTGAAGGAGCATCTCCGGAAGGGAACAGGCCTTTTGTGAGGGAATACGATCCCCTGAAAAAAGAGACAAAAGAATTATGGCGTTCAGAGGCTCCATATTACGAATACCCATACAAGATCGTAAGTACAACGAAAAAAACAGTACTTACCCGCAGGGAGTCCACAACTGAACCTCCCAATTATTTTCTAAGGGATATGAGAAAAGGAAGGACTACACAATTAACTGAATTTACCCATCCTTTCCCACAGCTCGCCGGTATAGAAAAACAGGTTATCAAGTACAAACGTGAAGATGACCTAGATTTAGAAGGTGATTTGTATCTGCCGCTGGACTATAATAAGGAAGATGGGCCCTTGCCTGTAATTATGTGGGCATATCCCGATGAATTTAAAAGTTCGGATGCTGCAGGACAGGTTTCCGGTTCCCCCTATGAATTTATACGATTGGGCTGGTGGTCACCCCTCTATTTCCTAACACAAGGTTACGCGATCTTTAACGATCCAAGCATGCCCGTCGTAGGTGAAGGGGAGGTAGAGCCCAATGATAATTTCAGGAATCAGTTGGTTATGAATGCTGCTGCTGCCATCAACAAACTTACAGAGATGGGAATTGCTGATTCAGGCAAAGTCGCCGTTGGAGGACATTCCTATGGAGCATTTATGACAGCAAACCTGCTGGCTCATTCCGACCTGTTTGCAGCGGGAATTGCGAGAAGCGGAGCTTACAACAGAACATTAACTCCATTTGGATTCCAGTCGGAAGAGCGGATATACTGGGAAGCACCTGAAATCTACTATACCATGTCGCCTTTTATGCATGCTGATAAAATCAACGAACCTATGCTAATGATCCACGGGGATATGGATAACAATTCCGGAACATTCCCCATGCAAAGTGAAAGGATGTTCGCTGCAATTAAAGGCCTTGGTGGCAATTCACGACTGGTTATGCTGCCTTATGAAAGCCATGGCTACAGAGCCAAAGAATCCATTTTACATATGCTTTGGGAAATGGATGAATGGTTGAAGAAATACGTGAAACAGGAATAAATGCCACAAAAACACGTTAGGACTTCATGTTGCAGTTTGGTTATAAATCAAGAGTAGTAGATATTGGTGACATTCCATTAGGTGGTGAAAATCCTATAAGGATACAGTCCATGACCTCCACCAACACCATGGATACGAAAGCCACTGTGGAACAGTCCATCCGGATGATAGAGGCCGGTTGTGAATACGTCAGAATTACTGCACCCGGAGTTAAGGAAGCAGAGAATCTTCATGTGATAAAAAATGAATTGAGAAAAAGAGGGTTCAACACACCCTTAATAGCTGATATTCATTACCTGCCCAAAGCAGCATTGATTGCAGCCCGATTTGTTGAAAAGGTTAGGATCAATCCCGGGAACTATGTGGACCGGAAAAGGGGAAAACTTAGTTTTTCAGAATCAGAATACAATGCTGAAATTGACAAGATCAGGGAAAGAATAAAACCCCTTGTTGAGGTGTGCAAACAAAATGGCACAGCCATGCGCATTGGCAGCAACCACGGATCACTCTCCGAAAGAATTCTATTACGTTATGGTGACACTCCCCAGGGGATGGTGGAATCAGCATTGGAATTCGTTCACATATGTGAGGATTTTGGATACCAGGACCTTGTACTCTCCATGAAAGCCAGTAATGTAAAAGTAATGGTGCAGGCCAACCGTTTACTCGTTCATCGAATGAAAGAGTTGAACATAGATTATCCTATCCATTTGGGTGTTACCGAAGCTGGCGATGCAGAAGACGGAAGGATAAAATCTGCTGCAGGGATAGGTCCCTTACTGATCGATGGAATCGGAGACACCATCCGGGTTTCTCTTACAGAAGATCCTGAATTTGAAATCCCGGTTGCTCTTCAGTTAAAAAAATTTGAAACCCGGCGGGGAACGGACGTTGTCACAACATCCCGGCCAGTTTCTTATGATCCCACAAACTACTTAAGGCGAAAATCCGGCAAAGTCCATCATATCGGACAGGACCAACCTCCGGTGGTGGTAATGAATACCTCGAAAGATAGTGGATACACTAAAGGATTTGAGCCGGATTACCTTTTTATAGAGGATGACAATCTCTTACAGAACCGGGTACAACAAAATGTATCAGTTCATCCGGTTGTAATAAATTCCACATTGGAATTAAAAGAAGCTGTTCAAACAGTTATGCAGAATTCCGTCCTGGTTTTTAACCTGACAGAGAACAATAAGCAAGAAGAAGTAAGAACGTGGTTCGGCTATTTGTCTGAAAAGAACGTAGCACTGCCTGTTATTCTAAGGAAAAATTATGGTACGCTCCCTGGCAATGAATTGCTTATTAATGCATCGGTGGACTTTTCATCTTTTCTCGTTGATGGCCTGTTGGATGGTATATGGATACAATCCGATACGGTATTATCCAAGGAATTAAGTGAACTTTCATTCGGAATATTACAAGCCTCCGGATCAAGAATTAGTAAGACTGAATACATTGCCTGTCCGTCATGCGGAAGAACACAGTTTAATATTCAAAATACTTTGCAGGTCATCAAGTCTAAAACGTCTCACCTCAAAGGATTAAAGATTGGGGTTATGGGATGTTGTGTCAATGGACCTGGTGAGATGGCCGATGCCGATTATGGCTATGTGGGAGCCGGCAAAGGGAAAATCACATTATACCGGCGACAAAAGATCGTTAAGCAGGGTGTTCAGGAATCAGTAGCCGTGGATGAACTGATCCGGATCATCAAGACGGATGGCAACTGGAAAAAAGAATAATTGAATGATCGGTATTGGACCACTAAATAAAATGATAAAAACCAAATCTATTATGAGGCCACAGATTCACAGATTTCATATAGCGTTTTTTCTAAATTCTGTGAATCTGTGGCTTTTTTTTCTCTTATTAAGTACCAGAAACCTAAAGTGGCATAATAACGAATATTCATAAAGAATAAAAAAGGGCATCAAAAAGAATAGCCGATTATACCGAAAACATTTTTTTATTTTCCGGGATGGTATAGTAACAGCAACAAATTGTAATTTTGCATCAATACTTTGATTTATACAATATATCGAACAAAATATAGTTAATTTGATTGATCTGTTCCGGATTTGTCATCAAAGAAAATTTATATGATTCTGAAAAAAATTATACTCTGCCTTTCTTTTCAATTATTGATGATCTCCTTTTTGCAGGCGCAGGAGATCGGTATCGGAGAGTGGAGAGATCATTTGCCATATGTTTCAGGAAAATCTGTTGCAGCAGGTAACGACAATGTCTATTGTGCTACCGCATACAGCATTTTTTATTTTAATAAAAACGACAACAGCCTCAACAGGATAACCACAATAACGGGTTTGAACGATATCGGGATATCCACCATCGGATTTAATGACGCAGAAAACACCCTTGTTGTAGCTTATGAAAATACCAACATCGACCTGATCAAAGGAAATTCTATCATAAACATGGCTGATATCTTAAACAGCTCAGCCATTACTCCGGAAGAAAAAACGATCAACCACCTTCTCTTCATTGATGAACTGGTTTACATTTCATGTGGATTCGGGATTGTTGTTATCAACATTGAAAAAGAAGAGGTTGTGGATACTTATTACATTGGGGATAATGGTAGTCATTTGCAGGTATTTGGACTGACATATACCAATGATTCTTTCTACGCTGCAACGGAGAATGGAATATACCTTGCCGACAGAAACGATCCTAACCTTGCTTATTTCGGTGCATGGTCAAGAGACGAAACTTTGCCTTCACCCAATGCAGCTTATAACCACATCGTAAACAGTGCAGGAATTATATATACCAATAAATACAGTGAAGAACTTCATAACGACACGATCTTCTTCTATCGTGATGGCATCTGGCAAAACGACACCCTGTCATTTGACACCTATGAGATTCAAGCCCTTAAATCTTTCGATGGCTTGTTGTATGTAGCATATCGGTCAAATGTAAAAAGCTATGATACTGATTTAACTATAGTTGAAAATGTTTATAATTTTCTCCCGGGCGTTCCCAAACCCCAGGATATCACTGTGGAAAATGGTGAACTTTGGGTTGCAGACGAAAGGGAAGGCCTGGTTAAGAAAGAGGGTGGACAGTACTTACGTTATCAGCCAAATGGCCCGAAGTATTTAAATGCCTTCGACATGTCGGTTGAGGGTGGAAACTTATGGGCTGTACCCGGGGGAAGAAATTTAAGCTGGGGAAATACCCTGAACAAAGCGAGTACCTCCTCACTTATCGATGGGATCTGGAACTCCTATGACGGCAAAACAGAAGGCATGGAATCTTTGGACTCGATATATGATAATATTTGTGTTGCAGTTAACCCATTCAACACTGACGAGGTATTCCTTGGAACCTGGCACCTTGGCCTTATTGAATTCAACAACAACAATTACAAGGTATTGTATACCCCATTAAACAGTTCACTGGGCTATAAGACCAACCAGGGTGCACCTGCCTGTAAAATAGGCGGGTTGGCATTTGATAGCAATGGAAGACTCTGGATGACAAATTCCGGGGCAACCAACATTCTGTCAGTAAGGATAGATGACGGATCTGATCTTGGTGACTGGCAATCCTTTTACCTGGGATCCATGTCAAGTAGTAAGGACATTGGCAAAATTATTATTGATACATACGGCCAGAAATGGATAATATGGCGAGACCATTCCATTGCTGTGTTTAATGATGGAGGTACACCTAAAGACCTTTCCGACGACCAGGTGAAGCACTTAACAGCCTCCCAGGGCAACGGAGCATTACCGGGATCAAAGATCTTCAGCATCGCCTGCGATCTCGACGGGGAAATATGGATTGGAACCGACGAAGGCATTGCAGTGATCTATTCACCGGAAAATGTATTTACACAGTATGATTATGACGCTCAGCGTATTTTAATCCCCAGAAACGATGGCACCGGACTGGCGGATATCCTTCTCGAATTTGAGACAATTACCGATATCAAAGTAGACGGGGATAACAAAAAATGGATTGGAACCGACAGATCAGGTGTATACCTGGTTTCTGCTGACGGCATTACAGAACATCATCATTTTACAAGCGATAACAGTCCGCTTTTATCCGACAACATCACAAGTATTGCTATTAACGGTGAAGACGGTGAAGTGTATTTTGGAACAGCCAATGGCATCATCTCATTTAAGGGCTCAGCTACCAACGGTGGAACAACGAACACCGACGTTTATGCCTACCCAAATCCTGTCAGGCCTGGATTTACCGGACCGATTGCAATCAAAGGCCTCGTAAGCAATGCCTATTTTAAAGTGACCGATGTAAATGGTGCACTGGTATACAGTGGCCGTGCAGAAGGAGGTCAGGGAATCTGGGACGGAAACAACTTCAGCGGAAGACGTGCACAATCCGGTGTTTACCTTGTTTTTGTAACAGATGATACCGGAACAGAAACCCTTGTTACCAAAATACTCATGATGAACTAATGCTTCAAACTACACGTGGCATCGTATTTAATCAGGTAAAGTATTCCGAAACCAGTGTAATTGCTAAAATTTATACCGAAGAGTTTGGTATGCAATCCTACCTGGTACGAGGAGCAAGGAAAAGCAAGGCAAAAATAAAGTCCGCACATCTGCAACACCTTACCCTTGTTGAACTGGAAGTTAATAAGCGCGACTCCAAAGACATACAGCATTTAAAAGGCCTTAAAATTGCTTATCCTTTTCAATCCATACCCTTTAACATAAAAAAGAGTTCGGTGATTGTTTTTCTGAATGAGGTGCTTTATAAGACCATAAAAGAAGAAGAGTCCAACCCGGAACTTTTTAATTTTCTGTTCAATGCCATTCAATTCCTCGACCTTACAGAAGAAAGCATCGCCTTTTTCCATCATTTCTTCCTGATTCAGCTGACACGATTTTTAGGATTTTTTCCCAGGTCAAATTTTTCGGAACAAAACAAATATTTCGATTTACAGGAAGGTGAATTCACCTCCATGCAGGGACCTGGAAGTTTATTTGCTGATTTGTCTTTAAGTGATTATCTAAACCAACTGATCTTGGTGAATTTTGAAGAAATTGGTTCTATAAAAGGCAATTCTCAATTACGAAATGAGTTGCTGGAGGTATTGATCAATTATTTCAGGTTGCATATCCCGGGGATCAGCGGCTTTAAGTCATTTGAAGTGCTAAAGGAGGTATTTGGGGAATGATGCAGGATGTAACTGTACCATTATCAAAACCTATTTCTGAAACTCTAGAATTTTAGTTTTTATTTCTCCTCATCAAACAATAATAATTAATAACTTTGGCAGGAGAACATATTGCCTGTCAGTGTATTCATTATTTTAACCAATATGAGATTCTTCTTTTCATTGTCATTGATTTTATGTTTGATTATTGTTAGCAAATCACAAGAACCTATTTATTTCAATAACATCTATCAAAACCAGGATAATTTTGCTGTAGGATTGACAATTTTGGAAACTGGGGATGGTTATGTAGGTTATGGTGGTACCGAGGATCCGAATAATATTGGCCAGATGTTATTGTTATTTAAAATAGACAAACAAGGGGAAGAATTAATTTGGAAACCTTTTGGTGAGAATTACCACAGCTATTATCCTGGAAATATAGGGGGTGCAATGGTTATAACCCATGATGACAACTTTGCACTAGCTTGTCATTACGGATATAATGACCAAACTTTTGCCTCGCTAATAAAGCTTGATTACAACTTAGACACCTTATGGAAGAAGGACTACAATTTTCAAACATATACTGTTGGGTTAAATTGTATTGAAGTTCAAGACCATGGATTTTTGATATCTGGTTGGACATGGGAATCAGGAGCAAATACAGATGCACTAATTATAAAAACGGACAGTACAGGAGATTATCAATGGCACAAGTTTTATGGTGATGAATTGGTAGAATATGGACTAAATACAAATGAAACCCCTGATGGTGGATATTTGATTGGAGGATTGAAATGGGAGGCAGGAATAGATCATAGTTTGGATGCCATGGTAATAAAAACCGATAGTCTTGGCAACGAAGAATGGACTCAATACTATGGTAATCCTGATGTAGATGACGATATGGCGCTTGTGGCGGTGGCTGATGATGGGAATTATCTCTTGGCCACAGTTTATGGAGAGTGGGTAATTACACCAGACGCAAGAACTGGTAGGCTATGTTTGATAAAAATAGATCATGAAGGAAATATTATTTGGCAAAAAAAAATTGGACCTAAAATGAGGACTTCATATATAAAAAACCTCCGTTTTACATTCGACAACAATCTTATAGCGAGCGGCTTCTTTATGGATGATACCACCAGTAATTATATATATAAAGGGTTTATATGCAAGTTCTCACAAGAAGGTGACAGTATCTGGATGAGAGATTATAACCAATATAACAACCAGTATGACATGAACTTCTTCTATGATGTTTATCCTACTAGCGACAATGGCTACATAGCCACTGGTCAAGCACACCCGGATATGGATAATAACAAATTGTGGATAGTCAAAGTAGACAGTCTGGGCTGTGATACTCCGGGGTGTGCAACAGGGGTGCAAGTTTTTGATTGGCCGGAGTATAGAAATGGATTTCTCGACATATGGCCAAATCCTGCATCCGGGGTGGTTACACTGAGTCTGTCAAAGTGTGATGGGGTAGAGAAACAGGGTATTATAATCAAAATATACAATTCACAAGGATCGAAAGTTAAGGAGATCAGAGTGCTTGAGAATGTTGAAAGTCTTCAGGTTAATGTATCAGCTTATTCGAATGGACTGTATTATCTCCAATACATTCAATCAAACCAGGTTATGGGGACGATTAAATTTATTAAGAATTAGTTGTAGTAAAATTGATGGCTCTATTTTCCCTTTATTTAATACATAAACTTAATGGATTTTTCAATTGAAATGAGAGGGCAAACCTTTCAACTATACCGTACCGTCCCTCCGGGACTTAGTTGTTCTTTCTTAATTTGCCAATGACTAACGTCATAGGCTGTAATATTTCGTCCCTACGGGACTATACTGATTCTGGGATTCAATTTTATTCTACCCATATTATGCACCTCACGGCGCATATGATTCTTATTCCAGTTCATGTTTGGCCCCGCTAGGGGCTTAATATGGGTAGGGATGGGAGTACGAAGGTTGCACAAGTCCCGGAGGGACGCAATAAAAAATTTACCGGACAGTGTTGATTTTTTATATAAAGTCGCGGAGTGACGAAATAATACAGCCCTCAACGTAAGTTGAGGAGCCAAGCAACATATGAAATCAAAGTCCCGGAGGGACGGCATAATATCGCAATACCAATTCCAAGGCCTAATCTCCTTGCGACAACAAGATTTGTTATTAAATATGAAATTCGTGAGGGAATTGAAATGCCCTTAATTATATAACCAAGACCATCAATTCTAATGTTGTTTTAGAAACAATAAAGTTTATTAAAAACAGATATGAAAATTTAAAGAACTACATGTTATATCATTTCAAAGTTTTCTTCAGATAATTCAACACTAAACTTGATATTTGCCCTTAATGCTCTAAAAACTTTGAGTATGGTTTCTATGGTTACATTCCTGGTATTTCTCTCCAGTTTTGAAATTTGGGATTTTTGCACTCCAATGAGGTTTCCGAGTTGTTCCTGAGTAAGATGCCTTTCTTTCCTGACCGCTTTTATCATTTCTCCAAGAACCTCCACCTTGAGCTCCATTTCATATTTATCCCTATTCGGAGTTCCTTGCTTTCCAATGTACTTATCTTTTATTTGGTTAAGGCTTTTCATTTGGGAATTCTTGTTTACATCCATTATTTTTTCATTTTATTATTGAAATATTCGATCCTGATCTTTTCTGCTTTTTCAATTTCTGATTTGTGAATTTTCTTATCCTTCTTAATTATCCCATGAGTTGATATAATTAGTGTTCTCTTTTTTTCTAACTTATCCCAAAAGGCAAATAGCCTGTAATGAATTCCACCATATAATGTTCGAAATTCCCAGATTTCACCTTCTAATTTCTTCAATAACCTGGGATCGTTTAGGAGTCTTGCTTTATCTATATTATAAAGTACTTTTTCCCTTGTTTTATCGTCAAGTTTCTCAATAAAATCAATAGCTTCCTTTAGAAAGAAGACGTCATATTTTCCCTTCATGGTTAATAATTAGACCATAAAAGTAATAAATGTTTCTATATATGGAAACATTTTCTGAAAAAATAATTACTTGAGCAACAGCTAAGCGGGTTATTAGGGAATTTTCACAAACTCAAATCCAAAAATGCGTGCGAGATGATTTTTTAATTTCTTCTGAACTTCTCTAAAATCCAGTTTCTTTCCCAACTCCTTTTCCATACTCGTCACCCCTTTATCCTGGAAACCGCAGGGATTAATATAATCGTAATAATCAAGGTTTGTATTTACATTGAATGCAAATCCATGCATGGTAACATAGCGGCTTACTTTTATTCCGATAGCGCAAATTTTTCTGGCTTTCCCGGGTATATCTGCATCAAGCCACACTCCGGTTGCTCCTTCCAGGCGGTCGGCATTAATACCATATCCATCCAGTGTTTGTACGATGGCTTGCTCAACCTGATTTACATATTGTTTTACTCCGATTCCAAAAGCTTCAAGATCAAGAATAGGATAACCCACGATTTGGCCGGGGCCATGGTAAGTAATATCTCCTCCCCTGTCGATCTTAAAGAATGTGGCTCCTTTTTCTTCAAGGAATGGCTGGTTCACTAAAAGGTTGGTTTCAGAACCACTTTTCCCCAGTGTATAAACATGAGGGTGTTCGCAAAACAAAAGATAACCGTAGTTGGTCGTCTGCTCACATGCCGGAAGTTCTTGATTGTATTTTTTGATCTCCTGCACCTGCCCCAGCAATTTCTTCTGGTAGTCCCAGGCATCGGCGTATGCTATATTTTCTAAATCCTGATATATGATCTTCTGTTCCATATAGTTTGTCCGCCTGCCGGCGGACGTAATTTATTGTAATTTATGGTAATTCAATAGTAATTAAATGTTCATTTTGCTTATTGCCTACTGCCGTTGCTACAGCTTACTGCAAATTCAAGTCATTCCAGTCATTTCAACCTACATGCTTTTCTGCATGATACGACGACCTTACCAGCGGGCTGCTCTCCACATGTTTAAAACCCATTTCCAATCCTGCGAGCCTGAACTTTTCAAATTGCTCCGGTGTAATAAATTCTTTCACCGCAAGGTGCCTTTTTGTTGGCTGTAAATACTGACCTATTGTAAAAACATCAACACCAACTCCTCTTGCATCCTTCATGGTTTCCATCACCTCGCTTTCAGTTTCACCGATTCCAACCATAAGACCTGTTTTTGTTCTTTTTCCTTTTGAGGCGATGTATTCAAGCAGTTTAAGGCTCAATTCATATTTTGCCTTGCTTCTGACGATTGGTGTAATTCTCCTTACTGTTTCCAGGTTATGGGAGATAACTTCGGGGCCAGCATCAATAACTTTCTGGATTAGTTCTTTTTTTCCATCAAAATCCGGGATTAAGGTTTCAATTGTAGTTGCCGGATTTATTTCTTTGATCTTTTTTACAGTTAAAGCCCATATCTCCGCTCCACCATCTTCAAGGTCATCCCTGTCGACGGATGTAAGCACAACATGTTTTACACCCATTTTTTTTACAGAATCCGCAACCCTGTCAGGTTCTTGCCAATCGGCCGGCAATGGTCTGCCTGTTTTTACATTACAGAATTTGCAGGCCCGGGTACAAATATCACCAAGGATCATCAAAGTTGCTGTACCCCTGCCCCAGCATTCTGCCATATTCGGACAATGGCCGCTGGTACAAATAGTGTGCAATTTGTGTTTCTCGACAATTTCCCTTACACCAAGGTATTGCTTACCAACCGGGGCTTTCGTCTTTAACCATTCAGGTTTCCTGATTCTCACATCTCCCATACAATCAGTATTAAATAATCAATGCAAAACTATTATTTTCAATTGAGACAACCACTAATAAATATCATTTGTCATATATAGAGAAAATCTTATATTTGTTTGATCTAAATTTATAATTCCATTTTAATTAATAATATAAATAAAACTAACATGAAAAAGTTTACTTTGATCGTAGCTTTATTTTTCGCTACACTATTTTCTTTTTCTCAAACACCTCTTACCACAGCTGTAGACTTCACAGCTACAGATATTTATGGTGAAGAGTTCACATTGTCTGAGATCCTTGACGGAGGTCAATACGTTTGTATTGATTTTTTCTTTACCACTTGACCTTCTTGCACAAGCACCGTTCCTTATTTAAACGAGGCTTACGAACTTTTTGGCTGTAACACTGCAGACCTTTATGTTATTGGCGTTGCCACAGGTGATGCAACTGCAGCAGTCATTGCTTATTATGAAAACCTTGGTTTAGGTTTTTCTGCAATCAGTGGAGAAGATGGAGGTACCGGAATTTGTTCCACATATGGTATCGGAGCATATCCAACCTACATTTTAATTGCCCCTGATTATTCAATCGTTGAACAAGACATGTGGCCCATTGCAAGCACACAGACGTTTATCGATCATTTTGAAAGCAATGGTCTGGTACAATCTGATTGCAGTGGTATGACCGCCGGATTTATTTCCGATGTCACTGAGATTTGCCAGTACGATATGGTTAGTTTTACTGATGTTTCTTCCGGTGATATTACAAGCTGGAACTGGACATTCGAAGGTGGAGATCCTGCTACTTCAACCGAGCAGAATCCAGTTGTTACCTACAACGAGACCGGTTCATTTGATGTTACTCTTGAAGTATCTGATGGAACAGAAACAGACGTTATGTTCCTGGAAGATTATATCACCGTTGAAATGACACCACCGGTTATGCTATCGCCGTTTAATAATGTTGGTTTAAACCAGCCTGCCTTTGAGCTAACCGGAGGATCACCTGCCGGAGGAGTTTATTCCGGTCCCGGAGTAACCAACAACTGGTTTGATCCTGTTGTTGCTGGTTTGGGAGATCACACCATTACCTACACCTATACAGCCGGAAACGGATGTGACAATTCAGAATCTGAAACCCTTACCGTAGTTGAGTTTGTGGGCATTGAGGAATACAGTGAAGTAATCGGTATTTATCCGAATCCTGCTCATGACAAATTTGAACTTAACATCGCACTAAGTGGTAAAATCTCTGTTGAGATATACAATCTTGTTGGTGTTTCGGTTTATTCCATGGAAACCAACGCTGACGGAACTTATCATCAAAGTATTGATATGAGTGAAATGGAAAGCGGTGTTTATTTTGTAACCGTTCGGACTCCTGAAAAAACGTATATTGAAAAATTGAGTTTATTGAAGAAATAGACCAGAATTAAATATTGTACCATGCCCCGGACATTTGTTCGGGGTTTTTTTTGCTTTAGCTTAACAGTTCATACACTGCCTGATCAATTCTTTACTGATATCTTCAATTTTGAGCACTTTATCAACCCTGGTTGCCGCGATGGCCGCCCTGGGCATTGAATTTACCTCTGCAGTTTTCGGATTCTGAACTATTGTATATCCACCGTATTCTTTGATTTGTTTTAATCCTTTACTACCATCGGTATTTGCTCCGGTCAGAACAATTCCAACAAGTCCCGGGCCATAAGCAAAAGAAGCTGTTTCAAATAGTACATCAATGGAGGGCCTGGCAAAGTTTACCCGTTCGTCTATTGATAGCGAAAAGGTTCCATCCTCTTCAATCAGGAGGTGGTAATTGGGTGGTGAAAAGTAAATCTTTCCGGGCTGGGCTTTTTCTTTTTCTTCGGCTTCTTTAACATGTACTTTACAAAGACTGTTAAGATGATTAACAAAATAACCATCGGAATGAGCACTTAGATGTTGAACAACGATTACAGGAACGGGAAAATCTGCAGGAATATCAGGCAATAATACCTGAAGTGCATAAGTGCCACCAGCTGATACACCAATCACTACTGCTTTAAATTTCCTGTTTTCCATGATTAGTGAACTTTGTCTTTAACAAAGGTCAGTTTTTTGTAGATTTTTTCATTTTTATCAACTTCTGAAAATCCATCAAAATGCCTTGTGAACCTGAGTGTTTCTTTAGAGCCAAGACACAGATAGCCTCCCCTTACCAGACTGTCAAGGAAGAGTTTGATCACCCTGTCCTGCAGTGTACGGTTAAAATAGATCAGAACATTCCGGCAAACAACCATGTGCATTTCGCCGAAAACACCATCAAGTACAAGATTATGATCCGCAAACACAATGTTTTGCTTAAGTGCCGGATCTATCATTACTGAATCGTACTTGGCATTGTAATAGTCAGCAAATGAGTTTTTTCCACCTGATTTCTGGTAGTTGTTGGTGTAATCCTTTATCAGGTCGATGGGATAGATCCCTTCTTTGGCCTTTTTTAGTACCACCTGATTAAAATCAGTGGCATAGAGCTGAACTTTATCCTGGAGTCCTTCTTCCTTTAATAAAATTGCCATGGAGTAAACCTCTTCTCCTGTTGAGCATCCTGCATGCCAGATCTTTAAAAAGGGGTAGGTTTTCAGATTGGGTATAACTTTCTCTCTAAGCGATTTATAGAAGGATGGATCCCGGAACATCTCTGTAACATTTATCGACAAATCGAGCAAGAGCAGGTTAAAAAAGTCCTGGTCATACAAAAGTTTCTGAGTCATATCGGAGATCCTTTGAAACCCGGAAATGGTTTTCCTGTGAATAATCCTTCTTTTCACATGTGCCTGTCCGTAATTCCTGAAATCGTACCCGTACTTTAAAAAAACTGCTTCCAACAGCAGTTTTATTTCAATGTTAATGTTTTCCTTTTCTAAATTGCTCATCGTTTAATTATACATCCAAACTCTTAATAATGATAATAATTTTTCGGTATCCACCGGCTTGGTGAGGTAATCGTTGGCTCCAGATTGAATACATTTTTCTTTGTCACCTTTCATGGCTTTCGCTGTCAGGGCAATGATCGGGAGTTTTTTAAATTTTGCCTTTTCTCTGATCTTCTGCATTGCCTCATAGCCATCCATTTCAGGCATCATAATATCCATAAGGATCAGGTTGGTATCCGGGTGTTCATTCAGTTGCTCCAATCCTTCTTTTCCATTTCGGCCTACCACAACTTTCAGGTTTGCTTCTTCGAGCACGCTGGACAAAGCAAATACATTTCGCATATCATCGTCTACGATCATGATCTTTTTACCAGTAAGGGTTGTTTCTTTATCATGCATCATCTTCAGTATTTTTTGTTTATCCTTAGGCAGTTTCGATTCTACCTGGTGTAAAAACAGTGTTGTTTCTGAGATCAACCGTTCAGGTGAATGTGCTCCTTTAATAATTATGCTGCTTGCATATTTCTGAAGTTTAGCTTCTTCTTCCCTGCTCAATTCTTTACCTGTATAAATAATTATAGGAATCCTTGGAATGTTTTCATCTTTTCTGATTTTCTCCAGGAGGTTGAATCCTGAAATATCTTTTAATCCCAGATCAAGGATCATACAATCAAATTCACCTGTTTTTAGTTGTTCAATTCCTTCTCTACCAGATTCTACCCCTTTAATATTAATATCTTCAGCATCAATCAGGTCAACAATACTTTTACGCATAACATCATCGTCCTCAACAATTAACAGTTTACGGACAGATTTCAAAATGGTATTTTCAATTTTATTAAATGCCGTATTGATGGAATCTACACTTGCCGGTTTGGAAAGGTACCCGATGGCTCCCATTTTCAGGGCTTCCATATCCTTGTCAGAAGCTGACATGAAGTGAACAGGGATATGTCTTGTTTCAGGATTTTCTTTTAAACGTTCCATAACTTCCCAACCGTCGATGCCGGGTAGTCCGATATCCAGAACTACTGCATCGGGCTTATAAAACTCTGCATAATGGAGTCCTGTTTCGCCGTTCTTGGCCAATAAACATTTAAAATCTTTGTCATGAGCAAGGTCATAAAGAATTTGTGCAAAGTTGGGATCATCTTCTATAATGAGAATAATTTTGTCTCCTTTATTGATATTCTTCCTGTCGTCGCGAACATTATCCTCTACGACCGGCAATTCAACTTTTTTCTTCTTATTTGCTTTTGTAGCTTTTTTTGTTTTTGTTGTCTTAACTTCTTTTGCCGGAGAATTTGGAACTGGTTTTACTCCAGCTACGAGATTGGAAACATCTCTGGCTTTTTCTTTTTTACTTTCACCAACGGGGAAGATCAAGGTAAAGGTACTTCCCTCTCTCTCATCACTTTTAAGCTGAATTTCTCCTCCCAATAGTTGTGCCAGGTTTTTAGAAATACTGAGCCCAAGTCCGGTTCCGCCATATTTTCTGCTTGTAGTTCCATCAGCCTGTTTAAACGCCTCAAATATCAGGTTCTGTTTCTCTTTAGTTATGCCAATGCCTGAATCAGTAACTGAAATACTGAGCGCATCCTTATGATTCAATCCGCTATTGGACAAATTCAATGATTTATCAGGTTGTGTTATATCAATCTCGACTTTGCCTTCCTCCGTATACTTGATAGCATTTGAGATGAAGTTCTTAATGATTTGCATTAACCTCATTGAATCCGACTGGATTGAATGAGGTACCCCCTCGTCAATA
Source organism: uncultured Bacteroidales bacterium (assembly GCA_964421215.1). Classification (GTDB taxonomy): domain Bacteria; phylum Bacteroidota; class Bacteroidia; order Bacteroidales; family JAADJA01; genus JAADJA01. The sequence continues at coordinate 91,112 of CAYQWA010000002.1, read as the reverse complement.
TTTATTACGAATTCCAGCCCTTTATTCTTTGCTACATGAGCAAACTTCTTGCGGATATCTTCGCATAGTTGTTTCAAATTTACTGTATCAATATTCAACTCCATCATTCCGGATTCCACCTTCGAAAGATCAAGTACATCGTTGATCAGTTCAAGAAGGTCTTTTCCCGAGGAATTTATGGTAGTTGCAAACTCTATCTGCTTTTCATTGAGATTGTTTGTTTTATTCGATGATAGCATTTGTGACAATACAAGAATACTGTTAAGAGGAGTTCTGAGTTCATGTGACATGTTGGCCAGGAATTCAGATTTGTATTTGCTAGCCATTTCAAGGTCTGCAGCTTTCTAGCTGATTTCATCCTGGGCTTTCTTTAAGGCATCATTTTTAACCGTTATGTCATCACGTTGCTTTTCAAGGTCTTTCGTCCTTTCTTCAAGTTCTTCATTGGTAACCCTTAATTCTTCCTGCTGTACCTGCAAATTGTCTTCAGATGTTTTAAGTGCTTTCGTTTGCTCCTCCAGTTCTTCATTAGTTTGGCGAAGTTCTTCCTGCTGTGCCTGAAGGGAAGCTTCAGATTCTTTTAAAGCTTTCGCCTGCTGCTCAAGCTCCGTATTTGTCTTCTCCATTTCTTCCTGCTGCATGGCCAATTCAACAGATTGTTGCCTTGTCTTCTCCAGCAGTTCTTCCGTAGCCAATCTGTTTCTTGCTGAATTTATCCCGATTGCAATGTTTTCTCTGACAATATTCAGTAATTCCATTTCATCATCTGTAAATTCTCTGAAAGAACCCAGTTCAACCACACCTATAAGTCGTTCCTCCAGAACAACTGGAACCACAACGATATTGGTGGGTTTTCCATTCCCAAGTCCGGATGTTACATGAATGTAGTCATCAGGAATATCAGTAAATGAGATCATCTTTTTCTCCAGTGCTGCCTGTCCAACAAGGCCTTCTCCAAGTTTAATTTTTCCGTTATTGGTTTTCCTTTTGGAGAACGCATAGCTACTGGTAAGTTTTAATTCTTTGTCGGTGCCATTCGTAAGGTACAATGCTCCGATTTGAGCATTTAGATGTTCTGAAAGGTAAGTAATAATGTTTTTCGAAAGTGTTTCAAGGGTAAGGTCCCCTCTCATTTTTTCATTCAACTTATTTTGGCTGCCGGTAATCCACATGCTCTTTTTATTTTCCTTTGACACTTTTGATAAGGCAGTAGTCATATCATTAAGTGCAATGGATAACTGATCCTGATCAGATTTTGGATCAATCATGGATGAATAGTCATCCTTGGCAATTTTTTGAGCATGAAGGATCTTTTTGCCCAGATCACTTTGTAATTCTCTCAAAGAATTAGCAAGCTCACCGATTTCATCATTTTTTATTACGTCTATTTGATAACTCAAATCACCCAGGGCTATCTGATTTGCACCATTTGTAATTTTCTTTATTGGTTTTGAGATGGATCTTGATATTAGAAATGCAAGAACAAACACAATCAAAGTAAGTGTGATCCCCAACAATGAAAATTTATTGAACAATGCAATGCTTGCTGCAAATGCCTCTTCTTTGTTAAGCTCAACGATAATTATCCAATCAAATTCACAATTATAGATCTTGTCCAATCCGACAGGGGAATAATAGCTAAGGACTTCCGTTTCATCAATCCCTATAATTACCTGAACTCCCTGGTCTCCATTTAATCCATTGGTAATACTTTCAGTTAAGATTTCTTTTCTAAGGACTGTTTCTTTATCACTTTTCCTAAGGTCAGTTCGCATCAAATGATCGACACCGACAAGGTAAGATTCTCCGGTTGTCCCAAGTCCATAATCCTTATGCATTAATTCGTTGATCTGAGTGATGGGCAGCTGTATGGCAAGATATCCCAAAAACTCACCTGAAGGGCTCCACAATACATTTACAAAAAATGAAGAGGGTTTGTTATTGGCAGGTGGATACAATTCATAGTCTGAGATGGTAATGTTCTCTTTTTCTCTAGCAGAGCATATTGCTTTGTTCAATCCCGAATTTTTGAACTGGCCGGTAAAAATATTGGTCGCAAAGTCAGAATAATGTTTTATGCTGTAGATTATATTCCCATTTGTATCAATGAGTACAATGTCATTAATGCCATATCGGTTACTGTAGTCCAGAAAATACCTGTCAACTGAATTTACTATTTCAGAATATTCAGAAGAGTTTACAAAACGGCTCAGGTTCAATTCACTGTCAGGAAATTTTTCATTTAATTCCAGCATGCCATCTATTACAACATTTTCTTTCGAAAGAAAATAAAGGTTTTCGAAACGTTCGTCCATATAGTTTCTCACCTGGTCTTTCTTGAGTTCACCAATTGCCTCAAGTTTATCAAAAGCTTTCTCACTTGCTTGTTCTATTGAATTGGAATTCATAATAATTCCAATAATAATGATGGGCATTATTGAAACTGTAACGAACAGTGCAATCAGCTTGCTGTATATACTTCCGGATATCTTTTTTAATATCTTCATGTTTCTTGCTTTTTACAAAAAGTACTTCCTGATCCAAGTAATCAGGTAGATTGGTGTTTATGTATAATTAAATTACTCCTGGACAAGCCAATTTTTAGCCTCTTCAACATCCTCAAACAACTTCATAGGCTGCCTGGTTAAGTCCATAAATGCGGTAATAAGAATTTTTTTTGCCCCACTTGCCATTCCAACAATTGCAGCTTTTTTAGAGTTTGCCATAATTTCTTTACCAATCCTGGACAATGCTGAATGTACCTCTCTGGTAGCAAAAACACCTGTCATATCGGTTAGGGTTAGGGCGTCACCATTATTTTCTGTTAATACCAGATTTAAAAGTTTTTCCTGGTTATCAATCACTTCCTGTCCCTGGGTTCCCCTATGATCAGCCAGAAGAATTGTTTTTCCTTTGTGTTCGATTTTGTTGACTTCAGCCATGATAATTTACATTTTAATTTGATTAAAATTTTATGCGAAAAATTTTCTAGAACGCTCGTTATAGACTTTCACACGATTTAGCTCTTTTTCTATTTCACCAAGTATTTTAAATGCTTCATCTTTTGTAATTGTTGAAGCATTTTGTTCAAGATCCATTGTTAGTGTATATCCTTTTTTGATGGATAGATTTGCAAGTACACCTTTAAGTTTGTGGGTACTTTCACGAATCTCCTTCTCCCCTCCGGTCATAATAGAAGTTTTAATTTCATCAATGAATTCGTGGTAGGTTCCTACAAAATCATCCAGTAACTTTTTTATAAGGTCTTTACTGGGCAATCGCTCCATAAAATCGTTTAAATCAATGGGAGGAACATCCTCAGAGTTCCTCAGACCTGAATTATTCTTTACTCGCATAGTTGTAAGTTTTATTAACAGTATCATAGACAATTGCTGCTTTTAGAGGCTTTTCAATGTAATCGTCCATGCCAATCTGAATAAATTGATCTTTATGTCCTTTCATTGCATGAGCAGTCATAGCAACAATAGGCGTGTAAGTGTTCTTCTTTAATTCATGTTCTCTGATTTTCTTTGTAGCTTCCAGCCCATCCATTTCAGGCATTTGCACATCCATAAAAATGAGGTCAAATTTCTTTGAAGTTGCTTTCTCAACAGCTTCTATACCGTTACAGGCAGTGGTTATAGCGTATCCTTTTAGCTTAAGAAGTCCAACAATTATTTCAAGATTGATGGGCTGGTCTTCCACAACCAGGATAGAGATGTTGTTATTAACTTCTTTGGATTTCCCTTTGGTTACTAATTTTTCCTGGGATCCTTTATCATGTTGAGCCTTGAGTTTTTGATGCGCAATCTTAAGGGGGATCTCAAAAATAAAAGTACTTCCCTGGTTCACCTTACTGTTCACAATGATATTCCCTCCCATCATTTCTACATAATTTTTTGATATGGCCAGTCCTAACCCTGTGCCACCATATTTTCGGGTTGTTGAGGTATCCGCCTGGGTAAATGATTTAAAGAGGTCTTTAATCTTGGGCTTGGAGATTCCGATCCCAGTATCAATTACGGAAAATCGAAGGTTTAAATTTGCTTCTTTTTTATTAGTAGCTTTTACCCTGAGTTCAATTTTCCCTTTTTGAGTAAACTTAATTGCATTCCCAACCAGATTGTAAAGTACCTGCCTGATCTTTGTTGGATCTCCTATTAACACTTCCGGGATCTCAGGATCAACAGAAACAGTAAAATCAAGACTTTTTTGCTCAGTTTTAATTGACAAGGTTTGGTTCACATTGTCAATGATCTCCTTCAGTGAGAAATTAATTTCTTCAATTTCAATCTTTCCGGCTTCGATCTTGGATATGTCCAGGATCTCATTGATGATATCAAGCAATGATTCACCGGATCGTTTAATGGCACCGATTCTCTTTTTTTGTTCTTTGTTCAGTTCTCCAAATAATACCAGTTCCGACATGGCAATGATCCCATTTAGCGGTGTACGGATCTCATGACTCATATTGGCTATGAACTCACTTTTAGCATTACTCGACTGTTCAGCAAATTCCTTTGAATTTTTGAGCATTTGTTTTGACTGGATGAGTTCTGAAATTGTATCCTCAAGTTTAATGGTAAGTTCTTCAAGGGTGTTTTTTTGTTTATACAATTCAATAAAGACCTTTACTTTACTCTGGAGAATCTCAGTGTCGATAGGTTTAAACAAATAGTCAACGGCACCTGAATCATAGCCTTCGAAAATATGTTTTTCGTGTTTGCTGATTGCGGTAACAAAAATTATGGGAATGTTCCTGGTTTTTTCACTGCCTTTCATCAGCCTGGCTGTTTCAAAACCATCCATCTCAGGCATCTAAACATCAAGTAAAATAAGGGCAAAATCGTTGTTGAGAAGTTTACCGAGGGCCTCATTACCAGAACTGGCTTTGACTATATTAACGTCAAATACATCAAGGACAGCCTCGATGGCCAATAGGTTCTCGGGCTTATCATCAACAATGAGGATATTTATATCACTACTGTTTTTCAATTTTCGATTCGTTTCGCGGGCTTGACTTTCTTTTACGATTGTCAGCGAAATTGGTTGCCTTCTTACTCAAAATCAGTAAATATTATCATCCTATTGATCTTTTTCTTATATTTATAGGATCATTTAAACCACTATAAAAATGAGTGTAGTTTTCAAATGTCCCAATTGCGAAGCTGCCATTAATGCGAAAAAAAATATCATTTTGGCAGCCAAGTCGCATACTGACAAGAACAAAAAAGGATTGGTTCTTTTACACGAAGAAATCGGGAATTATACTGTTGCCATTAGTTCAACACTGAACATACCATCAGGTGAGCTAGTGGATTTTTACTGCCCGGTTTGTAAAACTTCGCTGGATTCAACGAAAGGTGAAAATCTTGCCAGCTTTATACATATTAATGAAATAGGCGAGGAGTCAACGATTTACATATCAAGGATTTACGGCGAAAGGTGCACCTTCCAGGTAGACGATAAGAAAAAAGTAAAATCCTATGGTGAAAGTGTTCGGCCCTACCTTGATCCCGAATGGTATCTATAACTTTACTGGATTAATCTTATTTCCTCTCTGGTTTGTTGGTATGTTTCTCATAGAGCTGATACACCAGTCCATCGGCCAGTCCGATTTTTGGAACCAGGATATTATTTGATTGAATAATATTCATGATAAACATAAAAATTTCCGCTGCAGGAACAATAACATCTGCTCTGTCAGGCCTTAATCCAAGTTTACTGATTCTTTCATCAAGCGAAAAATCCTTTAAATAATAATAGGCATCTTTAAGTTGATCGAATGTTAGAGTAAAAGATGCAGGATCCCCGTAAAGTTTATTGATCTTATTAATGTTACCTCCTGAACCAACAACATTGATAGATCCAAAATCATCGCTATACCTTTTAAGAAGTTCATGTAGCCTTTCCCATTCACTCTCCTTCACCTTGTTTTTCAGCAAACGAATCGTTCCAATCTTAAAGGATTTTACATCCAGAATATCATTGTTATTTAACACAGAAATATCAGTACTTCCACCCCCAACATCTACATACATAGTTAAATTATCCGGTTGTTCAAATCCAAGTTTATTTGTCCTCCGGATAATATTGGCTTCCTCAATACCATCGATCAACCTTACATTAAATCCTACTTCATTCCTGATACGCTGAAGTACTTCCATGCCATTTACAGCTTCACGCATGGCAGCAGTGGCGCATGCATCATAGTCAACCGGGGAATAAACATCAATTAGCAATTTAAATGCAGTTAGGGTTTTAATAAGATTGTTCGCACGAATATCGGAAATCACATTTCCGGAGTACACATCCTCACCCAAACGGGTTGGGATCCTTACAAGCGTTGCTTTTTCTACATATACTTTTTTTCTGGTTTCAAATACATTGGCAAACAATAAGCGGGCAGCATTGGAACCAATATCTACTGCGGCAAAGATCATCCTTTCAATTTCATTTAATGCAACAATTAATTTTCCTTTTCGTCTTCGACATTTTCAGTTTTCTGCTTTAAATATTCATAGGTGTCAAATTGTGAACGGGTTTGTTCGCTGGTAGCGGTTTCCTTGTAATTGTTTATGAATTCTTCACCACTGAGCCGGGCTTTACAATTGTCCTTTAACTGAATCTGTAACATATCCCACAACTCCTGTCTGATGGCTTCATCAAGAATAGGTGTGATTACTTCTATTCTATGGTCCAGATTACGTGGCATCCAGTCGGCTGAACCGATGAAATACTGATTATCATTATTATTACAAAAAACAAAAACACGTGAATGTTCAAGGTACCTGTCGATAATACTCATTAGCTCAATATTCTCGCTAACACCTTTAATTCCGGGTATTAATGTACAAATACCCCGAACGATCATTTTAATTTTTACGCCTGACTGACTGGCCTGGTACAGTTTCAATACCATTCTTTTATCAACCAAACTGTTCATCTTAAGGGTTGCCCAGGCTTCTTTTCCTTCTTTAGCATTTTTAATCTCCCTATCAAGGGCATTCAGGAAAAACTTTCTGGTTTGGAATGGTGAAACAATAAGGGTCTTAAATTCAGGAGGTTGATACCGTGTTTCGAACAATTGAAACACCGCATCCGCTTCCCGTGCAATATCCTGGTTTGCTGTAAGCAAACTGTCGTCAGCATAGACATTTGCGGTAGATTCATTAAAATTCCCGGTACTGATGTTGGCATAATAAACATCTTCATCACCTTCACGTCGTTTAACACAGATCAGTTTGCTATGCACTTTAAAGCCGGGAATGGTCGGTATGATCTTAACACCTTCGTCATGAAACTTACCTGCCAGGGTTATGTTGGCCTCTTCATCAAAGCGGGCCTGGATCTCCAAAAATACAGTTACCTTTTTTCCATTTCTTGCTGCATTTACAAGGGCATTCACAACATTTGAATATTTTGCTGCACGGTAAAAGGTCATTTTGATTTCTTTAACGTTTGGATCTATGGATGCTTCCCTTAAGAAATCAATAATGTATTGAAACGACTGATAGGGATAATGAAGCATTATATCCTTCTCCTTCAGCAGCTTAATTATGCTTTGGTTAGGCTTGATGTCTTTGTGATTTAGTGGAGGGAATGAGGGATAGCGTAAACTTGAGTCTCCAATTTTCGGAAATGACATAAAGTCTTTAAAATTATGGTACCTTCCTCCACTTCTCATGTTGTCCTCATCAGAGATCTTAAGTTTTTTTGTAATCTTTTTCAGTAATGGTTTGGGGATATCTCCATCATAAACAAAACGTACAGGAATACCTTTTTTCCGTTGCTTAAGGCTTTCACTCATGTTTTCAAGAAAACTCTTTGAAACGTCATCATCAATATCCAGTTCTGCATCCCGGGTCACTTTTACTGTGTAGGCACAAAAAGTATCATAGCCAAAAATTGCGAATATGTCTTCGAGGCAATACCTAATCACGTCATCAAGCAAAATAATGTATTCATGATCTCCCTTTTTTGGTAAGATCAGGAAACGGGAAACCGATTTTTGGGGAACCTTGATTAAAGCATAATTATCCTCGAGGTGCCCATTGGAACTATTGAGTTCAATGGCTAGATAAATAGAGCCATCCTTAATGGATGTCAGCTTTTGGAAGTTCTCAAGCATAATAGGGAAAAGGTACTGCCTGAGCTCTTCCTGGTAAAATTTCTTAATAAACAGGCCCTGCTCATCATCCAGTTGTTTTTCGTTTATGATATGGATGTTTTGCTTGGACAATTCCGAAACAATATTAAAGTAGGTTTGCGTAAATAATTGTTCCTGTTCAGAAACTATGGATTTGATCTGGTTTAATGTTTCACGTGCTGTATCCTTGTTTTTAGTTTCGGAATTTACCAAATGAACCATTCGGTTCAATGATGCCACCCTTACCCTGAAAAATTCATCACGGTTATTGGAAAATATTCCCAGGAATTTTATTCGTTCAATTAGAGGTGTTGTAGGGTCAATGGCCTCTTGCAGAACTCTAGCGTTAAAATGGAGCCAGCTAATCTCCCGGTTAATTAAGTATTTTAAGTTACTATTAGTGTTTCCCTGATTTCCCATGTATTTTTAATCTTAATCTTGTTTCCTCCCTGTAATATTTTCTTTTACAGATTTTGGTGAAATAACAAATTTAGTTTTTTTCCCGGCATTGGGGATTTCTTCCCAATTGTCCGTATCAAATTCAATACAAACAATACCTGAAGTCGGAAAGTTATCAATGGAATCATCCAGAAAATAATTTGCAAAATAGGTAAAGGTAGGATTGTGGCCAACGATCATCAATGAACTGAGTTTATTATCAAGATCAAAAAAAAGATTAAATAAACTATCGGTATTACCATGATAGATATTTTTGGAAATTACGATCTCGTTCACAGGATAATTAAGCGCATTTGCAATTATATTAGCTGTTTCACGTGCCCTTACGGCATGACTCGACATGATAAGGTCGATCTGTGTATTGTTCTGAATCAAATAATCATTGATGTATTTTGTTCTTTTCTTCCCTTTTTCAAGCAACGGCCTTTGGTAATCTTCAAGGCCCGGATGATCCCAGGAAGACTTTGCATGACGGACTATGTATAATGTTTTCATTGGTATTAAGTTATATATTCCAAAAATAATGAATTATTTAATGCATCTGGATTAATGCATTATGAGTAAAATCTTAAATTTTTAGTGAAGCTGTAATTGAGGTAGGGTATTATACCCAAATCCTGACCTAGTCTCAGTCAAGCTGTGGGAAATTTATTTCATCTTTCACAATAAAGGCCTGTGGATAATTTGATTCTATATCGTGAAGGAATTTTTCTGCCTCCATTTTTGTTCTGAAGTCACCCACCCTGACTTTGTAATATGGTCTTTGAAATGTCAGATAAGATGGAACATCAGTAAATTGTTCAACAAATTTGGATTTTGCTTCCATGGCTTTTTTCTTGGAAAGATTACCCGATTCGAAGAAAATTTCTATACGCCAGCCTTTAATTGCAGGGTGTATATCATTTATCTCAACATACCTGGACACCAATGTATCTATTCGCGGATCCTGAACTATTTTAACTTCACCGGTATTTTCGTTTTGGGCCTGTAAACAAAGTCCTATCAGAAGGGCAGCAAACAGAGAAATTCCTTTTCCTATCATTCTTCTATCTCGATTGTATTATTATGTATTCTTTTGCATGAATACTGAGAACGGGTATTGGAGAATGATTCACCATTTGTTGAGCATAAGCACCAAGGAATAAATTTGACGTAGTGGTTTCCTGCTCAGTCATAATGGCAATTACATCCGCCTCCACCTTTTTAGCATAATCTATGGTAGAATTTGTAATGTTCTCAGCCTCCACAGCTTCCAGTGAATAATTAACGTTTTCTTCATCAAGGTATTTTGCGACCTGTGCAGAATAATTGTCAACCCGATTTCTAACTGCTTTAATGGTAGTGGAATATAAAGAGACAATATGGATCTCAGATCCAAAGTATTTGGCAATTTTTGTTGCAAATGGCAACTTTTGCCTTGTTTCAAGTGTACTGTCAATTGGAAGGACAATACGGCTTACACCATCCTGGAACTTATAATTTGTGCGAATGGTAACCACTGGACACGGTGCATGAGAAACTATCCTGTAAGCATTGCTACCAATCCAGAACTCTTCAAAACCATTCACTCCATGTGTACCTGCAATCACCATCATGGCATCGCTGTATTTGGCCTGATTGGCCACCTCCATATGAACTTTACCTTTTCTGATTTTATAGGTAATTTCTCCGTGCTCCATCTGATCACCATATTTGTCGATCAGTTGCTGAAAATTCGCGACGATTTCTTTTCTGTTTGCATCAGAAGGACCAAGCATGGATTCATCAGATCGGGCAGCATCTACCCATACCATTAGGATGTTTGACTTAACACGGTTTGCTAATCTAACTGCATATTCCAGTGCATGAATAGAGCACTTTGAAAAGTCGAGGGCAACAATTATTTGTTTCATGGGTTTGCAGATTAAGTTCCAACGGCTAAGGTACGAAAAATTTAATTATTATTTTTGTGATTTTACACCATAATTATAACATATGAACGAGAATCTGGACCCAACTGGGAAACAGCTTACTAACACGGAACTGGAGATTGAAAAGGTGCTGAGACCGACCCATTTTCATGACTTTGCAGGACAGAAAAATGTAGTTGATAACCTTCAGATTTTTGTTCAGGCAGCGAAACAAAGAGGAGAATCTCTTGATCATGTTCTCTTGCATGGGCCTCCCGGCCTGGGGAAAACTACACTTTCCTACATCATTTCCAATGAACTTGGTGTTAACATTAAAGTTTCATCAGGCCCTGTTCTGGACAAACCTGGTGACCTTGCAGGACTGTTAACCAACCTTGAAGAGAACGATGTACTTTTTATCGATGAAATACACAGGTTAAGCCCGGTTATTGAGGAGTATCTGTATTCTGCGATGGAGGACTACAAAATCGATATTATGATCGAGACCGGCCCAAATGCAAGAAGTGTGCAAATTGTTTTAAGCCCTTTTACCTTAATCGGAGCCACAACCCGGTCAGGATTACTTACAGCACCATTGCGTTCCAGGTTTGGTATTAACTCACGTTTATCCTACTATGATTCTGATATTTTGACAGGCATTGTTAAACGATCGGCAGGAATTTTAAAAGTACACATCAAAGACAATGCAGCCCGGGAAATTGCCCGCCGAAGCCGGGGAACACCAAGAATTGCAAACCTTTTACTTCGAAGGGTAAGGGATTTTGCCCAAATTAAAGGTGATGGAACCATTGATATGGATATATCCCAGCATGCTCTTTCGGCACTTAGTGTGGATAAACATGGCCTGGATGAAATGGACAATAAGATACTGGGAGCTATTATTGAAAAATTTAAGGGTGGGCCTGTAGGCATAAGTACCATAAGTACGGCAGTTGGTGAAGATCCGGGAACAATTGAAGAAGTTTACGAACCCTTCCTTATTCAGGAGGGATATCTGATGCGTACACCCCGTGGACGCGAAGCTACCGATCTGGCTTATAAACACCTCGGAAAATTTAAAAGCAGGGACCAAAGTGAATTATTCTGATCCTGGCAATTTAACCAATTCAGGTATTTTTAATGCAGTTTAATTCCAGTAAAATAAAACCGGTATATTGGGTCATATCTGGCCTGGTCCTAACTATTATAGCCTATTTCCCTATATTTAACACTGCTTTTGTAAACTGGGATGATGACATTTATATAGTGCTTAACAACCTGATCCGTTCATTCTCCCTGGAAAATATAAAATCATGGTTCAGCAATTCCTTCCTTGGCCTTTACCAACCACTAACATTATTGTCCCTATCCATTGACTATTCCATAAACGGCCTTGATCCACGTGTTTTTCATAGCACTAACCTGCTTCTGCACCTGTGCAATACTTTACTGGTATATTTCTTCAGTAAACAACTATTTGGTAATACCACTATTGCACTTATGGTTATGTTTCTTTTTGGACTGCATCCCTTGCATGTTGAATCGGTGGTCTGGGCAACAGAAAGAAAAGATGTACTGTATTCTTTTTTTTATTTGTCTGCACTAAATTTATACCTGAAGTATGATACCAGAAAAAACAACGGATCTTACCTGATGGTTTTTGTGGTATTTCTACTTGCTCTTCTATCAAAGGCTACAGCGGTTACATTTCCGATTGCCCTCGTGTTGATTGATTACGTCAAAAATGATAAAATCCTCTCCTGGAAAACATTTAAAAACAAAGTCCCGTTTTTTACTGCAGCACTGCTGTTTGGAATTTTCACTTTATACATCCACAGGAGTTTCGGTTCATTGACAAATGCAAGTGAATATTCAATTTTCGAAAGAGGCTTTTTTGCTATCAAAGGACTATGGTTCTTTTTGTCACGTACAATCTGGCCGATTGAACTAACCGTATATCATCCTTTGCCCGAAAGCATCAGCTCATGGGGTATCATCGAAAGTTGTATCTATTTTCTGCTTTTTACATTGGCAGTGATAATGCTGATCAGAACATCAAGCAAAGCTCTTAAATTCGGAGCAGCCTTCTTTGTACTTACGCTGGTGTTGTTCCTGGTACCACCCGGGGTTCCCGTTCTTGCATCGGAAAGGTATTATTATTTACCATCAATTGGTATATTCATAATGATCTCTGCATTGATTGCTCCTTACCTTAATAAGACAAGGCTTTTGAAAATTCTGTCGCTTTCATTTTTTGTGTTGTTTCTGATAATTCTTGTATTCCGGACCCACCAGCAAGCCGGAGTATGGCAAAACAGCCTTAGTCTTTGGGATCATGCAATCAAGGTTCATGGTGAATCACATTTGTCTTTGTTACATAGAGGGAAAGCTTATAAACAGCTTAAACAGTACGATCCGTCACTTGCTGATCTCAACAGATCAATAGAATTAAACTCCGGATATTATGAATCCTGGGAACATCGCGGCCACCTTTATCTGATCCGTGAAGAATACCAACCTGCACTTAAAGACCTACATAAATCACTTTCCCTGAAAAACAACAATTCTTTTGTTATGTGCAGCCTTGGTTTTGCCTACCGGCGTACTAACCAACCTGACTCAGCCTTGTATTATCTAAACAAAGCGTTAACCATTGATGAGCATTGTGCTGATGCTTATTTCAACCGTGGGAAAGTTTTTTTATCACAAAACAAAGAGATCCAGGCCTGCACTGATCTCCGAAAAGCCTTATCTTTGGGATTAGCGGAAGCAAATGAGGATGAAGCTCGTCAGTTAGTAAGGAACCTCGAAAACAAAGGATACTGTTTTGAGTAATCTATCATCGGAAATAAAGGAGTATGCATACAAACTTGGTTTTAATGTTTGTGGTATAGCAAAAGCAGGCCAATTGCCTGAAGAAGAAAAACGGCTAAAACAATGGCTAAAGGATGGCAGACATGGTGAAATGGGCTACATGGCCAACCACTTCGATAAACGAACAGATCCTACCAAACTTTTTGACCAGGCCAAATCTGTTATTGTTGTTTTGTACAATTACTTCCCCGACCATTTACAGCCAGTTGAGGATAATTACAAAATTTCAAAATATGCCTATGGTACCGATTATCATTTTGTAATCAAAAAGAAACTTAAAGAGTTAACTCAATTTATCAATGGTAAAGCTCCCACTGCAAGAGCAAGAGTATTTGTTGACACAGCCCCGGTGTTGGAACGAAGCTGGGCCCAGAGGGCCGGATTGGGCTGGATCGGTAAAAACACCTGCCTGATTACAAAAAAACAGGGCTCGTTCTTCTTTATCGGCGAAATCATTACCGACATGGCCCTGAAGTATGACGAACCCTTCGAACCAAACCATTGCGGTGGATGTACCCGGTGCATCGATGCCTGCCCCACACAGGCTTTGGATAAAAACGGCATGGACTCCAGGAAGTGTATATCCTATTTTACCATCGAATACAGAGGACAAAATATCCCGGAAAAGTTTAAAGGAAATTTTGATGACTGGATCTTTGGCTGTGACATTTGCCAGGATGTTTGTCCATGGAACCGTTTTTCAGAACCCCATAAAGAAAAGGAGTTCAATCCATCTTCAGTATTATTGGCCATGCGAATAGAAAACTGGCACGAACTGAACAAGGACACATTTCAAGAATTGTTTAAAGATTCTCCGGTCAAGAGAACAAAGTTTGAAGGCTTTCAAAGAAATATTCTTTTTTTGAAAACAACGGATGATTCCAATTAGCTAAATCAGTGTGTCGTCTCTACGGGACTTGAATTGATTCTCATTATAATAACCCATGACTGACGTCATGGGCTGTAATATGGAGTCCTTACGGGACTTGACGTATTCTATTGTAAATTCCTGGATAATACTCTGTATATGGCATAATCTAAAGTCGCGGAGCGACAATATGTTACAGCCCCCAATGTCAATTGGGGGAATAGAATAAATATAATCAATTCAAGTCCCGGAGGGACGACATATTCTGATTGAATAAAATTAATGAATCAAAAAACCAGGCTAATAAAATTGGGCCGGACCGGATAATCCCTTGCAATTTGTCAGATTCTTGAACTGATCACTCTTCCATCAATTCAAACTTTTCTGTCCAGGTAGGGTCCAAGGAATTGTTTTCACGTTTGTAGTGCATATAATATCTCCTTTTCTGTTCGTCCGGCAGGTTTTCATCCAGGTATTTATTCATCAGGAAATCATAGGTATACCCGGCATAACGTTCTCCAAAAACATCACTATACCTATACAGGATATCCAGGTCAATTTCATTTTTATTGTATTTGTATTTTACATACCCTGTGAATATATTTTCTGTAAAATAACCATAAACCTGATCGTGGATAGTTTCTGATGCATAAAAAAGTTTGGTGTTTTCCTTGTCATCATTCAACTCGCTGAGTTCAAACCAGAAATTGTAGTTTATCGCGTTCATGTCTACCTTTTTGTAGTACATGTAATCTCCAAATTCCTGTTTATCCTCATGAACTTTGATATGCTCTTCAAGTTCAATCTGGGCAACATTAAAAATATAGGCAGGTGTTTTTAAAAACAGGAAGCTATCCAGCAGGTTTTCGGTATAAACGATAAACCCTAATTTTTCGAATTCAACAATAAGGCTGTTGATAAAGGTTTCGAGAAAAACAGAATCAGAAACATGCTGAAGAATAACAGAATTTTGCATTAAGGCTGAATCGACCTGCAATTCAGATAATCCAATGGTTGAGCCCAGTTCATTTACCTTTAGGTTTTTCTTAAACACAAAGTTTGTGGGTAGAACCATAATTGAAATTTCTGGTTTGGATTCAATGTAGGATCGGGCCAGTTTCAATTCGGGATAGCAAGCCGACAATGAAAAAGCAACAAGGATGACAATCAGGACCTTAATTATATTCTTCATGTCAGCGCAAAAATTTTGATAAAAATCATTTTTCCTGGTTTTGCAACTCTCTTGCAAAGGACCTGCCAAACTGTAAACATTTCTCCTCTTCATCAGAATTGGGAGTAAATTTTACAAATATGCCCTCATTAAAAATATTCAGTTTAAGGTTTTTCAGGTTGGATTCAATCATATGACGGTTTTCACCGCTCCAGCCATAAGATCCAAAAGCACCGGCAAGTTTGCCTTTATCCCTTAACGGATTGATCAAGGCAAAAAGTTTATAAATAGGCAATAATATATTTTGGTTAATGGTGGGTGAGCCAACAATAATCCCGGCACTCCGGGCAATCTGTTCATCAAGTTCTCCCAGTGAGGATTTTTCAATGTCTATCACCTCCACATCAAAATCTCCAGCCTCTCTGATTCCCTCACCGATCTTTTCTGCTATAAATCCTGTTTTATGATATGCAGAAACATAGGGGATAAATACACGTTTTTTTTCAGGAATGGCTACAGCTTCCTTAGCATATTGCCTGGAAACTTCCACATACTTTTTCCAGTGACTTCTTAGGATCGGGCCATGTCCCGGGCAGATCATCTTTATATCAAGGGGTTCAATTTTATCGATGGCTTTCAACATAAACTTGCTGAAAGGCTTCAGGATCACATCATAATAATACTTAAAAGCATCGTCGAAATTCCCGACTTTGTCATCAAACATTTCTTCATGGCAGAAATGACAACCAAACGAATCACAGGTAAACAACACCTGTTCATCTTTCAGATAAGTATATATGGAATCAGGCCAATGCAGGTTTGGCGCACCGATGAATTGAAGTGTTTTGTTTCCAAGGTCAAGTGTTTGTCCGTGCTTGATGATCATATGTGGAAAATCCGGCCCGATGATGTCTTTTAGGTAGCGGATGGCATTGCCGCTGCCAACTACTTTTGCCTTTGGAGCCTTCTTCAACAAGTTCCTTACATTCCCGGAATGATCCGGCTCGGTATGGTTGACAACAATGTACTCGATTTCTTCCGGATCAACCACCGATTTAATCTTTTCAAAGTAAGTGGGCCAAAATTTCTCTTTTGAAGTATCAACAATTGTTTTTTTGTCGGCATCAATGAAAAATGAATTGTAAGTTGTTCCGTATTCGGTTTCCATTACCACGTCAAAACTAACAATATCGTAATCAAGGATACCTATCCATTTTACGCTTTCCGAAACATCGATAACTCCTTTGTTATTCATTTTGAGTTCTTTTTATAGTTTATTAAAAGTTCAGTTCCATTTGTTGTTGTGATTCATCATCATCAGGTTCTATATTTTTGACTTCCGGTTTGTCTTTCTTCGTCTTACTTTTTACTGCAGGCTTTTCCTTCTTAACTTCATCTTTAACATCCGGTTTGATCTTCTTTACAACCTTTTTTCGTGGTTTTGCTTTTTTTACCGGTTTTGAGGGTTTTTCTGCAGAATCAGCATCATTTACCTTTTCATCAGCTGCTTCTGCCACTGAAGGTGTCTCCACAATTTCCTGCTCTTCCGGAGTGGATTTTTCCTCGAATTCCAGGTTGACCGGTTCTTCCACCTCAGCTTCTTCTTCGAATGGAAGTGGATCTACAAATGCTATTTTATTTATAACATGGTTGGAAAGTCGTTTACCTTTTGCCTTTTCACTTTTTATCCCGATAAATTCCTCAACGTTTACCAATTCATCCTCATATTCCTTTTTGTTTTCCTTGTGGTTAAAAGAAACGCTAAGCATTGGCCTGTAGTCAAGACTATACTCTAATAGGTAGTTATCCTGTTGATCACCGATGAAGTCAACCTTTTTATTGATGTTATTGTTTCCTTCGATGGTAAACCTCTTTACGTAAAATTTCTCAATGGTAGATTCATAAAATACAGCTGAAATAATTCGTCTGGGATCAAATTTCCCGATGTAGATCATGTCCTCTTCAAAGTGATTTGAAATTTCGTAGGTCATCAGCTTGTAATATCCTGACTTCTGGATGGTGAGGATCCTGTCATCTGATTTAAAAGCACCAATGTATTGTCCTCTTTCTTCTGTGTTCAAACGTTTAACCGTATCATCGAACCAGATATCCCGTGCACCCAGGGTTGAAACTCCCTCTTCACGTTTTACAATCTTCTTCACCGCTTTTTTGGACAGGATATTTCCCTGAGCTCCCCGACCCTTTATATCCAGCTCGCTGAAATCGAATTCAAAGCTTAACTTTTTCAACTTGGGTTTGGGACTCAGAAAAACCTTCACCACTTCTGCTTCACCATTGGGATTAACAGTAAAGTACAGGACTCTTGATCCATCGGTCCCTTTGGTCAGGTCATATTCTTTATCACGGGTAATTCCGGTAACGGCAAATCTTTTCACCCTGACAGCACCTCGTCTTCCATCCCTGTAAATGGCATTGTAAATTGTTCGGTCATCGTTCCGTTTAAAAACATCAATGTGCAGGATGTTATGCCCAATAAATGTTTTTGCAGAAACTTTGGTAACGAGGTATGTTCCATTGCTTCTAAAAACGATGATATCATCAATGTCGGAACATTCACAAACAAATTCATCCCTGCGAAGTGATGTTCCTGCAAATCCTTCTTCACGGTTTACATAAAGCCTTTGTGTAGCAGCAGCAACACGGGTAGCTTCAATGGTATCAAAGCTTCTTATTTCGGTTTTACGTTCCTTTCCTTTTCCGTATTTTTTCCTGATCTGCCTGTAATAATTGATGGCATAATCCACCAGGTGTGCAAGGTGGTTGTTTACCTCATCTATTTCAAGCTCTATTTGCTCTATTATCTCATCGGCCTTAAAGGAATTGTACTTTGAAATTCTCTTGATCTTTATTTCTGTCAGCCTGACAATATCATCCTTTATGATCTCCCGATTGAACAGTTTTTTGTAAGGCTTAAGTCCTTTATCAATGGTTTGAATAACTGCTTCCCAGGTTTCACATTCTTCGATCTTCCTGTAAATCCGTTTTTCAATAAATATCTTTTCCAGGGAGGAGAAATGCCATTGTTCAAGCAATTCGTCCCGCCTGATCTCAAGTTCTTTTTTCAGCAGCTCAACTGTATTCTCCGTGGAGATCCTTAAGACTTCCTTAGCACCAATGAAACGAGGTCGTCCATTATCGATAACACAAATGTTGGGTGATATGGATACTTCACAATTTGTAAAAGCATACAGCGCATCTATGGTTTGATCAGGAGAAACATTAGCTGCAAGATGTACAAGGATTTCAACATGTTCGGCAGTGTTGTCATCGATCTTTTTGATCTTGATCTTGCCTTTATCATTGGCGGCAACGATTGAATCGATAAGACTTGAAGTTGTATTTCCATAGGGAACTTCACTAATTACAAGGTTCCTTTTATCATGCTGTTGAATTTTAGCCCTTACCCTTACTTTTCCTCCTCTAATGCCATCATTGTATTTTGATACATCTGCAAATCCACCTGTCGGGAAATCAGGATACAAATCAAAATCTTTACCTTGTAAAATATTTATTGAACCATTAATAAGCTCAATGAAGTTATGAGGCAGTATCTTGGAAGCAAGTCCGACAGCTATACCTTCACCACCTTGTGCCAGTAACAAAGGAAATTTGACAGGAAGGGCGATCGGTTCCTTTTTTCGCCCGTCATAAGATGATTTCCAACTGGTTGTTTTTGGATTAAATACTACATCCAGTGCAAATTTCGAAAGCCGTGCTTCTATATACCTGGAAGCTGCCGAACTATCTCCAGTGAGTATATTTCCCCAGTTACCCTGGGTATCGATTAGCAGGTCCTTCTGGCCAAGCTGTACAAGAGCATCTCCTATGGATGCATCACCATGTGGATGGTACTGCATGGTATGCCCGATGATGTTGGCCACCTTGTTGTAACGGCCATCATCCAGGTCTTTCATGGCATGCAATATCCTGCGCTGAACCGGTTTTAGGCCATCCTGTACATCCGGTACGGCACGCTCAAGAATAACATAGGAAGCGTAATCAAGAAACCAGTTTTTATACATCCCCGACAAATGGATGGTTTTATGCTCATCCTTTTCCAGGAGGCTTTCTGATTCCTCAACCGTTTTCTCAAGATCCGGTTCCTGTCCGGAATCCTGTTCTAATTCCTCATTTCCTTGTTCCAGTTCTTCGTTTTCGCTCATTGTGATCTGCCAACTATTTTCAAAACGAGCAAAAATATAAATATTATATAATAAGTGGTGGTGGATTGCGGAAAACTTATTCACTAATAAGGAATGAGGGATATTGGATATTGGATACTGGTTAATGGTTGCTTGATGCTGGATACAAATTATTGAAATACTAATTCTCCTGAGAATTTAGATTTTCTTTCTGTTTCAATTCGGTAATGATTCAATCATGAATAATGGTCGATATCTCAATGTACTTTACACTCAACTTTCTATCTTTGCAAAAATTACAAGTATGAGAGGGATATTTTTTGTGTTGATTAGTTTGGTTGTAACCATTGCCCAGAGCCAGGATACAGTAAGGATTATGCATTACAATCTGTTAAACTATGGCAATTACTGGGGAGGATGCACGTCGTCCAACAACAATACTGACGATAAAAACGAATACCTGAAAACCATTGTTGACTATGTTCAGCCTGACATTATCACAGTGAATGAAATTGATGATTCCTATTATTTGCACGAATACCTTCTCAACAATGTTTTAAACATTAATGGAGTAACCAAGTACCAATTGGGGGATCCACCTAACAACGGGAATTCGCCTATTATGAATGAAATCTATTATGACTCGGAGAAATTTGAGCTTTTGTCAAATTCTGCTATTCCAACCACCTACCGTGATATTGATATTTTCAGGTTCAACTATCCTGCAAAAAATGCTGAATTGAATTGTGTGGTGGCCCATTTAAAAGCAGGTAACGATTGGGAAGATGAAGTAGAACGTGCCAACGAGACCAATAAATTAATGAATTACCTGAACAACAACAATGCTGAAGGAAATTACATTTTTTCCGGGGATTTTAATGTGTATACAGCTTCGGAGCAGGCTTTTCAAAATTTATTATTTCACCAGAATGAAGATATTCGTTTCTATGACCCTGTAAACCAGATTGGCAGCTGGAACAACAACAGTTATTACGCAGCAGTCCATACCCAATCAACCCATACTTCCGGGAACTGCTTTTCAGGCGGCGGTATGGATGACCGCTTTGATTTTATACTTATTTCAGATGAGGTCAGGGATGGTACGGATAAAATAAAATACGTTCCTGGATCTTACCAGGGAATTGGGCAGGATGGGCAACGGTTCAATCAAACCATAGTTTATCCGTCCAATAATTCCGTTCCATCAAATGTGGCTTCTGCCTTGTATGATATGTCGGATCATTTACCGGTGGTAATTGACCTGGTTATCGGTGATAATTTAGGAGGATCTGAGATTATAAATGAGCCCTATAAAATCACATTTCAAAATCCTGCAACTGATCACATTAACCTGGCAATAACAACTGAACCCGCACAACAGCTAAATATACTCCTTACTGATTTGTATGAAAGAACAGTGTTCTCCCGTCAGATTAACTCTTTAAAAGAAGCTGAGATTCAAATCGATGTATCCTCTCTGCAAGATGGGTTATACATGTTGTATGTTTCGGGAAAAAACAATAACCGGGTGGTAAAAAAAGTGATCGTATCCAACTAGTCGAATTAAATTGTAATTTGCCCAAAACAATACCCTCCATTAATTGTTTATCATCAAACATCTTGGATTTAGTATATTTCGTAATTTTGCAGCACTTTACTCAAAAACGTATCTATGGATAAATTTTCCTGGCTGAACAACAGTGATCCTGCAATTTTTGAGGAACTCTATCAAAGCTTTAAAAAAGACCCGAATTCAGTTGATGAAAGCTGGAAAAAATTCTTCGAGGGATTTGAATTTGCCAGAACCGATTATTCACAATCAGAGCCTGATGAGAAGCTCTATCCTTCGGAATTTAAAGTCATCGACCTGATTAACGGCTACCGGCAAAGAGGACACTTGTTTACCAAAACAAATCCTGTTCGGGTAAGAAGAAAATATTCTCCCAATCTTGATATTGAAAATTTTGGTTTGACAAAAGATGACCTGGATAAGGAATTTCAGGCCGGAAACGAGATTGGAATCGGGAAAGCCAAACTAAAGGATATCATTTCCCACCTTGAAGAAACCTATTGCCTGTCGGTTGGGGCTGAGTTTATGTACATTCGTAAGCCTGAAGTAAATAAATGGTTAACGGAAAAAATGGAGTCAACTAAAAACTCCTACCCTTTTACCACAGAAGACAAAAAATACATTTTTAAAAACCTTAGCAGGGCTGTTCTTTTAGAGAAGTTTATTCATAAAAAATTCCCTGGACAGAAAAGGTTTTCCCTTGAAGGGGCCGAAGCTTTGATCCCCGCCATGGATGCTATTATTGAAAAGGGAGCCTTGTTGGGCACCAGGGAATTCGTAATCGGTATGCCTCACCGGGGAAGATTAAATGTTCTTGCCAACATTGCTAAAAAACCTTACCGGGATATCTTCAGTGAGTTCGAAGGAAAAGATTACCAGGACGAATCGCTGCTGGGAGATGTAAAATATCACCTTGGACATGTTGGCGAAAGGGAGACAACAACAGGACAGAAGATTAAAATTACCCTGTCACCCAATCCCAGCCACCTCGAGGCGGTTGATCCGGTAGTGCAGGGTGTTGCAAGAGCAAAGATTGATAATGATTACAACAAAGACTACGATAAAGTTTGTCCAATCCTGCTCCATGGCGACGCCTCCATTGCAGGTCAGGGTATTGTGTACGAGGTAATTCAAATGGCCGGACTTTCAGGGTACAAAACAGGAGGAACTGTTCACCTGGTAATTAATAACCAGGTTGGCTTTACCACCAATTATCTTGATGGCCGGACAAGCACCTATTGTACAGATATTGCCAAAACAGTACTAGCTCCGGTTTTTCATGTTAATGGTGATGATGTGGAAGCCATGGCCTATACCATTCAACTGGCCATGGAATACAGGGCCAAGTTCAATAACGATGTTTTTATTGACCTGCTATGTTACCGGAAGTACGGACATAACGAAGGGGATGAACCGAGATTTACTCAACCCATTCTTTATAAGGTCATAGAAAAACATCCTGATCCCATGACCATTTATAAAGAGAAATTAATTTCACAGGGGATACTGGATGAAACTGTCGCCAAAGAAACTTCAGATCACATCAATGAGGTTTTTGAAAAAAGTCTGTTGGAAGCACGGCAGGCCGATAAAGTTGAGCTGACTTTTATCCAGCACAAGTGGGAGAAGATTCGTAGATCCACTCCTGAGGACTTTGATGCTTCACCCGATACTTCTGTTAATAAAAACAAATTGATGAAGATCGGCAAGGTGCTCTCTGAGACACCTGAAAACGTAAAGTTATTCCGAAAGATAGTCCGCCTTCAGCAAAACAGACGTGACATGTTGGAAAAGACCGGCAAACTTGATTGGGCCATGGCTGAGCTACTGGCTTACGGCACCCTGCTCGATGAAGGTATTGACATCAGGTTAAGCGGACAGGATGTGGCCAGGGGAACATTTTCACACCGGCATTCTGTACTTAAAATTGAAGATTCTGAGGAAGAATACGTTCCTTTAAACAACCTGGGTAAAAAACAGGGAAAATTTGAAGTTTACAATTCTCTCCTTTCCGAATTTGGGGTACTAGGATTTGAATATGGGTACTCATGTGTTAGCCCTCAAAACTTAACGATCTGGGAAGCACAATTCGGTGATTTTAACAATGGTGCCCAAATCATCTTCGACCAGTTTATCAGCAGCGCTGAAGACAAATGGAATGTAATGAACGACCTGGTCGTTCTGTTGCCACATGGTTATGAAGGCCAGGGTCCGGAGCATTCAAGTGCAAGGATTGAACGTTTTCTAACATTGAGTGCAGAGTACAACATGCAAGTAGTAAGTGCAACTACACCTGCCAACTTTTTCCATGTGTTAAGAAGGCAGTTTTACAGGCCCTTCAGGAAACCCCTGATCATCTTCACCCCGAAAAGCCTGTTACGTCATCCACGCTGTATGTCTACTTTAGATGATTTTACATCTGGTGGTTTTAAAGAGATAATTGATGACCAGACAGCAGTACCTGAAAAGATCAACAAGGTTGTTTTTTGTAATGGCAAGATCTATTACGATCTGCTGGAAGAAAAAGAAAAGTTAAAGAATGAGAGCATAGCTATTGTGAGAATTGATCAATTGTTTCCTCTTCCTAAAAAACAGGTGGTTGAGATCATAAAAAAATACAACAAGGCTGCTACATGGCTGTGGGTTCAGGAAGAACCTTACAACATGGGTGCATGGCCTTTTATGCAGATGGAATTTGATGATGTACCCTTGAAGGTAATTGCACGTCCTGCAAGTGGGAGTCCTGCGACAGGTTCTTCAAAATTCCATTATGTAAGGCAAAGAAAAATTATTGAAAAAACGTTCCATCAATGTGTTTGTCCGAACCTCGAATATGAATGCAAAATGGTTTGTATCGGCAACAAGTGGAAATCGTTTGAGGAAGAGCTGGATTCATTAAAGGTAAAAATGATCGAAAGTAAAGAAATATCGGCTGAGAAAAGTTTATAATAGAACGCTGATGACGCTGATTGAACAGATTAGCGCTGATAAGTAATTTAAAATCTGTGGTAATCTGCCTGATCTGTGTGATCTGCGTTCCAGTAACTCTGATATAGAAAAACATTATGAGCATAGAGGTAAAAGTCCCAAGTCCCGGAGAATCAATAACCGAAGTACAAATTGCTACCTGGCTGGTGAACGATGGCGATTTTGTTGAAAAAGATCAGGACATTGTTGAGATCGACTCCGATAAAGCAACACTTAGCATACCTGCGCCTGAAGATGGCCAGATAAAACTTCTTTCGGAAGAAGGAGATACCGTTGAGATAGATCATGTTATCGCATCCATTGATACAAGCATCAAGGGAGAACCAAAAGCAAAGAGCAAGGAACCGGAAGCCAAACCCAAAGAAGTTGTTGAGAAAAAGCAAGAGGTAGTTGAGCCTCAAAAAGAAACTAAAGCAGAACCTGTTCCTGAAACTGAGCTAAATATCTCCCCTCTTGCTAAAAAGCTCATGCAGGAAAACAATGTTTCAGAAGCAGAATTTATCAACTTCATGAAAGGATTCAGGGTAGGGAAAAAAGACGTCGAATTCTTCCTCAACGCTCCTGCTACTGCCACTGCAGCTTCCTCCAGCTGGGGAGGAACCCGGGACACAGAAAAGAAAAAGATGTCTACACTGAGATTAAAGCTCGCTGACCGCCTGGTATCCGTGAAAAACGAAACGGCCATGCTCACCACCTTTAACGAGGTGAACATGACACCCATCATGGAGATCAGGAAGAAATACAAGGAGATCTTTAAAGAGAAGTATGGTGTATCCCTCGGCTTTATGTCCTTCTTTACCAAAGCAGTTACTGAAGCTTTAAATATTGTACCGGGTGTTAATGCCATGATTGATGGGAACGAGATCGTTTATCACAATTATGCTGACATCGGCATAGCAGTTAGTTCACCTAAAGGCCTGATGGTTCCTGTATTGAGGAATGCCGAACGGATGTCGCTTGCAGAGATTGAACTGAACATCAAAGAACTGGCCAATAAGGCCCGTACCAACAAGATCACCATCGACGAAATGACGGGAGGGACATATACTATTACTAACGGTGGTGTGTTTGGTTCTATGCTTTCAACCCCAATCATCAACCCTCCTCAAAGTGCTATTCTTGGTATGCATAACATTGTAGAAAGGCCGATAGCTGTGAACGGAAAAGTTGAAATCCATCCTATGATGTTTGTAGCAATGTCCTATGACCACAGGATCATTGATGGCCGTGAATCCGTTACATTCCTTGTAGCTGTGAAGGAGATGCTGGAAAATCCGTCCAAAATGCTGTTTGGCGGGAAAGAGCCCATAGAAGCATTATTAAATCTTTAGCCCCTGATGCGAAAACAAGTCGATTTCCTAGTCATCGGTTCCGGAATAGCAGGATTGAGTTTTGCTCTCAAGGTGGCAAAAACAGGGAAAGTTTGTATCGTCACTAAAAACAAGGCGGAAGAAACAGCCACAAAATATGCCCAGGGGGGAATTGCTGCAGTAATGTATTCTCCTGATACGTATGAAAAACATATCCGGGATACCATGTCGGCAGGTGATGACCTGTGTAATGAAGATATTGTCAGGGTCACCATTACCGAATCCACTGAACGTGTAAAAGAACTTATCGAATGGGGAACTCAATTCGATAAAACGGACACCGGGAAATTTTCACTTGGAAAGGAAGGTGGCCACTCAGAAAATCGTGTTCTTCATCATAAAGACAATACCGGCCAGGAAATCATAAGGGCTTTACTTCATAAGGTAAAAGACCATCCGAATATAGAACTACTGGAAAATCATTTTACCATCGACCTTTTAACCCAACACCATTTAGGTATGGGGATTTCCAGGGGTACAACCGATCTAAAGTGTTACGGTGCTTATGTACTTTGCCCGGAAACAGGAGAAGTAATTACTGTTTTATCGAAAAAAACACTACTTGCAACCGGAGGGGCTGGTAATGTTTACAGTACAACAACCAATCCTGAAATTGCTACTGGTGATGGAGTTGCCATGGGCTACCGTGCAAAAGCCACTCTTGAAAACATGGAGTTTGTTCAGTTTCATCCAACGTCACTTTATAATCCGGGAGAGATACCATCTTTCCTCATCACCGAAGCATTAAGAGGTTATGGTGCATTGCTGAAGACCCAAAGCGGTGAAAAGTTCATGAATAAATACGATGAGCGCGGATCGCTTGCTCCACGTGACATAGTTGCAAGGGCCATTGATACGGAAATGAAGCAAAGCGGGGATAACTATGTACATCTCGATGCCACTTTCCTTGATGGCAATGACCTAATCCGCAACTTCCCAACCATTTATGCCAAATGCCTGAGCATTGGAATAGACATTACAAAGGAAAAGATTCCGGTTGTACCAGCAGCTCACTATTTAACAGGAGGAATAAAGGTGAATGAATACGGCCTCACTTCCATCGAAAACCTTTATGCTACTGGGGAATGTGCTTCAACAGGTTTGCATGGTGCCAACAGGCTTGCGTCTAATTCCCTGCTTGAATCCGCTGTTTTTTCACACAGGGCGGCACAACATGCCATGGAAACAAAAGACACATCCGACTTTTGCGAACAAATCCCAGACTGGGATGCTGAAGGTAAAGTCTTAAATGAAGAGATGGTATTGATCACTCAAACTACACATGAACTTCAGTCATTGATGTCAAATTATGTGGGGATTGTACGATCCAACTTAAGGCTAAAAAGGGCCCTTGACAGGCTGGAGATCATATACCGCGAAACTGAGGATCTCTATAATGCATCCATCATTAGCGTGGAAATTTGCGAATTAAGAAACCTGATCAACGTTGCCTATCTAATTATAAAAATGGCACAACAAAGAAAAGAGAGCCGTGGGCTGCATTATTCGCTGGACTATCCTTCTAAGGCACAGATTAAGATGAACTCTAGAAGATAAATCTTAAATTTTCAATTTTTATAAATTCCAAACTCCAATCATCCGGATCATTGATGAACATAAAAAAAAGTAAATGATGTATAATAATTGTACAAAAAGGATAACCATTTAGGTTTTTGTAATTTTGAGCTGTGTAAATTATTGGAATTTGGAATTTATGAAATTGGAATTTTTTTAGATATTTGGTATTAGATATTAGAAATTCATTTACATGGCTTTGATCAAATCAGTAAAAGGCGTTAAGCCGACAATTGGCAAAGATTGTTTCCTGGCTGACAATGCAACAATCACCGGTGATGTGGTTATGGGTGACAATTGCAGTGTATGGTTTAATGCGGTTGTCAGGGGGGATGTTCATTCGATCCGGGTTGGTAATAATGTGAATATCCAGGATGGAGTGATCATTCATTGCACCTACAAAAAAGCCCCGGTTACGATCGGGAATAATGTATCCATCGCTCACAATGCCGTAGTCCACGGATGTACAATTAACGACAATGTGCTGGTCGGAATGGGATCAATTCTTATGGATCATGTAGTTGTGGAAAGCAATTCCATTATAGCTGCAGGGGCTGTTGTATCCAAAGGTACCGTTATCGAAACCGGGAGTGTATATGCCGGTGTACCTGCAAAAAAAATTAAATCAGTGGACGTTGAATTGTTGGAGGGTGAAATAAACAGGATCGCTGACAGTTATAACATGTATGCAAGCTGGTATGACTAGTAGCCTGTCCGCCAGCTGGCAAATTCTGAGTTCAAAGTTCGAAGTGTCTCCCCTTGAGGGGGGGGTGAAAACATTTAAATTTTAACATTTAAAATTCCTTAATGATATTAGTTTATTCAAATAAGATCACCAACCGGGTAAGGTACATATTCCGGCTGATTTTTACAGATATACTAAATGTTGAAGTTGATTTTATTTCCAACGAAGAAGTTTTTAATTCGTATGATGGACCAAAAATCAGTTACGGAAAAAGTCCCATTGGAGATGAACTTTTTTTTGATGCAGAAAACATTTTGTTTGAGCGGGGAATAAGCCATAATGAACTGGTCTTTATTGATTATGATAACCTGCCGGCATTTTTCCCGGTCTATCACAAAAGCTCTGCCTTTCCATTTGATGTTTTTGCTGCATCGTTTTACCTGGTTTCCAGGTTTGAAGAGTACCTTCCTTACAAGAAGGACGAATATGGAAGATTCAGTGCAAATGAAAGCATAGCTTTTCAGAAAAACTTCCTCGACAAACCCATAGTAAACATTTGGGCCCAACAAATTGCCCAGCTCATTTCATCCAGATTCACCGGTTTTCAATTTCCGGGCAGGAAATACGAATTCATTCCAACCATTGATATTGATGCTGCCTGGGCATACAAACAGAAAGGACTTTTCAGGTCAGCAGGAGGTTTTTTAAACGCAACAGTAAAATTTAATTTCAGCGAATTATCAGAACGGTTTAAAGTTCTTTCCGGGACACAACCCGATCCATTCGATACTTATGAATTCCAGCATACAATACATAAACAATATAACCTCCACCCGATCTATTTTATATTATATGCAGATTACGGACTTAACGATAAAAACATTCCGGTTAACAGCAGGAAATTCAAGACACTGATAAAATCCCTGGCAGATTACAACAAAGTAGGTATACATCCTTCTTTTAATTCGAATTCTTATCCTAAAAAACTAAAACTGGAAATAGAAAGACTTTCCAAAGTGCTTAACAGGGAGATCACTCGAAGCAGGCAGCATTTTCTTATTTTGCAGTTTCCGACAACCTACAGAAATCTGATCAACCTTGACATATTGGATGATTATACCATGGGATTTGCTTCAAAGCCAGGATTCAGAGCGGGAATTTGTACATCCTATAAATTCTTCGACCTTGAGCTGGACACAGAAACAAAACTGAATATCCATCCTTTTACTTACATGGAAGGAACATTAAAAGATTATATGAATGTTTCATCCAGAGAAGCAATGAATGTGATTACCCCTTTGATCGAGGAAGTAAAAAGAGTGAACGGTACATTTGTTTCTATCTGGCATAATGAATCATTAAGTGATTTAAAAAGATGGAAAGGATGGCAAAAAGTATATGAAGAAATGATAAAACTGGCAGTTCCATAAAAACTAAATAAACAATCATTATGTAAGCGTAGTGGAAAATCCTAATTCCGAATAACTCCCGCAAGTGCTGGACTAAACAAATTCAAATGATTAAAACTAAAAATTCTAAAACATCCAATAGATTAACTTTAGCCGTTTTAGTTTATTTACATTTGATATTTGCTATTGTTTAGGAATTAGGATTTGATATTAGAAATTCCCATGATAAAATACCTCACACAAGACGAAATTAACCGCAGCAAATGGGATATGTGCATTGATGAAGCATTTAACGGGCTCGTTTATGCCAAATCGTGGTACCTGGATATTGTAGCGGAAGATTGGGCAGCCCTTGTAGAAAACAATTATGAGAAAATCTTTCCTCTGGTGCATAAACGCAAATGGGGAATTCATTATTTGTTTCAACCTGTGTTCACACAGCAGCTTGGATTGTTTTCAAAATCCTTGTTGTCCGAAGAAGATGTTAAACGGTTTTTTGAAGCAATTCCTTCCAAATTTAAATTCGCCGAGATCAACCTGAACAAATTCAATAAAATACCCAATGGGAATTTTAAGGTTGAAAACTGGCTAACCCATGAACTTGACCTCATTAATTCCTATGATAATATCCGGAAAAATTTTTCCAGCAACTTAAAGAGAAACCTGAAGAAATCAGAGAAGGCAGGTTTATCGGTTTCCAAAAACATAAAACCGGAGGAGATTATTAAACTATTCAGGGAAAATCGTGGAAAAAACATTAGAAATCTGGCTGATGATGACTATCTAAAATTGAGCCGATTAGCTTATTCCGGTATTTACAAAGGAATGATCACCAACTATGGTGTATATACCCAGAATAACAACCTATGTGCAGGTGCTATTTTTCTTCACAGCAAAAAAAAGACAATCTTTTTGTTTTCAGGACTGGATGAAGAAGGAAAAAAATCAGGTGCTATGGCATTTCTTATTAATGCCTATATTCAGGAAAGCCAACAAAATCACCTAACCCTGGACTTTGAAGGATCAAACGACCCTAACCTGGCCAGGTTCTATAAAAGCTTCGGATCAAAAGAGGTTTATTATCCTCACATCCGGATCAACCGTTTGAATTTTATTGTCAATTTTCTGGTACAAATAGCTAAAAAGATGAGGTAGAAAAATAGGGAGCAAATGGGACTTCGAAAGTATTTAGTTGTATTTTATCCTCCGGCAGGCGGATGTAAATCATGGTAATTCAATTGTAATTCTGAGGATATTCATCCTAAATTTTTTAGATTCCAATATCAAAATTTCCAAAATCCATAGCTAACAGTCAATTGCTAATAGCTAATAGCAATCTATCTTTTTCCCAATATTCCATTATTCAATTTATGTACCCAACATTCAATATTCAACAACCAACATTCAATCACCGCTTTGCGGGATTTCGCTTCGCTCAACATTCAATCATTCGCGCATTCAATCATTCCCGCATTCTCACATACTACCATTCAATAATTTTCGTACCTTAGCATATTCATTTTCTATTTCAGGTACTAACAAAACCCCACTTATGATTATAAATTTAGGTGAAAAAAATTCCATATTTAACCAGTTCATAGCAGAAATGAGGGATGACAATATTCAAAAGGACAGTATGAGATTCCGGACCAATCTTAACCGGATCGGTATGATAGCAGCCTATGAAATAAGCAAAACCCTTGAATATGAAGAAAAAGAAGTTATTACACCACTTGGTGCTGCCAATGTTTCAGTACTTAAAGACTATCCGGTAATTGTGCCGATTCTTCGGGCAGGCATTCCTATCCATTACGGAGTGCAGCAATTTTTTGACAAATCGGAAAGTGCCTTTATTTCTGCCTATCGAAAGGTTGAAAAAAACGAAAAATTCACCATTAAAATAGAATATGTTTCAAGTCCCGATTTAACCGGCAAAGTTGTTGTACTTTGTGATCCAATGCTGGCTACTGGAGGATCTGCCGTAAGCGCATACAAGGCCCTCAGGACTTACGGTAATCCTAAACACACTCACATTGTATCCGTGGTGGCCTCCATGGAAGGGATCGATTTTATTAAAAAGAAACTTTCAAGGCAGAAAGTTACTGTATGGACAGGCGCCATCGACGAAGAATTAACAGCTCAGGCATATATCGTTCCGGGGCTTGGTGATGCCGGCGACCTGGCCTTTGGAAATAAAAACTCATAAGCACTGAATTTATTTTATTAAGAATCCATATCTTCTTTATTGTTGTCTGTAAAATATTCCACTAATTTTTTAAGTTATATTTCAGGACTTTCACAAACAAATACTAAAATAATCCGTACAAAAAGTTTACCCGGACACTAAAAGAACGAATGATTTACATTGTTGGCATAAAGGTTTTTAAACTTATTCAGGTGTTGATCCTGAGCGGAATTAAGTTTCTATTTGCACCATTAATTTCTATTGGCTACGGATTCAACTATTTCCAAACCGTTATTTTTACTACCGTTGGCGGAATTCTGGGATTGCTTTTTTTCTATTACGTCAGTAAAGGTTTGATTCGCCTTTACACCAAGTATTGCCCGATTGTAATTTCCTATTTTGGAGGCGAAGAGGCAAAAAAAGCACTCCAGGAAAGCAATTGCAAAAAGGCCAGCAAGAAAAAATTCACCAGAAAAAATAAATTCATTATCAACTTCAGGAAGAGGTATGGATTTTTTGGTATTATACTTCTCACACCAGTTTTAATTTCAATACCCATCGGAGCCTTTTTGGCCCAAAAATATTACTCAAAGAAAAACAATGTATTGATCTACCTGAGCATGTCTGTGATGTTCTGGTCTTTGTTTATCTCCTCGGTGTATTTTCTTTTTTAATCACCCCAATTACATTTTAAGTTGTGATCCTGATTCAGTAATTAATTATTCTGCGTAACATATGTAAATTATGCTAACTTTGTTTGGATAAAATTAAACAATGGCCCGGCTGGTAAAAGAGAACATCAGGATTTCGCTTGAATCGATAAAATCGCATTTGTTACGGACGATATTAACAGTTCTGATCATTGCCCTTGGAATAACGGCACTGGTTGGAATATTGACTTCCATTGATGCCATAAAATATTTTCTTACTGAAAATTTTACCATGATGGGCGCCAATACATTTACAATCAAAAACCGGTCGATGAGGATACAGATCGGAAGTGAAGTTCAAAAAGCACGTTATTATGAACCCATCTCTTATGATGAAGCATTAGGATTTAAGGAAAATTTCGATTTCCCGGCGTTCACTTCTGTTCATTCCTTTGCCACACACATCGCCACTTTAAAGTACGAATCCGAAAAAACCAATCCCAATGTTGCTGTTCTGGGAACCGATGAAAATTACCTTTTAACTTCAGGAAATGAACTTGCAAAAGGAAGGAACTTTTCGACCACAGAGATTTATTATGGTTCACACGTTGTGATTCTTGGAAGTCAGCTGGAATCCAAATTATTTGTCAACAATGAAGATCCCATTGGGAAAATTATATCCATAGGTCCCGGCAAGTACCGGGTAATTGGAGTTTTAAAAGAGAAAGGATCAAGCATTGGCTTTTCCGGAGATAAGAATTGTTACCTGCCGTTGAATAATGTGAGGCAATACTTTTCAAGGCCTAACCGCTCTTATACCATAAATGTCATGGCTGAAAATCCTGCTCATCTGGAATCAGCTATTGGGGAGGCAACCGGGCTATTCCGGATAGTGCGAGGTACGCCGCTTGGAGAAGATAATGATTTTGAAATCACAAAAAGTGACCGGTTGGTTACCATGTTACTTGAAAATCTTCGGTACATCAGGTATGCCGCAATATTTATAGGTATCATAACCCTCGTTGGTGCTGCCATTGGTCTGATGAACATTATGCTCGTATCGGTCACTGAGAGAACCCGGGAAATTGGAATACGAAAAGCTGCGGGAGCTACCCGTAAAACCATCCGTAACCAGTTTCTTGCGGAGGCAATTGTTATTGCTCAAATTGGAGGTTTTCTCGGAATAATTTTAGGGATTGCAATTGGTAATATTTTAGCCATGATCATAGGAAGCAGCTTTATAATTCCCTGGGTTTGGATACTTTTTGGTGTGGTTTTATGTTTTTTGGTAGCCATTGCTTCCGGTTATTTACCCGCTACCAAAGCAGCCCGTTTAGATGCCATCGAATCGTTACGGTATGAGTAGCTAATCAGTCAGACCTTTTACTCCGCAATAAAAATACCGGACTGAGCAATAGGAGAAATCCCGACACAACAACAATTGCATAACCTACCCCAAAATGATCTGCAAAATAACCGATTACCGGTGCAAGAATTGCTGCAACTATTGTATGCACCTGTGATTCTACCGATAATGAGGTAGCCAGAATGTCTTTGTTAACAACTTCTGAAACATACGAAACACCCATAGGTTTGCGTAGGTTTTCCATCAGGTAAATCAATATAAAGAATATAAGAGCAGGAAGTACCCAGTCAAAGATCAGTAAAAGACCACTCGCCAGTCCGAACAGTAATCCAAAAAGAAGGGAGATGTTTAATGGTTTGAATAAGTTATTAAATGCGGAGGCGATTCTTCCTGAATTCCTGGCTGACAAGGAAGTCAGGAAATAAATTATAGAATACACAATGCCTATTAATATGGCAGTTCTCTGCTTTTCTTCCATAAAAAGAAGAAAGGGCGTAACCAGTACCAAGGTCTGAATGATAAGTTGAATGTAATCTTTTAGGGATCTGTAATATCCGGTATGGACAGAGAGGTTTGCAATGGCCTTCAAAACCTTCAATCTTCGGAATGAATTTATAATCTCAAGAAAGATCTTTTTAAAATTTGCACCGATCTTTCTTTTATCAAGTTTCATCTGATTTCCGTCCAATTCCTTTGGATAGCTTATGATAAGTACCAGATCAAGCAAATAAGGTACTATAGCAAATAAAAAGATCATCCTGTAGTTCCCTGTAATTATTACTAAAAAGGCAGCGATAAGAGCAGATAAAGCTGAACCCATCTGGGAATACGATCGTGTGTGGCCATAGTAATATACTTTCTGATCTTCCCAACCCTGAATCTTCAAATAGTCAAAAATCATGGCCTTATGAGTTCCTGTCCTGAAAGCATCGCCAAGTGAATAAAAAAGGAAGGCAACAATAAAAACAGGATAAGATGTCCCCATATAAAATACGACAAAGGAAACAATGTATAAAGAAAAGGAAGCGATCATGGTCCTTTTTCGGCCAAGAGAATCAGCAAGGATCCCGGCCGGAATTTCAAAAAGGTTGCGGGTTATTTCCCGTATGCTGAAAAGAAGGCCGATCTTTAATAAACTAATGTTGTTCTCCTGGTAAAGAAAAAGCAGCAGGAAGGGTTCAAAAAACCGAAGGTTTTTAAAAAAACCATAGAAACAGAATTTAAAGTACTGCCGGTTTTTATGGAATTTTTGAACCTTTTCAGTCATCAGGATCTGACATTAGTTAGTGCTTCTTGGAAAACTCAATATTTTTCAAGCGACTTTTAGAAAACAAATGTACTAAACACTGGCAGAAGAAAAACAAAAAGGCTTCTCATATCAAATGAAAAGCCTTTCAATATTTAGCAGAACTAATTTATTCCTCGCAAATTTTTCCAAGGACCTGTAATCCTTTACAATTTTGAAAGTCTTTCAGCTTTGCAAGGTCTTTAAGGTCAAAGTTTCCAGTGGCTGCAATAATAGTAGCTTCATGATCTTCATGCAGTGTAATGATAAATTCCGAAACGAATCCTTCTTCTTTCTTAACCATTATTTCCACATTTTCATCAGCGTTTTTCACCTCCATCAATCCAACATAATCGCTTTGGTCCAACCGCTTTATAAAAGACTGATAAAGGTCGGCAGCCTGCAAATTTATCTCCTGAGTTTCTTCAAAAACCAGCATCTTGATGTTCACTTCTTTTTTTTCATTTTTAGAATTTTCAAGGTCCTGTGAGAAGACCATATTGGTTTTCAGATCGAGATAGTAAAATCCGGGCTTTTCAGCATATTTTTTCATGAATCCGTCAAGGGGATTCCCCTGCGAAAAAAGAGTCGCCGGAGCAATAAGTATTGTAAACAGGAATGCAATTGAAAAAGTTTTCATCGGTGAATTTTTAAATTATTGACTTTTCATTTTACCAAGATGCTCCATACCGCCCATGTTCATACCTGCACCTAATTTGGCGATGTAATTCAGATCAAGGTCCCCGAACAAACTCAGCAGGACAGCTTCATCTTCACCATCAACTACCATAACCATTTCGGTAATGATCTGTTTGTCGCTTTTGGCATAAAATACAATGTCGGCTTCAGGATCTTTAACTACCATTAGCTCTTTGAAATCCTGGAAGGATATGGTATTATTGATCTCATTCATAAAATTTTCTTTCGTTTTCTCATCGCCTTTTCCATCTTCAAGTGAATAGGCCAGAAGTTTTAATGATTCAAGGCCTTCAATGGCTTTCTTGAAATCATCGAATTCGGGATCATCAGCTTCAATTTCGGCGAACAGCTCAAATAGTCCTGCCGATACATCTACTGAGGTAAATCCATCAGCTCCGGAAAATTTATCAAAGATTTTTGAGACCTGTTCCGATTGACTGAATCCTATAACAGGTAAACATAATAGTGCAATTACTGTAAGTTTAAAAAATGAATTTCTCATGGTTTAATTTATTTTTGATGTTTAACAATTTTTTTGTGTTGTAAGTTGCTAGTTAACAGTTAACCATTTACCCTTAACCAATAACATCCTAATCTCCATTCTCCTTTTCAATGTCTTCCAGGTTTTCCATTCCGTCGATATTCATGGATTTGCTGAGTTTTGAAATGGTTTTCAAATCGATATCGCCCTGAATACTGATTAGGGCATTGTCTTCAACTCCCCCGACGATCATCAACAATTCAACAATTTTTCCCTCGTCTTTAAGAACATAAAACTTCACGTCCTGGTCTTTCTTTTTCACCACCATCAGTTCTTCATAGATGCCTTTCGGGAAATCTTCCATGATCTCCTTATAAAAGTTTACATTTTGATTCATTTCCGGAGATTCGTCATCTACAGAAACAATTTTAATGCAGTTCAGGTTTTTAACAAGTTCCAGGAAACCGTCTTCATCCTGCTCAGTTTCAATGTCAGCAAACAAACTGAACATGTGCTGTGTAATGTATACGGAGGTAAAGCCTTCTTTTCCGGAATACTTGTCAAACATTGCATCGGCCGGGCTTTGTGCTGCAACCATAAATGGCAGCACCATCAACATTACAATCAGTGTTTTGATCTTTTTTGTTTTCATTATTTGTTGTTTTTATTAATTATTTCTTTTGATTTATCAAGGATTGAAATTTTTTTCATGTTATTAAGACCCTCATCGAAAGTTTTGATGTTGTTCAATTCTTCCAGGCCTGTTTGTAGTTCTTTTACATTAGACAGTTCATCCACTCCGGTATTCAAGTTCCCGGAAACTTTGAGCAGTATCTTTTTGGCTTCAGCATAGGCTAATTCGGGGTCATTGTATGTGCCTGTATTTTTATCAGGAACAAAAACGAAATAAAATCCAATCAGCAATAGGATACCTGCTGCAATTCCGATTACCGGGTAAAGTGTTTTCAGCACAGACTGCCTTTTGTTCCCATTTTCCATTCTTTCAATTTGTTGAAGAACCTTATCATCGAAATCAGGATCGGCGATTTCTTCATAAGATGCAGTGTTATAGAACTGAAACAAGTCCTTGTATCCTGCTAGTTGAAAAGGAACATCTTTTTGAGTAAAAAACAGTTTTAACTCCTGCTCCTCTTTCAGTGAAGATTCACCCTTCTCATATTTTTGGATCAGCTTTTTAATTCGGTGTAAATTCATAGCTGTAGTTTTTTTTCATCGTTTCCCTGATCTTTTTTCTTGCCCTGGATAAGTTCACTCGTATAGTATTTTCGCTGATGTTCATAATTTCAGAGATCTCACTGTAATCGTAACCCTCAATATCCCTTAATTGAATGATCATCTTTTGTTGTTCAGGCAGAAGGTCGATCAGCTTCCTTATTTTTTTATATGAATCGCTTAATTCCATCTCTGCATAAGGTGTTTTTTCCGAGGTCATTTCATTCTTTTCGGTCAACTCATCTGTTTTGTTACTCTTAAGTTTCAACTTGTCGAGACAAAGGTTTTTTGTAATCACCATCGCAAAAGCTTCTACACTTTTATAGGTGGACAGCTTCTCTCTTCTTGTCCACAACCGTATCATCACCTCCTGGACGATATCTTCTGCTTCCGGAACATTCCTAAGCAACCTTAGGGCTAGCCTGTACAATTTGTTCTTTAATGGAAGTACTTCTATTTTAAAAGTTTCGACCGTCATGCAATTGAGAGACGAGTGTTGATAAAATTTATTACAACAGGAATAAAGTTTTTTAAAAGATAAGCAAAATACCCCTTTTTCAGTTGGTAAACAAAATTTTGACGGTTAATAAATTTGACTATTTTTGTACGCTTTAGAAAATTCAGGTATTATAAATTAAAATAAACAGTTATGTTCAAAGGACATCCTAAAGGATTAATAGCAGCTGCGCTTGCTAACATGGGAGAACGATTTGGGTTTTACACTATGATGGCAATTCTGGTATTGTTCCTCCAGTCGAAATTTGGTTTAGATGGTAAAAATGCCGGATATATCTATGCTACTTTTTATGCTTTGATCTACATCCTTTCTTTGGTTGGTGGATTAATTGCTGATAAAACCAAAAAGTATAAAACTACCATTCTGATAGGTTTGATATTAATGGCAGCTGGATATGGAGTAATGGCTATACCAACTCCAACACCGGTACCCAATCTAACATTATATCTGATATACTCATTGATTGGATTATTTGTGATTGCTTTCGGTAATGGACTTTTTAAAGGAAACCTTCAAGCTTTGGTTGGTCAAATGTATGACCAGGGAAACTTTAGCGATGAAAAAAGAGGATCAGGATTCCAGATATTTTATATGTTCATTAACATCGGTGCAGTATTTGCTCCATTTATTGCTCCGGGGATCAGAACATGGTGGCTGAAACAAAGTGGATTTTTGTACAAAGCTGAGCTACCTGCTCTTTGTCATGCCCAGATCAACGGTACGATTTCACCCGAATCAACCAATACACTTCAGACATGGGCCAATGATTTTACCGTTAGCACTAGTCCTGTAACGGATCTGACAGCATTCTCCAATAGTTACCTCAATGTTTTTACTGAAGGATTTCACTATGCATTTGCTGTGGCCATCGGTGCAATGTTTATTTCATTTGTAATATACGTATTAAATAAAAAGCGTTTCCCGAATCCAGCATCTGTGGCTACAAAAACCGATGACAAAGACGGTACACCTCAGACTATAAAAATGGATATTAAAGAGGTAAGGCAACGTATTTATGCATTGCTTGCTGTATATGGTGTGGTTATTTTCTTCTGGTTTTCTTTCCATCAGAATGGATTAACTCTGACATTTTTTGCAAGAGACTATACCCTTCTTAAATTTGCCGGTTTTAACTTATCGGTTGAATCATTCCAGGCAATGAATCCGTTCTTTGTTGTGTTTCTGACTCCTATTATTGTTGGTTTCTTTGGGTGGCTTAAAAACAGGGGAACGGAACCTTCCACCCCGAAAAAGATCGCCATTGGCATGTTCATAGCCGCATTAGCTTATGTGTTGATGTCGGTAGGTTCACTGGGCTTACCATTATTCTCATCCATTGATCCTGATGCAGGAGGAACACCACTTGCTGAAGCATCCAAAGTAACACCACTCCTTTTACTTGGCACCTATTTTATTCTCACAGTGGCTGAATTATTTATCAGTCCACTTGGAATTGCTTTTGTATCCAAGGTGGCTCCCCCTCAATACCAGGGACTAATGCAGGGAGGATGGCTTGGAGCTACTGCTCTTGGTAACCAGTTGTTGTTCATTGGAGCAATCTTTTATGGTTCAATTCCATTATGGTTAACCTGGGGAGCATTTGTTGTTGTTTGTTTAATCTCAATGGGAATGATGCTCTTTATGCTTAAGTGGCTTGAGAGAGTTTCCAAATAAAAAATAAATACAATACATTATAGAGCTGTTTGTTAAGTTATAAACTTTGCAAACAGCTTTTTTTTACAATAAGATCTGGCAGGTATGGAATTTCCCTGGGGACATCAACGTCGCTTTAACTCTTACTCCGAATACTTTAAAAAGGAATTTGGTGAACGGGTTCAGAAGGTATCCATTGATGCAGGATTCACCTGTCCCAACAGGGACGGTACCCTGGCACGAGGTGGATGTACTTACTGCAACAACGATGCATTTAATCCCTCCTATTGTAAGCCTGCAAAAAGTATTACTCAACAGATAAAAGAAGGAATAGAATTCCATAAGGTCAGGTACAGAAGGGCAAAAAAATTCCTGGCTTATTTCCAGGCTTTCTCCAATACATATGCTCCTCTGTCAGACTTGCAAGCTCTTTACCAGGAAGCTTTGAACTTTCCGGAAGTGGCCGGACTTGTTATTGGAACACGGCCGGATTGTATTGATGATGAAAAACTGCAGTGGCTGAGTGAAATTAATAAGACACACTATTTAATAATAGAATATGGTCTGGAAACCTGCTATGATAAAACACTTGACTTAATTAATCGTC
The DNA here is from genome assembly GCA_964421215.1 of uncultured Bacteroidales bacterium. GTDB lineage: Bacteria > Bacteroidota > Bacteroidia > Bacteroidales > JAADJA01 > JAADJA01. The sequence goes on along the minus strand of CAYQWA010000002.1, from coordinate 51,266 downwards.
AGCATACATTTGCTCAATCGGTAGAAGCTTTAGAAAAAACAGCTTCATACGGTATAAAGACAGGAGCACACATAATTTTTGGATTACCTGGAGAAAGCCATCAGGACATGCTGAAGGAAGCAGAAATTTTAGCGGATTTACCCATCACCAATATCAAATTCCACCAACTCCAGATAATTAAAGGAACGAGGATGGCGAAACAATATGCTCAAAGTCCTGATATGTTTGATCTATTTTCGATGGAAGAATACATTGAATTCATTGTCAGGTTTATAGAGCGCATTCCTTCGGAATTTATTATTGAGCGATTTACCGGGGAAGTTCCTCCTCGTTTTCATGCCGGACCAAACTGGGGAATTATCAGAAATGACCAGGTAAACAATTTAATTGAATCCAAACTGGAAGAATTGAACACCTGGCAAGGAAGACTTTACAAAAAAAATGAGTAAAAATTCACTGTTTTTCCGCTTTTTTTGTGCAACCCTTAATCTGCTAAACCTGTCAGTAATATGTACTTCCAGAAGTGCTTAAATTTTTTTTTGATAAAACTCTGATAAGGGTTTACTCAAATCAAAATTAACATATATTTGCTGGTCTTAAAAAATGAAGCACATTATCATTTTCATTAACTAAATTTTAAATTATTATGAAATTATTTACAAAACTAGGACTTGTACTGCTTGCGTTAGTATTTGTAGCAGGTGTACATGTGGCTCAATCACAAGTTGATTACGGGCCAAAAATCCCGCCTAAGGTAAACATTCCTCAAACCGATGACTTATTCGACCTGCAGTTTGATTTTCCTGTGGGAGTAGGTGGAGGTGAAGCCGGAATTGAGACCGATGGAGACTACATCTACACATCGATGTGGAACGGAGGAGGGGAATTCCAGAAGTACGACATCAGCGGAACCTGGATAGAAACCTTTACCATAGCAGGCACAGCCGGCTGTAGGGACATTGCCTACACCGGTACTTACTTCTATGGAGGAGCAGCCTCAACCACTGTATTCGAGATGGACTTTGCAGGAGGTACTATGGTAAGTACCTTTTCAGCACCCACCGATTGCCGTGCGATTGCTTATAACGAAGACGACGATGCGTTTTATGCCAACAACTGGGGCAGCGCCATCACCAAATTCGATATGGCAGGAGCCAACCTGGGAAGCTTCCCGGTAGGACCAGTAGGTGACAGCTATTATGGCTTTGCTTACCAGAGTTCAGCCCTTTGTGGTGACGGACCTTTCCTTTGGGGACATGCTCAGGTAGGAAACACACAAAACGAACTGGTACAGATCGAACTTCCTTCAGGAACAGAATCCGGAGTTTATTTTGACGTTGGAACTGTTGCTGCTGTTGGAACCGGTATTGCCGGTGGTCTTGCAATTCACGAAGGACTTGTAACAGGATACTACACTATCCTTGGAACTTCACAGAACGTTAACATCTGGGGTCTTGAACTTTGTGTTTCCGGACCATTACCTGACAACGACCTTGGCGTACAATCCATAGTAGAACCTACAACAGGCGTTGAACTTACTGCTACCGAAGAAGTAACTGTAGCTGTAAAGAACTATGGAAACAATGCACAAAGCAGCTTTGATGTTTGGTTTACCCTCGACGGTGGAGCAGCAGTTACTGAATCAGTATCTGTGACCATCAACCCAGGTGAAACTTACGACCATACTTTTGGCACAACCGTTGACCTTTCAGCTATGGGTTCGTATGAATTCGAAGCTTGTGTAGTACTTGCAGGAGATGAGAATGCTGACAACGACTGTGCAACGAAAACAGTTGAGAACCTGGTACCCAGCCTTTGTGTACCTGCCTACACAACAGGATGTTCTCTTGGAGATGGTTTCACTGATTTTGCACTGGAAGAAATTGTAAATAACGGATCAGGCTGTGACGACCTTAACGGCGTAGGCTGGAGCCAGTATTTTGGTTTAGGTCCAGCCACATTAATAGCAGGTGGAACCCACACCATCACCATGGCCACCGGTTATGACAACAACTATGCTACCGTATGGATTGACTTTAACGATGACCTATTGTTAACAGAAGATGAGAAGGTGGTTGACAACTTCCTGATGGCATTGGCTGCAACTTTCTACGATGTAGATTTTGATGTACCAGCAGATGCACCCGACGGACAGCACATCATGCGTGCCCGTACCAACTGGAATGCTCCCTGTGATGATCCTTGTATTTCCTATGCTTATGGTGAAGCTGAAGATTATTACGTGAATGTTGGCGGAGCACCTCCTGTAACAGAATGTGAAGATTTTGATGCTCTAACCGTTGGTGGTTACGTAGCCGGTCAGTTAGGTGGTCTTTGGACTACCTGGAGTGGAACTCCCGGAACAGCTGAAGATGCTCTGGTATCAGATGCTTATTCTGTAACTCCATCCAATTCTATGCTGGTAGAAGGCGGAACAGATGCACTGCAACTGTTTAACGCTTCCAATATTACTTCTGGTGTATATTATTACAGCCATAACATCTATATTCCTGACGGAACAACAGGTTACTGGAACCTTCAAAAAGATATTGTTCCTGCAGTAGAATGGGGATTCCAGATCATGTATGATGACGACGGTATGTATTATGTGGATGCTGCCGCTGCGGCTGCAGTAGTTGCTCCGTTTAGTTATGATACCTGGTACTTTAACGAGGTTATTATTGACCTTAACAGCGACTGGGCAGAATTCTACATTGACGGAACGCTGATCATTGAATACCAGTGGACCCTTGGAACCTTTGGTAACCCAGGTGCACTGACTTTAGGAGGCGCAAACTATTTTGCCAATCCCGGAGCAGGTGGAGCACCAGCCGGAGCACACTTTGATGATGTATGTTTCGAACAACTTGAACCGGGATTTGCACCTCCTGAGAATCTTGAGTTTACTGTAGTGGATACTGACGTATTACTCACGTGGGATGCACCTGGCGCAGGAACTCCTGATAGCTACAATGTATTCCGTGACGGATCAATGATCGCAAATACAACTGATCTTAGCTATGACGATACTGGCCTTGCAGTTGGTTCATATGATTATTATGTTACTGCTGTTTATCCTGGTGGGGAATCTGTACCTTCAAATGTTGTTACAGCTACAATTATTGGATGGGAACCTCCAGTACCTCAAAACCTGGACGGACCGGATGAAGTATATACAAATGAAGACATTGTACTTACCTGGGATGAAATTGGTGGTGATGAATGGATCCAGTGGGATCAGGGAGTAAACAATGGAAGTGCTGTTGGTCTGACCAACGGAGGAACATTTAGTGTTGCTTCACACTGGACTCCAGCTGAACTGGCACCTTACGCAGGTTGGACTATTGATAAGATCAGCTTCTTCCCAAGTGGTGATCCGGATGCTACATTTACCATCAAAGTTTGGACTGGAGCAACTGGAAATAATGAAGTACTCAGTCAGGACCTTACGTCCGTGACCATTGATCAGTTCAATGAAGTAGATCTGACAACTCCTATTACAATTGATGCTTCTCAGGACCTCTGGTTCGGTTATGAAGTTTCTCACCTGGCAGGTACATTCCCCGCTGGAACTGATGATGGCCCGGCTATCCAGTACAGTGGTGATATGATCACAACAGGTGGAGCATGGGAGTCGCTTTATGTATTAACCAGCGGAGCTCTTGATTACAACTGGAACATAGCTGCTCATGTTTCTCTGGGTGATGGTGCTTCAACACCTCTTGGAAAACAGGTTGAATTTGCAGCCAATGACGGTTCATTCCAGGCTTCAGGATCAACTGGGAATACAGTTAAGTTTGTTCCTTCTGCTTCTAAAGACTTCCAGGGATACAATGTATACCGTGATGGAGCTTTACTTGGCTTTACCGTTCAAACAACCTATACGGATGTTGTTACGGCCCCTGCCCAGTATACATACAATGTTACCTCACTGTGGGACGAAGGTGAATCTGCATATTCAGATCCACATGTAGTTGACGTGATTTCTGGTGTTAACGAACATATTTTCAACAGCACCGAATTGTTCCCGAATCCTGCTACCGATGTTGTTAATGTAAGGTCTGATTATACAATCAACACCATTACTATTTACAACCATGTCGGACAAGAAGTTGCCAAACAAGATGTAAACAGTATGAACTTCCAGGTGAATACTGCAAATTACACTTCTGGCCTATACTTCTTCCAGATCGATACAGAAGAAGGAAGAATTGCCAAAAGGATTATTATTGAATAAAGAAATTCAGTAGTAAATATAAAAAACCCTGAAGTCTTCGTACTTCAGGGTTTTTTTTTACAATTCAGCCAAGTTCACAATAGAAATGGATTTTGCAATTTAATATTTTTTTATCTTTACAATCTTTTTATTGTAAATAGCTAATAAAATCTGTATTAGATAGGTAGTATTTTTTATGACTATTCCTTCTGGAGTATACATTAACAGTGGAGAGTGGAGCATTTGTAAAATATTTCAAGTCTATTTCCTATGCAGGTCGGTTTTCTATTACAGCAAAAGCAAACAAGAGATAAGATAACTTAAATACAAAAGCTCTAAAAATAGTATGAACAAAATCTGACAAAATGAAAAAAGTAATTTTATTCTTTAGTATTCTGTTCTTAAGTGCAACTTTCACTTTTGGGCAGTTAACAGCAACATTAGGCGTAAGTGAACTTGGCCCCGGTGTTCCGGCAGGACAGGTAACAACTTCTGTCACTGTTGATGACATTGGTGGAGGGGATAATTTTGGAACTTTCCAAATTTACCTGCTTTATGATCCGGCAGTTTTGACTCCGACTAATGTCAATTTTACAAATGCCAATTTACCATTTTACGAGTGGACAAATAACCTGACATTTGCGGCGGATGAGATCATCCTGACATGGTTGTCATTTACCTCTGGTTATACTCCAACTCCAGGTGAAGAATTATGTACCATTGACTGGGATTATACTGGTGATCCTGACCGTTCGGATATTACCTTTAATACCGAAGCCAAGGAAAACATGCCTGAGCTTAAAGCAAAAGGAATGACAGCAGTCTGGACTTCTTTTGGTGGCATATATACATTAAGTTTTAACCATGGTGGCGTAGGTCCTGATATTGATGAGGAAGACCTTGGTATCGATGACATTATCGAACCTATTACTGGTGAAGATCTTACAGCAGCTGAGCCTGTTACTGTTGCCATTACAAACTACGGTGACAATGCTCAAACTGGATTTGATGTTAATTTTAGTGTAGACGGTGGAACAGCTGTTACTGAAACTGTTTCAGCTACTGTTAACCCAGGTGAAACTTACAACTATACGTTTACTGCAACTGCTGACCTTTCAGCATATGGCACATACGACATAGATGCATGTGTTATTCTTGCAGGTGATGTGGATCCTACTAACGACTGCGCAATGAAAACAGTTGAAAATCTTGAGCCTGCCAATGAGGACCTTGGTATTGATGACATCATCGATCCTGTTTCCGGACAAGACCTTACAGCAGCTGAACCTGTAACTGTTGCCATCACAAACTATGGTGACAATACTCAATCAGGATTTGATGTGTACTTTACACTCGACGGTGGCGCCGCGGTTACAGAAACCGTAGCAGCAAGTATCGATCCGGGTAATACATACAACTATACATTTACAGCAACAGTTGACCTTTCAGTGTATGGCATGTACGATATTGAAGCATGTGTCGTTCTTCCTGGAGATGTAGATCCTACCAACGACTGTGCAATGAAAACAGTTGAAAATATGGCCCCGGGACTTTGTGTACCTATATACACAACCGGATGTTCCCTTGGAGACGGATTCACCGATTTTGAACTGGAAGAGATTTCTAACATGGGATCAGGTTGTGAAGATCTTAATGGTGTTGGTTGGAGCCAGTACCTAGGCTTAGGTCCTGCAACCCTTCAACAGGGAGCAACCCATACAATTACGATGGCAACCGGTTACGATAACAACTATGTGGATGTGTGGATTGATTTTAACGATGACCTTGTTTTAACTGCAGATGAACTTGTGCTTGATAACTTTTTAATGGGTACTGCAGGTACTTTCTATACAGCTGACATTACTATTCCGGCTGATGCAGCATTAGGCCAGCACTATTTGAGAGCCAGGACAAACTGGAACTCTGAAGTGCTTGATCCTTGTGATGAACTTGCTTATGGTGAAGCTGAGGATTATTACATAAACGTTATCGAATACATTCCACCTGAGGATTGTGAAAACTTTGACGCTCTTACAGTAGGAGACTACGTTGCATTACAACTTGGTGGATACTGGACTACCTGGAGTGGTACTCCTGGTGGTGCTGATGATGCTCTTGTTACTGATGTTCAATCAAACAGCCCAAACAACTCTTTTGTTGTTGATAATGCTGCTATTGATGTTGTACTCGAACTTGGTGATGCAGCAATCGAGGCCGGAGCATGGTTATATTCTCACTACACCTACGTACCTACAGGATATTCAGGATATTTTAATGTTCAGTCGGATCCAGCTCCTGGTGTAGCCTGGGTTGTTGAAATTTATTTCGACGATGGCGGAACCGGATCATTCATCCATGACGGAACAACTGAAACATTTGACTATACGCAGGATACATGGTTCATGGTTGAGATCAATTTCGACCTTGATGCTGACCTTGCCCAGATCTTTTTTGATGGAACCCTCATCTATACATTCCCAACAACGAATACCATTGGTGGTATCGATTATTTCGGTGCTAATACTGGTGGTACTCCGGGAGCTTATTATGATGATGTATGCTTCGGAGATGGTGTACCGATAACACCTCTGAACCCACCTCTGAACCTTGAGGCTTCTGTTTCAGGATCAGATGTAGCTCTTACCTGGGATCCTCCTGCTAGTGATAAAGCAAACATTTCACAAGGTTCAGGAATGGTGATTGGCAATCCTGTATCTGAAAAGGATCCGTTTGCTAAAAACGAACCTATTCCATCAGATGCTCAGTTCGACCTGTTGTTCGACTTCCCGGTTGGAGTTGGTGGCGGCGAAGCCGGCATTGAAACCGATGGTAGCTTTATCTACACTTCAATGTGGAACGGTGCCGGTGAATTCCAGAAATATGAACTGGACGGTACATGGCTTGAAACATTTACTATAGCAGGTGCTGCCGGATGCAGGGACATTGCTTACAACGGAACCTATTTCTATGGTGGTGCAGCGTCAACAACTGTATTCGAAATGGACTTTGGTGCTGGTACTATGGTTAGTACATTCTCAGCTCCAACTGATTGCCGTGCTATTGCATACAACGAAGTTGATGATGCATTCTATGCCAACAACTGGGGCAGCAATATCACCAAATTTGATATGGCAGGTGCAAACCTGGGAAGTTTCCCGGTAGGTCCTGTTGGTGATAGCTACTATGGAATGGCATTTGACAACTATAGTGGTGGACCATTCCTCTGGGGTTATGCTCAGGTGGGTACAACACAAAACGAACTTGTACAAATTGAACTTCCTTCAGGAACTGAAACAGGTGTTTACTTTGACGTTGGATCTGTTGCAGCTGTTGGAACCGGTATTGCCGGTGGTCTTTGTATCGACGGAACTGTTGTTCCTGACTTCTGGACACTGATCGGAACATCACAAAACGTTAATATCTGGGGACTTGAGCTTGTTGCTGCAGGCCAGCTTACCTATAACGTTTACCGTGATGGTTTAATGATTGGAAGTACAATGAACCTTAACTTCAATGATAACGGACTTGATCCTGGTATTTATGAATACTATGTAACTGCGGTTTATCCTGAAGGTGAATCACAACCTTCAAATTCTGTAACAGTTACAATTGAAGGAACATGGGAGCCTCCTATACCTCAGAACCTTGAAGGCCCAGTTGAAGTATATACAAATGAAGACATCGTATTGACATGGGATGAAATAGGTGGTGAAGAATGGATACAGTGGGATCAGGGAGTAAATAACGGTAGTGCTGTTGGTCTGACCAATGGAGGTACATTTAGTTGTGCATCTCACTGGTTACCAGATGAGCTTACTGCATACAATGGCTGGACCATTGAAAAGATCAGTTTCTTCCCAAGCGGTGACCCCGATGCTACATTTACCATCAAAGTATGGGTTGGTGCAGCAGGAACAACTGAAGTCCTAAGCCAGGATGTAACTAGCTTCACCATTGACCAGTTCAATGAAGTGGAACTAACTACTCCAATCACTATCAACGCATCACAAGACCTTTGGTTTGGTTATGAAGTTTCTCACCTTGCCGGTACATTCCCTGCTGGTACTGATGATGGCCCTGCTATCCAGTACAGCGGCGACATGATCACAACCGGTGGTGCATGGGAATCACTCTATGTATTAACCAGTGGTGCTTTGGATTATAACTGGAACATAGCTGCACTTGTTACCCTTGGTGACGGTTCAACAGCTCCTCTTGGCAAAGAAGTTGAATTTGCTGCCAATGATGGTTCATTCCAGGCTTCACCAGCAACCGGAAATACTGTTAAGTTTATTCCTACTGCTACAAAAGACTTCCAGGGATACAATGTATATCGTGATGGTTCGTTACTTGGCTTCACAGTTCAAACTACATATACTGATGTTGTAACTGCTATTGGCCAGTATACTTACAACGTTACATCATTGTGGGATGAAGGTGAATCTGATTTCTCAAATGACTGGGTGGTTGATGTAATCTCTGGTGTAAATGAACATGTTTTCAACAGCACAGAACTCTTCCCCAACCCTGCTACCGATGTTGTAAATGTAAGGTCTGATTATCTGATCACGGCACTTACAATATATAACCATGCAGGACAGGAAGTGGCTAAAGAAGAAGTTAGCGGATTTAACTTCCAGATAAATACTGCGAATTACAATGCCGGACTCTATTTATTCCAGATCGATACGGAAGAAGGTAGAATTTCCAAACGAATTATTATTGAATAGCTTGCAGTAATATAGTAGTATACATAAAGAACCCTGAAGTGATACTGCTTCAGGGTTTTTTTATGCACCTAACATTCTATGAATTAGAAAAGAAAGATTCGATGTAATATTTTTTTATCTTTGCACACTTTTTAAAGCTAACGGAAATTTCTGGTTCCATGAAAGATAAGTACAGGGAATATAAAAATTTGGATTTAACGCAGATCAGTAAAGAGATTGGTGAATACTGGACTACACACAGTACATTTGAGAAGAGTTTGGAGATCAGAAAAGGTCATAAACCTTTCGTGTTTTATGAAGGCCCTCCTTCAGCCAATGGGACCCCTGGAATTCATCATGTTATGGCAAGAGCCATTAAGGATATTTTTTGCCGTTACAAAACCATGAAAGGTTACCTGGTTGAACGTAAAGCAGGCTGGGACACACACGGGCTTCCTGTAGAGATCAGCGTTGAAAAATCACTTGGAATTACAAAGGAAGATATTGGTACCAAAATTTCTGTAGAAGACTATAACAAAGCCTGCCGGAAAGAGGTAATGAAATATAAAGACCTCTGGGATGACCTTACTGTGAAGATGGGTTACTGGGTTGACCTTGATGATCCGTACATCACATTTGACAACAAATACATTGAAACAGTTTGGTGGTTATTGAAAGAGCTGTATAAAAAAGGGCTTATTTATAAAGGGCACACCATACAACCCTATTCTCCTGCAGCGGGAACCGGCTTGAGTTCTCATGAGCTGAACATGCCGGGATGTTACAGGGATGTGAAAGACAATACCGTAGTTGCACAATTTAAGGTTACCCGCAATGAAAAGTCGGAATTCTTATTTGATGATGTGCATGGTGAGCTATTTTTCCTGGCCTGGACAACCACACCCTGGACACTTCCATCAAATACTGCCCTGGCTGTTGGACCAAAGGTTGAATATATCAAAGTAAAGACTTACAATCCGTATACCCATAAACCCATAACCGTTGTTTTAGGAAAAGAACTGCTAAGTAAATATTTCCCTTTCGAAAATGGTGAATTGAAGCTGAATGAGTATGAAGCAGGACAGAAAAAGATCCCTTATGAGCTAGGTGATGTGTTCAGGGGTGAAAAACTAAAGGATATTCATTTTGAACAACTTCTCCCCTATGCACAACCTGATGACGGGGAAGCATTCCGGGTGTTGCTTGGTGATTTTGTAACCACCGATGAAGGAACAGGAATTGTTCATATTGCTCCGAGTTTTGGGGCTGATGACCATAAAGTTGCCAGGGACAACGGAATCGGTTCGCTTACCATGGTAAACAAACAGGGAAAGTTTGTTGAAGAAATGGGAGAGTTTGCCGGCCGTTTTGTAAAAAATGAATACGATACCAGTGGTGAAAGCCAGCATATGGATCCTGTCGATATCGACATAATCGTTAAACTGAAAAAAGAGAACAGGGCTTTTAAAACCGAGAAATACGTTCACTCTTATCCTCATTGCTGGAGAACAGATAAGCCTATCTTGTATTATCCACTGGATTCCTGGTTTATCAAAACAACAGCTTTTAAAGACAGGTTGATTGAACTGAACAATACCATCAACTGGAAGCCAAAGGCAACCGGGACAGGTCGTTTTGGAAACTGGCTTGAAAACCTGGTTGACTGGAACCTTTCACGTTCTCGATTTTGGGGTGTTCCGCTTCCGGTTTGGATGACTGATGACGGACAGGAGCAGGTTTGCATCGGTTCGGCAGAAGAACTTAAAAATGAAATTGAAAAATCCATCGAGGCCGGATTCATGAAGAAAAATCCGATGGAAAACTTTGTTCCCGGCGATAATACGGACGATAATTATGAGACATTTGACTTCCACAAACCTTATGTGGATGACATTGTTCTTGTTTCTGAATCAGGAAAGAAAATGCAAAGGGAACCCATGTTGATCGATGTGTGGTTTGATTCGGGTGCAATGCCTTATGCCCAGTTTCATTATCCCTTCGAAAACAAAGAAAGCCTAGGTTCATTCTTTCCAGCTGATTTTATTGCAGAAGGTGTGGATCAGACCAGGGGTTGGTTCTTTACACTTCATGCCATTGCAACCATGGTTTTTGATTCGGTATCATTTAAAACCTGTGTCTCAAACGGTCTGGTTCTGGATGCCAAAGGAAATAAAATGTCCAAGAGGCTGGGTAATGCTGCTGATCCTTTTGAAACCATTGAGAAATATGGTCCTGATGCAACCCGATGGTACATGCTGACCAATGCGCAACCATGGGACAACCTCAAGTTCGATCTTGCAGGAATAGATGAAGTCCGCAGGAAGTTTTTCGGGACACTTTATAATACTTATGCCTTTTTTGCACTTTATGCCAACATTGATGGTTTCACCTATTCAGAGGAAGAAATAACGGTAGAAAAGAGGCCAGAACTTGACAGGTGGATTATCTCTGAATTGAATACCCTGGTTAAAAATGTTGATGAATACTATAACGATTACGAGCCTACAAAAGTAGGGCGTGCCATTATGGATTTCCTTGATCAGCATTTAAGCAACTGGTATGTAAGGTTAAGCAGGAGAAGGTTTTGGAAAGGGGATTACTCCGAAGATAAGATCTCCGCTTACCAAACACTTTATAAATGCCTGGAAGTGCTGGCACAATTGGCATCACCCATTGCTCCTTTTTTCTCTGAAAAACTATTTGTTGATCTCAACAGCATCACCGGTAAGTTTACTGCTGATTCTGTACACCTGACTGATTTCCCACAGGCTGTCGAATCGCAGATCGACAAAGGCCTGGAAGAAAGAATGGAACTTGCACAGAAAGTTTCATCAATGGTATTGTCGCTAAGGAAAAAAACAAGCATCAGGGTCAGGCAACCATTGAACAAAATAATGATCCCGGTCCAGAACGGAAACTTCAAAGAAAAGGTAGAGGCTGTTAAGTCCCTGATCCTTTCCGAGGTGAATGTAAAAGACATTGAGTTTATGGAGGATGACAGTATCCTTGTTAAACAGGTGAAACCAAACTTTAAAACCTTAGGGCCAAAGTACGGTAAGCTGATGAAACTCATTGCCGGAGAGATTGCAAAACTTGATAAAACTCAGATTAACGAATTGGAATCAGATGGAAAACTAAATCTTTCCATTCAGGACCAGAACATTGAAATCACGCTTAACGATGTTGAGGTCTTAACACAAGACATACCCGGATGGTTAATCAGCACTGTTGGTCAGTTGACGGTTGCTTTGGATATAACAATAACCGATGAACTAAAGTCGGAAGGGGTTGCAAGGGAGCTTGTAAACAGAATTCAAAATATCCGCAAAGACTATGCGTTTGAGGTTACTGATAAAATTAACGTAATCCTTGAAAAAAACAGTGAATTAGAGTTAGCAGTTAAGCAGAATTTTAATTATATTTGCTCTGAAACACTGGCAGGCTCATTATCGTTCACCGATAGTCTGGAAAATGATAAAAAATTAAAGATAGAATTAACAGAAAACCTGGAAACTAATATTCTGGTTGAAAAACAAAATTAACTGTTAATCGTATTAATAAGATTGTAACAATATAAAATATACGGCTATGGCAAAGGAAGATAACAAAGGAGTAGCACAGAAAAAAAGATATTCTGATGAAGAACTTGAAGAATTTCGTGCCCTCATTCAGGAAAAACTTGAAAAAGCCAGAGAAGATTTGAAAATGTTAACGGATGCATACACACATGCAAACGAACATGATACAAATGATACATCTCCAACATTTAAAGTTTTGGAAGAAGGCTACCAGGTGTTGTCAAAAGAAGAAAACAGCAGGCTGGCTGCAAGGCAGCAGAAATTTATCAACTCACTTGAAAATGCACTCATAAGAATTGAAAACAAATCTTATGGTGTTTGCAGGGTGACCGGCAAGCTGATCTCAAAAGAACGTCTGCGTAGTGTACCTCATGCTACTTTAAGCATCGATGCAAAACTTCAGCAACCGCAAAAGAAATAACTATTTATTCATCCTTTTCGGAAATCCATTGAAGAAAGCCGCAACCATTATTGTTCTTATTCTGATCGCTGATCAGGTACTAAAGATATGGGTCAAAACCAGTATGATCATAGGTTCAAGAGGCGAAATTGACATGATCGGTGACTGGTTCATCCTCCATTTTACAGAAAATGAAGGGATGGCCTTCGGCATGAAATTCGGTGGCGATTTTGGAAAAATCATCCTCAGTATTTTCCGGATCATTGCTGTAATTGGAATTGGTTGGTACCTTGTAAGAATTACCAGACGGAAAGAGTCTTTCGGACTGGTGCTCAGCATCTCCCTTATTCTGGCAGGTGCATTGGGGAATATCATCGACAGTGCATTTTACGGAATGATCTTCAGTGAAAGCACTTACCATGAAGCTGCACGGCTTTTCCCTGCAGAAGGTGGATACAGCAGCTTCCTGCATGGAAAAGTAGTGGACATGCTGTACTTCCCTGTCATTAAAGGTTACTACCCCTCCTGGTTCCCATTGTGGGCTGGAAATGAATTTATATTCTTCAGGCCGGTTTTTAATATTGCCGATTCATCCATAACCGTTGGCGTTGCCATCCTTATCATTTTTCAAAAGAAAATTTTTAAAAAGTAATCAAGCATTTTTTTACCGAATTTTAATGCCTAAACAATCTGATAAATAAAGAAATATTTTATCTTTGCGCTAAATTGAAAATCATTCCTTGAAACTTGCGTTTTGTTCAATATTTAAGTGGGTTTTGATACAAATCATAGAGTTTCAGGTTCTAGAAAACAGGAATAACACATGAAAAATAAAAGTGTAGGCCAAATTTCCCAAATCATTGGAGCAGTTATCGATGTAACTTTTGATAATGAAGAACACCTTCCTAATATTTACGATGCCCTTGAAATTAAAAAAGACGACGGATCCATGATTGTGCTGGAATGCCAGCAGGACATTGGAGAAAATACAGTTCGTACTATAGCCATGGATTCAACCGATGGCTTAAGAAGGGGTATGGATGTGATAGGGACGGGAGCTCCTATTACTATGCCTGTTGGTGATGAAATCCGGGGAAGGCTTTTTAATGTAATTGGTGATTCAATTGATGGTTTAGGACAGGTTTCTAAAGATGGTGGATACGCAATCCACAGGGATCCTCCCAAATACGAAAACCTGACCACTCAAAAAGAAGTTCTTTTTACAGGGATTAAAGTAATTGACCTCATTGAACCCTATGCAAAAGGTGGAAAGATCGGACTTTTTGGTGGTGCCGGTGTTGGAAAAACCGTGATCATCATGGAGCTGATCAACAACATTGCAAAACAATATTCCGGTTTGTCAGTATTTGCAGGTGTGGGTGAAAGAACAAGGGAAGGGAACGACCTATTAAGGGAGATGATCGAATCCGGAGTTATTAAATACGGGGATGAGTTTGTAAAAAGCATGGAAGAAGGTAATTGGGACCTTTCAAAAGTTGATCCTGAAGAATTAAGGCAATCACAGGCAACACTTACTTTCGGTCAGATGAATGAACCTCCGGGGGCACGTGCTCGTGTAGCTCTTTCAGGACTTACCATTGCTGAGTATTTCCGTGATGGAGATGAGAAATCAGGAGGAAGGGATATCCTGTTCTTTATGGATAACATTTTCCGTTTTACACAGGCAGGTTCTGAAGTATCAGCTCTTCTGGGTCGTATGCCATCTGCTGTAGGTTACCAGCCAACGCTGGCAACAGAAATGGGTATCATGCAGGAACGAATTACTTCCACAAAACGTGGTTCTATTACTTCTGTACAGGCCGTATACGTACCTGCTGATGACCTTACCGACCCTGCTCCAGCAACCACTTTCTCTCACCTTGATGCAACAACCGTATTAAGCAGGAAAATTGCCGAATTAGGTATTTACCCCGCAGTTGATCCCCTTGATTCAACTTCCAGGATCCTAAGTCCTGACGTTGTCGGAGATGAACACTACAATACTGCACAAAAGGTGAAAGAGATCCTTCAGCGATATAAAGAGTTACAGGACATCATTGCTATTCTTGGTATGGATGAATTGTCAGAAGAAGATAAACTTGCTGTTCACCGGGCAAGAAGGGTACAAAGATTCTTATCTCAACCTTTCCATGTTGCAGAACAATTTACCGGGCTGAAAGGATGCGTTGTGTCTATCGAAGACACAATTAAGGGTTTTAATATGATCATGGACGGTGAAGTGGATGAATACCCAGAAGCAGCATTTAACCTTGTTGGAACCATTGAAGAGGCCATTGAGAAAGGTAAAAAGATGCTTGAAGAAAGTCAGAAATAATACTGCCAATTCACCAATATGAAAATAGAAATTATAAATCCTGATAAAACGATATTCAGTGGTGAGGCCGACCTGGTTCAATTGCCGGGTAAAGACGGATCTTTTGAAATATTGAATAACCACGCTCCCATTATTTCAGTTTTAAAGAAGGGGAAGGTTAAGATTGTCGATAAAGACAAGGAAAAACATTTCTTTGAAATCAATGGAGGTGTTATCGAAGTGGTAAAAAATAAAGTATTAATACTTGCAGAATAAAAAAACCCCTGAAGTACGATGACTTCAGGGGTTTCTCTTTTTTAATCTATTCTAACTATTGTTTAAATTTCGCCACGTCATAAGCTTCAAGAGCTTTCTTAATGGTGTCTCTCACACTACTTCTCATAGCCCGTACCATTTTGTCATTATTACTAAGATTTGAAAAATGTTTCCTGATAAACAGTTCAGCATTAAAGTCTGCTATTGTTTCAATTCGTTTCATATAAGTTTAGTTTGCCCGGATAATTACCGGCGTTAACAGCCGGCAAAGTTATCAAATTATATACCAAAAGTGTAACTTTTTTATAAACAGCTGATTTGTTGATAAATAGCCGCCTGACAATATGGAGGGTTGTAATAATTATTCCAGTTTTGCGTTAAATACAGCTAATATTTCCACCTATGAGAAAACCACTGATACTCATCATAATCCTGTCATTTTCCTTATCCAGTTGTATTGAAATTGTTGAAGAGATCTTTATTAACAAGGACAAATCAGGCACCATAATCTACCGGATTGATACCGATGAGGCCGGTTCTTTCCTGAACAACATATCAGGACTTTTTGACTTATCCGTTGAACACCAGGTAAAACAGGAAGCGGAAAAATTTATCAGTAAACTAAGATCCCAACCAGGTATCTCCAACATTCAGTATAACCTAAGGAGTGGGCAAAGTGAATACTTTTTACAATTTGACTTTTCTGACTACAAAACCTTTAACAATTCACTCTATGCAATGAGCGGGAATAAAAAGTCGTTGTTTACTCCGTCTTATTTTAAGATAAAAAAGAACAGGTTCAAAAAAATTAACTTTTCACCCTGGATCAAACGATACATCGAAAAGGAAGAGATCGAATATCCATCCCCCTTAATCCTTGAAATGATCACCTTCAGTTCCATCATCAATTGCCCGGATGAAATCAGAAATACCAGTCCATCAAATGTGATGATCGATAAATCAAAACTACGATGTACTCAAAAGACTCAGCTCAATGACATTTTGAACGGAAAAGCCAATACAGGAATAAAAATCAGGTATTAATATGTCCAGCCGTTGTAATGGATACAGCTGGCATCAAAGCGGTTGACTTGTTTTGGTTCCTCCTTGGGATATCCAAGAGAAATCAGGGAAATGGGTACAATATGTTGTGGAAGATTGAAAAACTTCATCATGTTCCTGATCCTGTCTTCACGGGGCTGAATACCCAGCCATACAGAACCTATGCTCAATTCATTGGCGGCCAGCAGGATATTTTGTGTTGCAGCAGAACAGTTTTGGATTAAATAGGATAAGGTTTTATCCTTTTTCATATCTCCACATACCAGTATTGCAAGAGCTGCTGATTTAAGCATTTTGCCATAGGGGTGGATTTGGGAAAGCGCCTTAAGTTTTTCATGATCGTTAATTACCACAAATTGCCAGGCTTGTGTATTTCGGGCAGATGGTGCAAACATTGCAGCCTTTAAGATCATTTGGAGGGAATCATCATGAATGGATTCCCCTGTGTAACTCCTTACACTTCTTCTGGAAAATATTGAATCCAATGTATTCATAAAAAACTACGGATACCATAACTAATTACGGTATCCGGTTCATGTATGTAAATTTCTTTTAATCCGGTGATCCGGGTATTGACATATGGCTCTGCACGATAAACCAGTCGCCATTTAATTTTTCAAGCACTCCGGTAAATCTTAAACCTTCAAACTGCTTGGCTTCATCCTGGTAGATGTAATTGTAATTGATGATTTCAGAAAACCAGGCAGTATTTCCTGTTTCATTGATCTCGATGATCTGGTCATGAACAGAAATATAGGTTTCTTCAAAGGAATCAAACTGTTTTTGCAAAGCACTTCTAATGGCTTCCCAGCCAATCAGCTTTTCATCGCTGTTGGTCCCAAATACAACAATATCAGATTCTGCCGCCCAAATATCATGCACCAGGTCAATGTTTTGTTCTTCATTGGCTATAACATATTTCTCCAGTACCAATGCAACTTTTTCTTTTTCGGCATCCAGGTCAACAGCGGTTTCACCTTTATCTGCAACATTATTGCAACTTACTGCAATAATGCCTGAAACTAATATGATAAGTAATCTTTTCATGAGATGATTTTTTAATTACAGAACAATGCGTCCTTCAAATCCATTTGTGTTTCAAAGTTAACAGATTCCGTTAAGATGTGCAAGGAATAAATTAATTTATTGGGGGGGTACAAAAAACCCTGAAGTACGATGACTTCAGGGTCTCTTGTGGTACCACCTGGAATCGAACCAGGGACACCAGGATTTTCAGTCCTGTGCTCTACCTACTGAGCTATGGTACCTTAAAGAACTGTTTACCTCAATTATTGAGGCCTGCAAAAGTAAATACAATTATTTAATTTCAAAAATTTTTCTAAAAAATTTTCCCGGCTAGCTTCAGGAGGATATAACTCATTGATCCCGAAGCGCTTCGCTTTCAGGATTAGTTCGACTAAATGATTTTAATACGTCTTCGACTTTTAAAATCATAGTCTCACTGATTTAAATTATTGATTTTTAACATTCTGGATATAGAGATTGTGTTATTTTTGCATTCCCAATTTAAAAACAGGCTGATAAACATGTTCGTTGTAATTGACCAGGGTAATACATTTACAAAAATTGCTGCTGTATCGGGGGATGAAATTGTTGATGCAAAAACCTACAACAAAATCAGCCGGGACCACATTGTTACATTGCTGGAAACCTTTAAAAAAAGAAACAATTATAGTCCAATTGAGTGGGCAATACTTTCGTCTGTAACCACCGACAATGGACCAATAACTACTACACTGCAATCACGAATGAATCTTTTGGTTCTTTCCGGATCAACTCCTATACCATTAAAAAACTCCTACGGCACACCTGAAACACTTGGAAATGACAGAATTGCTGCTGCTGTTGGAGCATCACAACTTCATCCTGAATCCAATGTTCTGGTCATTGATGCCGGAACTTCAATTACTTATGATATGGTTAGATCAGGTAAGGAGTATTTAGGAGGTGGAATTGCACCTGGAATTGAAATGAGATTTAAAGCGTTAAATACTTTTACAAGTAAACTGCCGTTAGTTAGTCGAAACGATGTTACACCCTTAATAGGAAAATCAACCGTAGAGTCAATTCAATCAGGAGTACTGAATGGGGTATTGGCTGAAGTTGATGGAATAATCCATCGGTATAAGCAGGAATTCCCCGACCTGAAAATTATTTTCACAGGAGGTGACCTCAATTATTTTGATAGAAAATTAAAAAGTAACATATTTGCAATCCCAAATTTAGTGCTACTGGGATTAAAGGACATATTGAAATACAATGTTGAAAACAAGTAAACTATTAATTGCTTTAGCTGTTCAGGTTGTTTTAATCGTTTCAGGTCAGGCATTTGCGCAATCAAGTATCAGTTCACCCTATTCCGCTTTTGGATTGGGCAACATGGCTAATGTAAACAACATAAAAAACCGGTCTATGGGTGGTATAGGAATTGGCACCAGGAACAACTATACCATAAACATCAAAAATCCTGCTTCTTATAGTGAATTCGACAGTATATCTTTTGTTTTTGAAGGAGCAGTTAATGGCCATTATGTAACCCTTAAAACCAGTGACATTAGTGAAAGTTATACATCGGCAACGATGAGCCATTTATTGTTTGGTTTCCCTGTAGCCAGGTGGTGGAGAAGCAGCTTCGGGTTATTGCCATACAGTGAAACCGGTTATAATGTTAACGATCATATTCACTTTAATAATATTGGCAATACTCAGTATATTTTTGAAGGAGAAGGGGGAATCAGCCAGGTATTCTGGGGAAATTCGTTTAGGCCTTTTAAATCCCTTTCACTTGGTGTAAATGCAGCCTATTTGTTTGGTACCATGGATAGAAGCCAGAAGGTAACATTCCCGGATTCTGCAAATTTGATCAGCACAATTGTAAATAATGCCATAAGTGTTAAGGATATCTATCTGGAATTTGGTACCCAATACCATTCAAGGCTCAAGGATATTGACCTGGTTATTGGTGCGACATATAATCCTGAAACCAAATTGAACGCCACAAGAAACAGAATGGTAAGAACCTACTTTGGTGAACAATTTGGAGTTCCTTTGATCCTGGATACAATAAGCATTATCGATAATGAAGAAGGTACATTAACGATCCCGGAAGGCTATGGATTAGGCTTCTCCCTGGGAAAAAAGGAACGGTGGCTAATTGGAGCCGAATATAAATTCGAAGGCTGGGAAAATTACAAAGCTTTTGGTGCTTCGGATTCCCTAACTAACAGCCAAACATTCAGATTTGGAGGTAACATTACTCCCAACCCCAACAGCCTAAGTTATTATCAACGTATTAATTACAGGTTTGGGGCTCACATAAATCAATCCTACTTAAACCTGAGAGATCAGCAAATTAATGGTTTTGGTATAACATTTGGTGTAGGATTACCAGTAGTTAGTAATGCAATTAGGAGAACAAGATCAATGGTAAACCTTGGAATTGAAGCAGGAAGAAGAGGCACAATAACAAATGGTCTGATACAGGAAAACTACTTTAACTTTTACGTAAGTGTTTCAATTTATGAAATGTGGTTTTTAAAGCGGAGGTATCAGTAAAAAAATGTTAGAAGAAAGGTATAAATCATTAATTTTGTTTAACCTAAAGACTAAATAATAATTCAAGTTTTAACTTATCATGAAAAAGAAAACAGTAATTATAGTAGGCTTAATCATAGGGGCTTTTATTTTTGGACAGACGAACACACAGGCACAGGGTAAGTTTGGAGAAGACAGCGTGAAGTGTGTGGAGAACAACTCACTATACTACGAGTTTTTTAAACAATGGAAACAAAGCGGATACAAAAATGATGCATGGAAAGATGCATTTGGCCCATGGAGATGGGTACTGCTGAATTGTCCTGCCAGCACAAAAAACATTTACCTGCATGGTGAAAAGCTTGTGAAGGAGGTCATCAAATCAGAATCAGATAAAGCCATAAAAGAATCATACATTGATACGCTGATGATCGTGTACGACATGCGTATCCAGTATTTTGGCAAAGAAGGTTATGTACTGAATAAAAAAGGATCAGACCTTTATAAGCTGCGTCCTACTGCCTTTGAGGAATCTTATAATACTCTGAAAAAAGGTATAGGACTCGAACAGAATAAATCTGCCGGACAGGCCCTTATCTATTATTTCAGGTCGGCGGAAAAAATGATTGAGAATGGTATAGCCGACACTACCATTATAATTGATATTTATGACCAGGCAAGTGGGATTATAGAGTTTAACCTTACAAATGCGAAAAAGGATAAAGATAAAACCAAGTGGGAAAATGTCAGGGGCAATATTGAGCTTTCTTTTGAAAGGTGGGCGAAATGTGAAAACCTGATCCCATTGTATACAGTGAAATTTAATGAAGCTCCTGAAGATCTGGATCTGCTCCGAAAGATCACCAAAATCCTGGATAAAAAAGATTGTACAGAATCTGATCTCTTTCGCATGGCCCTGGAAAATTTAATCAGGCTGGAACCAGAACCATCAGCTAAATCAGTTGAACTTCTTGGTAAACTTTATATCAAACTTGAAGAGTATAACAAAGCTGCCAAATATTTGCAGCAAGCCATCGAACTTGAAGAAGACAACAATGAAAGAGCCGATATTCATTTTTTCCTGGCAAATGTCTATTTTCAAACTAACAGACTTTCAGAGGCAAGGGCTCAATGTTATGAGGTGTTAAAGGTTAGGCCAAACTCAGGTAAAGCATATATATTGATTGGTGATTTGTATGCCTCTACTGCAAAAAAATGTGGCGATGGTGATGAGTTCTTATCAAAAGTAGCTTACTGGCCTGCTGTTGATAAATATATAAAAGCCAAAAATGTTGATCCAGAAGTTGCCGAACTGGCAAAAACTAAAATCAATACGTTTTCGCAATATTTTCCAGCAACTGAATTGCTATTTTTTCATGATCTGAATCCGGGAGATTCTTTTACAGTTGAGTGCTGGATTAACGAAACCACGACTGTAAGGGCTTCAGATTAACAAACCGATCGTGAGAATTTGCATAAATAGCAAGCAATTAAAAATATTTCTATTAAAAAGCATTATCATTACTTTTATTATGATAATGCTTTTTTCCTGTAGAAACGATCTAACCACCATTAACTCACTTTCCCTGAATGATTCTCTGCCCATGGAAATGGCATACGACATTGAGCTGATTTATAGTGATTCAGGCAAGATTCAGGCCTACCTTGAAAGCCCGCTGATGACTAGAAATGAAGAAGATGATTCGTTCGTTGAGTTCCCCGAAGGATTTAAAGTGATCTTTTACGATTCCATTCAAAGTGCCAAATCAGAAATTACCGCGCTATACGGAATAATGTTTGAAAAGGACAAAAGAATGGAAGCCAGGTATGAGGTCGTTGTAAAAAACATTGCGAAAAGTGAAAAGTTAGAAACCGAGCACCTTATCTGGGACCGTAAAAAGAAAATGATATATACCGATGTGGCCATTACCATTACTAAGCCCGATCAGGTGTTGTTTGGTGATGGGTTGATATCGGACCAGAATTTTGATTCCTACGAAATAAGCAATCCTACAGGTGAAATTAGTGTATATCCCGATGAACAGTAACCTGAAAATTTAAGTTAAATGAACAACTGGTACATCGTAATTTTGTCGCTGGCTTTCTCTGCTTTCTTTTCAGGAATGGAAATCGCATTTGTCAGTTCCAATAAATTGCGGATCGAACTTGACAAAAACAAAGGAATGATGTCGGCCAAAATCCTGGGGTATTTTGTTAAAAACCCTTCAAAAATTCTGGGTACTTTGCTTCTGGGAAACAATGTAGCGCTTGTCATTTATGGTATCTCAATGGCTAACATACTAAAGCCGGCAATTATTGATACATTAGGTCCTGTTTACAGTACCGAATATTTTGTTCTTCTGATACAGACGATCATTTCAACAATCATAATTCTAATTACAGCAGAATTCATTCCCAAAGCTTTGTTCAGGTTAAATTCCAATTCTGTACTGAATGTTTTTGCTGTTCCCATAAATCTGTTGTACTGGATCTTTTTCCCTTTTATCAATGCTACAATTTGGATATCAGAATACCTGATCCGGAAACTTTTCAGGATCCGGATGATCAATGAAGAATATTCCTTCAGCCCGGTTGACCTCGACAATTACATAAAAGAACTTACTCCTGATCAGCAGGAAGAAGAGGAAGTAATCCAGGAGATTCAAATGCTGAAAAATGCCATCGGTTTTAAAAGTGTAAAACTACGGGAGTGTATGGTTCCCAGAACAGAAGTTACAGCACTCGATGAAAATGATAGCCTTGATTTACTAAAGAAAACATTCATTGAATCTGGCCATTCGAAAATCCTTATTTACCGTGATACCATCGACAACATTATTGGTTTTGTACACACATCCAAGGTGTTCACAAAACCAAGGGATATCAAATCCATTGTCCGGCCGTTGCCCATTTTTCCCGAAACCATACTGGCAGATAATGTATTAAACACTTTTATCCATGAACATAAGACCATCGCTATAGTAGTGGATGAATTCGGAGGAACCTCCGGTATAGTTACCATGGAGGATATAATAGAAGAAATTTTTGGTGAAATAGAAGATGAGTATGATGTTGAAGAACTAATTGAAGAACAGCTTAATGAATATGAATTTATCTTTTCTGCAAGGCATGAAATTGATTACCTCAACTCAAAATATCAGCTGGAACTTCCCGAATCAGAAGAATACGAAACCCTTGGAGGATTGGTGATCCAGGTTCATGAAAGCATTCCTGAAACAAATGAAGAGATCTCACATGATCCGTTTCAATTTGTTATTAAAGAGGCTTCAAAGACCCGGGTTGAATTGGTTCACCTTAAAAAGACCACTGAAATTGGATTGTGAAATTTACTCTATTAGCCGCATCTACATTTAGTTACAATTAAATCTCTCTAAAATTTTTACCAATTCATATACTTATTGTACATTTGCAAATTCTTTAAAAAAATATGGAAATATGGCGGTAATTGGAACTATAAGAAAACAATCAGGATTATTAATCATAATTGTTGGTGTTGCACTGGCGGCGTTTGTGTTAGGGGACTTTTTAAATCCGGGCGGTGGCGGCGGAAGCAGAGATATACCCAATATTGCAGAGGTGCTTGGTGAAGAAATTGATCCTACCTACTTCAATACAAAATATGAGCAAAACCTTGAAAATACCAAAAGAAATCAAAACAAGGATAATTTAACAGCTCAGGAGGTTTACAGGCTTAAGCAGCAAACTTATGATCAGATCGTTCAAAGCATTGTTCTTCAGAACGAATACGATAAGTTAGGTATAACGGTATCAGCAGATGAACTGTTCGATCAAATCCAGGGAGATAACCCACATGCTTACATTCTGCAATATTTTAAAGATCCGGAAACACAGCAATACGATCCCGAACTTGTTCGCAATTATATCAAAAACCTGGAACAGGCAGATGCAGCGACAAGAACTTCTTGGGATCAGTTTGTGGATGCTATCAAGGAAGACAGGTACAGGAAGAAATATACCAACCTGATTTCCAAGGGATATTTTATACCGGATACCTTTCTGGTAGCTGATTATAACGAGAAAAAAACCACAGCAAAAGTTCGTTTGTTAGGATTAAGGTTCAATAACATTGCTGATTCCCTGGTAACCGTTGAAGAAGAAGATTTTCAGAAATACTACGATGAGTACAGTCAGAATTACAAACAGACTGAATCAAGAGATATCCAGTATGTTATTTTCGAAGTTCGCCCTTCAGCCAATGACAGGAAAAACACCAGGGATAATGTAATGGACATTTTCGAGGACTTTCAACAGGCAGAGAACATACCATTGTTTGTTAATTCAGAATCAATAACAAGGTACGACAGCACTTTCTTCAAAGAAGGAGAACTTCCAATCAGAATTGATTCAGTTGTATTCAACTCTGAGCCAGGTGCCTTTGTCGATCCATATATCCAGGATAACCAGTGGCACATGGCCCGTTTAATGGAGATCCAGAACAGGCCTGATTCTATGAAGGCAAGTCATATCCTTATCTCTTTCCAGGGTGTTTTCGGATCACAACCTGATATGACCAGGACAAGGGAAGAAGCTGAACAATTGGCTGATAGTTTATTGAATGTTGTTTCTTCATCACCTTCAAAGGTCGAATCGTTGGCTGTTGATTTCTCTGATGATCCATCTGCTGCAGAGAATAAAGGTGATCTTGGATGGTTTGCCGACGGAAGTATGGTATACCCTTTTAATAATGCGGTATTAACTCATAGAGTAGGTGAAACAACAGTTGTTGAATCTCAGTTTGGTTTCCATGTTATTAAAGTTACAGGCAAACTGGATGCAGTTAAAAAAGTCAGGGTAGCAGTTATCGATATCGAGATTACACCCAGCCAGGATACTTTCGAAGAGGTTTATGCTGAAGCTAGTATTTTCCAGGGCAATGCCTTGTCACTGGAAGCATTTGATACACTCGCCTCAAACATGGGCATACAACCAAGAACCGCTGAAAGACTGGTGAGGATGAGTGACAGGATTGCAGGGCTTGAATATCCTCGTGGAGTAATTCAGTGGACCTACACCGAAGGATTAGAGATTGGCGACATCTCGCACATATTTACTATGGATGATAAATATGTTGTGGCTATGTTAACAGCGATGCATGAAGAAGGAATTCCTCCTCTTGATGAGATCAGGGAAGGTATGGAACCTCTTATCTTAACAGATCTTAAAGGTGATGTCCTGATGGAGAACATGAAACAAGCTTATAGCGAAACACAGGACATTTACCAGTTAGCATCAAAACTGGGAGCAAAAGTTGACACCGTTGATAACGCAACCTTTGTTATGAGAAATATCGGTGGATTTGGTATGGAAACCAGTTTGCTTGCAAAAATATTCACAATGAATCCCGGTGAAATGGCAGGCCCCATAAAAGGCAACAACTCAGCCTTTTTTGTTATAGTTGATGAATTTACAAATCCAACACCAGGTGAAGACAATAAGATTTACCAGGCTCAATTGCTACAAAACTTCAGATCGAAGTTCAATAGCAATGCTTACCTGAACGTATTGCAGGACAAAGCTGAGATTGTTGACAACAGGGTTAGGTTCTTCTAGAAGAAATTACGAAAAATAAATACCCCCCCTGAAGGCAACGTCCTTCAGGGGTTTTTTTATGCACAAAAAGAAAGAGAGACTTTTGTTTTAAGCAAGAGTATTCTATTTTTGTTTGATGCAACGGTTGAAATACATATTACGCTACCTGAATTTTCTCCGAAAATCGAAAACCAAATTCGATGTTCATCCACCATTTTTATACAATCTGGTCACTGAAGTATTTGAAGATAAAAAAGAATACGAAGAGTATCTCCCTGTTGAAAAACTCAAGTCACTACTTCTTTCGGATGACAGACAAATTGAAGTTATTGATCTGGGTGCCGGATCCTCGGTCGACAACAACAATATGCGATTAATTAAAGACATCACAAATTACTCTTCCAAAAATAAAAAGATAAGCAGGTTATTGTTCCGGTTATCCAGGTATTTTCAACCTAACAATATTCTCGAACTTGGAACATCAATGGGATTAAGCGCTGCCTATCTTGCATCAGGTAATAAAGATTCACAGGTTACCACCATAGAAGGATGTCCAAACATTTCAGCACAAGCAATTAAAAACATTAAATCCATAAACATCAGAAATATAACTGCCATTAACGGGAGCTTTGATCAGGAGCTGCCGGGTTACCTTTCTTCCATCACTCAACTGGACTTTGCATTTATTGATGGTAATCATCTCGAGAAGCCCACAATAAATTACTTTGAACAATGTTTATTAAAAACAGTTAACTCTTCATGCATTATATTTGATGACATTCACTGGTCGGAAGGAATGGAAAAAGCATGGGATTATATTCAAAACCACCAGGACGTTACATTAAGTATTGATCTGTTTTATATGGGGATTGTTTTTTTCAATAAAGAATTATCAAAACAACATTTTGTAATAAGGTTTTAGTTACATTTGCTAAAAGCATAAAGCATGGAAAAAGAAGTTATTAAACTTAACGGGATAAAACGATATTTCACAGTTGGAACCGAAACCGTAAAGGCCTTACGGGGAATTGATCTTTCCATCAAAAAAAATGAATTTGTTGCCCTGATGGGTCCTTCAGGATCAGGTAAATCCACATTGATGAATCTGCTGGGATGTTTGGATACGCCAACATCAGGCCAGTATTTTTTAAACGGGCATGATGTAAGTATGCTGGACGACAATAATCTGGCTGAGATCCGTAACAAGGAGATTGGCTTTGTTTTTCAGACCTTTAACCTTTTGCCCAGGTCAACAGCACTGGAAAATGTCATGCTTCCCCTCATTTACGCAGGATTTAACAAAACCAGCAGGCTGGAGCGTGCAGAAGAAGTGCTGGCTCATGTTCAGCTTTCCGACAGAATACAACATAAGCCCAATGAGTTATCGGGTGGTCAGCGACAAAGAGTTGCTGTAGCTAGAGCACTTGTGAACCGGCCTTCCATCATTCTGGCAGATGAGCCAACCGGTAACCTCGACTCCAAAACCTCCATAGAAATAATGGGTTTGATCGACCAGATACATAAAGACGGCAATACCATTATCGTGGTAACCCATGAAGAAGACATTGCGCAACATGCACACAGGATCATCAGGCTGGTGGATGGAATGGTATCATCAGATGAGATCAATGAAAATCCCATGTCCTACGAACCTCATGCTACAGCAACTCAGAATGGATAATTAATGGGTACAGAATACAAAATATACACAAAGGGAGGTGACAAAGGAAATACATCCCTTTTAGGCGGAAGCCGTGTTCCAAAATACGACGACAGGATAAATGCCTACGGAACCATGGATGAACTCAATTCATTTATTGGATTAGTCAGGGATTTTGGTATAAACAGCAAATACAAAAAATTTCTGATCGAAGTTCAGAATTTCCTCTTTTCAGCAGAGGCACATCTGGCTTCTGATAATTCAGAGAACGTGAAAAATTTACCGGAGCTGAATGAAGCTTTAATTGATCGTCTGGAGAATGAAATTGACGAAATGAACAAAGATCTGCCGGAGCTAAAATCGTTTATTTTACCAGGCGGGCATCCGGTTGTATCTTATTGCCATATTGCACGTACAATTTGCAGACGTACGGAACGTTTAGTCATTAAATTGGCAGAACAATATAAAATTGATGAAGTGATTATTCGATTTCTAAATCGGCTTTCAGACTACTTTTTTGTTCTTGCCAGGAAGCTTACGAAAGATTTTAATGGGGAGGAAATCCCCTGGAAGCCTTATAAATAAAGGATTAGAAAAGTTTTTTTGTTTTTTTATCTTTTTGTTTGATTTTTCGTAAAAAAAATTACTTTTGCAAAAATAATGAATCAAATTGACAGGAAATGTACTGGACACTTGAATTAGCTTCAAAATTAGAGGATGCGCCATGGCCAGCAACCAAAGATGAGTTGATTGACTATGCCATTAGGTCTGGTGCTCCCATGGAAGTCATCGAAAATCTCAAGGAGATTGAAGATGAAGGAGAAGTATACGAGAGTATTGAAGACATCTGGCCTGAGTATCCCACAAAGGAAGATTTCTTCTTTCATGAAGACGAGTATTAACATCGTAAATTTTGAAAATATAAAAGAGCGGTTGATGGATATCAGCCGCTCTTTTAAATTTATTGCCGGATCGCATTATTGAACCACCACAACCAGGTAGCTAGAGGCTTTCCAGAATGCCGAAAAATCTTTTATCGTTAATACCCTTTCATCACCTTCACCACTTATCTCATAGGATTCAGACAGGTGAGTTGTGATCACCTCTGCTTTTTTACCCGGGATTTGAATAGTAGTAACTTCCCGGATATCAATCTTTGTAAAGAGCGACTCATCAAAGTCTGACTTAAGTTTTTTATTTTTCCCAATGCCAATAAAACCCCCTTCAGAAGTTATGACATTCGATTCTGTTAACTCTTTTTTCTTCCCGACTATATAAAATGCAGTATTCAATTCAACGGTCTGCTCTTCAATTTCTTCCGATTGCTCAGCAATGGTCTGACTCTTGTCTTCACCTTCTTTCGAAAGCCTTGTAACATCATTGGTAAGGGCAATGATCTTAATGTCCATCTCCTGAAGGGTCACCGTTAATTCTTCTATTTCTTTATCTTTTTCTTCCAGTTGCCTGGTCATGATTGCCATAAGATTTTCAAGCTCTTTGATCTCATAGTTAGCTTTGCCCAGTTTTTTTCTTAACTCAGCCAGTTTGTCCCTGTTTTCCTGCAACAGGTTATATATAGTATTAATATCCTCGTTGATCTGATCTTTGGCGCTTTTTCTCAATTCTACCTTTCCTTCAGTCGTTTCACTGATTAGCATTTCCTTTTCCTTAATGGAATCAAGATTGTATTGAATTTCATTGATGGCATAAAGAAATTCGTTTAATGCATCGTCTTTAGTATTGGCCTGTTGTACCAGGCTGTCGTTCTGATTTTCCAGTTGTTCTATTCTTTTCTGATTACAACTGATCAGAAAGGGAACGAACAACATAGCAATTAATAGTCTTTTCATTATCGTTTACTTTTATAAAATGTATACTCTTTTAAATTTCAGTTGGGAGAAACGTATTCCTTCAGTTAAAATTATTTGTTCTACTTAAAACTTTGATTTTTTGAGTTTTTCAATCAAACGGCGTTCTTTCTTTGTTGGACGGCCTATGCCCCTGTCACGGTATTCATAATTCACTTCTTTCATTTTTTTGATTCGGTCGTATTCTTCGGAAGGTGTCAGATCCGTCATATAGTTTTCAACGAGTTTGGCCCCAACCCTGTTTTTCAATAGTGCCTTTACTTTGACAGTTTTAAGCAAGGGGCCCAATTGTACCTGTATTTCTTCTCCTTCATGCAGTTCTCTTGAAGGCTTTAACGGTTGATCCTGAATGGTCACTTTATTGGACTTACACGCTTCTGTAGCCTGGCTCCTGGTTTTAAAAATCCTGACGCACCATAACCACTTATCGATACGAACACCTTCACCCATTTTATTTTTTTCTAAAGTAAACCTGGATGGGTACCCCTGTAAAATTAAAATGCTCTCTGATCTTGTTTTCAAGAAAACGTTTATAAGGATCACGAACATACTGAGGTAAATTACAGAAAAAGGCAAAAGCAGGAAAACTGGTTTTTAACTGGGTAACGTATTTTATCCTTACATACTTGCCTTTAATAGCAGGTGGTGGTTTCTTTTCTATGATTGGAAGAAGAAACTCGTTGAGTTTGGCTGTGGGTATATTTACCGACAAGTTTTTATAAACATCAGTTCCTGTCTGTAGTGCTTTAAAAATTCTTTGCTTTTCAGGAACGGAGGTAAATACAATGGGTACATCTTTGAATGGAGCAATTTTCTCGCGAATCAGATTTTCAAAATCCAAGTGTGTTTTACTCTCTTTTTCTATCAGGTCCCACTTATTAACAACGATAACCACTCCTTTACGGTTTTTTGCAATAAGATGAA
Organism: uncultured Bacteroidales bacterium; assembly: GCA_964421215.1. Lineage (GTDB taxonomy): Bacteria > Bacteroidota > Bacteroidia > Bacteroidales > JAADJA01 > JAADJA01. The sequence continues at coordinate 21,133 of CAYQWA010000002.1, read as the reverse complement.
ATATATTCTGGTCCTGGGCTTCAAAACCTTCGGTTGCATCCACCATTAAAAAACAAACATTGCTGTTCTCTATTGCTCTGACAGAACGTAACACTGAATAGAATTCAATGTTCTCTTTCACCTTTCCCTTTTTTCTGACACCGGCCGTATCGATAAGTAAAAAATCAAATCCAAAGCTGTTATAACGTGTATAAATTGAATCACGGGTAGTACCGGCAACGGGGGTAACAATATTCCGGTCGTCTCCAAGAAAAGCATTCACCAGTGATGATTTCCCAACATTCGGCCTTCCGACAACAGCAAACTTTGGCAAATCAGGGACTTCCTCAGCACCTTCTAGTTCAAATACTTTTACAACCTCATCCAATAATTCCCCTGTTCCGCTACCATTAATAGAAGAAACAGGATAAACTTCACCCAATCCCAACTGGTAAAATTCTGCAGCATCGTTGATCCTGTCAGCATTGTCCACCTTATTGGCCATGAGGAACACTGGTTTTTTTGATCTTCTCAAAACATCAGCAACATCTTCATCCAATCCTGTCAGGCCGGTTTTAACATCCACAACAAAAACAATGGCATCCGACTCTTCGATAGCAAGTATCACTTGCTTTCTGATTTCCTCTTCGAAAACATCATCCGAACCAACCACATAACCACCGGTATCAATAACTGAAAACTCAACACCGTTCCAGTCGGATTTACCATAATGCCTGTCGCGGGTAACTCCGCTGGTTTCTTCTACTATGGCCTGTCTTGCTTCTGTTAACCTGTTGAAAAAAGTTGATTTCCCAACATTAGGCCTTCCTACTATTGCTAATATGTTTGACATGTCTTTTTGTTATCTTTTGGAATTATTATATGTACAATGCTTGAATGCATGAATGATAGAATGATTCAATGTGTCAGCAAACTTCAATTCTTGTATTCTTGCATTCTTTCATTTAAGCATTCTCGCATTTGATTCAATTCCGTTAAACCTCGTAACCAAATTTCTTAAGTTTCTTCTCACTATTTCGCCAATCCTTGCTGACTTTTACAGTGAGTTCAAGAAATACTTGCTTATCCACAAATTCCTCAATGTCCTTTCTTGCTTCAATTCCTATTTGCTTTATGGCTTTTCCTCCTTTACCCAAAATGATCATCTTCTGTGTTTCCCTCATGACAAATATATTTGCAGCGATCTTAATTATGTTATCCTCCTCTTTATAGGATTCCACTACGATCTCCACCGAATAGGGAATTTCCTGTTTGAAGTTTTGCAAAATTTTTTCCCTGATGATCTCTGAAATAAAAAAACGCATGGTTTTATCTGTCAATTCACCCTTAGGATAGTATGGTGGACTTTCAGGTAATAGGTCAATGACCTGCTCCAGGATTTTTTGAAGATTAAAATCATTCAAAGCAGAAGCCGGAATAATTTCACTGCCATTAAAAACCTTAGACCAGTGTTTCATTAGTTTTTCCACTTCCTTTTGGTTTGACTGGTCGATCTTATTAAGGACAACAATAACGGGTATTCCTGAATCATTAATCTTTTTAATGATCTCATTATTAAATTTTGTCTCTCCAACTTCAACCAGGTAAAGAAAAACATCGGCATCTTTCAGGGCAATTTCTATGAAGCCCATCATTTTTTCCTGTAGCTTATAAGACGGTTTTAGGATTCCAGGTAAGTCGGAATAAATAATTTGAAAATCTTCTCCATTAACGATACCCAGGATCCTATGCCGTGTTGTCTGAGCTTTGGATGTTATAATCGACAGTTTTTCACCGACTAACGCATTCATCAATGTAGATTTCCCCACATTTGGATTCCCCAGTATATTTACAAAACCTGCTTTATGCCCCATAGAATCTTTAAAATATTTTTGCAGTTCTAATAATCTTTATTATTTTTGCACGCTCGTTTAGCGCGACAAAGGTACTAAATAGAACGTTCTTACAGATAAAAATATATTGCGGGGTGGAGCAGTGGTAGCTCGTTGGGCTCATAACCCAAAGGTCGTCAGTTCGAATCTGGCCCCCGCTACTGATAGGAACCTCACACAATTGTGTGGGGTTTTTTTATGTCTAGAAGTTTCTGAGTAGTGGTAGCTCAGGCGTACGCCAGGTCGTCAGTTCGAATCTGGCCTTTTTATTAAAACCTAAAACAAATTAAAGATGAGAATATTCACCATGCATCTTATCACCTTTGATGAAAAAGTAAAATGAATTCAAATCAATTCATCACTGCTTGAGTAGTTTGAAACGTACAACCTCTTTGCCAATGTTTACCACTACGAAATACAGCCCATCCATATAGCCACTCAAATCAGCCATTACGAATTTAGAAGGTTGGTCAAGATGAAGGATGGTATGTCCAAAATGGTTGATGATTAAAACCGAGTTTAATTTTTGATCAGATGTTATATATACTTTACCGGTTGTTGGATTCGGGAATATTTCAACCTGGTAGTCATTAGTTGCATTTATTCCACTAACATCCACCTCTATAAACTCTTCTTTTACAATTTCATTCTCCCCATTTTCATTGGATACCCAAAGGCTTACATCAAACAATCCCGATTCTTCATATACGATTCCGGAAGGATTTTGCACAGTTGATGTTTGGGGCATCCCTCCTTCAAAGGTCCAGTTCCAGGATGTTGGTGCATTGGATGAAAGATCAAAAAAGTCTACGCTTAGGGGTGGTGATCCCTGTACCACTGAAGCACTGAAATCCGCAACAGGATATTCGAACGGCTGAGTCAGGCAAATTTCAAAATTTGTGGTTAAAGGCGACAATTGCCCATAATGATAAACGCGGATATAATAGGTTTCACCTATTTCGAAGTTATGATAATCTATAAATTCCATACCTCCGACTCCGCCGCCAAAATCCGAACATGCCAGTTCATCTTCCATACAATCACTGTACAATGCCAATACCGGATCAAACATCTCTGAACCCTGAACTTTTATTCCCATTGCATTTGTGTCGGCAACAAAAGTAAACCATACATCTTCCAGGGCAGGAAACCCATAATACTCACTGCAGTCCGGTTCATCCAGTCCACCAGGTGTTGCCCCTGAAACGTCTGCAACTAAAAATTCACACTCAGGCTGGTATTCCAACAATTGGGCAGATTCGCAATTATCGTTGATAGGCGGTGATGATCCACCACAATTGGGCATATTCATTAAACTATCAATAGCAAATCGAACATCGTTCAATTGAGGATAAAATACATCCCCAGGGCAGGCTGTGCCGGAAGGACATGCATTGGGAGCTAAAGACGGATTAGAATCCCTGTGGCCACAGACCGATGGCAGGGTTAATTCAGTTGAACTGTGATAAACCAGATCAGAAGGTGATAATTCATTCTGACAGCATTTCCAGGACAGCAAGCGAATTAACATTTCCTTGGCTTCCTGGGTGGGTTCCACATCCATAAAATTGCCAATCACGCAAATACCCATCGTATTGGAGTTAGCACATGAAAAATGAGCACCCTGAACATTGTTTCCACCTCCCCTTCCCTCATAAAGGTTTCCTTCCGGATCAACAAGCCAGTTATAACCTATATCACACCATCCCAGGGTATTCACATGGTAATCCCAGAAACTCAAAACTACAGCCGGCCAGTTATTACTGGTATTCGAGGATGCAGAGTGATGGACGACCAGGTGTGAAATATCAGTATAGATCGGTGAGGAACAGGAAGGTTCCAACCCGTCAGGACAGTTCCATTCGTTACGGTTTAAAAAATCAGGCAATGGGCAATAACAGTCGTTTACAAAGTTATCTTTTTGATCGGATTGTTTTGTTGCCCTGTTTTCACCATTGGGAGTAAACAAATTAATCTTCATCGTCTCAAGGGAAGGAATTTGTTTTTGATCCCCTGAAAGAACAACTTTAAATTGCAGCTGTTTGCAAAATATATCAAAAAAAAGTAACTCACTTGCATAAGTTAAATCCTGTGGTGTAACTTCATGTGCGTGTTTGATCTTTCGCCATTCACTCCAACCCTTAATATCATTTTTTCTTAGGTAAAATCGAATCTTATCCTGGTTAAAACCTTTTCCTGTTGCAGAAAAAGAGACGGTTATAAAAGACTTCACAGACTTTAAGGATACTGGAATGTATTGTGATGTAAGTGTTCCGTTGTAGGAATAATATTTCGGTGTAACTCCTTCAGGTGTAAAAGTGAGATTCTCATAGGACTCAACGAATGTACTATTGTCAAATTTCACTTCGATAAAAATATTCTCTCCCTGACCAAAACTGGATAAGCCGGCCCAAACAAGCAGAAATCCAATCAGAATTTTTATTTGCTTCTGTTTCATTTTGTACATCCCGGAATATTTTTTCTGCAAATTACTGAATATATTTTATTCAATAAAAGAATCGCACCACTATTTGCAGCAATCAGCACATTATTAATCCATTATATTTCCAGCGACCAATCCAATAAAAAAAAATCATACAAAATCACTTGCATTTCTTGCATCTGATTGCCTATATTGTAATCAAATAATTGATCATTTTATAATCAGATGAACCCGAGGATAGGCAAACGTTCAAAATACAACAGTTCGGAAAAACCACCGGATAGTATGGCAGTAGTGTTCATTAAAAGAAACACCAAAAAAAGCATCACCTTAAAACAGGAATACCTCTACCTGCAGGACGTAAAAAGCGCGTTGAACATTCATCATCTTGAACTCAGTATTAAACTTAAAAGAGAACTGATAAAGCAATTACGCGCAAATCCTCATACAGTAATTGAATCCATTGAAAATTCGATTGAACACGACAGGCACAGGCTTCAAAAAAAATACAGGATAAGTTTATAGTTTGATAACCTTAAAGCTTAAATAGAGTACAGTGCAGACAACCAAATTAACTTATTTTTGTCAGGTAGTAAAGAACAAAACAATCCAACAGTATCATGAGGTTACTTCAGTTCCTGATTCTTCTGACCATTATTATACAGGGTACCACATTGGTTGCACAGGAAACAATCGAAAATCCCGGAAATAAGAAGTCCCAAGTAGTATTTAAGAAAGGCAATTTAATTCCGGTAAATTTTAATCGTACTACAGGATGTGACCATGACGCGCAAATTATGCCGGCATTAAAACAGGTGGACCAGATCAGGGAAAGGTTTTTTAAAACAACCAGCAAGAGTAAATTTACACCAAAATTTATCCTGCCAGTTAAGCAGGCTGAAGGTTTAAGCGATCCCGGATTTTATTCCATAACTGCTCATTTCGACCATAATGCAATGTATCCCGATTTTCTCACGGATTACAATTGTGGCGACCTCACCTATGATACTGAAGATGGATACAACCATGATGGTACCGATTTTTTCCTCTGGCCTTACCCCTGGTATAAAATGAACAATGACTTGGTTGAAATTGTAGCTGCAGCTTCAGGTACCCTGGTATTTAAGCAGGACGGGTATTTCGATCAGCAATGTGAAATCACAAACGAGCCCTGGAATGGAGTTGGTGTCATGCATGAGGACGGTTCTACCTCATGGTACATCCATATGAAGGAAAATTCACTCACCGAAAAATCTGTAGGCGATACAATTGCAGCTGGTGAATTCCTTGGCATAGTTGGCAGTTCTGGTAATTCGCTTACCCCACATCTCCATTTTGAAGTTTACAACCATGAAGATATTGCAATTGATCCCTTTATGGGTCCGTGCAATGAAACAATCACCGAATCATGGTGGTTCGATCAATTGCCCTATAAAGAAGCAGGAATCAACAAGATCAGCACAAACAATACACTACCTGTATTTTCAGAATGTCCTGGGGAAGAAATACAGAACGAAAGCACTGTTTTTTTTCCTGGCGATACCATTTGGCTTTTAAGTTACTTCAGAAACGTCAATACAGATGATGAGGTAGAAGTTACCATAAAAGATCCGGACAATAATGTATCATCCAGCTGGTCATGGAACTCTCCATGGACTTATTATTCCGCATCTTACCTCTATTTTTTCATAATTCTTGAAAATGAGAAAAGGGGAGATTGGATATACCAGGTTGAATATAAGGGGGAGACCTATGAGCATACTTTTGAATTTAAAGAGGCCCAGGACATAAATGAAAACAAAATTATCAATCTAAGTTTACATCCTAACCCTGTTAAGGATTTTATTAGCGTTGCGTTTGAAAACGATGATTGCAGGATAAATCAGATTAAGATTTTCGATTGTACCGGAGTTGAAATACGAACTTTAGACTTTTCTGTGGAAAGCACAAGGAATATTACAATCGATATGAGGAACTTCAGCACAGGGATATATATTGTTCAAATAGAGAGCAATAAAGGAACTTTGGGCAGAAAAATAGTCAGGAAGTAAATCGATGAAAAAAGGAAGCAGGTAAGAAAGCAGCGGGTGGAATTTAACCACCTCCCGGGTGAAAATGGGGAACGGCCTGTCGCTGCTTTAGATTCTCCCTTTTATAATCTGTTAAAGAACTAAATTATTTTGAATCAAAAATAGAAGATAAAATTTCCCAGAAAATACCTTTGCTCTGAACTTTTCAACAGTCTGGTGTGAATTCGCAAAAAATCAAACACTTTCCAAAAGCATTACATTTTCATTCTTAAACAATTGCTTGTTTTCTTCAAGTACAATAATCCCTGAATAATTTATCCGGAAAGGTTCAATAGTCTGAGGAAGGGTATGTTTACTGGTTTTGTACTTTACTTTGTAAAATCCAGCTACAGAAACATCAATACTAAATGAATACGAGGAGGGATAAACAAGTGTTAAACGGTCGACAGTAAACTTTTCAGGAAGGATAACATTTGCCGGGTTAATATGAAATATTACAAATTCATAAGAAGCAATCTTTAATAATTCCGTATGCAACCGGGTAGCATTTATAAGCCCGGACAGGTATTTATAATCGGATGATTCTCCTTTAATCCTTTGGGTTACCAACGTCTTTACCTGCTCTATTTCATTGACTTGATTCATGTCTCTGTGTATCAATCCGCAAAATTAGTGAACAAAGCGTAGCAATCATTTTAATTTTTTATAAAGTTTACTGTAATATGAATCGGAACATTCGATTAATTTTGACGTAGAAATCATGAAATAAAACACATTGTTAATAATGAGAATTCTGAAGCTGGCAACAGCAAACATTTTAGTACTGGTTTTATTATTTGCATTCAGCGGCTGCGGGCCCAAGTCCATAACCACTGATCCAGAGGAACTCAGCTACTTATCAAAAACCTGGATACCCTTTTCAGGAAATGAAGAGGTAACTTTCTTCCGTATAACACAAGACAATGATTCCTTGTTCTTTACCTTTACCGGCCTTGGAAAACAAACGTATTTCGAAAACGTCTTATATATGACGGATCAAAGCGGTTTTATCACACAGCAGGAAGATTATTACGCTGACCTTGAACGACAGGAACTGATTTTTGAGTCACCCTCCACGCCTTATTTCTTCAGGTATTACCTGGAAAAAAACAAAGGAGAAACAGGCACCTGGGACATCCTTCGAGTTAAAATTGCTGACGGCAATTACTACTCCAATGAAATGAAGGTAGTGATCTATGAAACCGACAATTACAACAAAGGAGAAACTTTTGAATACAGAGCAACAAAAAATCTGAATGGCCTTGTGTTTTATGACGTCTATCTGTGGACCCAGGAAAGAAGACCATTCGAGCTGTACTTCACTCAAACGCAAGGGATCGTAGGTTTTAAAGTCTCCTCAAATGAACTTTGGACGATCCTGCAATAATTGATCGACTTCATCAGAACAAATGTACCGCTAATTATTCCTAAATTAGCCACCAAAATAATACATTACTCAATTGGATTTTAAAGAATCCTTAAACTGCAAAGTGTACCATTATGAAAAAGTTGTATCCTTTCCAATTTAAACCCATCTATAAAGATAAAATATGGGGCGGTCAAAAAATTAAAACTGTTCTTGGCCAGGAATTTTCCCCACTGCCTAACTGTGGTGAGGTTTGGGTTTTATCAGGAGTTAATGGAAACCAGACCAAAATAACAAATGGATTCCTTGAAGGCAACGACCTGAATGAGTTGGTTGAGGTTTACATGGGTGATCTTGTGGGAGATAATGTATACCAGAAATTTGGAAACGAGTTTCCAATCCTGGTTAAATTTATCGATGCCAACGACTGGCTGTCAATTCAGGTACATCCTGATGATGAACTGGCAGCAAAAAGGCACAACAGCCTGGGCAAAACTGAAATGTGGTACATCATGGATGCTGAAGAAGATTCGGAACTCATCAGCGGATTCTCAAAAAAAGTGAACAAAGAGGAGTACATGACTCATCTTGAAAATAAGACCTTAAAAAGCATAATGAACTTTGAGAATGTCAGTCGTGGGGATGTTTTTTACATGCCGGCAGGAAGAGTACATGCACTAGGGCCTGGAATCCTTCTGGCTGAAATCCAGCAAACCTCTGATGTAACCTATAGAATATATGACTGGGACAGGATCGACAATGCAGGAATGACCCGAGAACTCCATACCGAACTGGCTCTAGATGCACTTGATTTTACAGTTTACGACAAATATAAAACCGACTACAAAGCTGAACAAAATAAAACATCCGGGATGGTTGAAAGTCCCTACTTCACAACCAATATGATCCAGCTTGACAAACCCATTAGCAAAGACTACAGCGAGCTCGACTCATTTGTACTCTACATTTGCCCGGAAGGGAACTACATATTAGTTGTGGATGATACCAACTACTTCTCTAAAATGGGAGAAGTAATTTTGCTTCCCGCATCCGTTGATAAAGTAGAAATTTATCCTGAAAACAATTGCAAGATCCTCGAAGTCTATATGGTTATTGATTAATCACCTTTTATTCTTTTCTTAAGACAACTTTTTATTTTCCTCTTATGTCTCTCTTTTAAGTTTGATATCAGATTCAATAAAATTTAATTTATTTTGTTATTATTGAATTAGTTGAATTAATTTTGGCCTGAATTTGGCATGTAAATCCTTAAATATTTAAATATAACCATAATGAAAAAATTAATAGCAATTATTGGTCTTGTGGTAGTGGTTACATTCAGCTTTGCACAGGATAATACAAAAAATTACGGTAAGATTCCTTCCGTAGATGTTAAAACTCTGGAAGGCAATTCTTTCAATATGAGTGACATTTCCAATGACGGAAAACCAATTATCCTTACTTTCTGGGCAACCTGGTGCAAACCCTGTATTAAGGAACACGATGCCATTAATGATGTTTATGAAGATTGGGTAGATGAAACAGGGGTTAAGCTATATGCCGTTTCAATTGACAATGCCCGTTCGAGCAGAAAAGTACTCCCCACAGTAAATGGAAAAGGCTGGGAATTTGATGTATTGCTGGATGAAAATGGTGACTTTAAACGCGCCATGAATGTAAACATCCCACCTCATACTTTCATTATTGATGGCAACAGCATGATTGTCTGGCAACACGTAGGTTACCTCGACGGCGATGAGGAAGAATACATTGAAATTGTAGAACACCTCATCAACGGTGAACCAATTGATTAAATCCCTATTGACTAACTCAAAACACGATACCTGTGAAAGTTTTTAAGTTTATCCCTTTGATATTGGCCTTACTGTTAATTTCGGGACATTCTGTTGCGCAGGACTTTCTGAGCAATGGCAAAGTAACCGGGAACACACAGATTGATGCCCAGATTTATACCGAAGACGATCAACTCGGTATTACCGATTCAACACTGAACTACAAAAAGTTCGGCATGAATGCTTTTGCCAATGTGCTTTATAGCAATGGCAATTTTAATGCAGGATTACGATTTGAAAGCTACCTTAATCCAATGCTTGGTTTTGATCCGAAATACGAAGGAGCTGGTGTTCCTTACTGGTTTGCCAGTTATAAAATGAACACAATGGAGATTACTGCCGGACATTTTTATGAGCAATTCGGTAGCGGTTTGATACTCCGCAGCTGGGAAGAGTGGGCTCTGGGTTACGACAATAACATTTATGGTGTTAATGTTAAATTCTCTCCCATAAAAGGTGTGATGCTGAAAGGTCTTGTTGGAACACAGCGTAAATTTTGGGAGCCCTACGATGGAGACAACCGTGGAATTGTCAGAGGTACGGATGGAGATTTTTACCTGAACGATATTTTTGGTTCTTTGGAGGATTCCAAAACAAAGATCACCCTTGGAGGAAGCTTTGTAAGCCGCTATGAAAAATCAACTCCAATGGGATTTACCCGAGATTCATCATATATTGTTGTTGATGGTGGAGATACCACAAACTGGTTAAATAAAAAGATCTATGAGTATAACCTTCCGGTGAATGTTGGTAGCTGGGCTGCAAGAATGAACTTGTCAAACGGAGGATTTAACGTATATACTGAGTATGCTGAAAAAGGGAATGATCCCAATGCAACAAATAACTTCATCTATAAAAAAGGTCATGCTTTATATTCAACATTATCGTACTCCACCAAGGGATTTGGGCTGTTTCTCTCTACAAAATGGATTGATAACATGAGCTACAAATCAGCCAGGCAGGAATCAGGAGTACCTTCGATGCTTGATATCAACTATTTGCCTGCTATATCAAAAGAGCATGGATATAGTTTGGCACAAATGTATCCCTATGCAACTAAGCCCAACGGTGAGTTTGGTTACCAGGGTCAAGTCATTTATACCATCCCTAAAAAATCAAAGCTTGGCGGTAAGTACGGAACCACTCTGACATTAAACTACTCTGAAGCCAGGTCCATCGATAAACAACCCCTCGCTGATAACATTACAATTGATTCCATAGGAACAGATGGATATCAAACAGATTTTCTTTCCTATGGTGACTTACTGTTTTACAGTGATCTAAGTTTTATGATCGAGAAAAAGATCAATAAAAAGGTGAAGCTGAAAACTGTATATTACAACCAGGTATATAATCTGCACGTTATAGAAGACGATCTTTATGACGACAACAAAATGGTTAAATCTCACATTGGTGTGATCGACCTTACCTATAAATTCTCCAGAAAACATTCCCTGAGGATGGAAGCACAGGCATTGTTTACCAAAGAAGATGAAGGCGATTGGGCAGGATTGAGTCTGGAGTACAATATTTCACCCACGTGGTTCTTCTCTATAATGGATGAATACAACTACGGAAATCCCGTTGAAGACAAGCAAATCCATTACTATAATGTATCGTTCGGTTATACAAACAAAACCAATCGAATTTCTGTGAGGTATGGACGTCAGCGTGACGGCCTGCTGTGTGTGGGAGGTGTTTGTCGCTATGTACCTGCATCAACAGGATTAACAATTACCATAACCAGTTCATTCTAATTATAAGGAGGTATTGAAAATGAAATACAGAATAAACAAATTAGCGTTTTTGATTTTTTTCGCAGGCCTCTTTATCACTGCTTGCGATAAAGTTGATAATCCTGTAATTCTTATTAATGAACAGGACATCCCACTGGACGAGAAAAATTTTATCTCTGATACTATTCTTGTTACCCAAAAACAGGTGTTTCTTGAAGATTTTACAGGCCATACCTGTACAAATTGTCCCACTGCTGCAATTACTGCTCATGGATGGATTGAAGATTATGACCACAGGTTGGTAATAATAGGCATTCATGCAGGAAATTTTGCAGCCGTAGGTGATGATCCTTACACAACCGACTTTACCTGCCCTACCAGTGTTGAACTTTTTAATTTTTACGAGGTATCAGGAAATCCTTCAGGAATGATTAACAGGGTAGAACACGATCAGGGTGTTGTATTGCCGTTTTTTGGTGTTGGAGAATGGTGGCTAACTGCAGTTGAATCCGAATTGGCGAAAGATAACCTTATTGACCTTAAAGTGATAAATGACTATTCACCTGAGGATAATGCCGTCAAAGTTTCCACTTATGCTACATTTAATCAGCAACTGGAAGGAAAATTCAAACTGGTTATTTTCATTGTAGAAGATCATATCATATCAGCTCAGAAAAATGACAACCCTGATCTACCCGGTGCACCGGATGATGATGATTGGTTAGACTACGAGCACCGGAATGTTTTGAGGGATGCTTTAAACGGAACTTTTGGAACATACATATCTGCAGACGGGACCATCCTTCAGGGAGAAGAATATTTTGCTGAAAACTATTACATCATCGATGATGAATGGGTAACAGCAAACTGCAACATTATTGCTTTTATTTTTCATGAAGAATCCCAGGAAATCATCCAGGTTGCGGAGTTAGGTATAAAGACTGAAGAATAAAAGTAACAGATTCCTGTTTTTGCTTATTTGCCCTCTTGTATACAAACCCTTTTCAGTTGAACAGAATTTAAATCCTTTATTTCTTAGGACCGATGTTGGTCTGCTATATAAGCGATTCGTTTTCCACAAAGTGAAATTGAGTATTTTTGCCTCTTATCCGGCAGCGATAATTAATGGTTAAAAAAATACTCAACAACGAATTTGTGCGAAATGTCCTGACCTTAATGGCAGGTTCTGGTTTTGCACAAATCATCCCATTACTAGCCGCCCCTGTTATTGCACGCTTGTTTACACCGGATGAAATCGGGATTTTCGCTTTTTACTTCAGCCTGGTCATCATAGTATCCAATGTGGCATCAGGCCGGTATGAACCATCCATAGCTATTGCTGAAACAGACGAGGAGGCATTAAACCTTACCGCGTTTTCAATTGCACTCAGTTTTTTTGTTTCGGTATTAAGCCTGTTGGTACTGTTTGTTGTTCAACAGTATTATTCACTATTCGATGGATTGATTGCAGAGGCATGGGCTTATCTGATTCCGATCCTTATCTGGATCACCTCGGTTTACAAAAGCTTAAGGTACCTGGCCATCAGGAATAAAAAATTCCGTCCTATTTCATTGTCTGCCATCTTTCAGTCTTCCTTCCGTGCGGGTGGTAGCATTCTGTTGGGATTTTTAGGTTTTGGGCCATCAGGATTAATTATTGGAGGGATTGCCGGGCGTGTTTCTTCTTTGATCACAATACTCATAGGTACAAAAAAACACATGAGAGGTTTCAAAAAGAAGGTCCAGCTTTCAAAAATAAAGAAGCTTGCTAACCAATATTCAAAATTCCCAAAATACGACCTTCCTGCAACGCTATCCCATACACTGGGAAGCCATGGAACGGTTGTATTGATCTTAAAATTCTTTAGTGAGCGAACAGCGGGATTATACTCCTATACCGAGCGTGTATTGATCACCCCCGTTTCTTTGTTTTCTGCTTCTTTTGCACAGGTATTTCTTCAAAAAATTGCCACCACTTACCATGAAGACAAAGAAAAATTCAGAAATCTGGTCATAGCCACCTTTAACCGTTTTGTCTGGTACAGTTTAATCCCGTTTGTAATATTTACATGGTCCACAAAATACCTTGTTCCAATAATATTCGGTCCCGACTGGATTGAACTTTACAAATACATCTGGGTATTGTCACCCTACATTCTGCTGGTTATGGCTTTCGCCCCCTTAAGGGAAGTTTTTTACATAATTAACAAGCAGGAAAAATTGATGTTCCTTCAATTCAATTTTTTTGTGCTCCGCTTTTCTGCCCTGATCATTGGCTATGTAATGGGATACAGTCCGCTGGTCAGTATTTATATATTTTCAATAGCATCCTCTGTTTCTTATTTAATGAATATTTTTATCGTTTTAAACTTATTAAAAGTCAGGCAAAAAGTAAGCTGGCTTTTACTGGTAATTTTAATTACATTCGTGTTTGTAGTGCTTAATTCCATTGTTTCATGAATAAAGTAGTTTCAATAGTTACAAACTATTTTGAATTTGATAACCGGGTCCTTAAGGAAGCCATTTCTTTGAAAGAAAACGGATATGATTGCCACGTAGCAGCATTGCACCGGGAAGGATTAAAAGAGAAGGAAACAGTAAATAACATAAACGTACACCGGATTAAAATAAAATCGAAAGTCTGGCCGAAAGCCTGGTACTTTCAATTATTTAAATATCTAGAGTTTGGATGGCGCACTGCATTCAGGTTCAGGAAGTTTAACTACATCCATTGCAATGACCTCAACACACTGCCCATTGGAGTTTTTATCAAAACCTTCTTTAACAGAAAGGTTAAAATTGTGTATGATGCGCACGAATACGAAACTGAAAGAAATGGATTAAGTAAACGGGAAAAGAAGATTTCAAAATTGTTAGAAAAACACCTTATCAAAAAGGCCGGTGCCGTAATTACCGTTTCCGAAAGCATCGCACATGAATACACCAGGCTATACAATATCGAAAAGCCGGTAGTGGTATACAATTGTCCCTATTATACAGAGGTAGGAACCAACAACATTTTCCGGGAAAAATTCAACATTGCAGACTCAACGAAAATATTTCTATACCAGGGAGCTTTTGAAAAGAACAGGGGGATTGAAATTATTCTGAGCACTTTTGAGAAACTTAAAAAGGAAGATATTGCTGTTGTATTCCTCGGATATGGTTTTTTTGAAGAAGAAATTATACAAGCTTCTGAAACCCATAAAAACATTTATTATCATCCTGCGGTTTCCATGGATGTTTTACCTGAATACACCTCCTCGGCCGACTATGGATTTTATCTGGTTGTAAACAAATGCCTAAGTTATTATTATACCATCGGGAATAAATTTTGGGAATACATGATGGCAAGGGTACCGGTCATCTCGTTTCCTTTGCATGATATTATACCCGTGATTGAAAAATACAATACAGGAATCGTACTTAAAGATGAATCCCAAGAAGGATTAATGAATCTGATAAAAAACATCGATAAGGTCTCCGATGAAATCAACAAGGAAAATTTTTCTGAAATAAACCTGGAATACAACTGGAAGAACCAGGAAAAAAAATTGACAGAACTTTACAAGACTATATAATGCAGCAATGAAAGTTTGCCACCTTACATCAGTTCATCCGCGAAATGACATCCGGATCTTCAACAAGGAGCTACCAGCTTTGGCTGAGGCTGGCTTTGAGGTGGATGTGGTGGTTGCCGATGGTAAAGGAAATGAACAAACTCCGGCATTCAGGATTCATGATGTTGGGGCTTCTTCAGGACGAATAAAAAGAATAGCTGTAACAACCAGGAAAGTCCTGAAAAAAGCAATTGACATTGATGCAGACGTTTATCACTTTCATGATCCTGAGCTATTGCTAACCGGGAAGAAACTGCTTAAAAAAGGGAAAAAGGTCATTTACGATGTGCACGAGGATGTTCCACGCCAGATATTGAGCAAACACTGGATCAACAAAAGCATAAGGAAAATTATTTCAGCTGTAACAGAAAAGTTTGAGGACTCAATCAGCAAAAAGCTGGATTTGATTTTAACGGCAACTCCGTTTATCAGGGAGAGGTTTTTGAAAATAAATCAAAATGTGATAGATGTAAATAATTTCCCTGTCCTTGACCCTGATAAAAATATTTTTGACAGAACAGTCAAAAGCAAAAACATATGCTATATCGGTAGCCTGGCAAAAGTAAGAGGGGTATCTGAACTTGTCAATGCCATGTCGAACATGGAAGATTTTACTCTGCACCTTGGCGGGAAATTCTCACCTCCTGATTACAGGGATGAGGTAACAAACATTCCGGGTTGGAAAAAGGTTAAGGAGTATGGATTTGTGGACAGGGAAACAGCTGTACAAATAATGGCCGGATCACTTGCAGGAATGGTAACATTACATCCTATCATCAATTATATTGATGCGCTGCCGGTGAAGTTGTTTGAATACATGTCAGCAGGCTTGCCGGTAATTGCATCAGATTTTCCGCTGTGGAAAGACATTGTGGAAAAAAACAAATGCGGGATCTGTGTTGATCCCCTGGATCCTGTAAAAATTGCAGATGCGGTTACATACCTTTTCGAAAATCCTGATGTTGCTAAAGAAATGGGGGGAAACGGACTAAATACCGTTTATAAAAAATACAATTGGGAAACAGAGAAGCGAAAGCTGATTGATGCGTACAGGAAACTTTTCGAAAAGAAATAATTTCTTATAGATAATATGAATATCCGGATATACAACCATTATGCAGTAACACCCAACTTCCCGGGAGGGACGAGGCATTATGATCTGGCCAGTGAGTTGGCAAAGATGGGCCATAATGTTACTGTTTTTGCCTCCGGATTCAACTATTCCAGCTTTACTGAAACCCAGGTATACAACAACAAAGGTTTTACCACCGAATCATTTGATAACCTTACCTGGTGCTGGATGAAAACAACGCCATACAAAGAGAACAACAGCAAAAGGTTGTTTAATATGCTCTCTTATTCGAGAACCATTAAAAAAATTAGCTCAAAATTTCCACGGCCTGACATTATCATCGGATCGACAGTTCATCCTTTCGCTGCCCTGGCGGCATCAAAAATTGCTCGGAAATTTAACGTGCCGTTTATTTATGAGATTCGCGACCTTTGGCCCCAATCACTTGTGGATACCGGAACGTGGTCAAACACTCACCCTGCTGTTTTATTATTCAGGAAAATTGAGAAAAAGCTGGTTAAGCGTGCCAAAGGAATTGTTGTACTCTCTCCCAAAACAAAAGAGTACCTCTTGTCAAAATACGGAATTGACAAAGGCCAGGTGGAGTACATTCCAAATGGTTGCAGGAAATCGGATTACAGTTTTGAAGAATCAAAACCACTTATCAATAGGTTAAAATTTATGTACCTGGGAGGAGTGGATTCCGTTCACAAACTGGATCATTTGTTACAAGCCTTGCAAAGAACAAAGATAAAGGACCTCGGCATTGAATTTTCAATTACTGGAAGCGGTAAAGAAAAGGAGAACCTTATAAAGTATGGGCAACGTAATAAACTGGATTGGGTTAAATGGGAAGATCCGGTACCTAAATCAAATGTTCCTGAGAAGCTAATGCAGGCTGACATTTTATTTTTACCCACTGCCGAAGTTTATTACGGCAGCGAAAACAAATTGTCAGAATACATGATGGCAGCTAAACCCATTTTATCCTATACTCCTGCCGAACATAATGATCCTGCTAAGCTTGCTAATTGCGGAGTTTCATCTCCCTATGGAAATATCGAAAAGCTGTCGGAAAACATTGCAATGATAGCCAATCTTTCACCGGAAGAAAGATCCTCACTTGGTAATACAGGTAAAAAGTATGCCCTGGAAAATCTTGAAATAACTATCTTAGGTCAAAAAATAAATTCATTTTTAAGTAAATATAAATGAAACCGGAAAATCATAAGGACATAATCTTTCGATCTGCCATCCCTGATGATGCCGGCTTATTGGCTAGAATGCATAAAAAAAACATCAATCAGGGTTTCCTTTCTCAAATGTCCATCAGTTTTCTGGAACTGTTGTACCGTTTTCTTGCTACAAACGAGATTGTTTATGTTTGCGAAAAAGGGAGCAGGATCTTAGGTTTTATAACAGCCTCTATGAATACCAGACAGTTGTACAAGAAGTTTTTTCGTAAACATTTTATCATAGCCTCAATAATACTCTTTCCAAAAATGTTTTACGTTGAAACAATATCACGGATGTTTGAGACTGCTACAACTCCATTTAAGCGAATTAAAAGCGACAAGACCAAGCAATATGCTCATCTTCCGGAACTTCTTTCAATAGCTGTTGACCCGAAAAATAGAAACACAGGTATTGCACACGATCTGCTTAAAAGGCTGGAAATTGAATTTGTTAGAAAAGAAAAGGACAGATATTGCGTTATCGCAGGAGAAGAACTGGAAGAAGCCAATAATTTCTATTTGAAAAACGGGTTCATAATCAAAGAAAAAATCGCTGTTCATCAGGGCTCAATATCAAACTTATACGTTAAACAACTTGATGCAGTCTAAAGAATACAGGAATAAAATAAGCTCGTACCTGGCTAATAACAAGGACATCTTTTTTTACTGGAAAGGGCGGGTGGCTCTGTATGCACTGCTAAAAGGCATGAAAATCTCCAAGGGAGATGAGGTGATCCTGCCCGGATATACCTGCGTTGTGGTTCCCAATGCTATCAAATATTTAGGGGGTATACCGATCTACCTGGATGTTGATAAAAAAACCATGAATCCTTTACTGGAATCCTACCAAAAAGCGGTGACTTCAAATACAAAGGTTATTATTACTCAAAATACTTTTGGATTGTCTTCAGAAGTTGATACCATAGCTAAGTTTGCACGTTCCAATGGCATTTACACAATTGAAGACTGTACCCATGGATTTGGTGGGACCTACAAAGGAAAACCCAATGGTTCTTATTGTGATGCTGCCTTTTTTTCAACCCAGTGGAACAAACCTTTTTCATCTGGAATTGGAGGTTTTTCCAGCATAAATAACAAAGAACTTATAAAGCCACTTCAAAGGGTGAATGAAACATTGATCAATCCTTCCTTTAAAGAAAGACTTGTATTATCTGCATTACTTTTTGCCAGGGATAATATCTTAAATGAATCAAATTACTGGAGGCTTCGCTCACTATATCGTTTTTTAAGTAAACATAACCTGGTTGTGGGAAGCAGCCAGGGTGAAGAACTTTCCGGAATAAACCAACCATCCGGATATTTTAAAGGAATATCAAGTATCCAGTTGAAAAAAGGAAACAAAAACCTGGAAAGCTTTGAAGATCTGATATTGAGGCGAAAAGAAAATGCAGATGTCTATACTCAGGTTCTTGAAAAGGAAGGGAAATACCATGTTGCTAGAGTGCTGCATAATGACCATTCTTTCCTTAAATATCCTGTCCTCGTTAAAGACAGGCAACATTTTGAACAACTGGCATTTGAAGCAAAGATTGAATTGGGTGATTGGTTTTGTTCGCCCCTATATCCTGTGAAAGATAAATGGGAGTTGTGGGAGCTTGATAAAAATACCATTCCTGTGGCGGTCTGGTTAGCAAAACACATTGTAAATTTACCGACGGAAACAAATGCTACCCAAAAAGTGCTTGATTTTATAACGAACAATATTCATGAATTAATCTGATGGTGAATGGCATTGATTAAACCGGAATACAGTTACAGGATCTACAACTTCCTTTTTATAGGATTGGCCTTCACCATTCCATTAAGTAACAGGGTGTCATCCGGAGCTATAGCACTTATTGGGCTTCTTTGGTTGCTGGAATTCAATTTTATTGAAAAGATCAGGAACATTAGAAGGTCACCGGTTAACAAACATGTTCTTTTATTTGCACTAATTTATATTCCTTATTTGCTGGGCACTATATACTCCGAAAATCTAACGGATAAAGGAGGGGCATTGTTTGTTCTTGAGCATAAGCTCTCCCTGCTTCTTTTTCCTATTTTTATTGCCACCATTGACTTTAGCAGGTTCAGACCTGAATTCCGGAAAAATATATTTAAGGCATTTATAATTGGTTGTGGAATTAATTCAGTTTTTTTGCTCAACCTGGCAATATCTGTCTATTTCAAGGAAGGATCGACAAAGGCATTTTTCTATTCCAGCCTTTCAGGGCCTTACCATCCGGCATATTTAACCTTGTATTACACCTTTGCAGTAATCGTTCTTTTGCAATGGCTGTTTGAGAATGGGAGAACAGCTTCTGGGAAAAGAACTCAGGCAATAATCGGTATTTTATACCTGCAGATTTTTGTTATTTTTTTCAGTTCAAAGGCAGGGATCATCGGCTTGATGGCGGTGTATGTTTTTGCCATGGTGTACCTTTTCTTGTTCTATAGAAAGGGTATTCGGATCGCACTTATTACCACATCTTTTCTTCTAGCTGTATTTCTGGTCATTTTTGTTTCTACGCCTCCGGTTTTTAACCGCTTTTTCGCGGCCAAAAAATCTGTGGAGAACAATTTGAACAATACGGTTGAAAAAACGGACGGAACGGTGGCCAGAATAAAGATATGGCAAAGTGCAGTTCAAATAATCAAGTCCAATCCGATACTTGGTGTAGGTACCGGTGATACACAATGTGAGCTTTATAAAAAATACGAGGAGAATGGAATTGATGTGGCCATGGAAAAAGAGCTGAATGCACATAACCAGTTCCTCCAGGTCTATCTCTCAACAGGATTGCTGGGTTTTCTTGTTCTTATTATAACCCTCCTAATCCCTTTTTATCTTGCCCTGAAAAAGAGACAACTCATTTATTTGCTCTTTATACTTGTGATGATTTTGCACCTGCTGGTCGAATCCATGTTCGCCCGACAGGCTGGAGTGGTTTTCTACGCCTTTTTCAATGCATTCCTGTTCTATTATTCTTTCCACCAAACCCAAAACCCTGAATCTTAAACCATTAATTCCCTAAGATAAAGCTGCACAGTATTTTCCAGCCCCAAATAAATGGCATCTGAAATAAGTGCGTGTCCAATCGATACTTCAAGCAGTTCTGGGACCTGTTCTGCAAAATACCTGAGGTTATTTAAATCCAGGTCATGTCCGGCATTGATCCCAAGGCCAACTTCCGATGCTACTTTTGCAGCAGCTACAAAGGGTGCAACAGCTTTTTCCTTGCCTTTTGGATAATCTGAAGCATAACTTTCCGTATACAACTCTATCCGGTCGGTGTTGGTTTTGACTGCATTCCGGATCATCTTTTCATCTGTTTCAATAAAAATAGAAGTTCGTATTCCGGCTTTATGAAATTCTTCAATGACCTCTTTCAACAAGGCTTCATGAGTAACCGTATCCCAACCCGCATTGGATGTGAGTACTTCGGGCGGATCCGGCACAAGGGTTACCTGGTCGGGTTTTACTTCCAGCACTAGGTCCATAAAACTTTTATTGGGATAGCCTTCAATGTTAAACTCTGTGTTGACTACCAGTGCAATTTCCCGGACATCATTGTACCTTATATGCCTTTCGTCGGGACGAGGGTGAACAGTTATTCCCTTTGCACCAAAGCGTTCGCAATCGATGGCGGCTTTTAACACATTCGGAACATTTCCTCCGCGGGCATTCCGGATAGTGGCTATTTTATTGATGTTTACGCTTAATCGTGTCATATGATAAATTCTATTGTTTTGTAAAATTATTCATATTGTTTAAACAACGAATAAACATCGTAAAATTATTATTAAATGAACATCTGTCTAGTCCTGAAATAGCTTGACAGGTTTTACAAATAATTTTCAAATGAAA
>CAYQWA010000001.1:0-364210 GCA_964421215.1 uncultured Bacteroidales bacterium | reverse complement strand
AGCAGAATAATATTGTGCTCTGGTAAGTCAATTGTTATTATACACCAGCTATGTGGTCTATGATTCTATGTGGTTCAAAAAATAATTACCACAAAGTCACATTAGCTCACATTATTAGTTCAAATAGGGTAAAAAGGTGCTAGTGTGCTGCGAGCCAGTTATCACCTGTGTCCATTTCAACAACCACAGGAACTTTCAATGGTATAGCGTTGATCATTAGATCCTGAATCAGGGGTTTAATATTTTCCAACTCGTCCTTGTGTGCATCAAAAATCAATTCATCATGCACTTGCAAGATCATTTTTGATCTCAGGTTAAGCTTTTCCATTTCCCGGTGAATATTGATCATAGCTATTTTTATCATATCGGCGGATGATCCCTGAATAGGGGCATTGATCGCATTTCGTTCAGCAAAACCACGAACAACAGCGTTAGCGGAATTAATATCCCTTAAATACCTGCGGCGGCCCATGATGGTTTCCACATATCCTTTTTCCCTGGCACTTTCAATGGATTCTTTCATATAAGCCCTTACGCCAGGGTATTGGTCAAAATACTGGTCGATGATCTCTTTGGCCTCTTTTCTGGGGATGTTCAAACGTTCTGACAAACCGAATGCTGAAATACCATATACAATTCCAAAATTGACCGTTTTAGCATTTCGACGTTGGTCTTTGCTGACTTCATCCAGGTTTACACTATACACTTTCGACGCAGTAGCTGTATGAATATCAATACCCTGCTGAAAAGCGTCGACCATACCTGTATCACCACTTAATTCAGCAATAATACGAAGTTCGATCTGTGAGTAATCAGCAGCCAGCAAGGTATAGTTTTCATTGCGGGGGACAAAAGCTTTGCGAATTTCACGTCCTCTGTCCGTACGTATCGGAATGTTTTGAAGGTTGGGATTATTCGAGCTTAATCTTCCGGTCGCAGCCACCGCCTGATTATAGGATGTATGGATCCTGCCTGTTCTCGGATTAACCATATCAGGCAAGGTATCCACGTAGGTGGATTTCAATTTCGTCAGGGAGCGAAAATCCAGGATATTCTTAACGATGGGGTGTTTATTAATGAGTTTTAGCAAAACATCCTCACTGGTGGAGTATTGTTTTGTTTTGGTCATTTTTGGCTTGTCGGTGATCTTCATTTTTTCGAACAGTACCTCACCCAGTTGTTTTGGGGAGGCAATGTTAAATTCAACTCCTGCCTGCTCCAGAATTTCCTTCTGGATCTCTTCTATTTCATTTCCAAGCTGACTAGAATATTCCTTTAATGTTCCTATGTCTAGTTTTACACCTTCCGATTCCATGGAAGCAAGAACGGGCACCAGCGGAACTTCAATATCATCAAACAGATTGTTCGCCTCATTCTCTCCGAGCAGCGGCTCAAAAGAATCTTTCAACTGCAGGGTTATGTCCGCATCTTCACAGGCATAATCTTTCAGGGTTTCCAGCTCAACCGATCGAATACTCAGCTGTTTTTTGCCTTTTTTCCCAATGAGTGACTCAATGGAAACCGGCTTGTAGTTTAAGTAATTTTCAGCAAGCACATCCATGTTATGACGCTGATCCGGCTGGAGCAGGTAATGGGCCAGCATGGTATCGAATAATTTTCCTTTTACGGATACATCATACCATTTTAAAATAGAGATATCATATTTCAGGTTTTGTCCTGTTTTTTGTATCCCGGGATCTTCAAATAAGGATTTAAATTCATGAACAATAGAGAGGCAATCGTTATAATTTTCCGGAACAGGAACATACCATGCCTCACCCGGTTTAACAGAAAAGGACATTCCTACCAGCTCAGCCTGATGAGCATCAATTCCGGTTGTTTCCGTATCAAAACAAAATGAGCCTGATTTAGTAAGAACAGTAATCAGCTCGTTTCTTTTTTCTGAACTATCTACCAAAAAATAATCATGAGGACTGGTATCTATGGTCTTCATCTGTGCTTCACCTTCTTCCGGAGTTCCAAACAGATCCCCCTGAACAGCTTCTTCTCCGGCTTGCACCGATTGGTCTGTAAAAAAGCGGTTGGCAAAATTTCTGAACTCCAGGTCTTCGAATAGTTCTTTCAGGAACTTATTATTGGGTTTATTAATTTTCAGTTCTTCCTCTTCCAGTTCCAATGGTACATCAAGAATAATTGTGGCCAGCTCTTTTGATTGCAAACCCTGTTCAGCAAAATTTTCTACATTCTCTTTCATTTTACCTTTCAGCTTGTCTGAATTTTCAATTACACCTTCAAGACTTCCATATTCAGCTATCAGTTCTTTCGCTCTTTTCTCGCCAATTCCCGGAATACCGGGAATATTATCTGATGCATCACCCCAAAGGCCCAGGATATCTATGACCTGTTCGGGTCGTTCAATACTAAATTTTTCACAAACCTCTTTGACACCCATAATTTCTGCCTTGTTTCCCATACGGGCAGGCTTATACATAAATGTTTTATCCGACACCAGCTGACCAAAATCTTTATCGGGAGTCATCATAAATGTTTCGAATCCTTCTTTCTCAGCTTTTTTTGCCAGTGTACCGATTACATCGTCTGCTTCGTAACCGTCTACATAAAGCATCGGGATATTAAATCCTTCAATAAGTTTTTCAATATAAGGAATGGAGGCAGCAAGGTCTTCAGGCATTTTTTCTCGGTTGGCTTTGTACTCTACAAAATCTTCGTGCCTGACAGTTGGTGCCTTTGTATCAAAAGCAACTCCAATATGTGTGGGTTTTTCATTTTTTATCACATCATAAAGTGTATTGGCAAATCCCAGTACCGCTGATGTATTCAATCCCTTTGAGTTGATCCTGGGGTTTTTACTAAAGGCAAAGTAGGCCCTGTAGATCAGAGCCATGGCATCGAGTAGAAAGAGTTTTTTTTCGGGCATGCTATTTATATAATTATTGATTGAAGGAAACAAAAGTACTAAAACTAGGCCATGCAAAACGACATAATCGATTGGATAAATAAGTCAAAAACCATTAGTCCTAAATGAACATTGAATTCATACAAACGTTACCCGGAAGGTATTCCCTATGATGATGCTAAAAAGCAATGGACTTTGTTTTTAAAGTAACACCTTACGAATCCAATTGTTTTTTATAAGTCATCCTTTGGGATTGAATCCGATATTTTGTTGTTAATTCTAAATTCTGAGTTACCTTTGCAATGCTAACAGGATAAATTAATGAAGCGATAATATCTGTATGTTGAAATTCTTAAATAAACCCTATCCTTTTAATGATGATTTGAAGCATAATACAAAAATCATCTTTTTTTTGAGTGTGGGTGTATTTGTGTTTTTATTTCTGTTTCAACCTCTTCAGATTGACGAACTGGCTAACCGTGAAAAATATTTCCTCGTTTTCGGACTGGGAGCCATTACATTTTTATCCTTAAGCCTTAACATGTTAATCCTTCCCAGTCTGTTTCCTAAAATTTTTAACGGTTCATCATGGAACATTAAAAAGGAGATCTTCTGGAATGTGTGGATTCTGTTTACGGTAAGTTTTGGCTATTTTATTTATTACAAAGCTTTAGGAATAATGGAATTTGGGTTCGACATGATCATCAAACTTATCCTTATTGCTATTGTTCCAATATCTGTTTTAATCACGTTAAACCGAAACCGGCTATTGCGATTGCATTTAAAAACGGCTAATGAGCTGAACAAAAAATTGCAGGAGAACAAATCAACACCAAACAAACTTGTACATTTTGTATCCGATTACCAAAAAGACAATTTATCCATCAAGGCAAGTCTGATATTGTTTATCCGTTCGGCCAACAATTACATTGAGATTTTCTGGAAGGAAGGACAAACCGTAAAAAGCCAAATGGTCAGATACAGTCTGGCAAAAGCAGAAGAGGTTCTAAAAGACAACAAGTTTATTTTTAAATGCCACCGATCATTTCTTACCAACATCAATCACATCGGTAAAATTGAAGGCAGCCCCCAAGGATACCGCCTGTTTTTTGAAGACATTGATTTTCCGGTTCCGGTTTCAAAAAATTATGTTCAGCGACTTAAAGAGCTTATCTGATTTTCACCACGAAACAATTACTTTCACACCTGTATTCGTTAATTTCGTCCCTAAAATTGTATTTTGTAACTAATTACTGTGTATTCATCCCTAATCCCTAGACCGAATACTACTCCATCCTAATTTTGTCGTTTTCTAATACATCTTTTAAATTAATTTCGCTTCCGATGAATTACTAAAGGAGAATCAAACCCGGAGCTCAACACTATAAACTATGAAACCATTAAAAATCGGAGACCTGGAAATAAAATTACCCATCGTACAAGGGGGAATGGGAGTTGCTGTATCACTATCCGGCCTGGCATCTGCCGTGGCAAATGAAGGAGGTATCGGTGTATTATCAGCAGCAGCCATAGGAATGAACGAGATGGACTATGCAAAAAGATTTCATGAAGCAAATATTATTGGGCTAAGGAAAGAAATCAGGAAGGCTAAAAGCAATACGGACGGTGTATTAGGATTAAACGTAATGATGGCATTGACAGATCATGAAGATTTGATAACTGTTGCCATAGAAGAAAAGATTGATGTAATTTTTATAGGTGCAGGATTACCATTAAAGATCCCAGCGGTAATCAATCAGGCCGGTCTCAACGGCCATAACACTAAACTTGTTCCCAAAGTATCTTCTGCAAAAGCAGCAAACCTAATATTCCGGTACTGGGCGTCAAAATATAACTATATTCCTGATGCAGTAGTGGTTGAAGGTCCTTTGGCCGGAGGACATCTTGGTTTTAGCAGAAAAGACCTTGCGGAGAAAAACTTCCCCCTTGATCAACTTGTAAAAGAAACGGTAGCTGCAATGCTTCCTTATGAACAGACTTATGGAAAGTCGATACCGGTAATTGCCGGAGGTGGAATATATAGTGGAAAAGACATGTACAATATAATGCAGGCAGGTGCAAAAGGGGTTAAGGTTGGAACCCGCTTTGTAACCACCCACGAATGTGATGCTTCAATTGAATATAAGGAAAGCTATCTTGATGCAGGTAAAAAGGATATTGTGATCATCGACAGCCCTGTTGGCTTACCAGGTAGGGTAGTAAAAAATGACTTTGTTCAACAGATCATGAATGGAGAAACAAAACCCTTTAAATGTCCATGGAAATGTTTGTCAACATGCAATTACAAGGAAGTGCCCTTCTGCATAGCCCAGGCTTTGTTCAATTCAGCAAAAGGTAAAATGAATGAAGGATTTGCATTTGCAGGATCCAATGCACACAAGGCCACTGAAATCAATCATGTATCAGATGTTATTGCAGATCTTGTAAATGGATATAAAATTGAATCAATTAATCGAAAGATGTCCTCTATTCGTCATAATAATACAACTACTCAAAGTCGTATAGCTGTAAATGTATAGCAGAAATATTTTTGCTCAAACTTTTAGTCTGAATATCTTTGGATAGAAATACAAAAAGGGAGTCATCTGGCTCCCTTTTCTTTTTATGGCTATATAAATAATCTATAACGGTACCCAGGCAGTCCCATTATAATAGTATAACAGCTTTGTCGTTCCATCGTAATAGATCATACCTTCCTCTTCCGGGCTTGGTGCCCCTGATCTGGGTGCAAGTTTCAGCACATCATTAATGGTTACTTTTCCATTGTCGAATTCTCCATAGATCAATGGATCGCTGGTATCAGAATTGGCAATGTATAATTTGTTAGCTCCGGTTTCATTATAGCCTGACTTATATCCTATAAAAACGTTACCGAATCCATTGGAATTCAAATACCCCGCTTCATAGCCCAGGTAGGTATTTTGTCCGGTAATGGTATTGCTGAATCCTGCGTAATAACCCAGAAACAGATTGTCCCAGCCTGCCGTTGTATTCCATCCTGCCATATGTCCTATAAAAACATTATTATGAGCATCGGTATTGGAATAGCCAGCCTGGTGACCTACAAATGTATTTTCAGTACCTGCTGTATTCTGATATCCTGCTGAATGGCCAATAAAGGTATTTTTTGAATTAGTATTTGAATACCCGGCATTATACCCAACGAAGGTATTATAAGGCTGGTCTAAGTTATTATGTCCTGCATAGCCACCAATAAATACATTTTCGGCACCTGACGTATTGCTCGAACCCGCTGAACATCCTATAAATGTATTATTGCCTGCTGTATTACTATAGCCTGCAGCAAATCCTACAAAAGTATTGTGAGCCTGGTCGAGGTTACTGAACCCGGCCTGGTGACCGATAAACACATTTTGAGAACCAAGGGTATTTTGAGAACCAGCGATACTTCCTATGAAGGTATTACTTCCTGCTGTATTATTGTAACCGGACCCAAATCCAATAAATGTATTATGAGGTTGATCCTGGTTGCTGAATCCTGCATCCTTGCCTATGAATACATTTGCACTCCCGCTTGTATTTGACAGACCTGAATGACAACCAATGAATGTATTGCTACCAGCAGTATTGAATATACCTGCTGAGAAACCAATAAATGTATTATTTGCCTGGTCCAGATTGCTAAAACCTGCATCCTTGCCAATAAATACATTTCCACCTCCCGATGTATTTGCCTGTCCGGCATTGTGGCCGATGAACACATTGGCATCGGCTGTATTGTTGTATCCTGCCCGGTAACCCATGAAGGTATTGTATTGATGAACCAAAGTATTGAATCCTGAATGAGCTCCTACAAAAACATTTTCATGGCCCGTTTGCATTTTATTTCCAGAAAGGTAGCCAATAAAAGTATTTCTTGATGCCGTTTGATTTGATTCGCCGGTCTTATACCCGAAAAAAGAATTGTGTTCACCAGTTGTATTTCCATACCCTGAATAGTACCCCATAAAGGTATTTCTGCTGCCTTCTGTATTTGATAAACCGGCGCGGTCACCGTAGAATGAATTTAATTCTCCAAGGGTATTGTTGGTCCCTGCTTTGTAGCCCGCAAATGTGTTATACCTTCCTTCAGTGGTAAGAAAACCTGCCTGATGCCCGATGAATGTATTACGAACACCGGTACCAGCCACAAGGTTAATGCCTGTTCCCTGTCCCAGCAATATGTTATAATCCGGATCATAAAACTGAATGGAAGATCCGTTAAAACGGTAAGTTTCTGTTCCTGCATTGTAAAACCTTATTATATCATCATTGGGTGTTTCTTCCACTTCTACATAGGTATTTCCGTCGGTATCTGCAAGCGTTGGATTGCTCCCGCTCTGCTCTGCAAACAATGCATAGGGGACGGATAACAATTGTGATGTTCCCATGGAAACATAAGCAGAACCTCCGGCAGGATCAAGTTCCACTTCCATGAACTTTTCATTTGCTGACCAATCGATATTGGTAAATATTCCGGATACGATTGTGCCTTCACCCATACTAAGAATCGCAACACCAAAATCATTGGTTACAGCGGTAAATGTTTCCTGGTAAATGATTGTTCCCCCTGCTGTTCCATCATGAATGGATATTCTGAAAGAAACGGTTTGGTTGGCGATGGCTTCACCTGTATTGTCCCTGACAACTGTTTGGTACTTGAAAGCCTGTGGAACCTGGGTGATACAAATTAGCGGTAGGATTACTGTTGCTATAAAAGCAAAAATAATTTTTTTCATGACATAAGATTTAAGTTAGTTATACTCTAGTGATAATCGTAGTAATAGAATTTTACGGTTTTAGCAATTACCTCTTGCCAGGTACAAATATAAGAAAATCAAAGATGCATGTCAACTACATATCATTGAAAATCTAGCATAATACATACTATAAAATTATATGCCTGCAACCTGCAATTATTATTAATTTTACCACGAAATAAATATCCATAACATGGCTAGAAAGAAAGTTCACAAGAAGATATTTGTACTGGATACATCAGTAATCCTTTACAATTATAATGCGATCAATAGCTTCGATGATAACGATGTGGTAATTCCTATCACCGTCCTTGAAGAGTTGGATAATTTCAAGAAAGGAAATGAGACAAAAAATTTCCAGGCGCGTGAGTTTATTCGCATAATGGACCGTTTGTCAACAAAAGGTACATTGCAGGATTGGATCCAGTTGGAGAATCCAAAATCAGGGATGTTTAAGGTGCAGATGAATGAAAATCCTACAAATGGGGTGGATGCCACAAAGATCTTCGGGGACAACAAGGCTGACCATAAGATACTGAATGCAGCCATATGCCTTGCAGAAGAAAAACCAAACAGCAAGGTGATCCTCGTTTCTAAGGATGTTAACCTTAGGATCAAAGCTAAATCCCTGGAAATTCCTGCTGAAGATTTTGAAACCGGAAAGATCAAAGATGTAGATTCACTGTATTCCGGGATTTCACTCCTTGAAAACGTTTCCAGCGAAGCCATCGATAAAGTTTATCAGGATGGTTTATGCGATGCTTCTGAACTGGGAATTGATGAACCCATTCCCAACCATTATTTTATTATCCGAAACGAAAGGTCTTCGGTGCTAACCTATTTTAATCCTCTGCTGGATAAAATTGAGCGGGTGGAGAAAAGGCCTGCTTTTAAGATCCTTCCACGTAATGCAGAACAGGTATTTGCACTCCATGCCATTACCAATAAAAACATTAAACTTGTAACGCTTCAGGGTGTGGCAGGAACTGGAAAAACCCTTCTGGCACTAGCAGGAGCACTCGATCAAAAACGTAATTTTAAACAGATATTCCTTGCCAGGCCAATTGTGCCTTTAAGCAATAAAGACATCGGCTACCTACCGGGTGATATAAAGTCAAAATTAAATCCTTACATGGAACCTTTATGGGATAACCTGAAATTTATTCAAAATCAATACAGCGAAAAAGACAAGGAATTTAAACGGATTACAGAGGCACTTGAATCAGAAAAGCTGTTGATCCAACCTCTGGCGTATATTCGCGGACGAAGCATTTCAAATATTTGCTTCATTGTTGACGAGGCCCAAAACCTTACACCCCATGAGGTGAAAACCATCATAACCCGTGCAGGTGAAGGAACCAAAATCATTTTTACAGGTGATATCTATCAAATTGATACTCCTTACCTTGATTCTCAAAGTAACGGACTCTCCTACCTGATCGACAAGATCAAACACCATGAGATCTATGCGCATATCAGGTTGGAAAAAGGTGAACGTTCAGAGCTGGCTAATCTGGCAAATGAGTTGTTGTAATTTGTTCGCCTGTAGCGAAGGTAATTGATCGTAATTAGTGGCAATTTAGTAGTAATTATTTCCCAACTGTAGAGTGTAATTTAGGGAATTTTGCCAACTGCCATCTGCAAAATACCAATACCGACTTTATTCTAGTCATTCTAATTATTCCAGTCATTCAAGTCATTTAGTCATTTTAGTTTTTCATTCACGCCCCGCTTCAGCGGGATTTCTCCGCCAGTCGGCGGATCAACATTCAAACATTCACTAATTCAAGCATTCATGCATTCACACATTCATGCATTATTTATTGTCCGATTCCGAACATTTTACATATATTTGTCAACTGAATTACAAAGGCTTAACTCAATTACGATAGCATGAGTAAAATTGATGCAAAAATTTTAATAGTTGATGATGACCAGGATGTTTTGCTTGCGGCCAAACTTTTCCTGAAACAACACTTTAACATTGTTCACACTGAAAGAGAGCCCGACAACATACCCAATCTATTATCCGTTGAAAATTACGATGTTATCCTTCTGGATATGAACTTTTCGAAGGATGCAACCAGCGGGAAAGAGGGTTTTCACTGGTTGAATGTTATCATGGATATCGACCCTGCAGCCGTGGTTATTTTTATAACTGGCTATGGTGACATCGAACTTGCTGTCCAGGGAATCAAAGAAGGGGCAACCAATTTCCTGTTGAAACCCTGGGAAAATAAAAAATTGCTTGCCACCATTACAGCCAACCTTAAAGTTAGGGAATCAAAAAAAGAACTGGAAGATCTTCGTAGCAAACAAAAAGTACTCATTGCCGACCAGGATATGTCCTACAGTGAAATTATAGGCTCTTCTCCTGCCATGGATAAGGTACTTGCAACTGTTCAAAAAGTAGCTAAAACCGATGCAAATATTTTGATTTTAGGTGAAAATGGTACTGGTAAAGAGCTCATCGCCAGGGCAGCACATAAAGCTTCCAAGAGGAATGATGAAGTTTTTATCAGTGTAGACCTTGGTGCCATAAGTGAATCGCTTTTTGAGAGCGAATTGTTCGGATTTAAGAAGGGTGCATTTACTGATGCAAAGGAAGACCGGGCCGGCCGTTTTGAAGCTGCCAATAAAGGATCCATCTTCCTGGATGAAATAGGTAATCTGTCATTGGGATTACAATCCAAACTTCTGAGTGTACTACAAAACAGAAAAGTTGTAAGGCTGGGGACCAACAAAGAAATTCAAATTGATGTCAGATTGATCTGCGCTACCAACATGCCTTTGTATCAAATGGTAAATGAGAACAAGTTCAGGCAGGACTTATTGTATAGAATAAATACCGTTGAAATTAAAGTTCCTGCCTTAAGAGAAAGGCTGGAAGACCTTCCTGAACTGATCGAACATTTCCTGAATATTTACAGTAAAAAATACAAGATGTCGAAAAAGCGGATAAGTTCCTCCACTTTAAAACGTCTTGAAAAACACAGTTGGCCGGGAAACATCAGGGAACTGCAACATGCTGTTGAAAGAGCTGTGATTATGAGTGAATCCAACGTTCTTGAACCCGGCGACTTTTTCCTATCCCAAATGGAAGAAAACAAACCTGCTGATGCAACACCCACCTCCATGAACCTTGAAGAGACGGAAAAAATGTTGATCAGGAAAGTGATTGACAAACATGGTGGAAACATCAGCAAAGCGGCCAAGGAACTGGGACTCACAAGGGCTTCCTTGTACAGAAGACTGGAAAAATATGGTATTTAAGCGCTTTTATATTATCGTAATCATCAGGATAATTTTACTGGTTATCAGTATCTTCCTCTTTGTATACCTTGTTAATGTGGCCAGGCACGAGGTAAGCAGCATTATTCTCGGATTGCTGATCGTATTCCAGACCTGGTTGCTGATTAACTATGTTAACCGGACCAATACCCGTCTGATCCAGTTTTTTAACAGCATCAGGTATTCTGATTTTTCTTCTTCTTTTTCAGATAAATCCATGGGCAAAAGTTTCGAAAAGCTTAGTGCATCTTTTAATGAAGTGATGGACGAGTTTAAGAAACACAGGGCTGAAAAGGAAGAAAACTACAATTACCTCCAAACAGTGGTTCAGCACGTTAATATTGGAATAATCTGCTTTGATTCGGAAGGAAATGTTGACATGTACAACAATGCTGCAAAACGCATTTTCAAAAAAAACATCATCCGTAACATCAATGACCTGGAAGCCATAAAAAGCGATCTTCCTGAGACCCTTATGAAGATGAAAGCAGGTGACAAAATTCTTGTTAAAATATTTACAGAGGATGAAATTAAACAACTCTCACTGTATGCTACAGAATTCAGGATGAGGGGAGAAGAATTTGTCCTTGTGGCCTTTCATGATATTCATGCAGAACTTGAAGAAAAAGAAATCGAATCATGGCAAAAACTGATCAGGGTACTCACCCATGAGATCATGAATTCAATCACCCCCATTTCTTCTCTGGCTTCAACCGTAAACGAA
This sequence comes from uncultured Bacteroidales bacterium, assembly GCA_964421215.1. Lineage (GTDB taxonomy): Bacteria > Bacteroidota > Bacteroidia > Bacteroidales > JAADJA01 > JAADJA01. The sequence continues at coordinate 352,536 of CAYQWA010000001.1, read as the reverse complement.
ATGTTAATCGATGATTCATCAAACAAGCATCAACTAAAGAAACTTGATGAAGAAGATCTTGATAGCATTGAGAGCGCACTTCAAACCATAAAGAAAAGAAGCGACGGTTTATTGAATTTTGTTGACATTTACAGAAACCTGACAAGAATACCGCAACCTAATTTCAGGTATTTCCCAATAAAAGAAGCATTCGACAGGGCAGAACACTTACTGGCTCAACGGATTGAAGAGATGAGTATCAAATGCAACTGCAAAGTATATCCTGATGATCTTAAGCTTACAGCTGATCCTGACCTTGTTGACCAGGTAGTAATCAACCTGATCTTAAATGCAATCGATGCTGTAAAAAATGTTAATAATCGTGAAGTCTCGCTCATCGCATACAATAATCAGAACAATAGAACGGTAATAGAGGTAGCAGATAACGGAATGGGAATTAAACCGGATATCATCGATAAGATCTTTATGCCATTTTTTACTTCGAAAAAAGAAGGCTCAGGAATCGGCTTAAGCCTGTCGAGACAGATTATGCATTTGCATAAAGGATCCATATCCGTGAAGTCGAAACCGGAAGAAGGAACTGTTTTTACATTAACCTTTTAATTAATCGAAATGAAAAAAGAATATATCTATATCCTGATTTTATCTTTGATTGTTATTGCCTGTGGTGGGCCAGAAGAGAACAAAGAGAAAACCACAGGAAATAATAAAAACAAAGAAATAAAGATACCTCAGTTTAATGCTGATTCTGCCTATGCATACATTGCCAGGCAGGTTGAGTTTGGCCCCCGGGTTCCCAATACTCCAGAACATGCAGAAACTGCAAAATATTTAGCAGAAAAACTGGGATCGTTTACTGATACGGTTATAATTCAACCTTTTAAAGCAAGGGCCTTTGATGGCACTGTTTTAAACGGAAAGAATATTATTGGTACGATCAATCCTAACACAAAAAACAGAATACTTTTATGCGCACATTGGGACTGCAGGCCGTTTGCAGATTATGACCCGGATCCTACTAATCATGAAACTGCCATAGATGGAGCTAATGATGGGGCAAGTGGTGTTGGGGTCCTTTTGGAAGTTGCACGGCAGTTGAACATACAACAACCTGATAAAGGCATTGACATCATCTTTTTTGATGCCGAAGACTACGGACCGCCAAGGGACCTGCAGCAGACCAATGATGAGACCAATTGGTGGGCACTAGGATCGCAGCATTGGGCAAGGAATCCGCATGATCATAATTACCATGCAAAATATGGAATTTTACTGGATATGGTCGGGGCAAAAGATGCCAAATTTTATTTCGAAGGGTATTCGCTCTATTATGCACCAAAAATATTAAAGAAAATATGGAAAGCAGGCCATAAGGCCGGGTATAAAGATTACTTCTTATTTAAGCAAATGGGATACATCAATGATGATCATATTCCCATCAACGAATATCTGGGGATCCCTACCATTGATATCATTCACCAGGTAGATAACTCTTCCAACAGTTCATTTTTTGAACACTGGCATACGGTTCACGATAACATGGATGCCATCGATAAGAAAAGCCTGAAGGCCGTTGGACAGACTCTCCTTACCGTGATTTACGATGAATAGTTGATTAATAATTTGAAAAAGGAATCCGGAAATGGATTCAACTTGAATGGCTTTGTACGAAGTGCAAGGGCATAAAAAATACAAGGGCTCCCAGGAGGGAGCCCTTTGCAAATCAAGGTAAGGTAATCTACATGGTAAGGTGTCCTATTCAATCGAGAATTTACCCGAATATAAATTCCTACCCTGCAGCTCTACAAAATAAAGTCCTCTGTTAAGAAATCTTGCATCTACAGAGACTTCATTATTACTTGTGGTGGCTGAACCGATCAATTGACCGTTGGTATCCATTACCTTCACAAAGTATGTTTCATTATATGGATTATCAAATTCGATCATTGCCTTTTTTCCAAAGTTAATAGGATAAATTGAAAAAGACATACCGTCGGCGATATCCATTCCTGTAATGGGCTCGTTTGACCCTGTGAACTCAGTGAATAACACATTGGTCCACTGTTTTTTACTTTTGTTTTGATTTAACATCGAAACAATGTAACCATCCATATCATTGGTATAATCAGCACGGTTTCTGTCTACCCATTTGCCACGCTTTGAATTCCATTCCGACAGGATGTGTTTTACTAAACGATTTGTACTACTGTAGTAGTATTCTTCCTGAATTAAATTTTTCTCTTTGGCCCCGCAATTTTTTGTTTTTACCTTATTTACAATATTACCTTGGTTGTCATATATAAACTTAACTGAGAAGCTTTCGGCTTCCCAGTTGTCATTGTTCCAGTATGTGAGGTTTTCCTCGAAGATCAGATCGTTCGTTAAGTAATAGTACTGGTATTTTAAGAAATTGGTCCAGGCTTCTTCGTATTTCTGAACTACCCTTTCGATCAACTGCCCGTCTTCGGTGTAGTTCATAATTTCTCGCTGTGAATTCACATAATTCCCTTTGAAAATATACTGATGTAAAACCTGGGTTAATTTTTCATTTTCATAGGTATACAGTTTACGGTAATTGTCAACCCATTCGTTGTGACGGTCATCCCAGTACCTTTCAACTTCTTCGATAAGGTTACCGTTGTTGTATGCGAAAAAAGTTTCGTTATAGTTAATCCAACTTCCGTTTTCAAATATCTGAATAAGTTCTGAAGCAAGATTTTCATTTGAATAGGAAGAAATAATCCTGTCATAATAAATCCAGGATTCAGTATTATCATTCCATTCTTTTGTGTAGGTTGTGTCGTAGGAGATTTGCGAAATTGCTGTAAGTGTTAGCAGCAGACTGATTGTTGTGATGTAGATTGACCTCATTTTTCTAAAGTTTAAAAATTTACACTTGATTTGCATGGTGTACAATTTTTCCAACTTTATGCCATTAGCGTAAATCACTTATTATGAGGTTTATATGTTATTTAAAGGGTTTTTCGAAAGTTTCGCAGTGGGATTTATTTTCCCAATTTGAAACTAAATACAAATATAAGAAATATTCTGCTAATGCAAATATAAACAAGATTAATTAATTAATTTTTTAAAAATAAGTGCTTTATGGGTTTTTTAACATTTATAGTCATCTTTAAAAAAAATTCCGGAAATGAAAATTTATTCAATTCCGGAATTTTAATTTAGACAATTTTAATTGCTAATACCTTTATATTATCTATCATTTCAGGTTAACTGCAACCTCCTCACCATTCTCATAATAGCTAACCTTAAATAACTTCCGCTTATCATTATAGTATTTCCATTTACCCTGCCAGTAATAGTGTGTATCAATCTCATTGTAATCAATGACGGCCCATCCCTTTTGCTCCAGTGCCCGGCTTTCATCATAATACTTCACCCTGATCCGTTTCTTTTGGTACCGAAACTTTAATCTGAGTTTTCAATTGATATGGTATTCTTTACATACACCGGTTTCCCGTCCTTCCTTAAATTTACCCATTGACATCGGGACTTTATTTTCATCATCCCAGAAGGTGATCCACTTTCCGGTTCGTTTGCCATTTTCATCATAGCCGTTAACCTTTCCTGAAAACAACTGGGCGGAAAGATCCAATGAAAACAATATGAAAGCAATTGATAAAAGGACTTTTACTGTCATAAACCTCAACTACTTTTTTTTAGCATCAACTGCTTTTTGTTGCTTGTTTTTCACATCCATGGGTGACTGCGATTTTTTCTTATAAACCGGTTCTTTACCCTTTTCACCATCGCTGTCCAACCTGAAATGAATAGGGAGGTTATATTGAACACGTACTGCTTTACCCCTTTGTGTTCCGGGTTTCCAGACCGGCATTTCCTTTATCACACGCATTGCTTCTGCATCTAGCTCTTTATGAACACTTCGAAGTATCTTTACATTTGATATTGAACCATTCTTTTCAACAACATATGAAACGAATACTTTGCCCGATATTTTTTTCTTTCTGGCATTTTCAGGGTATTTGATGTTTGATGACAGGTATTTCATCAATGCATCCTTGCCCCCTGGATATTCAGGCATTACCTCAACAACCGTAAATACGGGATCTTCCTGTGCCCCAGGAACTTTTACCTTCTCAATATTAACAGCTTTCTCAGCCTCATCAGACTTTTCAATCTCTGTCTGGCCCATTACATTATCAGTAAAGGAGAGAGACAATAAAAAGGTAATAGCAAAAGTTGCCGGGAAAATAAACAGCATTTTGATCATTGTTGTTTTCTTTGATTTTTCTTTTGACATCATAATGAATCGTTTTTTTATTTGTGATTGCCCGCTTCGGCTAAACCAGCGTTTACGGACAGGATTAAAATTATTCGATATAACATTTAATTGTACTCCGAATGTATGATTGATTAACAGTTCCTGGTATTCGTTCCGGTTATGTCCTTCAGAAAGAACACCCTCATCGGCAAGAAATTCGTGAAGGATCTTTAACGAATTTTTGTATAACCAGATAAAAGGATTGAACCAATGGACTATGGTTAGAATCTCCATGATAATCAGATCAATAGTGTGGTATTGATTAATATGGACTTTTTCGTGGGCAAGGATCTTTTTCAAGTGTGGTGAATTTATAGTTTCGGGATTAACAAATACAACATTAAAAAATGAGAACGGGCTGTATCCATTTCCAATAACCACAACCTTAATTCCGTCCATTTCATTGATGCCACGAGCTAAGATCAGGTATAGTGCCTGGACGATCCGGTACAGAAAGCGAACAAGAAAAATTGCAGATCCGGCTAAATAAACATACAAAAGGAGATGCGATAAGCCAAGATTACTTTCCATGGATTGGGAGACCTGGCCAGATGTAACGACAAAGGTTTCAAGCACCTGGTAGTAATTTCCACCGGTATTTGCATTGAGCTGAATCTTAAAAAACGGGAACAGCAACGAAAGAATTAATGCTGATAACAGGTAATACCTGTTCATTTCACTGTAGGTATCGTTGCGTAAAAATAATCTGTAAACGCAAAACAGTAACGACAGACCAATTCCCGACTGAACTAAGTAAATAAACAGATCATTCATTATCCTGGGCTTTTTGTTTTTCTATTTCCTTCTCCATCAATTCCTTCATTTCTTCCAGTTCTTTTAATGAAATGCTGTTATCGCTGGTTAAAAAGGAGGTTAATGCCTGGTAGGAATTGCTAAAATAATTTGTCATAAATCCTTTAAAGAATTTCTGGGTATATTCCTTTTTAGAGATCAATGGATAATACTGATGGGTCTTCCCATAGGATTTATGTCCGACAAATCCTTTTTTCTGAAGGATCCGGACAATAGTAGAAACTGTATTATAAGCCGGCTTTGGCTCAGAAAAATGCTCCAGGATATCATTGACAAATCCTTTCTCAATTTTCCAAAGCACCTGCATGACCTGCTCCTCAGCTTTTGTTAATTCTTTCATTTAACTATTAATTTAGTTTTATAACTACAAAATTAGTTGATTATTGTATAAAAAAAACATTTTTCTAAAAAATATTTTTTTCTACTAAGGTTTAACGAATTGAAAGGTTGAATTTGAGTAAATAGAAATATTTCACAAAAAGGTAATGTCACCCTCATTCAAAACCCTGCTTTATTTATTGTATTCCTGTTTTATTTTTGACTTAGATTAGGTTGTTTGCTCAATTTTTTGATCTTACTAAGGTTTAACGAATTGATAAGGTTGAATTTGTAAATATAAAAATTGTCAAAACAGGCGAATATTGCCCTTAAATATTCCAACAACCTTAGTACGTTAAATTACCTCAATATTAAACCTTATTACCTTAGTATAAATAAAGGGCAATCCAAAATTGAACTGCCCTTTATTTACTATATTAAAGAATTTACCTGGTTGGTTAATTCAATTTCTTTATTTTATCTTCCTCATCCAAACCGGAAAGAATTTCAATATTAATTCCATCCGATAAACCAGTTTCCACATATCTTTTCTCAAAAGCTTGCGGATCGGTTTCTATCTCCACAAAAGCGGAATCATTATCAAATTGCAACACGGCTTCACTAACGGCCAAAACACTGTCTCTTTTATCCAGTACAATATCAGCATTTGCACTGTAGCCAGCTCTGACAAAAACAGTGTCAATTAGATCGACAGCAGCTTTGATCTCAAACTGAATAGCACCGTTTTCTTCCTCCCCTTTTGGGCTGATGTGTTCGAGCATGGCATGAAAACTTACATCATTGATTGCGCCTATGGTTAATATGAGGTCCATTCCTTCTTTAATCTTTCCCACCTCGCTTTCATCCACTTTTCCCTCAAAAACCATTTCACCCATATCGGCAACAATGCCAACAGTGGTACCGTCATTAAATGTATTGCTTTCAATAACAGAGTTACCTATTTCAACGGGGATATCCAGGATCATCCCGTCGATGGTAGACCGGATGAGTGTATTGGTACTTTCACCCGAATTTTTAGTTTGGCCTTCCTTGATCAACTGCAGGTTATTTTCAGCTGATAATAGTTCTTCCTGTGCATTTTGAAATTGCAATTCATACTCTTCAAAATCTGTTTTAGGAATTACATTCTTGTCGTACAACTCTTTTTGCCGGGTATAATTTCTTTCGGCATTGTCCAGGGCAATTTTAGCCCGGTTGACTCTTGATTCGGCGTTATTCATGCTAACCATGTTAGGTATGATCCTGACCTTTGCGATTAGATCACCCTTTTTGATCATGTTGCCTTCTTCCACATAGAGTTCTTCGATAATACCTGAAACTTTTGGTTTAATTTCAATTTCCTTACGTGGAACTACCGAACCTGTAGCCACTGTTTTTTTAACAATATCTGTTTTAATGGCATTTGTTGTTTCGTACACAACCGGCTTAGCCTGTGATTTTTCATACAAGAAATATATGGTGTACACAAAACCGCCAAGCACAACCACCAAAAGGAAAATTTTAAAAAACTTTTTCATCGTTTAATCTGGTTTTATAGTTTCTTTACTATTTACTTCTTACTTATTTACTTTTTGACCTATTTACACAACACCCATTTACTCTTTATATCTCGTCCCGCAAGGCATCAATAGGTTTTATACTAACCGCTCTTCGTGCAGGTATCATTCCTGCAAACATTCCGGAGATGACCAGAATTCCCAGTGCCCACATTGCTTTTGTAAAATCAACTGAGGGATTGTTAAACATATTGGTATCTGCACCTGATGTGGTAAGACCGTAATTTATCAATTCCAGCAGCCCTACTCCAATTGCCAATCCGAAATATCCGGCAACTGCAGTTAAAATAACCGATTCAATAATTATCTGCGTAATTATAATGGAAGGTGTAGCACCGATTGCCCTTTGGATCCCTATCTCTTTTGTCCGTTCTTTTACAACGATCAACATGATGTTACTGACACCAATTACTCCTGCCAGCAAAGTACCGATCCCTACTATCCACACCAGGCCACGGATTCCTGTAAACAAATTTGTCATTTTGCTCCATTCCTGATCAAGGTTAAAGGAGCCTACTGCTCTTTCATCATCGGGATGGATGCTATGCCTTTGCCTCAGCAATTCTTTGGCTTTGTTTTCAACCACTGCAACTCTTACATCATCTTTTGCCGTAATGGAGTACCATCCAACAATATTCCCGTAATTGTATACCTTTTGAAGGGTTGTAAACGGAATGAATATAGCCTGGTTATCGTGTTCAGCCTGCTGATCGTTTTTCTTTGACCGGAACATTCCAATCACCTTAAAATACACACCTTGAATTTGTATATACTGGCCGATGGGATCTTCGGTCGGTTCAAACATTTCCTGGAAAACGCTGACCCCGATAACAGCTACCTTTCTTAGTTCATCAATATCAATATCATTGATAAAGCGGCCCTGGGTAACATTAACAGGATCGATGTAATTGATCTCAGGATAGTCACCCTGAATGTTAAAACTGCCCGTTCGTTCTCCCCTGATCACATTATTACTTCCATTTCCCCTGCTCCATCCCTGCAGTCTTGGTGCGATGTATTTTATTTCAGGAATATTATCCAACAGGGCCCTGGTGTCCTCATTGTTGAACCTGTAAAAACGTCCGCGTGGAAATCCTTTATAAGGGATGGTTGTTCTCTGTGTCCACATAAAGACACTGTTGGTCGACATGTCACCCAGATCCTGGGAAGCTCCATTGTATAATCCTTCACCGGCACCCATCATAATTATAAGCATAAATATGCCCCAAAACACACCGAAAGCCGTAAAAAAGGTCCTCAGCGGATTTTTACGTAATGCGTAATAGATTTCATGCCATTTATCTATGTCAAATATTTTCATGTTTTCTAATGCTCGAATGCTTGAATGCTTGAATGCCTAAATGACGCATAATTATCTTTTTAAGATTTGATTGATATGTTGACGATAATTTACATCACTTGAAGATGTTGATTTTACCAATAGATAACTATTAATATTTGATGATTTGTAATCTCCTAAAGAATCACAAAAATTTATAAAGTCGTTAAAATACCTTCTTGTTCTATCTTTAATTCTTTCTAAAAAAAATTCCTGTTCGGCCATAATTACATATTAATGTTATTCTTGCATTTTTTATTCATCTCTTAATGCCACTACGGGTTTTACTGAAGATGCTTTTCTGGCAGGCACAAAGCCTGCAAGAGCTCCGGCAACAACAAGAATGCCTGTTGCGCCCAGGGCTACAAATATGTTTACTTCCGGATTTGCAAAATACCCGGTATCTGGCGGTAACAGTCTTGATACCGCTTCAAGCAGGGCTACCCCTCCAATCAATCCCACATAACCAGCAATTGAAGTTATCAGTATTGACTCCTGCAAAATGAGACTGACAATAGAACCGGGAGTTGCACCCATAGATTTCCGGATACCTATTTCTTTGGTCCTTTCTTTAACAACAATCATCATGATGTTGCTGACACCGACAATTCCAGCTATGATGGTTCCAATGCCAATTACCCAAATAAACAACCTGATGTTGGCAAACAATGTCATGAATTTTATATAGTTCTCCACATTGTTCCAGATGAATATGGCGCGTTGGTCCTCGGGATCAAAATGATGCCGTTGGGCCAGGTCATTACGGATCTGTTCAACCATTTCCTGGCTCCGGGCTACCGAAGCATCGCCAATTGTCATGGACATAGTTCCGAGTCTGTTGCCTCTGTTAAATACCATTTGGGCTGTTGAGATCGGAATATATATCCTGGACAGATCCCGGTCACCTCCAGGATCATCAAAAACACCCACAACTTTAAAGGGGATCCCTGCTACTTTAATGTATTTCCCTATAGGATCTTCTCCTTTAAACAAGGCTTCATCAACCAGTTTGCCGATGGAGGTAACTTTCCTGAAATCCTCAACATCAATGTCATTCAAAAATCGTCCTTTAATTGGGGTAAGGCTTTCCACCTTCCCATAACCCGGATGTGAACAAAAAATATCAAAACTTCCGTACTCATTTTTATAACTCAGGGTATTGTTTTCCCAGATGGTAAATCTTCCGGAAATGTGCTCCACATCCTTTATTGTTTTTGTGGCATCATAATCATCGTTTGTAAACCTGATAAACCGGCCGGGTTTATACCCTTTGTATGCAACACTGGTTACCCCCTGGTTTACCCAGAGTGTATTTGCGGCATCATCCTCAAATTCTTGTCTTACACCATTTTCCAATCCATAGCCGGAGCCCAGTAAAACGATCAGCATAAAAATTCCCCATGCTACGCTAAAGCCTGTTAAAAAAGTACGAAGTTTATTTTTATTGATCGTACTGTAAATCTCCTGCCACTTATCTATGTCAAACATTTGGGAATTTTGAATTTTGAATTACAAATTTTGAAATATTATCAAGCCATTACCTGTTCTTCGAGCCATTTTTTCCTTTCACCGTTTTCAACAATGGAATCAATTAACCCATCCTTTAACCTGATGATGCGTTGTGTTTTAGCTGCAATGTCCCGTTCATGCGTAACAATTAGCATTGTTATTCCAATATCATTAATCTCTTTAAACAAGTCCATTACTTCAATCGAAGTTTGAGAATCAAGAGCGCCGGTAGGTTCATCAGCAAGAATAACCTTGGGTTCAGAGATCAATGCCCTGGCAACAGCAAGCCTTTGTTTCTGTCCACCTGAAAGTTCACTTGGTAGATGATGGGCCCATTCTTTCAATCCCATCCTGTCAAGGTATTCCATTGCTTTAATGTTTCTTTTCTTACGGCTGATATTTTGATAATACAAGGGAAGTGCAACATTTTCCATTGCATTTTTAAAGGATATCAAATTAAAGGATTGAAAAACAAAGCCAATCATTTTATTTCGGTACCATGCTGCCTTCTTCTCCGACATGTTTCTTATCAAATGGTCATTCAAATAAAAATCACCTTTATCGTAGTTATCAAGAATTCCAATAATGTTCAGAAGTGTGGATTTGCCCGAACCTGAAGAACCCATAATAGAAACCATCTCCCCTTTAGTAATGTCAAGGTCAATTCCTTTTAAAACATGCAGCCGGTTTGTACCCGTTATATATGATTTATGTATTCCTTTTAAAGAGATCATTTAGTGAGTTGTTCGTTTATGTCAGATATTGCCTAATACAATGTTCCTGAAGGAACGATTATCATGCCAATACAAAATATATTTTGATATTCAACACCTTATAACGCAATATATGGAGTTATAATATATTTGTTGTGTACGAAAACTTACAAATGTGTGCGAAGGCGTGCAGGTAAAAGTTTTCTGTTAAATTAACATCAACTAACTTTAATTGAGTGGTATTAAAACCGGCTTTTTGTTTTTTTTGTATTCAAATTCGGGAACTTTAATAATTCTTATATCGCGGCCTTTTAATGTATCTACCTTTTGGTTCTGAAAAATTCCCGTATCCGGGTAATTATAATCCAGGCTGTTCAAAAGGATGAAGTTAAACTTCGGATCACCATATTTCCCCCTGTTTTGCCGGAAATACCAATGTTTGTTTGTCACGTGAAACCAGGGTGATAAATTGGGGAATACCGCATAAAGCCGAATGTCATGCTTTGAAAACATGGTGGTTCTTTTTGCGTGCCAGTAATTGGCAATCCCATACTTTAACTTATTCGTAATAGCAATTGAATCAATGATGGCAACATCTGATGGATAATAATTAAAATTTTTAGTTAATCCGCTTGCAGTACCTTTTTTCATTTCCTGAACACCTATAATAACAAACACAAAGAGCAGTATCACAGGAACTATTAAATTAGAAAGAACCGCTATTTTTTGCCGTTTTCTTATAAGCATAAACAAAATTACTACCAGTAAACTTTGGGCAAGGAAGAAAGCGTAAATATTGTACCTGAGGTGGGCCAGCCCGAGGAAGGTTCCGTTTCCAATCGGTGTAAGCGTTACCAGTACAACGAAGGCAGTAAAAAGGGTAATGCCTATTTTTTCTGTAGTTTTTACGGCAAACAGCTTCTTCTTTGTGAGTACATAAATCAAACTGAAATATATTCCGAACACCAATCCGATTATTGAAAGAATCGTCATCAATACAGGTGTCCCTCCGGATTCCATTAATTCATTAACCGTTCGAATATAATGCTGAAATGCCGGCCCTACCTCTTCAAAGTTGGTGGACCTGTACCCTAAATTTACAAAATAGATGTAATCGCTTCCTTTTAGGAGATTAAACAAAACAATTCCCAGGAAAGCAGCAATAGCATTGGAGATATTCGATACAATTATGTTTCTTCTGAGATTTTTATTGCCAATAAAGAAAAAAGCCGTGAGTGAAGGCACAACAAAAAACATGATGAGCAACCTGTCAGAAAAAGTACCGCTTAGTACACTAAGAAACAGCAACAACAGCCATCTTCTTTTTCCTGAATTGAGGTAGTTGAAAAACAAATAAATCGAAAGCAGTGACATGATAAACACGCCCAGGTGGTAACCGGTTGCGAATAAGTATGAAGTATTTAGGAAATCGTTGTCGGTGAAGTAGAAGAGCAGAACAATTGAATAGGTAATATTGGAAAGACTCAGGAAATTATAGCTCACTTTTTCAAATGCTTTTACCAAAATACCTGCCGTCAGCAAATTAATGATGAATACTGTAAATACAGAATAAAATACAGCAGCGATCCTGAAATCACCACAGAGCCATCTGATGATAAAATAAGCAGGCCATTCAGGGATTACATTAGGGGATGCATTTAAATTCCAGCCATTCAAACCGGTTTTATCTTCAAAAAGGTCTTTATAGATGGAAGGCAGGTACAATCCATCCGAATTAAAAAAATAGGAAAGCTCCCAGCTGCCAATTCTGCCAAACACCTGAAGAACAAGTACTACATTGATTACATAGGTAAGTACATAAAACGTTTTACCGGTCAGTTGTGCTATCTTCATTGTTCAACTTCATTTCTTCAATTACATAACAAGGGCGTCTTTTATTTTCGATGAACAATTTACCGAGGTACTCACCAATTATACCGAGAATCAACAATTGTAATCCACCAATAAATAATGTGCTTATGATTACTGAAGTCCATCCGGGGATAGCTTTATCGGTAAAAATGCCAATATAGATGGCATAGAACATATAGCAAATGGAAAAGAAAGAGAGTAAAAAGCCGATAAGGATTGAAATCCGTAAAGGTTTTATGCTAAAGGAAGTAACACCATCAATAGCAAAGCCAAACATCTTTTTTAAGGAATATTTCGTCTTTCCTTTGTGCCTTTTATCAGGGGCATAGCTGATGGTGGTTTGATTAAATCCCAGCCAGGGTATAATTCCCCTGAAAAATAAGTTTTGTTCGTTCCAGTTTTTAAGCTGCGTTATAACCTTTTTATCCAGAAGCCTGAAGTCGGCCGCTCCCGATTCAATGTGTACATAACTTAATGAATTCAACAGGGAATAAAACATCCCAGAAGTTTTCCGTTTTATCCAGTTTTGATTTTTGCTGTCCAGCCTTTTGGTATTTACAACATCAAATCCCTTTTCCCATTTTTTGATCATGTCAGGTATTATGCCTGGTGGATGCTGGAGGTCGGCATCCATGGTAATAACTGCCTCTGCATTTACGCTGTCAATCCCTGCCTTAATTGCATTTTGATGGCCAAAGTTCCTTGAGAAAGAAATGTATCCTATGCCTTCATTTGTTTCTTTTAGAGATTTGATCTCCTTAAGCGTATTGTCTGAACTTCCGTCATTTACAAACAAAATCTCAAAGTCGTATTTCTTGCTTTTTAAAGTTTTTATCGTTTCCTGAATTTTGCTATGTAAGACCTTGATATTCCCCTCTTCATTAAAACAAGGAACAAGGATGCAAATTTTCGGCATGTTATTGTCTTTTCTGCAAAGATATATAATTAGGCGGGTAATGCATTTCTGTTGCTGAAAAAGAGACTGTAAGGATAGGTAGTTACCTAAATCAGTTATGCTGAGCCTCTGGTATCGATTTGCTCAATTTCAAGGTCATCCAGCTCGATGTCATCTTCTTCATCGAAAATCTCAAGCAAGGGCTCCTTGAATGTTTTAGTGGTTATCCATTTATCCAGCGTTAATATGAGGGAGGGTAATACAAACAGATTGGAGAACAAAGCCACCACCAATGTAAAAGCAATAAGATATCCCAGTGATTCAGTGCCTCCAAAAGAAGAAAGTACAAATATGATAAAACCAAAAAACAAGACTACAGAGGAATAGATCATGCTAAAGCCTGTTTCTTTTAAAGCAGCAATCACAGATTCTTTGATGTTCCAGTTCTTTAATATCAATTGCAAACGATAACGTGAAAGGAAATGAATGGCATTATCCACAGAAATACCCAGGGCAATACTAAATATGAGGACCGTTGAAGGTTTAATGGGTATACCAATGTATCCCATCATTGCTGCTGTCATAATCAGTGGGATGATGTTTGGTACCAGGGAGATGACGATCATCCTCAGGGAGGTAAACAGCAGGGCCATCAAAATTGTAATGATCACCAGAGCCAGCATCAGACTGGTAAACAGATTTTTCACCAGGTATTGCGACCCTTTGAGGAAAACAACACTTGTTCCTGTAATCTGAACATCAAATTTATCTTTCGGGAAAATACTATCAATTCTTGGCCTCAGCTCGTCTTTAATTCGCTGTATCTCGTAGGTACCGATGTTTGCCATTTGCGTACTGATGCGCGTGTGTTGCATCGATGTGTCAATAAACTGGTTCAGGATGCTTCTTTGACCTCCTTCCGACCGGGGCAGATACCGGAGAATAAAATTCTTTTCGTTGTTATTGGGAATGCTGTACATTTTTTCATTGCCCTTGTAAAATGCCTGTTTGGCAAACTTCAGCACTTCAGCAATGGAAAGCGTTTTGGATAACTCAGGGTATTCGGCAATAACGTTCTCAAATTTTTCAATTCTACGGATCGTAGACAACTTTTGTACTCCTTTTTGCTTTTTAGTATCTATACTAAATTCAAGGGGCATGACACCTTTAAAGTGTTGTTCGATGAACATCAGGTCTTTATAAAGTGCATCCTTTTTGGGGATATCATCAACAATTTTGCCGGTGGTCTCAAGCTTGGTCATTCCATATATGGCGACAATCAGTAAAACGGTTGCGATAAGGTAAATCGGGTTCCTCCAGTTTTGAACACGGTGAACGACCATGGGCACCAGTTTTGCCACCATACTTTTTTCAAGGTGTTTGGTATGCCTTGATTTTGGAGCTGGCAAATAACTGTAAAAGATGGGTATAAGAAATAGCGAAATTACATAAGCCACCAGGATATTAATGGAAGCAATAATACCGAACTGGACCAGAAGCGTATTTCCTGTAACGATAAATGCTGCAAAACCGGCAGCAGTGGTTGCATTGGTTAACAGGTTAGCGTTACCGATCCTTTGTACTACCCTGGAAAGGGAGCGGACCTTGTTCCCATGTGACCTGTACTCATCATAATATTTATTTAAGAGGAATATGCAGTTTTCTACAACAATAACGATAAGCAAGGGAGGAAATACAGCCGTAAGCATGGTTACCTTAAAATCAAGCAAGGACATAGTACCGAATACCCAAACAATACAGATCACTACGATAAGCATAGGAAACAATACGGCTTTGGATGATTTGAAGAACAACAGCAGGATAAGTGAAGCAATGATCATTGCCAGTATTACAAAAAACCGGGATTCCTGCTCCAGCCGCTCTGATGTCATGATACGGATATATGGCAAGCCTGAATAGTGGGTCTTAATGTTGTATTCCTCAGAGAACTGATCTCCTCTTTGTTTAATATCATTCACCAAATGGATCCTGTCTTTGGTGTTGAGCATTTTCTCATTCAGTGTGATGGCTATCAGGTTAACATTTGTTTCTTTGTTAAACATCAGGCCATTGTAAAAAGGCAAACTGTATATTACCTCTTTTATACTGTCAACCTCCTCCTGCCGGGATGGCCGGTTGAGTACCACCGAAGAAAATTCGAATTGTTTCAGTTCATCATTTTTAACCAGGTTGAACATCCTGGCCAGGGAGAGCACCTCCTCAACCCCTTCTATCTCTTTTATATCATAACTCAGGTCATATAGGCCATTAAAGTTATCCAGCTCAAAAATCTCAGGTGATTGGATGGCGATAAAAAGTACACTTCCGTCTTTCCCAAAACGTTGTTTAAAGTTTTCATAGGCGATGTGCGCCGAATCTGATTGAGGAAGCAGGCTGGTAAATTCATACGACATTTGAACCTTAAACGCCTGGTAACCCATAAACAGGGTAAGCAGAACGATCACAATAAGGTTAATCAGCCGGTAACGAAGTATATGACGTACAAGAAATATCCACATAAAAACCTGAAGGAAACATTATTATTGCCAATTCGAAAGTCAGGGGTTTCTAAAAAGCCCACGAAATTACTACATTCTCCTCAGAAACAAAAGCCTACTGATAAATATAATGGTGCATGGGATTATCATTGATTACAAAAAGAAATATTTTTTCATTTTTAGTTACCAATCGACTGGCTAATAATGTGAAGAACAATATTTTCTGATCTTAAAACAGGATTAATCCCATTCAAGGATTTTCAGGAAATCAAACTCTTCAGGATTCTTGACGAATTGTTTAGCAGCGGCGTAATCTTTCTCATGAATGAAATGCAGGTTATGCCTGTATACCAGTTGTGACTTTTGACTTTTTACATCAACCAAGCGTGGTTTTACTTTGCCTTTTTTGTCTTCCACATCTTTCAGGTACAGAGGAAGGATATCTCCTTTTGGATCTGAAGTTACCATACATCCTGATTTACCTTCGTCAAAAAGTATTTTAACCCCTATTCCCAGCATTGAGCAGTAAAGCAGATCAAAAGCAGTTGGAGTAATGCACCTTAACTCATATCCAAGTTCAACCGGCCGGCTTTTTACATTGATCTTTAATTCCTTTAGTTTTCGTTGAAGTAACATGTTAAAAATATGCGCTTTACTCACATTGCCTAATTCCGGGTGACCGTGATCATCATATGTAAAACTAATATCCGTAGCTTCGATTTCGGTATTGGTCATGAAATGAAAAACACCTTCACTAATGATTGCAGCTCCATACTCAATGCCTAATATTTTCCGCTTAATAATAGAAGAAATTACAAGGTTTATGATCTTTTCAAAAGATACCCTGGTTTCATCAAACATTTCAGGAATGATGATCATCGGATAATGACAGGCAGCTCCAATTCCGAAGGCCAGGTGACCGGCTTCCCGTCCCATAGCAGAAACAACAAACCAGTTACCACTGGTTCTGGCATCTTCATAAACAGTTGTTGCTATTTGAACACCGGCTTCTTTTGCCGACTGATAACCAAACGTAGGGGATCCCGCTGGTAAAGGCAGATCGTTATCAATGGTTTTCGGAACATGGATGTTTTGAATGCTGATGTTGTTATCCGCCAAATACTTACTGATCCTGTTAGCCGTTGAAGCGGTATCATCTCCTCCAATGGTTACCAGAAGCTTAACATTGTTTTTAACGAAAAAATCTGTTTTGAACTCACTGTCCTT
Source organism: uncultured Bacteroidales bacterium (assembly GCA_964421215.1). GTDB lineage: Bacteria > Bacteroidota > Bacteroidia > Bacteroidales > JAADJA01 > JAADJA01. Next base: position 335,472 of record CAYQWA010000001.1, on the reverse strand, counting down.
TGGTTTGTGTCGGCTCATTTGCAATGCCGATCCCCCCTGGTTCATGATTTTGTCACAAAAGGTAAAATCGAACTCTATGATGTCCGGTTTAAAAGCAAAGAGCCCTTTATATCCTTCGTGAAGACCCAAAACACGGTATCCATCTTTTAAAAAGACTTTTGCAACAGAGGCTGTAACTGTATTAATTCCTGGTGCAGGTCCTCCACCTGCTAATATGGCGATTGATTTTTTCATCTGGACTGAATTTAAAATTTGCGCAAATATATGGAATTGCAGAAAAAGTTAAGATTAACATTTGATTAAGAATTAAATAAAATAAACAAATGCTATACTAGTGAAAGAAACAGAATATTAATCCTACTAAGAATAACAGTCTATTATTGATTTAGCAAGGAATGGAGCAGGATCTGTACTTCTAATAATTGTTCAAAACTCCAGTACTGAAATAGCCAGGCATTAACTATCCTTTTCTCATTACATCCATATTGCAAATAAAGTTTTTATAGAAATGGGTGAACCTTCTTATTATTTGCTCGTATAAATCCCTTACCAACAAACTTAGAATCGAGAATTTACGTCCAACCCGGCCCGAATATTTTTAAGCCCCCATGTTTTTGTTAACTACTCTAACAATTTGATGGAATAAGTACGTCCAGTTTCCCGGCTATTTATTTCTGAGGATTGTTACGCCCAAACGAATCGAATATGAAAAAAACAAATGCACTACTTTTAGTGCTGTGGACCCTGTGTGGGCTGACGGCACATGCACAAAACCTATCCTTTACTACCGGAATTATCACTACCTCAGAAAGTTCAATCTTACCCGCACGTATTGTAAGCAGTGGAGAAGATCAATTTTTTGAAGTGTCTTATACCCTTACCGGATCAAGGATTTTCGAACACATTGAAAACGAAAAAACATACCATCTTTTATCCATTGATGGTTTTACCCGGATGCAAATTCCGGGAGCTCCTTCATTGCCTGTAAAGAACGATATGATCTTAATGCCCCCTTCTTCTACCGGCCATTTGGAAATCCTGGAAACAAATTATTATGAGTATGATGGATACATGATCCATCCTGCATTGCAACCGGCCCTGGATACAGAAGGTGCTCCTGAACCTCAGTTTTTTACGGATCAGGAAGTTTATGGCAAAGATGCTTTTTTCCCTGAACAAGCAGTTGAGTTAATTGATGTTCATTTCAACAGGGGAAATCCAATCGCAATGGTTCAAATCCGGCCGGTACAGTTTAATCCTGTTAGCGGTAAAATCAGGGTATATACAAATATTGAATACCGGCTCGATTTCCAGAACTCTGGTGAGTCCTTCATCAGCATTTCTGAAAAGAACTCCCTCAATTACACCCGTTCTTTAAAGAATATTGTTCTTAATGCCAATGATGTACCTGATGGACAAACTTCCTCTCCTGAAAATATTAATGGAAATGAGAAAAATTACATAATAATAACACATGATGAGTATATCGGGCCTTCAAAACAGCTTGCAAACTGGAAAAGACAACTAGGCTACTCAGTCGAAATGGTCACTTCCGATAACTGGACGTCTGAAAGCATAAAATCCGCTATTCAAACCCGATACGACAGTTGGACTCCCAAGCCTGATTATTTTTTAATTATCGGTGATCATGATGGCGACTATGCTGTACCCGGCAAATTGTATCAGGACCCGTTTTATGGCAATAATTTTGCCTCCGACCTGTATTATGCCTGTATGGATGGCAGCAATGACTGGCATCCTGATCTGGCACATGGGCGGATTTCTGTAAGTACAATCCTTGAGGCCTATACAGTGATTGATAAAATCATCAACTATGAAAAGAATCCTATTAACAATTCATCTTTTTACCAGAACATATTAAACTGTGCACAATTTCAGGATAGCGATAACAATGGCTTTGCCGACCGCAGGTTTACTCATACCAGCGAGGATATCCGGGAATATTTGACGAATGAATACGGCTATTCCGGAGAACGGATTTACTACACTAATTCAACAGCTCCTGTTTCCAATTACAGGTACAATGCCGGTTACTACTCTACCGGAGGATTGTTGCCCTCAGAACTACGAACACCTGGATTTGACTGGAAGGGAGGATCTGAAGATATTACATCAGCCATAAACAGTGGAAAGTTCATGGTATTCCATCGTGACCACGGATACACCGGAGGTTATGGTTGGGCTCATCCCTATTACACAACTTTTACTTTGGATGAATTGGGAAATGGAAATCTATTTCCGGTCATCTTCAGCATCAATTGCCATACCGGAGAATTTCAGCTTACAGAGTGTTTTGCCGAAAAATTAATTCGGATGGAAGACAAGGGAGCGGTAGGTGTTGTTGCCGCTGCCAATTACAGCTACAGCGGATACAACGATGCCCTTTCTGTTGGAATGATCGATGCCATATGGCCTGATCCGGGATTGTATCCGGTATTTGGTGCCGGTGGTTCAGGAAGCAGCAACACCATTGGACCAGGGAATGAAATGTATACTATGGGAGATGTAGTGAACCAGGGATTGTACGCCATGGAAATGAATTGGGGTGGTTCAAGTTCGTCTGACAAATACCAGTTCCAGCTTTTTCACTGGTTTGGAGATCCGGCAATGAAAATATGGACAGCGAATCCACATGACCAGGTGATAACTGCAACACACTCACCTGAAATTTATTGTTCTTCAAACAGCTTTACAGTATCAGGTTCCTTGGCAGATGCTAAGGCAACATTGCTATACAACAATACATTAATCGGACAAACAACCCTTGATGCAATGGGAAATGGAGTCATCCCTTACAATATTGCTGAAACAGGAACAGAAGTTACATTAACCGTTTCAAAACATAACAGCAAACCGTATGAAGCTGTTTTACCCATTGCAGGATCATGTTATTTTCCTCCTGCTGTGAATTCTGAAGGTGCCATGAATGTGCAGTCAACTTCATCCACATTGACAGGTGATATTATTGATGATTTTGGTAATTCAGTAAGCATGAGCGGTATAGTTTACAGCCTGGATCCGGATCCGTTATACGGTATACCTGGTGTTTATTCGGTTGCAACAGATCCCCTGGTAACAATGGATACATTTGCAATACAGCTAGAAGGACTAACAGAGAGTACAACATATTACTTCAAGGCATTTGCAGAGAATGAATTTGGAATGGGTTATGGCAATGCAATGAGTTTTACTACACTTTCGCCAACCAGCATTATTCCATACTTCCAGGACTTCGAGAATGACGGGGACTGGCCTGATTCATGGTCGACGGACAATTCCGGTGTCTGGTCCATGAGTATGTTCTGGCACGGGGCGAGCAATCCTGGTGGTTACCATGTTTACTCTGATCACACACCCTCTGAAACAGGAACGGTATTTTCACCTGTTTTTGACGGAACAGATAAAAATAATCTGATTGTCAGGTTTTATCATTACTGGCAGGCAGATTATCCAAATTATACGCAGGACGGATATTTTTATGGTAGCAATGATGGAGGGAATTCTTATCCCTATTTGATTGATGAATGGCACCATGATAATCCGGCCTGGGAAGAAGGACTGAAAGAATATGATATTTCGTCGTGGGCTGACGGGTACGTAGGTATTAAGTTCAAATGGGTAGTTACCCACAACAACGACTGGTATTGGGAATTTGATGAGTTTGAAATACTGGAGGTTCCTGCATCCGGATTATGGACGGGAAACATATCTAGTGACTGGAATGAAGTTGGAAACTGGCATGATGGTATCATTCCGGATGCGGCAACCGATGTTGTGATCCCTTCAATGCCGGCCGGTGGTAACTACCCGGAACTTAATACTGGAGATTTAGCCATTTGCGATAACCTGACCATTGAACCAGGTGCTCATTTGTACATTCCACCTGACAATGGACTGACTGTGGTAAAAGAGTTGATAAACCTGGCCGGATATGAAGGCCTGGTGATCCAAAGCGGCCCATATGGTAAAACGGGCTCACTTATTCATGACAATCCCGGCGTGGAAGGAACCGTGCAACAATACCTTACTCAAATGCAATGGCATTTAACCGGAATTCCTGTTAGGTATGCACAGGCAATTACCTTTTACCTGCCAGGACAATCAAACATTTATCTTGCACCTTTCCTGGAGCCCGAAAACAATTGGGGGCCTGACATCATCAATATCTATACTCCTTTGGAGCTAGGAAGAGGCTACCAGTGTTGGGTAGACAACAACGTAAACCAGGATGAAATGATCTCTTACGAAGGCACCTTGAATACCGGAGAGTTTACAAGTGGTCAGAACGGATTTATGGAAGTTACTAGAACACAGGAAAATGGCTTGAATCTTATGTCGAATCCCTACCCCTGTGCAATTGAAGCGGACATTGAAAACTGGGATAAGAAAGGATTAAGCAATACAGTTTGGGTATGGGAAGAAACCGATGGCAACTATCTGTATTGGAACAGCACCAATAATGGAGGCTCCACTGGGTCAGGAACACTGCTAAACGGAATCATACCTCCCATGCAGGGATTCTTTATTTATGCTGACAGAGACTATCCGAAGTTAACCATCCCATCTTCAAGCAGAAAACATAGTTCAATAGCCTTCTATAAAGAGGATGATCCAATTGAAAACTCATTGAAGTTGCAAGTGAGCGGAAATGGTTACAAAGACGCGATTTTCGTTAATTTACATGATTCAGCTACACAGGCATTTGATTCAAAATACGATGTAAAGAAATTATTCGGTTATCCTGAGGCTCCTCAGTTGTATTCCATTAGTCCTGATATGAACTTATCAATAAATTCCTTGCCCAATGATGGTAATTATTGCAAAGTTGATCTTGGACTCGAGTGCAGTTTAAACAGCTTGTTGACATTTAATGCTGCAGGAATGGAGTTTTTTGATAATCCAGGCATTTTGCTTGAGGATGTTAAAACGGGTGAAATGATCAACCTGTCGCATTCACCTGAATATTCATTTCTTTATGATCCGGCAACCGATAAGAACAGGTTTGTATTGCATTTCGAAAATCAACTGCCTGTTATCGACCTTTTACAAATAACAGTTCAAATATTTGCAAATGAAGGTTCAGTATTTATAAGATCAGAAACGGAAACAGGTGGTGATGTAATGATCTATGATATTTACGGCAAGGAAGCTCTGAATACGGACATTTCTCCTAAATCTTTTCATCGAATTCCTTTTAATGGAAACACGGGTTATTATTTCGTAAATTACATCACCAGCAACGAATGTTATACACGTAAGATATTTATCGAATAGAATATTGCCAAAGAACGGTCAGAGCAATATTCCAACGGTGCCACCCTGAAGTAGAATGAATTCACTTCAGGGTTTTTTTATGGTCAATGGCTAAACATGAAAGTTGATACGTAAATATTCTTTGACAAGTCTTGATATGCATCAAATTTAAATTAAAGCAGGGTGTTTTGTGCTTATTCTTTTCTTACATTTGTCAATTCCATTAGTAAGAGAAATATCAACATAAAACCACCAACATGAGAAGATCTATCTTTTTAGTTATAGCCATTGGTATATGTGCAAACATCAGTTTATTCGGACAACATTGGACAGATGAGCTTGACCAGACAAAGATTCAAAGCGGAGAGTTAACCTTATATGATTATAAAAATGCTTTTGATGACTACTGGGATCCCTATGAGGTTGAAGGTGGTTATTACCTGGATGAAAACGGGGAGAAGGTAAAGGCCTACGGGTGGAAATTATTTAAACGTTGGGAATGGAAAGCAGAACATCTGGTGGATGCTGAAGGGAATTTCTCTGAGACATCATCCGCAGAAGAAATGGATGACTATTACCTTAAAAATCCAGAGGCTGCAAAAAGCACCTCCGGGAATTGGACGAATATAGGTTATAATTCAACCAGCGGTGGATATCAGGGTATTGGCCGGGTTAACTGCATAGCATTTCACCCGACAATCAGCAATACATTCTGGCTGGGTGCCCCTTCTGGTGGATTATGGAAAACTACGGACGGGGGATCTACCTGGACTGTATTGACCGACAACAACACTGTGCTTGGCGTTAGTGCTATTGCTGTAACTTCAAATTATGCAACTTCAAATACCCTGTTCATAGGTACCGGTGACCGGGATGGAGGAAGTGGTTGGTCAATGGGAGGAGGCAACTCACACGATAATGAAGGAATTGGCGTATTGAAATCAACCGATGGCGGGGCAACCTGGACCAACAGCTTAATCTTTACACCTTCTCAAAAAATAGTGGTTTATGATCTTCTGATCAGCCCCACAAACGATAATAATTTAATTGCGGCTACCGGAAACGGGATCTATGAGACCACTAATGGGGGTACAAGTTGGACTCAGATTTCCACAAATGTCTGTACCGACCTGGAATACCGCCCCGGAAGCTCTACAGTTTTTTACGGTTCCTTTATTAATGGTGCTTATTTTCTTACTTTCACAAAAAGCGGAACCTGGTCGATGAACTCTTATATATTGCCCGGTGCTGCAGGTTATCGCACTGAGATTGCTGTTTCTCCCAATAATTCAACGGTTGTATATGCTTTGACCGTTAACAGTACAAGAGGCCTGGATGGCATCTATAAATCGACCAATTCAGGTACCAGTTTTTCTTTAGTTTTTAACGGCAATACCACTGGCAACAATCTGTTGGGGAATGATTGTAATCCAATCAGCAGTGCGGGACAGGGCACTTATGATGTCTTCATCTCAGCAAATCCGAACAATGCAAATGATGTATATGTTGGCGGTATCAATGTCTGGAGATCAACTGACGGAGGAAGTACATGGGCCATCAAAAGTCATTGGTCAGGGACTTGCAGCGGTACAGTAAATACCGTTCATGCTGACCAGCATTGTTGTGAGTTTCATCCCACTACCAACGACATATACCTGGGAAATGACGGTGGAATTTATAAATCCACAGATAACGGTTCAAACTGGTCTGATCTTTCAAATACATTAACCATCAACCAGATCTACCGGATCGGAAACTCACCTTCCACAAGTAATGAAATTTTAATAGGTACCCAGGATAATGGTACACACCTTTATTCCGGAGGATCATGGATAGCGAACGCTGTTATTGGAGGAGATGGTATGGAATGCCTTGTTGATCCTTCTGATGACAACATCCAATTCGGTTCATACATCGAGGGAGATATCAGGAGAACAACAAATCACTGGTCAAGCCAGTCCTATATCAGGAACTTGATCCGCAGCGCCACCGGAGCAACAGGAAGTGAACACGGAGCATGGATCTCCCCCTATTGTCTGGATCCAAATAACAGGCTTAACCTGTTTGTTGGTTATGACCATCTATGGAAATCTACTGACCAGGGAGCAACATCCACCAATTTCTCCAAGATCACGGTGAGCAGTTTCTCAGGCACCAGTGATATCAGGTCCATTGCAATAGCTCCCTCAAACAGCAATTACATCTATGTAAATTATGCCTCTTACTATATTTCACCTACTTCATATCCTTCTTCACTTCACAGGAGTACAGATGGGGGTTCTACCTGGACAGACATAACCGGTACACTTCCTGTTTCCAATGGAAAAATTACATACGTCAGTGTAAAACATGATGATCCCAATACGGTATGGGTAACCCTTGGGGGATTTAACAGTGATGCCGTTTACCAAACAACAAATGGCGGTTCTACCTGGACCAATATCTCAACAGGATTACCTCAGCTTCCAGCCATGTCAATTGTACAAAACAAATTAAACACCGGCAAAGTTGAACTGTATGTTGCCATGAGTCAAGGTGTCTGGGTAAAATACGGTTCATCCAACTGGGTAGCCTTTAGTACCGGATTACCCAACGTATTCTGTACAGAGCTTGAAATATACTATGACGATACAACACCATCTAACAGCAAAATAAGGATTGGGACTTATGGCAGAGGACTTTGGGAATCTGACCTTCCTGTAGTTGATTTTACTGCGAACAATACATTACCGGCCAATACAATAACAACAGTAGTTTTTACCGATCTTTCTACCAACAGTCCTACCGGGTGGTCGTGGTCATATAATCCGTCAACTGTAACCTATGTGGGAGGAACAAGTTCAACTTCACAAAATCCACAAGTACGTTTCAATAACCCGGGAGCATATAATGTAACCCTTACAACTACAAACGGCTTTGGAAATGATGTCTATACCAAATCAGCCTACATTCATGTGGGAACCCCAGGTTTATGGACAGGTACAACCGATGCGGCCTGGAATACTACTACTAACTGGGAAAATCACATGCTACCAACATCTTCCACCAATGTATCCATAACTCCGGCTGCAACTACCTGGCCTACTTATTCCGGAGATTTTACATTGGGGACTCACTGTAACAACGTTTCGATGGCAGGAGCCTCAGAAATGACGGTAACAGGTGACCTTACCATACCATCCGGTAAACAAATAACCTGTGCCTCCAACTCCATTATTAATGTAGAAGGTGATTTTGTTAACTATGGAACATTTACTCCCGGCAATTCAATAGTAAAAATGACCGGGAATACAAATGCATCAATTACAGGAAACAATACAAATAATGGTAGTCAAACCACTATTTATTCAACGAATTATAGGTATCCTGGAAGTTATTTTGATGTTGTGGCTTCAGGTGGCAAGAGTATTTCTGTAAATAGTTTTGATGTGCACTGTGACGCAGCAGGTACGGTTTATGTCGAGGTTTGGTACAAATCAGGCACTTATTCAGGATTTACATCTAATTCTGGTGCATGGACTCAATTAGGAACAACACAAACTTTAACCAGCAGTGGAATATGGAATCCAACAAATGTTAATCCCGGCGCTTCTGTTACTATTCCTTCCGGTTCAACCTATGGCTTTTATATTAATTGCTATGATTCAGGAAGCAATGGTTGGTTACGATTAATTAATGGATCAAATAACTATTCCAATTCAGATATCGATATTAATACAGGGGATATGACCTGGGCAATACCTCCAGGATCAGGAAGCTGGAATGGATACACGTTTAATGGGACAGTTTACTATTCCTATGTTACTTCAAACCCGTTAAACTTCCATGATGTTATGATAAGTAAAACGAATACTGCAGTTACAACAAACGGGAATTTAACCATTGGTAATGACTTAACTGTTGAACCAGATGCCTGGTTAACAAATGCCAGTGGCAGTAACCTGAATGTAAACGGAGATGCCCTATTTGAATCTGATGCAACAGGTATGGCTTCCTTTATCGACAATGGAACTACAGTGATTTCAGGCAATGCAACGGTTCAACTTTACCTCACCGAAGAAAAGTGGCACTATTTTACACCACCCATAAGTGATGCTTTATTAGGGGTATTTCATTTATCGGGCGGCAATTCTGATATTTGGGTCAAGTATTGGGATGAGGTGAATGAACAATGGGTTTATATTGAAGATGTTGGGGTGGCATTAAATGCAATGCAGGGATACAGTGTATGGGTGGATGACAATGTGGTACAGGATGAAACAATAAATTTTACCGGGACATTAAATAATAACATTTCCACATCATACCCGCTAACTCATACAATTGCCAATACCAACAAAGGTTGGAACCATGTGGGTAATCCCTATCCTTCTGCATTAGATTGGGATGCAACATCTGGCTGGACTAAAACAAACATTGATAACACAGTTTATTACTGGAACCCGTCGGCTGGAGTTGGTAACTATTCGTACTATGTTGGAAGCGGATCAGCACCATGGAGTGGAGGAACATCAGTAAATAATGGAACAAGGAACATACCTTCAATGCAGGGATTTATTGTCCATTGTAACAATGTAGGAGGTGGATCAATTAAAATTGAAAATGATGCCAGGATTCACAATGCCCAGGCCTACTATAAAGAAACGAACAACCTTACAGATTTCCTCAGGTTAAAGGTGTTGGGAAATAATTACAGTGATGAAATAGTGATCAGGTTTTTTGCAGATGCTGAAAATTCTTTTGATTCGCAATACGATGCCTATAAATTATTTGGCCTGGATGAAGCACCCCAATTATATTCCATGGCCCTTAATGATGAATTGTCAATTAATACTTTACCTACGCTGGAGGACTACAAAATGGTTAACCTTGGTTTTGCCTGTGATGAAACAGCTCAGTTTATCATAGAAGCAAGTGAGCTCGAGAGTTTTAATGAGGACTTATCCATTTATCTTGAGGACCTACAAGAAGGGATTATTCATAACCTTAGTGAGACAGGAACCTATTCTTTCTCCCACTATCTTTCGAATGATCCGCAAAGGTTCATTGTCCATTTTGGATCACCTAATAACATCCCAGTAATGGAAGAAGAACACCATCTTTACATCTATTCTCACGAGGATATTATTTATATAAATAATCCAAAAATGGTGAAGGGAACGGTCAGGATTTTCGACCTGGTAGGAAAAGAAATTTATACAGCACCTAATTTGTCTGACAAGATGATTAGACTAAGATTACAAATTGATAAAGGTTATTACCTTGTCAACTTCGAAACTAAATATTATAGCAAGTCAAAAAAATTAATGATCAAATAGCACATCACCAAGATTAATCTCGAAAAAGCCCTGAAGTGAACTTGTTCTGCTTCAGGGCTTTTTTAGTTTCCTAATTAAATTTGGTCAACAACTACAATTTGTTATATTTGCGGTGATTTCAGATGGTCGAAAATCCTTATATTCACAAAATTACGCTTAATATGAAGTACATCTACGCAATGGTGGTATTGATGTTTTCATTTACCACATTAATGGCCCAGGAATGGTTGACAGACATTCCACAAGAAAAAATTGATAAAGGAGAAGTTACATTTTACGAATATCAGAAAGCTTTTAATGATTACTGTGAAGCTTTAAATGTAGTGGACGGTTATTATTATGTTGATGGTGAGAAAAAGAAAATGGGCGGTTGGAAGCAATTCAAACGCTGGGAGTGGTTTTGGGAGTCACGGATTGATCCTTCAACGGGAAAATTCCCCAATACAACTGCTTATGGAGAATTTGAGAAATACTTAAAAGAAAATCCTCAGGCAAAAAGCCCGTCGGGGAACTGGACCAGTATGGGGCCAAGTACAACTTCTGGCGGATATGCCGGTTTAGGCCGGTTGAATTGCATTGGATTCAGGTCGGGTGATGCCAATACGTTTTATGTTGGATCACCATCAGGAGGGATTTGGAAAACAACTAACGGAGCTTCATCATGGACAACACTTGGTGATGGAAATGCAGTTATCGGTGTAAGTGATATTATCGTTATTGCAGGTGCAACCACTGCCACAGATATTGTTTACATCGCAACGGGTGACAGAGATGCCGCAGACAATTACAGCATTGGAGTATTAAAATCAACTGATGGCGGATCAAGCTGGTCTACGACAGGTTTAAACTGGACAGCCAGCCAGGGCCGAAGAATAAGTCGGTTGCTGATGGATCCAACCAACAATAACATTTTATACGCAGCTACAACCATCGGTTTATATAAAACAACAAATGCTGGTGTAAGCTGGAGTCTGTTAACCGGAACCAGTTTTATCGACCTTGAGTTTAAGCCAGGTAACAGCACTTACCTTTATGGATCTACAACAGGTGGGACCATTTACAGGTCTACCAATAGTGGAGTCTCGTTCAGTTCAGTTTTATCTACAGGACAGGCGAGAACTGAATTAGCTGTTACAGCAGCAAATACCGCCATTGTTTATGCCGTTGTAGCAAACAGCAGCAATGGACTTTCCGGAATTTATAAATCAACAAACAGTGGTGGCTCCTTTTCTCAGGTTTTTAGCGGCACTACAACAAATATGTTAAACTGGGATTGCAACAGCACAAGTTCTGGAGGACAGGGCTGGTATGACCTGTGTATAGCATCAGATCCAAACAATGCAAACATCGTATTTGTTGGAGGTGTTAATACCTGGAAGTCCACCAATGGTGGATCAAACTGGAGCATTTCAACCCATTGGTCTGGCACATGTAGTGGTAGTGCTACCAATACCCATGCGGACAAACACTTTTTCGCTTATCAAAACGGGACTTCAACATTGTTTGAGTGTAATGACGGAGGATTATACAAAACCAGTAATGCAGGCTCAACCTGGACACACCTTGGTAGCGGGCTGGTCACCAGCCAAATTTACCGGATGGGAGTTGCACAGACTGCCTCCAACGAAGTTATAATTGGATTACAGGACAACGGTACCAAAGCATTGCTTTCCGGTTCATGGAACGATGTACTGGGAGGTGATGGAATGGATTGTGCCATTGATCATACCAATCATAATATCCAGTATGGGGAATTATACTATGGACAGATTTACAGGACAACTAATCATTGGGGTTCCTATACAAGCATACAAAGCGGATTATCTGGTAGTGGAGCCTGGGTCACACCTTTTGTAATTGATCCTACTACCGCTAGCACAGTATATATTGGAAAGCAGGATTTGTTTAAATCCACCAATTATGGATCAGGATGGACGAAGATCAGTTCCTGGGGTGGAAGTACCTTAAGGTCTATTGCTGTGGCACCTTCAAATTCAAATGTTATTTACACAGCAACAACCAGCACCCTTTATAAAACAACAAATGGTGGAACATCCTGGAGTACTATTACCGGTACCCTTCCAACAGGATCAGCAAGCATTAGTTTTATCTCTGTTAAAAACGATGATCCAAATACAGCCTGGGTTTCGATGAGCGGTTATAACTCCTATGGTGTTTATCAGACCACTAATGGAGGCTCAACCTGGTCAAACATCTCTGCTGGTTTACCAAGCATTCCGGTAAACTGTGTAATTCAAAATAAACAAAACGCCTCTGCTGTGGAACTTTATGCCGGAACCGAGGTAGGTGTTTACGTAAAAGCAGGTACTGCAAACTGGGCTCCTTTCTACAATGGATTGCCCAATGTTGTTGTAACAGAAGTTGAGATCTACTACGATGCAACTCCTGCAAACAGCCGGATCAGGGCTGCAACCTACGGGCGAGGAGTATGGGAGTCGGATCTATATTCTGTAGCTGCTGCTCCTGTTACTAATTTCTCTGCAAGCACCATTACACCTCTGGTTAACCAGACAGTAACATTTACGGATATGTCAACAAACATACCGACATACTGGACGTGGTCATTTAATCCGCCAACTGTCACATACGTAAATGGAACCAGTGCAAACTCTCAACACCCTCAGGTACAATTTACATCAAATGGAATATATTCAGTTTCGTTGACATCTGGAAATGGTATCGGAACAGACAACGAAACGAAAACAAATTACATTTATGCAGGAACCCCAGGATTATGGACCGGAATCAACACACAGGACTGGAATACAGCTTCCAACTGGCATAATTTTATTGTTCCTGGCTCAGTTCAGGATATATCGATTCCGGGGTCCGCAATAAGCTGGCCGGTATACAATGGTAATTTAACCCTGGGAACCAATTGTGGAAACATTACAATGGATGGAGCTTCAGAAATAACAATTTTGGGAGACCTGACCATTCCATCCGGAAGGACATTTACCTGTAATGCCAACAGCAATGTTATGGTTGAAGGAGACTGGAACAACTCAGGTACTTTTACTGAAGGAACATCGAATGTTGAATTTACAGGTGTATCCAATTCGACCATAAATACACCTCCTGGAGGTCCGGTTTATTTGATCAATGAAACCTTTAGCAGCTGGCCAGGGAACTGGAACGGTGATCTTGGTAGTGGACAGGGATTATTCTACACCAACAACTCCAGTTATGCAGGAGGAAGCAGCCCTGAAGCAAGGTTCTACTGGCAAAGTGGGACCACAACAAAACGAATGTATCACAATGCCATAAACACATCCGGATTAAGCTCTCTCACCTTGGATTTCGATCACTATGTAAATCATTATACCGGAACAGGGACATATACTGTTAAGGTTCAATACAGTACAGATGGAACAAACTGGTATGATGCTGGCTGGTCAGTATCACCAAGTGGCAATATAAGTGCAACGCCGGTTTCTTTAACATTAACAGGGACACAGGGCGTTGGAGTATCTAACTATTATATTTCATTTACTATTACCGGCAACCTGTACAATATAAATTACTGGTACATTGATAACGCCCAGCTTTATTACAGTGCTCCCGGCATACAAAGTTTTTATGACCTTACTGACAATAAAACCGGTGCCGAACTAATTACAAATGGAGATATTACGGTAACAAATGATGTATCGGTAAAGCCAGGAGCATTCTTAACAAACGCAGCTGGTAATACCCTGTCAGTTGGAAACGATTTCACATTGGAAGCCAATTCTTCTGCAACAGCCTCTTTTATTGATAACGGTACTATTACAGTTTCCGGAACATCATCAATGCAAAATTATTATGTTGATGGCCGATGGCATTTTATTTCTTCACCTGTGGCAAGCGGTGTTTCAAATATCTTCCTGGGTATTTATCTGCAATACTGGGATGAACCTACCTATACCTGGAATAATGTAATAGCAACTAATTATAATCTGCTGCCTGGTATAGGATATGAGGTCTGGTCTACACTCGGTAATCCAACAGTCAGCTATGTTGGTGGTGTGCTTAATTCTGGTAACGTATCTCCATCATTGCTGGCAACAGATGTTAATGGTGGCGGAATTGGTTCAAGTGAAGGATGGAACCTGGTTGGAAATCCATACCCCTCTGCTCTGAATTGGGGAACAACCAACAATCCTGTTACGGGTTATGTAAGGACGAATCTTGACAACACCATTTACTTCTGGACGGGTGTCCAGTATGCCTCCTTTAGCCCGTCAGGCCTCGGCGGAAATGGCCTGGGTGTAAACGGTGGAACCCAATTCATCCCTTCCATGCAAAGTTTCTTCGTGAAAGCAAACAATGCAGGACCTCTGCTTACCATACCGGCAAATGGAAGATTACACAATGCGCAAGCCAACTATAAGGACCTGACTGAAGAATCATTTTTACGATTAAAAAGTTTTGGAAACAACTATTCGGATGAGGTCATTATTACACAAAATGAAAATGCAACAACCGGATATGATGCAGAATTCGATGCATATAAGTTGTATGGAATCAATGAAGCTCCTCAACTGTATGCCATTATAACCGACAATGTACTTAGCATTAATACCATCCAGGAGATAGAGGAAGAAACAGTTGTTGAAATTGGATTTAAAGCTGGAATTGAAGGGAACTATTCCATCGTTCTGGAGGAGGCTATTCAAATGGACAACTTTGACTTCATCCTTCTTGAGGACATTAAGGAAGGTTCATTTACTAATCTTAAAGAGATACCGGAATATTATTTTTCATCTGCTACGGGTGATGATCCTCATCGTTTTAATCTTTATTTCAAAGATGTTACAACAGATTTAACAGAATTGCTTTCAGACCATTGCAAGATCTGGTCAGTTAATAATAATCTGTACATATCAGTTTCTGGTGAGGGACTGTACAATGTTAAGGTTTATGACCTGTTGGGTCAGAGGATCTATTCTGGTGAAGGTTTTGAGGCAGGATTAAACAAGATCTTGCTAAATTCAAAGGCAGGATACTATCTCGTTCAGGTTGAAGGTTCTGATCAGATGTACACTCAAAAAGTCCTTCTCAAATAAAATTTGACATTATTATCCTAAAATTTATCTAATAAAAAAGCTTCTTTTTCTAATGAGGCTTTTTTATTTTTTATATATTCGTCCCGTTGTATTTCAGGAAATCATACTATTTACATTAAATTTATTATTGTGCCCTCTTCTTACTTCTTCGATAAAAGGGGACATAACCCATATTAACTAAAGAATTTATGTCTATGAAACGTTTGTATTTTGTTTATTGTGTTATTTTAAGTTTAACCATTTCCTTGAACAGTTCAGCTCAGGTTAACATTGGAGGAACACCCTTCAGTTTTGAAAATCCGGACCTGGTTAAAAGCAATTTTTCATTTGAAACCATGCCATCCGTGGACGCTGCACAATTATTAGCAGAGGATGAGATCAACAGTGAGTTTAAAGATATTCCCTGGAGGTTTGGTGAAGAGTTTGATGTCAGTTTCAATTTAAAAAATTCCGGGAACTGGGATGTATTACCCAATGAAGATAAGATCTGGAGACTGGGAATAGAAAGCCATGGTGCCTATTCCATTAACCTGATCTTTGATAATTACCTTTTACCTGAAGGGGCAAAGCTTTTCATATACAATAAAGAAAAGAAAGATGTTCTTGGCGCATTTACTGATTTTAACAACCAGGACGACCGGTTGTTTGCAACGACCTTAATCCCTGGTGATGCCATCATCATTGAATATTATGAACCGAATTATGCAAAATTTGCCGGGGAATTGAGCTTGGGAACTGTTGTACATGCCTACCGTGATGTATTTGGTTATGTTAAAGGATTTGGTAATTCCGGATCCTGTAATAACAATGTTGCCTGCCCTGAATCAGCAGGATGGGAAGATGAGATCAGGTCTGCTTCACACATTATTGTTGGGGCTTATGTATGTTCAGGTGCTTTAATTAACAATACAGCTAATGATGGGACTGCCTATTATTTGTCAGCCAATCATTGCTACACCAGTCCTGGCTCAGTTGTTTTCTGGTTCAACTGGCAAAGTGCAACCTGTGCGAATCCACCAAGCTCACCACCATATGATATGGTATCTGGTGCAGTTGACCGGGCAAGGAACAGTGCTTCGGATTTCTGGCTGATGGAATTAAACACCAGGCCGCAGGATGTTGGTATAGATGTTTATTATGCAGGCTGGAACAGAGAAGATGCAGCATCAACTTCCTCGGTTGGTATCCACCATCCTTCAGGTGACATAAAAAAAATATCTTTTGATAACGATCCATGTATCTCTTCTGATTACGATCCTTCACCCTATTTGGCAAACTCACACTGGGAAATCATTGCATGGGACGACGGAACAACCGAAGGAGGTTCATCAGGTTCTCCTTTATTCGATCAAAACCACAGGATCACTGGTCAGCTTCATGGAGGTTGGGCATCATGTTCAAGCATTACCCAGGATTTTTATGGGAAATTCTCGGTTTCTTGGGATTATGGCGGGACTTCAAGTACACAATTGTCGAATTGGTTAGATCCCTCTGGCACATCTGGAAATACAATTGATGGATTTGATCCCATGTCACCCACCGCATTAACTGCTAATTTTTCAGGATCACCAACCAGTGTTGTTGTAGGAAATACGGTTACCTTCACCAACCTATCTTCAGGACCATTACCCATTACTTCCTATTCCTGGAGTTTTGCGGGTGGTACACCATCAACTGCAACAGGCGCAGGGCCTCATACAATAACGTACAGCACACTTGGTACTTTTGATGTTTCTTTAACCGTTGGCGATGGATCGGATACCGATACTGAAACCAAAACAAATTACATTTCAGTTACTAATTGTAACTACTGTGCCTCATCTTATACGAACACTTCAGATGATTACATCAGCAATGTTACTTTTAATACCATTAACAATTCCAGCGGTTCTGTTGGTTACGAAGATTTTACCGGCATTTCAACTGATGTGGCGATTAATTCAACACACACTTTATCAGTCGATGTAACTGTAAACGGTAACTGGGTGCAGCATACCTGGGCCTGGATTGACTGGAACCAGAATTGTGACTTTACAGATGCAGGCGAAGTATATGACCTTGGTCAAACTCCCGGAACAACAGGAACACATAACCTTACCACCTCAATTACAGTTCCTGCTGGTGCAGCTTTGGGTTCTACGCGTATGAGGATCATAGAACAATATAACTCAGATCCAACATCCTGCGCTTCCAGTACATACGGTGAAACTGAAGATTATTCTGTGAATGTTACAAGTTCGGGTTGCTCTTATCCCACCACCCAGGCCAGTTCATTTGGTTCGGGATCGATTACTTCAAATTCGATGACTGTATCCTGGACAAGAGGAAACGGTAATAACGTGATTGTACTGGCCAGGGAAGCAGGTGCTGTTAATGCTGATCCTTCTGACGGTAGTTCTTATACTGCTAATGCTGCCTTTGGATCCGGAAGTCAGATAGGAACCGGTAACTATGTTGTGTACAATGGTACCGGCACCTCTGTTAACGTTACAGGGCTTAGTGCAAGCACTACCTATCACTTTGCTGCCTATGAATACAACACAAGCGGATATTGTTACCTGGTACCTGCACTTACTGGTAATGCAACTACCGGCAGTGGTGGTGGTGGATGTATTAGTTCATTCCCTTATACACAGAGTTTCGATGGCTGGTCTACCAGTTCACCGGCTTATAATTGTACGGCTGATGGCTCAGTAACTTTGCAGGATGACTGGACCAATGTTACCGGTGATGATATTGACTGGGATATTCTTTCGGGATCAACAGGATCAAGTAATACAGGACCTTCTTCTGACCATACCTCTGGTTCAGGGAACTATCTATACACCGAGACTTCTTCCTGTTATAACAATACCGGATACATCACCAGTCCCTGTTTTGATTTTTCAGCCCTTTCTGATCCTCAACTCACCTTCTGGTACCACATGTATGGATCAGCCATGGGAACCATGTCTGTTCAGGTATCTACCAATGGTGGTTCCAGCTGGTCGGCTGACTTATGGAGTTTATCAGGAAACCAAACCAACAATTGGTACGAAGCTACTGTTAATCTAAGCGCTTATGCATCTGTTGCAGATGTAATCATTCGATGGACAGGTGCTACCGGTACTTCCTATACTTCTGATATGGCCATTGATGATGTTACTGTGGATGATGTGCCTTCAGCTCCTTCCTGCACAACACCGGTGTCTCCTTTGGATGGAGCTGGCAGTGTTGCCTTATCAGGTAGCCTTCAATGGAACTCAGTGGCTGATGCTACAGGTTATAAAATCTGGTTTGGAACTGATGGAGGTGGAACTGTTGATCCGACTAACATTTTAAATGGAACCAACCTGGGCAATACCACTTCTTATTTCTACAGCGGGCTGCCTTCCAGTACTACATTTTTCTGGAAAATTGTTCCCTATAACGCTAATGGTGACGCCATTGGATGTTCCATCTGGAGTTTTACTACCGTTTGTAATACCATTGCAAGCTTCCCATGGACTGAAGATTTTGAGAATGGTGGATTAATACCAAGTTGCTGGAGCAATGAATATGTGGTTAACGCTTTGGACTGGAGCTTCCAGTCCGGTGGTTATAGCTCGAACCCACCAAGTGCTCATGGTGGTAGTTATAATGCATATCTATTCAAAGCTTCTTCTGCAAGGGACGTAACAAAGCTGGTGACTCCTGAACTGGATTTAAGCGGGCTTACTGCACCGGCCTTAACATTCTGGCATACCCAGGCCTTATGGCCAAATGACCAGGATTCATTAAGGGTTTATTACAAAACCAGCAGTGGTGGCAGCTGGACATTACTACAATCATGGACCGATAATATTACTTCATGGACAGAAGAAACCATTATCCTGCCCAATACCAGCAGTACCTATTACATTGCTTTTGAAGGTGCGGCTCAATATGGATATGGTGTTTGTATTGATGATGTTTCCGTTCTGGATGCGTTTGAAACAGAAATGCTCTGGACAGGTGCTGTGGACAATGACTGGAACGATGTTGGAAACTGGTCGGGTAGTCTTTTACCTGCTGCTGCTAATAACCTGACCATTCCAGGTTCTCCTTCAGGAGGGAATTTCCCTGAAACAAATTCAGGATCGGGTGTTGAATGCAATGATCTGACCATACAAACAGGGGCTCATCTGCACATACCTGCTGATAAGTCTATGACCGTTAATGGTACTTTGACCAATCATAACGGGCCTTCAGGACTGGTCATCAAATCCACTTCCAACAGTGCAACAGGGTCCCTGATCCATTCAACACCCAATGTGGAAGCAACGGTTGAAAAATACGTGACCCATTCTCAATGGCATTTTATCGGGTCTCCGGTGGAAAGTGAAGTGGCTGGCGTATTTAAACTTTCTGGTGGACATTCGGATGTGTACCTTAAAACACATGATGAAGCCACCAATACATGGGGTGACTGGATTGTTCCGGTGAGCACTCCACTGGAAAGAGGACGCGGTTATGAAGTATGGGTTGGTAATGCCGGCTTTGCACAGGATGAGGTCTTTGAGTTTGACGGTGAGTTAAATGCCGGTGACCTTACTACCGGGGCTGGTTCACCTACTTTTTATGACCTGCAGTATACCAGCGGAAGAGGACTGAACCTCATCGCTAACCCTTATCCTTCTGCGCTTGAAGCTGATATTGATACATGGACCAAAACAAACATCGACAACTCGGTGTGGGTATGGACTGGCATTTCCGGTTCGGGTGGAAACTACAGGTACTGGAACGGTACCGATGGTACTAACAGTAACGGTTGGGGAACACTGGACGGTGGTATTATTCCGGCCATGCAGGCTTTCTTTGTACTGGCTAACAGTTCCAATCCTTCACTTACCATTCCTCAAAGTAACCGGGTTCACAGTGCTCAGGCTTATTATAAAGACGATGCCAGGCCCAACACCATCCGTTTGGATGTGGAAGGTAACGGATACAGCGATGCCATGTTTGTAAGCTTTAACCTTGATGCTACAGAAGGTTATGACGGCCAGTTTGATGTTTTCAAACTGTACGGATTGTATGAAGCTCCTCAACTCTACTCCATTGTACCTGGTGAGATCCTTTCCATCAATTCACTTCCTCAATTGGAGGATTACACCAATGTTCAGCTGGGATTTGAGTGTGATGCTTCTGAAACCTTCACCATTGAAGCCAGTGAACTGGAAAGCTTTGAAGAAAACCTGACCATTTACCTGGAAGATACCAAAGAAGCCATACTGCACAACCTGAGTGAAACAAATACCTATTATTTTGATCACCAGGCAGGGGATGATCCACAAAGGTTTATACTGCACTTCGGAGCGCCTAACAACATTCCTGAGTTGACAGGTAACCACGTTTACATCTATTCATTTGAGGATGTGATCTTCATTAAGAATCCCAACAGGGTGAACGGTAAGGTCAGAGTATATGATCTTATCGGACAGGAAATTCATTCGGAATCTACACTGGCTAATGAAATCATTGAAGTTGGGTTAAATGTGAAAACAGGTTACTATATGGTTACTTTTGAATCCGAATCATTTAATGTTTCTCAAAAAGTACTAATTAAATAAAAAGTATAATTCTTTGATCCTGAAACCCGGGCAAAATGCCCGGGTTTTTTGTTTGCCGGAGCTATGAAACAGGCTTTAATTAAAGCGAACAATTAATAAAAAAGTTGTTAAGGTTATTGTGTCTTCTTAATTTTTAATATATTAGCCCCCATATTTCAGGTTAGATTATTTATAGTTCTCAATTCTAAAGGGAGTAAAGTCCCAAAATCACATTTAAGATTATAGACTTATGAAACAATTATTACCATTATTAATTTTCAGTTTAATTTCATTCTCTTTATTTTCTCAAACCCTTGAGGACAAGACAAAGATTACTAAAGATTATAATATTGAGTTATTGGAATCTTTAGCCAGTACATTTAAATCAGATGCTGAGCTTGAAAAAGCAAAAGCCATTGAACTAGCAGGACAGAACAACTGGCCTGTACGGTATGAAGAGAATGGTATTCTTTATGAATTAATGAGTGTTACCGTAGAAGGTTTACCTCTTTATTATATCACAAACAACATTGATGCTGGTATTTCAACCAGGGCAAATACTCTTCATAACGGAGGATTATTAGGTTTGAATATTGAAGGACAAAACATGGAAGCACATGTTTGGGATGGTGGTCTCGCACGAACCACACACCAGGAATATGATGGTATAGGAGGAAGCAACAGATTTTCGATAGGTGACGGGACAACATCTTTACATTATCATTCTGCTCACGTTACAGGTACCATCATTGCTTCAGGATTTTCGGCCAATGCCAAAGGAATGGCACCACAGGCTGAAGCTGTAGGTTACGAATGGAACAATGATGTTTCTGAAGCAACAACTGCCGCTACCGGTGGGATGCTATTGTCTAATCATTCATACGGATGGGGAGCAAGCGGAATACCAGACTGGTATTTTGGAGCATACAATTACCGGTCAAGAGAATGGGATGTTGTAATGAATAATGCTGAGTACTACCTCATGGTATGTTCAGCAGGAAATGACGGCAACGACAATTCCTCAAATGGTGATCCATTGGATGGGAATTCCAGTTATGATAAATTATCCGGATTTAAAACAACAAAGAACAATATGGTGGTTGCTAACGGCCAGGATGCCAATATTGATGCAAACGGAGATCTTATCTCAGTGGTGATCAATTCTGGCAGCAGTGAAGGACCATGTGATGATTACCGAATAAAACCAGATATAGCCGGCAACGGCACAAGCCTTTATTCCTCTTATGAAGGTGCTGATAACGAATATGGAACTATCTCAGGAACTTCCATGGCCTCCCCTAACGTTACTGGAACTCTCCTTTTGCTTCAGCAGCATTACAACAATTTAAATGCAGGATTTATGCGTGCAGCAACTCTAAAAGGTCTAGCACTTCATACTGCAGATGATTCGGGTCCAGCCGGACCGGATGCCGTTTTTGGCTGGGGATTAATCAATGGTAAAGTGGCTGCTCAAACCATAAGTACGCATGGCAATGAATCTGAGATCAGAGAATTAACACTCAGTAATGGAGGGAGTTATTCCTTTAATGTTACCTCAGACGGAGTAAATGACCTCATTGCTTCCATAAGTTGGAATGATCCGGCAGGAACAGCCAATACAGGAACAGCCAATGATCCGACACCTGTCCTGGTTAATGATTTGGATATCCGAGTGACTCAGGGTGGAAGTACCTATTATCCTTACAGACTTACATCCATTACTACCAATAATACCGGTGATAATGATGTTGATCCCTTCGAAAAAATAATTGTTAGTGGTGCATCAGGAACCTATACAGTGACAGTTACACATAAAGGTTCATTATCAGGTGGTAGCCAGGACTATTCATTGATCGTTACCGGTTTAGCTGGTGGACCTGCAGCTCCAGTTGCAAATTTTACTGCTGATGATGTGTCGCCTTCAGTTGGGCAAACGGTTAACTTTACTGATTTAACAAGCAATCTTCCTACCAGCTGGTCATGGTCATTTAGCCCCTCAACAGTGACTTATGTGGGTGGAACAAACTCATTGTCCAAAGATCCGCAGGTAACTTTTGACGTAGCAGGTTCTTATACTGTGACCCTAACTGCTACCAACGCACAGGGTAATGATACAGAAGTAAAAACCAACTACATTACAGCCGCTTATCAGGCAACAGCTACATACACAAGCGGAGACATCCAAACGGATTATAGCTTTCAATCTTTGCCGGGATCCTCAAGCTGTCCCGGATCTTTATCGGTGACTATCCCGGCAGGAGCTACTATTACAGGAACTGACGTTGAGTATGAAATGACTGCATTCAGCAGTTCCAATGCATGGATGTCAGAACAACGTTCAGAACTTCGTTGTGTTTCTGCAGGAGGTGCAAGTGAAGGGGTTCTTTCATCAGGATCAGGGAATTCTGCAGGTACTTATTCTTACGGCAGAACAGGATTAACCATTGCCAATGGAGTTACAGGAGGAGGAAACATAAATTTTGAACTCCATGCTGGCAGAACCTGGGGAGGAAGTGGCTGTAACACTACGTATAATATAGTTGATAATAATACATGGACAATTACTGTCTATTATACACCTGGGAGCGGATGTACCTATCCCACCACCCAGGCCAGTTCATTTGGTTCGGGATCGATTACTTCTAACTCAATGACTGTATCCTGGACAAGAGGAAACGGTAATAACGTGATTGTACTGGCCAGGGAAGCAGGTGCTGTTAATGCTGATCCTTCTGACGGTAGTTCTTATACTGCTAATGCTGCCTTTGGATCCGGAAGTCAGATAGGAACCGGTAACTATGTTGTGTACAATGGTACCGGCACCTCTGTTAACGTTACAGGGCTTAGTGCAAGCACTACCTATCACTTTGCTGCCTATGAATACAACACAAGCGGATATTGTTACCTGGTACCTGCACTTACTGGTAATGCAACTACCGGCAGTGGTGGTGGTGGATGTATTAGTTCATTCCCTTATACACAGAGTTTCGATGGCTGGTCTACCAGTTCACCGGCTTATAATTGTACGGCTGATGGCTCAGTAACTTTGCAGGATGACTGGACCAATGTTACCGGTGATGATATTGACTGGGATATTCTTTCGGGATCAACAGGATCAAGTAATACAGGACCTTCTTCTGACCATACCTCTGGTTCAGGGAACTATCTATACACCGAGACTTCTTCCTGTTATAACAATACCGGATACATCACCAGTCCCTGTTTTGATTTTTCAGCCCTTTCTGATCCTCAACTCACCTTCTGGTACCACATGTATGGATCAGCCATGGGAACCATGTCTGTTCAGGTATCTACCAATGGTGGTTCCAGCTGGTCGGCTGACTTATGGAGTTTATCAGGAAACCAAACCAACAATTGGTACGAAGCTACTGTTAATCTAAGCGCTTATGCATCTGTTGCAGATGTAATCATTCGATGGACAGGTGCTACCGGTACTTCCTATACTTCTGATATGGCCATTGATGATGTTACTGTGGATGATGTGCCTTCAGCTCCTTCCTGCACAACACCGGTGTCTCCTTTGGATGGAGCTGGCAGTGTTGCCTTATCAGGTAGCCTTCAATGGAACTCAGTGGCTGATGCTACAGGTTATAAAATCTGGTTTGGAACTGATGGAGGTGGAACTGTTGATCCGACTAACATTTTAAATGGAACCAACCTGGGCAATACCACTTCTTATTTCTACAGCGGGCTGCCTTCCAGTACTACATTTTTCTGGAAAATTGTTCCCTATAACGCTAATGGTGACGCCATTGGATGTTCCATCTGGAGTTTTACTACCGTTTGTAATACCATTGCAAGCTTCCCATGGACTGAAGATTTTGAGAATGGTGGATTAATACCAAGTTGCTGGAGCAATGAATATGTGGTTAACGCTTTGGACTGGAGCTTCCAGTCCGGTGGTTATAGCTCGAACCCACCAAGTGCTCATGGTGGTAGTTATAATGCATATCTATTCAAAGCTTCTTCTGCAAGGGACGTAACAAAGCTGGTGACTCCTGAACTGGATTTAAGCGGGCTTACTGCACCGGCCTTAACATTCTGGCATACCCAGGCCTTATGGCCAAATGACCAGGATTCATTAAGGGTTTATTACAAAACCAGCAGTGGTGGCAGCTGGACATTACTACAATCATGGACCGATAATATTACTTCATGGACAGAAGAAACCATTATCCTGCCCAATACCAGCAGTACCTATTACATTGCTTTTGAAGGTGCGGCTCAATATGGATATGGTGTTTGTATTGATGATGTTTCCGTTCTGGATGCGTTTGAAACAGAAATGCTCTGGACAGGTGCTGTGGACAATGACTGGAACGATGTTGGAAACTGGTCGGGTAGTCTTTTACCTGCTGCTGCTAATAACCTGACCATTCCAGGTTCTCCTTCAGGAGGGAATTTCCCTGAAACAAATTCAGGATCGGGTGTTGAATGCAATGATCTGACCATACAAACAGGGGCTCATCTGCACATACCTGCTGATAAGTCTATGACCGTTAATGGTACTTTGACCAATCATAACGGGCCTTCAGGACTGGTCATCAAATCCACTTCCAACAGTGCAACAGGGTCCCTGATCCATTCAACACCCAATGTGGAAGCAACGGTTGAAAAATACGTGACCCATTCTCAATGGCATTTTATCGGGTCTCCGGTGGAAAGTGAAGTGGCTGGCGTATTTAAACTTTCTGGTGGACATTCGGATGTGTACCTTAAAACACATGATGAAGCCACCAATACATGGGGTGACTGGATTGTTCCGGTGAGCACTCCACTGGAAAGAGGACGCGGTTATGAAGTATGGGTTGGTAATGCCGGCTTTGCACAGGATGAGGTCTTTGAGTTTGACGGTGAGTTAAATGCCGGTGACCTTACTACCGGGGCTGGTTCACCTACTTTTTATGACCTGCAGTATACCAGCGGAAGAGGACTGAACCTCATCGCTAACCCTTATCCTTCTGCGCTTGAAGCTGATATTGATACATGGACCAAAACAAACATCGACAACTCGGTGTGGGTATGGACTGGCATTTCCGGTTCGGGTGGAAACTACAGGTACTGGAACGGTACCGATGGTACTAACAGTAACGGTTGGGGAACACTGGACGGTGGTATTATTCCGGCCATGCAGGCTTTCTTTGTACTGGCTAACAGTTCCAATCCTTCACTTACCATTCCTCAAAGTAACCGGGTTCACAGTGCTCAGGCTTATTATAAAGACGATGCCAGGCCCAACACCATCCGTTTGGATGTGGAAGGTAACGGATACAGCGATGCCATGTTTGTAAGCTTTAACCTTGATGCTACAGAAGGTTATGACGGCCAGTTTGATGTTTTCAAACTGTACGGATTGTATGAAGCTCCTCAACTCTACTCCATTGTACCTGGTGAGATCCTTTCCATCAATTCACTTCCTCAATTGGAGGATTACACCAATGTTCAGCTGGGATTTGAGTGTGATGCTTCTGAAACCTTCACCATTGAAGCCAGTGAACTGGAAAGCTTTGAAGAAAACCTGACCATTTACCTGGAAGATACCAAAGAAGCCATACTGCACAACCTGAGTGAAACAAATACCTATTATTTTGATCACCAGGCAGGGGATGATCCACAAAGGTTTATACTGCACTTCGGAGCGCCTAACAACATTCCTGAGTTGACAGGTAACCACGTTTACATCTATTCATTTGAGGATGTGATCTTCATTAAGAATCCCAACAGGGTGAACGGTAAGGTCAGAGTATATGATCTTATCGGACAGGAAATTCATTCGGAATCTACACTGGCTAATGAAATCATTGAAGTTGGGTTAAATGTGAAAACAGGTTACTATATGGTTACTTTTGAATCTGAATCATTTAATGTTTCGCAAAAAGTGTTGATCAAATAAAGCGAATGAAAACTGCTATAAAAAAGAAGTTGTCTCAAAAGGGCAGCTTCTTTTTTTATAAATGGGTCTGATATATATCATAATTACATCTAATCGATATATCGAAATTTGTTAATTTGATAAAATTGAATATATTTGCACCTGAATGTCAGGTCGACATACCAACCTCTGCTTTCATCATTTATGTTTAAACTGAATAACTTTTCCAAATAAACAAATATGAAAAAAATCACAATTCTTTTAATTCTCGTATTCACTGTGTTTACTGTCATGCATTTACATGCTCAAAATGCAGATCAGGCTGAAAAAGCTACACTTGTAACTACTTCTGAACCAATGATAGAGGTTCCTTCTATTGCTTCACAAATTGCAAACGGAACATTTATTCCGGCAGAAAATATTATCAAAGAAGTTAATCCTAAAAGTTGGGGATCTAACACTGCAATTCCAGGTAAAGGATTCCCAAAAGGTAACGATCCACTTTTAGAAAAACAGTTGCAAGCAAAAAAGTCACCCGGTAAAGCACCAATACTAACATTCGAAGCAGCCAGTTCAGGCACTACCCCTACAGATCCTACAGGAGCAGTCGGACCAAATCACTTTCTCAATTCCTGGAACTCTTCGTTCAGGATCTGGGATAAGGCTGGAAATCCATTAACAGCGGCAGCATCTCTTGGTACTATCTTTCCAGGAACAATGGGTGATCCAATCGTAATGTATGATCGTTATGCAGACAGGTTCTTTATAAGTGAGTTTTTCTCAAATGGATTTGATGTTGCAGTTTCACAAGGACCCGATCCTGTGAACGATGGTTGGTACGTTTACCGTTTTCATACAAATACATTCCCGGATTACCCTAAGTTCAGTGTATGGTCTGATGGTTACTATATTACGGCAAACAAAGATCAGAACGCTCCCACAACTAACGAAGTGGTCTTTGCTTTGGAAAGGGATGCAATGCTTATTGGTGATCCTTCAGCTCAAATGGTGGGATTTAATTTACCCGGTTGTATTACAAGTGGATTTTACAGTCCTCTTGGATTTAATTGTAACGGTTCCTCTCTACCTTCGGCTGGAAATGCTCCCATTGTTTATATGCAGGATGACGTATGGGCAGGAGTTAGCGATGACCATTTAAAAATCTGGTCAATTAATGTCGACTGGGTAACCCCCAGTAATTCAACTATTTCCAGTCCACAAATTATTACTACTGCAGATTTTGATGGATTATTTGATGGTGGTTCATTCTCCAACCTTGAGCAACCTAACGGAGCTAATATTGATGCTTTACAGGCCACTATCATGTATATGGCTCAATATCGAAGATTTTCAGGCTATAATTCAGTGGTCTTTAATTTTGTTGTAGATCCTACTCATGTAGATGATGATTCAGGAATTCGTTGGTACGAATTAAGGCAAACGAATGATGGTGATCCATGGACAATCTATCAGGAAGGTACCTATGTACAACCCCAAGGGCACAGTGCTTTTTCAGGTAATATGTGTATGGATGCCAGTGGAAATATAGCCCTGGCTTATACTACTGTAAGTCCCTCCCTGTACCCATCTTTGCGTTATACGGGCCGGTTTGCTTCTGATCCTTTAGGGACAATGACAATGGCAGAAGAAGTAATTTATAATGGTACACAAAATAATCCTGCTACAAGATATGGTGATTATTCTCAGATGACTATTGATCCCACAGATGATGCAACATTCTGGTCGATTGGAGAGGTATTTTATGGCGGTTCAAGAAAAAACTATGTCGGTGTATTTCAATTCGCACCTCCTGCCCTTACTGCAGAATTTACCGGCTCACCTACAACCATCTGTACAGGTGGAACAGTAACTTTTACAGATGCTTCTTTGGGTTCACCAACAAGCTGGAACTGGAGTTTCCCAGGTGGTAGTCCTTCTTCATATATCGGGCAGAATCCTCCGGCAATAACTTATAGTTCACCGGGAAGTTATAACGTTTCATTAACTGTGGGTGATGGTATTGATAATGATACAGAAACAAAAACAAATTATATTACTGTTGAAAATGTAATAGCTGATTTCTCAGGTACTCCAACATCTGTAGTTGTTGGCAACAGTGTTACTTTTACTGACAATTCGCAATGTAATCCTACTTCATGGACCTGGTCCTTCCCAGGAGGATCACCATCCTCTTATTCCGGACAAAATCCTCCGGCCATCATGTATAGCACAGAAGGAACATACACTGTCAGCCTTGCTGTTTCTAATGCCGGTGGTAGCGATACGGAAGTGAAAACCGATTACATCACCGTGGTTCCGCCAGAGTTTAATATGCAAAACGGAACTGTTACCACCTGCCAGGGTAACTTCTACGATTCAGGTGGAGCAAGTGGGGAATATTCAAACAATGAAAATTTTGTGATGACATTCTATTCTTCTGCTGCCGGTGCTCAGATTGAGTTTAACTTCATTTCATTTGAGGTGGAATTTCAGTCATCCTGCAGTTATGATGCGCTCAATATCTATAACGGTGAAAACACTTCTGCTCCTTTGATCGGACAATATTGTGGCACCAACTCTCCTGGTCTTGTCACTTCCTCAAATGCTGCTGGTGCCCTTACATTTGAATGGAGTTCAGATATTAGTGTCACTGATCCGGGATGGCATGCTACCATTAGTTGTTCTACCAGCCCACCGGTTGCCAATTTCAGTGCAGATAATACAACTCCTGTTCCTGGTGCTGATGTTCAGTTTACCGATTTAAGTTCCGGGGCTCCTACATCCTGGTTATGGACAATCTCTCCGGCCTCTCATACTTTTGTGAGCGGAACAAATGCCAACTCTCAGAATCCTGTGGTTCAGTTCAGCGATATGGTTCCTTATACAGTAACCCTGCTGGCTACCAATCCTTATGGTTCTGACTCAGAAACCAAAGTTGACTATATCAATGTGGGTGCATGTACATACTGCTCTGCAATGGGTTCTACGGGTGATGAAGAATGGATCAGCAATGTAACATTCAACACCATTGATAATTCTTCACTGGTGGGTACCGGATATACTGATTATACCTCCATCTCCACCGATGTGGATCCGGGTTCAACGTATAACTTCTCCATGTCTTGTGCTTCGGTTGGTACATGGACTGAAAATTACTGGGTATTTTTCGACTGGAACCAGGACTGTGATTTTGATGATCCGGATGAAAGTTTTGACCTTGGGGAAACTTCAGGGCCAGGCACATTGGACATAAACATTACTGTACCTGCAGGAGCTACTCCTGGTGCTACAAGAATGAGGGCTGTACTTAAGTTCTCTTCTGATCCGGGACCTTGTGAAACCTTCTCTTATGGTGAGGTAGAAGATTATACTGTAAATGTTACTGGTGGTAGCATGTCACTTGATCTGATAGCGTTCCTCGAAGGTCCGTTTAACGGATTCGATATGAGCCCTGAATTAGGAGCAAATATTCCTCTGGCACAACCTTATAATGTGGCTCCATGGAACTATCCGGGTACGGAAAGTGTGGGAGCAATCCCTAATCCTAATGTGATTGATTGGGTATTGCTGGAGTTCAGGGATGCTGCCTCAGCAGCTACAGCCACACCAGCTACTATGATCGGTCGTCAGGCTTGCTTTGTGCTGAATAATGGTTCAATTGTGGACCTGGACGGTAGCTCGATGCTGGACTTTACATTATCGGTCAGCAACAATCTTTATGTTGTTGTTTGGCAGCGTAACCACCTGGGAATTATGTCAAACTTTGCTTTAACTCCTTCAGGAGGCGTTTACTCATATGACTTCAGTTCTGGTGTAAACCAGGTATATGGCGGTTCTGCAGGTCACAAAAACCTCGGTGGTGTTTATGGTATGTTCAGTGGTGATGGCGACAGAAGCGGAACCATTGGAACAGGAGATAAATCAACTCTCTGGGAAACTCAGGCAGGAACCAAAGGTTACATCTACAGTGATTATAACCTGGATAGCCAGTCTAACAACATCGATAAAGACGATTATTGGGTACCGAATATCGGACAGGGTTCACAGGTACCGAATTAAAAAAATATAACATTTGAATCCCTCTCCTACCGGGGGGATTCTTTTTTTTATACTTTAGACGATTAATATTGCCACAATAATACAAAACAGCAAGTACTAAATAAAAAATATCATGATGAAAACACTATTTACATTTGCAGTATGTTGCCTATTCCTGGTATTTGGAATGCAGCTTTTTGCACAAAAAACAAACACTAATCCGGTTGTTGATACAAGGATCGACAACATGGGTTACTGGATGGATAAGGCTGAAAAAGGGCTGGTACCATATAATGCAGCAATACCCATTAAACCGTCTAAATTTAAAACATCCAAATTATCGGTTAAGGGTGTTAAAACAACAAATTCACCCGACGTTCCTGTTACTAACCTAACCAACGTTACTGAAAGTGAGAATTCAATTTTTGTTGATCCCAATGATGCGGATTATCTTTTGAATTCAAACAACTCCACTTCATGGACCGGTAGTTCAGTAGGCTCGTTGTACGGAGCAAACTATTTTCAATCAGCTGATGCTGGATTAACCTGGGGAGGAAGTGAACAGGGAGCTGGAGGAGACAATTCAGGTGACCCGACAACCGCGATTGGATTAAATGGTCGTCAATATGTAAATTACATTAGCGATCCGGGTGGCCAGGGCATTGCATGGTCTGATGATGGCAGTTCGTGGAGTACCGCAATTGTTGCACCTAATCCAGGTTCACTGGCTGATAAAAACCACATGTGGATTGATAACAGCTCAACAAGTCCTTATGAAGGAAATCTTTATGCAGCATGGACTCCTTTTGGAGGTTCTGACGATGCTGAAATTGTAATTAACAGATCAACAGATGATGGACCTACATGGTCGACACCATTGAATGTAAGTTCTGCAGTTAGTGCCGGAAGCCACAACCAGGGAGTTCATATCCAAACTGGTCCGGCCGGTGAAGTTTATGTTGCCTGGGCTATTTATGACAGTTGGCCATCAGATGAAACAGCCATTGGTTTTGCTAAATCAACAAATGGTGGTGTTTCCTACAGTGCAGGAACCCGGATCATTTCAAACATCAGAGGGATACGGACAACTGAAACATCTAAAAACCACAGGGTAAATTCTTTCCCGGTAATGGCAGTAGATATCAGTGGAGGACCTAACAATGGAAACATTTATATAGTATGGTCAAATGTTGGCACTCCTGGAGTAAACACTGGAACCAACATTAGTGTATATATGATAAGGTCAACAAATGGCGGAACCAGTTGGTCCACTCCCGTCAGGGTAAACCAGGGTACTTTTACTAATGGTAAAGAGGCCTACTTCCCCTGGATTTCCTGTGATCCAGAAACAGGAGCATTAACCACTGTTTTCTATGATGACAGAAATGTTACAAGTTCACAGTGTGAAACTTTTTCAGCTTATTCACTTGATGCTGGAACTACATGGACAGATTTCCAGGTAAGTGATGGTTCATTTACTCCTTCAGCAATTCCAGGATTGGCTGGCGGCTACATGGGTGATTACCTGGCAATTACATCAAAAGGAGGGAAAGTATATCCATGTTGGACTGCTCCGGGCGCAGGAACATATATGACCTATGTTTCCCCTTATGAGCTCGGATTAAATGCATCTTTTACAGCCAGCAATACTTCTGTATGTTCCGGTTCTTCTGTTACCTTTACAGATCAATCATCCGGTTCTCCCATCAGTTGGAACTGGAGTTTCCCAGGTGGTAGTCCTTCATCTCATAATGGACAATATCCTCCGGCAATTACTTATAGTTCGCCTGGTTTATACGATGTCAGTTTAACAGTAAGTGACGGAGTAGACAATGATACTGAGACTAAAACAGGATATATTGATGTTCAGAACATTTTCGCCGATTTCTCAGGAAGCCCTACAACTGTTGTTAAAGGAAACACAGTTACGTTTACGGATATGTCCTCTTGTAGCCCAACAAGCTGGTCATGGTCTTTTCCGGGTGGAATACCTTCGTCTTTTAATGGACAAAATCCTCCTCCTATTCAGTATGATATCGAAGGCACCTATGATGTTACTCTTGTTGTAACTAATGCTGGTGGCAATGATACTGAGGCAAAGATTGGTTATATCACAGTTGTACCTCCTGAATTCAACATGCAGAACGGAACTGTTACTACCTGTGAAGGTAACTTCTACGATTCAGGTGGAGCAAGTGGGGAATATTCAAACAATGAAAATTTTGTGATGACATTCTATTCTTCTGCTGCCGGTGCTCAGATTGAGTTTAACTTCATTTCATTTGAGGTGGAATTTCAGTCATCCTGCAGTTATGATGCGCTCAATATCTATAACGGTGAAAACACTTCTGCTCCTTTGATCGGACAATATTGTGGCACCAACTCTCCTGGTCTTGTCACTTCCTCAAATGCTGCTGGTGCCCTTACATTTGAATGGAGTTCAGATATTAGTGTCACTGATCCGGGATGGCATGCTACCATTAGTTGTTCTACCAGCCCACCGGTTGCCAATTTCAGTGCAGATAATACAACTCCTGTTCCTGGTGCTGATGTTCAGTTTACCGATTTAAGTTCCGGGGCTCCTACATCCTGGTTATGGACAATCTCTCCGGCCTCTCATACTTTTGTGAGCGGAACAAATGCCAACTCTCAGAATCCTGTGGTTCAGTTCAGCGATATGGTTCCTTATACAGTAACCCTGCTGGCTACCAATCCTTATGGTTCTGACTCAGAAACCAAAGTTGACTATATCAATGTGGGTGCATGTACATACTGCTCTGCAATGGGTTCTACGGGTGATGAAGAATGGATCAGCAATGTAACATTCAACACCATTGATAATTCTTCACTGGTGGGTACCGGATATACTGATTATACCTCCATCTCCACCGATGTGGATCCGGGTTCAACGTATAACTTCTCCATGTCTTGTGCTTCGGTTGGTACATGGACTGAAAATTACTGGGTATTTTTCGACTGGAACCAGGACTGTGATTTTGATGATCCGGATGAAAGTTTTGACCTTGGGGAAACTTCAGGGCCAGGCACATTGGACATAAACATTACTGTACCTGCAGGAGCTACTCCTGGTGCTACAAGAATGAGGGCTGTACTTAAGTTCTCTTCTGATCCGGGACCTTGTGAAACCTTCTCTTATGGTGAGGTAGAAGATTATACTGTAAATGTTACTGGTGGTAGCATGTCACTTGATCTGATAGCGTTCCTCGAAGGTCCGTTTAACGGATTCGATATGAGCCCTGAATTAGGAGCAAATATTCCTCTGGCACAACCTTATAATGTGGCTCCATGGAACTATCCGGGTACGGAAAGTGTGGGAGCAATCCCTAATCCTAATGTGATTGATTGGGTATTGCTGGAGTTCAGGGATGCTGCCTCAGCAGCTACAGCCACACCAGCTACTATGATCGGTCGTCAGGCTTGCTTTGTGCTGAATAATGGTTCAATTGTGGACCTGGACGGTAGCTCGATGCTGGACTTTACATTATCGGTCAGCAACAATCTTTATGTTGTTGTTTGGCAGCGTAACCACCTGGGAATTATGTCAAACTTTGCTTTAACTCCTTCAGGAGGCGTTTACTCATATGACTTCAGTTCTGGTGTAAACCAGGTATATGGCGGTTCTGCAGGTCACAAAAACCTCGGTGGTGTTTATGGTATGTTCAGTGGTGATGGCGACAGAAGCGGAACCATTGGAACAGGAGATAAATCAACTCTCTGGGAAACTCAGGCAGGAACCAAAGGTTACATCTACAGTGATTATAACCTGGATAGCCAGTCTAACAACATCGATAAAGACGATTATTGGGTACCGAATATCGGACAGGGTTCACAGGTACCGAACTAAGAAAATAGTAATATGATAAACCACACAAGAACTTCCGGAATAACCGGAAGTTCTTGTTTAAATCAAAAAACACAAGAGCTTTAAACCCTTAATAAAAAATTGCTATGTTGAAAAAACTGATACTGATTTGTTTCCTTTCCGGGATGCTGGTCACTGCCTATTCACAGGGGGAAACCAGTGAAAGGTGTATACCGGAAGATTTTGTTCCTTCAGCACCAGAAGGTATTAGCGACATTGTCGGAGACTTTACCATCACCGACTCCCAGGGAGTTACCTGGAATCTTTATGATCAACTTAATCAGGGCAAAACCGTTATCATCGATTTGTATTTTACCACTTGACCTGCCTGTATCTCCCACGCCTCCACACTTGAATCTATATATCAAAACTTAGGAGCTGGGCAAGGCGATGTTTTAATGTGGGGTATTACTCCTTATGATAATAACTCCCAAATAAACTCATTTAAGGCAACACATGGACAAACGTTTCCATCAGCTGGAACACAGGGTGGTGGAGTTGCTGCAAAAAATATAATTACATCAGGCCAGAATTTCCTGGGGTATCCAACATATTGTGTAATTTGTCCTGATAAAACAATCCATTTTGATATATGCTGGCCACCGTCTTTATCATGTTTTAACGGATACATAAATCAATGTGTACCACCTGAAATTGTGGCGGATTTCTCAGCAGATATTTTATCTCCAGGTCCGGGTCAAACTGTTAGTTTCACCGACCTGTCAACCAACAATCCTACTTCGTGGTCCTGGTCTTTTGTACCATCCTCTGTTACTTATGTTGATGGCACAAATGCCTCATCACAAAATCCTAAGGTACAGTTTAATGAATTCGTCAGTTATACTGTTACCTTAACGGCTTCCAACTCCGTCAGCTACGATTCTGAATCAAAATTAAACTACATAACTCCAGGGAGTTATTGTTATGCCGAAGGTGGAGGATGGGAACACATTAGTGGCGTCGAATTTGGCTCAATAATTAATACCAATACAGGAGCTGACGATTATACTTTTTATAGCACCATGTCTACAGACCTAACTCAGAATCAATCCTACGATATCACAGTTACAAACGGTTCTCCATGGGCCCCGGATGATCTGGGTGTCTGGATCGACTGGAATCAGGACAACGATTTCGACGATGTTGACGAAGAAGTGGTTTGTGAGATCAGTAATAGCGGACAGGGAACATATAGTATTTTCGTTCCTTCCTCAGCGGTGCCTGGAACCACCAGGATGAGGGTAAGAATAAAATTCCTCGGTGATGATTGTGGTTTTCCTTGTGGTGTTGTTAATTACGGAGAGGTAGAAGATTATCCGGTAAATGTTCTTGCTGGTGTTGATCCTCCTGTTGCCGACTTTTCAGCAGACAAGCTAAATCCAATGCTGGGAGAAACAGTCTCGTTCACAGACCTTTCTACCAATAATCCCACTTCATGGAGCTGGACTTTTAATCCGACAACCGTTACCTACATTGGAGGAACAACTTCAACTTCACAAAATCCACAAGTACAATTTAACGAAGCAGGAACTTATACTGTGGAATTTACAGCAACGAATGCAGGGGGAAGCGATACAGAAACCAAAACAGATTATATAATTTGTACGCTGCCTTACATTGATCTGGAAGTTAACGTTTACCTTGAAGGGCCATTTAATGCATCCAACATGAATTCAGATTTAATTCCTGTATTGCCTCTGGATCAACCCTATAATATTGATCCCTGGTTTTATGCAGGTTCGGAAACTGTTCCAACAATTCCGGGTTCCGATATTGTCGACTGGATCCTGGTTGAATTGCGGGATGCACCATCAGCGGCACTGGCCATTGGCTCAACAGTTTTAGACAGACAGGCGGCTTTTCTACGAAATGACGGAAAGATAGTGGATTTAACAGGAAATCCAATGTTGCATTTTGATTCATCTGTGTCGGATTTTCTGTATGTTGTTATTCATCACAGGAATCATTTAAGTATTATGTCTGCCAACGCTCTTTCCGAAACTGGTGGAATTTATGCCTATGATTTTACCACTGCCGTTGATAAAGCCTATGGTTCTTCAGCTCTTAAGCTCGTAGGAACAGGAACATGGGGTATGTTTGTCGGAGATGGTGATCATGATGGTTCGGTTGGAACTGGCGATAAATCCTCACTCTGGGATTCAAAAGCTGGAATGTCAGGATATTTTTTCAGTGATTATAACCTGGATTCCCAAACAGATAATATCGACAAGGATGAGTGCTGGATCCCCAACTTCGGTGTGGGATCCCAGGTTCCCGACTAATAAAAACCTCCTTTAAAATATTCAGGGCAAATTGATTCACTTTAGAACAATTTGCCCTTTTTTGGTGTTAACATACTATTAACACTATTTAGGCATACAATTACTTAAATTTGTGATGTACTGATTGTCAACTGACAATTACTAAATATCCAAATAAACACTAACACTAACTCATCATGAAAAAGCTATTCTTAACTCTTTGCATATTTGGTTTTACAATAGCCGGATACTCTCAGGTTGAATTGGATGAAAAGTATTTCAAACAATTTGAAACAAAACAAATACAGGATCCAGTAGGTGATTTTACCATAACCGATACTGACGGGATTACCTGGAACCTTTATGATCAGCTGAACCAGGGGATAACAATTGTAATTGATATATTCAAGACCAATTGAGGAACCTGTATAGCCTTCGCTCCAACACTTGAACAAGTCTATCAAAACGCAGGAGCAGGCACAGGTGATGTACAATTCTTTGGAATTGCAAACTTAAATACCAACGCTCAGATTGAGGCTTATAAAGCATTTACCGGGTCAACCCACCCATGCGCAGGTAGTGAAGGCGGTGGACAAAATGCATTTGATGTAATAACCACCGGTCAAACTTTTTATGGAACACCCACTTATTGTGTTATTTGTCCTGACAAAACAATCCACTTTGGTGTTTGTCTGCCACCGTCAGAAACATGCTTTAATCAATATTTCGAACAATGCAGTCCTATGCCGATTGCCATCGATCTGGAGATTTCTGTTTTTCTGGAAGGACCATTTAATAATTCACAAATGAATTCCAATATCGTTTCATTACTACCTCTAAACCAGCCATTTAACAGTGATCCCTGGTTTTATAATGGGACTGAGAGTGTTCCTGCTATTCCAGGATCAGATATTGTTGACTGGATTTTCATTGAATTGCGAAACGCACAATCAGCCAGTCTGGCCGATGCAACAACAATTTTTGACCAGCAGGCTGCATTTTTAAGGAATGATGGAATGATCGTTGACTTAACGGGAAATCCATTATTACATTTTGACTCTTCAGTTTCAGATTCACTATTTGTTGTTATTCATCAGAGGAATCACCTGAGTATTATGACAGCATTTGGTGTTGCTGAAAATGACGGGATCTATTCCTACGATTTTACGACTGCTGCCAGCCAGGCTTTTGGGACAGCTTCACAAAAACTAATCGGCACAGGAATTTATGGTATGTATGGTGGTGAAGGAGAGCTTGACGGAATAATAGACAATAAAGACAAATCTCCCGTTTGGGATGGTGAAGCCGGATCACAAGGATACTTAATCACAGACTATAACCTTGATGGCGAATCAAGTAACATCGATAAAAATGATCTAATGGTGCCCAATCTTGGGAAAGCCGCACAGGTACCTGAATAATATATTTCAAAATTGAAAAAACAAAAGCCTTTCCGTTCAAATTCGGAAGGGCTTTTACTTTTTATAAATGAAATGGTCCTGATAATTGACTAATTTTGAAACTGCAATAAATTTCAATCATTGAAAAACAAAAGCTTTTATTTACTTCTTGGATGGGCATTGTGTTTTCCTTTCAGTACCATCATTTCCCAGGGAAGCTGGGAAAAGGTTGATGTACCCACTACAAAAAACCTGTATTCGGTCTTTTTCATCGATAGTTTAACAGGTTGGGCCGTTGGTGATTCAGGAACAATTATCCATACAACTGATGGGGCCAATACGTGGAGCATTCAGGACAGCCAAACAGAAAATGAAATTATAGAACTATTTTTTCTAAACGAAAATATGGGATGGGCATCCTCTTATAAATTTAACAGTTTACCCTATGGTACCTTGCTTTTAAAAACAACTGACGGCGGCCAAAACTGGAGCAGTGAGATGTACCCTGAGGACAATATTTTTATCCGATGTATTCTTTTCCTTGATTCATTGAATGGTTGGATGGGTGGAAATCCTCATACCCTGGTAAAAACGACCAACGGAGGCCAGGAATGGCAAAAGGCCTATGTGGATACAAGTACCCTGGCATTTTTCCCTGTATTAAGCATTCAGTTCTTTGATGACAATTATGGCTATGCCAGCGGAGGAATGTTTGACATTGCCGGTGTAATTTGGAGGACTACCAATGGAGGAGAAACCTGGTATGCGCTTGATCCTGAATATGCGCCTGCTGATGAGGTTCATCAACTTCACCTGTTTGATTCACTCCATGTGCTAGGTGCAGGTGGTGATCCGGATTTTGGATACGGTGTTGCTTATATGCGTACACAGGATGGGGGCATCACATGGGATTATGAGGAGCTCGGAATCCAGGGAAACGCATTTGACCTGGATTTCAGAACAGACAGCGAAGCCTGGTGCCCGCTTGGACCCCGAAAAAAACTCATTTATAGCCTTGATTCAGGTTCAACCTGGTCGGAGATTCCAACACCGGATTCAACTTCCATTTTTGATGTGATCTTCCCGGATTCCCTTCATGGATATGCTGTTGGCAGGGATGGAGCTTTTATCAGGTATGTACCGGCAGTTCCAGTATCCATTCAATCCAGGGTGATACCGAATGAAAACGGCCTCCTTTTAATCCAGAATTATCCAAATCCTTTCAACTCAAAAACAAGGATTAAATTTAATATTCCTTCTTCTGTTTCTATTGGGAAAGATAAAATTGAATTGAATTGTACCTCGGTTAAATTGAAGATTTACAATTCATTGGGAAAAGTGAAATCATTTTTCGAATATGAAAATTCAGATGCTGGTTTGCATTATATTGATTATGATGCGACATCTTTACCCGGTGGAGTATATTATTATCAGCTAAATGTCAGTTTTTCAGAACTGGAAAATCCTGTTTCTGAATCGAAACGGATGATACTGATCAAGGACTAAATAACCCAAAGGATTTCTATCTATTCAATAAAAAGCATTTTACGTGCTGAAGACTTTCCATCCACAGACAAACGGTACATTAGAAATCCATTGTTCAGTTGCACTCCTTTCAAGCTTTTAGTGGGATTAAATACGGCTTCATGGTAACCCGGATGCTTGATCTCATTAACAAGGGTTGTTAACTGTTTTCCCCAGGCATCAAAAATTTCAAGAGTAACAAATCCCTTTTCGTTCACTTCATAGGCAATAGTTGTACTTTTCTCAAAGGGATTAGGAATGTTCTGTTTTAACTCAAACAGTGAATTTCTTGAATGCTTCTCACTAATGGAATTGATATCCGTAAAATAAAGCGGTCCTGTCCAGATCTGGTATATACCCGTTGAATTATCCATCCAGACCGGCCAGAGGGTAGAATCGGTAGAAGTGATATCAATGTTGTCACCCTGGTAGCCCTGTCCGAGCCCTCCTATGGGAGAAGGTTTGGAATTGTGGTCGCTGATCTCAAACTCTGTCCAGCTTTCTGCTCCATCCTTCGATCTTGCCAAAAATACTCCTGCGGAATCTGAAGTCGTAATTCTGTCATCATAATAAATAACATTAAGACCACCGTACCCATCGACATGGGCTGTTGGGAAGTACTGAGTTTTACCGTTATTCAGTGCATCCTGGTTCACCCTTATACCTGAGGACCAGGATACTCCTCCATCTTCTGACCGGTATAAAACAACATCTGGATCAGAACCGGAAGGAGCCAGATTTTTTTGACCGGTGACAATATAGATCCAACCATTTGTTAATCCTTCAGATGTATCAACAGCAATACCAGGAAGGCCATTTACCCTGATGTTATCTTTATCCGTAAGTATACCGGTAATTCCATTAACTTCAAATGCATTTTCTGTTACATCCCAGTTCTGTCCTCCATCAACTGACGAAGCAAATCCAATTAATATTTCCTTGAACGGAGAAGATTCTGTTACTCCTGCCCAGCAAACGTATACTTCTCCATTAGGACCAATGGCCATATCGCCACCAGCACTCCGGTGTGAAGGATTGTTAACCTGCTGTGGACTGCTCCAGCTTTGTCCGCCATTATCAGTGTAGGAAAACATCACAGGAAAAGGTGAAGCAAATTTCACCCAGGCAGCATATGTCCTCCCATAAAAAGCACTTGCTGATTCCACATCACTCGCCACAGTGGCACGTTCAAGGTCATCAGTTGAAATAGCCTGCTGGCTCGACCAGGTAAGTCCGTTGTCATTTGAATAATGAGAATACAAGCCTGAGAATGGTGCCATCCCCAGGCGGGTTATTATAAATGTTCCGTTTTTATCGATGGCAATCCCCGGATCTCCGCCGTGAAACTGTATAGGATCTCCATTGCATGTATCATTTCCATACCAACTGCTCCCTCCATTCTCTGAAACATAAATACCTTCACTCACAAAAAAGGGTACAAAAGTAAGTGTGTTGCAGGAAGAGAATAGAACGTTTTGATCCAGAGGACTCCTGACAATAAAAACTTCCGATTGTGAAACATTTCCCGGGTAAATCCTGAAATTCCCTTCCTGGTCAGGAGATATTGTTTCAGGCCCGTCATACTGTGCCAATCCTTCTAATAACAGACCGGGCAGTAAGATTACTATTAAAAATATTTTCAGTTTCAATGGATTATCTTTTTCGTTGATGGATTTTTTTATAACACCGTTGAATGATATTTGTTTGATTAAAATGAGTACCCAAGATTTAGTGACAAATAATAATTTCGGGGAGCACCCGCTTCATAAAATCGCAAATCAGCAGAATTTGTATTGGTAAATCCTACATAGATTTCATCAAAGATATTATTAATGCCTCCTGATATCATAAAGTTAAACCTTCCAAATTTCATATCCATACCGATTGTGGTGTTCAACAAATTATAACCTTCTGTTAGATCAGAGTTGGCATCATCAACATACAATCCACTGATCGCCTGGTAGCTGATCTTAGCAAATCCGTTGATCTGTTTGAAGAGTGGGTGGTTGTATGATAAAGCCATATAAAGGTTATTTTCAGGAACACTCGGAACCATGTTTCCTGAGAAATCTTCTTCCTGTTCAACCTGGTTACCAGTTGAGTCAAACAAAATGGTGGTAGCAGGGTAAGCATCATAGGTAAAATCGGACCAGGTGTAGGCCATAACAAAGTTAAGGTCCTTAACAATTTCAAGCCGGCTACCCAGTTCAACACCTGTTCGGTTGGTTTTGGCAGCATTCCTGAAAAACACATCTCCCAGCACCTCAAATGGAACAATCTCGTTGTTGATCTGAATATTAAAAAGAGTCGCCTCGAACAATATCCTTTGCATTACATTGCGGTCAAAATCCAGGAAATTCCCTTTAATACCCAGTTCAAGGTTTTTTGACTCCTGGGCCTCAAGCTCATGGTTATACAAATCCGCAGGCAGCAGACTTTCCAGTTCATTTTTTGCCGGACTGTCGAAGCCTAATCCAAAGGAAATATAAACCGACATCCAGGATTTCAGCTTATAATTGAAGGCCACCTTGGGTGTGAAAGCATTAAATACCCTTTTATCCATTCGTGAAGGAAGTGTCTCCTCTGACAGATCATAAGTGATTTTATCGTACCTTCCAGTGACAAGAACAAAAAAGGTACTGTCGATAATTTCAAAGTTATCCGACAGGTAAAAGCCGGAGTTGCTGATCTTTTCATCAAGTAATTGTTTGATCTGATCACCTTTTATACCACTTATGTTATCATAATATTCAGTCCTGGCAGGCTGAAATAAAAGATCTCCCCCAACGGAAAATTCATTGGAGTGCTTCCCAATTTCTATCTTATTTACATATACTGCCCGGAGGCCAAGGCCATACCTGTTTATGATCCTGTATTCACGGGATGTGCGTTCAAAATACTTTATTGTTCCGAAAGATGTAACTTCCAGTTTATTGTTCAGATTACTTCCAAATTTCGTATTAAATCGAACCCCCAGCCTTCCTTTGGTTGATATTCTTTTTTCATCCCTGTCGATGGATCGCTGGGCAGCCTGAAAAGGATCCTGTTCAAACTCCTCCCTTGTTAAAGCTCCCGGTAGTTTAATCAGGCCATCTACAAAATACCCCAGAATTTTAAGGTTTGTATGATCTCCCGGCTTGGATTCCATGACCATATTTAATATATGCCAGTCTTCCTGGTTGTGTTTGCGGTATCCTTCATATTGTTGCCGGCTGTACGTGGTAAGCAATCCATACTTTTTTGTTCTGATGGCAGCTTTAATGCCATTTCGTTGCAAGCCAAATGATCCTATTTGATTAAACTGCATAATCGATGAACGGTGAAACGCAATGTCATTGATAAAATTTACCACACCTCCGGGAGCATTGGTGTACAAGGAAGAAGCACTTCCTTTGGAAATTTCGATCCTGCCAATGGAGTTAAAATCAATGGCCTCAATTCGGGTTTGACCATCCGGTTCCGACTCCGGTATATTGTCGAGAAGTATGCGTACTCCTCGGATGCCAGAGTTAGATCGACTTCCAAATCCCCGGATTGAAAAGCGGACATCGTGGTTTCCATACCTTGACTGTAGAAACATTCCCGGGACAGGCATAAGCATATCGTTTGCCCCGACCTTTTTATCATAACGGTAATCAATAAAATTTAAACGTACAACCGACCATGGAATATCGATAATCTTCTTGTTTGTTCTTGTTCCGGTAACCACAAATTCATCAAGTTCACTGATTATGGTATCATTCTCAGAAGAAATGCTATCAGGATTCATGATTATCTGGGACTGTAATCCGGAAAAAGCAACAAATGATGCGAGAATAATGACAAAAGAAACTACTTTATATTCCCTTGAAAGGTAATTCCTGCCTGATATTATACGGTTTAGCATTTCATTTCAAAAGTACTAAAATAATGCTGAGGTGAATTTATGAATCGATCAAACTACTTTATAAACTTTTCTTCCAGCGGTTTGTTTAAATCATTAATGAAGGCAGGTAAGCATGAAGTTGCAGGCAGCATGAAGGCTGGCCAAAGGGGATATTGCAAATTTTATTGTAGTTTTGTATAATAACATTGCTTTGATTTTTTTCTGCCATTCCGGAATTTCATCAGACAATTAAGAACTTTCATCCAATCTTAACCTCATACAAATACCGTTTCAAAATTTTTAAATCTACAGATTATGACAAAGACACTACATTCATTCTCTAAATCTTTACTTGTAATTACTTTGGGTTTATTTTTTATTGTTGGAAATACTTTTGGCCAGCAAAAAACCAAAGACAAACTGATCTTTGACGACGATCCGAACCTTGACCAGGTGCCGGAATGGTATGTCAATCAGGTCAGTTCAAGCACTAAAGCTCCATCTACGGTTATTACCATCGATGACTACGATAATTTTTA
The DNA here is from genome assembly GCA_964421215.1 of uncultured Bacteroidales bacterium. Classification (GTDB taxonomy): domain Bacteria; phylum Bacteroidota; class Bacteroidia; order Bacteroidales; family JAADJA01; genus JAADJA01. Next base: position 290,862 of record CAYQWA010000001.1, on the reverse strand, counting down.
CCTGGGTGTTGATTTCGCTGAATGCCATATTAGCGTAAATCCGTTGGATCCGACAGAGTTTTTTACAGCATACAATATTGATGAAACACACCGAACTACCGACGGACATGACTGGAATGATGCTACCCCGGTTTCCTGGGGAACAACCATACGTGGAGATGTTCTTACAGCTTTTGATGGTTCAGGGAACCTGTATTATGAAAACATGTACGGCTCTAGTATTCTTGGTTGTAAGATTGTCCGTTCATCCGACAACGGACTAACATGGACATCTCCCGTAACTGCCATTAGCGGAAATGATAAAAACTGGCTCGCAGCCGATCAAACTTCAGGCCCATACGCAAATTATGTTTATACGGTGATGACTAACAGCGGATCAGGGAACTTTTCCCGCAGTACTAACCTGGGAGCCACATGGACAAACACCTTCTCTCCCTCAACACAATCCCTTCCGGGAATGATGGTTTGCGTCGGTCCTAATGGTGGTATTGACGGAGGATCAGTATATGTTGTAACCAACAGTGGAAGTGCATTTGCATCAACGTATACTTTTTACAGATCAACAAACGGAGGTTCTTCATTTTCATACATGTCAGCACAAAGCTTTGCTGGTTACGTTGGTACCAATGTTAGCGGAAGAAACTCAGTAGAGAATATGCGTACCCGTCCTTATCCATTTATTGCTGCTGATAACAGCAACGGTACTTACCGTGGAAGGTTATACCTGGTATATGCGTCCAACTGGCCGGCAGGTAATGGAAATAAACCTGATGTATGGTGCAGGTATTCCGACAACGGCGGTTCAACATGGTCGGGAGCGGTAAAGATTAACGATGATGCCAGTACCCAGAACAATCACCAGTGGGCACCGGCCATTTGGAGTGACCTGGAAACCGGCAGATTGTATGTACACTGGATGGATACCAGGGACACACCAACCAGTGATAGTGCCCTTATATATGCCTCTTATTCTGACAATGGTGGTGTTAGTTTTGCTACCAATCAGCAGGTCTCTAATGAAAAGATGAAAATCAACTGTTCCACCTGTGGTGGTGGTGGTACTCCAAGGTATCAGGGAGATTACACTTCAATCGTATCCAATTCGGTTACTTCCATGTCGTCATGGCCTGATTTCCGCTATGGATCATTTGCCAGCTTTACGGCCTATTTCCCTGACTATGCCATGCGTTTGACTGCTGCAAAAAAGAGTACCGAAGGCACAAACACTGTTTATGCCGAAGTTCCTGATGTAAAACTATACACCGATGATGTAATCTTTACCGCTACTATGGAAACCCCTCCAAGCGGATCCTTTAGCATTGCATATCCCCTGGGTAACACTTTGAGCTCATTCCCGGGATCCATACCAATTGAAATTACAGATAACAGTGTACCTTCAGGATTTTATACACTTACCGTTGTGGGAGAAGGGCCGAACGGCACACCGGTTCATAGACGAGAGATAGAAATATCCGTTGTGGAACTTGCTCCTCCGATTGCAGATTTTGTCGCAGACAATACCAACCCCTTCATTGGGAACCAGGTCAATTTTACTGATCTATCGACAAATGCACCCACATCATGGAGCTGGACTTTTAATCCACCTACTGTCACTTATTTGAACGGTACAAATGCTACCAGCCAAAATCCGCAGGTTTCATTTGATGCACCTGGAACATATAATGTTACCCTGGTTGCAACAAATACCTATGGAAGCGATGCTGAGACCAAAACAAATTATATTAATGCTACAAATTGTGCCTATTGTGCTGCATATGGCAACAATGCATCCGAAGAATGGATCAGTAATGTTACATTCAATACCATAAACAACTCGGTAAATACTACAAATGGCTATGAAGATTTCACCTCCATTTCAACTGATGTTGATCCTGGAAGTACACATATGGTTTCAGTATCTTGCGGATCAATAGGAACCTGGACAGAAAATTACTGGGTATATATTGACTGGAACCAGGATTGTAATTTAGAGGGAACAGGCGAAGCTTATGATTTAGGACAAACATCCGGTGTTGGGACATTAACACAAAACATCACTGTTCCATTGGACGCAGTACCCGGAGCAACCCGAATGCGTGTAATCATCAAGTACTCCTCTGATCCTACTGCATGCGAGGCCGGATTTAGTTACGGCCAGGTAGAGGATTACACGGTAAATGTTTTGAGCAGCGATATTAGCCTTGGATTAACCGCCTGTCTGGAAGGCCCTTTTAATGGTGTTGATATGGATGCAAATCTTGGTACACTTATTCCGCTAAGTCAGCCTTTTAATATGCCACCATGGAATTATACAGGATCTGAAAGTGTTGGGGCAATTCCATCTAATGTTGTGGACTGGGTTCTGATTGATATCAGGGATGCCGCTACTGCGGCAGGAGCAGTACCTGGCACCTCCATTGGAAAACAAGCTGCCTTCATTCTAAATGACGGGTCCGTTGTTGATCTGGATGGCAGTTCTGACCTTACGTTTGCCGTATCTGTCAGCCTGAATCTGTATGCAGTTGTTCTTCAGAGAAACCATATTGCCATCATGTCAAATAACGCATTAACTCCTTCCGGAAGTTTATACTCCTATGATTTTACAACTGGAGTAAATCAGGTTTATGGTGGTAGCAACGGACATAAACTACTGGCTCCCGGCAAATGGGGGATGTTCAGTGGTGATGGTGATCCGGATGGATCAGTAAACGCAGGTGATAAGTCAACACTGTGGGAAAATGAAGCCGGTACCAATGGTTATATCCCAAGTGATTATAACCTTGACAGTGAATCCAACAACATCGACAAAGATGATTATTGGGTGCCCAATATTGGTGAAGGTTCACAGGTACCAAATTAGAAGATTTCAAACTTTAAAAAATAAAGCCTTCTCCTGTTAAATGGGAGAGGGCTTTTTTATGTCAGGATTTTAAGAGTATCGTGTATCTTTATGCTTTTATCGTTAACAATACTATGAGAGCAGTAATTCAACGTGTATCCTCAGCCAGGGTAACTATTGAACATAAAGTCAAAGCTCAGATCGGGCCTGGGCTCCTCGTTTTACTTGGAATTGAGGAAGCCGACTCCCAGACAGATATTGAATGGTTATGTGGAAAAATTTCCCGGCTTCGAATTTTTGGTGATGATAAAGGTGTAATGAATCTATCCGTTATGGATGTAGAAGGCGATCTGCTTGTAGTCAGTCAGTTTACCTTGCATGCCAGTACAAAAAAAGGAAACCGGCCTGCTTATATAAAAGCAGCAAAACCTGAAGTTGCTATTCCAATGTATGAAAAATTCATTAAACAACTGGAAGAGGATATTGGTAAAAAAGTTCAAACAGGAGAATTTGGAGCTATGATGGAAATAGGGCTGGTAAATGATGGTCCAGTGACAATAATTATTGATTCAAAAAACAGGGAGTAACTATTTCAGCTTCTCCATAAATCCTTTCTCTTCAACAATGACCCGTATATGGGTTCCAATCCCGATCATGCCTTTTCCATCCCAGGCATGAAGCTCAAAGGTTAGTTTTGATCCGATTACAGTTTTTAAGTACGATTCACCTTTAACACAATTACCAATAGGGGTCGCTTTGAGGTGCTTTACATTGACTTCGGTTCCTACAGTTGTATATCCGTCAGGAAGATAAGGTTGAACACTAACCCGTGCTGTTTTTTCCATCAATGCAATCATTGCAGGAGTAGCGAACACATTCACCATCCCCGATTCGTATGCTATTGCCGATTGAGATTCTGATACAATGATCTCTTCAGTATGCTTCAGGCCAGGTGGAATCTTAAACTCCATAATTAAAAATTAAATGTTATTATTTTTTTTAAATCGGGATGCAGGCTTAAAAAAACCGGACAGGTAAATGCCGATTTTTCAATAATCCTTTTTTCTTTATCAGAGTAGTCATTATCAGGGAAAGTCAACTCAATTTTCACCTCACCTACCCTTCTTGGGTTGGATTCCATGATTTTCCAGATCTTCGCCTCGGCACCATTAATATCAAATCCATGTTCACGTGCAGCTATCCCCATAATTGTTATCATACAACTTCCAAGAGCAGTTGCAAGCAAATCAGTTGGAGAAAATGCCTCTCCTTTGCCTTTATTGTCGGGTGGTGCATCGGTAATGATTGTGTTTCCTGATCGACTATGGACAGCTTCTGTCCGAAGTTCGCCTAAATATTTTGTTGATGCTGTTTCCTGCATTTCAATTATATATGTTAATTACCGTTTGCAAAAATAATGCATTGTGAGCTAATAGTAATAATAGGGGGTAAAATTGGTCGAACCCTTAAGGACGATGACCTCAGGGTTCGATCTCATATTTTTAATGCGCCTGTGGTTTGTAAGCTTGCACTTTTTTGCTGGGGATCCCGAAGGGCTTCGCATTCGGGATTTGTTCGACTTAATATTTTTACTGCACCTGCGGCTCGTAAAAATATAGTCTCACAAAAATAAAAATCCCGATTTCCTAAGAAAGGAAACCGGGACCAAAAACAAGAGGTTATCAATTTACTTTTTATCAGGACTAGCTTTTTTAGTTTCTTTAGTTTCTTTAGTTGATTTAGCTTCCCCTTTATCGTTACAAGATTTTGCAGCTTTCTTAGAGCAGCAAGATTTTGCTGATTTCATGTCTGCACATGATTTCTTGGATTTTTTATCTTTTTTTGGTGGATCATCATAAACAGATGAATCTACTGTATTTGCAGTTACTGTATTAATTGAAACCGCTCCTGCCATTACAAAGGCAACAATTGTTAATGTCAATAGTACTTTTTTCATATCTTTAAAACCTTTTTAAATAGTAAATTAATTAATAACATTATTTTCATTGGCAAACATAACGTCAAAAACATCATATTGATGTTAACGACTTGTTAATTCCTGTTAAAAATTTGTTAAATGCTGGCGCAGGCTCATGTTTACACTAATTTTGATATATGAATCGTAAGGTTATTCGAGCCATTATATTTCTTACCTCTATCTCACTGGTAGCAGCTATTATAACGCAATTACTATGGGTAAGAGATGCCTGGCAATTGAAAGAGGATCAGTTTAACAGCAAAGTTGAGATCGCCATGAAAAGTGTTGTTAACCAACTGATGACTTCTGTGGATTTCCTTCCAGCTGATCCATATGAATTTGATGATATGTTTTACCAGGAACATGTTGAGTTACTCCAGGTAGTCAATCCGGAAATTTTAGATTCTTTACTTCTTGAAGAGTTTACTGCTTTGCGAATTGATGAGAAATATGCCTATGGTGTTTACCGGCAAATCGACAATACATTCGTTATGGGATCCTACACAAAATTCCCTAATGAAGTACTTATTTCGAACCATTGGGTATCTTTAACCTGCTTATGCCAGGATTATACATACCTTCTGTCTGTGTATTTCCCAAGCCAACAATCCATGATCTTTAACAGCATGATCGTATTACCTGTAATGTCAGGGCTGTTCCTTATGGTTTTGGTTTTTAGTTTTTTCTTTACCATTTATTCTCTGATCAGGCAAAAGAAGCTTTCTGAAATGAAAACCGATTTCGTGAATAACATGACCCACGAATTCAAAACACCTATAGCCACGATTTCTGTCTCCAGCGAAATGCTTACCAAGGATATGGTAATCAATGATCCGGAAAGAATTAAGAAATATGCCAAGATCATTTTTGATGAAAACGCAAGGTTGAAGAACCAGGTGGAAGGTGTATTGCAAATTGCAGCCCTGGATAAAGACGATTTCAAATTAAAGATGAAGGAACTTGATGTTCATGAAGCATTAACTTCCTGCATAAAGAATTACAGGGTGCTGATAAATGACCGGAACGGAGAGCTGCTTTTTAACGGATATGCTATAAATTACAAGATAATGGCCGACCGGGTCCATTTCACAAATATTATAAACAATTTGCTGGATAATGCAAATAAATACTCCCCTGAGCGGCCTTTAATTGAAATAACGACACAAAATATGAACAGTTTGCTACAGATAACTGTTAAAGATAATGGAATAGGTATTAGTCCTGAAAACCAACCACATGTTTTTAAAAAGTTTCATCGTTTACAATCAGGCGATATCCATAACGTTAAAGGATTTGGACTTGGATTGTATTACGTTAAAACCATGGTTGAAGAAATGGGAGGAGAAATTTACCTTGAAAGTGAACCGATGAAAGGAAGCAACTTTACTATCAACTTCCCCGTTTGAGTTTCAGGATATGATGTATTTCAACAACAAACTTGAGTAACACAAATCAATTATTTTGAAAACAAACAAGCAGCAAATAAAAATCTTAATTGTTGAGGACGATCCGAACTTAAGCCTGGTTATTCAGGACTATCTTGAAATGATGGACTACAAAACCACACTTTGCAGCAACGGTGAAGATGGTTTAATTGAATACCATAAGGGAAATTACGATTTGATTTTATTGGATGTGATGATGCCCAGGAAGGACGGATTCTCTGTTGCAGAAGAGATCAGGCAATCAGATGAAACAACCCCGATCATATTCTTAACAGCCAAGTCGCTTAAGGAGGACCGTATAAAAGGATTCCAGATGGGATGCGATGATTACATCCCCAAACCTTTTAGCACAGAAGAGCTGAGTTTAAGGATTAAAGCAATTTTAAAAAGGTGCATCCCCAGAAGATCTGCTCCTGAGAACGAAGAGGTAAAGCAATTTGAACTCGGCATATTTACCTTTGATCCGGTAAACATGATCCTGAAAAATGGCAACCAGAAACATACCTTAACACGAAAAGAATCGGCCCTGCTAAAATTACTATGCATTTACAGGAACAAACTTCTTTCCAGGGAAACAGCCCTGAAATCAATCTGGGGGGATGATGATTATTTTATAGGAAGAAGCATGGATGTGTTTATTTCCAAGTTGCGAAAGTACCTGAAGGATGATCCGAACATTTCCATTACCAATGTGCATGGAACAGGATTCAAATTAGAGGTACATGATAGCTGAAATCGATAACATCCGGGAAAAATAAAAGCCTTCCAAAATGCTTTGGAAGGCTTTTTTAATTTGAAATAATTCAACAAATCATGAAAAAACAGAATGGATTTTATTTAATTGATGATTAGTTTTTCAGTATTTGACTTACCTCCAACTCTTTTTATTACTACAAAATATACCCCATTTTCAACTTCTGAAACATCAATGCTTTTTGTTTTGCTTCCATCGTTTATTTCGTTTCCTGAAACTTTCATTATTAACTGTCCAAAAAGGTTTGTAACAAGGATTGAAGAAATAGACTCTGCATTTTCCAGAGCAATGTTTACAGTATTTATTGCTGGATTAGGATATACTACTACCTCTGTTACCAATGCAGGCACCTCAACTTTAGCACTTTTCGTTGTCCAGGATTCATAGGCTCCCATATCCACTTCAGCAGATTTAATTCGAGCTGAATAATCAAGGTCTTCTGCCCATGAAGCAAAGTACATTGAAGGATTGAATCCAGGTTGGCCTGTATCAAAACACGGTGAACCTATCTGTAAATGATAATCATGTACTGCAGGATTAACAAATAATGGATCTGAATTGATATTGGTTCCGGCAGCAGCTCCTGTATAATCGATACAGTTATAATCAAAGGCAGGATAAGTATTCCCTACACTAAGCACCGAATTAACCTGTAAAGGTGTATTTCCCCAAAGGATATTGTTGATGATACCATATGAACCGGCCGTGGCTGTTGTGGCATAAATACCTCCTGTTGAAATAACGGCTGTATTGTCAGCAAAGGTATTATTCAGAAAATTATAATCGGATTCACAATAAATGGCACCACCCTGATCAGAAGCAGAATTATGGTTAAACAAGTTATTGAGGTATTTCTTCTCATCGCCCTTTTCATTAATGCTGCAAATTGCTCCACCATCACGAGCTTCGTTCAGGCAAAATACATTGTGCAGCATGTGCATGTTGTTGGCATGATAGAAATATGTAAAAAAGATCGCCCCACCATCACGATTTACTGCGGTGTTTTTGGTGAACTTGTTCCTGGTAAAGTTGATATTGATTACATCTCCAGTCAGATAACAGGCACCACCATTAAAGTTTGCCGTATTTCGGTCAAATGAATTTTCAGCTACTTCTAAACCTCCTCCAATGGCATCTTCAAGAAAAATGGCGCCACCATTTGTAGCTTTATTTTTAATGAACCTGTTGTGGAAAATCATAAATTCCGTAGTTAATTTCGAATCGATGTAAATGGCACCACCCTTACGACGGGTTCTGTTGTTCCTGAACAGGTTATTTTCAATCAATACGGAATTGGTTACGGAACTAAGTTTGAAACAAATCGCTCCTCCGAAGAGCTCGACTTTATTTTTCTTAAAGGTAGAGTTTCTTACATGAAACACATCAAATGTACTGTTATAAACACATATCGCACCGGCTTTGTAGGGCAGGTAGGTACCACCAAAATTTTCAACATCTGTAATCTTTGCAAAATCAATAAGTACAGTGTCTGTAACACAACCATCAAAGATAATTCCTTTCCAACTCGCACCGACATTGGCAGGATGTTCCCTGAAGGTTGCAGGACCGGTGCTGGTTCCGTTTACAAACAAATCCCCGAGAATACGTACATAGCTGTTTTGCATAAACTGGAAATCGGTATTTTCCATGATGATAAGGTTACTTCCTGCTTCGGTATAGAATTGGCTATTTGGCTCAAACTCAATAATTACGCCAGGCTCTATTGCAAAGGTAACCCCTGCAGGAATGTAAATGTTGGTTCCGGCTAATACCTGGTAAGTATTTGGAGCTAATGAAGGAGTTGCCCCTCCACCAGTAATATCTCCTACCAGGACAATGGCTGAAGAATTAAGAACGGTTAGGATGGTTAATGCTACGAAGTAAAATTTTAAATTTTTCATCACATTTTGATTTTAATGAATAATTAAACAAATGATTATCAGCAAATATATCCCCGGGATAACCACATCCAAAGTAGAAAAGAGTTAACGGCAGGATCAGATGAGTGAGTGGTAATGCTTAACTATTTTACGGGGGCTCTTTATTACAATACCTAAAAAATCAGGCTATCATATCCGCCTGATAAATATATTTTGCATTTTTGCACTGAAATCAGGGATTTGCTTTTTAAAAATTTAACCGCCTGACATTGTATGCTTTTTAACTCAATTGACTTTGCAATTTTTCTTCCAATCGTTTTCGGTTTGTATTGGTTGGCTTCGTCAAAAAATATCAAGCTGCAGAACGCTTTACTGGTAATTGCCAGTTACGTATTTTATGGTTGGTGGGACTGGCGGTTTTTATCATTGATCCTTTTCAGTACAATAGTGGATTACTTTGTAGGCCAGGGCCTTTCCAAAATCAACCAAAAATCAAAACGGAAGCTGCTCCTATTAACAAGTATATTGGTCAACCTGGGATTCCTGGGTTTTTTCAAGTACTATAATTTCTTTCTTGATAACTTCCTTACCGCGTTTACCTTTTTGGGAACTGAGATAAGATCCGGATCATTAAACATTATCCTTCCTGTGGGTATCAGCTTTTATACCTTTCAAACACTGAGTTATACCATAGATGTATACAGAAGAAAATTTGAACCGACCAGGGATTTTATTGCATTTGCTGCATTTGTTGGATTCTTTCCTCAGTTGGTTGCTGGCCCCATTGAACGAGCAACAAATTTACTTCCACAATTTTATAACAAGCGCACGTTTAATGAAAAGAAAGCAAGTGATGGTTTAAGGCAAATATTATGGGGTTTATTTAAAAAGATTGTGATTGCCGACAATTGTGCTGAATTTGCAAATCAAATATTCAACAATTCAGCGGATCAATCCGGAAGCACATTGGTTTTAGGTGCAATCTTTTTTGCTTTTCAGATTTATGGTGATTTTTCAGGGTATTCTGATATTGCAATAGGCACGGCAAGGCTATTTGGATTTAATATCATGCGAAACTTCGCCTTTCCTTATTTTGCCAGGGATATCGCAGAATTCTGGAGACGATGGCACATTTCCCTATCCACCTGGTTCAGGGATTATTTATACATACCACTGGGAGGAAGCCGCGTAAACAACTGGATGAAAGCAAGAAACATCTTTATTATATTTGTTGTGAGTGGATTCTGGCACGGAGCTAACTGGACCTTTATTGCCTGGGGGGCATTAAATGCACTCTATTTTTTACCATTAATGCTTTTGAACAAAAACAGGCAAAACCTGGATGTTACTTCAAAAGACAGGCATCTCCCATCGTTAAGGGAATTTGTTGGAATTGTCAGCACATTCGGATTAACCACTTTTGCATGGATCTTTTTCAGGGCTGAGGATATCAATCATGCCCAGCAGTATATTTCGGAAATATTCTCCGCTAGCTTATTTACTATACCAATCATTAAACTGAATTCCACGCTTTTATTGCTCCCACTGTTTATTATAATTGAGTGGATCGGACGTAACCGTCAATATGCAATTGAACACTTAGGATTAACTTGGCATAGATCATTCAGGTGGGCCATGTATTTATTCTTTATCGTAATAATATTTAGTTTTGGAGGACAACAACAGGAATTTATCTATTTCCAGTTTTGATCTATGAAAAGATTTTTAAATAAAATATTGACTTTCGGATTGGTCTTCCTGGGATATGTTCTCCTGAACATTACAATTAATCTTGTCATATTCCATAATACAGAATTAGATTTTGAAAATACAAGTATATTGGTTGCTGGCGATTCCCACCCTCAGAGAGCCATCAATCCCAAGCTTTTGCGCTCAGCCAGTAGCATTACACAGTCTGCCGAGCCCTATGTTCTAACGTATTGGAAACTAAAATACTTCCTTAAAAGGATAGAGGTCGACACCTTGCTTCTTGGGTATGCACATCACAATATATCTGAGTTTAATGATATTAAACTTTCACATAATCTTTGGTCATGGGAAATGTTTAAAAGGACCTATCTCATATTAAATCCTCGAGACCTTGTGAAATTCAATTTTGATTACAGTGATTTCATCGAGATCTACTTTTTCAAGGCGGGTTTATATCCTAAAAAAAGCAAACAAATTTTCCAGGGAAGATACAAGAACAATGATAGAAATGATTTAAATAATAAGGATGAAGGCCTTGAAAGGCATTACTATATTGATGGAGAATTGGCCAAGGTTTCTGAGTTATCAATCCTTTACCTGAATAAAATTCTCAAGCTTTGCGAAGAATACAACATTGTCCCCATTCTTCTTGCAACACCTGTTCATGAGTATTATTTTACCAATATTCCTGAACACATGAAAGAAAGGTTTGAACTCGAAAAAACAAAATTCATCGAACAGAATATTACAGTTTATGATTTAACAACTACTTATTACCCTGAAGAAGAATACATGAACATGGATCATATCAATATAAAAGGGTCTAAAAGGATTGCTACGTGGCTAAATAATAAATTTAGTAAAGTCGATGTGAAAGAGCAATATTTGGATTAACTATGTTGCGTATCCTCTTTAGAAATCAAGTATTCCTGCTTATCAATTTTTTTCCAAAGGATTTTAGTTAGGCGGATCATCAATGGTATCCTGCTCTTCATCCCATTTAATAATAAACTCTTTCTCCTCTTTATTTCGTTTCTTTTTTTTGGGCTTGGGAGAGGGTTTTGGTGAAGTTATTGAGTCGGATTCAGTATCAGTCCATTGAATATTAAAATCCTTTTGGTAGTCCTCATTATAGAATATTGAATCTTCAGGTTCTTTATCTTTCTGTCCCAACCATTTGAATTCTTCTTTTATTACCGATTTGAATTCTTCCCTTTCTTTATTCAGGTCATCTGATATTTTATTCCTTACCTGCCGGGTATCATACTTTACTACCGGATCGGTTGCAGGGCCTGTCATGTTAAGAAAGAGCTGTGTGCGGCCCAGGCCATCATCTTTCACAAAATTATCGCCAAGGTCACTTTCGATGGCTTCTGTTTGGGCAATAATATCTGACAACAATAATTTCACATGGTAATCAATATCATTATTAAATTTATGCTGTCCGAAAAGACTTATATTCATACTGCTGGATTCTATGTCCATTTCGGGAATATAAACCACCTCCTCTGCAATTTCAATCTTGTTTTTAATGGTTGAAAATTTCACATGTTCAAATTCCCCTTTTTTAACATATTTCGATAATGAATACAATGGTTTATAAGCCACCAACTCACCATTGTTGATCACCAGATCAGCTTCTGTGTAAACACTTGCCGGATTAACATACAAACCGGGCGTTAAGGTTGAGGAGTATTGAACACTTGCATCAACAATGCCCCTTAAGTTATTACTGGTAAGGTTCTTCTGCCTGAAGTTTCCAAAATCCCTGAAAAGTTTGTGGATGTTCACCTCTTCAAATTCAGCACTGCAATTGATATAATAGGTGAAATTATCCTTTCCGTTGATGGATCCGTTGATGCTGATCTTTCCATCCATGGAATTTAAGTGTGCATTTTCTACCAACAAAATTCTGTTACGCTGGATCAGCCGTCCTGAATTTTGAGTTGAGCTAAACTTACGAAAAGAAAAGTTTTCAATGTTTAAATTGAGATTATAATTCACCCTGCTCGAGAAACTTAAATTACTGTTTGCGGAGGAAGAACCTCTGTCTGTTTCCAAAATCTCATCAAGGTTAAAATTACTCGAACTGAAATCAGCATTGATGAACAAATGTTCATCTGGTAAAAATGCATATGCCAGAATATTTCCAAAATATCCCTTCATGGAAAAATCACTTCCGGATATAAACCCGGTAAACTCCTTAATTAGAAGGTCTTTGTTACTGAATTCAAAACGGCCATTGAAACCATGATAATTGTGAGAACTGTTTTTGAATGCCAGGTCCATGTTTTTAACCTGTAGACTTCCTGTGGTAGTGCTGCTTATAAAATCATGAATGGTAAATTTCCTGAAGTCCTGCAATCTATTCTTAAAGGAAAGGTTCAAATCCATATGGCCAGAAAGGTCTTGCAAAGTATCAATGGATAAAAATGGGGCAAGGGTTTGGAGATTCATGGATGTAAGCACCTGTGCATTTATTTTTGGCTTACTAAAATCTGAAATTTGGATGGAGCCTTTAATACTTCCATCATCCAGTTTTGAACGGATATTTCTCAGCTCAAGATCGTAGGATCGGTCCGATTGGTATTCTCCGTTTGTAAAACTCCCCTCAAAAAATACCTCATCCAGTTTGAAATTGCTTTTATCGTAGGAATAGGTACCTTCTTCAAACGTAAAATCAATATCAACCCTGGGTATGGTATTCTCTCTGAAATTTCCTGATATCTTTGCATTGATACCTACATCACCAATAAGATTATATCCATCCACGGGTTCGGTATATTGTTTTGGGATAAGGCTGACAAGAGTTGATAAGGGAGATTCTGTAATTTTTACCTGCAGGTCAAGGTTATTCTCTTCCTTGCCTGTAGTAATAAATCCTGACACATCGAATAATATTCCATCGGTTTCCAGGTCACCCTTAAGTTCTATTGTATGTTCTGCTTCATTGATTTCCATTTCAGTATGGATGGAAAGATTCCTTTCTTTTAAAAAGGTATTTTCCCCCGATTTAATATGTGTAGAATAAACTGATCCCGCAAACAGAAATTTTTGGTTTCCACTTGAGAAAGTTCCACCGAGTACCCCGTTGTCGATTCGGAACAGGTATTCCTGTTTTGAAGGAATATGAATATAAGAGATGACAACATTTTTAAAACTTGCCTTTTCAAGCTGAACAAGCAAATTACCCTCGCTATTGTCTTCCTTCCTAAAGATATTGTAATTGGTCCTGTTTTCATAAACCATTAGATTCAGGAAAGCATCATTGAGAATAATTTTATCAATGGTATAATTCTTCTTAAAGATGTCAATGATGTTAAATAATATGGATACTTCCCCGGCTTTAATAAGGCTGTTGCCTTCTGCAGCAAGTTTATCCTTTGAGGCTACACCCTGGAAGTTTAAGGAAGCATCTGGAAAGCTTTCAAACAGGTTAAGGCTTATGTTGTCAACAGAGATCTCAGTGGCCAGCCTGTCATTCAGTTGATTCAACAAGGATTGTATAATGTCATCACCGTAAAAATGCATTATCCCCAGCATTCCGCCGCTGACGAGTACTGCAGGTATTAAGAATAGCAGTAACAGACGTTTTATGTATTTTTTTATGGAAGATGCCATAAACCGTATAAAGCAGTTTGATCCAATACAACGAATACTGTAAAAAATTATTGAATATACAGTTCGGGTAAAATTACCATCATCAAGACCATCTCAATCAATGAGCTGCAGATTTTATTTAACAATCGACAGTTGAAGATTAATTGAAAATAATACCTTTGCCCCGATAATCGAAAACTAACAAACATTAAACAGATGAAAAACTTTAAAATTCTGGCACTGGCAATTGTATTATTAAGTAATGTATTCATAGCCTTTGCACAGGAAGAAGCAGAAAAAGAACCAATGAAGAAAAATCAAATTCCTCTTGAAGATTTTTTCAAAAATCCGGAAAAATCATCATACCAGATTTCCCCTGACGGAGCATATTTTTCATTTATGGCCCCTTACGAAAGCCGAATGAATATATTTATCCAGAAGCGTGGTGAAAAAGAAGCTACCCGTTTAACTGCCGAAACAGACAGGGACATTGCCGGCTATTTCTGGCCAAACAATGAGCAGATCTTGTATGTAAAGGATGACGGTGGCAATGAGAACTACAAATTATACGGTGTTAACATCGACGGATCGAATCCGGTGTGTTTTACTGATTTTGATGATGTCCGTACACAGATCATTGATGACCTGCAGGACATACCTAATGAAGTGATCATCGGAATGAACAAACGTAATCCCCAGGTTTTTGATCCATACAGGCTGAACCTCGAAACCGGTGATATGGAGATGTTGGCTGAAAATCCTGGCAATATCCAGGGATGGATGTTCGACCATGCAGGGAAATTGAGAGTAGCATTTGCTATTGTTGACGGCGTGAATACAAGCATCATGTACCGTGAAACCGAACAGGATGAATGGAAAGATGTGCTGACTACAAGCTTTAAAGAAAGCGTATATCCTCAGTTTTTCACATTTGATAATAAAAATGTGATTGGAACATCCAACCTCAACAGGGATAAAAGTGCAGTGGTTGAATTTGATATTGCCAACGGAACAGAAGTTAATGTTCTGTATGAAAACAATGACTACGATGTAAGCAGCGTTTTTTATTCAAGGAAAAGGAAAGTGATTACCTCCGCTTCTTATACATCATGGAAAAGAGAACGTCATTTCTTTGACAAGGAAACTGAAAAACTTTTCCAGCGCCTGGAAAAAGAACTTGGCAAATATGAGATAGCTATAACAGCATCGAACAAGGAAGAAACGGTTTACATCATTCGTACTTACAGCGACCGTTCACTGGGATCCTATTTCATCTACGATAAAAAAACTGACAAGCTTGACAAAATTGTTGATGTCAGCCCATGGATTGATGAAAATGAAATGGCCAATGTAACGCCAATTAAATATACATCACGCGACGGACTTACCATTCACGGATACCTTACACTTCCAAAAGGGTTAACGGTAAAAACCGCAAAGAATCTACCGGTTGTGGTTAATCCTCATGGTGGACCATGGGCCCGCGATGGTTGGGGATTCAACCCCGAAATTCAATTCCTGGCTAACCGTGGATATGCTGTTCTTCAAATGAACTTCAGAGGATCGACAGGATACGGTAAGGCCTTCTGGCAAGCTTCTTTCAAAAAATGGGGACGCGAAATGCAGGACGACATTACAGATGGTACCCAGTGGTTGATTGAGGAAGGAATCGCAGATCCTGAAAGAATAGCCATTTATGGTGGTAGTTACGGTGGATACGCCACATTGATGGGCCTGGTGAAAGAGCCGGAACTTTATGCTGCCGGAGTTGACTATGTTGGAGTTTCAAACATGTTCACCTTTATGAAAACGATACCACCTTATTGGGAGCCCATGCTTCAAATGATGTATGAAATGGTTGGTGATCCAAAAGCAGATAGTTTAATGCTTAGAGAAGTATCGCCTGTTTTTCATGTGAACAAGATCAAGTCACCTTTATTCATAGCACAGGGAGCAAATGACCCCAGAGTAAACAGGGACGAATCCATCCAGGTAGTTGAGGCCATGAAAACAAGTGGTATTGAAGTAGAATACCTGGAAAAAGAAAATGAAGGGCATGGATTCCATAACGAAGAAAACCGTTTTGATTTTTACCGTTCAATGGAAGCATTCCTTGGAAAACATTTGAAATAATTAAAGCTTAATATAAAAAAGAGAGCCGGCAATAACCGGCTCTTTTTTTTGGTTAAAAGGAGTAGCCATTGAGGTTATTTAACCTTGACGTGAGTTAGCTATCCTTTCGAAATATTTTAATAATACTGCAGCGCTTTATTTATGGACAGGATAATCAGTATATCCTTTCTCACCAGGAGTATAGAAAGTTGAATGATCCGGTTCATTTAAGGGCAGGTTTTGATCCAGTCTCAAAACCAGGTCGGGATTAGCAAGAAATCCACGGGCAAAAGCCATCAGGTCTCCTTTCTTTTCATCAATTAACTGCTGAGCTTTATTTTTATTCATTCCTCCACTCATAATTAGAATCCCTTTAAAGGCATTTCTGATTTTTTGTTTAATGGAATCCGGCACTTCAGGAGCTCCCATAGAAGCATGATCCACTAGGTGGATATAAAGTAATTTCAATTTATTTAATTCTATTGCAAGGTGTTCAAAAGCGTCTTCAATACCATCAAAGATTTCCATATCGTTAAAAACACCGTAAGGTGACAATCGTATGGCGGTATGTTCAGGCCCGATGGCCTCAGCTACTTTTCTGGCAACTTCAATGGCAAAACGGTTTCTGTTTTCCGGGGATCCTCCATAATTATCAGTACGTTTATTGGCACCCGGATTAATAAACTGATCAATAAGGTAGCCGTTGGCCCCGTGTAGCTCAATACCGTCAAAACCGGCAGCAATCGCATTTTTAGCGGCATTAACATATTCATCCTGCACCTTATTAATGTCATCTTCTGTCATTTCTTTTGGTACTGGATAAGGCTGCATTCCATTAACATCTGTATACATTTCCCCATTTAAAGCTATTGGAGAAGGAGCAACTACTTGGGCTCCTTCGGGCATGTTGTCATTGTGTGATGCTCTTCCGGTGTGCATGATTTGAAGAAAAATCTTACCACCTTCCCGGTGCACAGCATCAGTAATGGAATCCCAACCTCTTAGTTGAGAGTCGCTATAAATACCTGGGATCCTGGCATACCCCAACCCATTTGGGGAGGGCGCAGTTCCTTCGGTTATAATTAAACCTGCACCGGAACGTTGCCTGTAATATTCAACCATTATATCGTTGGGATCATTGTTAATGGCTCTTGATCTTGTCATAGGGGCCATTACTATTCTGTTCTTCAATTTTAAGTTTCCACTTATATACTCATCAAATAATTTCATCTCTTCCAAATTATTAATTTAAATCAAGATTTCCTGTCATGTATTTTAAAATGAATTTAAACCGGTCGATTCTCCATCCTGCCTGACAAGATGAAAGTCATAACTTCCGATACACTCTCTTGTATTTCTAATTTCAGCGGTTTGTCTGTAATGGCTTGCAATTACGCTTGCCTTTAACCGGGATGAATCTCCAGAAAATTCAACAATATAATTTACAGCCTGATGATGAATAGCATCAATGCCATTAATTCCATCTTCCCACAATTTACAATTCTGATTTGATGTAAAATTATCTGGTTTTTCAGCTCCAAGAGATGTCATATCCAATAATACTCCCTGAGCTAATACTTTATTTATCAGGTTTTGCCAGAGTTGATAATCAAAATATTAGAACAGGCAATTGACGACATCAACAACCTGTTCTCTTTTACTCAACTCCAACTTTCAGTTTTAACATATCGCCCATTCCGAATGCATTGTATATTCCATGGGTTATCTGGTCAAGTTGATCATTGTATCCTTTGATAGGATCGCCCATTCCCATATTGTCAACTATCGTTCTGAGAGGTCTTTCACCTGCCTCTGTTTTAATGAGTTGATCAATTGCATCAGCTACTTTTTGTGGATTTTGTTCCGGATTTTGTGCAAGGGCTCCTTCAAAACCATCGAACATTTGTTGAGGGACCTTCATGAATTCACCATACGCTTCATCCCTGGAATTGTCGCCTGGACGCATCAGGTTGTTCATAAAAGAAGTTGCATACCCACCTGGTTCTACAATGCATGAATCAACTCCAAAACCTGAGAGTTCAACCCGGTAATTTTCTGCTAAGGCTTCCATAGCCCATTTGGATGCATTGTAGGGACCATAGAACGGAAGTGACATTCTTCCCAATAAACTGGACACATGAATCAAAAGGCCAGATCCTTGTCCTCGCATGTGAGGCAAAACCGCCCGGTTCACCCTTTGGACACCAAATACATTGATATCAAATAGTTTGTTGAAGTCTTCAGGGGTAAAATGTTCCTGCATTCCAATCACACCAACACCCGCATTATTTATCACGACATCGATTCCACCAAGGAGTTCAAGCGTTTTTTGTACACCATTGTTTACACTTTCATCACTGGTCACATCCATATCCACCACATGTGCACCGGCTGCCCTTAATTCAGTAGCCACATTCATATTTTTACTTTGAGAATTTCTCATAGAAGCAACAACACCATGGCCACTTTTTAGCAATGTTTCTGCGGTTAATTTTCCAAAGCCTCCGCTGGCTCCTGTAATTAAGATTCGTTTAGTCATTTCAGTTCGTATTATTTAGTTATAGTTCTAATTATTACCTCAGTTATCAAAAGCTAGATCTGAGTGTTATTCATAACCGGAAATCCTAAGTTTTGTTTTGCAGGATAACCAGGTCAATTTTTGATTCTATACCATACGAATAAAATTTCAGTAGCTTACAGATCAGGCAATTATCGCATATCTGGCGTAGTGGAGCTCACTAATTTTATTAGCATTTTTTTAACAAAATTTATCAATTGGAAATAATCGTCTTTAAATCTCATGACTAATCATTTAAAACAATACATGCACAAATTCCGGGGAATGAACAAAAAACCTATTAATAAAAAACCCGGCTCAATTAAATGAACCGGGTTATAAAGTTTTCAGCAAGAGCTATTTTTTTACTTCACAGTTAACCATCCAACCTATACCGAATTTATCGATAAACATTCCGAATTTGGCATCCCAAAAGGTTTCTTCAAAGGGCATAACGACTTGTCCGCCTGCGGAAAGATTATTATATAAAGATTCTGCCTCCTCAATTGAAGTTGCAGCAATGGAAATAAAGTTTCCGTTGCCATGTTTCACCTCCTGACCCGGCATACTATCCGAAGCCATGATTACGGCGTCTCCAAATCGAAGAGTGGAATGCATAATGTTCTGCCTGTAATCATCAGGGACTTCTACCGGTGCCCCCTCGAAAGGCATTATTTCCAATTCGCCATTTGTTCCACTTTTATAAAATTCCATGGCTTCCCGGCAATTGCCGGCAAAAGTCAGGTATGGATTTACAGTTGTCTTGTCTGATTCATGCATGGTGATTTGATTTTAATGATTAGAAAATGATCTAAATATTTTCTCTTAAATAAGGAAATTTTCATACAAAAGTCAAGTATTTGAATATTTGGAATAATGGAGTATTGGGGGTATGAAGTGAAAGGATTTAATTCAGTGGTGGCAAAATCAAGTTTTAACAATACGTCATCAATCCATTTTTCCAGCTTCCCAGTTTACCATCATTCCTCTACTCCTGGGAATCAACATCACTTCTCATTCTCAGCAAAATCCTTGAATTCATTCATAAATTTTAAGGTTTGTTTTTTGAATGCTCCGGGCATCAGCCAGCACATGATGGCCATCCAACCTTTGCATTTAAATTCACTTATGGAAATCCAGTTGGTTAAACCATCCTGGGTTTCTTTGAAAAAGTTTTGTTGAAAGTTCCAAACTCCCTTTGCTTCATAGGTTCCTGAAAATTCATCGGGTAGATTCATTTTGGTAATGGTCTCAACCATTTCAACTTCACGTTTTCCCATTTTGTACTTCAGGTTGGATTTTGCACCTTCCTTTCCGGGATCACCACCAAGGTGATCAAAACTCACCAGATTTTTTTGCCATTTAAACATGTTTTCATTGCTATCAAAAAGTTCAATGACCCTGGTTCGGGGGAGGTTGATTTTTAATTCTGTTGTATATTTCATTATGTCAACATTTAGGAATTTTACTATTCAAGGAAAAGTCGCTACAGTTAAAGATTCATCTTGTACTGTATTAACTATTTAAAAGGAAAAAAGTTCAAAACTATAAAGTTAGTTATTGACTTAAAGCGGATCAGAAACCATCATGATTGAGTTTCAAACTAACCAATCTATTTGTTTGATGCAGTGAAAGTTATCCTGAAATATTTGACATTAAGTAAAAAAATTGTATCTTAGTTGACACAAAATCGTTAATTGATTATAATTATTGTTCTCTTTTCCGACAGATCTGGTCGGCTCATTCGGTAAGCAAAAATTCATATTGGATTCGATTATCTTGGATTGAAAATGGTCCACATGCAGATGTTATCATTTTCGCAATAACTTTTGTAGCGCTGGAAATGACACGTTGCATGAAATGAAATAATCAGCAATTATGGATAATCCTAAAAAGGTGCCACCAGTTGACCAGCTACTAACCATGGATATTCTAGAAAATATCCTTAAGTACGCTGATAATCCAACTGACCTGGGAGAGTTTCTTGCTAAACAAGCCACTGAGATAATTGGTGGACGGATTGCTATTTTGCTTCAATGTGAACATTTTGCTAATGATCCTTTCCACAAAACAATTAGTGTATATCCCAAACAACAAAATAAAATATCAGGTAAACCAGAAATTGAAAAACTCGCTAAATTAAGCCATGATATTAATGAAGCTGTTTGTTGGCAGAGTGTAAATTCATCTAATGAAATAGCTGAAAATTTAAAAAGATTAGAATTTCACAGTACAGTTGTTGTGCCCCTGAGTGTTGGGAAGGAAAGAATTGGGCTGTTTGTTATCCTGGATTTAAAGAAAGATTTTGTTGAAGATATCGTTTTAAAAACAATGGATCGGCTTTCATCGGTTTCTGCACTTGTTCTTCGAAATGCATTAATATATAAAAACCTTGAATCGCTTGTTGAAGAAAGAACTCAAAAACTAACCAGGAGTGAGAACAAATACAGAACAATTTTTGAAAACGTCCAGGATGTATTTTATCAAGCCGACTTTGATGGCAACATACTGGATATCAGCCCATCAATTAAAAGGTATTCCGGGTATTCCAGGGAGGAGTTGATTGGTATCCCCATAACCAATATATATTTCCAGCCGGATGACAGGGAGAAACTTTTAAAGGCTATCCAGGATAAAGGAGAGGTCAACGATTATGAACTCCGTTTAAGAACCAGTAACAATCAAGTGGTGTATACCTCTGTGAATGCTCATATCTTTTATGACGGAAATGAAAAGCCTGCCGGAGTTGAGGGTTCATTGAGGGATATTACGGAACGAAAACTTGCCGAAGAAGCTTTACTTTCCAGTGAAAAACAATACAGGGAACTGCAGGAAAATGTGCCTGTTGGCATGTACCGCTCAACAACACGTGGGATTTTTATCTCAGTAAATTCAGCCCTTGTTAAAATACTTGGTTTTGATTCCAAAAAGGAGTTATTAAAAACAACACTGGAAGAGATCTTCTTAAACAAAGCAGACCGGATTAACCTGATGGCACATATCAACAAGCATGGTTTTGTAGTTGGCCATGAAGTTCAACTTCTTAAAAAAGATATGAGTGATATCTGGGTATCTATCAGCGCACGAATTGTAACCGACACAAAATCCAGGATCAAGTTTTACGATGGTATCGTGGAAGACATCACCATAAGGAAAAAGGCACGACAGGAACTTGTTAGTGCCAAAGAAAAAGCTGAGGAATCCGACCGCATTAAAACTACTTTTCTGGCAACCATCTCCCATGAACTAAGAACACCACTTAATGCCATTATAGGATTTTCTGAAATAATTGAAGAGGGGCTGCCTGAAGATGATACCGTTGAATTTGCCAGGACTATCAATTCCAGCGGTCATCATTTGCTGGGAATGATTGAAGAGATCCTTGATATTTCGTTGCTAGGCAGTAAAGAAATAAAAACCTACAAAGAAAGTTTTTCTTTAAATGAGGTTATGCTTGACCTATACAGGTTCACGGAAACGGAAAAGAAAAGAAAGAACAAAGAAAATCTTGACCTTTTATGTCCAAGCCTGAATAAGAATCTTGAAGTTCAGGTAGTAACAGATCGTTCCAAGCTCAAGCATATATTTACTATTCTTCTAAAAAATGCTGTGAAGTTTACCAGTGGTGGATTTATTGAATTCGGTTTTGATGTTGAAAACGAGAATGAGATAGTTTTTCATGTAAAGGACTCCGGGATTGGGATTTCAAAGGAAAAACATCAGATAATCTTCGAGTACTTTCGACAGGCTGATGATTCCGATACCCGATTGTATGGTGGATTGGGGATAGGTTTATCCATTGCCAGGCAACTGGTAGAGTTACTCAATGGAAACATCTGGGTAGAATCGGATAAAGGAAAGGGTTCCATTTTTATTTTCAGAATAAAGATGGACAAGATTTCAATCACTGAAGGGATACATAAACATACCGTGGATCAATTGAACAACATCGATTTTTCCGGAAAAACAATTTTAATCGCAGAAGATGAAATGTCCAATTATTTACTTTATGAAAGTATGCTTGAAAAAACCGGCATTGATATAATCTGGGCAAAAGATGGGGAAGAAGCTGTAAATCTTTGCGACAGCAATAAAAAGATCGATTTGATATTTATGGATCTGAGAATGCCGAAAATGGATGGCCTTACTGCAGTTAAAAAGATTCAGGCCATTAAACCAAATATACCTATTGTTGTGCAAACAGCCTATTCCATTCCCGAAAAAAAGAAACTGGAATCTACACTAGGGGTTAGCTCAATTTTACTCAAACCAATATCCCAATCTGTATTTCTAAAGACGGTGAATCAATACCTTCAGTAATATTACGGCTTTGTTTAATTGATTTGCCTTGGGAACAAGCTTTACATCCTACATTTTATTATGGCAGTGTTATAATTGATAACAAAATCTATTCCTTCGCCTCATCATTTAACACAAGAGAAATGCTTCAATTCATATTTCTGTAGTTGTACGCATACTTTCTTATTTTTGTAGCAAACCTTAAATGTTTATTTTCGTAGTTATCTAAGATTAAATTATGAAAAACATTTCGAACGTTTTAATTAAATTATCAAACCCATGAAAGGAATTATTTTAGCCGGTGGTTCCGGAACCCGACTTCATCCCATCACATTAGGTATCAGCAAACAAATAATGCCCATCTATGATAAGCCAATGATCTATTATCCATTGTCAGTTCTTATGATGGCAGAAATCAAGGACATTCTGATCATTTCAACTCCCCATGACCTTCCCAATTTTGAAAAATTGCTGGGTGATGGAAAAAACCTTGGGTGTAACTTCCAGTACAAAGTTCAGGAAGTACCTAATGGATTGGCCCAAGCCTTTGTACTTGGTGAAGAGTTTATCGGAAATGATAAGGTATCTCTCATCCTTGGAGATAACATCTTTTACGGAAGAGGGCTGGAATACCTTTTGAAGGAAAGCAATGATCCGGATGGCGGATTGGTCTTTGCATATCATGTTTCTGACCCGGAAAGGTATGGTGTTGTTGAATTTGATGAAAATCAAAAAGCAGTTTCTATTGAAGAAAAACCAAAAAATCCTAAGTCCAGTTTTGCTGTGCCAGGACTCTATTTTTATGACAATACTGTTGTGGAAGTAGCAAAAAACCTTAAACCCAGCGCACGTGGTGAATACGAGATCACAGATGTAAATAAATATTACCTGGAACAAAAAAAATTGCAGGTTGGAATTTTAAGCAGAGGAACTGCATGGCTTGATACCGGAACTTTCGAATCTTTACTTGAAGCATCAATGTTTGTGTCTGTTCTTGAAAAACGGCAGGGATTAAAAGTTGGATGTATAGAAGAAATAGCTTACCGCAACGGCTTTATTGATAAAGGGCAACTGGAAATTCTGGCTCAACCCCTGCTAAAAAGTGGTTATGGGCAATACTTGAAAAACATCCTGGAGCAGGAATAAGGGATCTGCTATAATTTTCCTGAAGGATTATTACATATTTTATATTTTTGAGACAAACAAAACTGGAATTCCAGAGTTATTAATTTTAAAGGCATCATTAATAATAACTCATGCGTTATTCTTGCAATTCCCGTTTGAATGCTAATTGGGAATTAGATGTCTTACAAACTTGAAGATATAAATGTATACCCTTAATGAGTTACAAGAAAAGATCAATACCGGCATTAAACGGTTGAACCTGAAAAAGTCACCTGTTAAATTATACCAGCCTATCAGCTATACACTCAATCTTGGAGGTAAAAGATTAAGGCCGGCACTGTGTTTATTAGGTTGTGATATGGTAAATGGTGTTGTTGAACAAGCTATTGATCCGGCCCTTGGCATCGAGATATTCCACAATTTCACCCTACTTCACGACGACATCATGGACCAGGCACCCATTCGCCGGGGTCAGGAAACCGTTTATAAAAAGTGGAATTCAAATGTGGCAATCCTCTCAGGCGATACGATGATGGCCCTGGCTTATGAGTATATTATGAAGGCTCCTGAATCAGTTCGTACGGAAGTCTTTTCTGTTTTCAATAAAACAGCTATAGAGGTTTGTGAGGGACAACAGTATGATATGAATTTTGAAACATCAGACAATGTGAGCATAACCGATTATCTTGAGATGATCCGATTAAAAACAGCTGTTCTGTTAGCAGGAAGCTTGAAGATAGGGGCAATTATCGGTGGTACAGAAAACAATATAGCAGATGCCCTTTACCGGTTTGGAGAAAATATTGGAATTGCCTTCCAGTTAAAAGATGACTTGCTAGATGTATTCAGCGATGTAACCAAATTTGGTAAAACAACTGGCGGTGATATCCTTTCCAATAAAAAAACTTACCTGTACCTAAAAGCATTTGAATTAGCGACTGGCGAATCATTAAAACAATTAACTGATTTTTTTAGCAAGGACTTTGATAATCCTGCAGAGAAAGTTAAGGGGGTGAAATCCATATACCAAAAGTTGAATATTGAGGATATAACCGAACAGGAAATTAACAGCTATTATTCCCTCGCACTAGAATCATTAAAAGAGATTGACATACCTGATGAAAGAAAATCCGAACTCTTAAAATTTGCCGGTAAATTAAAACTCAGGGAGAACTAATGAAAATTGTACTTGCCGTATTTCTATTCATACACGGATTCGCTCATCTGGTGGGATTTGTTGTTCCATGGAAACTGGCCAAATTCGAAGACATGTTTTATTCCACCAAAATTTTTTACAAAAAACTGGATGTAGGTCACACAGGGATCAGGATTGTTGGGATCTTGTGGTTGTTTGCAGCCATGGGCTATTTCTATTCTGTTTACGCACTTTTTACTGATGTGGCCTGGGGCATCTGGTTTACGTGGATTGTAACATTCTATTCATTTTTTCTTTCCATTATTGGTTTACCGGATTCAAAATTTGGGATTGCAGCTAATCTGACACTCCTCATATTTCTTTTCATGAATATGACATTTGGATGGGTCTGACATTCATCTAATAGAGATCAATTATGCTGCCCTTTCAGGGCGGAGTTAGCAGACAGTTGAAATCAAATGGTGATGCCATTTGTTAAGATATATGAGGCTTTCAGCCTGTTTCAAAAAAGTCCTGGTAATGAATAATAGATTTGACCACATTACTTAGCCCAATTAATACCTGGAAATATTGCCTGTAAGGCAAATCTATTTCAACCATTGACAACACCCATGGCAACCGCAACTTCTGCTGCGCCCTGAAAGCGTAGCATAAAAACTAACCGGATAATTGTTGCAATTCCTCAAGCTTTGTTTGGAGGTCTTCCCAGTTTTCCATCTCTTCTTCCAGGTTTTTATTCAGAGCACTGTATTCTTTTGATAACTCATCAAAATCAAGTTTATCGTAAGGATTACTTAGCAGTTTATCATGATCAGCTATCTTTTCTTCAAGCTCACCAATTTTCTCCTCAGCCCTTTTGATCCGGGTATTTATTTTGCGGATGTCCCTTTCAATTTGTTTCCGCTTTTCATAATTGAGCTTGTTCATTGAAACCGTGTCCTCTGTCTCTTTTTGTCCTGACCTGGACTCTTCAAGTTCTTTGAGCGTCTTTAATTTACGGTATTCAAGGTAGTCATAAATATCCCCCAGGTGTTCCCTGATGTTTTTATTCCTGAACTCATACACTTTATTGGTTAATCCCTGTAAGAAATCACGGTCATGCGAGACAATAATAAGTGTTCCGTCATACTGCAGCAAAGCATTTTTAAGAATATCCTTCGACTGCATGTCAAGGTGGTTGGTGGGCTCATCAAGGACCAATAAGTTTGATGGAGTTAGTAAAAGTTTCGCTAAGGACAACCTTGACTTTTCACCTCCTGACAATACCTTTACTTTTTTATCAATGGTATCTCCGCTAAACAGAAAAGCACCTAAAATTGTACGTACTTGCTTCCTGATATCTCCGGTAGCGATGTCATCAATGGTTTCAAAAACAGTTTTATCCGGATCAAGGTAATCTCCCTGGTTTTGCGCAAAATAACCGATTGTTACATTGTGGCCGTATTTAAGTATTCCGGTATATTCCAGTTCTTTGACAATAACCCTTGACAGCGTAGTTTTACCTTCACCATTTTTTCCGACAAAGGCCACTTTATCACCATTGATCAAAGCAAAATCAATGTCGTTTAATACCTGTAGGGTGTCGTACCATTTGCTTAGCTTAATACCTTCCAGAACTACCTTTCCGGCTCTCGGTGCCGGTGGAAACCTGAAATGGATGGCCGAATTATCGATCTCTTCAATCTCAATTTCTTCCAGTTTGTCAAGCATTTTTATTTTCGACTGGACCTGCCTGGACTTTGTATTCTTATAACGAAAACGTTCAATGAACCTTTCGATTTGTTTTACCTGGTTTTGCTGGTTACTGTAAGCTGCTTGCTGACGGGCAAGCCTTTCCTCACGCATTGTTACATACCCACTATAACTGGACTTGTAATCATAGATCTTTCCCAGCTCGATTTCAACGGTTCTTTTTGAAACATTGTCAAGAAATGCCCTGTCGTGAGAAACCAGAATAATAGCACCAAAATAATTATCAAGGAATTCCTCCAGCCATTGAATGGATTCGATGTCGAGGTGGTTGGTTGGCTCATCCAGTAAAATAACATCTGGTTTGCTCAACAAGATCTTTGCTAACTCAACCCGCATTTGCCAACCGCTGCTGAACTCCGAAACCGGCCTTTTAAAATCAGAACGTATGAAACCAAGCCCCGTGAGTACTTTTTCAGTATCCCCTTCCATGGATTGTCCGCCAATAATCATGAACCTGTCATTGGCTTCTGTAAGGTTGTGGATCAGGCGCTGATAATCTTTGGATTCGTAATCGGTCCTGTCAGCTATTTCTTCATTAAGAATTTTGATTTTTTTCTCCAGCTTAAGCGTTTCATCAAAAGCGGTCATGGCTTCCTGAAAGATGGGTTTTCTGCTGTTGGTGACCATCTCCTGTTTAAGGTAACCCATGGTGGTGTTGGAAGGAAGAATAACTTCTCCCTGTTGAGGCAAAATATCTCCATATATAATGTTCAGCAGTGTGGTTTTGCCTGAGCCATTTTTTCCTACCAACCCAATACGATCTTTACTGACAATCTGAAAAGAGGCGTTACTGAACAGGTCAGTTCCTGTAAAATGTATGGAAAGGTTGTTTATTGATATCATATTGCGCCTCTGATCTAAGAGGTGCAAAAATAAGGATTAAAAATAATGCCACGAATGCACGAATTATAATTTCACGCAAAGAGCGCAGAGGAAACGCAAAGTACGCTACTGTTAAATTATATCAAGACCTCTTTGTGATCTTCGCGAATATCTTTGCGTGCTTTGCGTGAACCAAAAAAAATTACTTACTCAATCAGAACTTTCTGTAAGGTTTTTCCGTTATCCATTTCCAGTATTAAGTAATAAATTCCTCTAACACACACCGAAACATCGAGGAAGTAATTATTATTCCTGATCGTTTTTTTAAGAACTAACTGGCCGGAGTTGCTTATCAACTGAATTGCAGTAAGGGTTTGTTGAGACTGAATATGGATTTTATCTTTTGCAGGATTGGGATATATTTCAATTTTAAATGAATCAGAGGCCAAATTGTTGCTGGAAGGACCAATGATATAAACAGAATTCGATGGATCTGACTCTCCGAAATAATAAACCGCAGCCACATAAAACTCATACATTCCTGTAGGAGAAGGTAACGTATCACAATACTCAGGTTCAAACAACACTGCTGTTAATTCTCCATCCATATAGAAGTTATACGCTTGTGGTTCAAGGCATGCATTACATTGCCAGGAAAAGCAGACTACATTGTCCTCTTCAATCCATCCTTCAAAATTTGCAGGAGCTAAATCCTCAGGTTCAGGAATTACGATAGTATTTCCATCAACAGGAGGAGACTGATCCGGGCCAAAAAATGCACTAACACTGTATTGATAGGATATTTGCGGGAAAAGAAAAGGGTCATTATAAAATTGTTCCACAACATAAGCAATCAATTCACTGTTTCTGTACACACCAAACGAATCAGCAGTAATATTGCCCTGAAGCATATCCCAGGTAACATCAATGTCCGTACAATTTACTGTGCCAACGATATTATAAGGTAAAAGTGGTCCTTCAACCTCCATTGTTACTTCAACAACAGGAGATCCAACATCAGGTGAAGTGGTAAATTCTATTTCGGCCTCATAAATCCAGGGTAACACATTGGTGGCATCAAAGTCAACTGTCATCTGATTTGTTTCACCTGCCATCAAGGTACCTGAAGTTGGTTCTATAGATATCCATGATTCTTCAGGTCCAATTTCAAGTCCCCAGATCCACTCATCTATAACAATACCACTAAGTGTCCACGTCCCTTCAATAATATCAGGATGAGAAAACAATCCACCAGCTCCATTGGTTATAGTTCCTTGTAAAACAGTACTCAGACTAAGCGTTAATCCTGTCTCCTGCATCGAAGGTAATTCCATTTGTACAAGAACATTAGGATCGGTACCGACCAATCCATAACCCCAGAGGTAGGGGCCACCCTCTGAAGCATTATCATATGCAAAGGAAGTATAATAGGAAGCCAATGGTCCCACAGGGGCAACTCCCAGCAATATTCCACTTTGATCAAATATCATTAGATCACTGTTCCAGTTATGACCATAAAATACATTATCATCGTGGTTGTATGCTATAGCACTTACATCGCCTGGAGCCGTGAATGTACTTACAATGGTCTGGGTACTAAAATCCATCTCAAATACAGTCGTGTTTCCATCAGCACCATAAAAATAGTATCCGTTATAAGCCAGGTCTGAGAAATCCCAACCACCAGGATAGGAGGCAACTAATGTACCATCCAGTGCATATTGAAAAAGAGTGCCACTAATACTTGTAACCCAAAAATATTCGCCATCGCATTCTATCCCTTTTTGCCCGTCAGTACCTGTAAGTGGATACTGGAACTGCAAATCCAGGAAATCATCCGAATTGCTCCCAGTTATAATATTCAACTCCGCCGACCAGCTTACCGGTTCGCCTGTACCATTAGTAATGGTGATAGTTTCTGATGTGGTTGCATTGGGTTCAAGCGTAACAGAAATGTTTAAAGGATCTACTGAAAAATTATCACATGGAACCGGGCAGTCAAGAAAAATCGATTCTCCATCAATGATTTCAACCCACCACCCTGTAATGGGATCATATCCCTGTATATAAATAGATAGAGAATAATAACCTGGGATAATATTATAAATGCTAAAATCACCATTGACATTAGTAGTATCCGTGTAAGAGCCCAGATTAACAATGGCTCCCTGGATCCCGGAACCATTCATGCAATGTACATTTCCATTCAGAGATCCCTGGCCAAAATTCATGCATGGCAGGAAACAAAAAAAACCTAGAACCAGCAGTTGGGTTAATGTTTTCATTTGGTCTTAATCAGACCATAAATATACAAAACAATTGCATGTGAGGCAAGTATCAATAGAACACTGATCTATTATGATTTATTATGATTACCACTGATTTAGAAATCATAAAAAATCAGTCTGATCAGTTAAATCAGTGTACTATTCCATTTGGAGTTTACTCCACAATCATCTTCCGGGTTACAGAAGAAGTACCATCAGAAACAGTATAGAAATAGATTCCAGGTGAAAGTTGTTCACCATTGATTACAAAGTTGTGGTTTCCTGGCCTGGTATTCAGTAATTGATCCTGGTACACTTTCCTGCCTTCAATTGAATGTACTTCCAAAATAAGATCACAGGAATTGATTGTCTCTACCAAAATTTTCGATGTTGTATTAAAAGGGTTTGGATGATTCTGGCTTACTGTCTGATAGCTCAGTCCTGAACTGTTCTCTATTACTCCGGGACTTATAT
Organism: uncultured Bacteroidales bacterium; assembly: GCA_964421215.1. Taxonomy (GTDB): domain Bacteria; phylum Bacteroidota; class Bacteroidia; order Bacteroidales; family JAADJA01; genus JAADJA01. The sequence goes on along the minus strand of CAYQWA010000001.1, from coordinate 260,092 downwards.
AAGTCTTGTAATGACTGATAAATGAAATTGCATTGTCATTGTAATCATGTTGTCCGCCCCAAACGGCCGTTCCGGGATCGGAATCATACTGGTAGATCATGTATAAATGATCATCTGAATTGGCTGCAACAGCCGGGAAAACACATTCATCAAAAATATGGATCAGGTCGGAAGTAAGGTGTATAAAACTGTCGGACCAGTATTGTCCGTTTGCCGAGCCACGCGCCCAGAGGTGTCTGTAATTGGCGTTTCCATTATCGAAAGTCTCTGTAACTGAAGAAAAAACAAGGTATAAGATATCTGAATCATCAAGGGATAATTGTGGCATACTTGACAATCCAATCCAATAAGATCCCAGTTCATCCAGAAATTCCAATGTACCATTGTTGTTTACATCCTGTGTCCAGCCGATTAGATTATAATCTTCTATCAATTCAGAATCAGGATGATTGTTTGGATCCAATGCATGCAGGTCATTTGAAAAAGAAGGCATATTCTCATTCCAATAGGCAATTCCATCTACCCAGGGATACCAGTAGGTAGCACTTTCATCGGCCTGAGCTCTGTTAATGCCGAACGCTACATGAACAATGTCGTCACTACCAATTACCAGGCTGTGAGAGCCATCGGAACAATAGAAGGTATCTGTAACAGTTCCGAATTCCCAGTCAGGGTATGGATGTTCCCAAATGACGGTTTTTTCAAAGTTTTCACCACCATCAGTTGATTTCATCAGGAAGAGTCCTGTCCATGGATCACCAACTACAAAAGCTACTACATCTCCCCTGGGTTCTGCAAAGGCATAAGTATCGCCACCAAAACCTGTGTAATCATCGGATGTCATTCCATCAAGAATCTCGTGTTCAATTTGCCATGTTAGTCCTCCATTTGTAGATAATGAATACAACAATGCACCGTCGAGTCCTTCGTAAGGAGTTCCACCATGAGTTGAGGGTAACGTAAGGGAAAGCAGATGGATCCTGTTGTGGTCCGTACCACTTGTCACCATACGGTTCCAGACTAAATAATCTTCTCCCGGAGGTCCGGAAATGCTTTCAAAGTCCCAGTCACCACTACCCTTTTCTTCACATGTTGCCATATACAATCCACTTCCGCTCGTATGAGAAATGATGATTTCGCCGTTCTCACCCCAGGGAGCATAAGTTGGCCGGTGGACTTTTATATCTTCCACCCTGCTTACGGGCCAGGGTGCCCAGGAATTTCCATCATAATAATTGTAACCCGTTCCACGATCAGCGAAAAAGGAAGTTTCTTCCATGCTTCGGGTCCATGTTGCCCCTATGGTACCGTCATCAAACAGGTAGATCTTTTTAGGGATGCTGGCATTGGACTGGTTATCATACCTGGTTTCACCAAGTTGTTCTTCACTGTCCATAACGGACCTGTTCATTTTATAAGGTATGGTTTCCTTGTTTAGATAATTGTTAATCGATGGTAATTCTGTACGTTTCAAACATTTGTTCTGCAAATCTTTTGAAACAAGAATTCGTTCTTGAGCATATGTTGTACAAATTGACAGAATGAGGAAGACTACTATTAATCGTTTCATTGTTTTTTGGTTTAAGGTTATTCGAATTGATGGATTAGAAGAAAAGGGTTGTCAACCCCGAAATCTGACAACCCTTTTTCGAATTATATTTTAAAATTTATTCTACGATCATTTTTTTGGTAACTGAAGAAGTACCTGCTTTGATGGTGTAGAAATAAATACCATTTGAAAATTCAGATGCATCCACAACAAATTTATTCATTCCCGGTTTGGCATCCACCACTTCCTGGTACATTACCTGGCCAACAAGGTTGACAACAACCAGTTGCAGTTCAGCAGATCGTCTCAGGTTAACATTTATTGTAGAAGTAGTAGAAAATGGATTGGGTACATTCTGGCTCACATCATAATTATGGATGTATTCAACATCTTTGATATCACTTGTTATGTCGTCTTTATTAACCTGCATGACCACCATGTCATTGTCAACCGGATCATGTTGCTGACCCCAAACTGCATTACCCGGTTCGTTATCCTGTTGGTAAACCAGGTAGATGTTATCATCCGAATTGGCAGCACATGAAGGATAAACACACTCATCAAAGATATGAATCAGGTCGCTGGTAAGGTCGTGGAATGTTCCCCAAAATCCGGTACCAAATGGAGATACCCTTGCCCAAAGATGCCTGTAATTGGTTGCACCATTATCAAAGGTTTCCGTGGTAGAAGAATAAACGAGGTACATGGTGTTAACATCATCAATCACTATCTGGGGCATACTTGATAATCCCAGGTAATAGGTTCCTATTTCAGCTGCAAAAGTGAGCTCACCATCTCCATCAACATCCTGTGACCAGCCAATGAGGTTGTAGTCCTCTACAAGTTCAGAGTAAGGAGCATCGTCGTAAGGATTAAGTGCATTTAAGTCATCTGAAAATGCAGGCATGTCCTCATTCCAGTAGCCAATACCGTCGACGTATGGAAACCAGTACGTTCCACCGTCATCGGCATAGGATCTGTTGATGCCAAATACGACGTGAACTTTACCGTTGTTGTCTATGGCCGCATGATGCGCACCATCAGCACAATAAAATGTATCAGTAGCAGAAGGCGTAACATAATCAAACAAGGGATAAGGATGTTCCCAGATCATGGTTTTTGTAAAGGTTTGCCCACCATCGGTAGACTTCATTAAAAACATATCGAACCAGCTTTCCCCAACTATAAAGGCTACAATATCATCTTTTGGTTCAGCAAATGTATAGTTGTCGGAAGTAAAGCCATAATAGTCATCTGAGGTCATGCCGTCAAGGATCTCATTCTCCATCTCCCAGGTAGCCCCTCCATCACTTGAATAAGAATATAACAGCGCACCGTTTAATCCTTCATATGGTGTACCGGCATATGCTGTAGATGCTGTTAAACTAAGAACATGCATCCTGTTATGGTCAACACCACTGGTTACTGAACGGTTCCAGATAACATATTCATGTCCTGTAGGGCCCGGAAGCAATGAGTAGTTCCAGTCTCCGGTACCTTTTTCTTCCCTGGTGGAGATTTTATATCCATCTGCACCGGTGTGTGAAACCACAACTTCACCATTTTCACCCCATGGAGCATAGGAAGGCCAGCCACATCGTTCATCTTCCAGTCTTGCTGTTGGGTGAGAATCCCAGGTGTTGCCATCAAAATAATTATATCCGGCTCCACGATCATCATATCCCGGATCATTTAATCCAAATATCCACGTAACACCAATAGTTCCATCATCATATAAATAAATCCTGTTTTGACAACTTGCATTAGCCTGGTCATCATACCTGGTAATCCCAACGGTAGTTTCTTCTGTTGTCAGGTTAGCGGTTTTAACAATTGGAGTATTTTGTGATTCAAACAGATTGGATTCGAGCAAAGGAATTTCTTTTTTAACTGCATAATCCCTTAAGCTTTTATCAGCAAAGGCTCTCTCCTGGGAAAAGGCCGTAACAACGATGCATAAAGTGATCATTAATGTAAATAACGTTTTCATAGGTTTTAAATTTAGTTAGCAATTCATGATTTAACAAATTTACGAAATAAAAAACAAAAAAAGGGAAGCCTACTTGAAGTAGTGGCTTCCCTTAAAAAAAGAAACCCTGAAGGACGATGCCTTCAGGGTTATTATCTTAGAGTTAGTTGAATGAATTATTCAACAATCATTTTCCGTGTAACTTTAGCTTCACCAGCATTTACAGTGTAAAAATATACTCCGCTTGCAAGTTCGCTTCCGTTGATGGAAAGTTTGTTCAGACCGGCCTGAGCCTGTCCTGCATCTGTACGGTAAACTACCTGTCCCATCATATTGGTTACTTCAAGAGAAAGGTCACTTGCCTGACGCAAGTTAACATAAACTGTTGAATTTCCTGAGAATGGGTTAGGCTGGTTTTGAGCAACGTCAATGTCCAGAATAGCTGGATGTGATTCAATACCTGAAACCAGATCGTTTTTGTCAACTTTCATGAAGCTGATAGTATTGTCAGTATACTCATCTTCATCACCTCTAACTGCTAAGCCAGGTTCTTGGTCGAACTGATAGTTCAGGTAAAGGAAGTCATCACTTGACTGTGACAATGATGGGAATACACATTCGTCGAAGATATGGATAAGGTCAGAAGTCAGATCGTGGAATCCACCCCACCATTCACCACCGTTAGGAGACATACGTGCCCAAAGGTGACGGAAATCCTGACTACCGTTGTCAAATGTTTCTGTAATACCAGCCCAAACGATGAATACCTGGTTCTGGTCATCAACATGAATCGTTGGCATTGAAGAAGTACCGATAAAGTAGCTTCCAACTTCACCAAGGATATCCCATTCGCCATTACCGTTAACATCCTGTGCCCAACCTACGAGGCTATAATCTTCAACTAGCTCAGTATAAGGAGCATCGTCGTAAGGATTAAGTGAGTTAAGGTCGTTAGAGAAAGTAGCACGATTTTCGTTCCAGTATCCTAAACCATCAACCAGTGGGAACCAGAAAGTACCAGCTCCATCACAATGAGCCCTGTTGATACCAAAAGCAACGTGAACTAAACCACTGTTATCAATAGCTAATGAATGAGCTCCATCAGCACAGTAGAAAGTATCGGTAGCATAAAGGTTGTTAGGATCCCATAATGGATAAGGACATTCCCAAATAATGGTTTTTGTCCAGGTAGTACCACCATCAGTAGATTTCATCATGGTAAGGTCAGTGAAAGACTCACCAAACAAGAAAGCTACGTTATCGCCATTTGCCTGAATTTCATAGGTATCACCGCTAATAGCGAGGTAATAATCAGAGTTGACGTCATCAAGCAGCACGTTTTGAGGATCCCATGTTGCACCACCGTCAGTAGAACGAGAATACAAGATAGCTCCGTCAATTCCTTCATACACTAGACCACCATTCCCAACAGGTCTGGTGATTGGCAGGAAGTGAAGTACAGAATTGTCAACTCCACCTGTTGCAAGACGTGGCCATAAGAGTCCTTCCCATCCACCAGCAGGTCCGAAGAAATCGTTAAGTTCCCAGTCGCCGGTTCCTTTTTCAGTACGGATGCCGTAGGCAAGACCGTCTATTGAAGCACCGGAATAGTGAGCTAAGAATACCTCACCGTTTTCACCATAAGGTGCATATGCTGGCCAACCAGTACGGTCGCCTTCAATACGTTCCGTTGGAACTGGTCCCCAGGCACTACCATCGAAATAGTTATAACCGGTTCCCCTTCCGGCGAATCCAGGATCAGCTAAACCATGTGTCCAAACTCCACCAATGGTTCCATCATCAAAGTAATGGATACGTTGCTGCATAGAGCTGTTTGTTTGAAGGTCATAACGGGTCATCCCCATCTGGGCTTCTTCAACCAGGTCTACAGGTGCACCCGGAATAATTGTTGATTGGCTGAGATTGTTGGTTTCCAATACAGCCTTTTCCATTTTTACTGCCTGGTCACGTTGTGCTTTTGGTGCAGATACACGCTGTGCAAAAGTGCCGGCTGCAAAACTTAATACTAAAGCGAAAAGTAAAATCCTCTTCATGATAATAAGATTTAGTTTAACAAAAATTTAATTTATTTTTTTAACGATTATTCAAACTTATAACTACCCTTGTCTGAAAATTGACCTGCTAAAGTACAATTTTTTTCAAGAAAACTATATGAATTTCAATTTTTAATAAAATTTTTGGCGAACTTCATTCCTTCATTCAATGCATTCAAATTGGCATCGACAACGTCTTTACCTTTTCTTTTAAACAGATTTTCGATTGCATTTTCAAGTTTACCAAAATCAAGATCAAGGAAAGGAGAGGCTGCTCCTAAAATCACAATGTTTGCAGATCGCCGGGATCCCAGATCGTTGGCAATTTTATTTGCATCAATAGTGACATGATTAGCAACATTTTTTATTTCTCCTAATATCTGATCCAGTTCAGGATAGTTTGGAATATTAACATAAGGATTAGTATTGGTAATCAACCATCCTGTTTTTGTTAGCATAGGAAGGTAGCGCAATGATTCCATAGGTTCAACCGAAATAATAAGGTCTGCCTGGCCTTCAGGGATAAGGTCACTTGCAATTTCATTATCAGAAATCCTGAGGTCGGAATGTACATCACCTCCACGCTGACTCATACCATGTACCTCAGCCTGTTTTAAATACAAGCCTGAATCGATGGCTGCCATTCCAATTGTCGCAGCAATGGATAAAATACCCTGGCCGCCAACTCCTGCTAATATTATATCTTGTTTCATTATTGTGTAATAAATAGTTTAATTTCTGGTAAAACTCTAATAATAACGAGGGAATAAAGGCTTAAATTATTCGGTAGTTTTTGCCATTTCCATTTTCTTCTTCTCCTCCCTGATTTTCCTTGCCGCAGTATGCAGGCATTCTCTCCTGGGAATAATTACCGAAACGCCCTCATAGGCTATCTCCCTTTCAAAGATTTCAAAATTTGTTTCATGGAATTTTGGTGAAGGGTTCATCACGATAATATGTTCCTTTTTCACACCAATGGCTTCACAAATGTCTTCAATTTTTCCTGTTGCTGAAGAAGTTTGTCCTCCGGTCATAGCAACTGTTGCATTATCCAGAATAACAACAGTAATAGGTGAATTATCATTTACTGCGTCAAGAAGGCCTGTCATTCCTGAGTGAGTAAAGGTTGAATCACCGATCACAGAAACTGCAGGAGTAAATCCTGCATCAGCAGCACCTTTGGCCATGGTTATGGATGCACCCATATCCACGCAGGTATTGATGGCTTCAAAAGGTTCGAGGGCACCAAGTGTATAACATCCAATATCAGAAAACACACGACCTTTTGTATATTTATCCAGCGCATCGTTCAGTGCATTGTAACTGTAGATGTGAGGGCATCCTTTGCATAACTTGGGCGGACGAGCAGCAACGAGGCTAGGGATATCAAGGGTTTCAGGTTGTTCAAGTCCAACGGCCTGGCCAACTTTGTTCGGATTTAGTTCGCCATCGCGCTGCAAGGTACCGTCAAGACGACCCATCACTTTTTTCCCAAGACCAAAAAAGCTGGAGATCTTTTCCTCTACAATAGGATAACCATCTTCAAGTACCAGAATCTTATCTACCGAATTGTAAAAATCCGTCATCATTTTTTTGGGAATCGGGTAATGGCCCAGGCGCATGATGGGATATTGAATGTCCCTGTCAGGATAATTTTCCATAAGGTAATTGTAGGCTAAACCACAAGCAACAATACCCAGGCTTTTATCTGTTCCATCTAATACTCTATTGAACGGACTGTTGTCTGCATCTTCATTAAAAAGGGGCTGAATTCCAAGTAGTGCTTTGTACCTTTTTCTTGCATTGGCCGGTAGTAAAATAAACTGGTTTGCTGTTTCCGGAAGTTTTATCTGATTTTGGTCCCTGACTTCTTTTCTTACAACACCGGCCCTGGAATGTGCCAGTCGTGTAGTTATGCGAAGCAGAACAGGAATACCGTGTTTTTCAGACATGTCAAACCCATAATGCATCATATCATAAGCTTCCTGCTGGTTGGCAGGCTCAAGTGTAGGGATCATTGCAAATTTCCCGAAAAACCTGGAATCCTGCTCATTTTGAGAGGAGTGCATAGAAGGATCATCAGCCACAACAACAATCAATCCTCCGTTGGCACCGGTAATTGCAGAATTAATAAATGCATCGGCGGCAACATTCAATCCAACATGTTTCATGCAAACAACTGAACGTTTGCCTGCATAAGACATTCCCAGTGAAGCTTCCATGGCAGTTTTTTCATTTGAAGCCCAACCCGACCGTATGTTCTTTTCAGAAGCCTCTTTCGAACCTAAAACATACTCCATAATTTCCGTTGAAGGCGTTCCGGGATAAGCATAAATTCCCGAAATTCCTGCGTCAATCGCTCCCTGTGCAATTGCTTCGTCTCCTAATAGTAGTATCTTTTCCATATGTTATTTATAACTTAAAATCGTAGTGTGGAATGCAACAAAATTAGGTAAATATTTCATGTTTCAAAGCGTTTGTATTATCTAAATTGATTATAAATAAACCTATTGGATTACAGATTGTTGTTAATTTTGCAACACCTAAAAAACAGGCAATGAATTTTCTTGCACATTTATACCTTTCAGGAAATAATGATGAAGTTATAATCGGCAACTTTATAGCTGATCATGTTAAGGGAAAAGCCATTGAAAAATTCAGCGACGGAATTCGAAAAGGTATTAAAATCCACAGAGAAATTGATTCATATACCGACTCCCATCCTACCTTTCTTAAAAGTAAAAACAGGCTGACAAAAAATTACCGGAAATATGCAGGCGTAATTACCGATATGTTCTATGACCACTACCTTTCCGCAAACTGGGGTAATTACAGCGATGAGAAAATAGATGCCTTTACCAACAGGATGTACAAAGTGGTAATGAAAAAATTCTTTATTCTTCCCAATAAAACAAAACAGATGCTTCCATTTATGGCCAAAGACAACTGGCTGAAAGCTTACGGAACATTAGAAGGAATTGAAAGAGCATTAAAAGGGATGGACAGAAGAACCCCTTTTGATTCAGGTATGGGGAATGCCGTATCAGACCTTAAAAAAGATTATGGCTTATACAAAGAGGAATTTACTGCCTTTTTCCCGGAAATTATTCAGTTTACAAAGGAATTGCACGAAAACGGAAATCACCTATTTAATCCCTGACAATTTTACTTTCACTGCTTGAACCTGGCCTTCCTGGTCAACAATCATGTCTTTGGTCAGTTGCTGGCTTTGAAGGTTCTTTTCAATATCATTGTTCAGTTGGTCGATATTTGACTGAGACTTTACAATGCTTTTGTTTTCTTTTTCAAGTTTATTGGAGATCCCTTTTTTCTCTTTTTCAAGGGCTTTTAGCTGATCCCTGGCCTGTTCAAGCAATTCAGGATTATCGCCTACACTGGCAATGGTTTCTTTTGCAGTATTTATTTCTCCCAGTTTCCTTTCACGGTCAATCTCATAGGAAGATATAGCGTCTTCTGAATGGCTAATTTTCTGTTCATTTTCTTTAATGTCTTTGTGGTGGTTTTCATTTTGCTTTAAAAGATCACCTAAATCCTTGTTCAGCTTTTTAAGTTTTTTCTCTTCAACTTTTAATTCCTCCTCCACTGCTTTTTGGTATTCCTCTACAGCGAAATTGCGAACAAATTGTTTGATATGACTATGGACTTTTTCATCCTGAACAGATTTTTCGCTTTCATTGTAGTTAAAAACAATTATGCTGTCCATCTCAAACACTGCCAGCAATTTGATAGCGGAATCCGATTTAATTAATGAGGAATAGACGTTAATTGGTGTGGGATAGATCTCTTCAATATTAGTTTCCATGATAACAACCTCATGATCACCCTTATCCACTTTTGATTTCGTATTCTGACGTATTGTTTTGCTCCAACTCTTTAATACATTATCGTATTCAGCCTGCGGGATTTCCACAATATAAGCAGATTGTTCCCCCTTTGACATGTTTATCTTTTCATTTTTTACTGTGATTTCCTGCTGTGCATTCAGGGATTGGGTAATGATGAGTATTATTGCTACAGTTAGTAAAGTAGTAAAGTTCTTCATAATAGTTTTATATGATTGGTTAATACAAATATAGGCAAAATCAGTTTCCTGAAAGAAAGTATTACATAGTGTTCGGTAATACACTGGTTTTGAATCAAGAGTAAACAGTAGCCACTAACCTTCTTCTTCCTCCGTGGTTCCTGAATTCACAAAGGTAGATGCCCTGCCAGGTACCCAGGTTCATTCTTCTGTTGGTGATAGGGATGGTAACAGACAGCCCTACCAAAGAGGATTTTATATGGGCCGGCATATCATCCATACCTTCAAAAGTATGAACATAATGGTTTGCCCCTTCAGGAATAAGATGGTTAAAAACCGTTTCAAAATCCACCCTGACAGTCGGGTCGGCATTTTCATTAATGGTAAGTCCGGCTGAAGTATGCTGAATAAATAAATGGAGCATTCCTGACTCAGGCAATGCAGGAAGGTTTTCCTCAACAATACGGGTTATTAAATGAAACCCACGCTGGAAAGAAGGCAACACAAACTCCTTTTGAATAGTCATAGATAAAAAAGGGTTCTGAAATCAGAACCCATATATTTTATTTGTCTTTTATTCCTGCTATGTCTTCAAGCATATCGGTGGTTAATGACTTGGGCCTTTCAAGTGGATAACCAAGGGCCCTGTCCCAGATAATATTGGCTGAAATACCAATAGCTCGTCCAATTCCGAAAAGTACTGTATAAAAGTCATATTCCCTGATTCCATAATGCCATTGTATAACTCCCGATTGAGCATCCACATTGGGCCATGGATTTTTAGCCTTGCCATGTTCCTGTAAGATCGGTGGCACAACTTTATAGAGGATATCAACATATTTAAAGATCTTGTCATTTTTCAGGTGACTTAAACTAAACTCACGTTGTAATGAATAGCGTGGATCTGTTTTCCGGAGAACAGCATGTCCAAATCCGGGGATAACCTGGCCTGAGTTTAAAGTTTCCCAAACATATTGTTTGATTTCATCTTCAGAAGGATCAACATCTTCACCACCCATCCTTTCAATCAATTCGTGCAACCATTGCAGTACTCCCTGGGCAGCAAGGCCGTGAAGCGGGCCGGCTAATCCATTGATCATCGCAGAAATAGACAGGTAAATATCCGATAACGAACTGGCCACCAGATGTCCGGTATGTGCACTTACATTACCACTTTCATGATCACTGTGGATGATAAAATGAAGTCTTGCTACATCGTCATAGGGTTTTTCTTTGTCCATCATAAAGGCAAAGTTACCACCGAAGTCAAGGTTTGGATTCGACTGGATACGTTTACCATCCCTGTAGATCTTTGCGTAAATATAAGTCGCAATCTCCGGAAGCTTTGCCAGTAAATTCATAGAATCCTCAAACATTGGATCCCAATAATCTTTTTTGTTTATCCCGGCATAGTATTTCTTAGTGAAAAATGACTCCCTATGCATTGACAAAATTGCAGTAGAGAAAATTGTCATTGGGTGACTGCAACATGGGAATGAATCAATAACTTCATAAATATATCTTGGAATGATCCTTCTTTTACTGAATTCATCCACTAAATCAGCCACTTCATTTTCAGTTGGAATTTCACCGGTAAGCAATAAATAGAATAAACCTTCAACAAATGGCATATCAGCATCTTTTGGTTTGGGAAGCAGCTCAAATACTTCTTTCAGGGTATAACCCCTGTAGCGGATCCCTTCGTTGGGATCAAGGTAGGATATATCCGTTACAAGGCTTTTAACACCTCTCATCCCGCCAATGGCCTGGGCAATTGTTACGTTATCAATGACCACATCGCCATAATCCTTTACTAACCTCTCAGTTCTGGGCCTGGTTTCTTGAATCTTTTCGTATAGTTTTTCTTTTAAAGTAGGCATTTGTTTTACAATTATAATTACATGTTATGAATAATAGAGTCACCAAATTCTGAACACTTCAATAGACTTGCTCCATCCATAAGACGATGAAAGTCATAGGTAACTTTCTTTTGGCTGACGGATTTTTCCAATCCGTTCCAGATCAGATCATGAACTTCACTCCAGCCCATGTATTTAAACATCATGGCTCCGGAAAGGATAACAGATCCGGGGTTAACTTTATCAAGGCCTGCATATTTGGGGGCTGTTCCGTGAGTAGCTTCAAAAATAGCATGGCCTGAAATATAATTGATGTTGGCACCAGGAGCAATTCCTATTCCACCCACCTGGGCAGCTAAGGCATCGGATAAATAATCACCATTCAGGTTCATGGTGGCAATAACATCAAATTCTTTCGCTCTTGTTAATACTTGTTGCAAGGTAATGTCGGCAATAGTATCCTTGATCATGATCTTTTGTTTCCATTGTCCGTTTCCATGGGTAGGCATTAGATCGAGAGCTTTTTCAACCTCTCCTTTGACATCAGCCTGCTGGTCAGGAGTCATCATATCATACCCTGGCTCTACAAGTTTGGCATTTTGCTCAACACTAAGCTCGGGTTGATTATCTTTGTTATCAATGATCCAGCTTTCACGTTGTGTGATCACTTTATCACGGTATTCTTTAGCCGCAATCTCATAACCCCAGCTTTTAAAAGCACCTTCCGTAAACTTCATGATGTTTCCTTTATGTACAATAGTAACGGAGCCTCTTCCTTCTGCAATGGCATATTCAATAGCAGCCCTAACAAGCCGGAACGATCCTTCGGAAGAAATTGGTTTTATTCCGATACCTGAAGTTTCGGGGAAGCGGATTTTATTCACACCCATATCGTCACGAATGAAGTTTACCACTTTTTTAGCATCCTCAGTTCCAGCCATCCATTCAATCCCGGCATAAATATCTTCAGTGTTTTCCCTGAAAATTACCATATTCACATCACCAGGGGTTACAACCGGTGAAGGCACTCCTGATACATATTTAACCGGCCTTAAACAAACATAGAGATCGAGTAATTGACGTAATGCTACGTTCAGTGAACGGATACCACCACCAACAGGAGTAGTTAATGGCCCTTTAATTCCAACAAGGTATTCCTTGAAAGCTTCAACTGTTTCATCAGGAAGCCATTCATTGGTTTTATTAAATGAATTTTCACCTGCTAAAACTTCTTTCCACATTACCTTTCTTTCACCGTTGTAAGCCTTTTCTACAGCGGCATCAAAAACTTTTTGTGAGGCCCTCCAGATATCAGGGCCTGTACCATCGCCTTCAATAAAAGGAATTATCGGGTGATCAGGAACCACCAGGTTCCCGTTTTCCATACGTATTTTTTCTCCAGTCATGCGTATACTATTTTTCAAATATTTAAAATGTTAAATTATAGATATGAAATGGCTTGTAAAAGTACAAAACTAATTTTGATTTTTAGATTCAATTTTGGTTTTCTGTTTATTTTGTAACTCTTTTTAAATAATTTGTCATTTCATCATGGAATTTTTCCGTTTCATGTAACGAATCCTTCAATCCGGCGTCATACTTTTTTAAAAGGATGGAATAAATGTCTAAATTTGTAAGTGGCTTATGAGTGATACACATTTATACCGGAGTCAGAGCGACTCAATGATCGCCGGAGTTTGTGGTGGTTTGGGCAGTTATTTAGGTGCCGATCCCATCATTTTCCGGGTTCTTTTTGTGCTTGCTGTTGTCATTGGCGGCAGCGGTATTCTCGTGTATGTTATTCTCTGGATTGTTATCCCTATTGAGCCAGAAATAAAAATTGAATCAAACAATTTAAACAATGAACCTATGACAGAAGAAAATAAAAATGCGGAGAGCGGTTACAAACAAAGCGAACAAAGCAGTCAACCAAAAAAACCGCAAAAAAATGATGGCAACCTTATGGGAGGTTTGATCCTGATTGCATTGGGTGCAATATTCCTTATTATCAGATTTGTTCCAAGAATCGACTTTGGTGACCTCTGGCCATTGATCCTAATTGTTGTAGGGGTAGTTTTAATCGTAAAGAGCTATCAACAACCAAAATAATTTAGTCATGAAATATGGAAACATTTTCTGGGGAGTGATATTAATTACCCTCGGTGTCCTTTTCGCCATGAGAAACCTCGACATATTCTTCTTCTCCTGGGGATCTATTCTGCGGCTTTGGCCTCTTGTTTTTGTTTTCTGGGGAATTGCCATTTTACCTGTCAAATCCATGGTAAAACTTTTATTAACAGTTGTAACTGTCGCGGTTGCTGTTTTAATACTGGCTTCAAATCCAGGAGATCGCCATTACTGGGACTTCTGGCTGCATGACAGGTATAACTATGAAAAAGAATATGACAGAGATGAAGACAGGGACAGGCATGAAGACTATTCCTCTTATAAAAAGCATATTTATGAAGACTACACAAGGAACATAGAATATGCTACTTTAAACATTGATGCTGCAGCAGGCGATTTTGATTTAAGTGGTATCACATCCAGGCTTTTTGAATTTGAAACAGAAGGAAATGCAGGCCCATACAACGTTGTAACAAGTGATGTTGAAGATGATAAAGTAATAATAGAATTCACACAAAAACGTTTTCGGGGTAAAAAGAATTTAAAGAACACAGTCGAGTTGAAGTTGAATGATAATCCTGTTTGGAAATTTAATATCGATGTAGGTGCTGCCAATTTTGAAATGGATCTTTCACCTTTCAAAGTAAAAGACATCGATATTGATCAGGGTGCATCTGCCATTGAACTGAAGCTTGGGGAAAAATACCCTAAAACGCACGTAAACATTGATGCCGGGGTATCAGGTATAGAAATTAAGGTTCCTAAAGAATCAGCCTGTGAAGTCAGAACTCAAACGATTCTTTCTGGTAAAGACTTCGACGGATTTGTAAAACTCAGAAAAGGTCTGTTCCAGACTCCGAATTTTTCTGATTCAGCCAACCAGATCATCATTGAAATTGATGCTGCTGTTTCGGGAATCACTGTGGATAGGTACTAAAATAAGTTCGAAGTTCTGAGTTCAAAGTTTTGAGTTTTGAGTTAGTACAAGTTAGGGAAGTTTGCTTTTCTTACTCGCCTTATTGCATTATTTACCTATCATTGTATTTACCCTATTTACATATTTACTCCCTTTACTCTTCACTTTTTCCTCCCGTCTGTCAATTGATTTCAACCAATGGTAAAATAAAAAACTGCCAGGTCACGTTTATTTTTTTTCTTTCTTTGCGTGATTTTCCGAAACTGCTTTTGGACATTGATATAAAAGACTTTTTATGAAAATATATACTTATCAAATTTCTATCCTTTTCCTGTTTTTTTCCTGTCTGTTCGTGTCGGCAAATGGATACGCTCAGGATGGCACAGTCAGGGGATTTGTTTACGAAAAGGAAACCGGTGAGCCGGTAATTTTTACCAATGTATACCTGCAGGGAACTACTTATGGTGCAGCAACTGATGTGAACGGATATTTTGCCATTTCACAAATACCTCCCGGAAATTACCAGCTTATGGTCACTTACCTTGGATTTGACACCTTAAGAATGGATGTTTCTGTCAGGCCAAACGAGATCATTACAAAAAAGCTCTTTCTGGCCAAGGCATCTTATACACTGGAACAATTTCAGGTATCTGCAGCCAGGGAAGAAGCAAGAACCGAAACAAGGACTTCGGTGGTCAAGATCACCCCAAAACAAATTAAACAGATCCCTTCTATTGGTGGGCAACCTGACCTTGCACAATACCTCCAGGTTTTACCCGGTGTAGTATTTACAGGCGACCAGGGAGGACAGCTTTATATACGTGGGGGATCTCCCATTCAAAATAAAGTGTTACTGGATGGAATGATCATATACAATCCATTCCACTCCATCGGATTGTTCTCGGTTTTTGATACTGACATCTTAAGAAACGCAGATATTTATACCGGTGGTTTTGGTGGAGAGTATGGCGGAAGGATTTCATCAGTTATGGATATTACTACACGTGACGGAAATAAAACAAGGTTGTCAGGAAAGGCCGGGGCCAGCACATTTGGTGCTAACCTGATGATTGAAGGACCCATAAAAAAAATGAAAGAAGGGGCAAAAGGAAGCTCATCCTTTATATTCACAGCTAAAAACTCTTTCCTGGAAGAGAGCTCTAAAATCTTTTATGATTATGTGGATACTGCAGGTCTGCCTTTTAACTATACAGACCTCTACGGTAAAATTTCATTAATGGGGGCAAACGGTAGCAAAGTAAATTTCTTTGGTTTTAATTTTAACGACCAGGTAAACAATTACCGTTCACTTTCTGACTACCATTGGGAATCATATGGTGGCGGATCCAACTTTCTTATCATACCGGGAAATTCTCCTGTTTTAATGGAAGGGCATTTGGCATATTCACAATACAATATTGCTCTCGAAGAGGCCAATAGCTCATCAAGCGGATCAGATAGCAAACCCAGAACCAGTTCCATAAACGGATTTAACATGGGTTTTGACTTTACCTATTTCATTGGAAAGGATGAGTTGAAATACGGTTTCGAGATCCTGGGTTTTAAAACAGACTATATATTCTATAATTCAGTTGATCTTGAAATCAGACAGGAGGAGAACACAACTGAGATCGGCGGTTATGTGAAATACAAAAAAACCCTGAATAAATTGTTGTTTGAGCCCAGTATAAGAATTCACTATTACGCATCTTTGTCGGACATGTCGCTTGAACCACGACTGGCCATGAAGTATAATGCATCTGACAATTTCAGGCTGAAATTTGCTGGAGGATTTTATTCACAGAACCTCATCAGTGCGCGAAGCGATCGTGATGTTGTAAACCTTTTCTATGGATTCCTGTCTGGCCCTGATAACCTTCCCAAACAGTTCAACGGTACAGATATCGGACACAAATTACAAAAGGCTGAACATGCAATTCTTGGATTCGAATACGATGTCAATTCAAATGTTACTATGAACCTGGAAGGATATTTCAAAAATTTCTCACAGTTGACCAACCTCAACAGGAATAAACTCTACCAGGACAATGAGACAAATTTTGATGAACCCGATCTTTTGAAAAAGGATTTTATTATTGAACAGGGGTATGCAACCGGTGCAGACATCACTTTGAAATACGAAACACAGCGTGTCTATTTCTGGGCTGTTTATTCCCTGGGTTACGTGGTCAGAAAATATGAAGATATCGATCAGGTAGTTCAGGAGTACAATCCTCATTATGACAGAAGACACAATGTTAACCTGGTAGCCACATACATTTTTGGTGATAAGCGCGATTGGGAATTTAATGCCCGCTGGAATTTTGGTTCCGGATTTCCTTTCACCCTTACTCAGGGTTACTACGGATTGCTTCCATTTAGCAATGGCATTTATACAGATTACTCCACAGAGAATGAAAACCTTGGAATATTATATGCTGATATTAATACCGGCAGGTTATCTCCGTATCATCGTCTTGACATCGGGGTCAAAAAAACATTTATTATGGGAAGATATACAAAGGTGGAAACCAATGCCAGTGTTACCAATATGTATAACCGGGATAACATCTTTTATACGGACAGACTGTCAGGTGATAAAATTTACCAGCTACCCATAATGCCAAGTGCCGGAGTGATGTTTTACTTTTAACATCCATTACACATTTGCAACATAGCATGTTTCATAACATAATTCATACAATCCATGAAAAACTTTACCCCTTTTATCCAGTTGACTGCAATTGCAGTCGTTAGCATGATCCTTGCTTCCTGCCAAAACAATACACAAACTCAAATGAAGGCTCCTACCGCTAAAAAAATACCTAAAGAACTTACTCTTCATAACCATTCCCGAACCGACAATTATTTCTGGCTAAATGAAAGAGAAAACCCGGAAGTAATTTCCTATCTTGAGGCAGAAAATGAATACACCAAAAACATTCTCCAACACACCGAGGCCTTCCAGGAAAAGATCTTTGACGAAATTGTAGGACGCATCAAACAAACCGACATGTCGGTTCCTTATCTATTAAATGGTTATTTTTACTATACCCGATATGAAGAGGGCAAAGAGTATCCCATTTACTGCCGTAAGAATGGTTCGCTGGACAATACAGAAGAGATCATGTTGAACGTTAATGAAATGGCTGAGGGATACAGCTATTTTAATGTAGGATCCTGGGAAGTCAGTTCAAATAATAAACTGATTGCATTTAGTGTGGACACCGTTAGCCGGAGAAAATATACCGTTTATGTGAAGAATCTTGAGACCGGAGAACTTTTTGAAGATAAAATCAGCAACACCTCCGGAAGCGTTACCTGGGCGAACGATAATAAAACCTTTTATTATGCTACAAAGGACGAAACCTTGCGGCCGGACAAGATCTTCAGGCATTCACTCGGTTCATCAATTAAAAATGATAAACTGGTACACCATGAAAGTGATCCTACCTATACAACATTCATCTATAAAACAAAATCGAAGCAATATTTATTTATTGGATCATTCAGTACCTTATCCACCGAGTTCCGTTACCTGGATGCAAATAATCCTGAAGAAGAATTTCAAATCTTTCATCCAAGGGAAAGTGATATGATCTATTTTATTGATCACTACAAGGATAAGTTTTATATCAGGACAAATTATGAAGCACGAAATTTCCGTTTGATGGAAACCCAGGTTACAACAACCGGGAAAGAGTCCTGGACTGAAGTTATACCTCACCGTGAGGATGTTTTACTTCAAGGGATCGAGATCTTCAGTGGTTTTCTTGCGGTGCGTGAAAAGACAAAAGGGCTGGACCAGATTCGTATTTTTGATTTTACAAACAATGAAGATTACTACCTTGAGTTTGATGACCCCACTTACATGGCCTACTTCTCAGCAAATCCGGAATTTGAATCTGATTTTCTCAGGTTTACTTATTCCTCATTAACAACACCCCGCACAGTTTATGATTATAACATGAAAACCAAAGACCGTCTTTTGAAAAAGCAGGAAGAGGTTCTGGGAGAGTTTAATTCTTCGGATTATATTTCTGAACGTCTTTTTGCTACTGCAAAGGACGGGAAGGAAATACCCATGTCGCTGGTGTATAAAAAAGGACTGGAGAAAAACGGGGAAAATCCACTTCTTATTGTTGGTTACGGAGCCTATGGCAACAGTTCAAATCCTTATTTTAACTCCATCAGGTTGAGCTTGCTTGACAGGGGTTTTGTTTATGCAATTGCTCATATCCGCGGCGGGCAGGAACTCGGAAGGCATTGGTATGAAGACGGCAAACTCTTTAACAAGAAAAACACATTTACCGATTTCATTGCATGCACAGAGTACCTTATCAATGAAAAATACACAAGCCAGGACTATTGTTTTGCGATGGGAGGAAGCGCAGGTGGATTATTAATGGGAGCAGTCAGTAACATGGCCCCTGAACTATATAACGGGATTATTGCTGCAGTACCTTTCGTTGATGTGATCACAACCATGCTTGATGAAAGTATTCCTCTTACCACCGGGGAGTATGATGAATGGGGAAATCCAAACGACAAAGAATACTACGACTATATCCTATCTTATTCGCCCTACGACCAGGTGGAAGCAAAAGCTTATCCTGCTATGCTCATCACCACTGGATTACATGATTCGCAGGTACAGTATTGGGAACCTGCCAAATGGGTTGCGAAACTGCGTGAGAAAAAAACAGACGACAATATGCTTCTTCTGTTTACACAAATGGATTACGGACATGGAGGAGCATCCGGAAGATTCGAAAGGTACAAGGAAACAGCCTTAGAGTATTCTTTTATATTTAACCTGTTAGGGATTACTGAGTAGTATGCTCGATAGTAACACTCGAAAATTACTTAGTCTTTAATATATCCCGGATCTCAGCTAACAGCTCGATATCCCTGGGTGTTGGAACCGATTTTTCCGTTACATCTTCAGCCTTTCGACGCAAGAGATTGAACATTTTGATAACAAAAAATATTGTTAACGTGATCAGCATGAAATCAATGGACAGTTCGATAAAAGTACCGTAGTTTATAGAAACAGCGTTTTGAACAGCCTCTCCGGATTCATCCATTTTTTCCGGTTGCATAATGTATTTCATATCACTAAAACTCAACCTTCCCAGAATATAACCAAATGGAGGCATTATAATGTCCTTCACAAGAGATGAAACCAATTTGTTAAATGCTGTACCGATAATGATACCAATGGCCATATCAAACATATTTCCTTTGATGGCAAATTCCTTGAATTCTTTTATAACTTTCATAGTTGCTTTTTTTACCAGATGCAAATTTAATCCATTCATAATATGAATTCAACAGCTCCGGTTTTTATGAAATCATTATTTTTGCTTACACCATAATTTAAAAAGCAGGAATAATTAGCCCGTTTTATCGTTATTTCTAAAATTTAAACTGACTTTCGTTGAACATCTATACAAAAAAGAAGCGCTGGAAATGGATATTGTTCGGCCTGGCCGTGCTCATCGTAACCGTATCACTCTGGTATACTCAAATCCTTGTGAGGCAGATTGCCAGGGAAGAAAGGAATAACATACAGATATGGGCAGATGCCATTCACCAAAAAGCAGAGCTGGTAAATTACACTGATGAGTTTTTCAAACAATTGAAGGAAGAAGAACGAAAAAAGGCCGAACAACTAGCTGATGCTTTCAGGATAGTTACCATTTCTGATGATTCCGAAGTGCTGAACTATTTTCTTAAAATCGTTCATGAAAACACAACCATACCGGTCATTTTAACCGATGCCAGGGGAAAGATAAAAAACACCACCAATATTGATTTTGACCCGGATACTGTCGAATACCTCCGGGGTGATCTCAGGGCTGAATTTATGGAATATTCTCCAGTAAAAATCACCATTGAAGAGAATAAATTCGACTACCTCTTTTACAAAGAGTCTAAACTGTTCAATGAACTTCGAATTGTACTTGATGACCTTATCAGTTCCTTTTTCTCTGAAATTGTTATTAATGCCGCTTCAGTTCCTGTTATCATTACCGACAGCACCAAAACTAAGGTTCTTGAATTTGGAAAGCTTGATATGGAAAAAGCAAGTGATACCACCTACTTAATGGAAATCCTGGCCCAGATGGCAGGAGACAATGATCCCATCGAAGTAGAACTTGCAGACCAGGGAAAGCGATATATTTATTACCAGGATTCCGAATTGTTGACCATGCTCATTGTGTTTCCGTATTTTCAGCTGAGTGTAATTGCTGTCTTTTTGTTGATTTCATACATCCTTTTCAGCACAGCCAGAAATACCGAACAAAAACAGGTTTGGGTGGGACTTGCCAAGGAAACGGCACATCAGCTTGGAACACCACTTTCGTCTATGATAGCCTGGATCGAGCTTTTACGAATGGAAGGAGTTGAAGGGGAAGCCCTTACAGAACTGGACAAAGATGTTGTACGGCTTCAAAAGATTACCGACCGCTTTTCTAAGATTGGATCCGAACCCCGGCTAAAGAAAGAAAACATCGTACGTGTTGTTTATGATTCGGTCAATTATATTAAATCCCGGGCATCCAAAAAGATGAAGTATAACATCCTTAAAGCGGAAGAAACTGAAATATTTGCCCCCATTAACCTCCATTTATTTGAATGGGTGATAGAAAACCTGAGTAAAAATGCCATTGATGCAGTTGGCGGTGACGGCAATGTCGAAATTGATATCCGTGAAGAAGAAAGCGTTGTGCTCATCGATATTTCAGACAACGGAAAAGGGATTCCCAAATCAAAGTTCAAAACCATTTTTAATCCGGGCTATACCAGTAAAAAACGTGGCTGGGGTCTGGGGCTATCCCTGGCGAAAAGAATCGTAAAAGATTACCACAAAGGAAAGATCTTTGTAAAAAACTCCACCCTTAATAAAGGGACAACCTTCCGCATCATGCTTCGGAAATAATTTAATTGTCTTGGCCGGCCTTTATCTCCATATCCCATTTTGTAAGCAGAAATGCCATTATTGTAATTTCTATTCAATGGCCTCAATAAAGCATAAAACTGAGTTTATTGAAGCTCTGGTGAAAGAATTGGCCATCAGAAAAGGATATTTGAAAAGTGAATCATTAGATAGTGTGTATTTCGGTGGAGGTACACCCTCTTTGCTAAGGGCTGAAGAATTGAAAATCATTTTTGATGCGATTGAAAAAAACTATCATCTTAAAAACAATGCCGAAATTACCCTGGAAGCGAATCCCGATGACATCGACGATGGATATTTAGAAATATTAAGATCAACACCAATAAACAGGTTAAGCATTGGTGTACAGTCATTTCATGACGAAGATTTGCAGTTTCTGAACAGGATTCATTCTTCGTTACAAGCTATTCAAGTTATTGAAAAGGCAAAGGATAATGGATTTGAAAACCTTAGCATAGACCTTATCTTGGGAATTCCCACCTTATCCGATAAGGGCTGGAAGAAAAACCTTGATACCTTTGTTAACCTGAAAATACCGCACCTGTCAGCATACGGCCTGACTGTTGAGCCTAAAACGCCACTTGATCTTTTTATTCAGAAAGGGAAGGTCAAACCTGTGGAAGATGGAAAAATCGCAGACCACTTCAAACAATTAATGAAATTTGTAGAGGAGAACGGATACACACATTACGAAACATCCAATTTTTGCATAGAGCCACATTTCGCTAAACACAATACAAACTATTGGAAGGGCGGTCATTACCTGGGGCTCGGTCCGTCTGCACATTCTTATGACGGACAATCCCGGCAATGGAATGTTTCCAATGTTATGAAGTATATTCATGGGATTATGGATGGTTCACCGGTAAATGAAAAAGAAATCCTTACTACGAATCAAAAATTCAACGAGTACATTATGGTATCCCTGAGAACCATGTGGGGAGTTGACGAGGAATATATTGAATCCAGTTTCAGTAATAAATATTCCTCTCATTTTCTGAAAATCATACAAAAATATTTAAGATCAGGAGATGTAATTAAAAAGAATTCAACTTATACCCTTTCAAAACAGGGCAAATTATTTACTGACTCGATCACTGCAGCATTGTTTACGAACTCCTGATTTCATCTTGTCCTTGCAGTTACCGGTACAATTTCATTTGATCTTTTCAAAACATGTATATTGATATTATAAATAGTATCTTTGCAGTCAATTAAAGAGATTTACGGGTAGCAAAAGTTTAATTAATGGAAACAAAGTACATAGTTTTAATACTGCTGATTCTGGTATATGTTGTTCTTGTTTACCTCTTTTCCTTATTGGGAAACAGAAGGGAGATCGGCCAGCGCAGGTTATTTCTTCTCAGCCTTTTCCTAACCCCTGTTTTAGGTCTTGCTTTCCTCTTAAGCTCTCAGCACCGTAAACTGCATCTCTATAAAGAAGAACGCTTCAAGTGCGAGGAGTGTGGATATGTGTTTTCAGAACAAATGGATTGCTGTCCTTTTTGTGAAAAAGAAGGCAAGAACATTGAATTAAAGCCTGTCAGTATGTTTATGACTTAATTAGCAGGTAGTAAAATAAACTTTCCCGTACTATTTCCTTTCCCGATAATTACCGTTATAAAATAAATTCCGGATTTCAGGTTTAAATCAATTGCCGGCTTTAATGCCAGCCTGTTTTGGCCTTTAACAAGAACTCCCTGATAAAGATCAGTAATACGGTTGCCTGCAAGGTCAGAAATAAAAACAAAGGCTTTTTCCGGTTGGTTTGTTGTAATCCGGACGTAAGAGTTAGCATTCACAGGATTTGGAAATACTTCCACATCAACCTTACCTAAAGCTACAGGATCATAAATGCTGGTAGATAGTGTATCCTGGTACAGGTCATAGGTATACATTGATCTGCCGTAGGTGGCAGCCAGCAGTTTTCGTGTTCCGTTATGAATATCCAGGTCACAAACAGGAACCATTGGCAGATTTGTTCCCATGATATTCCAGCTTTCGCCAAGATTCTTTGTTACAAATACCCCCACATCAGAAGCGACATAAAGTGTCTGATTATCTTCCTGGTCAATAATAATATCGTTCAATGGAGATTCAGGAAGGTCAGATGAAATATCCTGCCAGGTTACTCCCTTATCTTCTGATCTGAAAATATGCGGTAAAAACTCATCCCACCTGTACCCTGAAAAAGTAACATACACCACATCTTCATCCCAGGGATCTGCTGCAACTCTTGACACCCAGCGGTCCGGCAATTCCATAGAGATGTATTCCCAACCCATTCCGTTGGGAGCGCTAACCCAAACATTTCCATCATCAGTGCCTACATAAATAATCTCAGGATTAACCGGGGAAACAGAAATTGTAGTAATCGTACCATAGGTCAGGTTTATACCAGGGCCATTGGTCAGATCTGTACTGATTGCTGACCAGTTTACTGCCCTGTTGGTGGATTTGTACAGTCTGTTTGCACCATAATAAAGAATTTCCGGATTTGTTGGATCAAATACAACTGGTGTATTCCAGTTTTTCCGGTCATCGGAGCTGATCCCATTCATAGCCCAGTTAAAAGAACTCCCTCCATTTGTTGACCTGGCAAGGTTCCCATACTGGTATTCAGCATATACATAGTCATTATCTTCCGGATCAACAAGTACATAAAATCCGTCACCTCCATAAATAAATTCCCAGTCATCAAGTCCACCTGACATTGTACGGTTTGTTCCATTGTCCTGGGTTCCACCATAAAGTCGTTCGGGGTATTGTTCATCAATCTCACAGGTATAAAACTGGGTGATGGGCAATATATTGATCCAGTCCCAGGAGTTTCCTCCGTTTTCAGAAATATAATATCCACCATCATTGCCTAAAAACACCCTGTTGTTGTTCATTGGATCAATTGCCACTCCGTGCTGGTCAACATGTACACCATTTGAAATGTGCGACCATGAATTCCCACCATTTGAAGTTTTATATAGATCAAAACCAATAACATAGGCTATATCAGGATCAACGGGGTCAACTTCAATCCGCCCGAACCACCATCCATAAGAATAAAAACAGTTACTGAGAGAAGCATCATTGGTTTGTGTCCAGGAAATTCCATGGTTATCCGTTTTATACACACCTTCGAAATAACCAACTTCATCTGCATAGATCGCATAAAGGACATTTGGATCAGAATTACAAATATCAAGCCCTATCCGACCCACATTATTTGATGGAGAAGGTAAACCTTGTGATAATTCTTCCCAGTTTACTCCTCCGTTTGTTGATTTATAGATTCCACATGTTGGTCCACCATAACTTCTTCTGTTAGGTCTACGAACCCTTTCCCACATTGCAGCATAAACAATATCAGGAGATTCGGGATTTAGAACTACATCAATTCCTCCGGTTGAGTCGGAAACGTATAAAACATTTTCCCAGTTCAATCCACCATCTGATGTTTTATAAATTCCTCTTTCAGGGCTGTCACCAAACAAATTTCCCATTGCTGCAACATAGGCAATGTCCGGATTTTCAGGATGAACTGCAATGCGGCCCACATTCCTGCTTTCCTCGAGTCCCATGTGCTCCCAGGTTTCACCTCCGTTTACGGATTTATAAACGCCAACCCCGTCATAGGTTTGTGAACCTCCCCCACAATTTGCCTCACCTGTACCAACGTAAATAACAGCACTGTTCGATGGAGCGATGGCAATGTCGCCTACTGACATGCTTAATGCATCATCGAACACAGCTTCATAATTAGTTCCGTCAAGGTATATTTTAAAAACACCTCCGGAAGCTGCACCCAAATAAACTACGGAATCATCCGGATGAAATTCAACATCGCTTAATCGTCCACCCGTGTTTAGTGGTCCTGCAAAAGTCCACACCTTATCATCAGTTGCAGATTGTTTCATTTCAGAAACCTGCTTTAAGGTCTGCATATAAACTTCATGGTTAATTTGCCCTGCTGGGTATGCCCTTTGGGCAAAAAACCAGTCGTTGGGCAATTGTTCTGGCTGATGTTTTATTTTCGGGATAGTAAACACAGCAACCATTGCTATGCTAATAATTACAAACCAAATACTATGTTGTTTAAAAACTTTCATGCGAATGGAATTTCTTTCAAAAATAAGAATTGCCATGGAATAATTAGAACATTATTAATTACAAAGAGGAATTAATTCAGGTATTTTGAGATGGTGGTAAACAATTCTTCCGGGTTTATAGGTTTGGTAAGGTGGTCATCCCCGCCGGCTTCAAAACTTCTGTCACGGTCTTCAGGCATTGCATAAGCAGTTTGAACGATGATGGGAAGGTCTGCTTTGAATTTTTTAATTTCAGCAATTGCTTCAAGGCCACTTAAAACAGGCATTTTTATGTCCATCAGAACTATGTCGATGTTTTCATTTTCCCGACACATGTCAACGGCTTCCTTCCCGTCTTTAGCCCACAATAGTTTCACTTTAGTTTTCTGGAAAAGAGCCTCGAGGAAAGTATAATTTAAAATGGAATCTTCTGCAATCAGGAATAATTTGTCACTCCAGTTGTGGCCTTCCCTTACGGGTTTAGCAATTTCTGCTGCATCAGGCGTAAAGTCTTTCTTAAGGGGTAATGATAAAATAAAATTAGAACCCTCACCAAGAGTTGATTCTACATCCAGTGTTCCACCGAGCAGTTCAGCCAGCTTTTTAGATATGGATAACCCAAGCCCGGTTCCCTTGTGTTCGTTGCGCTTATCATCATCTACCTGACCAAACCGTTCGAAGATTACTTCCTGTTTATCCTCTGGTATACCAATTCCGGAATCTTTTACATAAAACGTGATGCTGTTTTCACCTGGCAGGTTAAATCCGAACTCGATAAATCCTTCTTTGGTGAACTTAATGGCATTTCCCAAAAGGTTAGACAAAATTTGACGAATGCGGTTTGGATCAGTGGAGATCACAAAATCTTTGTCAATCATTGGTTTATTCATTCGGAGTTCCACATCAGCCCTTCCATTCTTATTTTTCATTTTCAGGAAGGTAGCATAAAGCTCATCAAGGAGTTTGTCAACATTACATTCACTGAAATTTATCTTTATCTGGCCGGCTTCAATCTTAGTAATATCAATAATGTCTTCAATAAGGTTCATCAGTGTGTTGCTACCCTGTGTAATGTAATTGATGAACTCTTCCCTCTCCTCCTGTTTCAAATCAGGATTGGTAAGGATTTCAGAAAATCCGATTATTGCATTCATTGGGGTCCGGATCTCATGCGAAACGTTTGCCAGGAATGCAGATTTGAGCATATCAGCTTCTTCGGCTTTTTCAGCGGATTGACGAAGCAGGTTTTCTTTATGAATGATCTTTGTAATGTCACGAACAATGAAAAGAAATGCTTTTTGACCACTAAAATTTATTTTGCTACTGTGAACTTCAACGTGAATATTTCTACCATCAGAAGCTTTGGCCAGTCCACGGTAATTAGTAAGGTTACCTGTCATCCATTTGGGGAAATCACCTTTAATAAAGCTTTCATTTTCCGGCGGGACCAGTTCAATAATATTCCTCCCTACTATTTCATCCTTTTTCATCCTCAGAAGGCTGCAAGCGGCAGGATTTACATCCAGAATATACCCTTCATAATTCTCAACAAAAACTGCATCCGGTGATTCATAAAACAGGGTTTTAAACCTTTCTTCACTGTTTCTTAACTCCTGTTCGGCAATCTTTCTGTCGGTTATGTCCCTGTTACTGATCCGGCGACCCAGTGTTTCTCCTTCTTCATTATAAACTTCACGGCATACATGGCTTATCCACTTTACTTCGTTGTTTTTTGTTCTTATACGAAAGTCAAAAGTCAGCACTTCATTTTTATTGTTCTTCTCCTCGAAATCAATATGTTGTTTGTATTTCGTATAATCTTCTTCATGGGTTATGTCAAGGGGCAGATTAGGATTCTTTGTAAAATCCTCAGGTGTATATCCGGTTATACGTTCGCAACTGGGAGAAGTATATAGAATTTTGTCATCCGGTGAAACCCAGTACTCCCAGTCATAGGTGAAGTTTGCAAGGGTCCTGAATTTTTCCTCACTTTTAAGGAATTTCTTTTCTATTCTCTTCCTTTCTGTGATGTCCCTTAAAAATCCTTCGGATCCAATGGTAATGCCTTTTTTGTTTTTAAGTATTCTGGCATTGAGGGATGCCATGGCTATTTCCCCATTCTTTTTAACCAGTTGAATGTCTTTATCGGTGATGGATTCTTTTTCAAGCAATGTTTTTGCAAAGGTCCTTAATGTTGATTTTTCAGGGAAGAAATCAAGAATGGGTTTTCCCACTACCTCTTCAGGTTTGTACCCGCAAACCTGGAGTACCGAAGGGCTGATCTCCGAAAGAATACCATCTACATCCGCCTTAAAATACACATCCTGGTAGGATTCGAAGATCTTATGAAATTTATCTTTTTTTCTGGTCAGTGAATCCCAGGAACTTTTTCTGTGCAAGGCAACCGACCCAAGTTTAGCGATGGTTTCTATGGCTTCAGGATTTGTGATGTTCTTTCCTTCAGGAAGGAATATCAAAACCGTGCCGTAAACAGTATTTTCAAACGCAAGGCCAATGAGGTAGATTCCACCAACATCAAGGTCCTGCTGTATTTGAGTTAAAGCAATCTTGGGGAAAACGTTGTATCCGAATTCAAAAAGTCCATCATTGTATTTGAGAAGAGAACCGTATGAAATATTTTTTAAAAGGTCGTGATTGAACTTTTTTGAAAACTCTCCAAAGTTGGATTCAATGATTGAATTCAAAGTTTCAGCAATTCCGGCAGGTGCAATTATGTGTTCAATGTTTGAACGATTCATAAGCGAATCATAGGAAACCAGCAATACAGCGACGTTATCGACAATTTCATTAATCTTCTCACCTATGAACCGATACACATTATAATCCCCGGTTACCTCTCCGAATTCAATGGCTTTTTCAGAAATAAATTCAATGCTTTCCAGGTGTTTTTTCTCTTTTTCTTCCGAGAGTTTTTTATCGGTAATATCACTTGCAAAAAACAATAAAGCCGGCTTTCCGTCCCAATCAATAAGGACTGCCTTTGATTTAATCCACTTCAGGTTTTCGCTGCTGTCAGAAAACCTGAAATTATAATATCCCTTGCGGGTTTTTCCTGACAGGGATTCCTTAATAAACCTCCGGAACTGCTCAAGGTCACTACCATAAACCAGTTCCGAAAAGTCAGTTTTCAGCAATTGGTCCATGCTAAATCCAACAAGATCAAGCAAATGTAAGTTGCAGAATTTTACAAAGTTGTCCTGAAGAACGAAGATGGCTTCATGGGCATTTTCAATGATCACTTTGTAAGCCTGTTTACTTTTGAGCAGGTCCTTTTCTATTAGTTTTTTCTCGGTAATATCATTGAATATGATCTGGGCTCCGGTGACTTTCCCTGATTTTGTGACGAAATTAGTCTGGACTTCACTCCACAACTTTAATCCGGCTGCATTTTTCCACTCAAACTCAAAACTTACAGGATGAGCGCTTTCAAATATGGAATTGATAAGGGCCTGGAACCTGGGAATGTCTTCATTTTGTAAAAAAGGTATGCGTGTAAGTTTTAAGCCAATGAAAAGGTCGGACCGGTATCCCGAAGTGTTTTGCATCGACTGGTTTATGGAAGTAATTATTCCTTTATGGTTAACGAATATTATTCCATCAGGGGCCTGTTCAAAGAAGTTTTTATACTTTTCTCTATGTTGTTCCAGTTCAAGCTCCTTCTGCAAGATGTCAGTAACATTTTGAAAATATCCAACAACAGCAGTTGTTTTGTCATCACTTCCTTTTAGCGGGGTCAATGAAGCCTCGATCCAAAAATTACCTTTCGGGAAATTGTATTGTCCTTTTATCTTTTGCTTTGTTCCATCGGAAAATATCTGTTGTATGCTGTTTTTCAGGCTGGAAGAAACGGAATCATCAAAGACATCAGCAATCAGTTTGCCTTTATAATCCAGAGGATTCAGACCATATGTGTCCTTCAAACCTGTATTGCCCCAAACCTCAATGAACTTGCAGGATTTATTAAAAACCGCAACAAAGGTCGATTGCATAGACTCCAGGATATCCTCGTAGAATTGCACAGTACCCAATAAAAGTTTTTTATCAGGTCGGCTGGCATTTTGTCCGGATTCCAGGTGGTCTAAACCCTCTTCGTTTTTTACCCTATCAAGACGCTCTTTTTCTGAATTAGTAAGCGACATACAGATTCATTGATTATGCTAAGCATTGAAATGCACATGCAGGTTCAAAAGAACCTAATTTTTACCTTTATTTACCTTGACTGCGTTCACCTTTAACCCTGTAGTGTTCCTGACTGATTGATGCCAAAAATGTTAAAAGTGTTGTAATTACCTCTATTAGCTTAGATTGATGGGTGCAAGGTAACAATTTTTCCTTACTAAAAAAATTTTACCGGTAAAAAATTATAAAATAAACAACTAGCTTTATTATTCATACCGTAGCCAGTCGCCATACGTTGAGGAGAATTATAATTTTCCTTTAAGAAGATTGAACCAGGATTGGCCCATTATAAATAGTGTTTTGAAGATTGAAAAGGTCAGAACTTCTGTTCTAATTGCTCTATTCTCAATTTTAGATTTATAGCATTCTCAAAAAGTTGATCTCTTTTTCGGTCAGATGACGCCATTTACCCCTTGGAATATCTTTTTTGGTTAACGTGGCAAATGCAACCCTATCGAGTTTCACAACCCTGTAATTCAATGATTCAAAGATCCTTCGAATAATTCTGTTTCTACCAGAGTGCAATTCTATACCTACTTCTTTTTTGGATGCCGAATCATTCACATAGGCCAATTTATCAACCTTAATTGGTCCGTCATCAAGTACAATACCATTAACAATTTTACTAAAATCGTTTTTAGTTAAAGACTTATCGAGGACCACATGATATAATTTATTCACTTTGTGTTTGGGGTGGGTTAATTTTTTGGCCAGGTCTCCGTCATTTGTAAGAAGAAGCAATCCTGTTGTATCCTTATCAAGTCGACCTACCGGGTAAATCCGTTCCCTGGATGCATTCTTAATCAAACTCATTATAGTCTTGCGGTCGAAGGGATCATCTGTTGTGGTTAAATATCCTTTAGGCTTATTTAACAGTACGTATTGTTTCTTTTCAATTTTCAGGGTTTGGTTATCGTATTTTACAGTATCCAGTGGAGATATTTTGGTTCCCAGATCTGTTACTACCTTTCCATTTACCTTAATTATTCCCGATTCGATAAGTTTATCGGCCTCTCTCCTTGAGCAGATGCCTGCATTGGCAATGTATTTATTCAAACGGATTAATTCAGGTTCTGCAGATCTCTTTTTTCGAAAGTTGGGATTTCGTTTATTATCCTTCCCGGATTTATAACCCGGCCGGGATTTTCCCTTATTGAACCCTGATGATCTTTCTTTGCTCATGTTTATTATTTTTTCCGCTGATATTTGTAAAACTGTTACAAAAGTACCCATTAATATATTTGCCTACAAATAAATAAGTTATACTATCCAAATTATGAAGTGCCAATTCATACCAATAGGAATTAATCATTTTCCGATTTTTCCAGATTTGGAAAAAAGTTACTGCAAATTTGTTTTTCTTTATGAAACCAATTATATTTGTCGGTAATTATAGCTAATTATTACCGATTAGGTTGTAAATATTAAGGATTTAAATTGTGTGATATGAGGAAATTTTTTATTATTGTGCTATCTTCATTAGTCGTGTCGTTTAGCCCTCTATTTATGCCCAATGTATTTGCAGATCAACCACCGGATCCGGGTGGAGGTCCTGGCACTGGAGGAAATCCAGTTGGCGGAGGAAGTCCCATTGGAGGAGGATTAATAATTATAGCTACACTTGGAGCTGCTTACGGTATTAAAAGAATATATGATTTTCGAAGCAATGAAGAAATTGATTAAAACACTGGTATTGGTTATCAGCTTTAGTTTTTTACCGGTTTTGTTAATGTCTCAAAATCCTCCACATCCAAATGGAGGAAGCGGACCCGGAAGTGGTAATACGCCTGTTGGTGGTGGTGCCCCGCTCGACGGGGGATTGATCATCATGATGGCCATAGGGTCAGTTTATGCCGTGAAAAAGACAGTTGCATTCCGAAAAGCGAAGTAATACCTTACATAAATATTAATTGTATGCTTTATGGGGTTATCCCGTAAGGCATTTTTTATATGAAAAAAAAAGCCAAAAAATATTATGTAGTCTGGAAAGGACATATCCCTGGAATGTATGAATCCTGGGAGGAATGCAAAAAGCAAATTAGCGATTACCCTCAGGCTGTCTATAAATCATTTAAGGATAAAGAACTTGCTCTAAAGGCCAGCAAAGACGGTTGGGAATACTATATTGGTTTTGATGAACGTAAATTGAATTTCTCTGCAGAAGACAGGGCCCGTATTGGAGATCCCATTGCAGAAAGTTTGTCGGTGGATGCTGCCTGCAGCGGAAATCCCGGAATAATGGAATACAGGGGCGTTTTTACCGGTTCAGGAAGGGAACGGTTCCGACTGGGACCCTTTCCGGAAGGAACAGTTAATATCGGTGAGTTCCTGGCTCTCGTTCACGGGCTGGCTTATCTAAAACAAAAAAACAGCAACATTCCAATCTATTCCGACTCAAGAACTGCCATGAGTTGGGTAAGGAAAAAAAAGGTGAATACAAAACTTAAACGAACCCGAAAAAATGACAAACTCTTTCAGCTCGTTGAGCGTGCATTGTTTTGGTTAAATAATAATTCCTATCAGAATAAGATCCTGAAATGGGAAACCGAATACTGGGGGGAGATCCCGGCTGATTTTGGAAGGAAGTAGGTTGGCAAGAGGTGGCCAAAGAATTTAAGGTATTTAAGGTATTCCAAACCGTCTGACCGCTTAAAGCGGTCGGACGGATCGAAATTATTAAGCGACAGATCTGTAATCATTTATTATTGAAAAATAGTGTACCTATGGCACACCATCGTTTCGACTCTTCAAACCTACCCATATTTAGCTCCTAACGGAGCCAAGCAGGAGTTGGATTAAGGATAATACTGCGCCGTCAGGTGCATGATATGGGTAGAATATTGAAAGGTAATTAGAATCCGCGCCGTAGGTGCGGGATATCATTTTTCCAATATCCCGTCAAAACAATGTTGATTTGACACTAGAGTACTTAAAGTGCCTAAAGTAGTTAAAGTACTTTATTAAATGCCTGGAAAAGTTAACATTATCTTAAAGTAATTACACCCTAGATAATGACCCCATACATAGAGTCTTTACAAGTTATCAACAAATTATACATTTACCTCAGAACCAAAAAGTTTTTTCCTATATTTGTTTCCCCATTTTTCAGACCATTAAAGATTCGGATTTAATAAAGGCTTAACTATAAAGTTAAGAAGCGATTTGTTATTTAGCAACCAAATATTACAAGTATAATTAAAACATTCCAACAATGAAAAGAACTTTATTCTTCGCAATCATTGTAATGATTGCATGTAGCTTTGTTGTCCCTAACTCTATGGGACAGACAATAATTGATTTTGAGGCTGTTGATGTTGGTTACACACCATCAACAACTTTTGGTTCTGGTTCTACTGATGTCTTTAATAGGGTTAATCCCAATATTGGAGGTAACAGCACGTATTTCTGGGCTGCTGAAGATATTAGTGGAAATCCATCTCTTACATTAGACCAAATTAGTATAGTTGGTGCAACTTCATTTACATTTTCAATTGATTTCTTAACACCCAATACAAACGATTGGGATAGTACTGATGAACTGTTAATTACATATTCAGTAGATGGAGGAGGCTATCAGAATCTAATGTCGGTTCAACATGTCCCTAATGGTGGAGATTTATACAACGAACCTGCTGCGTTGGACCTTGATTTTGATGGAAATGGAGATGTTGGGCAAGAACTACCAGCACTTGTTGATGGCAACGGTGCAGGAGTAGGAAATACTTTTCAATCATTCATTACTTCTTCAATTCCTTTAACTGGAAATTCAACATTAGATATTTCTTTCCAATTTAACGGTCTTACTTCCAATGATGAAGGAATTTATTTGGACAATATTACAATTACTCAAGTAGGTAGTGGAAATAACGCACCTTTAATTTCTGGTATTACACAAACTCCTTCGCTTGACATATCCTCGTCAACAACCGTCTCGGTTTCAGCTGATGTAACTGATAGTGATGGTACCGTATCAAATGTTGAGTTACATTGGGGAACGACACCCGCAAGTCTTGTAAATACCATTAACATGTCAAATGCCGGTGGTGATACATATACTACAGATACCGATATTCCAGCTCAGTCTGGTGGTACAACAGTTTATTATGAAGTTGAAGCTACAGATGACGACACCGATGTCACCACTTCTTCTACTTTTAATTATACTGTTTACCCATTTACTACCACTCTTCCATATAGTGAAGATTTTACAAGTGATCTGGGAGAATGTTACGTAAAAAGTGTGTCAGGAAATTCGAAACAATGGGTGTGGGACGCCGGTGGTTATGCCTATATGAACGGATACAATTCAGGAGATACTGAAGAAGACTGGCTCATCCTGCCTCAAATTGATTTTTCCAGTTACTCTGATGTCATTATGACCTTTGACACCTGGTACAACTGGGGGAGTGGTGATGATGCTGACCACTACTTAAAAGTATTTTATTCTACTGATTATCCAGGTGTTGGAGATCCATCCGGTTCTTCCTGGACTGAATTAAATTATTCCGGTCCTTCTGCATCTGAAACCTGGACAAACTCATTGGTTGTCGACTTATCAAATATAACCGGAAGTTCTGTATTTATTGCCTTCAAATATTACTATCTTTCCGATAGTTACAGGGAATGGCATGTTGACAATATTTCCATATATGAAGGAACAAAAGTTGACGTTACTTTCCAGGTGGACATGGCTGATGAAACAGTTTCAGGAGCTGGAGTTCATATGGCAGGTAGTTTTAGTGACTGGTGGAACCCGGCAGGAATTGAACTTTTAGACGGGGATTTCGATGACGTATATACAACCACACTTTCTTTGTTCTCTGGTGAAGAATACCAATTCAAATACATCAACGGAGATGCTTGGGGTGGAGATGAGTCAGTTCCTGCAAGTTGTCAGGCTCCTGGCACTACCAACCGGTTTGAAATTATAGGTGGATCAAATTATAGCCTGGATGAAGTGTGTTTTGGTTCTTGCGAAGATTGTGGTGTATTAAATAGTTTTGATGTCACCTTCAGAGTTGACATGAAGAATGAAACAGTAGGTGGTGTAGTTAATATAGCAGGTAGTTTCAACAGTTGGGGAGATACTCCCATGACGAATACATCTGGTACGCTCTGGGAAGTTACCATCTCACTCCAGGAAACTACTTATCAGGAGTATAAATTTAAGAATGGTGGAACATGGGAAAATTTTGACGGTTCCTGTCTTGCATCTTCATGGGGAAATCGTTTTGTAAATGTTCCTTCCGCTAATACAACACTGGATATTGTTTGTTTCAATTCATGTGAGGCTTGTCCGGTTGCTGATTTCGTTATCATCAATGAGGTTGATTCCGACCAGTCAGGAACAGATGCAAATGAATTTATCGAACTCTATGACGGTGGATTGGGCGATACTGATCTATCCGGACTTGTCGTTGTTCTTTTCAACGGAAGTGATGATCAATCTTACAATGATGCTATTGACCTTGATGGTTACTCTACAGATGCAAATGGATACTTTGTAATAGGTAGTGCTTCAGTTCCTAATGTTGATCTTGCATCCTTTACAACCAATGGTTTGCAAAACGGTGCAGATGCAGTTGCATTGTTCGTTGGTGATGGTGCTGACTTCCCTAACGACACACCAGTTCCTGGAGATCTGTCTGATTTATTGGATGCCCTGGTATATGATACAGGTGATTCCGATGATCCTGCATTGTTGGCTTTGCTAAATCCTGGACAGCCTCAGATTGATGAACAAGGCCGTGGTAATGGTTCAGGTCATTCAAACCAAAGAATACTAAATGGAACCGGTGGTCAAAGAAATACTGATACATACGACCAATCACCTCCAACACCTGGTGAAGAAAATGTTGGTATTTATACTGACTGGACTGGTGTAGTAGATGGCAATTGGGATGAAGCCGGTAACTGGCATAATGGAGTTCCGACAGGAGCGTTAAATGCAGAAATTCCTGATGTAAGTGGAGCCAAAGCACCATTCCCGGCTATCAGCGGAACTGCAACATGCTTAAATTTATACATGGCTGCAGGTTCGGCATTGGATATTAATCCAACAGGAGAACTAACTGTAACCGGAACATTCACGAACAGCGGCGGAACACTAACTATTAAATCTGATGCAACAGGAACAGGATCTCTGATCGAGAGCAGTGGAGTTAATGCAAATGTTCAGCGTTATTTGGTAGCTGATCGTTGGCACTTTATCTCATCACCAATTACTGCGGCAACAGCCAATACCTATCTCGGACTTTACCTGCAATATTATGATGAACCAAATCAGACATGGGTGGACATCACAGAAATAACAGATCCTCTAAATGTTGGTGTTGGATATTCTGCATGGACTTTTACAAATCCTTATACAGCAAGCTATTCAGGAACCTTAAATGCAGGGGCTACTGTATTACCTGTTACAAATGCAGGTGACCGTTGGAATTTGGTTGGTAATCCATATCCTTCGGCTGTTGCATGGGAGGGTGCAGGTTGGACAAAAACCGATATGGAAGGCGCCGCTTATGTTTGGGATGGTACACAATATTTATCCTATGTAGGTGGTGTTGGAACTCTTACCGGTGGTATAATTCCTGCACAACAGTCTTTTTTCGTTCGTGTTGATGAATTTCCAGCAGGAACACCAGCATTATCTACAAGCGATGCTTCGCGGACGCATGGTGTTGATCCGTACAAGGGTACTGAAAGTTTGGAATTGATGAAATTGACAGTTTCAGGCAATGGATATTCCGATAATTGTTATGTAATTACAAATCCGGAGGCCACCTTAAACTTTGACGGACAATACGATGCTTACAAACTCAAAGGAATTGCTGCTGCTCCACAACTATATACTGTAGCATCTGATGGAAATGAACTTTCCGTTAACGCTATTCATGGTGTTGAGGCAAATCTGAGCATTCAATTAAATATTGAAGTTGGCGAAGAAGCAGTTTATGAATTAAGTCTTGCTGAACTGGAAGGTTTTAATAATTTGCCTGTTTTCCTTGAAGACAAACAAGAAGGTAAAATCATTAACCTTCTCACAGCAGGAACTTATAAGTTCTTTGCATCAGCTGATGATAACAGCAAGCGGTTTGTATTGCACTTCTCATATGACGATACGCCAGCATTGGACATTACTGCATGGGACAATATGATCATTTACCCCAAAGACGGTAAAGTGATTGTGCAAACAGAAAAGGAATATACCGGAGTTATTACTGTATTTGATATGATGGGAAGAAATATCTTATCACAAGAAGTGAACAATTCTTTCTTTGTTGAGCTTGATATGAGTTCTGCCAAAGGAAACTATATAATAAGTGTTCAGTCAGCCCAGGATGTGGTAACTAAAAAAGTCAATATTAACTGGTAATTTTAAAAAAACAACGATGAAAAAAACAATAAAAACCTTAGTTATAGCCGGGTTGTTTTTAATTGCACCAATGGTATTGTTGGCTCAAAATCCTCCGCACCCAAACGGAGGATCCGGGCCTGGCTCAGGTAACACACCTGTTGGAGGTGGTGCTCCTGTTGGAGAAGGAATAATACTCCTCCTTACGATGGCAGCAACTTATGGATCCAAAAAAGTATATAATCTCAACAAAAAGAAAGAATAAATTATGAAGAAAACAATTAAACTGTTCTTATTGATAGCCGGTTTGCTTTTCATTTTTGTAATACCGGTATTGGGGGATCAACCCCCTGATCCTGGCGGAGGCCCAGGTACCGGTGGTAACCCCGTTGGAGGAGGTGCTCCTCTTGACGGAGGTATGATTACTCTTTTTCTTGCCGGTTTTATGTATGGAATAAATAAAATTCGAAATTTCATACGAGAGAACTGATATTTACAAGTAGTTAAAAAACCCGGTAATAATATTTCCGGGTTTTTTATTGGTGAGCAAATGCTAAAGCCACAACACTCAATTGTATTCCTTCAACGGAACCCAATGTTTGTAAACATGCTTCCATAGTAGCTCCTGTCGTTATAACATCGTCGACGAGCAGAACATGTTTGTTATCCAGTAAGTGATTATTGGTAAGTTTAAATATCTCACTCACATTTTCCCATCTTTTGAACCTGGATTTTTTTGTCTGGGTAGAGGATGAAAATTCGCGATAAACTGATTGAGTATCCAATAGGTTTCCCATCACTTCAGTTATACCTTTTGCAATCAATTCGGCCTGGTTATATCCCCGTTTTTTTAATTTATTCCTGTGTAATGGTATAGGAACAACGGTATCAACATTTTTAAAAGGATCAACATTTAAAAGAACTGAACCCATCACCTTACCAAAATAGATTCCTACTTCCTGATGTCCCTTGTATTTTAGTTGATGAATTAATTTTTGCACAGCTCCTCCTTTTTTATAATAGTAAAGTGCGGTAGCTGATTCAATTTGTACCCTTCCCCAAAAAACACGGTGAACGGGATTGTCTGCTTCCCCGTGAAAATTCGTTTCAGGAAGGTGTAAATAACACTTAGAGCAGATAATAGCCTCATTACTAAAGAGGCTTTTTCCACAGACAAAACAAACTTCAGGGAAAAAAAGTGATACAAAATCGGTTATCAGGTTCATTCTAATGTAAAGATAACAATCTTCAATTAATTATTCTACCTTTGAATGAATTAATTATCGAAACAGGTGGTAGATAACAAAATGATAACCGGGTAAAATATAATTTCAATAAATTGCTATTGAATTACAACAAATTACCATCAAATTACCATAAATTACTAATAGAAGTATCAATTGATTGAACTACAGATTTCAAATTTTTATAATACATCAATAATAGCTGAAAATGGGCAGAAGTCGAAAAAAAACGGGCAGAAAGAAAAGTAATAATTCATTTGCAAATACGGTTTTGAACGTTTTTGTACAAAATCCATTTAAAGGGTATAATTTCAGGCAACTGGCAAGCACCCTGGGTATAACTGACAAAGCAAGTAAACAACTGGTTAGGGACATTCTAAAAACCCTTGAAGGCAACAAAAGCATTATTGAAATAAAAAGAGGGAAATATAAACTAAATCCCTCTAAAATTACCAGTAGTATTAGTACAAGTATTGTAAGCGGTACTGTGGATATGAAACAAACAGGTAAAGCTTATATTATTACCGATGAGCTAAATGAGGATGTTTTCATTTCTGCAAACAACACCAACAGGGCTCTGGATGGTGACACCGTTAAAGTCAGACTGTTTCCAAAAAGGAAGGATAGAAAAACAGAAGGACAGGTGGTTGAGATCATCCGACGCAAGCGGACTCAGTTTGTTGGAATTGTTGAGCTATCAGGCAATTATGCTTTTTTAATCCCTGACGATACCAAAATACCGGTGGATATTTTCCTCCCGGTTTCAAACCTCAAAAACGCAAAGAATGGTGACAAAGCTGTAGCCAATATCACAGACTGGCCGGAACATGCAAAAAATCCGTTTGGTGAAATTGTTGAAGTACTGGGGAAACCAGGCGAACACGATGTTGAAATGCAATCCATTCTTGTGGACGCAGGATTTCCGGTAGGCTTCCCAAAGCATGTTGTAAATGAGGCAAGGAGCATTTCCCATAATATTGACGATGAAATTAAAAATCGTAAAGATTTCAGACAGGTTTTTACCTGTACCGTTGATCCTGAAGATGCAAAAGATTTTGATGATGCGCTTTCATTAAAAAAGCTAAAGAACGGGAATTGGGAAGTAGGTATTCATATTGCAGATGTTTCATTTTATGTGAAGAATGGATCTGCCCTGGATAAAGAAGCCTATGGACGAGGTACATCCGTATATCTTGTCGACAGAGTTATCCCTATGCTACCGGAGGAATTGTCGAACGAACTGTGCTCTTTAAAGCCTGAGGTAGATAAATTATGTTATGCTGCTGTTTTTGAGCTCAATGCAGAAGCAAAAGTGGTAAATGAATGGTTCGGGAGAACAGTCATCAATTCGAACCGAAGGTATAATTATGAGGAAGTTCAGAACATTATTGAAGGAAAATCAGATGAGTTCAATAAAGAAATGTTGGTTTTACATGACCTTGCTTCAAAACTGCGGAAGGTCAGGTTTGAAAAAGGAGCCATTGCCTTTACCAGCCAGGAGGTAAAATTCAGACTTGATGAAAAAGGTAAACCAATAGAAGCATTTATAAAAGAACAAAAAGAGTCAAACAAACTCATTGAGGATTTTATGTTACTTGCCAACAGGAGGGTTGCCGAGAGGATTGGAAGAAAACGTGGCAAACAGGAGCCCAGGACATTTGTTTACCGCATCCATGACATGCCAAATCCTGAGAAGTTAAATACCTTTGCTGAATTCCTGAAAAAACTGGGTTACAATTTACACACCGGATCACAAAAATCCATTTCTTCTTCCTTAAATGATTTGTTTACCCAAATTAAAGGAAAAGGCGAAGAAAACATGATTGAAGCCATTGCAGTCCGTACCATGGCCAAAGCGGAATACTCAACCGGAAACATCGGGCATTACGGCCTGGCCTTTAAATATTATACCCATTTCACTTCACCCATCCGAAGGTATCCTGACCTGGTGGTTCATCGCCTTCTGGATATGTATTTAAATGGCAAAAGTTCTATAAATCCTACAGAATATGATGATATGTGTAAACAAGCCTCTGAAATGGAAAGGAAAGCACTCGAAGCTGAACGTGCTTCAATAAAATACAAACAAGCTGAGTTTTTGCTGGACAAAGTAGGACAGCAATTTAACGGCCTGATATCGGGTGTTAGTAAATGGGGAATTTATGTTGAATTGGAAGGAAACAAATGCGAAGGCATGATATCCCTGAAGTTTTTGGATGATGATTTTTATTACCTTGATGAAGACAACTATAAAGTTATGGGAGCTCAGTTCGGAAAGGAATATAAATTAGGTGATCCGATCAGAATAAAAGTGCGAAGGATTGATCTTGCCCGTAAACAAATGGATTTTGAACTGGCTTAAATAGGGGTGATATCGAGGTTAAATATAAATTTATAATTAAGGTCGACCAGTAATCCCTTATTCAATCCCCATCTGTACAAAGTATAAATGGCTGCAAACACAACAATCATCCAGTAATTCAAACGATTGGGTTTCTTTTCCATTTTAAAGTTCTTAGTAGGTTTTGCATGCCTGTTAAAGAGTACAGGTGTAACAGCCATTACAAGTGTTATCAGGTTTCCAGTGTCATAATTCATATTGCTGGGAACGCGCACAAGGAAAATTACCAGGCTGCCAATTAGCCACGGGAGAAAGACAAGGTAAGCAAGAAACTTAAACTTGTTTTCATGCTTTACCCTCGTAGATGAATAGGAAGTATCTAAAAATTTCGGGGCTGCATAATAGCCAATCATTCCAAGTAAAAAAAGGAAAATCAGGGATATAAATATCTGCCAGAATACATTCATGTACATCCATGCCGCTACATATCCAAAACCTTTATCGAATGATACACCTGAGGCAAATGCTCCCAGGAAAAAGTTATAGCCATGTATTCCCAGCCATAAGAAAAACAACTTAACTGATTTCTTCAGGTTGGGTCTCCCGGACAAATACCGCATGAAAAGGATTCCAATAAGAAGACAAATAGCAGGACCAGAAAAGGTTGTTATAATAATATTCATTCTGTTCCATAAAGGAGAGAAATTATTGAACTGAAGTTCATAATAGAACAGAACAGAGTCAAGATTCCATCTGGATGCAACAACCAGCACTGTAATCTGATAGATCATATATACCAGTAAATAGGCTACTAAAAAAAGGATTGTAGAATTTACCACATAAGAAAAGTAACCTTTGAATTTTGATCTTTCTTTCTCTTCGGCAGCATCATCCTGAGAAAATTCAACGGAAATAACGGAAGACTTTTTATATTGGGGCATAAACCTTCTGATAAAATCAACACGTTGCTGTTTTTTCTGTGCTTTTGCCTTTTTCCGTCTTATCTTGTTTTTGTATTTTCTCTTTTTACTATCCTCTTTCCTTTTCTGGTATTTACGCTTCCATCTTTTAATACCTAAATCAAATGAGAATCTACGTTTTCTTTTTTTGGAATAATTTTTAAGGCTGTCCCTTGTATTCTCAAGC
The DNA here is from genome assembly GCA_964421215.1 of uncultured Bacteroidales bacterium. GTDB lineage: Bacteria > Bacteroidota > Bacteroidia > Bacteroidales > JAADJA01 > JAADJA01. The sequence goes on along the minus strand of CAYQWA010000001.1, from coordinate 218,245 downwards.
TTATGCTCTTCTATTTCCTCTTCACTTGCATCAGGTCCGAGATATGGACGATATTCTTTTGGTGCTGACTTTTCGAACAAGGAAGTTTGAAACAACTTTTTAATCCTACGCGAAATTCTTGAAGAAATGCTTCTCCTTTTTCTCTTATGTCTAACTCTTTTTTTGTGTTCCAACCTGAATCAGGAATTTTAGTTTTGCCTCGCAAAGTTATTAAAGTTTTTATACTTTAGCCAATTGTTAATTTATTTATTCTTCCTCGATAAGTTGTTTGATCAATCCAGATTAAAATTATGTTTAACAAGATTATTTCCAGTATAAATGCTTTAATAAAAAAGTATCATTTGTATGCTTTTAAGGATGTTACTATTTTTATGATCATCCTTCTCATATTCCATGTATTATGGAGAACATTTGTCAGGGATATTCTTAGCGTTGAATTTATCACAAATTCTGCAAACTGGCTTGCCTTCCAGGTTTTCATTGCCAGCAATTGGGTTCTGGAGGTCTTAAACGTTAATGTTACTTCATTTGATGAATTAACCATTTCAGGTGCGTTAAAAAGAAATGTTTTCTATTATGCAGAAAACAACGGATTTGTGGCGGTAAATCTCAGTTGTTCCGGGTTAAAACAATTTTATCAGTGGTTTTTCCTGATGCTTTTATACCCAGGACCCTGGAAGCATAAATTATGGTTTATCCCATTGGGTTTGTTGGTGGTTCATTTGGTTAATATTTTCAGGATTGTGAGTATGGTGTTCGTTACTATTAATATTCCTCAACACTGGGACTTTTCACATGATTGGATCCTGCGTCCATTTTTTTATGTAGTGATGTTCTTGCTTTGGGTTTGGTGGAATGAAAAATTTTACCTTAATGCAAAGAAAAATAAGCAGACAACATAGTCAGGACTTTCCTTTTACCAGGCAACAACAATATCAGGCTATTTGCTCCAGGTATTGTACTTAAAAACGCACCATATAGCCCGAAGACCATCCTTCCATCCTATTTTTTTCCCTTCGTAAAATGTACGGCCATAATAGGAGATCCCGACTTCGTAAATTCTTATTCCTGGAATCCTGGCAATCTTTGCTGTAACCTCAGGTTCAAACCCAAAACGTTTCTCTTTCAGTTTGATGCTTTTAATAATTTCAGACCTGAACAATTTATAGCATGTTTCCATATCGGTTAGGTTGAGGCCTGAGAACACATTGGAAATGAAGGTAAGGAACTTATTACCAATTGAATGCCAGAAAAACAATATGCGGTGCGGGTGGCCTCCGATAAACCGGGATCCATAAACCACATCAGCTACACCTTCAATGGCAGGTTTTAATAGGCGGTTGTATTCTTCGGGATCATATTCAAGGTCTGCATCCTGAATAATGATAAAGTCGCCGGTGGCCAATTCAATCCCTTCCCGGATAGCAGCACCTTTCCCCTGGTTATATTTCTGATGATGTATCCTTGCATCAACATCAGTGTAATTATTAAGGTAGCTTTTAATTTTGTTTACTGTATCATCCGAAGAATAATCATCCACAATGACCAATTCTTTTGCCATGCCGTTCAGCAATTCTACATCGATCACTTTCTCAAGAATTGAAAGGATTGTTGGAGATTCATTATAAGCCGGAATTATTATGCTCAATTTCTTATTGTCCATAACCTATCAATAGAACAAAATTCAATAAAAGATCCTATTCGTGGTAATATACTCTTTTTACTCTTCTTGAAATGTTTGTAAGTACCTCGTATGGTATTGTTTGCAATGTTTCAGCCAACTCTTCTATGGGGTGCAATTTACCAAAAATAATTACATCATCGCCCTCTTCAGCTTGAATTTCAGAGATATCGGCCATGCACATATCCATACACACATTTCCTACAATCTTTACCATGGAACCATGTATATATACCGATCCGATTCCATTGCTTAGTTTTCTATTCAAACCATCGGCATAGCCAACCGGGACAATAGCGATTTTCATGTCTTTTTCTGCCTTCCACTTTCGGTTGTATCCTATAGTTTCCCCTTTCCTGATATGTTTTATTTGAGAAATGGTAGACTTTAAAGTACTTACATTTTCCAGTTTACCGTTGTCAACCCCTGAAGTGGCTATTCCGTATAAACTTATGCCAAGTCTTACCATATCAAACTGAGCCTCAGGGAAGCGGCTTATTCCGGCTGAATTTAAAATATGCATCATGATAGGATGATCCGTATTGCTTCGGATCTTTTCTGCCATCTGCTCAAAAATTTTAATCTGTTGGCGTGTAAACTCATCATCTTCAGGGTTTTCGCTTGATGCCAGGTGAGAAAACACCGATTGTACATAGATCAGGTTAAGGTCCAGCAAACGCTTAATCAGTTCATCGATTTCTTCTGCTGTAAATCCTAATCGATGCATTCCTGTATCCAGTTTTAGGTGAACCTTTACAGGCTTATTATCCGGAATTATGTTGGTTCGTGTAGCTTCTTCCAGGAGCTTAAGGGATCTGAAATTATAAATTTCAGGCTCAAGGTTATGTTTAAGGATGGCATCAAAACTTTGTTCATCCGGATTCATAACCATGATTGGTGTTTTAATCCCTGCCTTCCTGAGTTCCACCCCTTCGTCAGCATAAGCAACTGCCAGATAATCGATATTGTGAAACTGAAGGATATTGGCGATTTCAAAACTACCACTGCCATAGGAAAACGCTTTTACCATAGCCATGATCTTCGTCCCCTGCTTCACTTTCTTTTTAAAGTAGTTTAAGTTATTTACAAGAGCATCAAGGTTAACTTCAAGTACAGTTTCATGTGCCTTTTGCTGCAATGACTGACTGATCTGCTCAAATTCAAATATTCTGGCGCCTTTTAGTAATATGGTTTCGTTTTGAAAATCTGCAAAAGAGAATTTTTTCAGGAATTCAGAAGTTGATGGATAGAACAAGCTTTCCATTTCAAATGCCTGTTCTTGTTTGCTGATAGCAGGACCAATTCCAATGATCCTGTCAATTTCTTTTTGTTTTAAAAGTTCAGCGATTCCACCATATAATTCACTTTCATTTTTACCACTTTGTAAAATATCCGATAAAATGACTGTTTTTTTTGTATGCTGTTTTTGCTGGTTCAAAAAATCGAGTGCAATATTCAAAGAATTAATATCTGAATTATAACTGTCATTGATTATGGAACAATGGTTAATTCCCTCTTTAAGCTCAAGACGCATGGCAATAGGCTGCAAACCTTTCATTCTTCTTGCTATGATCTCACTAAAATAGCCAAGATGCAACATAGCAGCCCAACAATGAATGCTGTTCTCAATTGATGCATCATCGGTAAATGGAATGGAAATTTTGCTCTCCTTGTCTTTATAAAGTCCTGTAATCTCAGTTGAGGAATTATCCGTTCTGACCACATTCGTTATGCGCAGGTCAGCCTCCTGTTTTTTACTCCAAGTAAATGCATCAATATTGCCTAGAAGTTGACTACGAATAATGGTTTCCTGGATTTCAGGAAAATCAGGAGAATAGATCAGCGTATTGACCTTGGTAAAAAGTTTAAGCTTCTCTCCAACTTTTTGCTGGGTACTAATAAAGTTTTCACCATGGGCAGGCCCAATGTTTGTAAAGATCCCGATTGTTGGATTTATTATGGTTTGTAACCTGGCCATTTCATCAGGCTCTGACATACCTGCCTCAAATATACCAAGACTGCTTTCTTTTCTAAGCTGCCAGACGGACAGAGGTACGCCCACCTGCGAATTATAACTTTTAGGGCTTCTGGCTACTGTATAGTCAGGAGAAAGCAATTGATAGAGCCATTCTTTTACAATCGTTTTTCCGTTGCTACCAGTAATTCCGATAACAGGAATGTCAAACTTCTTACGGTGATAAGCAGTAAGTTTTTGTAAGGCCTCCAGGGTATTGTCAACCAAAATACAATTTGCATCTTTTTGTATAAATGAAACATCTGAAATGATAAAATTTCTGATCCCCCTGTTGTAAACCTCCCCAATGTATTTGTGCCCGTCGTTCTTTTTGGTTGAGAGTGCAATAAAAATACAATTCTCGGAAGAGATCAGTCTTCTTGAATCTATAAGAATATCAAAGATAGGTGTGTTAACACCGGAAGAATTTACCAGTTCTCCGTTAACGATTTCAAGAATTTCCTTAATACTATATGATAAGGGTTGCATAAATTGATTTCCTTCCTTTTCACTTCAGTGGCAACGCTAGTGGTTCTCTTTTTTTTCAATGTTATTCCTGACTTCTGCAGATACGACTGTTTCAGATTGTTCAACTTCCTCTGGTTTCAGGGGATTTTTGTTCAATTCCTCAAATTCTTTTCTGTTCTTATAAAGATCGACAGCCAGGTAAATTGCCTGCATGAATGAATCAGGGGAGGCAATGTTTTTTCCGGCAATGTCAAATGCTGTACCATGCGCAGGAGACGTCCTGATAATTGGAAGTCCCGCCGTAAAATTGACTCCTGTATCAAAGGCGAAAGTTTTAAATGGCAACATTCCCTGGTCGTGATACATAGCCATTATACCATCAAAATTCCTGTAATTTACTGATCCGAATAATCCATCTGCCGGGTAAGGTCCAAAGGTGAGAATCCCTTCATCGTTCAATTTTTTTATTGCTGGTTTAAGGATAGTTTCATCCTCCGTACCGATTAATCCTCCATCACCTGCATGAGGATTCAGCCCTAAAACTGCTATTTTCGGCTTTCGAATGTTAAAGTCCATCTGAAGGCTTTTGTCCATCACTCTGATCTTATTCAATAACAATTCCTCGGTGATGGTTTCACTAACTTTACTCAATGGAATATGACCAGTTAGAATTCCTATTCTCAGATCTCCACCAACCATGAACATCAGGTGGTCAGATGTATCGAATTTGCTGGCCAAGTAATCCGTGTGGCCGGCAAAATTAAATTTCTCCGATTGAATGTTCTTTTTATTTATGGGAGCTGTAACCAATACATCTACCTTGTTCCACTTCAAATCATCTATTGCTCTTTCCAGTGCATAAAATGCAACCTCCCCGGCGACTGGGGAAATTTTTCCAATCTCAATCTTAATCTCTTTATTAAAGCAATTAACAATATTTACCCTTTTGGCATTGGCATAATCTGCCTTTTTAACAAGGTTAAAATTAATTTCGGTAAGGTCCAAGGTTTTACGATAATAAGATGCAATTTTGGAAGAGCCGTAAATTACCGGTGTAAATAACTCCAGCATTCGCTTGTCCATAAATGCTTTTATGATGATTTCATAACTAATGCCATTAAAATCTCCATGGGTAATCCCTACTTTTATTCCTTTTGGCTTAATTTGATTCATTATTATTTTGTTCTAGTATGGTATATATTATAAACTCAGTAATCCGGATTATATGATTTTACTTTTTATAAAATCAAATAAAAGTCTTACTGCAACTCCTGATCCTCCAGAGGGATAATAATTTTTGGCTTTTTCAAGAAATGCAGGACCTGCAATATCCAGATGGATATATGGAAAATCGGTAAAATGTTCAAGAAATTTTGCCGCTGTGATGGATCCGGCATTTACTCCACCAAGGTGTTTAATATCCGCGATATCAGAATTAAGTTCTTCACGGTATTCCTTCCACATGGGGAACTCAACTAAACGTTCATAAACAGTTTCCCCGCTCTTTGCAAGCTTTTTCAATTCAGATTCTGCTTTTGATTGCATTGCAACAATACCATGTGTCCCGATAGCCCTTAATGCACTTCCTGTTAGTGTTGCCACATCAATTACCAATTCAGGATCATATTTCTTCGCATAACTTAAAGCATCAGCCAGTAACATCCTCCCTTCTGCATCGGTATTAATAATTTCAACTTTGGTACCGTCGTACATGGTGATGATATCCCCATTTACATATGCGTTTCCATGTGTCCTGTTATCAGTTGCCGGAATCAAAGCCAGCACGTGAACCGGAAGCTTTGCTTTTGCAATTGCATATACCGCACTGGAAACAGCAGCCCCACCTGCCATATCGGATTTCATATCGTTCATGAAGTTACCCGTTTTGATGTTCATTCCACCGGTATCATAAACTACTCCCTTCCCAACAAATACATAGGGCTTTTTATTTACCGCATTATTTGGTTTCCATTCCATGATGGTAAATGTTGGTGGATCAACACTGCCTTTGTTAACAGCCAGTATACCACCCATTTTAAGGGCTTCAATTTTCTTTCTGTTCAGTACCTCAATTTTACAGCCTGCATTCATACCAAATGTGCTGATCTCTTCCGCGAATTTTACAGCATTCAGGTAAGCCACCGGTTCATTTACCAATGACCTGCATTTGTTAGTACCATCAATTATGATATTCAATTGTTCAATGTCCCTGTCTTCAACATCCCGGCAAAACAAGTAAATAGAATTCAGACTAAACAATTTATCCTTGTAGGATTCCGGATCCGATTTACTCTTGTACTTCAGGAACTGGTAATTTCTCAATGCAAGACCTTCGGTAAAAGCCATTACCTCCTCAGGCTTGTTTTCATTATCCACAACAACAACTGCATTCAGTTTATTATCATTTAGAACAGCTTGAAGCTTAGCCCCCTCCTTCCGATAGTTTTCCAGCCTTTGCGAAAGAATACTCTCCTTATCCAGGATGACAACAAATACCCAATTATCTAAACGGTTAAATGAATAAAATTTCCTTTTGTGTTCCTTAAATTGGGTTTTGATGTATTTGATTTCAGGTTCAGAGAAAAGACCCGTTTCAATATTTTTAATATCGGTGACAGGAAATACAACATTTTCTGTATCAGCGTATGAGTCGGTTAAATGTATGATCGTGTGCATTGCTGCTTGATTTCTTGATTTTAAGGATTTTAAAATAACTCCGCAAAGATAGAGAAAAGGAATTTATTATTATATTTAGTCATCAAACTTTGATTAAATGGCTGACATTTTTGCACTGGTCGATTGCAATAATTTTTACGCGTCCTGCGAAAAGATTTTTCATCCATCTCTGGATAATAAACCGGTAATTGTTTTGTCAAATAACGACGGTTGTGTTATTGCCAGATCAGAGGAGGCAAAACAGGCAGGTATTAAAATGGGGATACCCATATTCGAAATAGCTGATGTTATTGAAAAAAACAATGTTCATGTATTCTCCACCAATTATGCTTTGTATGGTGATATCTCACAAAGAGTAATGAATACACTTTCATCCATGGTACCTGACATAGAGATCTATTCCATTGATGAGGCATTTCTGGATTTATCCCACATTCCCGAAATAGAGCTTGCGGATATTGGAAAAAAAATACAAAAGAGAATCCGGAAATGGACCGGGATCCCGGTTTCAGTTGGGATTGGCCCAACAAAAATCCTGGCAAAAGCCGCCAATCACATTTCCAAGACCAATCCGGAATATACCGGAGTGCTTGTCCTAAATGGAAATCCGGAAACAGATCATCAACTAAAAAACTTACCAGTAGAAATGATCTGGGGTGTTGGAGAGAAGTACCACCATTTTTTTAAGAACCTGAACATTTGTAATGCATTTGACTTATTGAATGCCGATGAGAACAGGATCCGGGAAAAACTGGGCATCATCGGACAACGACTGGTACTTGAACTTAGAGGGACAGTTTGTTATCCTCTCAACCAAAACCCGGAAACCAAAAAGGAAATCTGTACTTCACGATCATTTGGCTACCCCATTGAAAACTATGAAGAACTGGAAGAAGCAACGACAACTTACATAGCCAAAGTGGCAAAAAAATTGAGAAAACAAAAAACCCTTGCACAGCATTTACTGGTATTTATCATGACCAATAAATACGCTTCCGGTCCTCAGTATGTTAATTACAAGATTGTTAAGTTACCATCTGCATCCAACCAAACACATGAACTGGTCCATTATGCTGTTGTAGCATTAAAAGAACTATATCGAAAAGGTTACAAGTACAAGAAGTCGGGTGTTATAGTTTCAGAATTGATCCCGGATGACGGATTTCAAACAGCCTTATGGGACAAAAAAAACAGGCGAAAACATAAAAAACTCCTGGATATTGTTGATAGAATCAATGAAAATGCAGGTATTGAAAAAGTCAAATTTGCTGTTCAGGGCTCCGAGGAGACCTGGAAAATGCGTCAGCATAACCTGTCACCACATTACACAACAAGGTGGGCTGATATACTAATCGTGGATGTCGACAATTATAACCGGCACGCTTAGGATAGGTTGATAAATATGAAATTTCATATTTTAACTATTTTTGAAACTCTAAACTCTGAACTTCAAACTTCGAACTAAATATGTGTGGTCGTTTCTCATTTTCTCCTCTGGCAAAAATCATTGAAAACAGATTTGATGTAAAAGTTGACAGTAACTATAAACCAAGGTACAACAGTGCACCAACTCAAAACCTGGCTGTAATTTCAAACAAAGACCCTGAGGTGCTTAGTTATTATCGCTGGGGACTGATCCCTTTTTGGGCGAAAGATGCTAAAATCGGGAGTAGGATGATCAATGCCAAAGCGGAAACCATCACGGAAAAACCCTCATTCAGGAATCCATTCAAAAGGAAACGCTGTCTGGTGTTAAGCGATGGCTTTTTTGAATGGAAAAAAATAAGTCCAAAAGAAAAGATCCCCTACCGCATTCTAATGAAAGACGAGAGTTTGTTTTCTTTAGCTGGTATTTGGGATACATGGAAAAATGAAGAAAATGAACTTATCGATTCATTTTCCATTCTCACCATCGGACCCAATGAATTGATGGCCAATATTCATAACAGAATGCCCGTTATCCTTAGCAGAAAAGATGAAGAAACCTGGTTGTCTGAAAACAATGAAGATGTTCTTAAAAACTTGCTCAAACCGTTTCCCTCCGAAGAGATGACGGCTTATCCCATTTCAAAACTTGTAAATTCTGCTGCCAATGATACACCTCAAATTTTAGAACCTGTGGAATACAATTTGTGATTCTGCATTCAAGGACACATTCTAAACGACCATTAAATTGCACCCTCTTATATCACTTGTATCAAACCTTCCCAATACTTCAAAACTGCCATCTGGATTTGTTTTTCCCAGGTCCTGTGTAGCGATAAAAGAACAGGAATAAATATTGGCAAGGTCGATCACATTGATACCACCTGTTTTCAAATGACCTGCAAGTGTTAAAGGATCATTTGCATCCCTAATTAAAACTCTCATCCAGGGTGGTGACTTAAAAAATCCATCCCCTTTGGAATACGCCTGTGATAAAAGCTCTGTCATGCCATATTCCGAATGAACACATGGAACGTTAAATTGTTTTTTTAACAGGCTATGAAGTTCTGCACGAACCATTTCTTTCCGTCTTCCCTTCATTCCCCCGGTTTCCATAACAACAAGGTTTTTCTCATGAAGGGTGTGATTATCAGCCAGGTCAAGCAATGCATAACTTACACCAAGGAGAAGAGGTTGCCTGTCAGTGGTGTGAATGAGATTAATAAGATCTTCGGAATGATTAAGGTAAAATCCACTATCGCTGCAATTTGTCAGATCCATTAATTTTTTGGCCATATAAATCAAAGAAGAGTTTTCCTGCTCCAAGTAGGAAGGTAACAATGCCAATAAAACATACCCTTCAGGATGGCCATAAAACCGGTTAAATCCATTAACAAAACTATCTTCGTACAATTTTATGTCATGCACAAAATGTTTGCTGATCTTTTCACCCGTTCCGCTACTGTGAAAGGATTGTAAGGGTAGTTTACCTGTTGAAACGACCTGGTGCGTTTTAAAAAACTCTATCGGAAGAAAGGGAATATCCTTGTAATGATTTATCGTTTGGTAAGAACAACCTATTGCATCCACATACTTCTTGTATATCCCGTTGTTTTCATATTGAAAATGAAATATCTGAAGGGATAAATCGTTAAACTCCTGTTCTGAATTTATTTGAAATATTCGCCGGTGTAATGTTTCTGTATTCACATTAATAATTTCGAATCATGTAAAATTATAACCTTTTATTGTAATTGGTTTAAAAATTATAATTTTACAATCAATAATTATGGACAACAGGTTTTTCAAATATTTTCTTCTTTTCACTGTTGTAACAACTGTATTTTGGAGTTGTATGCATGATGAAGAATACCCCATCATTCCTGAAATTGAATTCAAGGATTTTGTTTTGCTTATAAACCCGGCCAACGGTATCGTTGAAAGGGGTGTTTTAAAAATTACTTTTAAGGATGGGGACGGGGACATTGGGTTAAAACAAAGCGATACAGCTGCACCCTATGACTACAATTTGTTTATTACCTATTATGAGATCCGTAACAAAGATACTGTAGAAGTTTTTCTGATTGATCCAATCAGCGGTGATACGTCTACTTTTAATGCTCGAATACCTATACTTACTCCGGAGGGATCCGGAAAATCCATTAGTGGTGAAATAGAGGATACCTTATGGATCTACGACCCAACATCCGAATACGATACCATCATGTTTGAAGCCTATCTAAAGGACAGGGCTTTGCATGAGAGCAACAAAATAAGTACTCCTCTGATTATCCGACAATAGAAATTCCTATCCGGTTCAATACATTTTTTAACTTTGGATTCTGAATTCAAACGATATGAAGGAATACCCCTTTTACTGTGGTGGGATTTTCCGTAAATCCGATAATCTGCTTACAGTCTCTAATCCTTATAATGAAGAAATAATTGCTCAAACGTTTCTGGCGTCTGATAGCCATCTTGAATCTGCCATTCATGCTGCAATGGAATTGGAAAAAGAGCTAAAGAATCTACCTACATATAAACGGTATGAAATATTGATGCAAATAGCAAAACAGCTTGAAAGTGAAAAGAATAGAATTGCAGAGCTGTTGTGTCTGGAATCAGCCAAACCCATTAAGTACGCCACCGGAGAAATTAACAGGGCTATTCAAACATTTATAATTGCTGCTGAAGAAACCAAAAGGATTCCCAAAGAATACATCAGTCTCGACTGGACTTTTGCCGGTGAGGGGAAAGAAGGACTTGTTAAATACTTTCCTGTGGGACTGGTAGCCGGAATTTCACCTTTTAATTTTCCAATGAATCTTGCCGTACACAAAATTGCCCCTGCTATCGCAAGCGGATGTCCGATCATTCTTAAACCTTCCTCATCCACCCCACTATCAACACTGGAACTTGCAAAAATTATTGATCAGACAAATCTTCCGAAAGGTTCTGTGTCCGTGCTTCCAATGGATCGTGAAACAGGCAACAAGTTAGTTACCGATGACAGGTTAAAACTGCTCACGTTCACAGGGTCGCCTGAAGTAGGTTGGAAGATGAAACAACAATCAGGCAAAAAGAAGGTAGTACTAGAATTGGGCGGAAATGCAGGTGTTATTGTAACCGATAGCGCTGATCTTGACCAGGCTGTTGCAAAATGCCTGGTTGGGGGTTTTGCCTATTCAGGACAGGTTTGTATTCATGCACAACGTATCTATGTTTCAAAATCTATTTTAAAATCTTTTACTGACCGGTTTTTACCACTTGTGGAATCCTTAACAATCGGAAATCCAATCGATCCTGAAACAGACATTTCTGTAATGATCGATGAATACAATGCAAAGCGTGTCGAAAATTGGGTAGAGGAAGCTAAACAGGATGGAGCCAGGATCTTGACCGGAGGAATCCGTGAAAAAGGTTTGTATCACCCGACAGTTTTAACGGAAACCCATAAAGACATGAAAGTTTGTTCCCGGGAAATATTCGGTCCGGTAGTTACTTTAGAACCCTATGATAATTTCGATGATGCTGTTTCCTATATTAATGAAAGCAGGTATGGGTTGCAAGCCGGGGTGTTTACAAACAACCTGCAAGAGGTTGATAAATCCTTCAATTCCATTGAAACAGGGGGTGTTATTATCAATGATGTTCCAACCTTCAGGGTTGATCATATGCCCTATGGTGGTATTAAAAATTCAGGGCTTGGCCGGGAAGGAGTAAAGTATGCAATGACGGACATGCTTGAACCTAAAATCCTTGTAAAAAACCTGTAAAAAATTATCTCGTTTTTTTAAGACTGTTTTTATCGTCCCAAAATCCTTTGTGTTAATAGATTACATCAATTTGGCAATAATTTTTTCTTTTATTTTTATTTGCTGTGATACAATTATAAATAAAATTTATAATTTAGTACGTTCAATTCCCCAAACAAGGGACAGATTCTGACTTTATAAGTGTTTTTTAATTCAAGAAATAAACAAATGTAAATCAATTTATTACTAACCTAAATTTAATAGCGTATGAAAAACTTTAACAGATTGTTGATTGTATTAATTTCGGTAGCTTTTATAGCCTCTGGAGTAATTGCTCAGAATGAAATGTCGCCGAAATTAAAAGATCAGTTGGAAGTAAAAGTCAAACCGGTAAATTCAGCTAGCGACCAGCTTACTACCGGATCGGCTGAAAAAGCTCCAACTGAATTACAACAATTGCAGCAAGCTTATCCTGACAGAGATGTAACACAGGCGTATTGGCCTTCAGAAATAAATTTGAATGCCAAATCAGAGCCCATTCCTTCAGATGATCTATTTGATCTGCAATTCGACTTTCCTGTTGGTGTAGGAGGTGGAGAAGCCGGTATTGAGACCGATGGCGACTACATCTACACATCCATGTGGAACGGTGTAGGTGATTTCCAGAAGTACGATATTGACGGAACCTGGCTTGAAACTTTCACTGTTCCTGGATCAACAGGTTGTAGAGACATTGCTTACAACGGCACTTATTTTTATGGAGGTGCAGCATCACCTACCGTATTTGAAATGGACTTTTCATCAGGAACCATGGTAAGTACTTTTACAGCACCAACCGATTGCCGTGCAATTGCTTACAACGAAGACGATGATGCCTTTTATGCTAACAACTGGGGTAGCGACATCACTAAATTCGACATGGCAGGAGCTAATCTGGGAAGCTTCCCGGTAGGACCTGTTGGTGACAGCTATTATGGCTTTGCTTACAATAGCTCAGCCTTATGTGGTGATGGTCCTTTCCTTTGGGGACATGCACAGGTAGGCAATACTCAAAATGAATTGGTTCAGATCTCTCTTCCTGACGGAGCTGAAACCGGTGTTTATTTTGACGTTGGAACTGTTGCTGCCGTTGGAACCGGTATTGCCGGTGGTCTTGCTATCCATGAAGGCCTTGTTTCAGGATTTCACACTATCCTTGGAACTTCACAGAATGTTAACATCTGGGGACTAGAATTATGTCCTTCCGGCCCACCTGCAACAAACGATGTAGGTATCCAGGCCATCACAGAACCTGTTTCTGGAGTTAACCTTACTGCTGCAGAACCCGTTACTGTTGTTGTTAAAAACTACGGTACCGACCCACAAAGTAACTTTGATATATGGTATACCCTCGATGGTGGTGCACAGTTTGTTGAAACAATAACAACTACACTAAATGGTGGCGAAACTGTAACTCACACATTTGGATCTACTGTTGATCTTTCAGCTTATGGTTCTTACGTCATTGATGCCTGTACCGATCTTGTTGGTGATGAGAATGCTGATAATGATTGTAAAGACAAAACTGTAACTAATGATGAACCTTCACTTTGTGCACCTATTTATTCTTCAGGGTGTGTTGTAGGTGACGGATTTACTGATTTCGCAGTTGAAGAAATTCAGAACCTCGGAAACGGTTGTGCCGACAATACTGGATTTACAGGTTGGAGCCAGTATTTCGGTCTGGGACCAGCCATACTAATTCCTGGAAATGCACACACCTTTACAATGGGATGCGGTTACTCCAATCAGTATGTAAACATTTGGATTGATTTTAATGATGACCTTGATCTTACTCCTGATGAAATTATTATTCAAGATTATGTAATGGTTGATCCTGGTGTGCTTTATGATGTTGACATCACAATACCTGCCAATGCAACTCCAGGAGAGCACGTTATGCGTGCGATGGCCGTCTGGTTGAATCCATTTACTGATCCTTGCGGTTCATACTCATATGGTGAAGCTGAAGACTATAAAGTTTACATTGGTGTAGCAGAATATGGCACACTGACCGGAACTGTTACTGAAAATACAGGTGGGGCTCCTGTTGATGGGGCTATGGTTTCAGTAAATAATGGCGGATGGACTGGAACAACTGCAAGTGATGGTACTTATACCATTCTCGATGTTCTTGTAGGAGACTGGGACGTAGATGTTACAAAAGACGGATACAACCCAGCTACAGCTAATGTAACCATTACCAATGGCGGAACTACAACACAGGACTTTGCCATGACAACTCCTACCATGGATATAGATCCGCTTACTCTCAGTATAACCATTGATCCATTTACCCAGGCTACTGAGTATATTGATATCACAAACAATGGAGACGGCCCATTAGCATGGACAGGACAACTTGAATTGCTGACAGAAGCTACTGACGACATGTGGGATCTTATTTTTGATGTGCCTGTTGGTATTGGCGGTGGTGAAGCTGGTATTGAGACCGATGGAATGAACATCTATACCTCTATGTGGAATGGTACTGGTGAGTTCCAGCGTTATGACATGGCTGGAACATGGATTGAAACTATAAGTGTTGCGGGTTCAACAGGATGTCGTGATATTGCTTATAATGGTACTTATTTCTATGGAGGCGCTGCTTCAACTACAGTATTTGAAATGGACCTGGCCAATGCAGCCATGATCAGTACATTTACTGCACCTACCGATTGCCGTGCAATTGCTTATAACGAAGACGATGGTTATTTTTATGCCAATAACTGGGGTAGCAACATAACCATTTTTGATATGGCAGGTGCAAACATGGGAAGTTTTGCTGTTGGACCAATAGGTGATAGCTACTACGGGTTTGCTTATGATAACTATAGTGCTCCCGGAACCAAAAAACTTTGGGGTTATGCACAGGTTGGAGCAACCCAGAATGAACTGGTAGAAATTGACCTTGCAACTCAGGCAGAAACCGGATTCTCACTTGATGTTGGAACTATTGCTGCTGTTGGTACAGGTATTGCCGGTGGTCTAGCAATTGATAATAACATTGCACCAGGGTTCTGGGCTGTTCTCGGAACCTCTCAAAATGTAAATCTATGGGCACTCGAACTTGCACCTTCAAGTGGTGGTGGACCATGGATCCAAATTAGCCCGACTTCAGGAAATGTTGATCCTGGCAATACAGGTCAGATGCAAGTAGATTTCGATGCTACTGACGTTGTTGCTGGTACTGTGAAAACTGCTAATATTCACTTTGCATCAGATCCGGATGTGGGAACTGTTACTGTTCCTGTATCAATGACTGTTGGTGATCTTGACTGGGGTTATGTTGAAGGTTTTGTGACACTAGATGGTGCATTACCTTACAACATAGGTGATGTTACACAGGTATTGGTAGAAGTAGGTCCTTATCAGGGATATCCTGATGCAACAGGATTCTACAATATTCAAACTTATCCCGGCACATATGATGTAACAGCCACACTATACGGATACGACACACAGGTTACATCCGGTGTTGTGGTTGATGAAAACATCACTGTTACAGTTGACATTACAATGCCTTGCTTATATGGTATGGTAGCAGGTACAGTAACTGCTGAAGAGGGTGGTGCGCCAATTGATGGTGCAACTGTTGAAGTTTTGGATACTGATTTTGAAACCACGACTGCTGCTGATGGTACTTACGAGATCATTATAGAAGCGGGAACCTACGATGTTAAGGTTACTGCTCCTTTCTATGCTTCTCAAACAGCAACAGTAGTAATTAGTGCTGAAACTACAACAACTCAAGACTTTGTGATGCCTACTCTTGAAGGTGTTATTGTAGTAATAGACCTTGATCCAACACCAAATCCACAGATTCAAGATGTGATCCAGGGATTCTTCCCGGGTGGTCTTGTAGAGTATACAACAACCATCAATGGTTATCCTTTAAATGAAGAAGTACAAACTGTATTCCTGTTACTGGGTATCTTCTCCAATAACTATGCACTACTTGAATCGGATGCTGTGGTCATAACAACCTGGCTTGATACTTACGGAGGAAATCTGTATATGGAAGGTGGTGATACTTGGGCTTATGATGCACCGACTACCTTGCATTCTTATTTCAACATCAACGGTCTTGTGGATGGTAGCGGTGACCTTATAAATGTAGAAGGTATTGACAGCTTCTGGAATGGATTCACATGGGGTTATGTTGGTGAAAATAACTGGATCGACCAGATTGAAGCCATAGCTCCTGCAATTAATGTTTGTCAGAATCCTGATGTTGGATATTTCAACTGTGTTGCTTATGACGAAGGTACTTATAAAACAGTTGGTGCTTCTTACGAAGTAACCGGACTGGTTGACGGAATGGGTTCATTTGTGTCAGGTGTGCAAACGATCATGGGATTCTTCGATTATCCTGTATTCCTTTATGGAGACCTGGAAGGTAACGTTGTTGATGGTGATGGAAATCCGGTTGAAGATGCACTTGTTAATGTTAGTGGCCTTGGCTCAGACCTAACTGATGCAAATGGAGATTACAGCATTACAGGAATATTAGTAGGAACCTGGACAGCATATTGTACAAAAGACGGTTATAACCCGGATCAGGCTGATGTTACAATCACTGATGGCGGTTTAACTGTTCAGGACTTTGTTCTAACTGCTCCTCAGTTTAACGTTGATCCTACCAATATCGCAATAACACTCGATCCTAACGCTACAGCAGTAGAATATGTTGACATCGAGAATCCGGGATCAGGTACTGTTGCCTGGAGTGCTTCTTTAAATATCCAGGGAGACGGAAACGGTGATGATCTGTTCGATCTGATATTTGATGTTCCTGTTGGTGTTGGTGGCGGTGAAGCCGGTATTGAAACCGACGGCCAGTACATCTATACTACCATGTGGAATGGCGGTGGAGAATTCCAACGTTACAGCATGGACGGAACATGGATCGAAACCATCTCAATTACCAGTGCTGCCGGATGTAGGGATATGGCTTACAACGGTACTTACTTCTACGGTGGTGCTGCATCTCCAACTGTATTTGAAATGGATCTAGCTAACGCAACCATGATCAGTACGTTTACAGCTCCTACCGATTGTCGTGCAATTGCCTATAACGAAAACGATGATGCATTCTATGCCAATAACTGGGGTAGTGATATTACCAAGTTTGATATGGCAGGTGCAAACCTCGGAAGCTTCCCGGTTGGACCGGTAGGTGATAGTTATTATGGATTTGCTTATGATGGATACAGTTCAGGTGCTCCTTTCCTCTGGGGTTATGCTCAGGTTGGAAACACACAAAATGAACTGGTTCAGATCTCACTTCCTGACGGAGCTGAAACCGGAGTATATTTTGATGTTGGAACTGTTGCTGCTGTTGGTACAGGTATCGCCGGTGGTATGGGAATCAGCGATCAAATTGTTTCTGGTTTATATGCATTCCTCGGAACATCTCAGAATGTTAACCTCTGGGCGCTTGAGTTAGGCGAATCACAAACCTGGATCTCTATTGATCCTACTTCAGGTTCACTGGCTCCTGGTGCTTCAGAAACCATGGATGTGAACTTCGATGCTACAGGCTTATTACCAGGATTCTATTATGCTGATATCAACTTCTCCACCAACCCTGATGTTGGAAGTCCGACAGTTACTGTTGAACTTGAAGTTGAAGGTTTAATCCCAGCTATTAACCTGAACGGTATGTATAACTGTACTGATGTTGAACTTACCTGGGAAATGCCGGTTGGAGGTGATCCTGACAGCTGGAATGTTTACAAGGATGGAACATTGTTAGGCAATGTTGATGTTATGGAATACACAGATCCTATGGTTGAAACAGAAGTTGAATTTGCATACACTGTAACTGCTGTTTATGGCGCGGAAGAATCCTTCCCAACTCCTGAATTCCTTATTACAGTTCCAATACCAGACGACCTTCCTCCTATTAATCCGGAGGCGACTGATGCTGGTAGTGGAACGGCTCATGTAACCTGGGATGCTCCTGCAGCGTGTCTTGCTCCTGAAGAGTATGACATCTACAGGGATAATGAGTACATTGCAACTACAACTGAACTTGAGTACGATGATATGGGCCTTGAAGGTGGATTCTATGAGTACAAAATCAAAGCTATATATTACTTTGGTGAATCCGATTTCTCAGCTCCTGCATATGTACTTATCATTGTAGGTATCAATGATATTTCTGCAAATGATTTCGAGATCTTCCCGAATCCTGCATCAGATGTTGTAAATGTTAAATCTGATTACCATGTTAATTCAATAGAAGTATTGAACAACAATGGTCAGGTAGTTTACAAACACAACATTGAGTCCAGTGATTTCACGGTTAATGTTTCTACATATGAACGTGGTATTTACTACATCAAGCTGGAAACTGACCAGGGAATTGTTCTCAGGAAAATTGCAGTTAAATAATAGTTCTTAAGGTTTCGGTGGCTGATACCACTGAGGCTTAAAACAATTTCAGGAGGCCGGTCCGCTCACGCGGACCGGCTTCTTTTTTGTTCTGGCTGTTAGCAGAATTGTTGACATTTTGTATATTTACAGCTTTGGACATAATTTTAATACAATGAGAAAGTTATATTTTATCCTTTTGGTGCTGATTATTTGTTTTGCCGGAGAAAATTTAATATCCCAGGAAACCAGACCTGAACCTAAACAATCCAGCAATGATATTAAAGTTGGGAAAACTCCTAAAGAAGATTTATGCGTACCTGAGTATTCATCGGGTTGTGGCATGGGAGATGGATTCACAGATTTTGCAGTTGAGGAGATCCAAAACTATGGTTCAGGTTGTGCCGACCTGAACGGTACGGGATGGAGCCAGTACCTGGAACTTGGGCCAGCCATATTATATCCTGGATTTTCACATGATTTTATAATGCAAACAGGCTACGACAACCAGTACGTGACCATCTGGGTTGATTTTAACGATGACTTTGAACTTACGGAAGATGAAAAAATCCTGATAGATTTTGTAATGGACGATGCAGGGCAATTCTATACAGCTTCTGTCCAAATTCCAACCGATGCTACTGAAGGTATCCATTACATGCGCGCCAGGACTAACTGGCAAAACTCGGCCTCAGATCCTTGTGAAAGCTATGGTTACGGTGAAGCAGAAGACTATTATGTTATTGTTGGAACAGCTGAGATGGGTAGTTTTGAAGGTGTAGTAACTGAGCTTGATGGAGGTAATCCCATTGAAGATGCAACAATTACTATTGAAGGATTTACTACCTATACAACTACAACCGGTTCGGACGGTGCATTCCTTATCGAATACATCTTTATAGGTGATTACAATGTTACCTGTATGAAGGAGGGTTATAATGTAGAAACGGATGTTGTTACCATAGAAGAAGACATCACTACCTACCTGGATTTTGCTCTTACCCAGCCAGGCATCCTTGTTGATCCGTTAAGCATTACAGTTAACATCCCCCAAAATGCTACACAACAGGAAAGTATTCATATAGAAAATACCGGTAATGGAACCCTTGACTGGTCAGCTTCAATGGTAATTGCGTGGGACAATAGTGAGGATTTCCTGGATCTTCAATTCGAATATCCTGTTGCCCAGGGAGGCGGTGAAGCAGGTATTGAATCAGACGGAAATTACATCTACACCACAAAATGGAACGGGGCGAACATTTTAAAATATGATATTGAAGGGAATTATATTGAATCCTTTACAATTGATGGTGTTAACGGATTGAGGGACCTAGCCTTTGACGGAACCTACTTTTACGGTAGTGCTTCAATCCCTGTTGTTTTTGAAATGGACTTTAACACGCAGGAACTTGTGGGAACTTTTACTGCACCTGTGGATGTCAGAGCCATTGCCTACAACGAAAATGAAGATGTTTTTTACGCAAATAACTGGAGTTCCCTGATCTGGAAATTTGATAAATCTGGTAATCCTTTAAACAATTTCAGCGTAGGGCCAGATGGAGGCAATTATTATGGTTTTGCATATGATCAATCCAGTGTAGGAGGGCCATTTTTATGGGGATATGCACAGCTTGGAGACTCACAGAACGAGCTTGTACAAATTCAACTACCCTCAGGAACAGAAACAGGATTTACTATGGATGTTGCCGATAAACTTACAGGACCTGTTTTCAATCAGGCCGGAGGCTTATTTACTCATCCCAATTTTATATACGGTAAATGGACTATTGGCGGAGTAGTTCAAAACCAATGGATTTGGGGACTGGAATTAGGTGATGCACAAACATGGGTTTGGGTTGAACCCAATGCAGGTACACTTGACCCTGGCAACCAGGAAGAACTTACCATCCATTTTAATGCTTCAGAACTCGAACCTGGCGAATACAATGCCCAGGTTCATTTCAACAGCTACCCATTGGTAGGCAATCCCATAATTGATGTTACGATGAATGTATCCAGCAGTCCCTACTATCCTTGCGACCTTGTTGTTTCAACAGAATGTACAGACGCATTGTTGCAATGGGGAATGTGTCCGGCAGGAAGTCCTGAACCTGACAGCTTTAATATTTACCGTGATTATTTTTACATTGTAAGTGTAACGGATACATTTTATTCTGATAATTTATTGATTCCGGAATCTGAATATTCGTACGCAGTTACAGCCATGTATGATGGTGTGGAAACAAGTTCTGTATCTAATGAAGATGTTTCAATTCCAGTTCCCGGCAGCCTTGAACCAATCAATCTGCATGTATCTATAATTAGTGATTCTGCATATCTGGTTTGGCAAACTCCTGCTGGATGTTTGACACCTGATGGGTACAATGTTTACCGCGATAATGAATTAATGGGATTTTATACCGGAAACAGCGTTCCTTTCGAATGGGGACTTTATGAATTTGTTGTAACAGCTGTTTATTATTTTGGTGAATCAGGGCCATCCAACAGCGTTGTTATCACAGGAAGCACTGATTCATATATGACTACCATCAATGTATTCCCAAACCCTGTTCATGATGTTTTGAGGATTCAATCAGGCGAGATATTATCAACCCTTAAACTATTCAATGGTAAAGGCCAGCTGATTTATTCCAAACAGGTAAACACAACAAAAGATCAACTTAATCTAAGTGGCTTTACACCAGGTTTATATTTTATAAAACTGGAAACTTTGTCTGGAACTAAAATGGAAAAGATCCTTATTGAATAACCTAATCTGTATTATCCGGATTTGCTTAACCTTTCAAGCAAGTCTTTGTTCAAAATCTCAATCAATTTGCCATCAATCCTTACGATTTTGTCTTTACGAAACTCGGACAGGATCCGAATAACATTCTCAGTCGTCATATTGATCAATTCTCCGATTTCTTTTCGTGAGATAGGAAGATTGAATGTATCCTTATGATAAATCTTATTGGAAAACCATAATAATATATAAGCAATCCTACCCCTTAAATGTTTATCGTCTATATCATAGGTCGATTGGATCACCAGGTTGGATGACCGGCTGATGTGTTCAAGCAGCTCAAGAGCAAAACCCCCATTTCGCCGGATTACCTCCTTCATGCTTGCGAGCTCAATGGAACAAACAATGGATTGTTCTAAAGCAGTTATTGAATATTGATATTTTTTATAGGAAAAAGTAGATATCAGACTTACAAAATCTAAAGGTCTGGCAATGCTGATGATCCTGTCCCGAAGGCTATCTCCCCTTTTTACAAGCTTTACCAGTCCCTTTTTCAAATACAGGAACTCTTCAATTGTTTCACCTTCTTCAATAATTAATTCCCCTTTTTCAAAAATTATTTCCTTTCTGTAATTATTAATAAAGTTCAAATCCTCATCATTCATTTTGGTAAAAAGGTAGGATTTGAAGGTACAGCTCTTACAATCGGATGTTGAAGGTAGTATTTGCATCTATCATGATATATATCATATGTAAAAATTTGAATAAGTACATATGTGTGTATACTTTTGACCTGTTATTAAAATAACAACGTTACTGGATAACAGGACTCATTACAAACATAAGAAAAAATAGGATACTTAATATGAAAAAGCTGTTGATTTTAGGTGCCGGAACAGGTGGAACAATAATGGCCAATAAAATGCGTAAGGACCTACCACGCGAAGAATGGGACATTACGATTATTGATCAGTTTAAAACGCACTATTACCAACCTGGTTTTCTGTTTATCCCTTTTGGTTATTACAAGGAAGCAGATGTGATTAAACCTAAAAACAATTTCATTCCTGTTGGAGTAAATCTAGTGTATTCAGAGATCGACAAGATTGACGGACAGGGCAACAAAGTTGTTTTGAAAGATGGTGAGGTTCTAAAGTATGATATCTTAATAATTGCAACCGGAACCAAAATTGCTCCTGAAGAAACGCCTGGTTTAAAAGGTGATTTGTGGTATAAAAATATTTTTGATTTTTATACAATAGAAGGAGCAAGTGCCCTGGCAAATTTCTTCAAAACCTGGCAGGGTGGTGAATTGGTTATTGATATTGCTGATATGCCCATCAAATGTCCTGTTGCCCCACTGGAATTTGCTTTTTTTGCTGATGCGTTTTTCCTTGAGAGAGGCATGCGGGATAAAGTAAACATTACTTATGTTACACCACTTTCCGGAGCTTTCACAAAACCGAGGGCTTCTAAAATGTTAGGTAATCTATTGGATGAGAAAAACATCAACCTTGTCACCGATTTTTACCTTGGTGAAGTAGATAATGAGAACAAAAAGATCATTGATTTTGGCGGTCAGGAAGTACCCTTCGACTGCCTGATTAGTGTTCCGATACATACAGGCGATCCTATGATAGAACGAAGTGGTCTTGCAGACGACCTGGGATTTGTTCCTGCAGATAAGCATACTCTTCAATCCGACAAGTTTGAAAATGTTTTTGTACTGGGTGATGCAGGCAACTTTCCAACATCAAAAGCAGGTTCTGTTGTACACTTTCAGGCAGACACACTCCATGAAAACCTGATGTGCTATATCGAAAACAGGCATTTTACCTCTAGCTTTGACGGGCATTCAAATTGTTACATAGAAACCGGTCATGGCAAAGGGGCTCTTATTGATTTTAATTACGATACTGAACCTTTGCCCGGTTCATTTCCGTTTCCCGGCCTGGGGCCGTTCGGACTGCTGAAAGAATCACGCATGAACCATTATGGAAAACTTATGTTCCGCTGGATCTACTGGCATATTTTGCTTAAAGGCAAAGAAATGCCCATCGACTCGCAAATGACCATGGCAGGGAAAAAGATGGAATAAGTGGTTAAAAGTAAATAAACAAATTACTTATAACTGTAAATCTAATTACATGACAGATCAAAATATACAGACACAGATAAATGAAATAAACAGGAAACTCGACATTGTCCTTGAAGAGGTTTTTGCACAAAAACAAAATCGTGAATCAATAAATGACCTCATGGACGATGTTTCCATTATCGGGAAGGATGTTTTTAAAAATACCGTTATTGAACTGGATAAAGCAGGTGTAGAACTTGATGGTGAAGCCCTGAAAAATACCGGCCTCCGGTTAATACGCAACATTGACAACATCAACGATTTTCTTGACACATTGGAGAGCATGAACGATTTCCTGAAAGATGCAACACCCATTGCCAGGCAGGTAGGTCTGGATGCCATCCAGAAAATGAATGAACTGAACCAAAAAGGATACATTGATTTCTTTAGGGAATTGACCAAAGTTCTGGATAATATTGTAACACACTTTACCGTCCAGGATGTTAAGGATCTGGCTGACAATTCTGTAACAATCCTTGAAACGCTAAAGGACATGACCCAACCTGATATGCTGTCAGCTATGAACAATGCTGTTCAGGTATTTAAAAACCTGGACACCAAGGATATTCCAGAATATTCACTGTGGAAGGCAATGAAAGAAATGAGATCACCGGAAATGAAAAAAGGAATTGGATTTATGATCACATTCCTGAAAAAATTATCTCAAGAAGCGAAATAATTCAATTATCAAATAATTTACATACATAAAAACTATACTAGTTATGGCACAAAAAACATATGCAGGAGTAACCGTAGACGTAAATGATGAAGGTTACTTTAATGACCCATCACAATGGACAAAAGAAATTGCGGTTGAAATTGCTAAGGAAGAAGGTGTGGAATTAACCGACAAACATTACGAAATGCTGGAGTATCTAAGAAATAAGCATGCTTCAGGAGATCAGCTTACTATCCGTGGCATCAATAAATCAGGCGTTGTGGATGTAAAAACTTTTTACCAGATGTTCCCTGGAGCACCTTTAAAAAAGTCAACGAAAATTGCAGGTATTCCAAAACCTACAAGTTGCGTATGATAAAACTCCAATACTAAAAATTCCAAAATCCAAAACCATTGGAATTTGGAGTTTCTGTTTTGGAATTTAATACACTGAAATCAATCATAAGAAAATATATCAAAACTTAATGTTATGTCAGAAAATAGTCATCCTATTAAAAAGGTCAGTATTATCTGTGCCAAGGGAGCAATTGAAGATGTTTATGCTTCGCTGGTAATGGGAAATGGAGCCGTTATGGAAGGAATAGAGGCAAACCTGTTTTTTACTTTTTTTGGCCTTGATGCCATCATGAAGAAAAGAATGGACAAATTACATACGGGCGTGATTGGAAATCCAGCCATGCGTTTACCTGGTGGTGCAAGAATGCCGACCTGGATGGGTGTTATCCCAGGTATGGAAGCCATGGTTTCGGGTATGATGAAAAAAGAGATGGATAAGCTCGATGTACCTCCTGTCAGTGAATTTATCGAACTGTTTGTCGCCGGTGGCGGAAACCTCTGGGCCTGTAAATTGGCAGCAGATATGTTCAAAGTAACTCAGGACGATCTGAGTGAACACGTAAAAGGGATCATTACAGTTGGCGAATTCTATGAGAAAGCAGGTGGAGAAGGCAGCAAGATCATCTTTACATAGAAAATCCTGATTTTCATAATTTTATTCTGTTCTGTATGCCATTTCAGGCATGCAGGATGGTTTCATTTATCACCTTTAATTTCATAAAAATGAAGACGTTTATCAATTTACCAATTATTGTATTGTTAGTTGTAGTGACAATCACCCTAAGAGCTGAGAATGAAATCCCTCCCTATTTTAAAATCGGAAACTTCAGCAAAGATATAAATGGTGTTGCTGAAGATGTAAAATCAGCATTACTTACACATAATTTTGAAATTATCGGAGAATATTCACCGGAAGGAAAAGATAAATTCAGGGTTGTTGCTTACTCCCGAAAGGACCTTCAGGCAATAACTTTAAAAGTGAAAGACCGTGGTGCACAGGCGAGTATATTAAAGATAGGTCTTCAGGAAAAAGAGGGAACTGTTGAAGTGTCGATGCTCAATCCCATGTATCTTTTTTATGCTTATCTCCGCGATGATACAGACAATTATATTAAGGAACTAAACACCATTTCTAACGATGTTAAAAATGCCATGAAAGAACTGGGAACCGAATTTTCCGGATTTGGTGGTGGTGAAGAGCCCGACGATCTTAAGGATTATCACTACATGGCTTTTATGCCTTATTTCGATGATCCTGTTGAATTAAACAAATTCAGTTCATTTGAGGAAGGCCTTGATGTAATCAGGAAAAACCTGGAAGCCAAAAAAGGAAATACACTTAAAGTGTTCGAACTGGTATTTGAAAATGAAAAGACTGCAATATTCGGGATTGGATTGCTCGACAAAGAAGAGGGTGAATCTCATTTTCTTCCGATTATCGGAGAAGACCATATAGCTGCCATGCCTTATGAAATCATTTTACAAGACAAAGAAGCAACCATGTTACATGGTAAATACCGTTTTGCATTGCACTGGCCGGAACTAAGCATGAGCCAGTTTATGAAGATCATGAGTACTCCGGGTGATGTTGAGGAGGTTTTAAAAGGAATTACTGAATAGAATAATTGTTTGGTAAAAAAGCAAATAAAGCTTTTTCTTTTACTATTATCTATCTGGAATTTCTTCCCTGGAAAGCATAGCTTATTAATAAGCTATGCTTTTTTTGTGTTTTAAGACCAAACATCATGAGGAAACATTTAGGCTAAACAATCGTATCATTTGCTGATATTGTATGTACCCTAACCCAAAAAAGAAATCGTACTATGAAAACGGTGAAGCGTTTATCATTTATTATCTCCTTTTAGGAATCATACGATTCAGTTTGTTCCAATTCAGTAGTACAAAATGAAATTGAGAATTTGTCCGGGGTGGTGAAGCATGTTATAACGACCTAAAACTGAAAAGCCAAACTCAAAAGGTAGAACATGATTGCTTCATTACCCCTTTTCTTTTTCAAAAATTCCTAGCCATTCGCGAGCATGCAACATCATGTTTGAAAAGCTTTCTGCAGGATGCCAAAGAAAGTATTTTGGTTTAGGCATGGCTTCAATCATTACAGGTAATGCAGTAAACGATAATCCCAGCGCCGAATAGATTTTATCAAACCCTTTACGGAATAAATAATCTTTGATCACGGGATTTCTTAATTCGACACCAAATGAGGAAAAAGCCAGAACTACAAAAACAGCCCGTAAACACATTTCTAATCCGATTAGTAATCCCTCTGCATTAAACAGAGCATTATTTAATTCATCAGTTTTAGCAAATAAAGAGGCGAATAAGGTTAGCAACAGTAACTGAATCCATAAAGCCGGTTTCTTCAACCTTTTTAATGATCGCTGGTATCTAATAATGGCAAATACACCATAAACAACCACCAGTAATACCGTATAAACCGGTTGCAGAATACTGAACAAAAATAATCCACCGGGAATTAATAAGATATGCAATATAAAAAGAGCTATTGAAAACCTGAATTCCGAGTTGACCGTTAAATAACCGTTTGAGTTGATTTCGCCTAAAGTAAATCCCTGAGATTTATAATTTCGTTTACTGGATTTCCTCCCGATTTTGTACCCCAGGAATACTGCCGCAAATCCGATAACAACATAAACTCCCACGATTATATATACAACCATCCATGGATCAAGTCGATCCAGGTTGACCTGACCGCTCAGGTACTGGTAAAAGTTTTTAGCAATTAATACAGGTTTATTGTAGCCGTATATTATAAGAAGGTTTCCGACTTTTTGGAACAACGCACTGGAAACACTCAACGATCCGGCAATAGAAAGTGATACAAGATTATTACCAAAAAAACGGATAAAAAATTCCATGATCAAAGCTTCGGATAATATCCCTATCATAGGCCCAAGAATAATGGCACTTGGGGAAACTGATTTCATCAAAGCTGCAATCAACCCGGCTCTCCAAATCAGTCCTTTTTCAGGCCACATCTGGTAAAATGCGACCATAAGAACTGTAGCATTTGCAGCCAGTATTGTTCCGGCAAATGGTAACCGAAGGTTATGAAAAAAACTACCTATGATAATCTCAATAGATGCCCACAGCCCTCCCAGAACTGCCGCTTTCAGCCAAACAGGTTTTAAGCTCTTATGTTCCTCCGACAGGTTCATTTTTCAAGTGAATTTTTCAAAATGGCTTCAACCTGGTTGAGCTCTTTTAGAGCATTAACATTTAAAAACATGTCCTTATGGTAAAATGGAAGGGAAGTATCAATTGTAAGGAAGTTTGTGTTTAATGCTTTGGCCGTTATTTGAATTTTGTAAATACCCTTTTCAATTGATGTGGCAAACTTTTTTATAGAACTGGAATTGTAATAAGCACATAACGGTTCAGGAAAACCGTTGAACATCGGAATAACTGCATCATAACCTTTTGCCATGGAAACAATGTATTGAACAAGTTCTTGTGAAATGAGGGGCATATCACAAGATAAAACAAAGTTATGTTCCGATTTGCTTGTTTTAAGACAGGAATAAATTCCGGCAATAGGTCCAATATCTTTTATTTCATCCCTAATTACGGGAAGGCCAAATTCTAAATAATCCTCAAGGTTAGCACCAATTATGATCGGATCACAAATTTTCTTCAAAACATCAATGGCATATTCAACGAGGGGTTTGTTATGAAGCAAGCACAATCCTTTCTCACTGCCCATGCGGCTACTTTTTCCTCCTGATAAAACGATTCCTGTTATCTTCTGCATTTTTTACTAATCAGAAATTTTCAGTAAAAATAGAGATAACCATTTAACAGGGGGTGGTTTTCAATTACAAAAAAATGATTATACTTGTATTTTATACCTGAGGAATTAAACATACTGAAATACTGTCTGTTTGTTTGTAAATGATGATCCAATAGAATAATACATTCCATCTATGGAATACAACAGCATATACAATATTTAATAATTTTAGGTTTCCCGGGAACAAAGCATTCTCCAACATGCAAAGAACTCTTTTAACGCTGTATTTCCTTATGATCGGAATCATAATGTATTCACAAGATACATTAACTCCGACCAGTTCGGCACAAGATACACTAACACCTGTCAATGAGGCTCATGTTTTATTTAATTCTGATACTCTTTTTACAATAAAAAGTGAACTGGGTCCTTTTTCCTCTTCTGATCGTGCAAAGGCTATCTCCAAAAGGCTTAAAAACATTACTTCTGATCACAATTTGAGTGTTGATTCTTTTAACATTGTTGATTTTGATCATTTATCCCTGATCAGGTACAGTGATCAAAATGTATTGAGCATAAGTGAAGCGGATGCAAGAATTGAGTCAACCGACAGGAAGCAACTGGCTCAAGTCTACAGACAGAAGATAATTAACGCTGTTAAGAAATACCAGGATGAAACATTAACCAAAAACTGGTTGGTTCGAATTGCATTAGCTGCAGTATGGGTGGCCGGTTTGTTTTTCTTTATATTTCTGATCAACAGGATGTTCAGATGGCTCAATGCAAAAGTTGCAGGTTATGAGAAAAGGTTAAAACGACAACGACAAAACATCCTGAAGTACATTACACCTAAAGGACCGGAGTATTTTTCAGCTTTTCTTTTACGGGTTGGTAAAATTATTCTGATCCTGCTTTTTCTATTTGCATACCTTCCCCTCATCTTTACTTTGTTTCCGGTTACTCAGCGGGTGGTATATCAGTTTTACGATTATATTGCCGATCCTTTAAAAGCCATTGGCCGGGGATTCCTGGATTTTCTTCCGAGCCTGTTTTTTATAGTCATCATATTCCTTATAGCCAGGTATATTGTTCGTATTCTGTCTTTGATCTCGTCAGAAATTGAAAGTGAAAAGATCAGGATCAAAGGATTTCATAAAGACTGGGCCAAACCCACCCAGAATATATTTAGGATCATCATTTATGCTTTCGCCCTGATTTTTATGTTTCCCCATTTACCGGGTTCAGACTCTCCGGCCTTTCAGGGGTTGTCTATATTTTTCGGAGTACTTCTTTCATTAGGTTCAACATCTGCAATAGCAAATGTTGTTGCAGGAGTAGTTATAACTTACATGCGGCCATTTATGGTTGGCGACCGAGTAAAAATCGGAAACACTGTAGGGGATGTGATTGAAAAGTCATTGTTGGTTACCCGGATAAGGTCTTTAAAAAACGAAGATGTGACCATCCCGAATGCCACAATAATTAATACTCATCTATGGAATTATACTAAAAATGCAAAAGGATTGGGCTTAATTCTGCATACTTCAGTGACAATCGGATATGATGTTCCATGGGAAACAGTTCATAAACTTCTGCTTAAAGCTGCTAAAAACACTAAACTCCTTCAACGGGATCCCAAACCCTATGTTTTGCAAAAAATTCTGGGAGACTTTTCAATTGAATATGAAATCAATGTGTACACGAAACAGGCAGGTAAGACCCAGGCTATTTATTCCGATCTTCATGCTCAGATCCAATCTGCTTTCTTAGAAGCTGGTATTGAAATACTCAGTCCTAATTATGTTGCTGTAAGAGATGGTAATGCTTCAACAGCATCAGAAGAGATACCAAAGGCTCCCAAAACTCCTGTAGATAAAATAATAGATAAAGTCACCGGGAAAGAAAGTTAAGCTTGTTTTGGGGGATCCATCATCATATCGCTAAGTAGTTTTGCGTCATAATCTCTATGTTCAATTATAATTGGATTTTCCAGCTGGAAATAACTGATTATTTCATCCAATAAAAGCTCACGAACAATCAGAATAACTGTCAGCTTATGGTGTTTCATAATCCTCTTCAATGATACTGCCCACCCTTTTCCCTGTAATTCAAAAGGCCCGATTTCATCAATGGCAATAACATCGGAAATTTTAAGTTTATCGATGGATAAAGCCTGTTCTCCAAATGATTGCCCCTTAGGATTGATGTAAAAATGCCGGATCTTCTCCCACCCTTTTTTTTGTTCTCGCTGACAATATACAATGCTATCCCCGCTTAGCTGATCAACTAAATTAAATCGCTCCCGCTGGCCATCTTTCCAGAATCCTTCGGCAACAATTCCACCAACACAGAGTTTGTTCTGTTTTAATTGATCTATCAGTTGTTTCAGAAAAGTTGTTTTTCCACTGCCCTGCTCCCCGGTAATTATGAATATATTTGTTGCCATAGTTTACGGATGAGTGTTATGAAAAAACAGACATGAATCCCCATAGCTCAAAAATCGAAAATCATTTTCCATTGCATAAGTGTAGGCATCTTTCCAGGATTTGCCAATAAATGCATATACCAACAACAACAACGTACTCTTTGGCATGTGAAAGTTTGTGATCAATATATTGGGTATTTTGAATTTATACCCGGGAGTGATAATGAGTTGTGTTTGACCCGAAATGACTTCCAGCTCATTTAATATCATCACATCAAGGATCTTATTAAGTGCTGTTTCAACAGATACACCACGGTTGTATTTTTCCTGGTAGGGATCCCACTGTAATATGTTAATAGTAGGATCATCTATGCTGTCAACCAGTAATTTTACACCATGCCAGTACAAACTTTCAATGGTTCTCATTGTGGTTGTTCCTACCACAATAACCGGAGTATCAAGGTGTTTGACTAGTTGAAGGATCGTCGATCTTTTTACCAGGATTTGCTCTGTATGCATGGTGTGTTCCCTTACATCATCTGAACTCACCGGTTTAAATGTCCCAGCCCCAACATGCAAGGTAACCTCCGTTGAGGATATGTTTTTTGACCTTAATTTATCAAGCACGGTTTTTGTAAAATGGAGGCCTGCAGTAGGCGCCGCCACAGATCCTTCAAGCCTGGCATATATGGTTTGGTACCTTTTTTTATCAGATTCCCGGGATTCTCTTTGCATATAAGGAGGTAAAGGAATTATTCCGGAATGATCAAGCACTTCTGAAAAACACAAATCCTCTGGTTCCCAGGAAAATTCAACCAGGGAGTGGTCTTCTAAAATCTTTTTCCGTTCAGCTTTTAATTTATATTGATTGTCCCCAATAGTAAACACTTTGATAAGGAATCCTGATTTCCACTTTTTTGAATTTCCAACAAGACACCTCCAAACAACTCCGGAACCTTGTTCAAATGCTTGTTGAAGCTCACGTGTCGGTTCCACAGGTTCAAGGCAAAATACCTCTATACGGGCACCGGTTACTTTGTGAAATTGCAATCTTGCCTGAACAACCCGGGTTTCATTATAGATCATTAACGAACCTTCAGGAAGATATGTTGAAATATTAAAGAAAACATCTTCCGAAATTTTATTGTCCCGGCAGATCAGCAATTTTGATTCGTCCCGGTTTGCCAAAGGGAACTGAGCTATCCTGTCCTGTGGCAACTCATAGAAATACTCATTTATATCGATCAATGGAATTGAACTCATCCCTGAAACTAAAGTGAATAACAAAGATCAAAAATACATGAATTTTAGTGAAATACAGGGGAGTAAAAGGGGGATTATTTTCTAATAAGCGAAGAGAGTTTAATCTCTTTTTCATAGATCTTTACAAGGTCTTGCTCACTTACTACCTTGATGTTATCAATGAAATTTTTTTCTGCATTGTACCAGATCTCAACATAAAGGTCATCAATGGAAAACAATTTAACAATAAACATCGAATCTTTGCGTGTAAGCAATTCTTTGCCTTCATTAAACAGTTTATAGACCTGTTCGTTCTTAGGAAGTCGGCTGAAATCTTTAGTGGTTAACATAACATGCAAAATTAAATGATGATGTTCCGGATATCAATCCGGAACATCAATCTAAAATTTATTTCTCAAAATCATATTTAGTTTCCCATTCGGTATAGGCTCCGTCATACATTTTGACGTTTTTGTATCCGAGAATTTCTTTAAAAGCGACATATAATACACCACCTCTTACACTGGTTCTGCAGTATATGATAATTTCATTCCCTGAAGAGATACCCAGTTTACCTACGATGGCTTCAATTTCTGTTTTGGATTTAAAAGCTTCAGAGCCGGTAAGTAAATCTTTATGGTTCAGGTTAATCGCTCCCGGAATATGACCTTTACTGACCGGGTCAGTGGATGTACCATTGAACTCTGCCGGGGTACGGGCATCAAGGATTTTAACATTTCCATCTGTCAAATGTGCTTTGACATATGCTATATCTACAGCGGTAGACTTATCAACTGCCGGGGAAAAGCTTGTAGGTTTAACCGATGCCGGCATGCGGGTCAATGGAACTCGTACTTTTTTCCACTGGTTCATGTCTTTATGGAGGACTTTAACATCTTTAGCTCCCAGGTACTTCAGGATCCAATATACCCTTGTGGAATACTTTTGTGAACCTCCATCATAAACGACAATTTTCGATTGGTTACTTACACCTTTGTTCCCAAAAATCTTGGCAAGCTCTTCAGGGCTTTTTATCAGTCCTTCAACAGCACCAGATTTATATAAAGTTTTATGCGGAATATTCACCGCATTTTTCACGTGAGAAGTTTTGTAAGAGCTTTCTTTACTGGCATCAATGATCACAAGGTTTTCTTTGGCCTTGACCATGTCCATGAACTGTTTAGCCGTTACAATATCATTCTGGCCAATTGCAGCAACATACAGCAGGCTGACCATGACCGATAATAAGAATCTGATTTTCATAATTGTATTGATTAAATATTAATTAAAACTTCGCTTGCAACTGAATTGAAATTGCATCGTTATTGTACTCTCCTGTTTCTTCTGCATTATACATATAATTCAGTTGTACACGAGTCCATTCATTTATGAAATAATTAATTCCAAATGTGAATGATGACTGGCCAAAGTCCTGGTCCTGGTAGAGGAATGAATAATCCAATCCATCCGGATTATAGGTTTCATACTTAATAACAGGATGCAGGTACCATGGTGTCATATACATAAGTTGAACGAAATATCCATCTCTGCTCCATTCACCACCTTCATCTTCATTAATTGAGCCTGTTGATTTTCCACCACATCCGCCACCGCTGGTAGGTTCTGCACCTTCATCTTCAGCCATAATGTATTCTCCCTGGAGAAGGAAGTTCTTATATTCAATTTCTATATCACCACCAACTCTTGTACTTTTGGATTGTTTAATACCGTTGATTTTCATTCCTTGTTTTCCTGTACGGAAACTTCCTCCGACGCTTAACCAGTCGGTAGGTGAAATTACCAATCGTGCTGCAATGTCTTTAAATTTGTTGTCGTCCCAGGTGTTTAATCCTGTTCCGTTCAATACTGCAAAACGAGCGGTAACTAAATCTTTTTTTCCGAAAAGTGTATCGGTGCTCAGGAGTAACATGGCTCCCATATCCCTGAATGGGCCTGCCAGCTGATTCACTGCTGTGGACCTGCGAATGGTGTGTAAGGAATGACAGGGAGTGTTGAGTTCAAGTCCCATAGGCGATTTGAACTGTCCCATGGATATTTTTGCATAATTCCCAAAAGGGGCGTAGGTTACAAACGCATCCAAAATGTATGCACTTCCTTCATGAGCAAGCGGGCTGAATTCAGCCATTACATAATAACTTACATCATAAGGAATCGACCCGGCAACACCCAATCTTGCACGTTTAAAATAAAAGCTGTTCGGGTGATCGGTCTTTGTGTTCCCAAAATCATCCTCATCCATCAGGAAATAGTCATAAGTGGGTTGAATAAATCCAATTACACTTACGCCTTCATCGGAATCTCCTTCCATACATCCCTGCCCGAGGGATACATTTGCAAAGGCAAAAGAAAACAATAGGGCAGATAATAAGATTTTTGTTTTCATATTTTTTTTGAATTAAAGCAGGGCAGAAAGATAAATCCGCCCTGCTTGTTAAAATTATGTTCTTTAATTATTTAGTAGTTACTTCATATTCATATTCAAATGAATGATGCCATACACCACCAAGCGGAGGATCAGTTTGATCAAGTGCAGTCCAACTTAAACTATTTACACCATAAGTAATACTTTTTGCATTGTATCCCAATACCTGCAACCATGCAGTTGTAAAGGATGACGTTTGGCCTGTGTAGCAGTATACCTGGAATTCATCAGAGGTAGGGAATGCTTTAATCACATCACCATCAATAGAAATGGGCTTAATTTGATATGCTCCATCATAATGGCCAAAGGTCAGATAATGATCTTCACTCCAGAAATTATAAATATTATAGGATCCGGGATCATCCAATACTGCAGCAGATGATGTTGTCCAATCCATGCCAAGCATTTCGTCAATTCTTTCTGCAAGAATAGCAGCAGGATCAGTAGTTGTAGTTTCCCATGCAGGATAATCATTTACCGGAAGTGCTTCAGAAGCAGTAGACACCCAGTTTTGATGTCCAACAGCAGGATCACCAATCTTTCCTGACCATTTATCAAAACTTCTTGTTTCTCCTCCTACTTCGTAAGTATCAGATGTCCAGTAGGAGAATCCAAATTTCATTACTTTCGCCTGGTAACCGGAAAGACGTAATGCCATAGCGGCACGGCCTGCAGTTTGACCTGAGTAACAAACAACTAAAATTGGTTTGTCGCTGTAATTTGCTGCCTCAGTTAATACATTTGCAAGAGGAACGTTCATAGATCCTTTGATATGTCCTGCTTTAAAATCATCTTCAGCACGAATATCAAATACATGATAATCTGGAATAGTAAAGTCGTCGGCAACGATTCCACCATCAGCAATCATTTTTGGAGCTGTTACCCAACCATCCAATAAAGCAGGAAGGTCAAAGTTGTTAACTACCATGTAATCCTTAAGATCAGCAAATGTTCCTTTAGGATCTTCAGGAGTATCCTCCTCATCCTTTTTACAGCTGGTAAAAACCAAAGCTGGTACAAGTGCTAAAATCAAAAAATAATTCAGAAACTTTTTCATAGTACAAAATTTAAATTAAGTGAATAATGAATTTTCTTATTGTATTCTTTTTTAATACATTGCAATTGTTAATTGAAAAACAAAAGTATCTTATAGGTAAATATAGTGAGCACAAATACTTAGGGTATTGAACATAAAAAAAATTGACATGTAACATAAATAATATGACCTAAATCAACTTTATATGTAATTTGTTTCATATTTTTGTACTTAAATATATTTGTTATGAGCGGTACCAACATTGCTAAACCTCCAAGTTGTGTGGTTGAGAACAAACATGTTAGTTGTTTTGAAATACTTTCAGAGGAGGAAAAGAGTATTGTAGATAAACATAAGATCGATATTAAATACAAAAAAGGCGAAGTCATTGCCAAACAAGGTTCCTTCGCTTCCCATGTAATCTTTCTCAAAGAGGGGCTGGTAAAGGTTTATATCGAAGGCAATCCAAAAGATCTGATCCTGAAAATAATTCCATCAAACCGGCTAATCACCCTTTCTTCTCTCTATGAAGGAAACAATACTTTTCTCTATTCGGCGTCCACATACATTGATTCGACGGCAAGTTTGATCGATGCCGACATTTTCAAGCAACTCCTGAGGAAAAATTCTCAATTTGCCAATAAGATCATAAACATACTCAATGAAAATACTGCCCAGGTGTATGGACGGTTTTACGCTTTAACCCGTAAACAATCCCACGGCCGTGTTGCAGATATTTTGCTTTGTTTATCAACGCGAATTTATAAGACCAATCTGTTTAACCTGGCATTGTCGCGAAATGATCTTGCTGACCTTACTGGTTTATCTCCGGAAAGTGTGATTCGAATTCTAAAGGAATTCAAAGAAGAGAAATTGATAGAAGTAAAAGGAAAATCCATTGAAATCCTGAATTCTGATTCACTTGAAAAAATCAGTAATTACGGATAGATGATTTACTGTTGGTAAAAGTTTAGATCATAAAGTTAGGATTGTCTGGATTATCCCTTCTCGCTGATTGTTTTCAGCATTTCATTGTTATTTATCTCAACCTGTTTACCATTAATGGAAAGAATGCCGGTATCAGAAAACTCTTTTATTGCCCTGGCTACACTTTCTCGCCGTGCACCTATAAGTGCTGCTAAATCGTTCCTTGACAAAGGAAGTGTAAAATTTTCGCTTTTGCTAATGGTTTGACTGAAGTACAATAATGCATCAGCTAAACGACCGTTTACATTTTTTTGCGACAGGTTAACAAACCGCTCAAAATAGGACAATTCATCCATACACAGGTAAATGATCATTTCAAAAGCAAACTGTGAATTTTTTTTTATGAGCTCTTTAAACAGATTTATATCAATATAACAAACGATACATTCTTTCAGTGCGGAAGCAGAATACCGGTGAATTTTATCAGTTAGGATGGTTTGAATACCTATGTAAGAACCCTGGGAAAGGATTTTCAGTATTTGATCCTGACCACCCGGACCTGTCATATGGATCTTGGCAAGACCACATTTCAGGTAAGCTATATGAGATGATAAAGTCCCTTCCTTGATAATGTGTTCGCCAGGTTTACAATGAACTTCAGCACAATTCTCAGTCATCATTCTTAATTCCTCATCTGTTAATGACTCAACCGCCCTTGATTTAAAGGAACAATACGGGCATTCTGTTTTAGTTATCATCGTTTTGATTTTTCACAAACATATATAATTTTATAACATATAAATGTGACAATTATCACATAAGAATATCAGGTTTCATCACAGATGAATATGCAGAATATCATACTCTTACATATTGAATATCAACGACATTTCCGTATACTTTTTGACTCTAGTCCGTAATTTTGATACATGAACTTTTTAAAATTACAGTTATGAGAATCGTATTAGCAAATTTAGCGCTTTTATTTGGAATTATTGGATTTGCCGGCTACTTGTTTTTGATCATCGCCAGTGGCCTTGGATGTTGTGCCGGGTTAACAACAATAGGATATCACAATGTGGTATTGTTCATCTTAAGTGCTGCCGTAGTGATTTTTGCTATCTGTATGTTTAATAATTGCTGCAGGACCAGAAAAAAATAACTATATCGACATTAACCAAAAAATGAAAGCTTTCCTTTTGATTGTAAAGGAAAGCTTTCGTTTTTTTTATACATGAATCAATAATCCCAACTTTCTTGAATGATTATTCCTATTTTTGATGTGTTTATGAAATTTCACAGAATTTCCTGATGAAAAAACACATACCCAATTTCATAACCTTGTTAAACTTACTCAGTGGTTGTATAGCTATTGTATTCGTTTTTGAAAACATTACACTCGCTTCCTGCCTGGTTGGAATTGCAGCTGTGTTTGATTTTTTAGATGGTTTTGCCGCAAGGCTGCTAAATGCTAAGAGTAAATTCGGAAAGGAGTTGGATTCCCTGGCGGATGTTGTTTCATTTGGTGTGGCTCCCGGTTTTATCATGTTTTACCTTATTCAGATTAATTCGTTTCAACTAACACTATCGATATCACAATTCAATTATCTACCCTTTATTGCATTTATTATTCCTTTGTTTTCTGCATTGCGATTGGCAAAATTTAACATTGATACCCGGCAGGAAGAAATATTTTATGGATTGCCCACACCAGCAAATGCCATTTTGATTGCTTCTCTGCCATTGATATTGTATGCTGAGCCTGCTTATACCATTTTTGACTTATCTTCAATTCAATCCCTTATAAGCAATTCCTATTTTTTAATATTACTTACAGTTGTTCTTTCAATATTACTGGTTGCTAATATCCCATTAATGTCTCTCAAATTCAAAACATTTAACTGGACAAACAATAGACAGCGGTACGTTTTCATCGGTTTATCAATCATTGCAATTGTTCTCTTACAGTTTTCATCCATACCAATAATACTATTGTTGTATCTTATTTTATCCTTTGTTTTCTAAAAGCCAATTATCTACCTGGATCAACAAATACCTAATGTACTTTCGTGTATATTTGCACCGGCATGAGTGAAACAATATCAAATAAAAAGCCGAATTTACCCCCCAAAGAAAAAGAGATGACTTTCTGGGATCACCTCGAAGAGTTGAGGGGTCATATCTTCAGATCACTGGCGGCGGTATTGGTATTTGCCATTGCTGCATTTATTGGTAAGAAGCTCATATTTGACGTTATCATTCTTGCCCCGAAAGATGCTGAATTTATAACAAACAGATTATTATGCAAGCTGGGTGAATTGCTTTCGGTTGAAGCTCTTTGTATCGAAAACCTGAACCTGACCATGCAAAACATCAATATGTCAGGCCAGTTTATGATGCACATGTATGTATCACTGGTTGCAGGTTTGATAATCGCAGCACCTTACATACTGTTTGAGATGTGGAGATTTGTTTTACCAGCCCTTAAGCCGAAAGAAAGAAAATACTCCAGCGGGGCCGTGGTCATCAGTTCTTTGTTGTTTATGCTAGGTGTTTTGTTTGCCTACTTCCTAATCGTTCCGTTAACCATCAATTTTTTAGGTACCTACCAGGTCAGCCCGGATGTTCCCAACCAGATCCATCTGAATTCATACATAAGTACCGTTGTTTCAGTAACCCTGGCAGTAGGAATTGTGTTCGAATTACCAATATTGATTTACTTTCTTACAAAGGTAGGAGTAGTTACTCCGGCTTTTCTTCGAAAAAATAGAAAGATCATGCTGGTGATCGTATTGGTGCTTTCAGCCATTATTACCCCTCCTGATATTTTCAGCCAGGTTTTGGTTTGCCTGCCACTGTTAGGGCTCTATGAATTAAGTATTAAAATTTCTGACAAAGTTTACAAACAAAGAGAAACTAATCTGGCAGGCTAGAAATTACGGTCAACATTAATTACCCAACTCACATTCTTTATCCAAAAATGAGCTGAATGCAGCACACAACTCATCAGGTTTGTCGGCGTGTACCCAATGTGATGCCCCTTCAATGGTGGTGAATTGTGCATTGGAAAACTTTTGCTGAATAGGTTCTTTATCTGCTTCCAGAATGTAATCGGAGTTTCCTCCTTTTACAAATAACACAGGGTGGTCAAATGTATAAGGAGATTCAATTCCTACAAATACATTTTCCATGTTGTCGTAAATCGACGACACATTCATCCTCCAACCTAACCTGCTCTTGCCAATACGATACAGGTTTTTCATGATAAACAACCTCACCCTGTCGGATCGGATGCTTTTTGTTATGATCTCCTCCACGTCAGTTCTTGAAGTAACTTCATTAAAGTCAACGGACAACATGGCATGGATTATTTCCATATGTTCCTGGCGGGCAGGATACTCACGTGTACTTATATCAACAACTATTAATTTATCAACTTTTGAAGGATTTTCAAGGGCAAAATTCATGGCCACTTTTCCTCCCATAGAATGCCCGATAAGGATGGGATTAACAATTTGATGGTCTTCCATGAATTCAAACAGATCATCGATCAATGCATAATAATTAAAGGTATCACTGTGGGGTGATTGCCCATGATTCCTTTGATCAGGAATATATACATCAAATTTTTCAGCAAGCCTTCTTCCGATGGTTACCCAGTTATCAGAAATGCCATAAATACCATGCATTATAATAACCGGTTGTCCTTCACCGAATTGCCTGTAAAATAGTTTCATTGTTTCAAGCTTTTCTTTTTCCTGATACCAAAAACGACAGACATTAATATAAACACAACACTTAAAAATGCAGATATTCTCCCAATATAATCCCCCATACGTGCATAAAAGGTAATCTTACTGTTCAGGTTCAGGTCCTGTTTGATTACATCGGGTTCCCAGTATTCAGTAGCCTGGTAAATATCTCCGCGCTGATCGAAAAAGCAGGATATTCCTGTATTTGCTGACCTGGCAATGCTTCTTCTAAATTCGATGGCTCTAAAGGCGGCAAAGGAAGCATGTTGTTTATGTCCAGGGGTATCTTTCCACCAGCCATCGTTTGTAATTATAAAGAGCAAATTAGCACCCTTGTTTACAAACTTTCCTGTAAATTCACCATAAACCGACTCATAACATATCAATGGTGCAACAGAAAGGGTATCGCTTACAACAAATGGTATTTGCTCTTTATCAATACCCAGGGAACCTACAGTACCTCCCAGGTCAATAGCCAGGTTTTCGAGAAAGCTCAATGGACCCCAGGTGGGCATGTATTCAACCCCTGGTGTAAGTTTTGATTTGTGGTGCCTTTGAAAAGTACCTGTCGGGTCAACCAGAAAAGCCGTATTATGACGGTCATAGTAAAACTGGCCTCGTTCATGGTATCTGGCCGACTGAGGGATCTCCTCTCCCTCTTCAAGCCTTGTATAAGTTGAAGCACCAATTACGATGTTTACTCCGGGCCTGTTTTCAATGTATTCCTGCAAAAGTTTTAAGCTTGTTGACCGCTCAAGTTTTCTTTCCCAGATGTCTTCCTGTAAAGCTGACTCCGGTGCAACGATAAACATGGTTTTATCATCAAGTTCTTGCTGCGCAAGCTTCATGTTCCGGTTAATGACCTCAATGGGGGGCAAGGAATATTGTTCAGTATATGGGTCAACATTCGGTTGTGTAACTACCACCCCTACAGGATTGGATTTTTCTTCATACCCGTAAAAGATGACATATGAAACAAGGATCGGGAATATGATGAGAAGAAAAGGAAATAGAGATTTCGTTAATATTGTTCTTGTAGTTGCTCTTTTTAATATCTTGAAATACAACAATCTAAACAATAGTATATTCACAACGAGTATCCATAATGAACCCCCAAGTGTACCAGTATACTCAAACCATTGAATCCACTTGATGAAGGTTGCAAAACCATTTCCAAGTGTAAGCCAGGGCCATGTAAGTTTCCAGGTCAGGTGGATAAATTCGAAAGTGATCCACAAGAATACCAGTAGAAAATAGCCTTGTTTTAATGAATAAATGTTTCGTCGTGCAATGTGAAAAACATTCATAACGATCCCCATGAACATGGAATTAAATATCCAGGCCATGGCAGCTGCCGGTGTAGAGTACCAAATCCAATAAGTGGTAGCAAAATTCCAGATAAAAAAAGCGGGATAGGTATAAAAGAAAACACTGAACTTATTGAAATCCTGCCTGTTTTCAGAAATGTACTGCTCTATGAAAAGCAATGGGATAAACGCTGTAAACAGAAATGCCGGATAACCGTTTACCGGCCAACCCAATGTAAACAATACCCCGGATAAACCGGATAATAATAACAGGTGGATTTTTTTCATAGCATTAATAACGATGCTGAGGCAAAGATATTGAATTAATACAATGACTAAAATTTAGAGTGCCTAAAATGACTAAAGTTATGTTTTGCAGTAGCAGTGGGCTGTAAGCAATTGGCAGTAAGCAAAATGGATCCAA
Organism: uncultured Bacteroidales bacterium; assembly: GCA_964421215.1. Lineage (GTDB taxonomy): Bacteria > Bacteroidota > Bacteroidia > Bacteroidales > JAADJA01 > JAADJA01. The sequence goes on along the minus strand of CAYQWA010000001.1, from coordinate 176,586 downwards.
TTACTATCAATTACTATTAAATTACAATGAATTGCATCCGCTAGCTGGTGGGCAAATGACCATAAAGAACTGGAATAATTAGAACGACTGCAATTAATGTGTACCTACTCATGATACTCAAAAAGAAAGTTATTATATGGATAACGCTTGATGTGGATTTTTTTCACCTCTTCGTAGATGGTTTTTCTGAATTCCTCTATGTTGTCTTTTTCTTTGGCTGAGATAAAAAGGGTTGGAATTTCTGATTTGGCCATCCAGGTTTTTTTCAGGTCATCCAGACTTATGTTTTCTTTGGTGGGCGGCGTCAGGTCGTCCTCTTCTTTTTGGACCCATTTATAAGCATCAATCTTATTGAATAACATAATGGATGGTTTCCCATTAGCATCAATTTCTGCCAGTGTTTGTTTAACCACATTGATCTGGTCTTCAAAATCGGGATGAGAGATATCCACAACATGGATAAGTAAATCGGATTCTCTGACCTCATCCAGGGTGGATTTAAATGATTCAACAAGATCGTGAGGTAGTTTACGGATAAACCCAACCGTATCGGACAACAGGAAAGGTAAATTGCCAACAACAACCTTACGAACCGTGGTGTCAAGAGTAGCAAATAACTTGTTCTCCGCAAACACCTCAGATTTGCTAACCAGGTTCATAATGGTGGATTTACCCACATTGGTATAGCCCACAAGTGCCACCTGTACCATGCTGGCTCTGTTACCTCTCTGGGTGGCTTTTTGTTTGTCAATTTTCGCAAGTTTCTTTTTCAATAAAGAAATCCGGTCACGGATAATCCGGCGGTCGGTTTCAATCTCCGTTTCACCAGGTCCTCTTAGCCCGATACCACCACGTTGTCTTTCAAGGTGAGTCCACATTCGGGTAAGCCTGGGAAGAAGATACTGGTATTGCGCAAGTTCAACCTGTGTTTTGGCATGAGCTGTACGGGCTCGTTTTGCAAAAATGTCAAGGATAAGGTTATTCCTGTCGAGGATTCTACATTTAAGTGCATTTTCAATGTTCCTGATCTGTGATGGATTCAGCTCATCATCAAAAACAGCAATATCAATTTTATTTCCTTTAATAAAATCACGGATCTCCGTAAGTTTACCCGACCCGACAAACGTTCTGGGATCTTTATGCTGTAATTTTTGCAGAAATCGTTTAATAGTAACAGCACCTGCAGTATCAACCAAGAATGCAAGTTCATCGAGGTATTCAACCGCCCTTTCTTCAGTTTCATGTCTGGAGGCAACTCCAATCAGGACTGCTGTTTCTTTCTTAATTGATGTTTCGATGTAGTCTGGCAAGTAGTATTGAATTAGAATTTTGGTTCAAAAAATGTTGCTTAGGATCTGAACCCAATAATTTTACGAATTTCATTTACTGTTTGAGCACCGCTGGCCATGGCTTTTTCTTTACCCATGTCCATTACTTTACTGATATAAGCATCATCAGCAGAAAGCTCAATAATTCTTTCCCTGATGGGATCAGTAAACTTAACAATGTCTTCAGCCAATTGTTTTTTCATGTCACCATACCTTATCTGGCAGGTGTTGTATTGTTCATCAAAGTATTCAACGGTCTGAGGTTCAGAAACCACTGTCATTAAGGAAAACAAGTTTCTTATGGGATCTGGCTTAGGAGAATTGTTTTCAGTAGGTCCTGCATCGGTAACAGCACGCATTACTTTTTTACGGATCACTTTGGGATCATCAGCTAAAAATATTGCATTGCCTTCCCCTTCGGATTTGCCCATTTTCCCTGATCCATCCAATCCAGGGATCTTTACCAGTTCATCACCAAAGTTATAAGCAACAGGTTCAGGGAAAAAGTCTACCTTGTACATCCTGTTAAACCTTCTGGCAAAAGTACGTGTCATTTCAAGGTGTTGTTCCTGATCTTTTCCAACAGGAACTTTGTGTGCCCTGTGTATTAATATATCAGCAGCCATCAGTGTAGGATAAGTTAATAATCCGGCATTGATGTTCTCCGGCTGCTTTCTGGCTTTGTCTTTAAAGGTAGTTACCCTTTCCAGTTCCCCTTTGTAAGCATTCATGTTTAAAAGCAGGTAGAGTTCAGCTGTCTCCCTTAGATCACTTTGTACATATATTGTTGCTACTTCCGGATCAATACCTGCAGCCAGGTATTCAACAAGGGCTTGTTTTACATTCCCCTGCAGATTTTCAGGAGTAGGATGTGTTGTTAATGAGTGGTAATCAGCAATAAAAAAATAGCATGTATTTTCATACTGCATTTTTTTAAAATTTCTGAGTGCACCAAAATAGTTTCCGAGGTGTAAATTGCCGGTTGGTCTTATTCCACTTAATACAATAGCCATCTTATGTCGTAATTACGATAAACTTATCAATTCAAAAAATCCATTAATACCTGTTATTACCCGATAATTACATTTTAATTTCATCATTGTTCTTGTTAAAAAAGCGATATTCCAACAAGTGGTAAGAATTATCGGACTGCAGCCTGATCCACCTTTTGTATTTTAAATACCATTTGAACCTGAGGGAATTAATCCCTTTTGTCAGGTAAGAAAAAAGGTATGGATGAACGGTGATCTTAAGGTGTTTTTCGTTCTGGTCCTGGATAAGGTATCTCAGGTTATTTTCAAGCTCGTCAACATAAAGGACACTAGGTTTAATTTCTCCAGAACCATCACAGACGGGGCATTTTTCAGTATTTTCAACATTCATTTCAGGCCTTACCCTTTGCCGTGTAATTTGCACCAGTCCAAATTTACTGGGGGGAAGGATGGTATGTTTGGCCCTGTCTTTCGACATTTCTTCTTTTAGCCTGTGGAAGAGTTTCCGTCGGTTCTGGGCCATTTTCATATCGATAAAATCGATAACGATTATCCCGCCCATATCCCTGAGCCTTAATTGACGAGCAAGCTCTGCAGCAGCTTCAAGGTTAACTGCGAGTGCATTGTCCTCCTGGCTGTTTTCTTTGTTTACCCTGTGTCCGCTATTGATATCGATTACATGTAATGCTTCGGTGTGTTCGATTATCAGGTAAATACCGCTCCGAATGGTTACAATTCGGCCAAAGGAGTTTTTGATTTGCTTGTCAATTCCAAAGTTTTCGAAAATGGGTCGCTTTCCTTTGTAGTATTTTACAATCCCGGCCTTTTCGGGTGCAATTGACTTTAAAAACAGCCTGGTATCCTCATACAATGTTTGATCATTCACAATTATGCTGTTGAATGATTCATTCAATACATCCCTTAATATTGCTGAGGTACGGTCAAGTTCACTAAGTATTTTAGATGGGGCATGGGCTTTATAGAGTTTCTTCATTGAACTCTCCCACTTCTTAACAAGGCTTTTAAGGTCGTTATCGAGGTCAGCCACTTTTTTATGCTCAGCAACAGTACGGATGATCACACCGAAATTGGCCGGTTTAATACTTTGTATTAATCGCTTTAACCGTTTTCTCTCTTCAGGGCTCTTTATTCTTTGTGATAAGGAGATCCGGTTTGAGAAGGGAACAAGGACCAGATATCTTCCAGCAAATGATAGTTCAGAAGAAACCCTCGGCCCTTTCGTTGAGATGGGTTCTTTTGCCACCTGGATCAGTATCTGCTGGCCAGTGGTAAGAACGTTGTTGATCTTGCCTGTTTTTTCGATGTCTTTTTCCAGCCGGAATTTATCGAGGGAGGTAGATTTCATTCTGCCCTGCAGCGTTAACCTGACAAGTTTGTTCAGTGATAACACCTGTGGCCCCAGATCAAGGTAATGCAAAAAAGCATCCTTCTCGTATCCAACATTGATAAATGCTGCATTTAATCCTGGCATGATCTTCCTCACCTTGCCGAGATAAATATCACCTACAGCAAAGCCGGAATTGCTCTTCTCTTTATGTAACTCAACAAGGGACTTGTCCTCCAAAAGTGCTATTTCCACTTCGGAAGACTCTGAATTAATAATTAATTCTTTATTCACATTAATTAGTCTTTTAAATCATAACATCACCGGAATTGAAAACCAATGATGCAGTAGGAGAGAGCTGATATAAAAAAAGGAGGAATAAAATTTAAAACATAGCATGTGGTCATACTATGTTTTAAATTAAAAACTGAGTTTATTTCTTTTTATGTCTGTTTTTCCTTAAGCGTTTCTTACGCTTATGGGTTGCCATCTTATGTCTTTTTCTCTTTTTCCCGCTTGGCATAATGTTAATCGTTTATTAATTACTTAACGTTGTTTTTTACTTCGTTTACAAAAGTTTTGGCAGGTTTAAATGCTGGTATATTATGAGCAGGAATTATGATGGTAGTATTTTTTGATATATTTCTACCTGTTTTTTCAGCTCTCTCTTTAATAACAAAACTTCCGAAACCTCTAAGGTATACATTTTCGCCATTAACCATTGAACTCTTAACGGCTTCCATAAATGCTTCAACTGTATGTTGAACGGTTATTTTTTCAATTCCTGTTTTATTAGAAACTTCTGCTACAATTTCTGCTTTTGTCATGATTAAATTTATTTTTTATATTTATGTTCTACGTTTTCATTCGGGGCTACAAATATATAAATTTTTTTAAATGCAATGCATAATGTGTATTTTTTTAACTCACTGTGATTAAATTTGTTCCCGATGAATTTTTCTACAAAAATCATACGATGGTATGAAAAAAACAAACGTGATTTACCCTGGAGAATTATATCCGACCCATATAAAATTTGGATTTCGGAAATAATACTTCAGCAAACCCGTATCGAACAGGGGATTGACTACTACCATGCCTTTTTAGAAACCTTCAGGGATATCCAAAGCCTGGCCAGTGCTAAGGAAGAAGAGGTGTTGAAGATCTGGCAGGGGCTGGGTTATTATTCCAGAGCAAGGAATATGCATAAAACATCCAAAATTATTGTAGAAGAACAAAGAGGCATTTTCCCTTCAGATCACTACAAACTGCTTCAACTGCCAGGAATTGGGGAATATACAGCCGCCGCTATAATGTCCATTGCATTCAAAAAACCTTATTCTGTGGTTGACGGAAATGTTCAGCGGGTTCTTACCCGGGTCTTTGGTATTGCAGATCCTGTTGACACATCGGCAGGTAAGAAAAAGATCAATGAACTGGCCAATCAGTTAATGAACAAATCAAAACCGGGAATTTACAACCAGGCCGTTATGGAGTTCGGAGCTCTCTACTGTAAACCCAAAAATCCCGCTTGTTCAAACTGTATATTTATTAATAACTGCAGCGCATTCAAGACAAACAGTGTTGATGAATTGCCAGCTAAAAAAAAGAAAGCTGTTCAACGAAATCGCTATTTTAATTACCTGGTCATGGTTTCACCACAAAAAGATGATCGATCCATCCTGGTTAAAAAAAGAGCAGAAAATGACATCTGGAAAAATCTTTACGATTTTCCGCTGATTGAAACCGATAAACCTATTACAACAAAGTCAATTAAGAAGGAACTCCTTCATCAGTATAAACTCACCGATGTTAATATTTCATCTTCGGACAGGACGTATAAACATGTACTTTCGCACCAGCTTATTATGGCCAGGTTTTTTGAGATCAAATTAGGACCAGGTGAGATGAAAAAAGTTAAAGATTCGTTCAAACATGTAAAACTGATCAGCCTGAAAAACCTGAAGGAATTGCCTGTTCCCCGATTAATGGAAATTTTTATAAATGAATCTGATTTTTTGAAAAAAGAAAGATAAAAATTCTTACTTTTGTAGGGAATAAACCAACTAAAACTAAAAATTATGGCAGGAATTAACAAAGTAATTCTTATTGGAAATTTAGGACGTGATCCTGAAGTTATGACATTTGATAACGGGGTTAAAAAAGCTTCGTTTTCAATGGCAACTACCGAAAGTTACAAGAACCGTGACGGTAACCGGGTTGATCAAACCGAATGGCACAACATAGTTTTGTGGAGAGGCCTTGCCGAAGTAGCAGAAAAGTACCTAAAAAAAGGAAACATGATCTACCTTGAAGGTAAAATCAAAACCCGTTCCTATGAACAGGATGGCGTTAAAAAGTATGTTACCGAAATTTTTGGTGACAACATGACCATGCTCGGACGAAGGGATGGTGAAGGCGGTGGAAACTCCAACCAAAACACGGCGGAGCCAAAGCCACAACAGCAGGAGTCTGATATTGAAGTACCAGAAGACGATCTTCCGTTTTAATTTTCTTCAATCCTAAACATTTAGGATTTACGCGACAAAAGATTGATAAAACAAACCGGCATGGCTCAAATGCTATATTGAGCAATTGAACATGCCGGTTCCCCATAGTACTGGTTTGAATGAATTTCCAATGAAGCTATGGGGATCTTGCTTTTGGAATGGATGTTTTTGATTCTGAAAAATCAAATGATTTGCTCAACAAATTATTTATTAGTTTTGCAAACGTAATTATTGTATAACTAAACTTTTCTGTTTTGGAAGAGCCTGATAGTGACCCTCATCTGTGGGTCATCCATATGCTTGGCAGCATCATAACCGGTGAATTTTCTATAGGTATTATAATCAGTCTATTTGTGGTTTTGCTATTATTGTTCTTTTCAGCAATGATATCAGGATCGGAAATCGCTTTTTTTTCGCTGAGTCCATCCAATCTTAAAGAAATTGAGTCGAAGGAAACTGTTGCAAATAAACTTATACTTTCACACCTAAAAATACCCAAGCGTTTGCTGGCAACTATACTTATCACAAATAATTTTATCAATGTCGGTATCGTAATATTAAGTGCATTTATTACGGCGAGCCTGTTTGATCTTACAGGTTTTGTTGTCATCGGAATTATTATTGAAATTTTTGCAATAACATTCATGATCCTGTTGTTTGGTGAGATCATGCCAAAAATTTATGCTAACCAGAAACCGGTTGTTTTTGCTTCGTTTATGGCCAGGCCTTTGAACTTGCTTATCAAAGTGTTTTATCCGTTTTCAAGCTTGCTAGTTAGAACAACCTCTTTTATTGATAGAAGGCAGGCAGGGCAAACACAGGAAATATCCATGGATGACCTATCAGAAGCCATTGATATTACTGTACAACAACAAGACACCCCGGATGATGATACAAAAATCCTAAAGGGAATTGTCAAGTTTACAGATATTGAGGTAAGTGAAATCATGAAGTCGAGAATGGATGTGATAGCCATTGATATTGAGACTAATTTTCATGATGTTATAAGTATAGTCACTGAATCAGGTTATTCCCGTATTCCTGTATTCACGGAAACTTTTGATAAAGTGGATGGCATTCTGTATGTAAAAGACCTTTTGCCACACCTCGACAAGGATAAAAGCTTTAATTGGCAAAAACTGATTCGACCTGCCTTTTATGTGCCTGAGAATAAAAAACTAAATGACTTGTTGCAGGATATCCGTGAAAAAAAGATCCATCTTGCCATCGTTGTGGATGAGTATGGTGGCACTTCCGGAATTGTTACCCTGGAAGATGTCCTGGAAGAAATTGTTGGAGAGATAACCGATGAATTTGATTCACCGGAAGACGAAATCGAATACAGCAAAATTGATGATCACAATTACATTTTTGAAGGAAAGATCAGCATCAATGACTTTTGCAAGATCATCGGCGTAGATGACAATATATTTGATGAAGTAAAGGGTGAAGCCGATTCCATTGCCGGTTTATTGCTTGAGTTGTTAGGAAAGATGCCGGAAAAAAACACTTCAGTATCTTTTAAGGAATATGATTTTAAAGTTTTAACCGTTGATAAAAGACGAATAAAGATGATCAATGTTTTTATTAACGAGAAAAAAACGGATAATGATTAATTTGAAGGCCAGATACGGAATCCTCCTCTTCTCTCTTTTCCTGGTTTTAACAGCATGCAAAGAAGAGTATTATCCTAAACCCATTGGGTATTTTCGAATAGATCTTCCCGAAAAAAACTACATAAAGTTTGATACTAACTTCCCCTATTCTTTTGAATACCCTGCATATTCTAGCATTGTTCCCGACCCTCATCCAGAATCAAATAAATACTGGATCAATGTAGAGTTCAATCAGTTTAAGGGCAAAGTTCATCTCAGCTATAAAGCCATTCAAAATAATCTCAATGATTATGTTGAAGACACAAGGACAATGGCCATGAAACACATCCCCAAAGCCAGCGGAATTAAAACCAATACTTACCTTAATCCTGAAAAGCAGGTGTACGGATTAACTTACATCATCGACGGGGTAGGTGCAGCATCACCTCTTCAGTTTTACCTAACTGACAGTTCAACTCATTTTGTTCGCGGGGCTTTGTACTTTCATGTTGTACCCAATAACGACTCACTGGCTCCTGTTATTGATTTCCTGAAAGAAGACATTAAGATTATGATCGAGTCGTTCGAGTGGAAATAATTCAATAATTGTTTCTTTTTAAAATTGGATTTATATCTCGTCACTACGGGACTAAAAAATATTTCGCTCTACACACCGGACTATCCTCCATACGCAGGCTACATCCGGTGCTACAAATATTTCGTGCCTAAGGCACTTGGTTTTTTCCCTTATGGTTATTATACCTCTATGTCTCCAATTCTTGAACGCTACGACGACCAATTGTAAGTCCCGAAGGGACGACATATAACTGGAGATGTAATTATGGAATGGAGACCAAAAGTGAAATTAGCTAATTCACAATGATTTTTATAGTCCACACTTTAGTCCCATTAGATAGAATGCAATAATAAATACCGGGTTTCAAATCAGGTATTTTATATCGAATTAAACTCAATAACAATTCACTATCAGTCTCATGATATGTTGGTATAATTTCCCCTTTGTTCGTAATTAACTGTATTATTATATTTGATTCGTTAAATGGTAATTTAAAAGTTAACCAGCCCGAAGAATGAACAGGATTTGGATAAACTTCAATATTTACATTTTGGGATTTTGATTCCTTCACATTAACCATGTAATCATAGCTGTAATAAACTCCACCATCTGTACAAACAAATATAGCCGGTGCGCTCATTGTTGGGTTTATTAATATCTTGTTGATGTTGGTATTGGGTAAACCCTCATTCAGAAAAGTCAAATTTGGTGGTACCGAAACAGGGTCATAAATGGCAAGTCCTTCATTGCCTGCCGTAGGCGATTCCCAGCCTACCAGAACGTTCCCAAAAGCATCACTACCAGCCGTACTCATGTTGTCACTAAAGAATTCCACATCCCAGCTATCACCATAATCCATTGAGCTCCACAATCCGGATGAATTGGAATAATCAGGAAAAATCCCATAGAGTTTACCTTGTGGAGTAAAGCAAAGATCTGTAATCATCGGCGATCCTGCCGGAGCCTGGTTCCATGTATTCCCGTTGTCATCCGACCAATGAATATTGTAAATATTACTCACTTCAGAAATTACCATGTTATCACCATATTGGTCAAATGTTGTGCATGACTTTCCTTCGAAGTAAGGGACCAGTGTCCAGGTCCATCCGTCCGGCGAAGTGTAAAGCCCGCCGAATTGACTGCCTGCATAATATACTTCTGTAGGTTGGTGAATGGTCAGAAATGTAGGGAGGGGAAACCACTCGACCACCATAAACTCAAATGTGTTAAGGTTAAAAGTATATATACCATCAGACCAGCTACCGTCGCCCATCACTACTAAAAAGTTATCTTCGTTTAAGTAAACCGCTTCATGAATAGGCAGGCCATACGTATAAAAATCTATTTCTTCCGTGCTGATATTATATAGATACATTCCTTCACTGGTACAAATAATCCAGTGATGAAGTGTAACACCAAAACATATGTTTGAAGCATCAAGAGTATCCGGCCATTTGGTGTTCCAGGTATATTCTTGTGCCTGCAGAATTTGCAGACTGGAGAATAATAAAACGATAAGAATTGTTGCTTTTTTCATGGTCAGGAAATTATGATCCATAAAATTACAACATTAGTATTCAATTATCAAGAGTGATGATTTGAAATCCATGAGGTGAAAATGGAAGAGTGAGCCTATTTTAGTTTCCTTGTTCTTTTTTCTATTAATTGATGTACTTTTTCAATTGAAGGCGGTGGTGAGAAGCTTACCTTTTTCCCATCAATAAAAATCCCATCGGTAAAACCCCATTCATTAAAATTATTACTTTCCATTGTGTCGATAACTTCAACTTCAACCTGGTCACCAAACTTTTTTGCTGCATCCAATGTCCTGTGACAACCCAGGTTGCTGGCTGTACACCAGCCATTAGTCATGCAGGTAACCTTTACTTTATCCGATCCTTTGCCAGGTGTTTTTTTTCTTTTTACCCATTTTGGAGGTTGAGCACTATCATCAAATGTTTTCCACAATAGAACATCTCCCATAAGGCCCTTTTTATCAACCTTTTCATAACCTAACTTCTTGTACCAGCTGGCTCTCATCCAAACGGGGAGTGATGTTCCCCAAACGACAATACCTTTTTTACCAAGTCCTTTAACATCTTCTTCAACAGCTTTCATTAAAGCCTTTCCCATCCCCTGGTTCTGAAATGTACCTCCTCCGGGTTTGTAGGATTTTACCCAGATGCAACTAACAAAATACAGGTCTTCACCTTTAACCCATGAATGCTCAATAGGAAAATATTGTACCATCCCTCCTATTTCTCCACTTTCATCTTCGGCAAGTTTTACCCTCAATCCATTGTCACGCATTTTGTTGTACCAGTTTTCCCTTGATTGAATTGCATCCCTCATTTCTTCAGAATAATTCTCCAGACATAGAAAATAGGTCCTTTTTTTGTCTTCCGTAAGATCAATTACTCTCATCAATAGATTTTTATTCCTGATTTAACTATATAAAGCGATTTAATGTTAAAAGGTTCACCATATTGTAAATATATTTTATTGATAGAAATATCTGCAAAAGAATTAGCTTTGCTACTATTAAACAAGCAACTATTGCTTTTAATGTATTGTCATTTAATAAATTAAATAATCATACTATGAAGAGGTTTTATACTGTTATTGTATTCTCAATGTTTGCAATCTTCTGCTTTGCACAACAATCCCAATATTCCAGAATAAAGATTTATGCCAGTGATGCTCAACTGGTGCAACTGGCAAAAGCTGGTATCGATATTACTGAAGGTACCTTAAAAAGAGGTGAATATCTTATAAGTGAGCTTACCAGTAAAGATATCTTAAAAGTTTCTGAGCTGGACCTAGCTTATGAAATTTTAATTGAAGACGTATCCAAGTTTTACGTTGACCGAAATGAAGGAAAATCATTCGACGTGAATGATTACAAGGGCGTTTCGGAGTGGGAGGTTCCTGAAAACTTCACGTTTGGCTCCATGAGTGGACATGCTACATTTGATGAGGTTGTAGCACATCTCGACAACATGTACAGCTTGTTCCCGGATCTGATCACACAAAAAGAATCCATTGGTCAATCCATTGAAGGCAGGGACTTATGGATGGTAAAAATATCGGATAATCCTACGGTAAATGAAACAGAACCGGAAGTTCTATATACTTCACTTCACCATGCACGTGAACCGGCAGGATTGATGACCAACTTGTTTTTTATGTATTATGTGCTTGAGAATTACGAAAGTGATCCGTTGATTCAAACCCTGGTGAACAACACAGAACTTTATTTTGTCCTGGTGATCAATCCTGATGGATATGTATACAATGAAATCAATAATCCTAATGGTGGTGGAATGTGGAGGAAAAACAGGCGTGATAACGGCAACGGAAGTTTTGGAGTTGATCCCAACCGAAATTATGGATACATGTGGGGCCTTGATAATACTGGTTCATCACCGGATCCATGGGATGAGGACTACAGAGGAACAGCACCTTTCTCAGAACCTGAAACACAAGCTATACGTGACTTTTGTGAAGCCCATGAGTTTAAAAATGCTATGAATTACCATACCCATGGAAACCTTTTGCTTTATGCCTGGGGATATACCCCGGAACCTTGTGAAGATGATGCAGTTTATTTTGCACATTCTGTGGCCTATACCATTGACAACAATTACACTTATGGTGCAGGAAGTACAACCATTTACCCGACAAATGGAGGTTCTGATGACTGGATGTACGGTGAACAAACTTCTAAACCCAAGATCCTTGCCTATACACCTGAATTAGGTGGTGGTGGTGATGGCTTTTGGTGTGCTATCGACAGGATCGTTCCCATTGCACAGGAAAACATGATCATGAATATCCTGGCAGCTGCTTTTGCCGGGTCCTATGCTGACCTAAAAGAAACATCTCAAACACTCTATTCTGAAACATCCGGATACATCAATTACGAAATTACCCGATTGGGATTAGTAGATGGAGGGACTTATACCGTTTCGCTTGAACCACTGTCCGATATAATTACTTCTTCAGCTGAGCAAAATATTTATACCGGGATGGAGATCCTGGAAAGCTTCACCGATTCCATTCCTTTCACATTGAACATTGGCACGCCTACGGGAACACCTTTTAAGTTTTTATTGTCGGTGGATAACGGTGAATATGTGCTAAGTGATACCATTTCAAAAGTTTTCGGCGAAACCGAAGAAGTGTATTACAACGATTGCAACACCCTCGATGATTGGATTACTCCCAGCTGGGGTATCTCCACAAGCAGTTTTGTTTCACCAACTGGTTCAATTACAGACTCACCAGGTAGCAACTACGGGAACAGCAGTTTTGGGGGAGTAGTTCTGAATGATGAAATTGATCTTACAGAAACAGGATTTGCCCTGTTGAACTTTATGGCGAAATGGGAAATAGAAGAAGGATACGACTATGTTCAGCTTATGGTCTCACCCAATAGCGGTAGCAGTTGGGAACCCATCGGAGGAATGTATTCTGTTACAGGAAATGGAAACCAGGCACCAGGCCAACCTGTTTATGACGGTTTTCAAACCGAATGGATTGAGGAAGAAGTTGATTTAACAAATTACACCGGTAATTTCGTGACCTTCAGGTTTGTTTTGAAATCTGACGGATCGGTTACAGAAGACGGATTTTACTTTGATGATTTTAAAGTAACCAGTGTAATAACCTCACCTGTGGCCGTGAATGAATTGGATCCTCATTCAGGAATTCAACTTTCTGCACCAAGGCCAAATCCTTCGAACCATACCGTTTCCTTTACATATGGCCTTGATTCACAAGACGACCCGTTTGATTTTTCAGTTTATAATGCTGCCGGTCAAAAAGTCTTCACACAGCTGATAAATAATAATTCAGGCCACATTAATATCCAGGTGAATAATTGGAATGCAGGCATCTACTATTATCGTTTAGAGAACTCTTACAAACAATCTAAAACCGGCAAATTGATTGTTTATTAAAATTATAGAACGCAGATGACGCAGATGATTAAGATTTTTGCAGAAAATCAAATCAGCGACAATCTGCTAAATCAGTGTCATCAGCGTTCCATCTTTATTCACTTTCCTATCTTAACAAAATAAGGTTCACCACCTCATATCTCTTTACTTCAAATACTAATTTTGAAGTTTTTGAGTTTTTTGTAAAACAAATTGGTTAAATACTTCCTGATTGATGAGTAAAAAGAGAATTCTTGAAATTGTTGTCCTTATTATTCTTACCATAATAATAATATACATTGCCGGTAATTATGAAAAGAAAAAGGACCTGAGTATACAATTAGAAAAAACTGAAATAGAGGCTGAACCCAATACTGCTTATGGCATAGTGATCGATTCCATGCAGGTGTTCAGGGATAAAGTAAAGAGGAACCAGTTTTTATCCGATATACTACTGGCTTACAATGTAGATTATCAAACCATTGATGAACTGGCAAAAACATCAAAAATGGTGTTTGATGTTAGAAAAATTAGAGCCGGAAACAGTTATTCCATTCTCTGTTCCAACGATTCTTTGCAAAAAGTAAATTATTTCGTTTATGAAATATCACCCACCGAATATGTGGTTTATGATCTGAAAGATTCGGTTCACATTCACAGAGGGGAAAAGGAAATTGAAAGAAGGATTACATCGGCTTCCGGAGTAATTGAGTCTTCCTTATGGAACGCCATGGTTGACAATCAGACCGATCCCAACCTTGCCAATGAATTATCAGAGATTTATGCCTGGTCTGTGGACTTTTTCGGAATTCAAAAAGGTGATTCTTATAAGGTCATTTATGAGGGTTTGTATGTGGATGGCGAATACATTGGTATTGGTAAGGTAGAAGCAGCCCACTTTTACCATGCTGGTTATGATTATTATGCATTTTATTTTGTAAGTGACAGTACCGGGGATTATTACGATGAAGAGGCCAACAGCATGCGAAGAACATTTTTAAAGGCACCTTTACGGTTTAAGCGGATCAGTTCACGATTCTCCTACAGCCGTATGCACCCCATCCTTAAAAAACGAATGCCTCATACCGGTATCGACTATGCAGCAAATTACGGAACACCGGTTCATGCTGTGGGCGATGGTGTAGTTACCTTTGCCAGGTACAAAGGGGCAAACGGAAACCTGGTGAAGATCAAACACAATGGAACTTATACTACGGCATACCTTCATCTTTCGAAATTCGGGAAAGGCATTAAAGTTGGAAAGCATGTCAAGCAAGGTGATGTGATAGGTTATGTAGGTAGTACCGGCCGTTCCACAGGTCCCCATCTCGATTTCAGATTTTACAGGAATGGTAAGCCGGTTGATCCGCTGAAAGTAAAATCACCTCCGGCTAAACCGGTTGATTCGCTTTACCTCAAGGAGTATAACAACCTAGTGGAGGAATATCGGGCTAAGTTGGTTTCGATATAATATTTACCGCGAAGCACGCGGATTTACGCGGATCTTTGGTTCACCAGGATTACACAGTTGGCCACAAATGGTTAAATAAAACTTTGTAGTTATCAGCTTCCCATCGGTGGGGTAAAAAAAATTAAACCATATAAGGCATATAAGGACATTGAAGCTAACAATCCTTATATGATCTTATATGCCTTATATGGTTCATAAAAATGACTAGTATCAAAGAATCAAATATTTTATGTTTATACACAATAAAAATTGTTTTTATCGTTTATAATCAGTAACTTTGTATTTCAAAGTACTTTATTAATCCAACAAAACATGAACAATTCTAAAGAACTTCAGGATTTGCAGGAGATCAAAAACCTGATGGAACGGTCTTCCCGTTTCCTCTCGTTAAGCGGTCTTTCAGGTATTTCTGCAGGATTAGTTGCTTTGATCGGAGCGGCTGTCGCTCATTATATCCTAAAATCGAACCAGGTAAAATACGACGAACACTTTAACCTGCTTTTTTATGTTCCCGAATTGAATGTAATAGAACCGTTGTTCTATCTTGGGATTTTAGTACTTTCCCTCGCTCTTTTATCCGGTTTCTATTTCTCATGGAGAAAAGCAAAAAAGAACGGGTATAAGCTCTGGGACCATACAACCCGGAGGTTACTGGTTCATTTATTTATTCCCCTGGTTGCCGGCGGATTGTTTTGCCTGATATTGATCGACCGGAACGACATTACATTGTTGGCTTCCGCAACGTTGATCTTTTATGGACTGGCACTTGTAAACGCAGGAAAGTACACGTTAAACGAAATACGCTACCTGGGGATTTCAGAAATTGTATTAGGTTTGCTGGCCGGAATTTTTACCAGCTTCGGGTTGGTGTTCTGGGCAATAGGATTTGGGGTGTTGCACATTGTATACGGGTCAGTCATGTACTTCAGGTACGAACGAAAATAAAATGATTTCAAATTTAAGTAAGGCTTTTGAAAGCCGTGTAAGGTTAGGGATAATGTCGGTGCTGGTGGTCAACGACTGGGTGGATTTTAATACCCTGAAGGAACTGTTGGAGGTGACAGATGGCAACCTGGCCAGCCACCTGAAAGCACTCGAGGAGAAAGAGTTAATTGAAATGAAAAAGCAGTTTGTCGGAAGAAAACCCAAAACCAGTTACCGGGTAACTCAAAACGGCAGGTTTCTTTTTAAACAACACATAAATGCTTTGGAAAACTTAATAAAAAATCAATAATTTTTTTTACTCATCTACTTTGTATTACAAAGTGCTTTTAAAACTACTAATAAAATGAAAACAGTCAATGAAATCAGCAACCGGATGTCACGGTCCATCTCTTTAAAAATTGCAGTCATTGGATTTTTGATCCTGCTGTTACTGATCCCTACCGGAATGATTAAAACACTTATACATGAACGGCAATCCACACGTAATGAAGTGGTAAGGGAGGTAAGCGACAAATGGGGCAAGATGCAAACATTAACAGGCCCGGTACTGGTTGTCCCCTGGTACAAGATAACCTATACAAAAGAGGAAGAATACAAAACACTCAAGCATCTTTATGTTTTACCGGAGGCCCTGAAAATTGAAGGAAGCCTTAATCCTGAAATACGCTACAGGGGAATCTATAAAGTGATCGTATATGGGTCGGATCTGGATCTGAACGGCTCCTTTCAACTTCCTGATCTGGCCAAAATGAATATACAGCCAGAGCATGTTGACTGGGACAATGTGTCATTGGTTTTTGGAATGACCGATATGCGCGGCATTCAAAATGAGATCAACATCCTTTGGGATAAAAAAAGAATTTCCGTTAACCCGGGCATTGAATACAAAACCGTTGCCCACAGCGGATTTACAGCAAAGGTCCCTTTTGAAGATAAGGCAGACTCCATTCCATTTCAATTTAGCATCAATCTTAACGGCAGCCAGGGACTTTACTTCACGCCTGTAGGTAAAACCACAAATGTAAAAATCTCGTCTGACTGGACAACACCCAGTTTCAGTGGTTCTTTTTTACCTGACGAAAGGAATATCTCAGAAAATGGTTTTGATGCCCAGTGGACAGTTCTTCACCTTAACAGGAACTATCCCCAGCACTGGATTGATGAAGCCTATAACCTTACATCCTCCACATCTACTACCTACCAAAGGAACTGGGATAATGTGATGGAGGTATCCACCTCCTCAGGATCTGCATTTGGGGTAAACCTATTGTTCTCGGTGGATGAATACCAGAAAACAATGCGATCGGCGAAATATGCCATCATGTTTATCTCACTCACCTTCCTGATCTTTTTGTTCGTGGAAATCCTAAATAAAAAAAGGATACATCCTGTGCAATACTTGTTGGTGAGTTTCGGTCTTTTACTGTTCTATACTTTGCTCCTGTCTCTTTCAGAACACCTTGGATTTAATCTTGCTTATCTGATTTCGGGACTGGCAATTATTGGCCTGATAACAGTTTATTCCCAGAGTATTTTCAGTAAAATATCCTTAAGTCTTGTTACATCACTTACCCTTACAGTTTTATATATTTTCCTTTTTGTCATCCTGCGAATGGAGGATTATTCCTTGCTTTTGGGCAGCATCGGACTTTTTATCATTCTGGCTTTGGTCATGTTTTTATCTAAACGAATTAACTGGTACGGTAAACTGGAAACTAGTGAACAAAAAGTCAAAGCTAAAGACTAATACCAGGTTTCTATAATCTGTGAAAATCTGAGTAATCTGTGGTTATTTTTTCCACCACGGATTACACAGATAACCATAGATTAATTTTAAATAATTGATATCATAACTAAGCATGGAAACATTGCAACTTTCAAAATACAACAATGCATCTTATGGCTTCATTGTGCTGTTAACTTCAGGATTCAGCCTGGCACTGTTAACCGCCAGGATTATGTACACAGGATCCTTTCACTACCTTTTCCTGGCCTGGAACCTTTTTCTTGCCTTTATCCCGTTTTGGATAAGTTCAATGGTTGTAAAAATTAAAAACCGGAAATGGTATTTCCTTATTCCAACGGGCATATTATGGCTGTTGTTTTTACCAAATGCACCCTACATCATCACAGACTTTATTCATCTCAAAGGGAATAAATCAGCCCCTTTGTGGTTTGACCTGATTTTAATACAATCCTTTGCCTGGACAGGTCTGTTGTTCTGGGTATTATCCATGTTTCATTTCAAATTTTTATTTGAGAAGAAAATGAAACCGAATTTGTTTAAATCAATCAAACTATTGCTGATATTTCTTTCATCATTGGGGGTTTACATTGGCCGTTATGGAAGCAGATGGAACAGCTGGGATATTTTCACCCATCCTTGGGAAATAATAATAGAGGTATTGTATATGATCTTCCATCCCTTTAGTTATCCTGGATTCTACGGGATGACCATTTCCATTGCACTTTTCCTTCTTTTACTTTTTGCGGTATTTGAAAGAATCTCTGAATCAACTAATGTTAAAATATAGGTTTAACCGCAAAGGACCCTATGATTGCGCAAAGGCCTATTGATATATTATATGTTAAAATTGGCGCCCTTAGTGCCTTCTTTGCGCACATTGCGGTTAATTCACCTTAACCCTAACCCCTTCCGAATGGCTTGTAAACTCCGGTGCATACATACACTGGATTGTAGTAATCCCGTTTAAAAAATCACCTTTCTGAGAAACTACCAATGGGTATTGAAATACATAGGTCCCTTTCCGAAGGTAATCAAAGAAAAAGTTAGTTGAGGCATCCAATGTGCTTTCGTAATAGCCTAGCCCTCCCTGGTAACGGTATCCGGATAAAACATTGGTGGGTTCAAATGCTGAAGCCCTCATGTCTTTCATATGAACAAATTCCATATCCCGGTCGACTCGTAGTTCAATGCGAACAATGATCTTGTTACCTACATCAATTGTACTTCCTTCCGCAACTGCATCAAGAACAGGGCCTGCATCTGTATTCCGTTCTACAAATAGTTTCTTTCCCAGTTTCAACGGTGTTTCTGCAAAGGTGATCTTGTCCAGGTCTTCGAAATACTGCCAGTAAACGGCTCCCCAGGCAATGCCTGGATTTTCATTTTTTACAGTGATGTTACCCATTTCCGGCTCAACTTCAGAACCAGTCCAACTGGTTTTGAAGTACCCTGTTCCTGCTTCTACCTTTGTATTTTCCAGTTCAAACGGATCAACTTCATTATCACCAATTGTGATTTCTGCCAGTTTATCGCTGGCCAGCCAGTCGGATCCTCTTAGCAGTAGTGCATATGCGGCCTCAGCTGTTGCTTTAGGTGTATCCCAATCCTGTGTCTGCTTTTGTTTCAGCAGCCAGATCTTCATTTGTTCAACTGATTCCCGGTCTTCTATCACCTCCTCAAAGGCTTCAATCAGCAATGCCTGTGTTTCAACAGGAGCTTCATACCAGTAGTACCCACCGGTGTTATCCCGCCAGTACATACCCATTTCATTAGAATAAAGGGCATGTTCCTTAATGGAAGCCATTATCTGTGACGGGATGGATTTTTCACCGAATCGGTTCAGGGCCAGTGCAATCATTCCTTTTTGATAATTGTCCTGTTTTACCCAATACTTCTTAGCCTGTTCTTTGAAATAGATGAATGCTTCGTTGTCGGATTTTGAAACACTTAACTCATCCATAAAATAGGAACGTGCATATAAATACTGGATGTGTATGTTGCCCAAGTGATTCTCTTCAAGATAATTTTTATTGTGCTCTTTAATATTATTAAAATCCTCTCTAATTTCCTGGTCTAAATAACGTATTGCCCTGATCATCCTGGATTTGGTTTGATCATTTTCCATGGCATCAAATACATCTAGCTGATCCAGGTGACCAAAACCGGTTACAATTTGTTGAGTAATGTACCGGTTATCGGGCATGCCTTTAAACCAGGGCCAACCACCTCCCGGTGATTGTTTTTGCAACAACTTTTGTAATGCTGCCCTCTGTTCATCAGCCATTTTGTTTAAATCAAACAATAGTGCAATTCTTTGCTTCCGTTCTGTCTCATTCTGAGCATCTCTTACCCAGGGTGTTTCATTTAAGATCAGGGCTTTAAGTTCCTGGTTCTTTTCCAGGTTGGAGAGCAAAGCATCGGGTGAAAAATTCTTCCAGGTATCAAATACCTGTTTGATCTTAGGGTTGGAATTGGCCAGGTGAGAAGCAATGGAATTGGCGTAAAACCGGTTAAAAACTCCATCAGCTGATTCATAGGAACCTTCCATCATATAAGGTAAAGCCTGTACAGCATACCAGGCAGGGTTGGATGAAAATTCCAGAGTGAGTTTATGGTTCACCAGCGTTTTATTCTTCCCGGATTCTTTGAGTTTTTCAAAAAAGAAATCTTTCGTTTCATTTCCTTTAACAGGCAAAGGTAGTGACTCGGTTACAAGCATTCTGTTGGATAACACAGGTAATGGTTTTTCTTCTCCGTCAGAATAGTTACCTGCCATGGCCACAATCCTGTAAGAAACCACATCGTACTTATGCGGGATGGTCAATTCAAAAGAGACCGAAGTACTTTTTCCTTTTTCCAGCTTAAAGTCATTTACATTGTCACCTGTAACTATTTCAGAAGTGATCTCATTCATGGTGGTAGTGTTGAAGAATTTCAATTCGCACTCACCAGCCACTTCACTTTCCGAAAGATTAACAATTTTAGCTGTAAATTTCATTTCATCGCCATGCCTGAGAAAGCGGGGTGGATTAGGAACAACCATTAGTTCTTTTTGCGTAACAACCTCTTTTTCGAATAAACCGCTGCTAAGGTCATTGGTATGAGCAAGTCCCAAAAGTTTCCAACGGGTTAGAGACTCAGGAACTGTAAAATTGATCAAAATCTCGCCGTTTTCGTCGGTTGATAAGGAAGGGTAGAAGAAGGCTGTTTCACGGAAATCACGCCTGATAGAAGGCATCTGTTCATCCTTTGCAGCGGTGCTGACTTGTTCAATATCATCCTTATCAATCTTGAAGTCGTTTTCTCCGGTTTCATCAAGTGACTCATACTCCTCAATACCGCCATCTAAAGCAGCTTCTCCAGGCATTGCCTGTGCTGTTTCAAGAGCGTATCCTTTTAGATTCCTTTGATAATAACCCCCACCATAATAATTAAATCCAAACCAGTTTAGCTGATCATATTCCCTGTAAGGAGGATTGGTGATCTTTTTTTGTGGTTTATATACATTTGTACTCATGGTAGTAAAAGCACCAGTGGAGTTCCATGTAATTCTGCTGTAATTGGGGTGAAACAGCTGAAAATACCATCCATGATCGAGGATAGCATCCAATGAAGCATCGTACATGGAAGCCAGCAGTTCAGCAGCAATCTTTTCTCCCTTTTGGCCTTTAATCTTAATTTTCCACTCTTCCGCCTGGCCAGGCAGAAGTTTATCCCTGAATGTAGCAAATTCAATATCCAGTTTTTTATTAGAATAAGGAACCGATACCCTGAATGAATTGTTATAACTACGGTTATGTTTTACAAATACAAGGTTTACTGAAAATCCACCACGCATTTCTTCGGTTACAGGGATTTCAATAGCTTTTTGCTCATCAGATAGATTAATCCATTTTTTGCTGAGTGTTTTATCTTTTAAAACTATTTCATACAAGACCCTGACATTCTTGTCAGCACTTCCTACCAGGAATTTTGCATGCTCTCCGGGTTCACATTTATCCTTTAACACATGGAACCAATTTATATCATGAACCGGAGGTTTTTTACCAGATCCTGAATAAAGAACAAAGTATTTTTCAAATTCAACTACGGTTCCGTATTCATCCGTGGTTTTTACTTTTACTACATACCTTCCCGGCTGCCAGACATTATCACTAAGTATATGAATGACAGAATCAGATTTTGTATCGAAAGGTATAGGCATTCCAATCTGACTGGTTGTCCTGTTTTCAGGCAGGTGCTCTTTACCGTATGAATCGTAGGGAAAATTATTGATGAATGTTTCTTTGTCCATGGTCATCACATCAGGATTGGACCATAACTTTGTACGTAATAAGCGCTCATTTTCATCAAGCTTTGAAATGCTTATTTCCCCTTTGGCTTCGACAGACTGGCCGTTGAGATTTGTTGTATTTATTGTAAAAGAAGAGAACTCTCTTGTGTTTATCACATCACTGATGCCCAGGTTTATTTTAAGTGCCTCGTATCCTACACTTATTATTGTTGATGAGGATTGTGTTTCATTGTTCATATCGGTTACATCAGCATAAATGGTGTAGCTGAATGTTGGATTGAACTTATGTGGAACAGCATAATCCGGGATGGCTTTAAATTCAATTTCAAAATTTCCGTTGTCATCAGTTGAAGTTATTCCATTTGAAATTTCCATGGTAGTCTGGTCGAAATACCGCCAGAAATAGCTGAATCTCCAGGGGAAAAAGGTTTCACGTACAACACGGAATTTAACATCAGCATCTGAAATATTATTGCCTGCAAACGCTTTTGCATTCCCTTTTATCGATACATTCTCATTTAACTTATAGCTACCTTCAACAGGTTCAAAACTGACTTCAAATTTCGGACGCTTGTATTCTTCGATGGTAACAGAAACCGACCCTGTCTCGTTCTTAATTGTCATTCTTCCATTCAATCCACCTTGCGGAGCGGTAAAGGAGCCGTTGAAAGAGCCATAATCATTAGTTTCCAGGTTTAAATCAGATATTACCTGGTAGTTTACATCCCTGAACTCTACATTTGATTTATGGCCTGTTTTGATTTCCCAGGAGTCTTTGTATTTTTCCAGCACTATTCCTTTAAAATAAACCGTTTGTCCGGGGCGATAAATTGCCCTGTCGGTGAAAAAGAAGGTCTTGGTCTCTTTGCGGTCCTGTGCAGGTGAATAGCCGGAATGGTAGAACCTGTCACCGGTCACAAGTTTGTCTTCTTTGTATGAAAACTCAATGAAAAAAGAATTCGACCTGGATTTGGACTCCAATGGAGGAACCTCAAAATATCCGAACTCATCCGACATAAATTCACCTCCACTCCTGAAGCTGTATTCCCTGGACTGGTAGCTGTATTCCCGGTAATACAGGTTTGCCTTCACATTTTTTAATGGATCTCCTGACTCCCGGTCCAAAACATAAAACCGGTATTCTCCTTTGTCGGTGTTTTGATATATATAACTGATATTCGATGACCAAAACGATGAATAGGCGATATGATACTTTTTCGGATCAAAGGATTTGGAATCAGAAACAAGAATGATGTAATATCCAAAGGAGAGGTCGGGTAGTTTAATTTCAGTAGAATGGTTCTGGTAGTCTCCTTCATCATGAAACTCTTGGATCCACTGCTTTGTTGGTGTTAATGAAACATAGTTCTTTATCAATTCTGCAGTAGATCTGTTGCTTTGCCTCAATATCCGGTCTTCTCCGTGATCCATCTTAATAATCCTGAAATGAGCATTTTTAATGTTTTTATAATCAAACAAAGCCAGAACAGGCTGGTCAGGAACTACCACCTTTTCACTGGTAACGTCCAAATGAACCGATTTGATCTGGTCCATCAGGCTAATGCAGTTTTTTGCACCGTAGGAATCTGGGAACCGACTGATGGCCTCCTGGCATTTTTCGACAGCTGCTTTTGCATCCCATTTGTATTTATCCGAGATCTCCGGATTGTATTTCTTACTCTGATTAAATAAGGCTACAGCTATTTTATATGAAATTTCTGTGGAGGCAGAAGAAGTCTCTATTTTGTCTTCAAATTCCTGCAATGACGTAAGATACAGGCTATCTTTCTTAGGCACAATTGCATTTTGGTGTACAAAATCCAGCCGCTTCAGATTTATATCAACCAGAGCTGTAGGATCTTCATCCCTGATATGAAATTTAACCAGGTCCTGAAATATTTGTAAAGCATAATACTTAAGAGAAAGTGAATCTTTGGTTTCAAAATCCAGGTTCACGAAATCTTCAGGGCTTTCAAAGTAATCCGGTGTATCAAGTTCAAAGCGGTAGGCAGGCTGAACAATGGAAGACTCATCATTCCTGTAAAAATCAATGGCCCTGTGAGCAAGAAAATCATAAAGAGTTGGGCGAAATTTTTTCGATTCTTCTTTACTTTCCAGGATCACATCATAATCCTTCAGATTGATACTTTTTAAGAAATCAGGTGAGTTAAGAGAGGAATTATAATGGACAATAATTTCATTAAGTAATGTTTTCAGGTCCCAGGTACGAATGTCATTTTTATCAAAATTTAATACCGATGTACGATCAAGAAATTTATAACGGTTAGCCTGATAATACCTCCAGTATAAATCAGCTGAAATGGAATGCAACAATTGTTTTGCAGGTTCTTCGGCAAGTTTCAAAGCATTCGCCATGTCGCTAACTGTTTTTTCGATGAACTCCTCTTCAAAATCAGCTTTTAACTTTGTTTTGTACAATGCAGCTTTGATGAACTGCGGATGGTTTTTTTCAAGCTTTGCATGAGTATAGATCATTTCTGTGATTTCCAGCGCTGATTTTGGCAGTCCTGCATTTATCAGGGAATCCACTTTTTTCCAGTCGGCCTTGTAATCATCGTAATTCTCAGGTGGATTTAAAGTATTAAATGAATGAGCCGATTTGTTCAGGCAGGAGAACCCGCTGATAACAAGAAATAAAATAACGAGAATTAAAACGCCTGTATATTTTGTCCGAATCATAACAATAAAATTTAGATTAGTAAACCTGAGAGTTGATGTGCGAAAGTTGCTAGTTTAATTAATCAACTTTCACAAAGTTATAACAAAACATATACCAATTTCCGGAAATGAACCTAGTCTTTAAGTTCAATAAGTGATGTAAGTTCGCTGGCCAGTCCTTTGTATTCCATTAATTCCGCTTTAAGGTTGCCAACAATGACAGCTGACTTGGCGAGGATGGGTATATGGTTTTTATCATCCGTAACCCATAACGTCATGGGGTATTTGTCTGCAAAAACTTCTCCGGTGGCCATACCGGGTTTGAACCTGAGGCATCTGAATGTACCCATCTTAATTTTTATCTCTTCACGGCCCTCATAGATGATAGCAGATGTATAAACTGAATCATCAAGGAAAAAGTTTACCGGGATGACATCCCCTTCCTCTAGCGTATCAGAACTTATTGTTCTTGTATAATATACTGCAGAAATAAAATCCTGAAGATAAGGGGGTGCAGGCAGAGAGTCAGTTCGGCTAACAACATAATTTTCATCCTGATTAAACCTGTACTCATCATCTTTTTTATAGCCTCCTTCACGGGTTCTTCTTTCAAAGTAATGAGGTGCAATATATTCTTTATCGACATAGGAGTCAAACTGATCGTACACCTTAAAAAACCAGTTGAACATTTTCACAGTGTTTCCTTCTGTATCAATGTGATAGACAGGTCGCCCGTTGAAAGTTTTTTCCGTGTCCCTGATCTCTGCCACACCATAACCAGCGGTAATACCAACCAGCCAGGAATCATAGAAGAACCTC
This sequence comes from uncultured Bacteroidales bacterium, assembly GCA_964421215.1. GTDB lineage: Bacteria > Bacteroidota > Bacteroidia > Bacteroidales > JAADJA01 > JAADJA01. Next base: position 151,344 of record CAYQWA010000001.1, on the reverse strand, counting down.
CATTTCAACCGTTCACCAACTTTAAATGCTTTGTTTTCTATTACGCGGTGTTCTTCCTGAGCACCTGCTATTCCAGAAAAAAGAATTACCAGAAACAAAACAAGCAAGATATTTCGGAGTTCTTTCAAAACCATTCTTTTAGCTTTATATGGTTCTTTATTCCTGTTCCAAACAAACGGGATGCCAATAAATATTCACCGGATGACTTATCTGCCAAAATACAGCGAGACCTCATAGATAATGATTGTCTGATCAAGAGTCATCCGATGATTAAATCCGCATCAGACAGCTAATAATTGACTTTGTCTCAACTAGGACACAACAATGTTTACAATCTTATTGGGTACAACGATCACTTTTCGAATTTGTTTTCCTTCAAGCCATCGTTGAGCTTTTTCATGAGCAAGAGCCTGTTTTTCTACATTATCTTTTGGAGCACCGGCAGGCATTTCCAGCTTAAACCTCATCTTCCCGTTAAATGAAACCGGGTATTCGAAGGTATTTTCCTTAACATACTCCTCAATAAATTCAGGGAAATTGGCTAATGTAACACTCTTGGAATTGCCCAGTTCGCTCCAGAGTTCTTCTGAAATATGAGGAGCATAAGGAGACAGCAGGATAACCAGTTGTTCGAGGATTAGCTTTTTATGGCATTTCAGATCAGATAATTCATTTACACAAATCATATACTGGCTTACCGTTGTATTAAAAGAAAACCGTTCAATATCATCACGAGTCTTTTTAATGGTTTGATGAAGCACTTTTAACTCTTTGTCGTTTGCAACTTCATCGGTAACAATGCTTTTCCCGCTTTCATCATAAAAGAGCCTCCACAGTTTTTTCATAAAGCGGTATACGCCTTCAATGCCTTTTGTATCCCAGGGTTTATGGCTTTCAAGCGGGCCAAGGAACATCTCGTACAAACGGAATGTATCTGCACCGTAACGGTCGATCAGTTCATCGGGATTAACCACATTGTGTTTGGATTTCGACATTTTCTCCACTTCCCATCCGCAGATGTATTTTCCATCCTCTAAAACAAATTCAGCCTCCTTGAATTCAGGACGCCACTTTTTGAATGTTTCGGTATCAAGTACATCATTGTCCACCATGTTCACATCAACATGCAATCGTGTTGTACTGTGTTCTTTCCTTAAATTGAAGGATACGAATTTGTTTGTTCCGTCAATACGGTATACAAAGTTGGATCGTCCCTGTATCTTCCCCTGGTTGATCAGCTTTTTATAAGGTTCTTCCTCACACACCAATCCCATGTCATACAGGAACATGTTCCAAAACCGTGAATAGATCAGGTGTCCTGTAGCGTGTTCATCTCCTCCAAGGTAAAGATCAATGTCCTTCCAGTATTCATTAGCTTCCTTTGAAAAATACTCATCCTTATTCCATGGATCCATATAGCGCAAATAATATCCGCTGGAGCCAGCAAAACCAGGCATGGTGTTGGTTTCTAATGGATAACCCTCTTTTGTCTTCCAGTTTTCAGCCCTTGCCAATGGTGGGTCTCCGGTTTCTGTAGGCAAGTATTTATCTACCTCAGGTAATTCCAGTGGAAGTTCAGATTCATCCAGTGCATAGGGCATTCCATCTTTATAATAGATCGGAAATGGCTCTCCCCAATAACGCTGGCGACTGAATATAGCATCGCGTAGTTTATAATTGATCTGTCCAAAACCGAGCTTTTTATCTTCAAGGTATCGGATGGTGGTATCAATGGCTTTTTTAACCTCAAGTCCGTTAATCATACCCGAATTGATCATCTTTCCTTCTTTGGAGTCATAGGAATCTTCCCAGGTTTTTGGATCTGTAGGCTCTTCATCATCTTTTACCACCACCTGGATAATTTGGATCTCAAAGTGTTTTGCGAAGGCAAAGTCGCGGCTGTCATGTGCCGGAACTGCCATGATGGCTCCGGTACCATATCCTGCCAGTACATAATCTGCAATCCAGATGGGGATTTCTTCACCATTAACAGGGTTGATCCCATATGCTCCGGTAAATTCCCCTGTAATGTTCTTTACCTCCGCCATCCGATCCACCTCCGAACGGTTCTTGGCCATTTCAACATATTTGTCTACTGCTTCTTTCCGGTCGGGTGTGGTAATTTTTTCTACAATTTCATGTTCAGGAGCAAGCACCATAAACATGGCACCCCAAAGGGTATCGGGCCGGGTTGTAAAAACCTCAAGTTTATCCTCAAAGCCCTTTACTCCAAAATATACGGCGCCACCTTCCGATCTTCCGATCCAGTAGCGCTGCATCTCTTTTAAAGAATCAAACCAATCAACAGTGTCAAGTCCGTCAAGCAAACGCTGTGCATAAGCAGTAATCCTAAGGGACCACTGACGCATAAGCTTTCTCTCAACCGGATGACCACCTCTTTCCGATACTCCGTTAACCACTTCATCGTTGGCCAGTACTGTTCCTAACTCCGGACACCAGTTCACCCATGTATCAGCAAGGTAGGCCAAACGGTAATTCATCAATATTTCCTGCTGTTCTTTTTCTGATTTTCCTTTCCATTCTGCAGCTGTGAAAATATCTGTTGGAGTACTTGCTGCTTTAATTTCAGCATTTCCTTCGTTTTCAAATGCCTGTAACAGGTTTTCAATGGATTCAGCTTTTTGAGATTTATTGTTGTACCAATGGTTGAACAACTTGATGAAGGTCCATTGGGTCCATTTGTAATAATTCGGATCCGATGTCCTGACCTCCCTGTCCCAATCGTAAGAAAAACCAATCTTGTCCAATTGTTCCCTGTACCTGAGGATGTTCTTATCCGTAGTAACTGCAGGATGGGTACCGGTTTGTATGGCATACTGCTCAGCAGGTAATCCATAGGCGTCATAACCCATTGGGTGAAGTACATTAAACCCATTTAACCTCTTGTACCTGGAATAGATGTCTGAGGCAATATAACCCAGCGGATGCCCTACATGCAGTCCCGCACCTGAAGGATATGGGAACATGTCCAAAACATAATATTTTGGTTTGTTATGATCAACTTCAACTTTATAGGTTTTGTTGTCTGCCCAGTATTTTTGCCACTTTTTCTCTATTTCGCGATGATTGTACTCCATTGGATGATTTACGATTTACGCCCGCCTGAACGAATTCATTCGGACAGGATTTACAAATTACGAATTCAGGGCGCGAAATTAACAAAAAATAACTTCCGAAATACTGAAATAACGGAAGTTATAAGTCTTATAAAAACAGGATTGTTATGCTAATCTTTCAGAAATTATTGTGGATATTTTATCAATGCCAATTCTGTCCTGCTTCATGGAATCACGTTCACGGATGGTGACTGTATTGTCTTCCAGTGTTTGATGATCAACTGTAATGCAATAAGGTGTTCCGATCGCATCCTGCCTCCTGTAGCGTTTTCCAATTGAATCTTTCTCTTCATAAAAACACATGTAATCGGTTTTTAGGGAATTGAAAATCTCAATGGCTTTTTCGGGTAATCCGTCTTTTTTCACCAGTGGTAGAATAGCTGCTTTAACCGGTGCAAGGAAAGGTGGTATTTTCATCACCACACGTTCTGAGCCGTCTTCAAGTTTTTCTTCAGTATAGGCATATGTCAGTACTGCCAGGAATGTCCTGTCGAGACCGATGGAAGTTTCAACCACGTAAGGAACGTAACTTTCATTCAGTTCAGGATCAAAATACTGGATCTTTTTGCCGGAATATTCTTCATGGGCTTTAAGATCAAAGTCGGTCCTCGAGTGTATCCCTTCAAGCTCTTTGAACCCCATAGGGAAATTAAATTCGATATCAAAAGCGGCATTGGCATAATGAGCCAGTTTATCATGTTCATGGAAACGGTATTCACTTTCAGGAATGCCCATATCCTGGTGCCATTTCATCCTTTGTTCTTTCCAGTATTCGAACCATTTTAGTTCTTCACCCGGACGAACAAAAAACTGCATTTCCATCTGTTCAAATTCACGCATGCGGAAGATGAACTGCCGGGCAACGATCTCATTCCTGAAGGCTTTACCGATTTGTGCAATACCGAAAGGTATTTTCATCCTTCCGGTTTTCTGGATATTCAGGTAATTTACAAAGATCCCCTGAGCAGTTTCAGGACGTAAGTAGATTTTGTTGGCTCCATCACTTAATGACCCCATTTCGGTAGAGAACATCAAATTAAACTGACGTACATCTGTCCAGTTCCTTGAACCGGAAATGGGGCATACGATCCCAAGCTCTTCAATAAGGGCTTTGATGTCGGCCAGGTTGTTTTCCATCCCGGAATACAATCGTTTTTTGATGTTTTCAATCTTCTCCTGGTTTTGCAATACCCGTGTATTGGTTTCAAGAAACTGTTTTTCATCAAAAGCATCACCAAACCGTTTGGCAGCTTTTTTGACTTCTTTTTGAATCTTGCCTTCAATTTTTACTATATGATCTTCCACCAGAACATCAGCCCGGTATCTCTTTTTTGAATCCTTGTTGTCGATCATCGGATCATTAAAAGCATCAACGTGCCCTGATGCTTTCCATGTAGTAGGATGCATAAAAATGGCTGCATCCAGCCCTACAATGTTCTCATGGTTCTGAACCATGGATTTCCACCAGTAATTCTTAATGTTGTTCTTTAATTCAACACCGTACTGCCCGTAATCGTAAGCAGCTGCCAGTCCGTCGTATATCTCACTCGACTGAAATACAAACCCATACTCCTTGGAATGGGCGATGATCTTTTTTAATTTGTCCTCATTGTTTGCCATGCTGCAAAAGTAGAATAAAATTGAAATTTACAAATGGTTAAATTGGTTGAATCGGTTAAATTGGTTGAATCAGTTGAGGGACTGAAGAGTGTAAATAGGTTAATAAGAGAATAGTAATTATGTGAATATGGTAAATAGGGAATTTGACTGGGTTTGGGAAACTCCATGTTGTATTGGCGTTAAAGGTTTTAGGTAGAACGATCTGCAGACTGTAATAAAGAAATGCTCAAGTATTCAGAAAACGGATTAAAACAATAAACCATACGAATCATCCACCCAGTCGGCCAAAATGCGATCCCAGTCTTATTTACCTATTTACCCTATTTACAAGTTTACATCTAAGGCAAACTGTTCTTAAAATCACTATAGCTCTCAACAAACTCCTCCCCTTCCTTGCCACCAAGTTCCAGCCATATCTCTTCGATCTTTTCATACCGGTTATCAGGGTGTGGATGTGTACTTAAAAATTCCGGCGGGTAGCTGCTGGCATCAATTTTCTGGAAAAAACCTCCAACTCCACGCGCATCATAGGCTGTTTGATAAAGGTATTTTACGCTGAACTCATCCGACTCATTTTCTGCATCACGGCTAAAAGCCAGTGTAGCAACACCTGCAGCTAGTCCCGCAGCTATTTCTGCAAGCTGTGTAGGGTTGTTACCCAAGGCAATGGATAATAATATCTGAAGTCCGTAGGCTTTTGTCAACTGGTCAGTTGAATGCCTTCGGTCGGCATGTGCCATCTCATGGCCCATTACACCGGCAAACTGTGCTTCATTATCTAAAAACTTTATAATGCCGGTATATACACAAATATAACCACCAGGGGCACAAAATGCATTTAACACGGAATCGTTCTGTATGATGTCTATTTCCCAGTTAAACCTGTCAGCATAAATCAATTCGCCTGAAGCAAGGATGCTGTCTCTGATCCTGCAAATGTGGTCATAAGCCTCAGCATATTGAACTGAATCCAATAAAGGATAATCGGCAGGATTGGCCTCAATTTCAGCTTTTAACTGGTTACCAAATTCGATATCGTTATTCACGGAAAATATATTAAAGGTCGGATCATTGTTTTCATCTTTTTTACAACCTGAAAATAATAGTATGGTGATTCCAATTAATACAATAATTGCTTTCCCTGTTTTAAACATAATGTACATTTTGAGTTAGTTAGTAAAGAAATCCAGGATGTTTCCAAGTTGATTGCTCGGGGCTGCAAAAAACTCGGTATACCTGCATTTAGTACAAGTGATAGTGGTAAACTTTCGGTTCTGGATGTTAAATAATTTTGTTACGAAACTACCGGTTGCCCTGACCTCACCTGTTTCAAATTGTCTGTTTTTGCACTTGGGGCATGTATACTTTAAATGTTGCATAGCATTAATTTTTGGTTAGTCCCACAAAAGTAAGAAATCTAACCAATACATGCCAAAACTGCCAATTATGATGCCACTTTCTCTTTCAGGGATTTAAATCCGTTGCCGATGATTTCGTTGGCATTAATAACAGTCATAAATGCATTGGGATCAATGTCGTGAATAAAATCCTGCAGCATGGCCATTTCGCGTCGGTTTACAACGGTATATATGATGGTTTTTTCATTTTGGTTATACATCCCTTTGCCCTGTATAAAGGTACCTCCGCGGTTCAGGTCATTAATAATTTTATCCCTGAGTTCCATGGGTTTTTCAGAAATTATCAATAATGTTTTATCATAACTGATACCCTGGAGGACCACGTCAATTACACGGCCCGTGATAAATATTACAATTAGGGAATACAATGGAATTTTCCAGTCCTGGAACACAATCAAGCCTACCAGTACAATGACTGAATCAACAGCTATCATCAACTGGCCCAATGGTAGCTTTGTATATTTACTAACGATCATGGCAACTATATCCGAACCGCCGGATGTTGCTTTTGCTTTAAAGATCAATCCAAGACCCAGGCCTATCATCAAACCTCCAAATACCGATGAAAGAAGCGCATCGTTTTCAACAAGGGGTTGTTCTCCCCATAGCCATGTCAGCATATCAACAAAACCTGCGGTTAAAATAAAACCAACAACTGTTTTAATCCCGAACCTGGGACCAAGAACCTTAATTCCAATGATTGTTAATGGAATATCAAAACACAGTGCAATCAAGCCTACGGGAGTATTGAACATATGGTGCATTACAATTGAAATACCATAAACACCACCAGGTACTATTTTATAGGGAGTAATGAAAAATACGAATCCGACAGCCATAATAAATGCACCAATCGCAATGAATGCATAGGACAGAAACCATTTTTTTGAGAATAACTTCTCTTTTACTATAAAAGCCATGATCTTAAAGATTAAAATTTAATGTTTCAAAAAAGCGCGCAAAAGTATGTTTAAAGATTGAATTCATCCAAATTTTTTTGAAAAATATTTATTGTGATCAATTGCAACTTTTTCAACAGTTATTTTGTCTTGTGTGACATACGTTGATTTTATAATTTTTAACTCGTTACAAACTAATAATCAATTTTTAACGTTATTGGTTGAAATTAGTAAAAACAAAATTGAAGAATACTTATTAACAATTATACTAAATTGCTAGTTAACAGAAAGTAGGAGTTCGGCACGACAACAGATTTTTAGGTGAAAAAAGTCGCTCAACTCAGTAATGACAGGTATTTTAGGAAACTGTTTTTTTGAAATTAAAAATTTTTGTTAATTTAGCGGACTTTTAAAGATGAAAAAGCTTTTGAAGAAGATAATAATTCGCAAATTACTTTTACTGGTTGCCGTATTTGGTGTTTTGCAGCTTAATGCACAGCAGGAGCAGCACAACGCACACAATATGTTCAACCAGTTGTCATATAATCCGGCCTTTGCAGGCAGCATCGGAGCCATATGTGCAACTGGACTGGTCAGGCAGCAATGGATCGGTTTTGATGGTGCTCCGGAATCCTATTCAATTAATATTCATACTCCATTGAACCTTTTACACGGAGGTATCGGAGCTTCTATCTACCAGGATGAGTTAGGTCCCCAAAAAGAGATTAGCGTTAAGCTCATGTATGCTTACCGTACCGACATTGGAATGGGGAACCTCGGAATTGGAGCAAGTGTAGGATTCCTGAACGGCAGTATAGATTTCTCTCAATTCATTGAAGGAGAAACATACAATGATCCGGATCCTCTTATATCCAGTGAATCACAGTCAGACATGTTACTTGATTTTGGATTCGGGATTCATTATGTGTTGCCGGAAAAATTTTATGTAGCAGTTGCAACCACCCGTTTATCAGAACAACGATCAGATATTTTATATTATACAACCAAAAGGCATTATTACCTGAATGCAGGTTACGAATATGCAATTCCCAGCAATCCTTCCTTTGTAATCGAACCTTCAGTCCTTATAAAATCTGATGGAGTAAAAACCCAATACGACGTTGCCGGCCTGCTGAAATACAATAATAAAGTGTGGGGTGGCGTTAGTTATAGCGCTATCAGAAACATGGATCCGGTATCTGTACTGGTAGGAGTAAAAATAAAAGACGTAAGAGTGGGATATGCTTACACGGTACCAACCTCCAAAATAGGAAGCAGCGGAAGTCATGAAGTCATGGTTGGTTATTGCTTCAAATTAAATTTTGATAAAGGCAGAAATAGTTATAAAAACACCAGATTCCTGGATTAAAAGTAACCTTTGCCTTAGTTTTTTTGTAAAAAATTAATTAGTATTGTATACTATTTAAGAATAAAATCAGCTTTCAAATGAAAAGAATCTTTTTTTATCTGGCCGCGTTAATCATTTTGGGCAGTTGTGGCAGCTCCGGAAATGGTGAACTTGTCGGTGTCCAAAACAGGAAACCGTACTATCAGCCGACACCCTATGGAATGGCATACATTCCATTAGGTAGTTATACAATGGGGGTTGGGGAAGAAGACGTTGCATATGCTCAAATTCATGAACCCAAGACAGTTACGATTGCCGCTTTTTATATGGATGAGACTGAAATCACCAACAATGAATACAGGCAGTTTGTATATTGGGTAAGAGACTCCATTGCCAGGGTACTCCTAGGAGATATAGCCCCTGAAGATTTTTTAATTGAAGAAAACAAAAGAACCGGTGAGATCTACGATCCTCCTTACCTTAACTGGAGGACCAGGATTGACTGGCAAGGTGAGGAAGAAAGAGAAATACTCGAAGAAATGTTCCTGCCTGAGCATGAAAGGTATTTCCGCAGAAAAGAAATTGATACCCGTAAGCTGAATTACGAATATTACTGGGTAGATCTTCAGGCAGCATCCAAAAAAGATTTTTCACAGGATGGAAATGCTGAAGCCGGTGCACTTGCAAACAGGCCACAAGGTTTGCAAGACAGGTCAGTATATGTCAGAAAAGAAGTAATAAATGTATATCCTGATACGCTTGTTTGGTTGTACGATTACTCTTACTCCTTTAATGAGCCATTGACTCAAAAATATTTCTGGCATCCTGCTTATGACAATTACCCGGTAGTGGGTGTTAGCTGGCAGCAAGCCAAAGCTTTCTGTGTTTGGAGAACACAACTAAAAAATTCTTTCCTTGCCACGAGAAAAGGAGAGTCAACCATTCACGATTTCAGGCTCCCAACAGAGGCTGAATGGGAATGGGCAGCAAGAGGTGGCCACGATTTTAACCCCTATCCATGGGGCGGGCCATACACTCGAAACGACAACGGATGTTTCCTGGGTAACTATAAACCGCTCAGAGGTAATTATTCCGATGATGGCGGTGCCACACCAATTATCGTTGCACATTATCCCTCTAACGACTGGGGTTTGTATGACATGGCAGGAAATGTAGCAGAATGGACAGGAGATGCTTTCGATGAATCATCTTATAACTTCACCTGGGACCTGAATCCTCAATATCAGTACAATGCTGATGAAAATGATCCCGCTGTACTTAAAAGAAAAGTAGTAAGAGGAGGATCATGGAAAGATGTTGGTCATTATTTACAGGTTGCATCCAGAACGTACGAATACCAGGATACGGCGAAAGCCTATATCGGATTCAGGTGTGTGCAGACTTACCTTGGCCGTCAAATGGGTGATAATCCCGCAAAGGCCTCAAATATCTACAAAAGATAATTAAGAATTAATCAGAGTGTAAAATCATAATCAAACTTTTCAGATTTAATCATGGGTTTAAGTAACATTGTTAAGAGCAGGGGGTTCAAGAACTTTATGGCCAAACTGTATGGTATTGGCGCTGCTGTAGTAATTCTCGGAGCATTGTTTAAAATTAATCACTATCAGGGTGCAGATATCATGCTGGTAATTGGTTTGACTACCGAGTCCATCATCTTTTTCTTTTCAGCATTCGAGCCTCCACACGTAGAACCTGACTGGAGCCTTGTTTATCCGGAACTTGCAGGTATGTACCATGGTGTTGCCAGCGAAATAGAAGAAGATCTTGGTGGCAAAGAAGGATTAACAGAAAATCTTGACGGTATGTTGAATGACGCAAAGATCGGGCCCGACCTGATCGAGAGCCTGGGGCAGGGTTTAAGATCATTAAGTGATAATGCCAACAAGCTTAATGATGTTACCGATGCCACAGTTGCCACGAATGAATTTACCGAAAAAGTAAGGGGTGCTTCTGAATCAGTCGGAGAATTATCCGAATCGTATTCAAAACAAACCGATGCCATTAATAAAGATGTCATTGCATCAGAAAGCTATTATAATTCAATTCAAAATGCTTCTAAATCCGTAACCGGACTAACTGATGTATATTCTCAGGCATCCAATACCATTAAGAATGATATGGATGCGGCTGGACAGTTTGCTAAAAGTGTAAAGGAAGCAACTCAGTCAGCCAATGAGCTTGCAGAAAATTATAGCAAATCATCAAAGATCATTTCTGAGTCTAGTGAAGCGCTTGATTTCACTTCTTTAAAAGAAAGCAATTACAGCGATCAGTTAAGTAAGATCTCAGAAAAACTTGCTACCCTGAACTCAGTTTATGAAAAACAGCTTGAAACTTCACAAGGCCAGGCCAGTTCAGCAGGAAAATTACAGGAAACACTTGATAAATTTGTATCAAACCTGAACTCTTCCATAGAGAACACTTCAAAATATCATGAAAATATCTCTGCTCTGAACACAGTATTTCAATCTCAGCTTCAGGGAACCAGCGACCAAGTGGAAAGTACAGCTAAACTTAAATCAACACTGGACGATTTCCTTACCAAGCTGAATGATTCTGCAGATAAAACATTACAGTACAATCAGGAACTTGATAATTTATCCAAAAAAGTAGCTGCATTGAACAACGTATATGGTAATATGCTGTCAGCTATGAATGTCAAATCAGATAGTTAATTATTTAGCCAACTCAAAACTAAAAACGATTATCACGAATGGCAGGATATAAAGAAACCCCACGGCAAAAGATGATAGCCATGATGTACCTGGTACTAACGGCTCTTTTGGCCCTTAATGTGTCAAAAGAAATTCTTAATGCATTTCTTGTTGTGAATGAAAGTATTGATGTTACAAATCAGAAGTTTTCTCAGAAAATTGATGAAACTTATATAAAATTTCAGGAGCAATACCAGATTAACCCTGAAAAAGTCGGTGTTCATTGGGATAAAGCCAAACGGGCAAGAAACTACACAAACCACATTGAAAAATACATTGACAGTATAAAGTATGAGCTCATCAGCCAAACTGAAGGAATCACTTTTGAAAAGGCAAAAACTATTGCATTGATCGATGTGAAGAAAAAAGATAACTATGACACTCCCACCAATTTCTTCATAACAAGTGATACAAAAAAAGGAGTTGCTGATGCGATGGTCGACAGCCTGAACGATTACAGGGACAGAATGTTAAAAATTGTTGATGAGGGACGAAGGCCTATCTATGAACAACGACTTGGCTTAAAAACCGATGGTATGTACAAAGATGCTAACGGCAAAGAGCACAATTGGAAACATCATAATTTTTATCATACCATTCTGGCCGCTGATGTTACCATTCTGAACAAGATCAAAGCTGAAATCTTTAATACTGAATCTGATATAATCGATTACCTCTATTCATCCATAGATGAAAAGGATTTTAAAATTTCAGACTTGAGCGCTAAGGTGGTTCCCACAAGTAATTATGTGTTTAAAAACACATCCTATGAGGCTGAGATTTCTGTAGCAGCAATTGATGAAACCCAAAATCCCAAGGTTTACATTATACAGAATGCAGATACCATGACGCAGGACCAGATCAATAATCCTAACGTTGAAAGTTTTGATGGAGAGAAAGGTGCTGTGTTGTTGTCCTTGCCTGCAAGTTCTACAGGAACAAAAAAATATGCCGGATTAATAGAAATGACAGATCCAACAGGAGCTAAAAAGTATTATGGTTTTAAACAGAATTATCTTGTTGCAGAACCTTCCGCTACAATCTCCCCCACCAAGATGAATGTATTTTATCGTGGTGTTGATAATCCGGTTTCTATTTCAGCATCGGGTAAAGCCGATTCTCAATTGGAGGTTAGCATGAGTGCCGGAGGAAGGATTTTCAGAACAGATACTGGATGGATCGTTAATGACCTTCCTCCTGAAGCCTATGAAACAACAGTATCTATTTACGCCGATAATGACGAAGGTGGTAGAATGAGAATGGGTCAACAATTGTTCAGGATTAAACGTTTGCCTGACCCATTGGCACTTGTATTAGGCGCTGATGAGGATGGCAAAATCGGTAAACAGAGGATGTTGACCAACCCGTTTTTGATTTGTGCGCTTCCCGATTATGTTGACTTTAAATATGATTTTAAAGTTACTTCATTTACCATGATTGTACCTTCAAGTGGTGGTGCTGATTATGTCTCTACTGCAAAATCAGAAAGCCAGATGTTTACCGATCAAATGAAAAACATGATTGAAGGAACCAGGAAAGACGGAATCATCATCTTCCAGGATATTAAAGTAAGAGGGCCGGAAGGACCCAGGAAAATTAAGTCAATTAACATTACAATACAATAAAGCCATAGGAGGTTTTTATGAGAACTATATTGAGTTTTTTCGTTTTAGCCGGTTTAATCTTAGGAATGAGTTCCCAGTCAATGGCTCAGATCCTTGATAGTCCGCGCGATGGGGTTTACGATAAAATCCATGTAATGGAAAAGAAACCCATTCCCTATTACCATGTAAGAGAAGCAGACGTTGCATGGAAGAAAAGGATTTGGCGTACCATGGACCTCAGGCAGAAGATGAACCATCCGTTCTACTATCCTGAAACTCCAAAAAAGGAATGGAAGAACTTCATGACGGTCATTATGGATGCCATCAGAGAAGGATCGATAACTGCTTATGATCCTACAAAAGATGACCAGTTCCTGGTACCATTGACTTACCAGGAGATCGAAAAGAAGTTTTCAAGCATCGATACGGTTCCTGTATATGACCCCAATAATCCGCAAAGGATCTTAAGGTATGACGTGATCAAGGAAGACTTTGATCCTGCAGAAGTACAAAGGCTTAACCTCAAAGAAGACTGGTTCTTTGATAAGCAACGCTCGCAGATGGATGTAAGGATCTTAGGTGTATGCCCCATCAGGAATGTATATGACGAAAACGACAACTTCATCGGTTTTGAGGAAATGTTCTGGGTATACTTCCCGGAAGCACGTCCGATCCTGGCCCAGGCTGTTGTATTCAACCGTCATAACAGTGCAGAAATGAGAACATACGATGAATTGTTCTGGAAACGGATGTTCGGTAGTTATGTTTATAAAGAAGAAAATGTATACGACAGGCAGATCACGGATTATGCTGCTGGTATGGATGCATTGCTTGAAGCTGAAAGAATTAAAAACGAACTGTTTGAATTTGAGCACCAGTTGTGGGAATTCTAACAGTATCTAGAGATATTTATACCCCTGAAGGCATCGTCCTTCAGGGGTTTTTTTATGCCTGGAGGCCTGAAAATTTATACATTTGTTCTGTATGGCAAGATCAGTTAACATTCTTGAAACGCCAATAGAGTATTTAAAAGGTGTTGGACCTGCAAGAGCCGATGTGCTGAAAAAGGAATTGGGTATCTATTCGTTTAATCATTTAATGCATCATTTCCCTTTTCGATATGTGGACCGCACTAAATTTTACAACATTACCGAAATCAGGGACGATTCAACATATATTCAACTAAAAGGAACGCTTGTAAATTTTCAGAAAATTGGAAAACCAAGGGCACAAAGACTGGTGGCCATGTTTAAGGATGATTCAGGCATCATCGAACTGGTTTGGTTTAAAGGAGTGCGTTGGATTGAAAAAATCCTGGTCCATGGAACTGAGTATATTGTTTATGGTAAGCCAAACTACTTCAACGGCAAGTTTAACATTCCTCACCCGGAAATCGAAGCCGCATCAGAGCAAAATCAGACCATAGCTGAGAAATTACAACCATTTTATTCCTCAACTGAAAAACTGAAATCCAAAGGACTTGACAGCAAAGGAATCAGAAAGATCATGAAAAACCTGATGCTTCAGGTTAAAGACCACATACATGAAACCCTCTCTATGGATCTGATGGAAGGTTTAAAATTACTGCCCCGTGATACAGCTATTTTAACTATCCACTTTCCTGAAAGTCCTGCCCTGTTGGACAGGGCAAGGGCCAGACTAAAATTCGAGGAACTGTTTTTTATACAGCTAAATTTGCTAAAATTAAAACTCCTACGGATTGAAAAAATCAGAGGTCATAGTTTTCTGAAAGTGGGTGATTATCTTAATGGATTTTATTCCAGAAATTTACCCTTTGAGCTTACCGGTGCACAAAAAAAAGTCATAAAAGAGATCAGGAAGGACATTGGATCAGGTAAGCAGATGAACCGTTTGCTTCAGGGAGATGTGGGAAGCGGTAAGACCCTTGTTGCCCTTATGTCCATGTTAATTGCCCTTGATAATGGATTCCAGGCTTGTTTAATGGCTCCTACAGAAATACTGGCTCAGCAGCATTACAATACCATCATGAAAATGATTGAAGGGCTGGATATACAGGTTGCGTTGCTGACAGGCTCGACCAAAGCGAAACAAAGAAAACCATTACTGGAACTACTCGAAAGCGGTGATATACATATGTTAATCGGTACTCATGCACTGATCGAGGAAACCGTTCAGTTCAAAAACCTTGGTTTTATTGTTATAGATGAACAGCATCGTTTTGGAGTTGCACAACGCGCTAAACTCTGGAAAAAGAACACGGTGCCTCCACACGTACTGGTAATGACAGCCACCCCCATTCCAAGGACCCTGGCCATGACATTCTACGGAGACCTTGATGTTTCCGTTATCGATGAACTTCCACCAGGAAGGAAACCTGTTAAAACAGGCCACTACTATGATAAGGACAGGTTGAAATTGTTTGGATTTCTAAAGAAGCAAATTGCAGAAGGCCGACAGGTTTATGTAGTTTATCCTCTTATTCATGAGTCGGAGAAACTTGATTTGAAAGACCTGCAGGATGGCTATGAAAGCATTTCCAGGGCGTTTCCCCTGCCACAATACGCCATCAGCATTGTGCATGGGAAAATGAAAGCCAAAGACAAGGATTATGAGATGCAGCGCTTTGTAAAAGGAGAAACCGACATCATGGTATCTACTACGGTTATTGAAGTTGGTGTGGACGTACCCAATGCATCTGTAATGGTCATCGAAAATGCAGAACGTTTCGGGCTTTCTCAATTGCACCAGTTACGGGGCCGGGTTGGACGGGGTGCTGACCAGTCGTTTTGTTTATTAATGACAAAAGATGAACTTACCCATGATGGACGGCAACGTATCAAAACCATGGTCAGGACTACCGATGGATTTGAAATTGCTGAGGCCGACCTGAAACTACGTGGTCCCGGTGATCTTCACGGTACCCAGCAAAGTGGTATCCTTGATCTCAAAATTGCTGACATTGTTAAAGATGAAAAGATCCTGAAATATGCCAGGAACAAGGCTGCAGAGATCCTTGAAAAAGATCCCAACCTTGAATCTGAGGAAAATTATCCCATCGCCAAACAATTAAAGATTATCAATCAGTCGAAAACCAACTGGAGCTTGATCAGTTAAGTTCAGCCTTTTTCTGTCCACTACGTTTTTGAATACTGAGTTTCACGAATAAACCAATTAAAATCTTACATTTGCATCTTCTTAAATGTGAACGATCAATGAAGATTTCTTACAACTGGCTGAAGCAATATTTAGATTTTGATTTATCACCTGATGCCCTTTCCGAATTACTTACTGATTGTGGCCTGGAAGTAGAAGGGCTTGAAAAATGGCAATCTGTTAAAGGTGGAATGGAAGGTATCGTGATAGGTGAGGTCAAGACCTGTGAAAAACATCCTGATGCAGACCGCCTGACCGTAACTACTGTTGATGTAGGAGGGCCTGGTTTATTACCCATCGTGTGTGGTGCACCCAATGTAGCTGCCGGGCAGAAGGTAGTGGTTGCTACTGTAGGAACAAAGCTTTATCAGGGAGATGAATCGTTTGAGATAAAAAAAGCCAAACTACGTGGCCAGCCTTCCGAAGGTATGATCTGTGCAGAGGATGAAATCGGGCTTGGAACTTCCCACGAAGGCATTATGGTCCTTGACCAGGATGCAAATGTCGGTAAACCGGCATCAGAATATTTTAAAATAGAGGAAGATTGGGTGTTCGAGATTGGACTTACCCCAAACCGGACCGACGCCATGTCGCACATAGGTGTTGCCCGTGATATTAAAGCAGTTCTGGAAAACAATGATTTTGTATCGGGAAACAAAACGAAAAAGAACCTTACTATTCCTTCTACCGATTCATTTAAAACTGAAAACACCAACCTTGATATCCCTGTTATCATTGAAAATCCGGAAGCCTGTCCACGGTATGCTGGTGTAACCATTTCAGGAATTGAAGTTAAAGAATCTCCCGATTGGCTCCAAAACCGCCTGAATGCCATCGGATTGCGACCAATAAACAACATTGTGGACATAACAAATTATGTTCTCCATGAAACAGGACAACCATTGCATGCTTTTGATGCCAACGAAATTACAGGAGGCAAAGTTGTCGTTAAAAAAATGGCAGAAGGAACTCCTTTTACCACACTTGATGAAATAGAGAGAAAACTATCAGCCAATGATTTGATGATCTGTAACACCGAAGACGGAATGTGCATAGGTGGTGTTTTTGGAGGAATAAAATCCGGAGTAACTGAAAAAACAACCTCCATCTTTTTGGAAAGTGCATATTTTGATCCTGTCCATATCAGAAAATCATCAAGACAACATGATCTTCAGACGGATGCAAGTTTTCGTTTTGAACGGGGAGTTGATCCCGAACTTACGATATATGCGCTCAAAAGAGCAACACTTTTAATTAAAGAAATAGCCGGAGGTACCACCTCTTCAGAAGTAAAAGATGTTTACCCGGAACCGTTTAAAAAGAATAACCTTGATGTCTCCTGGAAAAATATCGACCGGCTTATTGGCAAGAGTCTAGGTAAAGAAGTGATCAAAAACATCCTGGGTTCATTAGAATTTAATATTAAAAATGAATCTGAAAACGGCCTGAACCTTGATGTTCCGCTTTACCGAGTGGATGTTACCCGTGAGGCTGATGTGATCGAAGAGATCCTAAGAATTTATGGATACAATAACGTTGAGATCCAGTCGAAGCTTCTTTCTTCCATTTCACATGCACAAAAACCTGATCCTGAAAAAGTCAAAAGCCTGATTTCCGAATTCCTTATTAGCAATGGATTTTCAGAGATCATGAACAACTCTCTGACCAAAGGATCCTATTATGAAAACAAATACGGATTTGATCCGCGTAAAAGTGTTACTATTTTTAATCCCCTAAGCCGGGACCTGAGCGTTATGCGTCAGTCCTTGCTTTATGGTGGACTGGAATCTGTTCTCCACAATCAGAACAGGAAAATGGATGATCTGAAATTGTTTGAGTTCGGCCAGGTATATGAAAAGATTCCGGGTTCAGAGAGTAATGATGTCACTGAAAAATACAAGGAGTCATTTACACTGGGAATATTCTTTACGGGAAAG
This sequence comes from uncultured Bacteroidales bacterium, assembly GCA_964421215.1. GTDB lineage: Bacteria > Bacteroidota > Bacteroidia > Bacteroidales > JAADJA01 > JAADJA01. The sequence goes on along the minus strand of CAYQWA010000001.1, from coordinate 133,508 downwards.
AAAAATCCTGAAAGCTGGTATACCGAAGAATCTATGGCTGATTTTCACTGGCTGAAGGCATTATGCTCAAACGTTCTATCAAGAACCGGTATACAACTCAATTCACTTAAAGCAGCTGAAGATTTCCCGGCATTTATGGATCATGGCATTGTTTACAAATTCAAGAAACAGGACCTGATGTCCATCGGTTCAATTTCTTCTGCCTTATTGAAGGAATTTGATATTAAGCAAGCTGTTTTTTATGCAGAAATCAACTGGGACTTTCTTTTAAAAATTATCAATGATTACAGTATAGGGTTTACTGAAATTCCAAAATTCCCGGAAGTACGACGAGACCTTGCATTACTATTGGACAAAGAGATCCCTTATTTAGAAATTGAAAAGATTGCCTTTGAGTCGGAAAGGAATCTTTTGAAAGAAATAAGCCTCTTTGATGTTTATGAAGGAAAAAACATTGAAACAGGAAAAAAATCATATGCCGTAAGTTTTATATTGCAGGACACTGAAAAAACACTTACCGACAAAGTGATTGATAAATGCATGAACAAACTGATAAAAGCATATGAGAACAGGTTAAACGCAACTATTCGTTAAATTTAAATAAACCAACATGGAGAAAAAATTATCAATAACCCCTTCTGGTGAAGAGTTTGTAATACCAGGTAAAGAAGCATATGCTTCTGAATTTGATCGTTTAACAAAACTGGCAGAAGAGGCCAAAGCCAAAGGACAGGAAATTGTAGTGGTCATGGGCCTCGGATTTGTAGGTGTTGTGATGGCTGCTATTGTTGCCGACACAAAGGACGAAAACGGTAATTACACAAAGTTTGTCATCGGATACCAAAGGCCAAGTGCAAGAAGTTACTGGAAAATACCAGTGGTAAACCGTGGAGTATCTCCTGTTACGGCAGAAGATCCTGAAGTAGCAGAATTGATCGAGCGAACTGTTAGCCAGGAAAAAACTTTTGTCGCCACCTTTAACCATGAGTGCCTGAAACTTGCTGATGTTGTTGTTGTGGATGTACAATGCGACTTTGCAAAACAGGATCTTGGTAATATGAAGACCGGTGAAACGGATATGGCTGCTCTTGAATCTTCCCTGAAGACTATCGGACAATATATTCCTGCCCATGCTCTAACACTGATTGAAACAACTGTTGCCCCTGGAACAACTGAATTTGTTGCATGGCCTATCCTGAAAAAGGAATTTGCCAAACGTGGTATGAAAGAAACCCCCTTGCTTTCACATAGCTTTGAAAGGGTGATGCCGGGTAGAGAATATGTTTCTTCCATCCGTGATTTCTGGCGGGTATGTTCAGGCTGTGACAAAGAAGCCAGGGACAAAGTAGAAAAATTTCTGCATGAAGTACTGAATACAAAAGAGTTTCCGTTAACGGTAATGGACCGACCCATTGAATCCGAAACAACGAAAATAGTTGAGAACTCATACCGCGCCACAACGCTTGCATACCTTCACGAATGGAGCTTGTTTGCAGAACGTAACGGTGTAGACCTCATAAAAGTAGTTGACGCCATTAAAGTTAGGCCAACACATACCAATATGATCTTCCCCGGACCGGGAATTGGTGGTTATTGTCTGCCAAAAGATGGTGGATTGGGCTACTGGGCTTATAAAAATATTCTCGGTTATGAAGATGGTGCAGATCTGTTCAAGATCACTCCTACTGCTATTGATATCAATGATACAAGGGGTCTCCACGTTGCTAAACTTACCAAGGATGCACTTACAAACATGGGGCGTTACATTGCAGGGTCTGAAGTACTGATCGCTGGTGCCAGCTATCGCCAGGATGTTGGTGATACCCGTTACAGCGGAAGCGAAATGGTGGTAAGGAAGCTTACAGAACTTGGAGCTGAAATGAAAGTGCATGATCCTTATGTGGATGCATGGGATGAGTTCGAAAAACAAGATGAAAGCCCAGAACACTCATGGGCAAGATTTTTCAATAACCAGGACGGACTTAAGGAAACAAAGATCTTAAAAGACTTGCCTGAAGCACTGAAAGGTGTAGAAGCATTTATACTTGCTGTTCCTCACGAAGAATACCTCGAACTAAACCCGGCTGACATTGTAAAATGGGCTGGCGGGCCAATAGCTGTTGTTGATGCATTTGGAATATTGCCTGACGAAAAGATCAAGGAATACTTCAAACTGGGTTGTGAGGTGAAAGCGTTGGGTAGAGGCCATCTTGAAAGGCTGAAGCACGAGGTGTTAAATAGAAAATAGTGATAGAATTTCTAAATACGAATATAAATTCTAAACATCCCGAAAGCTTTCGGGATCAAATTCTCAAAAGATTTATTGTCCAAAACGGCTACCTCTAACAGGTGGCTGTTTTGATAATTGGTGAACTATCCCTAACCAGGATGATTGTTCTAAAAAGATAAAGGATACTTTACCTAACCGCAAAGGACCCAAAGATTTCGCAAAGTCCGCTAATTGAGAATTGGTAAAAATATTTTCTCTGCGCCCTCTGCATTTTCTTCGCGAACTTTGTGGTTAAAAAAAGTTAGATTAAGGAAACAATTTCTTTTGGCAACACTTTTGATTATCTACCTATCCACAACAATAATATTGACAAAATTGCAGTTTTTTTGAGTAATTTTGTAATTATACTGACAAAATGGAACAGGAAGTATGGAAGTTCAGTCGATAAAACAACGGTTCGGAATAATAGGAACATCACCTCTTTTAGACAGGGCAATTGATATAGCACGTCAGGTATCACCAACCGATCTCACGGTTTTGATCTCTGGTGAAAGTGGTGTTGGGAAAGAGGTGTTCCCAAAGATCATCCACCAGCTAAGCGCTCGTAAACACGGGCCGTACATTGCTGTTAACTGTGGGGCTATTCCTGAAGGGACCATCGATTCAGAACTGTTCGGTCATGAAAAAGGATCCTTTACCGGTGCCCATGAAGCACGTAAAGGATATTTTGAAGTGGTTAACACAGGAACCATTTTCCTTGATGAAGTAGCTGAATTACCATTATCAACTCAGGTTCGTTTGTTACGTGTTTTGGAAACCGGTGAATTTTTAAAAGTTGGTTCTTCCAAAGTAATTAAAACCAATGTTAGGGTTGTAGCAGCAACCAATGTGGATATCCCTCAGGCCATCAGCGGAGGTAAATTTCGTGAGGACCTCTATTACAGGTTAAACACTGTTCCAATCAAAGTGCCTCCCCTGAAAGACAGGAAAGAAGACATCCATTTGCTGTTCAGAAAGTTTTCGGCCGACTTTGCAGAAAAGTACAGAATGCCTGCTTTGCATTTAAACCAGGAAGCCATACGGTTACTGGTAAATTACAGGTGGCATGGTAACGTGAGGCAACTGAAGAACATCACGGAACAAATCTCTATCATAGAACAACAAAGGGACATCACAGCGGAAACCCTTGCCAAATACCTGCCGGAAGGCCAGTACAGGGATCTTCCGGTTCTGTATAAGAGGGATGCTGAAAGCAAAGAAATTTCCGAAAGGGATCTTCTCTACAAAGTTTTGTTCGATATGAAAAAAGACATCAATGACCTCAAACAGGTGGTTGGTGAGATCATGCAAAACGAGGATGTTTCGAAAGACATCCAGCAAAACAATGCACAATTGCTCAGGAGGATGTATCAGAACATTGAATCGGCAGGAGAACCGGAACCTGAGATACACCTTCATCACGAACCTGAACACCATGAGCCGGAACCTATCCAGGAATCAGAAATAGTTGAAGAGTCTCTATCTATACAGGAAAAAGAAATTGACCTGATCAAAAAAGCCCTTGCTAAACATAACGGCAAACGGAAAAATGCCGCCCAGGAGCTTGGTATATCCGAAAGGACTTTGTACAGGAAAATAAAAGAATACGAAATTTATTAATTAGGACTTGAGAATATTGCGATCAACATACGGATTATTGCTGGTTATACTTGGTGCTTTTGTACTATCAGGATGTACAGTAAACTATTCCTTTACAGGGGGATCCATTCATCCGGATGTAAAAACCATAAACATCAAGAACTTTCCAAACAATGCAAACCTCGTTGAACCTACATTAAGCCAGAAACTTACCGATGCACTTCGCGATAAGTTTGTGTCAGATACACGCCTGGTGTTGGTGAGCGATGGAGGTGATGCTGTATTGGAAGGTTCAATAACGGGGTACAGAACGCAACCGGTTGCAATACAGGGTGATGATCAGGCGGCTCTTAACCGCTTAACCATCACTCTAGATGTAAAATACACCAATATCATTGAAGAGGACATGAGTTTTGAATCCTCGTTCTCCAGGTATGCTGATTACTCCAGCGACCAGAACCTTTCTGATGTTCAGGAACTTTTGATCGATGAGATCAATGAGATGCTGGTGGAAGATGTTTTTAACAAGGCAGTAATTAACTGGTAAATGAGTTAATTGTTATTTGTTATAAGTTAAATGTTAATTGTTTAGTCCAAAAATAGTTGAATTTTTAATGAACAGGCAGCAATTTATAGGATACGTACAATCACCGGAGCAGCTCAATGCAGAGAGTTCACTAATGCTTGAGCAGCTTATCAAGGAATATCCTTATTGCCAGACTGCCGAGATCCTGTACACTCTGAATCTGAATAAAGAAAATAACTTCAAATTCGGGAACCAGCTTAAAACAGCATCTGCATATGCCATCGACAGAAAACTTTTCAGGCATCAGCTTGGAATGCAAAAATCCGGTGACCGTCAGGAAACGATTGCCAAACCTGAACCACAACCAAAAGAAGTTACTCCTGATACTGCAGAAGTACAATCCCGTGAGAAGAAACTGATCAACCTCATCGGCAATTTAAAGGAAGAAGTAAGTTCTATTCTCCAGGAGACGAACAGTTCGCCCCTTTCCGATCTCGCTTCAAAACTTGAAGATGTTATCCGGGATCATGAAAGTACAGAACCAAAGATCAAGCCCGATATAAAAGATTACAATTTCGAGCACCTGAAAGAAAGCGGGGATAAATCCAATAAGCTAAAAGAAAACGAAGATCTTATCAATAAATTTATCGATGAGGAACCCAAAATTGAAGCTACAGAGAAAGCTGAATTTTTTGATCCGGTGGATTTTGCAAAACACAGTCTTGAAGACAAGCAGGAAGTTGTTTCAGAAACGTTGGCCAAAATTAATCTGAATCAGGGGAATACAGAGAAAGCAATAAAAATTTACGAACGATTAATTTTGTTATATCCGGAAAAAAGTAGTTTCTTTGCAGCCCAAATTGAAAAAATCAGGAAAGATCAAACAAACTGATAGTTAAAAATTAAAGAATAGAAAAATGGGAGCATATATTGTTGTAGCAGTTCTTATCATCATAACCTGTGTACTATTGGCATTAATTGTTTTGGTACAAAGTTCAAAAGGTGGTGGCCTTGCCTCCAACTTTTCAGGTTCCAATCAATTTATGGGTGTTCGTAAAACGGCTGATTTCCTTGAGAAATCAACATGGACACTGGCAGTTGCCCTATTGGTATTAAGTTTATTTTCCATCTTCGTAATCCCAAGAGGAACTTCAACACAGGCAGGAGATCCGGATCTGCAGGAATTGTATCAGGATATTCCTGATGTACAACCTATACAGGACTTTACTCCTCCCCCTGCTGAAGAAGATGCTGGCGGAGATGAACCGACGGAGTAAAATTACTTAACATAGAAAAAATGTCAGATTGTCACGGCGATCTGACATTTTTTATTTTATCTAATCCCTTTTTCAAAAAATTATTGACATTCTTTCCTGTCCCTTTAAAACATATGTATTCCCCTCAAAACCAGAGAAATTGGGATAAAACGAACCATATATAGCCATTGCATGAACGGGTGTATCAAATTCACAGCTAAATAAAAACAATTTGGCACAAAATATGTCAAAGGCGGAATCACAAACAAGCATATTAAATAAAAATTATAAAACCAGAAAATTATGGCAGATATTAAAATCAAACCTTTGGCAGACAGAGTATTGGTAGAAGCCTCTTCGGCTGAAGAAAAAACTGCAGGCGGACTTATTATTCCTGACACCGCAAAAGAAAAACCACAACAAGGAGTAATCGTAGCTGTTGGACCAGGAACAAGCGATCAAAAAATGACCGTTAAACCCGGTGATGTTGTATTGTATGGTAAATATTCAGGTACTGAGATCACTTATGAAGGTATTGACTACCTCATAATGAAAGAATCAGACATTTATGCAATTGTTTAATTTTTGTAATTAATTAAAAAATCAAATAAAATGGCAAAAGACATTATTTTCGATCTTAAAGCTAGAGAATCATTAAAAAAAGGCGTTGATGAATTGTCAAACGCTGTTAAGGTAACCCTCGGGCCAAAAGGCCGGAATGTTATTATTGACAAATCATTTGGTGCTCCGGCAATAACAAAAGACGGTGTAACCGTTGCTAAAGAAATTGAACTGGAGGATACCATTGAAAACATGGGTGCCCAAATGGTGAAGGAAGTTGCTTCCAAAACCAATGACCTTGCAGGTGACGGAACAACTACTGCTACTGTTCTTGCTCAGGCAATTGTTACTACAGGACTCAAAAACGTTACCGCAGGTGCCAATCCAATGGACCTGAAACGTGGAATCGAGAAAGCTGTAGAGAAAGTTATTGCATCTTTAAAAGGTCAAACCAAAGAGATCAACGACAGCGGTGAAAAAGTAGAACAGGTTGCATCTATATCAGCAAACAACGATCATAAAATCGGTGCACTTATTGCCGAGGCTATGGGAAAAGTTAAGAAAGACGGTGTAATCACCATTGAAGAAGCAAAAGGAATTGAGACTTATGTAGACGTTGTTGAAGGTATGCAGTTCGATCGCGGATACATCTCTCCTTATTTTGTTACCGATACTGAAAAAATGGAAACCATTTATGAAAATCCTTACATCCTGATCCATGACAAAAAAATCTCCGTGATGAAGGACATGGTTGCCATTCTTGAAAAAATTGCACAGACAGGACGTCCACTTTTAATTATAGCTGAAGATGTTGAAACCGAAGCACTTGCTACATTGGTTGTAAACAAATTACGCGGTGGATTAAAAGTAGTTGCTGTTAAAGCTCCAGGTTTTGGTGACAGAAGAAAAGAAATGTTGGAAGACATTGCTATTCTTACAGGCGGAACAGTAATTTCTGAGGAAAAAGGATACAAACTGGAAGATACTGCATTAGACCAGTTAGGTGAAGCTGAGAAGATCAGCATCGACAAAGAAAATACTACAGTTGTTAGTGGTAAAGGAAAGAAAGAAGACATCCAGGGAAGGATCAACCAGATCAGGGCTCAGATTGAGACCACTACTTCTGATTACGATAAAGAGAAACTTCAGGAAAGGCTTGCTAAGCTAGCAGGTGGTGTTGCCGTAATTTACGTAGGTGCTGCCAGTGAAATTGAAATGAAAGAACGTAAAGATCGATTCGATGATGCTTTAAATGCAACCCGTGCAGCTATCGAAGAAGGAATTATTCCTGGTGGTGGTGTTGCTTACCTAAGGGCTGTTGACGCGCTTAAAGGATTAAAAGGTGAAAACGAAGATGAAGAAACAGGAGTTCAGATTATCCGCAGGGCACTTGAAGAGCCGATGAGGCAAATCGTTGAAAATGCAGGTATGGAAGGCTCTGTTGTTGTGCAGAAAGTGAAAGAAGGTAAAGGAGCGTATGGGTTTAATGCCCGTACAGATGTTTACGAAGACTTGTTTAAGGCCGGTGTTATCGATCCCACCAAAGTTGCTCGTATTGCTCTTGAAAATGCAGCCTCTATTGCAGGTATGCTTCTGACTACAGAATGTGTTGTTGCTGAGCATAAGGATGAAAATCCTCCAGCAGCAGCTCCTCCAATGCCTCCGGGAGGTATGGGCGGAATGGGTGGAATGTACTAAGCACTAAATCATCCATATATAAAACCAACCCTGACATGAGCCTTTTGGCGAATCGTCAGGGTTTTTTTTATTTCATGATGCGTCGCTAATGTGCGAATATAACTTTAACACATTTTTGAATAATTACCATCTGGTATTAATTGCATCATTTTCGCTAAAGTCTCCCAGATGCAAGACAATAGCTTCAACCTACATTATGGCCGATAAGTATTGATTATAATCATTCTGTAGGATTTCGACTATTTGAGTTGAATTCTTTAATTTTCTCCCTTGAAATTCTGCTTATAAAATTTACATCCAAAAAAAATATTCGCGCATTTGCGGCAATTATGCATTTTGAAATATTTATTTTTGCCCATATTAATTCCTTAAATAATTCGTTTAGAAAATAAATTATAATCCTTTTATGAAATATTTAATTGTAACGATTGGCTTACTATTATCCACTACATTCACTTTCTCTCAGAATTCTAATCTTCCCATCGATGAAGAAACAAACCTGATCACCTACCGTGATGTTGTTGAGGAAAAGGGAAACAAAGAATCCTTTTTTAACAGTGCCATCGGATGGATCAATGAATATTATGCAAACCCTGTAAATGTTACCAAAACAAGGGATGCCGAATCAGGAATAATAAAAGGACTGCACCGTTTCAAATTAAAGAGAACGGATGATAACGGAAACACTCTTGATGCCGGTGTTATCCAGTACCGCTTCACATTAGAGTTCAAGGAAGGACGATACCGCTATACACTTTACGAATTTGTACTCCGGCAATCTTCAAAGATCCCTGCTGAAAAATGGCTGGAAAAATCCGATCCCCAATCAAAATCCCGTTTGGAACAAATTGAAGAGTTTGCCAATTCATGGATTGAAGCATTGAAAGAAGGAATGACACCTAAGGTTGAAAAATCAGATGATGACTGGTAAAAGTTTAATTCTATTAATCCAGTGAATCTATTATCGCTTCAACGTTTTTAAACGCATTTTCATCTTTAACAACGTATTCCAGCGCACCCTTCATAATGGTTTGTGCAGCTTTACTGTATTGTTTCTGTGATGAGAGCATGATCACACAAATATCCTTGTTGAACTTTTTAATTTGCTGAAGAATTTCAAGTCCGTCAGCTGCATCCGGGTTGACCATGTTTAAATGATAATCCAGAACCACAGCGTCTGGATTCTTGCTCAATTCTTTAATGCAATCTTCACCTGTGCGGTAAGTATTTACTTTACGCATGGGGTTAGCCATTAAATGATCGCTTAACATCTGCGCCATCATTTCATCGTCTTCTACAATAAAAATCAATTTTTCTTTCATAGTAAATTGTATAATTAGTTTATTATTTAATCCTGTTTAGATATTTCTTGCAGCGAAACTTTACAATCTTCAATCATTGAATGAATTAAATCGGAAAGCGTTTTTGTTTCGTTTTTGTCCGATTCTATCAATTCTTCAATCTGGTCAGCTTTTAGCCGGGTGGCCTGCATTCCCATAAAATTAAAATGAGGTTTCATGGAATGAACAACGGTTTTCACCAAAGCATGATCGTTACCTTTTAAAGCCCCGTTTATTTTTTCAATGTTTTGAGGAGTAGATTTCAGGTACATCTCGATGTATTTTTTTGCCCTTTTCTGGTCTCCGTCACAAAAGTCATTCAAGAACTTAAGGTTTGATATTGATGATGCTTCTGGCTCAGCTATTTTATCCTGATTGGTTGTTGGATTGCTTTTAATTTCCACCAAATCGTTACCCTTGTAATTGTAATATTTAATTAAAACAGCCAAAAGTTCCTTGCGCTTAAAAGGTTTGGGGACCGAATCGTTCATGCCAGCATTGATGCATTTATTGATATCCGTCATCAGCACACTCGCTGTTAGGGCTACAATAGGGATGTCCTTCTTCTTACCTTCCATGTTATTCCTAATGAACTTCGTTGCTTCCAAACCATCCATTTCAGGCATATGAGCATCCATCAGAATAAGATCGTAATCACTCTTTTCCAGCAATTGAATGGCTTCCTTCCCGTTTACCGCATGATCAATGGATACGTTGGGTATCAGGTTTTCCAGGGTATCGTTAACAACTATTCTGTTGTATTCATTGTCTTCGGCAAGCAATATTTTTATTCCTGTCAAAATACCGGTATCAATATTAAATTCCTGTTTTAATTCTGAAATTTGTTGTCCACTTGCAGTACCAAAAGGTATACTGAAATAAAACTCAGATCCTTTTCCCGATTCACTTTTGAAACTCATTTCACCTCCCTGGAGCTCAACAAATGTTTTGGAGATGGTTAGGCCCAGGCCGGTTCCTCCATATTGCCGTGCAATGCTTGCATCGGCTTGCTGAAAAGCATTAAAAAGGATCTCAAACTTATCTTTCCTGATTCCTATACCCGTATCTATCACCCTGAATAAAAGTGAAGAATCCTTTTCCGGCAATTTTTCCACCAATACTTTTACACTTCCTTTTTCGGTAAATTTTATGGCATTTCCAGTGAGGTTTATTAATACCTGCATCAATCGGGACGGATCTCCGATTATTACTTCTGGTATATCTTTCTGCACGTGGGTGGTTAATACAAGCCCTTTTTCTTCTGCCTTAAACCTTAATGTATCGTGAACCAGGTTGATCTGTTCTTTGAGACGGAAAGGAATTCTGTTAAGTTCCATTTTCCCGGCTTCCAGTTTACTCAGGTCAAGAATATCATTAATAATAACCAAAAGGTTTTCCGAGGATTTTTTTATGGCCTTTTGATAATCGTATTGTTTCGTTGTAAGTTTTGTATCAAGAGTCAGGTTGGTCATGCCAAGAATGGCATTCATTGGAGTACGAATCTCGTGGCTCATGTTGGCCAGGAATTGCCTTTTAAACCTTTCACTTTGCTCTGCACGGTTTTTCGCTATTGCCAGTTGAATATTTGCTTTCCTGACGAATCGGATCCGGCTCCAAAGCCCTCCAGCTATCAGAAGTATAATAAATCCTGAAAAGATCAGGATATTTCTGGTTCTGTTCTTTTTTCTTAGTTCGGCCTTATGAGTTACCTCAACAAACCGTGCATTTTCCATTTGACTAATACTATCGGCCAATGACTTTTTTTCATAAACATACCTGTACTCCTGCTGTATCACTGCTCGTTGATTCTCTTCTCGCTGAACACTGTCCTTCATCGCAACATGCTTTTTAAACATTTCAAGGGCTTTTACTGGCTGCCCGGTTTTGCCATAAACATTTGACAATTCAAGAGCAGAACTTCCAATTACTGCCAGGTTTGAAATATTTTCTCCAATAAGATTGGCTTCCTTCAATCTTTGAATGGCCATGGTGTATTTCTTTTGCTTTATCAACACTTTGCCCAATCCGATAAGTGCATTGGCCTGATCTTCCTTAAAGTTCAAAGTAGTACTAATGGTTAAGGCTTCATTATAGAAATTTGTTGCTTCGTTTAATTTGTGAAGCTTAAGATTCAAGTCTCCCAGACGCAAATAACCTTTTGCCAGGCCGTTTTTGTTGTCAAAGAGTTTATAGATTTCAACAGCCTGGGTGAACTTTTCACTTGCAATTTCAAAGTCACCTTTTTCGAAATAAAAGCCACCAATATTTGAAAGTGCCGTGGCCATTGAACTTTTATCATCTAATTCCTTTGCTACATCATAACTTTTGAGGTAGTATTTTAAGGCATTGTCCTCCTCACCCAATGCAGAGTATGAACTTCCCAGAAAATCATACGCGAAAGCCCTCCCCTGGCTATCCTGGGTTTCTTCAAGGAGCCTGATGCCCTTATGAAGCTGCTCAATGGCCTGCACATGGTTCCCCTGTTTTGAAAGGGCATAGCCCATGTTTATCATGGCTCCTTTAATGGCGGCATTGTTGCTACCAACCTCTTTTGAAAGACCAATTACTTCTTTAAAAGATTCAATGGCCAAAGCATAATCACTTCTGTCTAAGTGAATAACGCCAATATTGTTTAAGGCATTCAATCGAAAACTGAAATCACCAATTTCTTTACAAATGTCAATTCCCTGGTAATAATATTTTAAGGCTTCTTCTGTATTCCCTGTATTGTTGTTTACAATCCCAGTATTGATCAGTGCGCCCGCCAGTTCCTTTTTCATACCCAATGCAGAGAACATTTGGATTGCCGTATCAAACTGGGGTAAAGCTTTCTCTGCAATGCCCTTAAAGTAATAACATATCCCAATGTTGTTGTGTGACTGAGCAATTTCTCTTTCTATGCCTTTTTGAGTGGCAAAATTCAAAGACAGATTCGCATAATTTAAGGCAGAATCCGTATTACTGTATAGGAATTTAATTTTGTAGAATTTAGATAATGCCCTTGCTCTGGATGTGTCAGGACTATTTGTATCGGACCAGATACTCCACAGTGAATCAAGGTTTACCTGGGCAAATAATTGAGCCCAAATCAGTAAAAGCAACAAGGGGAAAAGGATTCTTTTCATTTAGCGCTGCAAATCAATAGCAATTTATTACGATAGCTTTAGATACATTATAAACACAATTCAAGGCAATAAGTTTGATATTAAGTCATTAATAACCTTCTGATTAAACAATTTATCAGTTTTACGGTTCTACTTGAAATTTGAAAAATGGCAAAAAATGTTTTCGGATCGGAACTGAAGCCCTGCAGCATTGATCCTGTTACAGGGTATTTCAGAGATGGAAGTTGCAACACGGATGAAACGGATTTCGGGTCTCATACGGTATGTGCAATAATGACCGAGGAGTTTTTACGGTATTCCTTCGATATGGGAAATGACCTGATCACACCCCGGCCGGAATACAATTTCCCGGGACTAGGTCCTGGTGATCACTGGTGTTTGTGTGCATTACGCTGGAAAGAAGCATTTGAAGATGGAAAAGCTCCGCTGGTTAACCTGGAAGCCACTCATGAAAGGGCACTTGAGGTTTTATCCATGGAAGACCTGATTGAGTATGGATACACTGCATCAAAATAAAAAACGGAATGTCAGATTTTCCAACACTCCGTTTTCTCTTCCAACCGCCTAGCGGTTACAACCGCTTGGCGGATTAAGTCCTATATTTACTTCACCTCAGCTTCAGCCTTCAATTCCGATTTTTCCATGATATTTTTGCTGGGTTTCACCCTGTGTGATACCAGGTCCATTTCATCAATTATTCTTTTTGCTCCTGCAAACTTATCAATGATGAATAATACATAACGGATATCCACATTGATGGTCCTTTGCAGTTCAGGTTCAAAGGCAATGTCTCCACTCATTGCTTCCCAGTTGCCGTCAAATGCAAGGCCTACAAGTTCACCTTTACCATTGATAACAGGGCTTCCGGAGTTTCCTCCGGTAATGTCATGGTTGGTAAGGAAACAAACCTTCATTACGTCACCTTCACCGTATTTACCATAATCTTTGGTTTCATACAGCTCTTTGAGTTTCGGATGAACAACAAACTCCCAGTTGTTGGGATCTTCTTTTTGCATAACACCATCAAGTGTAGTAAAATACTCAAAATGAATGGCATCAGCAGGATAATAATCGAAAGCCTGTCCATAGGTTACACGCATGGTGAAGTTGGCATCAGGATAGAATTTTCTGTCAGGATACTGCTCACGCAATCCTGCAACAAACAAACGGTTTCCTTTATCAAGGTTTTCATAAGCCATTTCTCTTTTTGGATAAATTTCCTGGTAATAATGATTTGAGAAATGTTTGATTGTTTTATAGGCCAGGTCTTTTTCAATCTTTTTTGCTGAAGGATCTTCCAAAAGTTCCATCACTTTGTCTTTGCTTACAAAGTAGGAGGTTTCAAAAACTTTTTCTGCATAATCACAGAACTTCCCTTTGTATTTTTTGGCAATGGTCTTTAAATATTCCGGTTGATGGTTTGACGGAACATTTTTATAATACATGTCCAGCATGGCAGCCAGAAGTTTTTCATCAGTAGGTACATTGTAGTCCTTGTAAAATCCATCAGCACGCCCTTTTAGTTTTGTGACCATTTCATCAACCTTAGCCTGGTCGGGTTCTTTTTCCATCAGTTCCTTTTTGAGGTCGGAAACCATTGACGCAGCACTAAGAATTTCACTGCCCCTTGAAATTGCCTCACTGAAATAGATCCTTGTGAGCTCATATTCATTCAACTGTTTAAACGCATCTTCAATATACAACAGTGTTTTTCCATACTTCTCTTTCCTTTTGTCACTTTCATCAATCCAGCTTGTGAAGTCATTTTCGATGGCCATTTTCTTATCGTATACTTTCAGTCGTTTTAATCCTTTGGTTTGTCCGATAAAGTATTTCCAGTAATTGGCTGTCCTTGCGTATTTGGAAGCATATTTAATTCTGATGGCATCATCGGCCTGCATATCTTCCATCATGATCTTCAGTTTAACATCCCGGATATCAACAATTGTTTGATTGGAAACATCAAGGGCCATTTTAATGCCGTAAGAAGTAAGGTAACGTTCTGTACTTCCCGGATAGCCAAGGATCATTGAAAAATCACCTTTCTTAACCCCATCAAGTGAAACAGGCAGGTGATGTTTAGATTTCATTGGAATGTTGTCCTCTGAATACGCAGCCGGTTTACCATCTTTGTCGGTATACACCCTGAATAGAGAAAAGTCACCGGTATGTCTTGGCCACATCCAGTTATCGGTATCTGCTCCGAATTTCCCGATGGAAGATGGAGGAGCACCTACAAAACGGACATCTTTAAAAGTTTCATAAACAAAAAGGTAATATTCGTTGCCTTCGTAAAAGCTCCTTACCCTGGCATTGTAGTGAGTACCATCTTTGGCTTTATCCGAAAGTTCTTTGCCTTTTTCTCTTATGGCGTCATACCTTTCTGCCTCTGTCATTTCATCATTAACTACTTTCAGCATTTCCATGGTAACATCTTCAATACGGATAAGGAATGTTGCAGTAAGGCCGGGGTTGGGCAATTCGTCTTCAAAGCTTTCGGCCCAGAATCCATCTTTTAAGTAATCATGTTCTACAGATGAATGGGCTTGAATACGTCCATATCCACAATGGTGGTTGGTAAGCAACAAGCCCTGGTCAGAAATCAGTTCGCTGGTACATCCACGACCGAAAATGGCAATGGCATCTTTCAGGCTTGAATTGTTGACGCTGTAGATTTCCTCAGGGGTCAGTTCCAAACCCATTTTCTTCATATCTATGTAGTTCAGCCTTTCGATAAAAATCGGCAACCACATCCCTTCATCAGCTTTTGCAATTGGCAAAAAGCCGATCATCACAGTAAGAATAATTAAAACTATACTTTTCATAATATTTTATTTATTATTTAAATTTCATTTGATCGCAATAATAATCAGATCTTGGAAATAGGAGAATATTGATTCTACGGTTAACACAAAACAGTTAACTGTTAACAGGCTTTGATTAAACAAATTGATCACCCTTTTCCAGCTTGACCGTATTTACAATCTCGCGGATATTTTGTTCGTCCTCTTTTTTACAGATCAGCAAGATCCCATTGTCTTCAACAACAATGAAATCATCCAGTCCCTGGAGTACAACCAGTTTATCTTTTGGCATATTTACAATGCAATTACAGGAGTTAAATGCCAGGACGTTGTCACCCATAATGGCATTGTTGTCTTCATCCTTATTTCTGATATCAAACAATGATCCCCATGTACCCAGGTCAGACCATCCAAAATCAGATTCCATAACATAAACATTCTGCGCTTTTTCCATCACACCATAGTCGATGGAGATGTTCTTACAAATGGGATACGACTTATCAATAAAAGCCTGCTCCTCTGCGGTATTGTACTTACCAATACCCTCTTTGAATAAAGTGTCCACTTCAGGAAGATGAGTTTCAAATGCTTTCAAAATGCTCTTGAGTGACCAGATAAATATTCCTGAATTCCAGAGAAAATCTCCACTATCCAGGAAGGTTTTAGCCAGTTCAAGGTTGGGTTTTTCTGTAAAGGTCTTGACTTTATGCAAAAGTGTATTTTCGGCATAAGGATTATCATCACAGAATTGAATGTATCCGTATCCTGTATCAGGCCGTGAAGGTTTTATACCAAGGGTAAGTAACCATTCATTGTCGGCAGTGGCGTTTAACGCTGATGATATGATTTCCGTAAAATTGTCTTCTTTAAGGATGATGTGATCGGATGGGGCAACCACCATATTGGCTTCTGGATTTTCTTCCCTGATCTTATATGCGGCATATGCAATTGCCGGGGCAGTATTTCTTCTCATGGGTTCACAAAGGACCTGGTTCTCAGTAATTCCTTCCAACTGATCAAGGATCATTTGTTTGTAGATCTCATTGGTAACAATATAGATGTTCTCCCGGGGACAAATGGTTAAAAACCGATCAAAGGTTTGTTGGATCAGTGTTTTACCTGTACCAAGAATATCAATAAACTGTTTTGGTTGAGTTGTGCGGCTCATGGGCCAGAATCTTGCTCCGATCCCGCCTGCCATTATCACGCAATAATTATTTTTATGCATAACGATTTGGTATTTTTGTGCAAATATAAAAAAAGCAAAACATGTGTTTTGTTATTTGTTTATTGTAATTATCAATTGGTTAAGCAGCATCCATTAATTCGATGTTGTGAACTGAGAAATGATTCCCTGCCGGATAATTTTCCTGTTTTCTGTTTCCGGAAAATGGTCAACATAATAAATATCTTTGGGTATCATGTGTTTTTGCATACCCGAATGGCGGATCTTTTTAATAAGGCTGGCGGTGTCGGTAGTTTCTTTTCCTTCAATAAACAACACAATCTTTTCCCCAAGAACTTCATCCGGCAAACCACCTATAATAAATCTTCCGGGGATCAGCTTTCTGATTTTTTCCTCGAGAATTTCAGGAAATACCTTTATCCCACCTGAATTGATGATGTTATCAAATCGCCCAATAAATTCAAATTCCGTATCGGATATCAGATTAACCATGTCGTTGGTAGCCATTCTACTGATCCCAAGTACGTCATCATAAACAACAAGGCAG
The DNA here is from genome assembly GCA_964421215.1 of uncultured Bacteroidales bacterium. GTDB lineage: Bacteria > Bacteroidota > Bacteroidia > Bacteroidales > JAADJA01 > JAADJA01. Next base: position 116,597 of record CAYQWA010000001.1, on the reverse strand, counting down.
TCGTTTTCGTTTATTTCAAATGTTACACCAGGGAGCGCTTTAAAAATCTTTTGAGCCGTTTTGCCCGCCAAGTTTTTTACTGCAACATGCGTTAAGGTTTCCGTCATGCTATAGGTATGGTAAGTCTGATTAGTAAGCTTGTTTATTTTCTTCTCAAGGTCCGGATTGATTTGCCCACCTCCAATGATCAGCTTCTTTATGTTGTTCAGTTTATCCGATCCGTTTTCTTCTTCCATAACCTTAACCACCTGCATGGGGGTCATGGCTGCAAACTCAAATTCCTTCTCTAAATTTTTTAACGGATTTCCAGCAGGCTCACGAATGTATAGATCCAACCCTGTTACAAATGCTCTGACAACCATCATTTTCCCAGCGATATAATTAACAGGAAGACAAAGAAGGGTTATATCGTTTTCCTTGAGGTTAAACACATTGGCCGTTCTTTCAGCACTTTTTACCATCTTTGATTTTGGAACATTGAAAACTTTGGATGGGCCAGTTGATCCGGAGGTTTTAACAGCTAAATTTTCAGATTCAGAAAGCCATTCAAGCACAAAACCAAACAGCGACTGTTCCCATTCCGGTGCAGATACATTATTGGCCATGTTTTCAGCTAACGACGCCAAAGCATCAGAAGAATAAGGTTTACCGTTAATTTTTAATTGTTTGTACTTGTTTACCAAAATCCTGAATTTTTTTCTTCTTTGTCTTTTACATCAACGATACTTACTTTTCTAAACATTTATAAGATTGATTTTAATAATTATTGATCAAAAGCTGTGTGAATCAATTCCTCTGCTATTTCTGCGGAATCTGGGTGAACCTCATTCAATCTTGCTGAAAGATACGAAAAAGTTTTTAGGGGGCATAAAATCCCTGAAATACCATTTGTATAATATATGATCTTCGGATAGTATCAGCGAATCCGCATCATAGGAAAGGGAATCGACTCTTGAATCGAAAGGGATGGATAGCGTAAAATCGGCTTGTTCCAATGGCCTGTTCCAGGCTTTTGTAGAAGTGAGAATGTATTCTGCTTTGTTGGTTGTAATGGTCTGTTTATAGATGATCTTTACAACCGCTGTATCGTAAGGGTATATCATTAATCTGAATCTGGCAGCTTTTTGATCGAAATTTATGATCACCGAACCTTTCATCTCCGGGTAAATTGAATGGCCTTTAATAGATATAATGTCCCCCAATTCAGGATTTTGAGGAAAGGGGTACAACATATACTGCCTGATGGTATCGGGAGTGGTATTCCTGAAATAATACAATCCATCAACAGTAAACTCATTGGTGGACATATTAAAATCGAGTTTTTCCCCGAAGAATTGAAGATTTTGAGTTGTTGAATAACATCCCACAAATAAAAGAATTGCTGAAAGAAAGATTCTCATCACCGGATAATCATTTTATTTGTGGAATACGGTTTACCATTCAGTACGAGGGTATATAAGTACAATCCTCTACCAAGATTTGTATTCTCGAAGTTAATCTTTTTTTCAGTTGTAGAAAAACCAATAATATTAACTAATTCCTCTTTAATGTCTCTGATTTCAATTTGTCCTATTTGACAGAATTGTTCATCTGGCAGATTAAAATGAAAAACCGTATTTCTTTCAAACGGATTTGGCCAATTGTATACCAATAATTCCTGATCTGAAAATTGTTCTATCCCCGAAAGGTTAACGGTAGTATTAATTTCAACAAATGCAGTATCATTGGGCTCGATTGTGGTATAATATGTACCTACCACTTCATCGTTGAAGGTTACTTCCAACATCCAATATTTCCTGCAATACCCACACTGATTATAAAAATAACCCTCTTCATTTGTGTATCCGCCTAGTTCAACATAAGCATCAGGGACAGTATACCCATTAACATCATATACATAACCCTCAATTGAACCTTGTCCATTTTCTTCAAAAGGATCATATCCGGGAGTCGGTGGACAGTTTTTCGCTAATTTATATGTTCTTTCCCAGGGTTCATTACCATACCAAATCTCATAGTATCCTATGGATTCACCTTCATTGGGCGCTGAAACATAATCCGACCAGTCTCCATAGATAAAATCTTCGGCATATTCGCTCCCGGTTAAATAGCCGTATGTACTATATAGCCTTAGATAATCAGCTTCCGGATCAATAATCAATGGTTCCTGTAAAAAAGACTGATCAATCAGAAAAGGCTCTTCGAAAGGGCAATCAATTCCACTATTGAAATAAACATACCCGTCATTGGACATCAGGGTGCAACCATCCAGGTTCGGCATCCAATTATCCCCGCTTACATACAATTCAATATACCAGCCCGTTGAATCAAAATATAACTCCGAAATTACGGGCGGTAAAAATTCAGGAATTGGATTGGCGTTTACATTCCCAAAAACGTACAAAAACGATATCAGTAGGATTAATCTTTTCATGGTCAATAATTTTATATCAATCCAAAGTTAATATGTTTCTAACCAAAAGACAAGTATTTATTTTAAAAGGTTGTTGAGGTTCCAGGCAGAGGATGGTCCGTAAGACAGTTGGCCATTGGCAATATGTAAAGGAGAATCAAAATTGTTGTTGTACAGTTTACCTGTTCCCAGACCCTGTGGCATTTTACTTCCTAGAGTATAAGCCCATTGAGCTATGGCATTCAGGCCAATATTGGATTCAAGGGCCGATGTAATCCACCAACCAATGTTCCTTTTATCCACAATGTTGATCCACTCTTCAGATGTAGCAAGCCCACCTACTAGGCTTGGTTTTAAGATGATGTACTGGGGATTAATTCGATCCAAAAGGCTCTCCTTTTTTCCTCTCCGATTAACTCCAATAAGTTCTTCGTCCAGAGCAATGGGTAATGGAGTTTGCTCACAAAGCCTGGCCATAGCTTCATGCTGACCTTGTTTGATGGGCTGCTCAATGGAATGCAAATCCAGGTCAGAAAGGCTATTTAGTTTTTCAAGGGCCTGATCTGGTGAAAAGGCTCCGTTGGCATCAACACGCAACTCAATGATATCAGCGGAAAACTCTTTTCTAATGCCTTTTAATAAGGCAAGTTCCTGTTCAAAATCAATGGCTCCGATCTTTAATTTTATACATCTGAATCCATCTTGTAACTTTTCCTTTATCTGCTTTTTCATAAAATCAAAATCACCCATCCAGATTAACCCGTTTATGTTCATACTATCCTGGCCTTTTGTGAAATCAGTAGGGAAAAGGATCCGTTCTGTTTTAGAATTTAAATCGAGTAATGCTGTTTCAAAACCAAAACGTATGGAAGGAAAATCGTTCAATTCATCAGGTAATTCTCCGAATTTGGTCAAATGAGTGCAAATCTCCTTAAGTTTTTCTTCAAAATCGGGACGGTCATCCAAACTAAGTCCGGGAATGAGGCTGCATTCACCAATTCCTTTTCTTGTGGGATCAGCAGAATCAGAAATTACAATAAACCAGGATTTCTTTTTATTTAAAATACCTCTGGATGTTTCCGCTGGAATTTTGAATTCGAGATCATATTCTATGTAAGTTGCCTGATACATCCGCTTCATAGTAGCTTAAATAATCAAGCCAATGCCAAATGCCAGTGAAAAGAGCAAGCTTGTAATGGCCAACTTCTTAAGGTAAGGATCCAACTCTTCGGGGATTTTGTTTTTAAAAACAACTACAACATTGATCCAGAGCATTGGGATGGTAAGCAAAAATAACATCTGGAAAGGAGAGTGGTAATTGATCAGCATATAAGTAAGCCCGGCGACAACAGAACCTGTTAAAAGAAAGAAATGATACCACTTTGCTTTATCAATCCCCATAATCACAACCAAAGTATATTTTCCCGAAGATTTATCGTTTTCACGATCACGCATATTGTTGAGGTTTAAAACCCCTGCACTTAAAAATCCTACAGCAGTGGCGGGCAATAAGATTTCCCATCTGAAAGATTGCGTGTTTAAAAAATAGGTTCCAATAACTCCGGTAAGTCCAAAGAATATGAAAACAAAGAGGTCACCATACCCTGAGTATCCGTATGGATTTTTACCGATGGTATATTTTACTGCGGCTGCAATGGCTCCTAAACCCAGCACCAGGAAGATCAATACATTAAAAAAGGGAATGCCTTTGGTGCCTTCATAAATCAGCCACAGACCACTGAGCAAAGAAAGCCCCATAAAAAGGATTACCACTTTTTTCATTCTTTGAGGTGTGATGGCTCCGCTTTGTACAACTCTTTCAGGCCCTACCCTTCTTTCACTGTCGACACCATGTTTTGAATCACCGTAGTCATTGGCCAGGTTGGAGAGAATTTGCAGGAAAAGTGTTGTAAACACTGCAAGTAAACTGACCTTCAGATTAAACCCTCCATCATAATATGCCACAAAACAACCCAAAGCAACACTGCTTAATGCAAGTGGTAATGTTCTAAACCGAAAAGCTTGTATCCAGGATTTAATATTCAAAACAAATTTGTTTCTAACTGCAAGTTACGGAAATTTCGGGTATTTTTTAAAATCAGGATCTCTTTTTTCGAGGAAAGCATGTTTTCCTTCCTGGGCTTCGTCGGTGAGGTAATAGAGCAGGGTAGCATTTCCAGCCAGCTCCTGAATTCCTGCCTGGCCATCGAGTTCGGCATTCAATCCCATCTTGATCATACGAAGTGCCATAGGGCTTCTTTTCATCATGATCAGGCACCATTCAACAGTTGCATCTTCTAATTGGTCAAGAGGCACAACCTTGTTTACCATTCCCATATTCTCTGCTTCTTCGGCAGAATACTGTAAATTAAGGAACCATATCTCACGGGCCTTTTTTTGCCCCACGTGTCTGGCCAGATAGGATGATCCGAATCCGGCGTCAAAGCTGCCCACTTTTGGGCCCGTCTGACCAAAAATTGCATTTTCAGAAGCAACAGTCATATCGCACATAACATGCAATACATGGCCACCACCAATGGCATATCCGTTGACCATAGCAATTACCGGCTTTGGTAGAGAACGGATCTGACGCTGAACATCCAAAACATTTAATCGGGGTACTCCGTCTTTATCCACATAACCCCCTTTACTCTTTACATTCTGATCACCTCCACTACAGAATGCTTTATCTCCGGCTCCGGTTAAGATCACACTATAAATATCCTGATTCTCACGACAAAGTTTAAAAGCATCGCTCAATTCAAATACAGTAGTTGGCCTGAAAGCGTTATAAACCTCCGGTCGATTGATGGTTATTTTTGCAATACCTTCCCAAATTTCAAATAAAATATCTTCGTATTCTTTTAGTGATTTCCAGTTTCTATGCGTTCCCATATTTTGCATTTTTTCAGAACAACAAAGGTCGTAATTTGTTTAATACGAAAGCTTTATTCTCTTAAAAAATTGAAATAGGATTTAAGAACCTTAGCATTCTTTTTGCCTGGAGTAAAAATTTCGAGGATAGCTGGCCGGTCAATTCGTTGTGAATGGTAAAATTTAGGTAAAACTTGTTCCAATCCTTTGAGGTCATTTGCAGTATAATACGGAACATCAAAATTCTTGGCAATGTACTTTGAATTCCAGTTGTGATGAGCTTCAAAAAATTTTTCCAGATGGCCTGTTGAATCCGGCCCGTCGATAAACCTGAAGATCCCTCCACCGCCATTATTAATAATAATTATCCGAAGATTTCCACTTAAATACTTATTCATCAGGGAGTTGGAGTCGTATAAAAATCCGAGATCGCCGGTGATAAGGGTTGTTGGTATATTACTGACGTAGGCAGCACCTGCAGCAGTTGAAACTGTTCCATCAATACCACTGGTTCCACGATTGGAATTTACCAGCCATTTCTTTTGCAGGTTGAACAACTGTGCATACCTAACTGGTGTACTGTTTCCCAGCTGAAGACTACTCCCTTCAGGAATCGCGTTTAAAATCAAATCGAAAACCTGAAGGTCAGAGTAGTCAATACTCTCAAAAAACTTCTTGTGACGATTTTCTGAACGTTCAACCCTCTCTTTCCAGAGTCTGCTATATGAACTTTCCTTCTTTATGGACTTCTCTGATAAATAAGAGAAAAAATCCTCCGGGGATTGCTGGATTCCCTCTGTTAAACACTGATAAGTATTCATACTGATATCAACTGGATCAACATGCCAGTGCTCAACCGGATTGTTACTACGGATAAATGCTTTTACCATTTTTGAAACCACATGGCCACCAAATGTAACCAGCAATTCAGGTTTAAAATCCTCCACCTCATTGTCCTTAATGGTATGAATTACTTTATCGATACAGGAGCAACTACAGTTATCACCATTCAAATTTGATGTTGTTTCAGTGAGCAATACCACCGATTCGTCTTTTGTAATTTCTTTAAGGACCTTTTTTAATTCAGGATTGGGATCCATCATCCCGGCAATCAGCAGTATTTTATAAAATTTATTCCATTTATCTGAAAACGATTTAAGCTGTTCTTCTTTGATATAGGGAATAAAGATATCCCTTTCGGGCAATTCAAAATCTATGTTTACCTTTTGAGACTTGCCATATATTGGTTCCCTGAACGGAATATTAATATGAACAGGACCATAATCCGGAATTTGCGTTAAATCAATGGCTTGATTAATTTCTTTGATGGTATTTTGAATTTCCGCTTCCGAATTCAATTCTCCTGTGATCTCACAACTGTACTTTATATAATTCGAATAAACATCCTTTTGCCTGATGGTTTGTCCATCACCGTGATCGACCATTTCCTCTGGCCTATCTGCAGTAATGATGAGCAAAGGGATTTTTTGGTAATACGCCTCAGCAATGGCAGGTGCATAATTCAGTGCAGCAGATCCTGAAGTACAGGCGATAGCTACAGTTTGTTTCGTTTGCTGGGCAATACCCAGTGCAAAAAAAGCAGCACTTCGTTCATCCACAATGTTGATTGCATTGATGGCTGGATTATTGGCAAATGATATGATCAGTGGGGCATTACGTGAACCGGGAGAAATTACAATGTGCATTAATCCCTTCTTAACAAATATCTCACTCAGTAAAAATGCGCCTGCTTTGTCTGATGTCATTGAGTTATAAATACTCATCCGATGACTTTGAGTCATCGGATGATTAAATTCACTGCAAATGTCGGGATTTTTATAATAATGACAACAAGGTTTGAGCCTTTAGCTCCGTCTCTTCCCATTCCTTCTCAGGAACCGAATGTGAAGTTAAACCACCTCCAACATACAAAGCCAGTCTCCTAGGTAGGATCTTCATGCACCGGATGTTCACGAATAAATCGGTGGAATTCAGGAAGTTTACCGGCCCACAAAATCCTGAATAATATTCACGTTTATGTTTTTCGGTATTCAGGATGAGTTCAAGGGCTTTTTCTTTTGGGTATCCGCAAACGGCCGGGGTAGGGTGCAATGCCTTTAAAAAATCAGCGAAGTGGCCTGCAACAAGAAAGTTATTAAAATGGATCTTTGTTGCCAGGTGAACAGCATTTCCAGCATCAAGGTCATAGGTTTCCTCTTTTTCAAAACTTTCAACCTTCATTTCCATTAAAATAGACTCAATGTATTCCGTGACAATTTTTTGTTCGGTTATTTCCTTGTCTGTCCATTGAATGGTTTTGCCTTTTTCAGGTTTGGGCTGTGTTCCGGCCAATGAAACCGTATGTACTAATTCTTCATCTACCCTAACAAGTGTTTCCGGGGAAGCTCCAGCCCAGGTGCCGGCTCCTGGCAGATTGATCAGATGGCAGTATGCTTTTTTGTAAGAATTTTCAAGTTGCAGAAAAAATTCACCGGGATCAAAGGATGCTGGCTTTTCTATCAATTTCACCCTTGACAATACCGCCTTTGAGAAATTTTCATCAAAAGCGCCAATGTATTTTTCAGCTTGATTTAAGTATTCATCTTTTACGGTTTCAGCCGGAGAATCTGATCGATCTTCCGGATACATCTGTTTCATGTTTGCTATCTGAAACAAAAGATCGTCTTCTATTTCATCGTTGATAAAGATTCGTTCCGGTTCAAAAAAAGCAAATGGAAAGTCTGTTCTCCGGTTAAAAGGAGCATAAACAAAACCTTCCTTCCCACAAAGCTCTTCAAAATGTTCAACATAATTAAACTGCCCCGATTGTTGTACCCAGGTATAAATTTCATCCGAATGTGGAAGCCTGTAGCTAACAAACGGAATATTTTTATCGAGACAGGTATTTATTAATTGAACTAGCTTTTTCACGTATAATTTTTAAAATCCAAATTTCTAATTTATTTCGTTCCTTCTTTAGGAATAACAATCAACGTTATCCTGCATACCGAAATCCTGTATCCTCCCTGGTCTTTGATTTCTATGTCCCATACATGGGTTATAGAACCTCTGTGAATCAATTTTGCTTCTCCGTAAACATGCCCCCTTGCAACCGCACCTACATGATTTGCAGTTACAGCTGCTCCCCTGACATCATTTTTCTCCAGGTCAACCAGCAAGGCAGATCCTAAGCTGGCAATGGTTTCGGCAAAAGCGATGGATGCACCTCCGTGTAGAATATCAAAAGGTTGTTTCGTCCGTTTGTCAACGGGCATTTTAGCCTTTACAAACCCCTCTTTTACTTCAAGGTATTCAATACCTAATTGCTCCATGAGTGTGTCTTTATTCATGGAGTTGAGTTCTTTTATTGAGCTGTTTAGTGAAATCATAGTGGTCGAATTGTTTAATGCAAATTTAGGCAAATTAGCTGGAACAAGGTTGACAGGGATTTGTTGAATCAAACTTAACAAAAGTATAAGACAAGGTTTGTACCATACAACCTTTGTACTATTTTTTAAGTACAATACTTGTACCGTACAACATTTGTACTATATTTGTAAAAAAATAGTAAATGGAAAATTTACAAGTCGGCAAGCCAGTAACAGGTAACCAGCTAATTGGTCGGAAAAAAGAAATTAGCACCATATTACAATTGTTGCAACAAGGCCAAAGTGTTGTAATAATCGCTCCACGTAGATATGGTAAAACATCAGTAATCCTTGAATTACTTAACCAGTTAAAATCTTTAAACTATTATACTTCAACAGTAGATGTTTTTGCAACACCAGGAATAAAATACCTTGCCGAAAGAATAACTGAAAGTGTACTAAGAAACAGTGTATTGGATTTTGCTTTTAAAAGAATAAAATCCAACTTATCGGAAATAGTAAAAAACATAAAACTCCGTCGTGTAGTTGAAGATTTTGAGTTTATTCTTCAGTTTCAAGATCAATCTTATGATTCATGGGATTTGCTTTCAGAAAGTATCGATTTTATAGATGATTTCAGTAAAAAGAAAAACAAAAAAATAATATGTGCATTCGATGAATTCGGAGATATTAGAAAGCTTGATGGTGAAAAAATTGTCAAGTTGTTTAGATCAAAGATACAGTTACATCAACAAGCTACGTATCTTTTCTCAGGAAGCTATGAATCTGTAATGGATTCCTTGTTCATAAAAAACAATGCCCCCTTTTTCAGGTTTGCCAGAATAATAAATCTGGGCTACATTAATCACGAAGATTATCTGGAATATTTATTAAAGACATTCAAAAAGGAAAAAATAAAAAATGAAGCCTGGCTGGCAGAAAACATTTTAAAATTTACAAATGGCCACCCCTACTATACCCAGTTAGTTTTACAACAACTATTATTGAGTGATGATGATCGGGTTATTTCAAATGAAGATGACCTAGCTGAAGTTTTTAGGCAATTGTTGTTCATTGAAAAGAATTACCTTGAAAAGGTATGGGAAGATATTTATGCGAGTAATGACCAAGTACAAATATTACTTACCATAGCTGAAAATAAACAATCCATCTATTCTGCTCTTGACCCAAAAAAAATTAATATTTCACGTACAACCAGAAAGCTTCTTGGAAGAGGAATAATTTATAAAACAGGAAATTCCTATAAATTTACCGATCCTTTGTTAGAATTTTGGATTAAAGAAAATGTTTTAAGATAAAAAAATTTATGATCAACTTCAAAATAGAAAACCCTACAGTCGTGCACTTTGGAAAAGATGTTACTAATGATCTTGGAAAAGTGGTCGAAGAATATGGCAAAAATGTATTGTTTGTTTATGGCAAAGGATCAATCAAAAGCAATGGCATTTATGATTCGGTATCTGAACAACTAAAAAATATCAATGCCAGTGTAACGGAATATTCCGGTATCAAACCAAATCCTATTATTGAAGATGTAAACGAAGCTTCGGAGCTGGCCCGGCAGAATAATGTGGATGTGATTGTTGCTGTGGGTGGGGGTAGTGTTATAGATTCTGCCAAGATAATGGCTGTCGCCATCCCTGAAAATGTTTCGGCATGGCGAATAATGATTAAAATGGTGAAACCAAAAAAAGCTGTTCCAGTGATCTGTGTTTTAACACTTGCTGCTACAGGAACAGAAATGAATCCCTATGCAGTGTTGCAAAACGACCAGGCAAAAAAGAAGCTGGGCATTGGGTACAAATCAATGTACCCCAAACACTCATTTCTTGATCCTCAATATACTTATTCCGTACCAAAAGATTACACCGCTTACGGAGTTGTTGACCTGGTAGCTCATGCCCTTGAAAACTATTTTGGTAAAGGTGAAGCTACATTGTCTGACCGTTTTGTTTTTTCAGTTATTTCTGAAGCTGTTGAATACGGGCCTTCTTTGCTGGACAACTTACAGAATTTTGGATTACGTGAAAAGATCATGTACGCTGCAACCAATGCACTGAATGGATTAACTGCTTATGGCCGTGAATCCGGCGACTGGGGAGTTCATGATCTAGGGCACGTTTTATCTGTTTTGTTTGATACACCGCATGGTGCGACATTATCAATAGCTTATCCCGCATGGTTAAAACTTCAAAAAGATAAAATGCCCGACAGAATTACTCAATTGGGCAGGGCGGTTTTCGGAGCTCAGAATGCTGATAATACCATTACTGAACTTGAACAATTTTTCAAACAACTACAAAGCCCTGTTCTTTTACAGGAAGCCGGGATTTTGGAAGACAAAAGAGATCTGATCACAGAAACCATGATCAAAAACAAAGTAGGTGGAATGCATTTCAAATTAAGTGAGCAGGACGTTTATGATGTGGTTGATCTTATGTTTGGGAAGTAGTTGCTGAAACTTTTCTGATCAAATATAAAATACAATAACCCAGTCCGCTGCCAATTACATAATAAAGGAAATCGGACCAGTTAAAGGAATTTCCAAGAATGGTTACACCAATAAAATTACCTCTCAGGTATTCAAGAAAGGGAGGATGCCAGAGTTGAAGAAATTCCAGGCAACATGTAACAACAAAAACTCCGGCTGCGATTGTATAGGGTCTGGCAGAAACGAACAGGAAAGCAAACATTAGGCACCAGAAGATCTCGTAAAACAATCCACCCAGGGAGTCATTCACCCATGCTTCAGCAGGACCTGAATAAAACTTGGTCAAAAACCCAATTGGGACAACTACAATTAAGCTCAAAAGGATTAAAAGGCGGTATTTACTCATGTAAGTTCAAGTATAGTTTATTTCTTTGTTTAACTAAATCATTGACCTTTTACAAATTTAGTGATAATGTTTTTACCTTTTCGGTCTTTCAGTTTTACAATATAAAGGCCTGGAGAGAAATCCTTTACATTCAATGTTATGTAACTCCCATTGATGTTGTTAATCTCCTTTATCAAGATACCATCGCTACGAAAAATCATAATGTCAACAATCGTGTTTTCAGTACCGCAAAAACTTAGTACCAAAGTATTTGAAATAGGATTAGGACGAATACAAAGCTCACCCATTATTTTTTTCGAGTGTATGCTAACAAGCTGGTCCATTTCATAAGCCCCCATATCCGGATTGGTATAAACAGGCAGTGGCCTGGGATTTCCTTCTATGTCTACTTCAGGAGCATCTTCTAATGTGCCGGCATTCAGGCAGGGAGATGTCAGAAGTAAACTAAATGTGCTGTCGTTCACGAATTGAGGGTCATCGACAATATTACCATATCCAGGCCATCCATCCCTGATATTGGAATGTGAGATATCAACATGGGAAACCACATCCATTTCAATTTCATCTGCATTATTCTCATTCCAAAAAACAGAATTCAGCACAGAAACATTTGAACTTACACAATGAAGCCCTGATCCCTGAATGGGTAAATTATTGATCCGGTAGTTGTTTGCTATTGTTGAATTCACAATTTCAGTCGTATCCATATAGTCGCAAAGAGCGAGATGTATCCCTCCTCCGTCAAAGCCGGAAATACCTCCTGAAATAAAATTGGAGGCAATTAAACTATTTGTTATAACCATGGAGGAGTTCAAACAAAAAATTCCAATACCATAATTGGAGGTTGCAGTACCGGAAAACTGATTGTACATGATATAGGATTGATCCATTATCATTGTTGAGTTGGTAAAATAATATATACCTCCTCCATAATTATCTTCAGTACCATTTAATCTATTGTTCATTACTCTTGATTTTAGAAGAAAAGGCACTGAAAATATATAGGCATAAATGCCACCACCCTGGCAGGTCTCCCCCTCAAGGGTATTATTTGATATTACAACATTTTCAAAAACTGATTCACAGTGATTCTCAAGATAAACTCCACCTCCGCAGGCATATGTTGAAGCGGTACAGGTGTTGTCAGAAATATCAACATTATAAAAAACAGGAGATGAATAAGAAGAACAAAACACACCTCCTCCATAAGCCGCCAACCCTGAAACACTGTTTTCACTTATTATTGATCCCACAATCAAAGGGCTTGAATAGTAGCACCGGATACCACCACCTATCTGGCCATCATAGAATTGATAACCTGTATTTTCGGTAATGGTGGTATTTTCGATCTTTATACTTGCTTCATTCAGGTAAATTCCGCTTTCACTACCATGCGTTATTGTAAATCCTTTGATCTGTGTTGTGGTATCATATCCCTGGTACCAGTCAAATGAAATTACACAACCTGAATATTCTCCATCTATTATTGTGTTTTCAGGAGTTTCAGCTGCTAGTAGTTTTATTCCCTCTGTTTCAGGCCAAACGATGTTTTCAAAGTAAGTTCCCGGCTGTACCAATACAGTATCTCCTGAAGTTGCAGCATACAGCCCGGATTGAATTGTTGGGTAAGCTTCGGGTACATGATGAATCTGTGCAAAAAAAACCTTAACCACAAAGACGGATAAAGTGAGTATAACAAACTTATTCATAAGGATTTGAGCTGGTTTTATTATAATCTAACACGTTGTATGAAACAAAGCACCAATTTGTTTATTCTCACACAGTTTATTGTATAAAGTTACTGCTTCTTCTATTTTTAATATATAGAATTCAATACTTCTTTCTTTTAACAATCTGGTAGTAATTTCAGGCACTGACAGTTTTCCGTTAAATCCTCTGGACAAAATTACTACATCAGCGCCTTTTTTAATTAAATCCTTTACCTCATCAGGATGGATCCCGGGTTCGTGTTGTGTCCCAAATTCCCTCCAATCCCATTCTTCAACACCTCCAGGGTATAGTTTAGCATCCTTGAAATTCATGGCATGGCCTTCAACACTGACCAGGCCCCATGATAATTTTAGTATTTTAGGTGAAGTTTTCATGGGTAGTCAAAAACGTAATTTAAAATTACAAAATATAATGTTAGTAAAACCAGAAATAGAATTTTGGTTATACTGATATGATAAAACTTCTTTGGTAATTTATTATATTTAACAATGACAAAACTCAATTATATTAAAGGACTTGGGTTGATTTTCGGTTTATTGCTGTTGAGTAATACAGAAGGTCTTCTGGCCCAGGAGCCACAAGATGACATTTATGTTTACTCTCTTGGAAACCTCGCTGACCTTAAACCCGACGTGCCCCAGATAACTGCACTTCATAAAAAAATTATTGAAGATAGAGTTCCTTCAATTGTATTATTCACAGGCGATATTACAAAGTCAAACCTATTAGACCCAAAAAACAGGATTCAGGATTCTTTAAGATTGTACAATATCATTAACAATCTCCAATCCGAATATTTACTAAAATTCGTGTTTATTCCTGGTGACCGTGACTGGTTATATTCCGGTAAATCTGGCCTTACCAATGTAAACATTCTGGAGGATATCATTGAAAGTTTTCCATTTAAAAATTTAAAGTGGACACCAGGGCATGGATGTCCCGGACCAAAGGACATAGAGGTCGGAGACCACCTGACAATCATTGCCATCAATACTCAATACTGGAATCACCCCCATAAAATTCCGGATGCAACGGATGCCTACTGCAAAATCACCTCCCAGCATGATTTTATAGATGAACTTGAAGATATTATAAGTGAAGCGGAAAATAAGAATGTATTAATTGCCGGTCATTTTCCCATCATTAGCTCTGGAGAATATGGTGGACACATGCCCTTAAAAAAACATTTGTTCCCACTCACTGATGTATTGCCCGGCCTGTATTTACCCTTACCGGTTGTAGGTAGTTTTTATCCTGCATATAGGCAAAATATTGGTTCTTCAATGGATATCTCAAATGAACACTATAGTGAATTTAATGCTGAGTTGAAAAATATTATTCAAGACCACTCCGGACTAATCTGTTTATCTGGCCATGATTACATTCAGCAACTCATTTATTCGGAAAGGTCTTACTTTATGAATTCAGGGGCTTTTGTAAAACTGTTAAGGACTGGTAAACAAAACGATGAAGTCTTTGATTCTAAAAACCAAAGTTTATTCAGAATTGAATACCTGCAAAAAGGGGATGTAAATACAACTTCATTCAAGATTAATAACACTGATTTGGTAGCTGAGAAAAACATTGAACTTTTTCAATCAAATTGTCAGAATTTCAAATCAGGTATCCCAATAAATGAATATTATTCACCTTGTAAGTTAAATTCTGTTTTCCCCGAAGCCATGTCAGCAAATTATTCAGAACCAATAACAATTAAAGCTGGTGAAGAATACAATGCCAGCGGATTTAAACAACTCTTTTTTGGCTGGCATTACCGCAATACATGGACAACACCTGTGAATGTTAATTACCTGAATATGGATACCACGTTTGGTGGTTTGATTCCAATCAAACGGGGTGGTGGAAGGCAAACTACATCATTGAAACTCAGAGCTGGTAATGGTTGCGAATATGTTTTCAGATCGGTTAATAAAGATCCCAAAAAAGCATTATCGTACGATCTCAGGGAAACCATTGTTGCTGATGTTGTAAAAGATCAAACCACCACGCAGCATCCCTTTGGTGCGATGGCCACAAAGTTAATGCTGGAAAAGCTCGACATCCTACATCCCAACCCGGTTTTATACGTTTTACCTCCTGATGACAAACTAGGGCCATTTAAGAAGGATTATTCTTTGTTGTTTGGAATGCTTGAAGAAAGTCCGAAAGGCCCAAAGAAGAACTGTCCTGGATTTGGCAATTCCGATGAGGTCCTGAGAAGTTATAAACTGTTTCGAAATCTTTATAAAAGTCATAATAACAGAGTAGACCAGTTTGAATTTGCAAAAGCTAAAGTTTTCGATATCCTTGTCGGGGATTGGGGACGACATGAAGACAACTGGAAATGGGCAGGATATAATCAGAAGAAAGGGACTTTGTATAAACCGATTCCTCGGGACAGGGATCATGTATTTTCAGTGTGGGATGGACTTTTTCCCTGGATAGCTGACAGGGAATGGGCAAAACCCAGTGGAGAGCACTTCGGATATTCAGTAAAAGACATACGAAGCCTTACCTGGTCGGCTCGTCACATCGACAGAATAGCATTAACAGAAGTAGATTGGGAGGATTGGCTTAAACAGGTGGATCTTGTTAAAAATACCCTTACCGATGACATTATTGAAAGATCTGTTCGTAATATGCCTGAAGAGATTTATGATATTTCAGGTCAAGAGATAGAAGACAAACTCAAATCAAGAAGAGAACATCTTGATGATTTTGTATTGGAATACTACAAACTACTTGCCCGGCAGGTTGATGTTTTGGGATCAGGGAAAAAAGAGGTTTTTTATGTAAACCGAAATAAAGATCATTCAGTCACTGTGATTGTTAAAAACAATTCGCGCAAAAATATTCTTTATGAACGTAAATTTTTCCCAAAAGAAACCAAAGAAATTCGATTATTTGGTCTGGGGAATGAGGATGAATTTATTATCACTGGTGAAAGTGATAAATCTATTAAACTACGAATAATTGGAGGTGAGGGTGATGACAAAATTAATGATCAGTCCAAAGTAAAGGGATTATGGAAAAAAACACTGGTTTATGAAAAAGACCCTGGCAGTGAGATAATTATTAGTGAGGAAACAAAAAGTATAAACACCTGGAATAAAAAAGCCTACGATTATGATCGACAAGCATTTGCTTATAATACCTATTTCCCTTTACCCTATTTGAGTTATAATTCCGATGACGAATTTGGTTTAGGTATTGGAATTACCTATACCCGACAAGGGTATGGCAAGAAAGATTATAGCTCCAAATACAGCCTCGATTTAAAAGGAACAACATCCGGTAATTTACAATTTTATTACGATGCCCGTTTTCATCATGTATTCAGAAAATGGGACATTAAATACTTCGGGAAGATCGCATACCCAACAGATTATGTGAATTACTATGGCTACGGAAATGAGTCTTTAAAAACAGATTCGTTATTTAATGCTGATTATTATAAAACCAGGTACAATACCTTACAATATGGTATTGGGCTTATCAGGGATTTCCGTAAACGAAGTGTTTTTAGTGTGATGGTTCATTATGAGAACAACGAGGGCCAGATCAGTAAAAATACGCTGCTTGATTTACAACAGGATGTATTAGGCACCCATAAAGTCAATCTTTTTGAAGCAACAGTGATGCTTGATCTTGATTTCAGGAGTGACAAAAAATTCCCGGAAAAAGGAATGCGTTTTTTTGGGAAATTTGATCAGGGTTTGATCACCAGTAATGAGTACAATACCTACAACAAGTTCAATGGTTTTGTTGAGTTTCATTCAACTATTCCCACATATCTCCCAATAATAATAGGCCTGCGTGGTGGAGGTGCCCTAAGTTCAGGAGATATTCCATTTTATCATTTAATCAACCTGGGGCAAAATAACTATTTGAGAGGATACAGGAAAAACAGATTTAGCGGTAAGTCAATGGTATTTTTTAATTCTGACCTGAAACTGCAGATCCTTGATATTGCAACAGCAGTAGTCCCTGTAAAATTTGGAGTTCGTGGATTTTATGACCTAGGAAGAGTTTATATTGAGGATGAGAAGTCAGACCAATTTCATGCTGGATATGGCGGAGGAATATATCTTATCCCTCTGGAAAAAAGCTACAGCCTTGGTTTGAATATGGGATTCTCAGAGGAAGAAACAGCGGGCTTAATTGTATTTGAATTTGGAATTTCCTTTTAATCATTATACCACTTTCTGGGTGGTTTAATGTTAAGGCTGGCATTAAAGAAAAATGCATCATCCAGTTGAGATTCTACAATATAATCGTGCTTGAGAAAATTGGTGGGTTTTCTGTTTCTGTTTGATTCAGCCAGGTTAAAATTGAGGTTGTATCGGTATCCAGCATCAAATGACACCCATAAAAAGTCATGGATTTCCTTATTGAGGGATAAAAAGAACTTAATTTCCGAATGCCGTAGTTCCAGTGTATTTTTATCTACAAGTGCAGGATCATTCAAACGAACATTATAACTTGCACCTCTTGCTTCTGCACCAGCATATAAATATGTTCCTTTATTGGCTTTATATCTTACCTTAGCTTCTAATGGCAACATGGCTTCAATCCCCCATTTCGGACTAAACGTTTTATAGTAAGCTACGATAGGTGTAATACTCGGATCACCAAATGTATAAGAATAGGCAAATCCAAATCCATACATTAAACTTTCATTGGGTTTTCTGCCCCACATCGGACCCGCAGACACTTTTAGGAAATTAAACAAATTGGCGTCATCAAGATAATAGTCTCCATTAAGGGTTAAATTAACCTGAACGGCCCAAAAGGTTTTATTCTTTTTAGGAAATAATAAATTAAAACTGCTTCCAAGGCTTTTCAGCGATTTATCTTCAAGGCTTTTGTACAGCGAATAATTTATTTCTTCTATATCATCAAATCTAAATTCTTCGTGTGAATAGCTAAATCCATAGGCTAATTTAAACTTGTCTCTATTGATTACAGGAACTTTAAATTTGGCCTTGATACGCCTATTGTAGTTAATTTCACCATCACCATTCTGCAAATAGTCCACATTGCTCTTTGAATAGATACGATAATCCATTACCCTTTCATAATCAATTGAAATTCCGGTTGGACGTGGCATACCAATCACTCGCGGATTGCAATATTCCGAATCATCTTTATCTTCTTGTGCACAGATCAGCACAGGAAATAGAAAGGATGAAAAAATAAAGAAAGATAAAAAAAATTTATTCAATCGTACTCCTCTGTTGTCTTGCCATTAAATGAAAGGCAAACTTTTTAGCTGGAATTTGCATTTAATAACTACAATTATTTTTAAATATTGTGATTCCTGGATATTTAGTTCGAATTTTTTTGTGATTACTTACAATTAAAACTTTACCATTGAGGCAAAAAGAATTATTTTCGCTTAAATTAGCATTAAACATCTGACAAAGCGTATGAATGGACAGGCTGAACTTTATAATATTCTGGGCGAACTTAATATTAATTTCGAATACTATGAACATCCTCCTGCACCAACCATTGAGGAGGCAAAAAAATACTGGGTCGATCTGGTAGCCACTCACTGTAAGAATATATTTTTCAGAAACCATAAAGGAAACAGGCATTATCTTGTTGTCCTGGAACATACCCAGAATCTGGTTATTCGTGATTTGGAGCAAAGGTTAAAACAGGGAAAACTAACTTTTTCCTCGCCAAAACGAATGCAAAAATACCTGGGGATTACACCTGGTTCTGTTTCTCCTTTCGGACTGATCAACGACGAAGAAAATCATGTTCATGTTTTTTTGGATGAAAACTTGAAAAAATCTGAAAACATTAGTTTTCATCCCAATATAAATACGGCTTCCCTGGTTGTTTCATATAAAGATTTTGAAAGGTTCTTAGATTGGTGCGGCAATTCCTTTGAATATGTCAAACTTTATGATTGATATGCATGATTTTCCAGTCTATTTCAATGCTTACCTTTGTTGAAATCATTGCATCATGTTCTGGATAATTTTCTGGATAGTAATTTACCTCTTAATAATCGTTTACCTGACGCTTCGTCATGTAAAGTCTTCCGATATTGAAAACTACCTGGTGAACAACCGGAACACCCGCACATTTCCGCTTGTAGCAACTACACTGGCAACCTTTGTCGGAGGGGGTACATCCATAGGATTAATGGCCATGGGTTATGAATCAGGATTTGCTGCTGTAGGAATAGGTGTTGCTTATGTGATCGGATTTTTTATTCTTTCATTTTATGCCGGGAAAATGAACCGAATGGGGCGGTTGGAGAAACTGTACTCGTTCCCTCAATTCCTGAATTCTAGGTATACCTCCGAGGATGATGTACAATTCTCCCGTTTGTTTTCATCAGCCGTAAGCGGAATTAACATCTTTATTTTCTTTTTTCTTTTGTCGGCACAGTTTGTTGGTATGGCCTCTTTGTTGAGATTTACGTTTGATATCGGATATATGACTGCTGCCATTATCTCCTGTCTTGTGGTCATTGCCTATACTGCATTTGCAGGTCTTTCTGGTGTTATTCTCACTGATTTGCTTCAGTTTATCGTAATCATCATCATGGTCATCCTGATCTTCATTCCTGGAATTTATACGGACACGGCCGGTTTATCAAGATTATCAGAGTTACCGAAAACCTTTCTAAACGGCAGCTATTACGGATGGATCTTTCTGATTGCCTTACCGCTTTTTCTTTCTCCATCAGTTTTGATCAGGATGGATATCTGGCAAAGGATACTGGCTGCAAAGAATGAAAAAGTCGCAAAACATGTAAGTATAATCAGCGGTTTTGGAATGTTGCCGTTTTATATCCTGTTCCCGCTGGTGGGGATGGCCCTTAAAATAGTATTGGATGATGCCGTTGAACCCAAGTATGTAACATACCTCTTCCTGGAACGTCATAGTTCTAAATTTCTACTTGGATTTGCAGTGGTTGGATTAATGTCGGCTTTGATGTCATCAGGAGATAGTTTTCTAAATCTGATTTCCATATCAGCCATTCGTGACTTTGCAGGGTGGCGCCATAGAAAATCATTAAATAACAAGAAACACATTCAGTTTGAAATCCGGGCTGCTGCGATTCTTTTTGGTATCATCGCTCTTGGTATGGCGCTTTTACTACCGAAAATAGTTGACCTTATGGTTGTAGGTATTGCAACTATTGTAATTTTCGTACCCATTACTTTTCTAGCCCTATCAACTCAAAATCCCTATAGATACAGAAAAGTTGCAGTTACCAGCATTATAGCAGGATTTCTGGTAAATCTGTTTTTCTTTTTTTGGGGAATTCTGTTTCCAGAACAATTTGAAGCAAAATCGTCTTTTATCCCCGCATTCATCACTTCAACAGTTGTGCTTCTCATGGGATATTATAAAGTTCGTCTTAACCAAAAACATCAAAACCATGGCAAAAAATAAATACAAGATTTCATCTGCCAAAACCATTAAAACATTTCTAAGCGGCAGGGTATGCTCAACCACTCTTTTTCATGTCATTAACAGGGCATTCAATAATCCAATGGAATATGAAGAGTATGCACTTGAACCATTTGCCGGAGGGATAAAACAACATGGTCATCAATGCGGAATGATATGGGGAGCAGTGTTGGCAGCCGGAGCCAGATCCTATGAACTCTACGGAGCCGGAACAGAAGCTGAAGCCAGAGCCATATTCGCTGCCCAAACACTTGTACAGACATTTGACAAACGGTACAACAATATTAATTGCTATGAAATAACTCAGCTAAATAAGTCCTCATCTAATCTGCAGATGGTAACTTATTTCCTGCTTAAGGGAGGTTCAATAGGTTGTTTGCGGATGTCCGCCGGATATTCCAAAGCAGCATTCAGCAAACTTAATGATGCCCTTGCTGAAGAAAATATAACGGTTCCAACCTCCCTGGTGAGCTGCGCTTCAGTTTTAGCCAAAAAAATTGGAGCATCCGATCAGCATGCCACAATGGTTGCTGGCCTTGCAGGAGGAATCGGTTTATGTGGTGAAGCATGTGGAGCTTTAGGTGCAGCTATCTGGTTAGTGGGTATGAAATTTAGTAAAGACAATGAAGTCAAGAGTTTGTGGGGCGATAAGGAATTTAGTGAGAAATTCGAAAAAATGATGAATAGTTTTCTTAAGGCATCTGATTATGAATTTGAATGTTCAGCTATCACAGGAAAAAAGTTTGAGAACGCAAGCGAACATTCATCCTGGTTAAAAGAAGGTGGCTGTTCAAAAATATTAGATGCCTTAGCCTCTGTATAAGTTACAGGAACCGTCCTCATTATTATGGGTATCAAACAGATAAAATAAATACCCTACCCTTTCGTTTTTATAAGAAAATCATATCACGGAGAACAAGCTTTACCCTACTTCAATCTTATAAAAACCTATTCTATGAAACGACTTCTGGTTAGTATCATTATAAGTATTTGTTTCCTGTCGGTAGGGAATTCACAAGGAGAATTTAAATTTAACGTTAAGGTGGTCGGCAAAGGAAGTAAGCCACTTAATAATATTAAAGTATGGCTGAAAAATAAGAACAGCAGCCAGGTTATGGCAAGATATACCGACTACCAGGGATCAGTCACTTTTGATGTTCCACCCGGATTATGGTCATTGAATTTGAAAGGACTACCCGAATATGATGAAATACTTTTGCGTGATAATGAATACGGCAGCAGGTCGGTAACAATTCCCTATGACCTCAGAAAAATAGAGGATGAAGAAAAGATCAAAAACCTCAGGCCAACGATAGATTTTTCCAGGATTGACCAGTCAGGATTCAGGAAAACATCTCCATCAAAAGACAGCTGTATTATCTATGTAATATTAAAGGACCTCAACAACAAACCTGTAAGGAATATTCCTGTTCAGCTGGTTGGAATTAAACATCAACTGCTTTTATCACGCACAACCAATTCAGGAGGTTCTGCACAGTTTCATGTGCCTACCGGAGAAAGGTATGCCATTGATGTGGATGAAATTGAAAACTTCGAGTTTACACAAACTGTGAACCGTGAAGGAATTCAGAAAGTTACCTTACAATTTCAACCGACAAAAATCGAAGAACTGCTAAGAAACGATACTATATTTCAGACCCTACCACCAAATCCTGGCCCAACAACAGCAAGAACTTTCTCCAGAATCCATATAATGGATGCCTCTGGCTTGCCTGCTGTTAATGAAAATGTGTTTATCCAAAACATTGCCAGCAATGTAGTATACTCTTCAAAAACCGATGAAAATGGATTGGTGGTATTTCTCCTACCCAACCAGCAGAAATACCTTATCCATTTTAATTACCAGCGGGATGTGGATGTGTTGAACCTTATCAGAATAAAAGGGACGAATACACATAACTTTCATATAAAATACATACCTGATCCGCGACTTCAATATCCTGAAAACTTTATTCCCAAACCGGATGAGTTGTTTCTCAAAACCTTTGAAAGTTTCCTTACAAAGCAATTCCCGGAACCAAAAGAAAAAGTGGGTTTGTTCTTGAACTTTGGAAACAAGGTGAATGCAAAATCCAAAGAAGCGGTGCTGGAAATCGGATTTTCAACAACATCCGATGTTTCTAAAACAAATAAATCGGATGTAAATATTGCTTTTGTCATTGATAAAAGTGGTTCCATGGAAGGATACGACAGGATTGAGTCTCTCAAGGAATCCATGTTGAAGTTTGTTGACAAGCTTGCTCCATCCGACAATATCTGTCTAATTTTATTTAACGATGAAGCATTTAAAGTAATACCACTTCAGAAGAAGGGAGATGGAAAGAACCTGAAATTTGTGATCAGCGAAATTGAAGCAGGAGGATTTACAAACATTTACAATGGAATGGTGATGGGATATGAAGAGCTTCTGGCCCATTTTGATGCCGACAAGATCAACAAACTGGTATTGCTTAGTGATGGTTATGGAGAAACAGAGCCAGCCATCGTAATCAACAAATCGAAAGAATACAATGGAATGGGCCTTGGCTTATCGGCCATTGGTGTGGGTGAGAATTACAATTATGCTTTGTTATCCCTGCTCGCTGAAGAAAGCAACGGATTAATGGTCCATGCCGGAGAATCAAAAGACATTTATCCGGCCTTTGAATCCCAGCTTTCCAGTTTAATTTACCCCATCGGGAGAAAAGCAAAGCTGGAAATCATTTATAATAAAAAAATTGAATTTGATCAATTGTATGGTTTTCCTGTGATCAATAACCAGCAAAACAAAGCCACCATTGAAATTGGCGACCTTTACATGGGTATGAATAAATTGGCACTGGCTCATTTCCTTTTGAACAAACCTGATAAAAGCATACAGGATATGCCGGTAAAGCTGGTATTTAGTTATTATGACCTGGACACCAAAAAGGATGTTGAAATCGTCCAGCATGTTCACCTGAAGTGGGAAGATGAAACTGGTGAAATACCTTTGATGGTAGATCAGCAACAAAAGAAGCTCTATGCAATCGCCGTCATGAACCAATCCATAAAAGTAATGGCAGAAGCCTTTGCAGCTGAAAACATCGACCGCGCTAAAAATGCTTTGGTTCGGGCTAATGAGCAAGTAAAAGACATCTATCCCAATGCCAAAGACGAAGATATCCTGGAACTGGTGGGCAGAATGGAGGATTATGCGGTTTCCATTGATAATTACATCAGGAATAATCCAGGCAAATAATTCACCCTGAGGCTTTATGGCATCCCGAAAATCATTTTCAAATAATTTTCGTATCTTGGGAATTGTGATCCTTCAGTTGAATTCAATTTTCGTATAAAACATTATCTGCCATGAAAAAAAATTATATCCTACTTTTTGCATTAGCCTTTATTTTTCCCTCTATTATAATTGCTCAGAGCGACTTCCCTCAACAAGATACCGATTACAAATTTTCTTATTCGACGGATGAAGAGGGTGAGGGTTGGGCCGTGTACTCCTATTACCTTGAGAATGTAAGTAATGAAAAAGTGTATTTCTACAACTTCTTCTTTCCTGATGGAACCCCCGATTGCGAAATAAAAATTCCCTTTCCAGAAGATGTTTTGATCCTTGATCCGGGACAAAAACAATTGTTCATTAAAGTAAAAACCTATACATCCGGACCAAAAGTAAACTGGGTATCAAACTTCCTGAGGTATGAAGATGAGGGAGAACACCCCTTGCTCAACAGGGATTATATATATTTTTATGAATACAGCCGTTCAGGTAATGAAATTATCTATTCCTATTTTCTGAAAAATATCGGACAGAAAGGGGTACGCTTTTATGATTTTTTCATTGTTGAAGAAAATTTGAGTTATCTGACGTATCAGGACCTCCCACCTTCAATGCTTGCACTCAGGCCTGGTGAAACAGCTGAATATTTTAAGGCATCTGTAAGCGGTGATGCGCTGGCCCCTACCACCAACTGGTGGGCAAAATTCATTGAAAAAGATGCTGAAGCCGAATATTCATTCGAAGTCACCGAATATGGGTTTTGTGAAGGAATTAAAAGTTTACTCCATTCTTCAAAAACAGATTTTGAAAACATCAGGGGCCCTTACATTACGCCAGCCGAAGACACCTTTCTAGGAACAGAAGAATGTTACAGTAAAACCCATATTGCTGGCATAAATAACGAGATGCTTATGAACGTGCTCAGCCGGAACTATGATGGTGAAATTGGTGAACCTTCGAACCTGGAGGAGATAAAACAAAGACTTGAAATTTACCGGGCAAAAGTCAGGGAATGTCTGCCTAATTCCATGACGGAGAAAACAGTTGCTGAAGAAGATCTTTATCTCAGGATGGCCCAGATAAAATTTGAAGGAGACTTTGAAGGAAACTCCCATTATCTGGATATAAGCATAAAGGAGGACTATAACGAAGAGGACAATTACATACTTCAGATCAATATTGAAGCTAAATATTTTTAATCTGATTGTTAGCTAAATATTAACTTTCATCAAAACTCCCTTAAGGATTCATGCACCCCTTTGTGGATTTCATACCAGTAATCAATGGAGGCGGATTGGCTGTTTTTTTCAAAATACTCCAACCAGCGATCAAGTTCCTCTCCTTTAGCTCCTAAAACTTCTTTTTGTCGTTTCAGGAAGGTATGGATAAGGTCAAAATTCCTCTTCGACTCCCAAAAAACAGAGGCATTCCTGCTGTTAATTCTACTTGCTGTATGGGATATATTTTCAAGAAATTTTTCCTCATATCCAAATAACTCTCCAATCACTTCCGGCATCATTTCTTCAGCCCAGTTTCTATGGAACCTGCAGAACCCAAGGTTATCCAGGATCAGTTCCTTGTTCATCCTTTTGGCATTAATGTGGCCCAGTTCACGTGGAGGAATAAACTCATTACTGTAGTTCATGTAATATTTGCCCATAATAGGCATGGGTGACAAAACTCCCGGAGTCCAGTATTGATTAGGAACCATCCATCCTTTTCTTCCAAAAGATGTGAACACAAAATAATCCAGTAGATTAATCCCTTTTTTACGACTCATCCTGCGTCCGAATTTACGAGCACCTTCGCTTAAATCAACAATTCCCCTTTTATGAATTATAGAATCCAACAATTCGATTGCTCTGTCTGCATTGTGCTTTGAGTCTTCTTCCGGTTTGAAATTTTCCATTTTAAATACAGGTGGTTTGCTAACACCTAACTCCTCACCAGATAACAATCCTTTGTGAAGACACTCCATCAGCCAACTGATAACACCACCGACAGATATGGCATCAAATCCCAGCATATCCGCATGATGATTAACCTTTTCAGCTGCCCGCTGGTCAAATATCCCACTTAACGGTCCCATGGTTTGATAAGGCTCGTAGTCCTTTTTGTAATGATCGTTCATCTTTTTACACACAGCGACACAAGGTTCTCCGCAATTAAACTGCTGTTTTTTGGCAATGGTCTCTTCATTAAATTGTTTCAGGTAATGGTCCTTGATTAGGGTTTGATGCATTTGAAGTCTTTGCTCTTCACTCCAGTATAAGGATCGGTAATTGAATCCGATCACCCTTCCCCCCAAGGTAGCATAATTAACACCAAAAGTTCCCCCTGTTTCAAAGTTAGGATCAAACCTGTATTTTGTTGTGGCTTCAATGTCTTTGGCAGCCATCTTTTTCTGATACTTGTCATGGAACCAGGCATCCGCCACTTTCCGGTCACGGAAATCATCTACAATATGAGTTCCTCCATAAATAATTGCTGCTATGTTGTGATCCTGTATCATTTTTGACCCAAATCCTCCCCTACCGGCCCATGTGTCAACATATGAAATTTGTTGTCGTTTAATGGGCGCAGAACCAACAGAACCGAAATCGGTTGTAAATGATGCCGGTCCGGTAGCCAGTATTCTCGGTGTTTTTGAATAATGTTTTCCAAAACGTTCATAAGCATGTTCCATCATCCCATAAACCCCTTTCCGGCCCGAATTCCAAACCTGCCATAAATCAACTGGTTCAAGCCTCACTTCAACTTCTTCGCCCTGATCCCTGTTCAAATACATAATAGAAGGAGTGCTGGCTCTGCCCATAATCGATAGTATATTTATACCAAGGTTATCAAAGACCAATCCTGCACCACCCATAGAGGACACATAAAATCCTCCCCAGCATGGAGAAAAACCATTGAATATCATTCGATTCGAACCCGGAAAAATAGAGCCGGCTAACAAACCAACTCCAATATTTAGGCTGTTATGCCGGCCTGACAGATGCAATCCAAGATCCACCGGTCCCCAAAAGTCTCCGAGTTTGTACCTGTTGATCCTGTAAAAGGAAGTTCCTGCCTGAACCATTAAAACTCTTAAATATGTATCCATATCGCGATTATTGTTTGACTAAAGCTACGATTTTTTTAAGTTGCTTTCAAGTATAATTTCATACTATTTGCAACATTTCGATTTCAATTGGGTTTATTTGGAATCATTCTACTTTTTAAATAATTTTGCACCCCTTTTTTTAAAAGAGATGATTGATTATCAAATTGATATTTATTAGTGAAATGCAAACAATTACAAACAATAAATATAAAGTTCAAAGTACACGTGATTTAACCGATTCAACTTATGTTGTAAGGATGAACCGGTACGGTATGCAGTTTAAGGCAGGGCAAAACCTTAATCTTGGCCTTGCTGGAGATACGGAAAAACGGGATTACTCCATCTATAGCGGAGTTCATGATGATTACCTCGAGATTCTGGTGAAAGAAGTAGATGAAGGTATGGTATCGAAAAAATTAAAGCGCTTAAATACCGGCGACCAGCTTGAAGTAGATGGCCCTTTTGGATTCTTTACCATAAAAGAGGAGGACATAGAAACCAAAAACTTTTTGTTTATTGCCAGCGGAACAGGCCTTGCACCTTTTCACAGCATCATGCGGTCCCATCCCGAATTGAAGTATAAGGTTATCCATGGGATCCGGTATTCCAGTGAAGCCTATGAAAAATCACACTACATGGATGGAAAATACGTTTCATGTGTTTCAAAAGACAGTAAAGGAGATTTTAACGGCCGGGTTACCGATTATGTGAAACAATACCCGGTAAATAAAGATACCCTCATTTACCTTTGTGGAAATGTGAACATGATCTATGATGTTTTTGATATATTAAAGGAACAGGGAGTTCCGTCGGAGAATTTACATGCAGAAGTCTATTTCTAACACCCCTATGGTCCCCTCAAGGGGACACAATGCCCCCTTCGAAGGGGGCCAGGGGGATGGGAATCCCCGAACTAGATACAAGTAACAATAAAAATGAAATACCACATACTTACATTAGGTTGTCAGATGAACATGTCGGACACGGAAAGAACAAAACCCGTGATCGAGAAGATGGGTTATACCTGGACAGACAATGAAGAGGAAGCCAACCTGGTGGGTATCCTTGCTTGTTCGGTGAGGCAAAAGGCAATCGATAAGGTTTACTCAAGAATTCATAAATGGAATAAGCTTAAAAATAAAAAGAACCTCATCACCTTTGTAACTGGTTGCATCCTTCCATCCGATAAAGATAAGTTCCTGAAATTGTTTGATATCGTATTTCCCATGAGCGAACTTCAGGAATTACCGGAAATGATTAGCCAATATGGGATTGTAACACCTGTTAGTTTACAATCACAAAACAATTCAGATACAGTATTTCAAAATCCAAGACTTCAGGAACTCAAGGAAAAAGTAGCCTCTCTGAAGCTCAATGAACATATGTCAGACTTCTGGCACATCAATCCTAATTACGAATCAGATTTTGAGGCTTTTGTTCCAATCCAAAACGGATGTGATAAATTTTGTACATTTTGTGCTGTACCCTATACACGCGGAAGAGAGGTATCAAGGCCATCAACTGAGATCATTGAAGAAGTTAAATTACTTGTTGATGGAAATTACAAATCCATTACCCTCTTAGGGCAAAATGTTAATTCTTACGGACTGGATAAAAAGGGTGAAGAAATCAGCTTTCCTGAATTGCTGAGGAGTATTGGTGAATTTGGTAATTCTTCAGGTAAAGAGTTCTGGGTGTATTTTACTTCCCCTCATCCCAGGGATATGACCGATGAGGTGATTGAGGTGATATCACAGTACGATTGTCTGGCCAAGCAAATTCATCTTCCCATACAATCAGGGGACGATAAGCTCCTGATAAAAATGAACCGGAAGCATTCAGTGGAAAAGTACCGTCATATTGTTAACACCATCCGGACATTGATCCCGCAAGCTACATTGTTTACCGACATTATTGTAGGATTCACCAGCGAAACGGATGAGCAGTTTGAAAATACCCGGAAGGTGATGAAGGAGTTCAATTACAATATGGCCTACATTGCACAGTATTCACAGCGACCGGGTGCTGTAAGTTCACGATGGGTAGATGATGTTCCGGTACAAACAAAAAAAGAAAGATTCCATACCTTAACTGAAGATTTAAAGGCTTCCTCCCATTCGCATAACAAGGATATGGTGGGAAAAACATTCCGTGTTCTTGTCAGGGGCAAGGAAAGAAAAGGAGAGTTTCTTTCAGGATTAACAGAAGGTAGAATAAATGTACGGATACATGCATCTGATGAGACCCTGATCGGACAAATTGTTGATGTAAAGATCTCTGCTGCTGCTGAATTTTCAGTAGCAGGGGACCTGGTAAAAATTGAAAATCTTCAGGAGGCATGAGTAAACGGATCGCATTTAAAACTCTGGGCTGCAGACTAAACCAGTACGAAACCAATGCTGTTGTTACAGACTTTGTTAATGCCGGTTATAAGATCGTTGACTTTAACCAGCAGGCTGATGCCTATGTAGTCAATACCTGTACGGTTACCAACCAGAGTGATCATAAATCCAGGCAGACGGTTAGCCAGGCCTCCCGAAAAAATGAAGAGGCCGTCCTGGTTGTTACCGGTTGTATGGCCAATAACCACAAAGAAAAGCTGGAAGCCAATGACAGCATTACCTATATCATAGAAAATGACAGGAAGGGTTCTATTTTTCATTTGTTGGACAGTCATTTTAAAGGTGAAGTAATATCACCGGAACAGCTTGAAAAAGACCGTTTTAATTTCGGACCTGCCGAACAAAGTATGCTTACGCGAAGCCTGGTGAAGATCCAGGATGGCTGTAATAACTTTTGTACATTTTGTATTGTACCCCATGTAAGAGGAAGAGCTGAAAGCAGGTCATGGGAATCCATTGAAAAGAACATTAGGGAACTAATTTCCCATGGTTACAAAGAAATAGTTCTCACCGGTGTGAATATCGGAAGGTATGAATACGAAGGGATGAACTTTGAAGACCTAGTTGAAAAGATCCTGGATATTCCCGGAGAATTCAGGGTAAGGATCTCCTCCATTGAACCGGAAGGATTCGGTAATAAGCTTTTTACGCTGTTCAAACATCCCAAATTAATGCCCCACCTCCACATGTGCTTGCAAAGCGGATCTGATAAGATCCTGCTCAAAATGAGACGCCAATATACGGTGGATGAGTTCACAAGCATGGTCGATAAGGTAAAAAGCTTAATACCGGATTTTAACTTCACAACAGATATAATTGTGGGTTTCCCCGGGGAAACTGATGAAGACTTTAGTGAATCTTTGAAAGTGGTAGAAGAAATTGGATTTAGCCATATACATACTTTTAAATATTCAGTAAGGAATGGAACGCGTGCGGAAAGAATGCCGGAGCAGGTTCCTGATAAAGTAAAGAAAGAAAGAAGTATTGTAATTCATAATACTTCTGAAAAAAACAAAAGGATTTACAGAGAATCATTCATTGGTAAAAAGCAAACTGTACTTGTGGAAAAGATCGACAATCAAGGTTATGCAACAGGATATGGAGAAAATTATGTTCCTGTAAAATTTAAGGCAGACGAATTAACCAGCCATAATAATTTCAGAGAAGTTATCATCACAGGGATAGAAACTAACGAAGATCCTTTTATCTTTGCTGACCCAATTAAATAGTTAAAAATGGAAATTACCGGAAAAATTATTAAAATACTCCCCGAAGAATCAGGAGAAGGTAGGAACGGCCCATGGAAAAAGCAAAAGTTCGTTATTGAAACCCAGGAACAATATCCGAAAAAAATTGCCATAGACATATGGGGAGATAAAATTGATCTGAAAGGTTTTGGAGAAAACGAAATAGTTACTGCAAGCATTAACATCGAAAGCAGGGAATGGAATGAAAGATGGTTCACCGATGTTAAAGCATGGAGACTTATAAAATCCCAACCAGAAGGAGACAGCCCCCAGGATACTTCAAATATTCCTCCAGATAATACACCTCCACCTGAGTCATCGGATGATACATTTAATGACCTGCCGTTTTAATACAGCTTACTAATTTGCCGGAACTATTCTGTATCACTTTGGCAGACTGATTGTCCGCTTCGATAAGCTTTATTGACATTTCATCACAATTTCTTTTAACAATCGATTTCATGTGGCTAGATTTGACTTGTGAAAATTTAGTCCATGAAAATCACTTTGATTAACGGTAACCCTGGAAACAGCAACAGCAGTTTTCAGGGTTATATTAAACGTCTCGAAAATGAACTGGCACAAGTAGGGATTGAAAGTACATGTTTCAACCTGAGAGATAAAGCGATTGTTCCCTGTACCGGATGTTGGGGATGCTGGGTGAAAACACCGGGAGAATGCAAGTTTGATGACATTACAAAACTGATCCGGAAAGAGGTGATCCGGTCGGATTGGGTACTTTTCCTTTCACCTGTTATTATGGGATTTACATCTGCTTTGTTAAAGAAGGTGCAGGACAAGTTCATCCCTCTGGTACATCCTTATATTGAACTGGTTAATAATGAATGTCATCATGAAAAACGATACGAGCAATATCCTAAAATCGGATTAATATATGCTCCTGACGAACAAACCGACCACGAAGACCTTGATATCATCCACAATATTTACAGGAGGTTTGCACTGAACTTTAAAACCGAATTTAAAATTTTCAGATCCATTGAAGAACCACTTGAAACACTGACTCATGAAATTGTTGCTAATTAACGGAAGCCCAAGAGGCAAATCAAGCAATACTAAAATATTGCTTGATCAGTTTAAAGAAGGATTTAGCAAAGCTGAAAACAGATTTGGTGTTGATGAAATGTACCTCGTTAAAGAGAAAGATCGACTGAGTGCTGGAAGATTATTGCTTAAATATGATGCTGTTATTCTTGCTTTTCCTCTCTATACCGATTCTATGCCTGGAATCGTTAAGGAGTTCATTGAAACCATTGATCCGGAACGTTTATTAAACCATAAATTTAAACTGGGATTTATTGTTCAGTCGGGATTTCCGGAATCACACCATTCAAGTTATATAGAACGTTATCTAATAAAATTAACTGACAGGTTGGGTGCAGAATACCTGGGAACAATAATTAAAGGAGGTGTTGAGGGGATCAAGATTCAACCAAAATGGATGACAAAGTACCTGGCATCATTTCATGAGTTAGGAAAACAACTTGCTCTTACCTGGGAGTTTGACGAGGAAATCATTTTCAAACTTAAAAATCCTGTCTACCTGAAAGGAATGAAACTAACAACTTACAAGCTTTTGATGAAGACCGGCTTGTCAAATTTTTATTGGGATAAACAATTAAAAGAAAACAACGCATACAATAATCGTTTTAACAAACCATATTTACAATCATGATTACAGAGGTTCATCAATTATCTGAATTAATTTCCATGTACAAAAGCCTGGCAAACATGTACGATGAAGATGCACATACAAAGGCTGCTGAAATATCAAATTATCTCACAGAAAAGAATTTGATAAAATCACTTTCCTCGCTTTCCGTCAATACCGTTCTTGATGCCGGTGGTGGCACTGGCAAATGGTCATTATTTTTATCTGAACACGGATACGATGTTACAATGATGGATGCCAGCCAGGAAATGATCGACATTTCAATGGATAAAATGAAATATGCAGAGGAGGACATCAAGGTAATAAAAGGTGATATTGAGAATACATCTTTTGCAAATAACTCATTTGACCTGGTAATGGCAGAAGGAGGTGTGATCTCGCTTACACCTAATCCTGCTGAAATGCTTAAAGAGTTCGCCAGAATCACAAAAACAGGTGGCTACATCTGGATCGACTACCTTAACCTTTTAGGTTGGTCCTTATTACAACCTGATGTCGAAACCCGTCTGCAACTAGCTGGCAAAGAAGAGGAGAGTATATACATGGGCAAAAACGAATACCCCTTTAGGCTGTTCTCTCCCAGAAAACTGAGGAACATGCTCTACGACTTTGGTTTTCTTGAACTCAATGAATTTGGAAACGGGATTTTGACCAATCCTATGATGAGCAATGAGAAGATCAAAGACTCAGACTTCGAAAACTTAAAAAAAGCAGAACTTGAACTAAGCAGGAATTATAACCTTAACGGATCTGCTTTTCATATCCAGGTTTTGGCCCAGAAAATTATCTACTAATTTTGAGCCACCTACATGGAACAGTTGATTTCTCAGGAGATTAAGCTGATTTTACCCCGTCCTTTAGAGGCTGTGTGAAAAGTATTTATTTATAGCAATTGGTCATGTTGAGCGTAATCGAAACATGTTTGTATTCAGAACTATACACATTTTGACTCTACTGCTAATGACATCAGATGCTATGTGATTGGCTTAGTGAAACTTCGTGATTTTGTGTCTTTGTGGCAAATTTTTGTTTTTTTCTTGCCACTCCCGATAGCTATCGGGAGGCTCTTTGGCGCTAAGAAATCACAAAGCGCTTTGTCACTATATTTTAAATGCCCGTTTGCGGGATTCGAGGTCTCAATGTGATTGCATTTTCTTAAATTTCACACATATCTTTAGGACAGAGCAAAAAAATTGTCCTATTTTCTTATGAATCAATTAATTATTAGGCTCCTTTAGAAAAATCATTTTTGTTATTAAATTTATGGACAATTTGTTTGATACTGGTTCTAAATGTTAATAATCATCTTAATATTTCAGGTAGCACGTATTATCCCGGCACCACTATTGAAAATAAATTTGTACCCATGAAATTAAAGATGTACAGGGTAATTTTGCTCATATCTGCCGTGTTTGTATTTTCAGGAACAAAAGGACAGATAAATACAGAAAAGTTCAGGAAACACAACAATGAAAAGGGCTTTATTTTCAATACCAATTTCAGGATGGGTTACAGCAGTGGAAACTCATCATATACTACCAGCAATGGCGTATTCAGGGTCGACTACAATGGAAACAAAAACGATGTGTTTCTGGTTGCAAGCTATGATTACAGAGAAACCAATACGGAAATGGTTAGCCACAAAGGTTTTGTTCATTTGAGAGGAATACATAAACTGAACAGCAAAATTGCAATGGAGGCTTTTGTGCAGGAGGAGTTCAATGAATTCATTTTGATCAAAGACAGGAAAATCTTCGGAGGTGGTGCAAGAATTCAATTGTTCGATTTTAAATCAAAAAATGACACCCTTACAGGACTAAAATCCAATTTTGGAGTGGGTGGTATGTTTGAGCATGAAGTGTATAATGTAGCGGATCAAGAGAATCCTGAAATCGTTTTAAATCCCTTCCGGATAACCAGTTACCTTACACTCGACTGGGCAATTTCCAATCGTGTCAGCTGCTGGGCCATTTGTTATTACCAGCCCAATGTGTCAAAATTCAGTGATTTCAGAAGCATTGTTGAAACCGGAATGGAGATCTGGATCATAGGCAAATTGTACTTCACATTCGATTTAAGTTATCGCTATAACAATGAACCGGTTGGTGATGTGAAAAAATACGATGTTCTATTAAAAAACGGGCTAAGGTTTTCTTTCCCATAAAAAACCCTGATCCGTAATACAGACCAGGGTTGTTTAAATTCTAAGTACTTTGTTTTATCTAATATCAGCTCTCCATAAATTAATGGGTATACAGTAATTAGTTAATAGGGTAAATAACTGAATATGGTTTCAAAGCAAATCGAGTGAGTAGGTTTCTCTTTAACCCTTTTTACCTTTATACCTATTAACTATTTATCCTAATCTTCTTCCTGTTGTGAAGCTTCGTAATCCTTAAGCAATTGCATTTGTACATCAGGTGGTACGTTCGCGTATTCAGCAAACTTCATTGAATACATACCACGGCCACTTGTAATTGAACTTAATGCTGTAGCATATTTATTCATTTCAGCAAGAGGAGCTTTAGCTTCGATCTTTTGATATTTTCCTTCACGTCCCATTCCCATGATGATGGCTCTTCTTCCCTGTAAGTCGGTCATTACATCACCCATTTTTTCTTCGGGTACAAGTACCTCAACATCATAAACAGGCTCCAGGATCTGAGGTCCTGCATTTTTAAAACCTTCGCGGAATGCATTTCGTCCTGCAAGTTTAAAGGAGATCTCGTTGGAATCAACCGGGTGCATTTTACCGTCATAAATATAAAATACAATATCCCTGGCGTAGGATCCTGTTAATGGTCCTTCTTCCATTTTTTCCATTACACCTTTTAAAATAGCCGGCATAAAACGTGCATCAATTGCACCACCAACGATACAATTGTTCATGATCAGTTTACCACCCCATTCCAAAGCATGTTCTTCGGATTTTCTAACCGGGAATTCTGATGTCCATTCCATTCCTTCAGTATATGGTTCAATCATCATGTGGACTTCACCAAACTGACCGGCACCACCCGATTGTTTTTTATGCCTGTAATCAGATTTTGCTGAACGGGTAATGGTTTCTCTGTAAGGAATTTTTGGCGCAATAAATTCCAGGGGAATATTCTCAAGGTTTTCAATCTGCCACTTGGTAATGTTCAAATGAAGTTCTCCCTGACCACCTAAAATAAGTTGCTTTAACTCTTTAGAATACTGAACAACCAGTGTCTGGTCCACCTTATGCATGGCATTGAGGATTCCACCCATTTTTTCATCATCACCCTGGTTAACAGCTTTTACAGCTACCCTGAATTTTGGTTCAGGAAATTCAATGGGAGTAATTACATCTTCAGAATTTTTGGATGTAGTTAAAGAGGAGTTTGTAGCAGTATCTTTCAGTTTTACAGACGCCGCAATGTCACCGGCAACAACTTTTTCCAGTTTATCACGGTTTTTACCATTCGTTGCATACAGCTGGCCAAGACGTTCTTTTGTACCTGACTTGGAATTTATAAGGTCAGCTCCTTCAGCAATTTCACCACTGTAAACTTTAAAGAATGAGACTTCACCAAAGTGAGGTTCAATGGTTGATTTAAAAACAAATGCTGCAGTAGGATCAGAAGGATTGCAAGAAAGTTCTTTTCCGTTAACGGTTTTTACAGGAGGCATCTCATTCGGTGCAGGAGCATTGTTTGAAATAAACTCGAGCAGTCTGCTAACACCCATGTTATGCTTGGATCCTACACATAAAACCGGAAACAGTTCCCTTGATTTTAAGCCACCTTTCAGGGCTTCACGCATTTCATCTTCAGTAAGGGTTCCTGCATCAAAGAATTTCTCCATCAACTCCTCATCACTGGAAGCAAGGTCCTCGATAAAAGTAGCCTGCATCTCTTCTGCTTTGTCTTTTTCACTGTCAGGAATATCAGTAATTTCTGGTTTACCTCCATCTTCAGGGAATTTGTACAATTTCATTTTCAACAGATCAATTACCGAATTGAATCCAGGGCCAACATTAACAGGATACTGGCAAACAGCAAGGTTTCCAAACAAGCTCTTCATCTGGGCAATTAATTCATCGAAATTTGAATTGTCATG
This sequence comes from uncultured Bacteroidales bacterium, assembly GCA_964421215.1. Taxonomy (GTDB): domain Bacteria; phylum Bacteroidota; class Bacteroidia; order Bacteroidales; family JAADJA01; genus JAADJA01. Next base: position 80,108 of record CAYQWA010000001.1, on the reverse strand, counting down.
CTCCAGGTGATTTACTGCAAACATTACAGGAGTTTCATTTTTCACAGTATTCATCCATGCGATTTCAGCTCCAACCTCCACACCATTGGCTGCATTGAGAAGGATTACTGCTGTATCTGCAACAGACAGGGATGCTACAACTTCACCAACGAAATCATCAAAACCGGGAGCATCAATTATGTTTATTTTTTTTCCGTTAAATTCAGTATGCATCACTGTAGAAAATACTGAATTCTGTCGTTCCAGTTCAATGGGACGATAATCCGAAATCGTATTTTTATCATCAACAGATCCTCTACGGTTAATTTTTCCACCTTCAAACAACATCGCTTCAGCAAGGGTTGTTTTCCCGGATTTTGCACTTCCGACAAGCGCAATATTTTTAATGTCTTTCGTTTGGTAAACCTTCATTTTATACTGATTATTAAATATTTATAGTTGTCTTTCGAAAAATGAGCGCCAAAAATATAAAAAATCTAAACAATTACTACACAAAGTGTTGTAATTCTTTTGTTAATTGTAGTTTAGGGGAGACTTACAATTTAGAAATCAAATCGTTTACTTCCTTCCATTTGGAACCATCCATTTTGGGTCCGATAACTTCAATGGTTTTACCCGCAAGTATAGATCCTATTGATCCGCATTTTGCAAGGTCATACCCTTTGATCAATCCATAAAGAAATCCGGAAGCATACAAATCACCTGCCCCCGTTGTGTCAACACCATTGGCCTGAATGGGCTTCACAGTTGTGAGGGTTCCATCTTTCTTAACCATGGACCCTTCTTTACCAACTTTTACTACAGCTATTTCACATAAATCCCCAAAGGTATGGATGGCTTCTTCGGGTTGCTGACCGGTGAATGATTTTGCCTCTTCCTCATTGGCAAAAACAATGTCAACATAATCTTTTACAATTCTTTTAAGAAACGCCAGGTTATCCTCAACCACATTGTAGCTTGCCATATCCAGAGAAACCTTTAATCCGTTTTCTTTTGCAAGTTTTACAGCCTGTTCGATCAGCGAATGGTTTTGTACAAGATATCCCTCGATGTGTAGATAATGATACCCTTTATACATTTCATCTGATAGGTCATCAGCTGATAATTCAACAGCAGCTCCTAAATAAGTCCCAAAAGTTCTTTCAGAGTCCGGACTAATGAGAGCCATGGCTTTCCCTGATGGAGTTGATGATTGAAGAAGCAATGGCTTTATTCTGCTGTTCGTTAAATCATCAGCAAAAAAATTTCCGAAATCGTCTGTCCCCACTTTCCCGATAAATCCGGTTTCTACTCCCATCTTTGCCAGTCCATGGATAGTATTTGCAGCCGAACCACCGGAAGCAATTTGTTTCTCAAGGTGATCTGTTGCTTTATTAACCTTTTCGCTGAATTCCCCGTCCACCAGTTGCATACTTCCTTTGGGAAGATTGAATTTTTCAAGTGTTTCATCATTTTCCAGACGGGTCATTATATCAACAAGGGCATTCCCAATGCCTAAAACTTTTGCCATACGTTAATTATGTTTGAAACCTGGAGAAAAAAATTTTTTGTCTCCAGGCAAATTTTTTCGCAAATGTATTGTTTATTTGGAAATATTATATACTTTTGCACTCGCAATTTTAAAATTCCTCTTTAGCTCAGCTGGTTAGAGCATCTGACTGTTAATCAGAGGGTCCTTGGTTCGAGTCCAAGAAGAGGAGCCCACATTCTTAAAAGCCGGATTTCTCCGGCTTTTTTTGTACGCTTTTTATAATTCAACAAGGTATCATTTTATAATTAATTGTGATTAATGATAAAGAAAACTATTATGGTTATGTTTTTAATTTATATCATTTATTCCGAAAAAGCAGACAAATATTATGTTGGTTATTCCAATGATCCACATAGGAGGGTTATTTAACACAACACTAAAGAATTCAACACCTTCACAAGAAAATACAGACCTTGGATTTTAGCTTAATCTTTCCCAATTTCTGAAAATCGTGGGGATGCTATGAAAATTGAAAAGTTTATCAAAAAACAAAAAAGTAGAAAGTTTATGGAAATTATTATTGCCCAAAAAAAAACATTAGAAGATTTCAAACAAGTACTTGGGAAATAGCTCAACTGGTTAGAGTCCCGAAACTTCGGGATTAATCAGAGGGTCCTTGGTTCGAGTTCAAGAAGAGGAGTCCTGAAGTAGATCGAAGATCACTTCAGGGCTATGAAGGCACCGTCCTTCATAGCCCAAAAAAAATCAGGTGACAGTTTACAATTGTCACCTTTTTTTATTCCCCTGCCCTGAAGGCATCGTCCTTCAGGGCGGTAACCTTTCCCCACCCAGTTTGATTAACCATTAATGGAACACAAATTTTATTGGGTTTATGTATTATACAGCCTAAAAGACCACAAGATGTACATTGGCTTCACTATAAACCTGAAAAGAAGATTTCAACAACACAACGAAGGAAAGACTAAAAGCACTGCAAAAAGACGTCCTTTTAAACTTTTATTCTGTGAAGCATACATCTCAAAAAAAGATGCCATGCGAAGAGAAAGATACTTTAAGACCGATCCCGGAAAGAAAACGTTGAAACTGATGTTAAAGGAAAGCTTATTAGCCCTGAAGTAGATCAGAGATCACTTCAGGGCAGTAAAGTCGTTGTATTTTATTGGCAACGTCCTTCATAGCCTTAAAAAATCTATCCAAATCCACTATAGAAAATAGAAATTCCATTTGGGAATTAAAATATGTGAATATATTATTATGTTTGCAATTGTTATAGATCATTCACAAAAAAGGTTAATGGCAATTAGCGACACCCATAATATTAAGCGATCAGTTCCATCAGACTGGAAGTTTCACACCGAATTGGACACCAAGGAACTCGGTTGTGGAGACCTGGTTATGGCTTTATTCAAATTTTTCAAGTCGCTTGACTCAGGGACCATAGTACGAGTGAAAGCACTTGATGCGGGAGATGTCATGGCCTGGTGCCGATCTGCGGGAAATAAAATGCATGCTAATGAACCACCTTTTTTCCTGATTGAAAAAAAATAGAAAATTAAAAATGAAAAAACGATGAACAACAAATTTTGCGTATCAATTGTAAATTCCCATAAAAACCCGGATACAGCCACCGTAGGTTTTGTAGTAGCAGGCGCTGCCCTGGGATCAGAAAAAGAAACCACTATTTTTTTAAGTACTGATGCTGTTTGGATTGGTGTTAAGGGAGAGGCAGAAAAGATCAACATTGGCGAACCTTTTAAACCACTTAAGGAACTATTGGATACTTTCATTGAAAATGGAGGTAAGATTCTTGCCTGCACCCCCTGCCTTAAAACAAGAGGGATAACAGAAGATATGCTTATCGATGGAGTTACCCCTGCCGGTGGTGCTGTGCTTGTTGAATTGCTTTCAGAAGGCACACCCTGCATAACCTATTAATCATGAAATCCGAACATGACCTTGAATCCCTCCAACCTGATCATATATTCGATGGAGGAGACCTTGATTGTGGTTCTGGTCTGGTATTGTTGATCCGGGAAAATATGCAAAAAGTTCCTGTAGGAGGTATTTTGGAAATGCGAAGTCTTGAGCCTACAGTTTGTGATGATTTGCCTCCCTGGTGTAGAATGGTTGGCCACGACTATTTGGGATTATTGGGAACTCCGGATCGGGCCAGGTATTTTATAAAAAAAAATGAGAAAGCCCTAAAAGATAATAAAGAACTGGAAAAGGATAAAAAAAGGGCCAAAGAATACGAATGGCGTTTGCGTACCCGTTCAACAGCTCATTTAAAAAGTACCGTTTATTGCAGGAATTTCTCTTTTGATATAGGACAGGCTGCAAGTTTCGAGGAAAAGGATAAATACCCTTCTGCTATTGAATATTTTATAGGGGCATTGTCAGCTTCCCTGTCAACTTCATTTTCAACTGAAAGTGCGAAAGCAGGCCTGGATATTGATGATGTAGAAATAACAGTCCGTTGCCAGCTTGAAAACATCCTTGCCCATTTGGGAATTGAAGAAGGATTTCCGGGGATTTCCAAAATCGATATCAAGTGTTTCATAACTTCAATGGATGAACCCGAAAAAATAAAAAGCATCTGGGATCAAACAGTGAATCGTTCGCCAATTTATGCGACACTGGCAAAAAGCACAGAAATCAATATGAAGGTTAACATCGTATAAAATCAATCAGAATAAACGTATGTATAAGAGTAATCAACTGTTTCCTGTTACCCAGGTTGGAAGTTGGCCACGTTCAAGAACCTTATTAAAAGCCTTGCGCGACAAACAAAAGGGCAGGATCAGCCCACAGGATTTTAGCCAGATAGCCAATCAGGAAGCTAAGCGTTGTATTCAATATCAGTTAGAAGCCGGGGTTGATGTTTTGGTTGAAGGCGAACATCATCGTGATAATTTTTATTCATTTCTTACCGACAAATTAACTGGAACTCAATTGATGTCGCTGGCAGATATGCTTGACACCATTGAAAACAAGGAAAGCTTTGAAGAAATGCTGGATACGCTGGATGTTCCTGCTTCATCCATTAAAAATCCTACCTGCACTGGAAAATTATCAAGAAAAGAACCTTTGACCCTTAATGAATTTAAGTTTGTAAAAAGTTTTACTGATAAACCAGTAAAAATAACATTGCCGGGACCTTATCTCCTGACCCGATCCATGTGGGTTGGTGCATATTCCAAAAATGGTTACAATAACAAGCTGGAAATGGCTGACGATGTAATTGCCATTTTACGTGAGGAATTAAGTGACCTAAGGGATGCCGGTTGTGAATTTGTTCAGTTTGACGAACCTGTACTCACAGAAATTGTAATGTCGGAAGATTGCGACCGGCGAACTTTTATGTGAGCTACACTTGCAACCCGGTCAGATGCAGACACGGAGTTGAACTACGCAGCCGAATTGATCAACAAAGTGGTTGATGGATTTGAAGATATTCGTACCGGAATTCACGTATGCCGTGGAAACTGGAGCAGGAATGAGGATACATTACTAACAGGTGATTATTTACCCTTGCTGCCTGCTTTTCAAAAAATGAATGTCAATCAATTTGTTCTGGAATATGCTACACCCAGAGCAGGAGAAATAGAAGTTGTTGGAAATGCCCTTAAGCATAAAGAATTAGGATTGGGAGTAATAAACCCACGGACAGATGAAATAGAAACTGTTGACTTTATCGTGTCCAAAGTGGAGGAGGCATTACAATATTATGCTCCGGAACAAATATTCCTGAATACCGATTGTGGATTTGGATGTTTTGCCGAAAGATGCGTCAATGATGAAGAAAATGCTTTTAAAAAATTGAAGCAGATTGTTTCAGCAGCTAAAATTCTCAGGCAGAAATATGAGTAAGCATACCTTTCTCAGCCTGGTCTCCCTTGTAGGTCCCTATTGGAACGAGTGTTCATGCACGGCAAATGCTTAAGCATGACCCCTGCCTCGTGTAATTAAATATTCTAAAGCCAAAAGAAAATGTTGGAATTGATACCACTGCCATCACAAAATACTTAAGTAAAACCTAACTGTGCTCTACCTGGTGAATTTTCTACTGATGGCGGCCTTTTTCATTACATCGGTACTCCAGGTAAAATTTGGGCTTCTGGATCTGCTGGTGGTCCAATTTGTCGAGGATTATACTTCAATGTTGCAATAATCAATAGAACAACAGATTCATGGTGGCCTAATATGAGTGTCCGCTGCATTAAAGACTTAACGCTGCTTTTACATCAATTTCCTTGCAATTTGTCTTCGATTAATTTCAAAACTGTATCTTTAACACCCCAATAAATTACACTTGAAAAAGCCCATTACAAATATTGGAATACTGTTGTTGCTGATTATCGTTTTGCCTCCTTTGTTTTTTACAACCTATGAAATAGGCAATTACTACCAGAACGAACAGATGATCGACTCCATTTATACCAGCCAGCTGGAATCTGTCCTTTTTTCAATCAACCAGTATTCTGATGATGTCATCAACGACTGGGCCAACCAGATTGAAGCTGACCTCAGAAAATCCCATTCTGATGATACCTCCTCCCTCAATGAATTCATTCGAAATAAAATCTCGGTTGAACTGATCTTTCTCACTGATACAGGAAAGCTTGAGAATATATTCATGAGGGACTCTGCTTCGGAAGATCTCGGATCTATACGGGATTCAGCAGAACAAATGCTGTGGTCCAATGAAAATACAATACGCCGTTTGGTTCAATACATGGATGCCGGATACCGGAAGATCCAACCCATTGACGTTAGTTTCTCCGACAGGAGTTTGTTTCTGTTCGCCTACCAGGGTAATTCACAGAAAGGGATATGTGGGATATTTGTCAGGACAACGGATTTTATCCAGGAAAACCTGGGTCCAAAAATTCAATCTGTGGCACAGGATAAGTTTTATCTTTCTGTTTTTGAAAGGGAAACAAATAACGAAGTTTATTCCAATGAATTGTACGAAACAGCAGACAAGAACATCGAGCATAAAAAGCCGCTGTGGCTGATGCCTGACTATGATGTTGGTATCCAGCTGAAAGGTGAAACCATTGACGACCTGGTCAGGAGCAGGATGAGATTCAGCATCTGGCTCATTGTGATCATGGATCTTGTTTTGATCCTGGCAGCCTATTTTGTGTACAGGGGTGTGAGGCAACAAATGAAGCTTGCCCAGCTCAAGTCTGATTTTGTATCCAATGTTTCCCATGAGATCCGAACACCGCTGGCCATTATTAATATGTATTCCGAAACCCTGGAAATGGATAGGATAAAAGACGCCGACAAAAAGAGGGAATATTACAGGATCATTCATACCGAAACAAACCGGCTGGCAGGTATCGTTAACAAGATCCTGAATTTTTCAAAAATTGAAAGCGGGAAAAGAGATTATAAATTTGTGGAAACAAACCTGGATGAACTTATTACTCAGATCCTTGATAATTACCGCCACCATTTCAGCACAAAAGGGATTACCTGTAATTATAATTCCGGCGACAGGCCTTATGTGGTGAATATCGATCCGGATGCAGTTACCGATGCCATGATCAACCTGATCGACAACGCCATTAAATACGGAGGAGATAAAAAACAGATTGACATCCGATCGGGAAAGGATATTTATGGCATTTTTATAGAAGTAAGGGATTATGGCTTAGGCATTGAGGAAAAATACCAGAACCTGATCTTCGACAAATTTTTCAGGGTCACCAAAGGGAACCTTGCCTATCAGGCTAAAGGATCAGGTATAGGATTAAGTATTGTAAAACATATCATGACAGCCCATAAAGGGTCCGTCACATTGCAAAGTACACCGGGAGAAGGGAGCCGGTTCAGGCTGAATTTCCCGGAGCAATAAACCATCTTTAAAAATGAAGCACCGTATATTAATAGTGGAAGATGAAAAATCCATGCTGCTTGGGTTAAAGGATAATCTTGAATTCGAAGGCTATGAGATCGATACCGCAGAAGACGGAGCAACAGGCCTGGAGTTGATCTCACAGGACAACCATGACCTCATCCTGCTGGATGTCATGCTTCCTGCCCTCTCCGGGTTCGATGTATGTAAACAAGCCAGGCAAAAGGGTATTACAACCCCGATTATCCTGCTTACGGCAAAAGGGGAGGAAATTGATAAGGTACTCGGCCTTGAACTGGGGGCGGATGACTACATGACCAAACCTTTCAGCCTGAGGGAACTACTGGCCAGGATCAAGGCCATTCTCCGCAGGACAGAGAAAAAATCCGGACAAAAAGATGCAGTGATAACTACCATTGGAAATTTAAATGTCAATTTTCAAAACTATGAGGCTTTCCAGGATGGAGAGCCGGTCCGCTTGTCCCATAAGGAATTTGATTTTCTACATTATTTATGGGATCATCGTAATCAGGTGGTAAGCAGGGATGATCTCCTCGACAATGTTTGGGGTACCGATTATATTCCGTCATCCCGGACGGTGGACAATTTCATCCTGAAATTAAGACAAAAAATAGAATTCGACTATAATCATCCTAAAATCATTCTTACGGTGCACGGTATTGGTTATAAGCTTATAAACTAGTGACATACGCGCATCCTTCCTTCTCTTGTTATTGAATATCCAGGAGTTTATTTAACATCCTGTGACATCTCGTGACATCTCCTGATTTGAAAATGACATCTTCCCGGTTGTGGCATAGTACTTTAGCCGCAGAAATAAAAACAAATGACTAATCACACAAAATTTAAAACTATGAAAACAAAAATGTTATTACTCGTTTTGGTTATACTGGGAACAAATTTAGTTTACACTCAAACCCCTGATCAATTTTGCGATGCAAAAACCAAAAAAAAGGTGCTGAATAAAATTAAACGCCAGATGAACCTTGTAAGATTCAATGATTATTTAAGTGATGGCGAATCGGTTAATGTTCAATTAACATTTACATCTAACGAAACCAATAGTCTAGAAGTAGTTAAAATTAAAAGTAAAAAAGAAGATCTTAATGTGGCAATCATGAACCGGATTGAAAACCATCCAATAGAACTTGAGGGATTGAAGACAGGATCAGTATGTACCATTATTATAATCTTTAAGAAAATTCCTGTTGTCAGGTAACTGAATACAGATTGTACCTCACAGGAATATCAGTAATTAGTTCCCGGGTTTTGGCTACTTTTGTCAGGCCGGGAACATCGATACAAGAATAAAAAGACAGAAATGACCATTTTAAATTCATATCATTTATACAGACTCCGGTGGATGATTATGTTAAGCCTGATAATACCGGCCTCCTTTGTTTCAAAGGCAGAAAACCTGGAAAGGCTTATCGACCTGGAAGGGACCTGGAAGTTTTCCATAGGAGATGATCCGGTCTGGGCGGATATAAACTACAATGACCAGGATTGGGATGATGTGATCGTTCCAAAAAGCTGGGAGGGAAATGGATTTAATGCCTATGACGGATATGCCTGGTATCGCAAAGAATTTATCCTGAGATCAGGTATGAATAATGAATCTCTCATATTGATCCTGGGCTACATTGACGATGTGGATGAAGTTTATATAAATGGCCATTTAATTGCAGGAATGGGGATCATGCCACCCCAGGTTGTAACGGCATACAATAACATAAGGAAATACCCATTACCAAAAGAAATACTGAATACTGAAGGTAAGAATCTGATCGCAGTAAGAGTATATGATGAATACCATGACGGCGGAATCTATGCAGGACCGGTGGGTATTTATCATGACAGCGATAACGATTTACTGGCACTTAACCTGGCAGGTTATTGGGATTTTAAAACTCAATTTGATGTTGACAATACCAATGAACGTTTTTACAGTTACCAGACCGAACAATTATATGTTCCGGGATATTGGGATAATTTTGGTTATGCTGAGTTTGATGGTACCGCAACCTATTCTACCCGTTTTACAATTCCATCGGGCATCGATGAGGAAAACCTAATGATCGTATTGGGATATATTGATGATATCGATAAAGTATATGTCAATGATCAACGCATCGGCACCATTGAAGACCTGAAGACAGGAGCAGACAAGGATAAAAATCATATACTCATATTGAGAGGATATACAATTCCTCCCGGTCTGCTGAAAAAATCAGGGATCAATATACTGGAGGTCAAAGTATATGATACAGGAGAATTTGGCGGTATATACGAGGGGCCGGTGGGACTTATAGAGAAAGACAAATTTCAGTATCTCTCCAGGAAAAAAGTGAACCCTTACTATAACTTCTGGGAAAACTTATTCAGAGAACTATTTGATTAGGATTAAACATGCGTGTTACAGAGAGAATACAAGGATTAAAACAGATACTGCTGCTTTTACTGATTATGTCGCTGGCTTTTACTACACAGGCCCAGGACTTCAAAAAAGTGGTGGACCTCAAAGGCAACTGGAAATTTTCCATTGGTGACAACCTGCAATGGTCCGATCCGGATTACAATGACACTCACTGGGAGAGGATAAGGGTACCCGGAAGCTGGGAGGGACAAGGATTCCACGGATATGATGGATATGCCTGGTACCGGACAACGACCTACCTTGAGTCCGATCAGACCTATGGTGCCTACTACCTCAAACTGGGTTATATTGATGATGTAGATGAAGTTTATATAAATGGCATAAAATTCGGCCAGACAGGAAACTTCCCTCCTAACTATACCACTGCTTACAATGCCTTCAGGTTATACAGAATTCCCAATAAGATCCTGGGAAATGGCAGACAAATACATATTGCCGTAAGGGTATTCGATGAAGGTGGAGAAGGAGGAGTTATTCATGGTGATATTTCACTGGTAATGGACCTTTCTTCTATTCATCCGGACCTGGATTTACAGGGAGACTGGAAATTTAAAACCGGAAACTGTTCAGGTATTCCTGAAAAACTGGTTTATCAGAACTGGGAAAACATAATTGTACCCGGTGCCTGGGAGGATCAAGGGTATAAGAAATATGACGGCTATGCCTGCTATGTAACTGAATTTAACCTGGAAGGCCAGTTCCCGGATGACCGCATGGTACTTTTACTGGGATATATTGATGACCTTGACAAGGTTTATCTGAATGGTACACTCATCGGTCAGTCAGGCCCCTTTAAGGCCCAAACTGTATACGACAGATCGGATTATTATCTCCAGGCAAGGGGCTACTACATTCCCCTGGATATACTTAAAAACAACGGAAAGAATGTACTTGTGGTTAAGGTATTTGATAACGGAGGATTGGGAGGGATCTGGAAAGGAACGGTTGGACTGATCTCCCAGTACAACTATATCCAATACTGGCATAATAAACGAAATGCCAACCGGTAGAACCTCTATCCAGGGAATTAATACCTCAATAAATACCGCTGCTTCACGCAAAGAAATAAAAGAACCACAAAGACCGCAAAGCAAAAATCCCCTTTGCGGTCTTTGCTTATTCCTTTGCGTCCTCTGTGAGAAATAAAACAGTAGTGAATTATTCCGTCAATACAAATAATACTATCTTTATTGCATTCTAAAATTTTTGAAAATCAACAATTTCTTTGCGGTATGAAATCAAACAAAAACATTCTGGTTATATTTTTAATATTGATCATGGTATCGTTGGCTTGTAAAAAAGAAGATGAAAAAATACCACCTACCTGTTCCTTTGGTTTTTTGAATGATAACATGGAGGTACTTAAAAACACAACGTTAACCTTTCCCATTACTGGTACCGATGAGGACGGTTCCGTTTCCACTCTCTCTCTTTCAATTAATGACAACGAAATTGAATCCTGGAGCACATCAAGTGCCGAATATACATGGGTAACCGATACTGCCGGTCTTGGAAGTCATACGGTTAAAGCTACAGCAGTAGATAACGATGGCGAATCAGGAGAACAAGAAATTACAATTAAGATCGTAAACCAATTAGAACCCGCACTCCCTTGTCCGGATGCTGTTAATATTTCATACCAGGGAGTAATTTATACCACGGTTAAAATTGGTGATCAGTGTTGGTTTAAACAGAATTTGGTCGCAAATACTTCCAACAGCGTTTATTATGAAGATAATCCCGCTAATGGCGACGACTTCGGGCAATTATACAATTGGGACGAAGCAATGAATGCCTGTCCTGGAGGTTGGAGATTGCCCACCAATGATGATTGGTGTACCTTGTTTCAACATGTGGATGCCTCCACCTCCTGCCATGATGAACCCATTGGCACCGATGCCGGATTTAAGATCAAAGCAAACAATGGTTGGATCAACAATTACAACGGCTCTGATCAATTTGGATTTAAAGCCAATCCGGGTGGATTTAAAAGCTTAACTGGCGGGTATGCACAAAAAACAGAAAGTGCGAATTTCTGGTCTTCATCAGCTGTAGACAATACAAACGCCTATTCAATGAATTTCAGTTATAACAGCAGTAGTGTCGCTAAAAACGAAATCTCTAAAACTGATTTTCTATCGGTCAGATGTATAAAAGAATAATCAATTAACTCAGCAATTTTTTGTTCAATGACAGTTAATTGATATCTCTATTTCAGATTCCAATTTATCAATTGTCTTCAGGAAATGGTGGATGTGTAGGCCACGTGATAGGTTCTTCCTCTATCTTTTTCATCAGCACCTCCACCCCTTTCATTAATTGGGCATCATATCCTTCAGCCACTTCTTTGGGCTTCAATTCTACGATGATATCCGGAGTTACACCTTCGTTCTCAACGATCCAGCTGCCGTCGGTGTGGTAAATACGGTAATCGGGAGCAGTCAGTCCTCCTCCATCTATTAATGGAATAAACATGGAAACTCCTACCAGACCTCCCCAGGTACGGGTACCAATAACAGGCCCCATATTAAACTGCTGAAACTCCTGTGGGAACTCATCTCCACCTGATCCTGCCTGACGATTGGTTAAACAGGCCATATGGGAACTTACTCCAAATGAAGGACTGGTCTGGTCATGAGAATACCTTCTTGTCCAGTATGAATGAGGCGCCTGATTTAATCTGTTGAAGAAAATGATAGGATCAAGGCCACCGCCATTAAAGCGTCCGTCAATGATCAATCCTTTTTTCCGGGTTTGAGAATAAAAATATTTACCAAACTCCGTTGCTGATCCCAAATAGGTATCCGGGAAATGCAGATAACCGATCTGACCGTCAGAAGCTTCATCCACGATCAAACGGTTCGTTTCCACCCAGTTCTGATACCTCAACCTGTATTCTCCTGACAATGTTTTAACGGTATATTCTTTTGCTCCGTCAAGGCTTGGTTTGTCATTGACGGTAATGGTAATTTGTTTGTTGGCCAGGTCCTGGAAATACCAGTAAATATTTTTGTCGGCAGAAACCTCCTTTCCATTGACCTTTAAAATATAATCTCCTTCATTTATATCAATTCCGGGCTTTGTCAATGGAGGATATATTCCCCTGGACCAGTCGGATGTACGGTAAATCTTTTTAAACTGATAAAGATTGTTTTGTTCATCCAGAGAATAGGTTGCACCCAACAAACCGGTATTTGTACGTTCCGCCTCTCGTTTTCTATCTCCTCCAAAAATATAAGTATGAGAAGTGTTCAACTCACCAATCAATTCACCAATAATATACCTAACATCCTGCCTGCACGAGGCAAACTCCATCAACCTTCCATATTTTTCTTTCATTTGATCCCAATCCAGGCCATGCATACCGGATTCGTAATAGAAATCCCTTTCCAGTCGCCAGGATTCCAGGAAGATCTGATTCCATTCTTCTTTAGGATTGTACCACATTTTCAAGTCTGAAAGTTTCAGGTTGTTCCCTTTTGAATCGGTCTCTGAACTTTTGATGATGCCCACATCATCGCCTTTTTTATAAACGATGTTTTTCCCATCAAATGAAACTTTGTAAGAATTTATTCCCTCCAAAATTTTACTCTCCTTTTGCTTTTCGAAACAAAAGCTGTGAAGGTCCATGGACCTGGGTTTCCGGTATTCGAATCGGTTAAAGTCTCCTTCGTCCTTATTCAGGAAGAAAAGTTTGTTGTCGTTTACAGCCAGGTAGCGGTAATTTCCTCTTTCAAGTGGTAAAGCTTCTATTCTTTCACTCAGGCCATCCCAATCAATGTCTACTGAAACCTGTTCATCTTTAACTTTCTCTTCTTCCTCAACCCCTACCTCATCACTTTTAAACTTTAGGAAGGGATCTCCATCTTTTTTAAGTGTAACACAATAAATACCACTTGTCTTTTTATACACCATTTCCCATTCAAAATCGCAAAGGGTGGGATTAAATCGGCGGTTGGAAATGAAGAATAAATGATTGCCGTCTTTTGAAAACACCGGGTGAAAATCATTAAAAATGGTACTCACCTGCTGTACTGATTTGTCCTCCAGAGAATAAATGTAAACCTTATTCACGAGGTCCTCATCCATCTTAGAATAAGCGATGAATCTACTGTCAGGCGACCAGTTAAAATCATAAATAGGCTTCACATCAAGAGAAACGTCAATGTTTTCGAAATAAGCTTTATCCGCTACCATCAGATTCTTTGATTCAACATCCAGAATGTTTAATGATAGGGTGTGATCAGTGAATGCCAGCTTTTTCGAATCGGGTGACCAGCGAATAGTATGTCTGTAACCATCTTTAAAATCAGTTAGCTTTACTGCATCTTTCTGACCCATCTGGTCAACAACATAAACATTATATTCACCTGCTTCATCGGAGATGTAGGCAATTGTTTTTCCATCAGGTGACCAGGCTGCATTTTTATCCCTGGCCCCTGAACTGTTGGTCAGATTTCTGGTAGGCCCATCTTTAAAGGGAACAGTGAATACCTCACCCCGTGCAACCACCAAAGCTCTTTCTCCTCCTGGAGAACAATCAATTCCGGTTATGTTTTCTTTAACCTCCTTCAGGTAAGGCCTTACTTCAGGTAAATCGGTTTTAATTTCCACGTTCACTTTTGAACTTGTTTTGGAATCCAGGTTCAGCACCCATAATTCTCCGCCAAGTTCATAAATAATGTTGTTTCCATCATAATCCGGGCGCCTCACATCATATTTTTCATGGTTAGTAATTTTTTCAATGGTTCCGGAAACCGGATCAGCACTAAAGATATTTAACACACGGTCGCGATCGGAGGTAAAATAGACCTTATCATTGATCCACATGGGCATGCGGTCGGTACCTTCAAAATTACTGATGTTTCTTTCTTCATCCGATACCAGGTTATAAATATATACATCCTGGGCAGTTCCCCCTTTGTACCTTTTCCAGGTGCGGTTCTCACGTGACACTTTATTATAGGCGACCTGGGTTCCGTCAGGTGAAAAACTTCCCCTGGCTGCTTCATGCATGATCAGTTTTTCCAGCCCGGTTCCGTCGGGTGATATCAGAAATAGTTCAGAATAACCTGGATAGTCACTGCGGTAAGCACAAAATATGATCTTATTCTTTCCCGGATGCCAGCCAATCACCTCATCAAAACCCGGATGAGAAGTTACCCGGGTAATTTCTCCACCATATTTGTTCATAACATACACATCAGGATTTCCGTCGTAGTAACCTGTAAAGGCGATTAAATTTCCATCTGGTGAAAACCTGGGAAAGCGCTCTTCACCATCATGTATGGTTAAACGTGTAGCAATTCCGCCATCTGCCGGGACCGACCAAATGTCTTCACCGTATACAAAAACAACAAGGTTTTCGCGGATATCAGGGAAACGGAGTAATGTTCCCTGAGCATTGATCTGTATAAAAGTAACCAGGCTTAGCACAAAGGACAGCCCGATCAAAACCAGTAATTTTTTCATTTTATGGTAGTTTAAATTTATGATTGATTATTATGAAAGAATAAAAGTACAGAATACCTGTGGAACTTGATCTTCTGATTTACAATTAATTCATTTCGATTGATGGTTGTCAGTTTTTAAATGTTTAAAGTAAAATCAATGATAAAAACATTGGTGTCTATTAACCTTTTTTAGATTCCTCACTTCGTTCGGAATGACAATGGATAGTATTTCTGGGGGTCGGGATTAGTGGCGGCTTTGCCACCACTAATCCCGACCTTCACAATTTAACTGCCTGTAATTCCGATTCGCAAACCGAGGGTGAGGATCCTCTTACAGATATTCATCAAAGTTATCTTCCCAGGACAACATTGCATAAAAAATGCTATTTTTACTTATTGATATCACACTAACGAATCCTGTATTAACCTCTGAAATAATGTTAAGAATAGCCATCCTCTTATCCCTAATAATTGTTGCTGTAATTGTTTATTCGCAGGAACCAACAATCATAGGTGAAACTTTTTATGACATGCAAACCCATGGCTCCTGTCAAAACAGAATCTACCATTATGAAGATGGCTGTATAGGAGCTTCATGGACCTATGGAATGGATTACGTAAGCTATCCTGACAGAGGAACTGGCTACAACTTTTATGATGGTTCAACCTGGCAATCCTGGCCTGAAGAAAGGATCGAGACACAACGAACCGGTTGGCCATCCTATGCTCCTTATGGGGAAAACGGTGAATTGGTGGTAGCTCATCTTTCAGGCGCTGACAGTATGGGCTTGATGTTCAGCAAAAGGGAAACGAAAGGAGAAGGTGATTGGATAGAAAAAATATTTACTGGACCAGATGGACATGAAGAAATATTCTGGCCAAGAATGGTAACCGGTGGTGAGGATCATTCTACTGTTTTTTTACTTACCGTAACAGCCCCAACTTCAACGGGGGGCAGTATTTATCAGGGTTTAAACGGTGCATTGCTTTATTCAAGGTCTTTGGATGGCGGTGAAACATGGGATATTCATAACCAGATTCTCCCTGGTTTAGATTCAACAGAATTCCATGGTTTTTGGGCGGATTGCTACTCATTTGTTGAGCCAAAAAACAATATCATCGCTTTTGTTGTCGGTTCACCCATGACAGATCTGTTTTTAATGAAGTCAACGGATTTCGGACAAACATTTGAAAAAACCATCATCTGGGAAAACACAATTGAAAGCTTACTTCAAAATGATACACTTTACAGTGTTGATGGATCAATCGCTGCGTCATTAGATAACAATGGAAAAGCACATGTAGTATTTGGTATTATCGGACTTTATCTGGTAAATAGCATTGAAATCAATTTTGACAGAAGTGTTGACGGAGTAGGATATTGGAACGAAGACATGGAATCGTTTTCCACAAATAGCAACGCCTTAAACCCATTAGGTGGGCCTGGTAGTGAAATGATCCAGAACTACAATTTGATAGGCTGGTCACAGGATATAAATGGTAACGGACAACTCGATTTTATAGGGTTTGAAAACTATGGGATTTTTGGCATTTCCAGTATGGTTCAGATCGTCATAGATGACGGGAACAGGATTTTTGTTGGTTTTACATCCATCACCGAAATGTATGATGCTGGTTATGCTAATTACAGGCGATTGTGGTTCCGCTCTTCACTTGATGGCGGTAATAATTGGGGCCAATTTTATCACCACGGTGTGGATAATCCATATTATATTTTTGCAGATTTTATGTTTCCGTCCTTTGCACCGATCTCTGATGAAAATATTGATTGTCTTTTTCTTACAGGGCCTGAACCAGGACTTTATGTCTATGGTGGAAATGAAACTCCTGATTGGAATACGGTTTGGCATGCACAAATCCCAAAGGATGAAATTGTTGGAATTCCAAAACATCTCTCCAGCGAAAGCTTTACAGCTTCCCGGATTTATCCTAATCCCTCAACTGATAATATAAATCTAAACGTTACGCTTCAAAAACCGGAAAATTTATCCATAGAAATTACCAGCTTATCCGGGGAACTCGTATATGAATTGAAACAAATAAAAGGGTGGTCCGGAACAAATACGTTTACCCTCTCTCCTGATCATTTTCCTCCCGGAATATACCTCATAAATATTTCAGATGGTAAGACCAGATTATGCAGAAAATTGGTTAAAAATTAAGTCTGAATAGAATTTCATCCCCCCTCAGAATTACCTCCCCTATATATTAAATAGGTACAATTTGCAACTGTTTTAATGGAAATTATGTCAATTAAATAAATTAAACCATTTAAAGACACATATTTAATGATTGATATGAGTATATAATAAAATATCTATTTTTGTTTTTATACTCTATTTCAGGTCAGAATATACAAAATAAAACTATGATGAACATTCTTTACTTTCCCTATTTTACACATGTTAAAGCTGGATTAAGTCTTGCCCTTATTGGTTTACTTTGTCTTTTTTCAGCAGTTACTGTTGCAGATGAATATAATTTTTCAAATACCAACAAAAAGACTGGTTATTATGTTGAATCCCAATCTGATCAACAGCTTGTAGTTAGCTATTCCATAAATAAATTTTCGCTGTCGGACATTGATATCAAAGGCGAAACTTTTCAAAATATTGAATTGGCGGGGAATTTTCTTCCGGCTGATGAAGGAAGCCCTAACCTGCCAGCTTCCGGTAGGTACATCGCTATACCACAGGGTGCAGGAATAAGCATGAACATCACCTCAATCAGCACCGAAACGATTGAAGATGTTCATATTGCTCCATCTTTCCGCATTCCTAAAGCCACTGAAAAAGGGCCACTTGAATACTATAAAAATGAAACCATTTATTCCCAAAACAAATTTTTCCCGGAAGTGTCAATTGAGCTATCAGAGCCCGATGTAATCAGGGGAGTTGATGTAGTTATGCTTGGAATAACTCCATTTCAGTACAATCCTGTAACTAAACAATTGATCGTTTATCACGAAATTAAGGTTGAAATTAGTTTTGATGGTGGCAGCGGGCAGTTTGGTGATGACAGATTAAGAAGCCGCTGGTGGGATCCTATCTTCTCCGACATTTTATTGAATTATAATTCATTGCCTAAAACAGACTATAACCATACCATTCAACTCACGGATGATACCGGTTGTGATTACCTGATCATCACACCCAATGATATGGAGTTTCAGCAATATGCGGATACCATAAAAGCATTCCGGACAGCCCAGGGCATTATAACCCAGGTTGTTACATTAGCAGAAATTGGAGGCAACTCGGCCACACTCATTGAAGATTACATTGATGATGCTTATGCTACGTGGGATATTGTGCCTTCGGCTTGTCTGCTTCTTGGTGATTACGGTACCGATGCAGCCAACCGCATAACTTCACCTGTGTGGGATACGTATTGTGTTTCTGATAACATTTTTGGAGATGTAACAGGGAATGATCTTCCTGATATAACCATGGCCAGAATAACTGCACTGGACGAATTTATGTTGCAGGTAATGGTATCGAAATTCGTAGACTATGAAACAGCCCCTCCTCTGGAATCAAGCTTTTACAATCACCCAATAACCACACTTGGCTGGCAAACCGAAAGCTGGTTCCAGCTTACTGCTGAAATAATTGGAGGCTTCTGGAGGGAAGAACTTGGAAAAAATCCGGTTAGGATAAACGATATAGTTAGCGGAACTCCGGGCACCGTTTGGTCCACAGCAGAAAATACTGACGCCATTGTGGATTATTTTGGCCCTGATGGTTTGGGTTATATTCCAGCTACACCTGATGTGCTGGGAGGTTGGGAAGGTGGAACCGGCGATTCCATAACAGTAGCCATAAACGATGGTGCCTTTATGATCCAGCATCGTGACCATGGATCAGAAATAGGTTGGGGAACTCCTGCTTACACCATTGCAAGTATGAACAACCTGACCAATACCGAACTTACATTTGTCTGGTCGACAGATTGCCTCACCGGTAAATTTAATTTTGGAACCGAGGTGTTTGCTGAAAAATTCCATCGCTACACACATAAAGATGAAAACTCCGGTTGTTTTGGTATTAATGCAGCGTCAGAAATTAACTATTCATTCGTAAATGATGTATATGTTTTGGGAGCTTATGATTATATGTGGCCTGATTTTATGCCTGACAATGTAATTACTCCCGAACCAAGAGGGATTTTACCTGCTTTTGCTGCAGTAGCCGGAAAATATTTCCTGGCTCCTTCATCATGGCCATCCCTTTCAGAATATAAGGTGGCAACCTATCACCTGTACCATCACCATGGAGATGCGTTTACAACTGTATTTTCCGAAGTACCGCAAACTCTCACGGTGTCGCACATCCCTTATCTGTACATGGGAGAAACTACCTTTGAGGTTACTGCTGACGAAGGTGCTTTAATCGGTTTAAGTGTTAATGGGGAACTTATCGGAACAGGAACGGGTACCGGAAGTCCGGTCTCAATAACTATCCCTCCTCAAACACCTCCCGACCAGGTTATGGTTATCGTAACAAAACAAAATTATTTCAGGTATGAAGGCTTTGCAAGTGTGTTGCCTTCCACCGGGCCATATGTTGTACAAAGCTCCATTTCTTTAAATGATGCCACCGGCAACGGAAATGGAATTATGGAAACTTCTGAATCCATACTGGCCTCCTTGACTGTTGAAAACATAGGTGTTGAAGATGCATCCAATATTGACGTGAAATTAACCTCTGTTGATCCATATGTGAACGTTACAGACAGCATGGAGAATTACGGAGCAATACCTGCCGGTACTACCGCTGTTGTTGCTGATGCTTTTGCCTGGAACGTAGCTGATAACATCCCCGATTTGCATAATGTGCTTTTTGAAATGAGCGCTACCGATGGTACATCTACATGGGTGTCGGACCTGACCATAACCGGCCATGCTCCGAATCTTGAACTGGGCGCCATGTTTATGGATGATTACATCGGGAATGCCAATGGACGGCTAGATCCGGGCGAAACAGCATACATGATAATTCAAACCATAAACAGCGGCTCGTATGTAGCTTCCAATACCACCGGTACGGTCACGTGCTTGAGTGAATACATAACCTTAAACAATTCATCGTTTAACTTTTATGATATTGGTGCAGGTTTGATGGAAGAAGCCATGTTCAATGTAACTGTTGCCGATAATGCACCTGCAGGAACCTATGTTGAATTTTTATATGAAGTTACTTCCGGAGGATATAACCTCATACAAAACTTTCCTACCATCTTAAGCATGGTGGTTGAAGATTGGGAAACAGGTGATATGAGCATGTTTAACTGGACAACCGGAGGTGAAGTTGGTTGGGATGTCTCAACACAAAGCCCTTATGAAGGAGGTTTCTGTGCAAAATCAGGGACTGTTGATCATGATCAAACCAGTTTTATTAGTATTGAATACGAAGTGTTTGGCTCCGACACCCTGTCGTTCTGGACAAGAGTTTCTTCAGAGTCCGGTTATGATTACCTTAAATTCTACATGAATGATGTTGAAATATCATCATGGACCGGAGAAACGGAATGGACCCGCTCTGCATTCCTGATCGATGAAGGAGTTCATACCTTTAAATGGGCTTATGAAAAAGATGAAAGCCTATCGAGCGGAAATGACTGCGCCTGGCTTGATTTTATTATTTTCCCTGTTGCAGTTTATGAAGCTTCATTTATTTCTGATGAAACCGAGATTTGTGAAGGGGCATCTGTTACATTCACCGATCAATCTCCGGTGACTACCATAAGCTGGGATTGGACTTTTGAAGGTGGAACGCCGAATACTTCTACGCAGCAAAATCCTGTTGTAGAATATAGCAGCGCAGGAATTTTTGATGTGTCCTTAACCATATCAAATGGCAGTGAAACCAACACATTGCTGATGGAAGATTACATTTCAGTAATAACCGCACCAGGACAGGCTCCTGTACCAACTGGCCTGACTACGGTTTGTGCAAATGAAAGTTTTACAACCTACAGCACATCAGGCATTCCCGGAATTACGGATTATGAATGGCTGCTTGAGCCGGCTGAGGCGGGCAATGTAACGCCCAGCGGATTAAATGCTGATGTTTTCTGGACAGATGGATATACCGGAGATGTAACCTTAAAAGTAGCCGGAGAAAACAATTGTGGAACAGGAATTTACTCGGATGCTCTGGAAATAACACTTTACCTGCCCGAAGTTACCCTGGAACCGTTTGAATGGGTTTGTGTCGACTGGCCGGCATTTGAACTAAGCGGAGGTTTGCCTGAAGATGGAGAGTACTCGGGCCCCGGTATTGAGAATGGTTGGTTTACTCCCTCTGTTGCAGGCATAGGAACACATACGATAACTTACACTTATACCGATCCTGATGGTTGTGAAAACTTTGCGACAGAAACCATATTGGTTGATCCATGTGTTGGAATTGATGAAATGATCGACCAAACAGGTATTTCTGTTTTCCCGAACCCAAACAATGGAGAATTTGTTGTTCATTTTGATCATGATTTAGGATTTGCGGATATAGAGGTAATTAATACAAAAAACATTGTGGTTTATACCGAAAGGAAAAAGGATATATCAGGTAAACAACTTACCATGGATCTGAAAGGCCTTTCAAATGGTATTTATTTCATCAGGATAAAAACGGGAAAGACTGAAAAACTGGCAAAAATTATTCTTAATAATTAATTTTATCAGGCTAAGATTCAGTAAATTGTTAATTGGTGTTACATACTAAATTTACTGCGATGAAAAAGAAAGTTCACTTACTACTGGCTGTTATATTTCTTCATTCATTCATTGTAAAAGCTGAATGGATCCCATTTGGCAAACAAAGCACGCCAGCACCTCCTAAAATCACTTTATTAAGTAATGAC
The DNA here is from genome assembly GCA_964421215.1 of uncultured Bacteroidales bacterium. GTDB lineage: Bacteria > Bacteroidota > Bacteroidia > Bacteroidales > JAADJA01 > JAADJA01. The sequence continues at coordinate 57,954 of CAYQWA010000001.1, read as the reverse complement.
AATTCAGGAGCTGTATTAAAAGTTGACTTATATGGATTCCACCTGAATCAATTAAACACCGCATCGAAGCAATATCAAAGGATAGACCTGTTGTCGGAATCCTTTACCGTTGACCCGGGCTCACCTGAGGTTCCATATATAGCAAAAGTATTGGCCATACCGGATCAGGCAGGCATTTCAATTGAAGTGATTGAAACAGGAGAGGTTCAAACCTTTTCAAACATTCTGCTGCCACCTGCAAGAGAAAGTTGGGTGGAAGGATCTCCCGAAACACTCTATGTTGAGAACCAGGAAGTCTATGGTTCTTCGAAAAATTATCCCGGCAGTTTTGCCCGCATGGAACAACCTGCTGTTTTTCGGGACTTCCGAATCTCTCGCGTTTCGGTATTTCCCGTTCGTTATTCTCCATCAAAAAAACAACTGGAGGTTGTTTCTTCAGTTACAGTTCGTATTAACTACAATGAGGGATCGGGAATAAATCCAAAAACAAGTGGTAAAAAGCCCATCAGTTCTTCATTCAGCAAACTTTACAAATCATTTATTTTCAACTACCAGGATGAACTAAGCAAATCTTTTGAAAGCAAAGAAGATGCAGGAGAACTGATGCTATGTATCATGCCTGATGATTTTGTTGACAGCTTTCTGCCCTATGCCAGCTGGAAAAAACAAACCGGCGTAGATATTCATATTACAAAATTCAGTGATATAGGAGCAAATCCCAATGAACCTTCTATCATTAAAAACCACATTGAAGATGCCTATTTTAATTGGGACATTCCCCCAACCTATGTTCTACTTATAGGTGATGGTGGTGTATGCCCTGTATATTCAAGCGGTAACGAGAACTATTTTGTTGAACTTGAAGGCGATGACTATTTCCCCGAGCTGATGATCGGAAGGCTCCCCATTCAAAGTGCCTATGCATTGCAGGTAATGCTTAACAAGCTTACCATATATGAACAAACACCCGATACATCCGATACAAACTGGTTCATGAAAGGTATCTGTTGTTCAAACGATGCTTATGCTTCACAAGTGTACACCAAGGAGTTTGCAGCTGATCGTATGCTCATTGACGGAGGATTTATTTCTGTGGATGAGATGATGAGCGATCCGGGATGCACGTATAGTGTACAGGATGTTGTTGCAGCCATTAATGAAGGAAGGAGTTATTTGAACTACCGTGGAGAAGGTTGGTCGAGCGGATGGTGGGCCAGTTGTACCCCAATGAATATCTCCGATGTTGAAATACTCACAAACGGACCAAGATTTCCTTTTGTTACCAGCATAGGTTGCGGTGTAGCCATGTTCAGCAGCGGAAATTGCTTTGGTGAAGCATGGATGGAAATAGGCACATTATCCAATCCCAAAGGTGCATGTGCTTTTATTGGTCCCTGTGGAAATACCCATACAACCTACAACAATAAGATTGATAAAGGAATTTATGTGGGTATGTTCCAGGAAGGGATGGATACCCCCGGACAGGCACTTGTTAGAGGCAGACTCTACATGTACAATGTTTTTGGAAATACCTCTTCGGTGGAGAACCATTACCGGAAGTACCTCACCCTGGGAGATGCCAGTATTCACGTATGGAAAGATATTCCAAAAGAGATTGATGTGGAATTTCCTTCAAGCATTCCTATAGGGAACAACACGGTTGAGTTTACTGTTATACATACATCCAATTCCCAGGCTGTTGTAAATGCAGTAGTATGCGTTAGCGGGAATGACTTTTTTGAGGCCGGATACACTGATGAATACGGCAAAGCTTATATCGACATCAATGTATTGGATCTTGATACATTTAATGTTACTGTTCGCGGCGGAGATGTATATCCTTTCCAGGGGACATTAATTGTTGCACCTGCAACCGGACCTTACGTAATAAAGGATTCCTATACAATCAATGATGCTTTGGGAGGCAATGGCAACGGCATGCTGGATTATGGAGAAACAAATCTATTAAGCATCACCATGGCCAATGTAGGGATCAACCAGGCTAACAATGTAATTGTAAGCCTTAGTACCAGCAACCCATATATTACACTCACCGATAGCATTGCTGATTACGGGAACATTGCTGCTGGATCCACTTCTGTGGTGACAGATGGCTTTGCTTATTCCGTAGCCAACGATATCCCTGACCTTGAACCCGTTTCATTTGAAATTCTGGCAACAAGTGGCTCCCTAACCTGGACAAGTTACATATTTATTGAGGCCCATGCTCCGGTACTTGTTTATGATGATATATCTATAAGTGATCCTTTGGGAAATAATGACGGAACATTTGATCCGGGAGAAACTGTTGATCTGATCATAAGCATCGAGAATTCAGGTACTTCTACGGCCACAAATGTGATTGGGGACATTGAAATAATTGATCCATTTGTTACACTTAACACTACACAGGCAATTTACAATGATATTGCCGGAGGTTCAGTGACTAGTGCGGTTTTCAGTGCCAGTGCCGACATCAGCACACCGGCAGGATACCTGGCCGAGTTTCTTTTAACGGTAACTGCTGATCTGGGTATTGGCTGCTCAGGTGATCCATTTGTAATTGTTGGGCAAATACCTGTCCTTATCCTTGATCTTGATGAAAACAGCAATTCAGCGCCTGCTATGGAAACAGCCCTGGAAGCACAAGGGATTACTTTTGAAACAGTTCCTTCTTTTCCACCCGATCTGAATTTATACCGGGTAATATTTGTCTGCCTTGGCATCTTTGCAGATAACCATGTATTGACCTCTAACGAAGGCCAGATTCTGGCAGACTACCTGAACAACGGAGGATCAATTTACATGGAAGGCGGGGATACCTGGTATTACAACTCACAAACTGCTGTTCATCCCATGTTTAGTATCAATCCAACTGCTGACGGTTCAAGTGATATGAGTACAGTGGTAGGACAGGACGGCACCTTTACTGAAGGTATGTCCTTTAATTACAATGGTGATAACAGCTGGATGGACCATATTGAACCCGAAGGATCTGCAATAAAAATATTTGATAATGCATCTCCTTTGTATGGAACCGGTGTAGCCTATGATGACGGAGACTACAAAACCATAGGTACTTCCCATGAATTTGGTGGATTAACGGATGGGACATTTCCTTCAACCAAAGAAGAGTTAATGGCCCAATACCTTAACTTCCTGGGGATTTCATTATCGGTGCAGGCCCTGTTCAGCTCAAGTGCTGTCGAAGTATGCACAGAAGATGTAGTAGATTTTTATGATCTTTCCTCTGGGGAAATTGTGAGCTGGTTGTGGACATTTGAAGGGGGTATGCCTGAAACCTCCACTTATCAGAATCCTTCCGTTGCTTATATGGATCCCGGAACATTTGATGTAACACTCACTGTATCCGATGGAATTGATACCAGCACCTATACCCAAACAGACTTAATCTATGTATTGTCTATCCCAGGAACACCTCCTGTTCCTGCCGGATTAACAGAAGTTTGTGCAAACGGGATCAACACTGACTACACTACCACCGGATTGCCGGATATTTCGACCTACAACTGGCTGCTTGAACCTGCCGAAGCAGGAACAGTTTCCGGTAACGGACAGGCAATTTCCATCTTCTGGACAAACGGTTACCTCGGTGATGTAACGCTTAAAGTCGCAGGTGAGAACGATTGCGGACTGGGTCCATATTCGGATGTTCTTGACATTACACTTTACCTTCCTGAAGTCACAATTGAACCCTTTGATTGGGTTTGCGTCGACTGGCCCGCTTTTGAACTTGCAGGAGGAATGCCGGAAGGTGGCGAATATTCAGGGCCGGGAATTGACAATGGTTGGTTTGACCCGGGTACAGCAGGTTTAGGTGAACATACGATTACCTACACTTATTTTGATCCTAATAATTGTGAAAACTATGCTACGGAAACAATTTGGGTGGATCCATGTACTGGGATTGATGATAATTCCGATCCATCAGGAATTACTGTTTATCCAAATCCCTCAAATGGTGAACTAACTGTTCGGTTTGATCACGATGCAAAATTTGTGGATATTAAAATTTTTAATGTTACCAACACAGTTGTATATAACGAAATTGCAAAAGACCTCACGGAGAGAGAACTCAATTTAAACCTGGGCCATTTGGCAAAAGGTGTTTATTTCATCAGGTTAAAAACCAACAAAAAGGAGAAATTGATACGGATAATACTACACTAATTTTTTGCCTCATGTGCTTTAAAATTTTAAATAAAATTTACTTTAATGAATTATAGATCTTTACTTATACTGCCTTTATTCATATTTTTAACGATCCTCTGTAAAGCTGATTGGGTACCACTCACTAAACAGGCTTCAACCCCGTCTCCTCCTGAAGTTACTCTAATAAGTGATGATCATAACAGTACTATTGTAAGGATCGATATCAAAGGATTTGAAATTAAAGAAATCAGCACTGAGAATAAACAATATCAAAAAGTTGATCTACTGAATGAAATTTTCACAACGGAAGCCGGATATCCCGAATTGCCTTACATTGCCAAAGTTTTGGCCATACCAAATGATGCAGGTGTAAGTGTAGAAGTTCTGGAAACCGGAGAAGTTCAAACATTTTCTGATATCTCCTTACCTCCGGCAAGGGAAAGCTGGATTGAAGGAGATCCGGAAACACCATATATGGAGAGCCCGGCAATTTATGGATTGGACAAAAGCTATCCAGTCAACTTTGCCCAGATGGATCAACCTTCTGTTTTTCGTGATTTCAGGATCTCCCGCTTATCGGTTTTCCCAATGCGTTATAATTCGGCAAATAAGCAACTTGAGGTCCTTTCATCCATTACCGTTCGAATAAACTACGGAAAAGGTGAAATTGTAAATCCGAAAACTAGTGCTAAACGACCAATTGCCCTATCTTTCGGCCAGCTTTATAAGGATTTTATTTTTAACTACCAAAGTGTTCTGGAGAATTCTTATAGCGGAAAAGAAGACGGCCATGAATTGATGCTTTGTATCATGCCGGATGATTATTACAACGGTTTCCTATCTTATGCCGAATGGAAACGCCAGAGCGGAATAGATATTCATATTACAAAATTCAGTGATATTGGGGCAAATGCATATGATGCTGGAATTATTAAAGACCATATTGCTGATGCATACCACAATTGGGAAGTTCCTCCAACCTATATATTATTGGTTGGTGACGATGGTATTTTCCCGAAAAAAAATGTAACCCTGGATGGGTGGACTTTTGCAAATGAAGACCATTTTGTAGAAATTGATGGCAATGATTACTTCCCCGAACTATTTATCGGCAGGTTAACTCATGAGAGTGATTATGGAATGCAGATAATGCTTAATAAGCTTAAGAAATATGAAGAAACTCCATATACAACCAATACTGATTGGTTCAAGAAAGGAACCTGTTGTTCTAATAATTTATATACTTCTCAAGTAACAACCAAGGAATTTGCTGCTGAACGAATGTTATTAGATGGAGGTTTTGCTTCTGTTGATTTAATGATGAGCGATCCTGGGTGCACCTACAATTCCAATGACATAATAAATGCTATAAACGATGGAAGGAGCCATTTGAATTACAGGGGAGAAGGATGGTATGAAGGATGGTATGCCACCTGTTACGATTTTTGGGTTTATCAGGTTTCTTCATTAAATAATGGGCAGAAGTTTACATTTGTTACAAGCATTGGATGTGGAGTAGCCAATTTCGCTGCAGAATGGGGAAATTGTTTCGGGGAGGAGTGGATGGAAACTGGATCAATTTCAAGCCCCGCAGGTGCAGCTGCATTTATAGGTCCAACATCAAATACACACACAACCTATAACAATAAAATTGATAAAGGCATTTATACGGGAATGTTCCAGGAAGGGCTTGATACTCCTGGACAGGGATTATTAAGAGGAAAGCTATATATGTACAATGTTTTTGGAAATAGCGATCCTTTTGTTGAATACCATTATAAGATTTATTGTGTCCTGGGAGATCCCAGCATACATATATGGAAGGATGTACCCCTGGATGTAACTGTTGATTATTCACCAACTATTGTTTTAGGAAGCAATTATGTTGAATTTACTGTAACCCATACTTCAACAGGGCTACCAGTTGAAAATGCCATTGTTTGTGTTACCGGAAACGAAGTTTTCACCACAGGAACAACCGAAGCTTCAGGAGCTGCTTTTTTTGAAATTACAACCTCAGATCCGGAATTGTTAACTGTTACAATCACGGGGGGTAATGTATATCCTTTTCAGGGCACCCTTGAGGTTATTCCACCTTCAGGCCCATATGTAACCTATGATTCATGTGCTATTGTTGATTTTACCGGCGGAAATGGTAACGGCATTATGGAAACATCTGAAGATATTAACGCTTCTTTGACAATTAAAAACATAGGCATTACAAGCGCTGATAATGTTTCAGTTACCGTATCAACTTCTGATGAATATATCACTGTAACCGACAGCACTGAATCCTATGGATCCATAGCGGTCGGCACTTCCAGTGTTATACCTGAAGGATTTGAGTGGGAAGTTGCTGACAACATCCCTGATTTGCACAATGTCATTTTTAAAATGACAGCTTCAGATGGTTCGGAAAATTGGACCTCTTTTTTCAATATTAAAAGCCATGCACCAATACTCGAAACCGGCTCTTTAACTATCGATGATTCAAATGGGAATGCAAACGGTCGTCTTGATCCGGGTGAAACGGTAAACCTGATCATTTCGACACATAATAATGGTACATTCCAGGCCGACGGAGCGGTGGGAACACTCGATTGTTCCAGTGGATTATTAACCCTGAATAACACCATTCACGATTTCGGTGTAATACAGGCCGGAACAATGGAACAAGCGATATTTAATGCAACAGTAGCTTCAAATGTTCCCCTCGGAACAGATGTAAATCTTATGTATGAAGTTACTTCAGGTGGGTACCATGATCAAAAAGAATTTGTTACAACCATCGGCTTGATACTTGAAGATTGGGAAACAGGAGATATGACTCAGTATAACTGGGTATCCGGTGGTTCATCAATCTGGAATGTTACATCAAACTTTCCATTCGAAGGTAGTTATAGTGCTCAATCTGGTGATATTTCAAATAACCAAAACACTTATCTTAGTCTTCAATATGAGGTTTTAAATCCTGATAGTATTTCATTCTGGATATACGTTTCGTCAGAACAATATAGTGACTACCTTAAGTTTACAATTGATGATATTCTGATGGACCAATGGTCTGGTGAAGTTGGATGGATAAGGAAAGCGTATGCTGTTTCAGCAGGCAGCCATACTTTTAAATGGGATTATGACAAAAGTTACTTTTATACTTCTGGTTCCGATTGTGCCTGGGTAGATAATATTATATTGCCAATATCAGTACTTCAGGCCTCTTTTTCTGCCAATGTTACAGAAGTTTGTGAAGATGGCACAATAAATTTCAATGATCAATCATCCCCTGGTGTGACAAGTTGGAACTGGACATTTGAAAGCGGAACTCCTGCTACATCCACATTGCAAAATCCTGTTGTCCAATATACATCTCCTGGTATATATGATGTATCATTGACTGTTTCCAACGGTTCAACCTCAAATACATTTGTTCTTGACAACTACATTACAGTATCTGTACTACCTGAAACTGCACCAACGCCTAGCGGCCCGACAGCAGTGTGTGGCAGCTCGGGTAGCACAAGTTACAGTACAACTGGTTTGACCGGAATAAGTAATTATGATTGGTTGCTTGAACCATCTAACGCCGGGAATGTAGTCGGCACTGGTTTGACCTCAAATATAATTTGGGATTATGGGTTCACTGGAGAGGTTACCCTGAAAGTTGCCGGTGAAAATGTTTGTGGAACAGGCCCGTATTCAGATCCTGTAAACATAACAATATTTTTACCCGAAGTCACTATAGAACCATTTGATATGGTTTGTGTTTATTGGGATGCATTTGAATTATCAGGTGGGCTACCCGAAGGTGGCGAATATTCAGGGCCAGGTGTAGATAATGGTTGGTTTGATCCTGGAATTGCTGGTCTGGGCGAACATACCATCACCTATACTTATGTTGATCCAAACGATTGTGAAAACTTCGCAATAGAAACAATCTGGGTGGATCCTTGCACCGGGATTGATGATCTTTCCGATCCATCAGGAATTACTGTATTTCCAAATCCTTCAAATGGTGAACTAACTGTTCGGTTTGATCATGATGCAATTTACATTGATATCAAAGTACTGAATGTTACCAATACGATTGTTTACTCTGAGCTTGAAAAAGATCTGTCAGAAAGACAACTCAATATAAACCTGAGCCATCTTTCAAAAGGGATTTACTTCATCAGGTTGAAAACCAATCAAAAACAAAAGTTGTTACGGGTTATTATCCAGTAATTTTGATGCTTATGTGCTTTAATACTTTAATAAAATCTAATGTAATGAATGTTAAATCTATATTCTTTCTCTCATCCTTACTATTACTTGCAACTCTCTGTAAAGCTGATTGGGTATCACTGAATAAACAGGCCAGTACCCCGTCTCCTCCGGAAGTTACTTTGTTGAGCGATGATCAAAACAGCACGGTCGTCAGAATTGATATCAGCGGATTTGAAATTAAAGAACTCAGTACCGATAGTAAGCAGTATCAAAAAGTTGACCTGCTCAACGATATTTTCACAACTGAACCCGGATTTCCGGAATTGCCATACATTGCAAAAGTACTGGCCATCCCCGATGATGCAGTTGCAACAGTTGAAATCCTGGAAACAGGAGAAGTTCAGACATTTGCTGACATTTCCCTTCCTCCTGCCAGGGAAAGCTGGATTGAAGGAACCCCGGAAACTCCATTTTTGGAAAATTATGCAATTTATGGATTGAACAAAAGCTATCCAGCCAACTTTGCCCAAATGGATCAACCCTCAGTTTTTCGTGATTTCAGGATCTCCCGTTTATCAGTATTTCCAATGAGATATAATTCAGCTAAAAAGCAACTTGAAGTTATTTCATCCATTACCGTTCGGATAAACTATGGGAAAGGTGAAGTGGTGAATCCAAAAACAAGTCCTAAAAGGCCTATATCTCCATCTTTCGGTAAACTATACGACAGTTTTATATTCAACTACCAGAGTGTTTTGGAAAAATCATTCGGTGGAAAGGAAGATGCGGGAGAGCTTATGCTGTGTATAATGCCCGATGATTTCTATGACAGTTTTCAACCTTATGCCGACTGGAAAAGGAAAAGTGGTGTGGATATCCATATTACAAAATTCAGCGATATAGGAGCTAATGCTGATGATGAGGTCATCATTAAAAATCACATCGAAGATACCTATCTGAACTGGGATGTTCCACCCACTTATGTTTTATTTGTAGGTGATGGCGGCGTTTTCCCATATACTTACTCAGGTAGTTATGTAAGCGAAAATTATTTTGTTGAACTTGAAGGAGGGGACTATTTCCCGGAAATGATGCTGGGAAGGATCACTGTCTGGAGCGATTACGCACTACAGGTAATGCTTCATAAGCTGATGATCTATGAGCAAACTCCTGATACTACAGATACCGACTGGTTCAAAAAGGGAGTATGCTGCTCAAACGATGCTTATCTTTCCCAGGTCACCACGAAAGAGTTTGCCGCCGAACGAATGCTTGTCGATGGAGAGTTCATTCAGGTAGATGAAATGATGAGTGATCCTGGATGTACTTACAGTGTTCAGGATGTTATTGCTGCCATCAACGAAGGTCGAAGCTATTTGAATTACAGGGGTGAAGGTTGGTCAAGCGGCTGGTGGGCCTCTTGTACACCCATGGGAGTAGGCGACATTCCCAGCATTAACAATGGAAACAAATTCACATTTGTGACAAGTATAGGATGTGGCGTTGCCATGTTTGCAACAGGAAATTGTTTTGGAGAAGCGTGGATGGAAGCAGGTTCATTATCGGATCCTAAAGGAGCGTGTGCATTTATCGGTCCGGCCGGAAACACGCATACAACCTACAATAATAAAATTGATAAAGGTATATATCAGGGAATGTTCCCTGAAGGGATGGATACACCTGGCCAGGCCCTTATTCGTGGAAGGCTCTATATGTATAATGTGTTTGGAAATACCAGCAGTGTGGCCTATCATTACAGGATTTATCTCACACTGGGTGATCCAAGTATTCATATATGGAAAGACTTTCCAAAGGCCATAACTGTTCTATACCCTGCCACCATCCCCATTGGTAACAATACGGTTGAATTTACTGTTACTCATACAGAAAATAATCAGGTAGTTCCCAATGCAGTTGTTGCTGTAACAAATGAAGATTTTTTCTATGCCGGTACTACGGATGAGAGTGGAAAAATCTATATTGATTTGTATACCGAGGAACTGGACACATTTGATATAACTGTCAGGGGTGGAAATGTATACACTACCCAGGATATTTTACCGGTTATACCTGCAACTGGTCCTTATGTAATTAAAGATTCTTACACCATTAATGACACTGAAGGAGGTAATGGCAACGGGCTTCTTGACTATGGTGAATCAAATCTGTTGAGCATTACCATGGCCAATGTGGGTATTGTTCAGGCTAATGATGTAAGTGTTTCAATTAGTACTGAAAGTCCTTACGTAACTTTAACGGACAGTACAGCTGACTATGGAAATATTGCTGCAGGTTCAACAATAGTAATTGATGATGGATTTGCCTATTCAGTAGCTGAAAATATTCCTGACCTGGAAAGTGTTTCCTTTGAGGTCGTTGCCACGAGTGGCTCATTATCATGGACCAGTTATATCAATATTACTGCTCATGCTCCTGTCCTTGAATATGCTGAATTATTTATTACTGATCCTTTGGGAAATAACGATGGTACCTTCGATCCCGGAGAAACTGTGGAATTAAACATTATCATTGAAAATTCCGGATCATCAAGTGCTATAAATTGTATTGGAGAATTATCCATAATTGATCCATACATAACAGTAGAAATTGATACGGCAAGCTTTGGTGAAATCCCTGGAGGGCTGACAAGCCTTGCCATATTCACTGCGAGCGCTGCTCCCAACACCCCCAGCGGGCATCCCGCAGAATTTATATTGACGGTCACAGCAGATCTCAGTATTGGATGTACGGGAGAACCTTCAGTTTATGTGGGTCAAATTCCTGTTCTCATTCTTGACCTTGCTGAAAGCAGCAATTCGGCCCCTGAGATGGAGGTAGCCTTGTCAACATTGGACTTAACCTTTGAAACGCTTTCGGATTTTCCGGAGGACCTCAATTTATACTCCATAATTTTTGTTTGTCTCGGATCATTCCCTGACAACTATGAATTAAACTCATCAGAAGGAGACCAGCTGGCCGAATACCTCAACAATGGTGGCTCCCTTTATATGGAAGGAGGTGAAACCTGGGACTGGGATCTGCAAACAACAGTACATCCTATGTTTTCCCTCAATGGCTCGTCGGGAGGAGTATCCAGTATGTATCAAGTTATAGGAATTCCGGATACGTTTACAGAAGGGATGTCATTTTCTTACAGCGGGGGTTCCTACTGGATAGATCAAATAGAGCCTGTTGGGACAGCAGTAAAGATCTTTGAAAGCTCAAGTCAGGATGGAGTAGGTGTTGCTAATGATGCAGGCGATTACAGAACAATAGGGATCTCATATGAATTTGGTGGTTTAGTTGATGGGGAAGAACCGTCAACAAAAGAGGAGCTGATGTCTGCATACCTGGAATACTTAGGATTTCCTATGGAACTTCAATCCTATTTCTTTTCCAGTGCCACCAATGTGTGTACAGTGGAGATAGTCGAATTTTATGACAGTTCATTTGGAAATCCAGTAAGCTGGGAATGGGAGTTTGAAGGGGGTTCACCGCCGACTTCCACCTTTCACAGCCCACAGGTTGTCTATTTTGATCCGGGCGTGTTTGATGTTACCCTTACCGTGTCTGACGGAGTAGAATTCAGCACTTTAACCCTTGAAGATTATATGGTAGTTATACCAAGTCCTGAAATTCCCCCTACTCCCGAAGGAGAGGATGAGGTATGTACCAATATCACTCCTGCATCCGCTTATACCATAACAAGCGTGAATTATGCTAACACCTACCAATGGGAGATCAATCCGGTAGAAGCCGGCTTTATTGCAGGTAATGATACAATAGCCTATGTCCAATGGACAACAAATTATGTAGGTACAGCAACAATTACAGTTTGTGGTGTAAATGAAGAATGTGGTGAAGGCGAGTTTTCTGAGGGATTCGATGTGGAATGTATAATTTGTACCGGAATTGGAGAATATGGTAATGCTGAAGATATTCATTTGTTCCCAAATCCAACAACTGGTATGGTTACTATTGATTTTAATAACTATATTTGCCCGAATGAAGTTATCGTTGTGAATACCCTCAAGGATGTGGTGTATTCAAAGTCAATAAAAACCCTGCCCGGTAAAAATCTACGCATTGATTTAAGTGACCTTACAAAAGGTGTTTATTTTATAAGAATCAAATTTGAAAATTTTGAATTAACAGAAAAGCTTGTTTTATGGTAATTCAGAATAATTCGAGTAGTAATAAAATTGATCAAAAGAATATTAATTACAATTGTAACATGTTTAGAAAATATTTATTCCTTTTAACATTTTTGATTGCCCCATTCCTCCTGAAAGCCGAATGGATACCAGTTAACAAACAAAATACATCGCCAAAACCACCAACTGTTACTCTGGTGAGTGATGACAATAACAGCACAGTTGTAAGGATTGAGTTTTCAGGTTTTGAACAAATAGATTTTGTTGCGGGTAGTAAGAACTATCAACAAATTGACCTGTTAACTGAATCGTTTGCAACGAGTCCGGGCCATCCGGCAGTACCTTATATTGCAAAGGTCCTGGCTATACCCGACCAGGCAGTAGCTTCAGTTGAAGTGCTCGAAACTGGTAAAATACATACATTTAACAATTTCAACCTGCCACCTGCACGTGAAAGCTGGATAGAAGGGTCAACAGAAACACTTTACATTGAAAATCCAACAATCTACGGATCGGATAAAAGCTATCCGGGTAGTTTTGCACAAATGGATGAACCTTCTGTGTTTCGTGATTTCAGGATTTCGCGTTTATCCGTATTCCCTGTTCGTTATAATCCCGTCAAAAAGGAGCTTGAACTTGTTTCATCCATAACGGTAAAAATTAATTACAACGCCGGGGAGGTGATAAATCCGAAAACAAGTGCAAAACGGCCAATTGCACCATCTTTTGGTAAGTTATACAACAGTTTCATATTTAACTATAAGAGTGTTTTAGAAAAATCTTACGGTGGTAAAGAAGATGGTCATGAACTGATGCTTTGCATCATGCCTGATGATTTTTACAATAGCTTCCTTACCTATGCTGAATGGAAACGACAGAGTGGTATAGACATTCATATTACAAAATTTAGCGATATCGGGGCAAATTCCAACAATGAGGTAATCATTAAAAACCATATTGAAGATGCCTACCTCAACTGGGAGGTTCCTCCAACACATGTATTGATCATTGGAGATGACGGTACTTTCCCAAAAAAAATGATAACTCTGGACGGCTGGACCTTCCCGTCTGACAATTACTTCGTTGAACTTGAAGGGAATGATTATTTCCCGGAACTGATGATAGGGCGTTTTACCAACCAGGGAGATTACCGCATGCAGGTTATGATCAATAAATATATGAAGTATGAAAAAACACCATATGTTGCTGAAACAGACTGGTTTAAAAAAGGGACCTGCGCATCAAACAATGCTTATACTTCCCAGGTAACCACCAAAGAGTTTGCGGCTGAACGTATGCTTGTTGATGGAGGATTTATCTCGGTGGATGAAATGATGAGCAATTGGGGATGCACCTATGACCTGCAGGATATCATGGGCACCGTCAATGATGGAAGAAGTTATCTGAATTACAGGGGTGAAGGCTGGTATTCTGGCTGGTCAGCCAACTGTTACAGTTTCGATACGGATGATGTATATGATTTAACCAATGGAGAAAAACTTACGTTTTTAACAAGTATTGGATGCGGGGTTGCGAATTTCGAAAGTTCCGGGAACAATTGTTTTGGTGAAGCCTGGGTTGAATGTGGTTCTTTAACTAATGGATATGGAGCAGCTGCCTTTATCGGGCCGTCGTCCAATACCCATACCACTTATAACAATAAGATTGACAAAGGAATATATGTTGGGATGTTTCAGGAAGGAATGGATACTCCCGGACAGGCCCTTATTCGTGGCAGGTTGTACATGTACAACGTATTTGGTGGCAGTGATCCATGGGTCAACTACCATTATAAGATCTATATTACTTTGGGCGATCCAAGTATACATATCTGGAAAGATATTCCACAAGATATAACTGTAATTCACCCTGATACTATACCTACAGGGTTAAACCTCGTTGAGTTTTCAGTTAACCATACCTCCAACAGCCAACCGGTTTCCGATGCTGTTGTTTGTGTTACAAGTCCAACAATCTTTGCAAGCGGAGTAACTGATGATTCCGGTATAGTTCACCTCGAAATTGATGAAGCATCTTCAGACATTTTAACCGTTACTGTCCGTGGTGGAGATGTTTACCCTTACCAGGATACCATGATCCTGCTTGAACCCATGGGTGCATATGTTATCAACGATACTTGTGTAATAAATGACAATGCAGGAGGAAACGGAAACGGTATTATGGAAACTTCAGAAGACATCCTTGCTTCCTTATCCATTGAAAATATCGGAGTTTTGAGTGCAACCAATGTTTCGGTTACTTTATCCTCTGCGGATGAGTATGTCACATTAACCGATGACACTGAATCCTATGGAACCGTTGCTGCAGGTGCTACAGTTGCTGTTGCGGATGGATTTGCATGGGAAGTTGCTGATAACCTCCCTGACCTGCATAATGTTACTTTTGAGGTAACTGCTACGGACGGATCAGATAATTGGACTTCTAATTTCAGTATAACAGGCCATGCTCCTGTTCTTGAAGCCGGAGAAATAACAATTGATGATTCAGGAGGAAATGACAATGGACAGCTGGATCCCGGAGAAACCATTAACCTGATTATTTCAACTTTCAATAATGGTACATTCCAGGCTGACGGAACCTTAGGTTCACTAAATTGTTCATGTGGTGATATAACACTTAACAATACCACCTTCGATTTTGGAATAATTCCGGCAGAATCCATGGAAGAAGCAATATTTAATTTAACCATAGCACCGGATGCCACTCTTGGAACAGGAGTGATCTTTACCTATGATGTTACTTCAGGAGCTTATTCTGTACAAAAAGATTTTACTGCTACCATTGGATTGCTCTTGGAAGATTGGGAAACAGGTGACATGAGCCTGTTTAACTGGGAAACAGGTGGTTCAACAGACTGGGATGTGACAACTGACAATCCCTTCGAAGGAATTTATAGTGCGCAGTCTGGTGATATTTCAAATAGCCAAAACAGTTACCTTTACCTTGAACATGAAGTAATTGGTACAGACAGCATTTCATTCTGGTTAAAAGTTTCATCAGAGGATAATTATGATTATCTCAAGTTTTATATTGATGGCGAACAGGTAGGCCAATGGGCAGGTGAAGTTGGATGGATGAGGAAAGCCTATGAGATTGAGGCCGGAATTCATTCTTTTGAATGGAGTTATGATAAAGATAATGGTGCCAGCAATGGCTCTGATTGTGCCTGGCTGGATTATATAACACTTCCGCCAGCAGGTTTTAATGCATCTTTCAATGCCAGTGCTACTGAAGTGTGTGAAGCCGAATCCGTATATTTCTTTGATCAATCATCCACAGGCTCAACAAGTTGGAACTGGGCCTTTGAAGGAGGTACACCTTCTACATCAATATTGCAAAATCCTGTTATCGAGTATTCTACTGCCGGAGTTTATGATGTATCATTAATCGCTTCAAACGGAAATTCATCTGATACACTGACTCTTGAAGATTTTATTAATGTATCCTCGTTGCCGGGATCAGCCCCGGAACCGACAGGCCCGGAATTTGTATGTTCCAACTCCGGAAATACTCAGTACAGTACAGACGGATTAACCGGAATCACTACTTACGATTGGCTGCTTGAACCTTCAGAAGCCGGAACTGTAACCGGAACAGGATTAACTGCTACGGTTAATTGGGAGGATGACTTCCTGGGGGTAGCTTCATTGAATGTTGCCGGAGTAAACATTTGCGGACAAGGTAGTTTTTCCGGCCCAATCGCCATAACACGCTATTTGCCGACTGTAAGCCTTGAGCCATGGGATTGGGTTTGCCTCGACTGGCCTTCATTTGAACTTACTGGCGGAACTCCGGAAGGTGGAGAGTATTCAGGCCCGGGTGTTGATAATGGTTGGTTTAATCCTGGTGAAGCAGGTACTGGTACACATACAATCACCTACACTTATACAGATTCCAACGATTGTGAAAACTTCGCTGAGGAAACAATATATGTAGATCCATGCACAGGTATAAATGATCTGGATAAACTGGATGAAATTGCTATCTATCCTAATCCAAGTACCGGGATGATCACTGTGGATTTTGATCGGAAAATGGAAGAAGTAGAAATCGAGGTATTGAATGCTATGAATGTTATTGTGTATTCCTTTGATGCGGAATATCCACTCAATAATAAAGTTAACATTGATTTAAACAACCAGGCTAAAGGTGTTTATTTCATAAAAGTTAAATCTGATTCCGGCGAAAGAACCTCTAAAGTTGTTCTCTGGTAATCATTATTTTCAGGTTGAATTGTTAAAGTTTATCATTTTTAGTTATTAAAAAATTACCACTATGATGAAAAAAGAATTACTGCTCGTGATGTTGATTGTATTTATACCATTCCTTACCAAGGCCGAATGGGTTTCGTTAAACAAAAAAAGTACATCAGTAACACCACCCAAAGTTACCTTGGTCAGTGATGACAATAGCAGCACTGTTCTTAAATTTGAGATTTTTGGTTTCGATAAAAAATCCTTCGTTTCCGGTTCAAAAAATTATCAGAGTATAGATTTGCTTTCAGAATCTTTTATGACTGATCCAGGCAATCCGGCGGTTCCGTACCTTGCAAAAGTACTTGCAATTCCTGACCAGGCCGGAGTTAGTTATGAGGTTCTGGAAATGGGTGAAGTACAAACCTTTGAAAACATTTACCTGCCTCCTGCAAGGGAAAGCTGGCTCGAAGGCTCACCCCAGACACCTTATACAGAAAACACACAAGTTTATGCCTCAAGCGCATCATTCCCTGCCCAGTACATTGAAATGGACCAACCATCTGTTTTCAGGGATTTTCGTATTTCCCGTGTATCTGTTTTCCCCGTGCAATACAATCCTGCACAAAAGGAGTTGCAGGTAGTCTCTTCGATTACAATACGTGTTAATTATGGGCCTGGAGAAGTTATAAATCCAAAAACAGCATCTCAAAAACCAATTGCCCCATCTTATGGCCAACTTTATAAAGACTTCATTTTTAACTACCAGAGTGTACTGGACGATAAATATGACGGAAAAGAGAATGGACATGAATTGATGTTATGTATCATGCCTGATGAATATTATGATAGTTTTTTGCCATATGCTCAATGGAAAAGGGAAAGCGGAATTGATATTCATATTACAAAGTTCAGTGATATAGGTGCTAATTCAAGCGATCCTGACATTATTCGCGACTATATTGCCGATGCCTATTTAAACTGGGAAGTAACCCCTACCTATGCTTTATTGGTTGGGGATGCCGGAGTAATTCCATATTACACAAGTAGTGGATACGTATCCGAGAACAAATATGTAGAAATTGAAGGCGGAGACCACTTTCCTGAAATAATGCTTGGAAGATTCACCAATGAAAGTAATTATGGAATGCAGGTGATGATCAACAAGTTTGAGAAATATGAAAAAGAACCGTACGTTGCCAATACTGACTGGTTCAAATCCGGTATTTGTTGCTCAAACGATGCTTATCCATCTCAGATAGATGTGAAGAGGTTTGCTGCCAGTAGAATGACAGATTACGGTGGCTTTACCGTTGATACCATGATGAGTGATCCGGGTTGTACATACAGCAATCAGGATGTAGTAGCTGCAATTAATGAAGGGCGTAGTTTTTTAAATTACAGAGGAGAAGGATGGACAACTGGTTGGTGGGCGACCTGCACACCAATGACCAATAGCCAGGTCTCAGGTTTGTCGAATGGAGAAAAATTTACATTTGTTACAAGTATAGGATGTGGGGTAGCCATGTTTGCTTCAGGCGAAAGTTTTGGAGAAACATGGCTTGAACTTGGCACCCTATCAAGCCCAAGAGGAGCTGCCTGTTTTGTAGGACCTGCAGGAAATACACATACCACCTATAACAATAAGCTTGATAAGGGTATTTATGTTGGTATGTTTCAGGAAGGATTGTCTACGTCAGGCCAGGGACTTGGCAGAGGCAGGCTCTACTTATACAATGTTTATGGTACAGATCCGCAGGTTGCATACCATTTTAGGATTTACTGTGTTCTGGGAGATCCCAGTATGCATATCTGGAAGGATGTTCCTTTGGATGTTAATGTAGATTATACAGATGCTATTGTATTTGGAACCAACCTGGTAGAATTTACGGTTGATCACACCGGCAGTGGCCTGCCTGTGGAGGATGCCATTGTTTGCGTTACAGGAGATGATTTATTTGTTACAGGAACTACTGATGCAGCTGGTTCAGTTTACCTGGAAATAACTGCCGAAGAGTTACAGACATTAACAGTTACAGTAACCGGTGGAACAGTTTATCCATTCCAGGGAACACTGGAGGTAATTCCACCTGTTGGGCCCTGGATCGCCAGCGATTATAACGTTCTTAATGACGTTTCAGGAGGAAACGGAGACGGACTGATGGATTATGGTGAATCCATCCTTTTGTCCCTTGCTGTTAAGAACATTGGTACTGCGAATGCAACAAATGTTGATGTTACACTCTCAACAAGCGATCCTTACATCACTTTCACGGATGACACGCATACATATTCCAGTATAAATGCCGGACAATCCGTCCTGGCAAATGATGCTTTTGCATTTACCGTGGCTAATGATATTCCTGATGAACATATAGTTATTGTAAACGTTGTCGCAAGTTCAGGTTCCGATAACTGGCCAAGCAACTTCTCCCTTACTGGACATGCTCCAGTTCTATCAGTTGGGAACCTGGTTATTCTGGACCCAACGGGTAACAATAACGGCCTATTGGATCCCGGAGAAAATGTTACCATAACCATACCTGTAACTAATCTTGGTAGTAGCAGAACTCCCGATCCCATGGCTTACCTGGCAACCACGAGCCCATACCTCACACTTAACACTAGCTCTTTCGACATGACCCTGATCGACCCGGGAGCTACTTCTGATGCTTCATTCAGTGCTACCGTTAGTCCTTCAGCTGTTGTTGGAGAAACGGTCGATCTTGATTTTGATATGATTGCAGGTTCATTTGACACTTCAAAAATGTTCATGCCAAGCATCGGTTTGCTAATCGAAGACTGGGAAACAGCCAGTTTTGCAAAATATCCGTGGGTCATGGGTGGAAGTGCTGACTGGACACTGGTTACAGATAGTCCTTATGAAGGTGTTTATTGTGCAAGGTCAGGAAATATAACACACAGTCAGACAACTGACCTGGAAGTTACTGTTAGTGCAACAGGAGATGGAAACATTACTTTTTACAGGAAAGTTTCGTCTGAAGGTAATTACGACTACCTGAGATTCTACATTGACGGCAACTTACAGGAGCAGTGGTCGGGCGTTGTTCCATGGGGACAGGTAAGTTACCCTGTTGCTGCTGGTATTCATACCTACAAGTGGGTATACTATAAAGATAACATTGTAACTTCAAATGAAGATTGTGCGTGGATTGATTACATAATTTTCCCTTACCCGATACCACCCGTTACATTTATACCTTCTTATCAAACGGCTTTCGAAGAATCGGGAGAAATGCCTGAAGGATGGTTAAACACATCTGGCGATGATTTTGACTGGACCATAATTTCAGGACCTACACCATCTACACAAACCGGACCCTCCGGAGACCATACTACAGGCTCAGGTTATTATATTTATACTGAAGGGACCTACAATAATCCATATTTTCAGGCAGACCTGATATCACCCGTATTCGACCTTTCATCTTTAAATGATGTTGAACTGAGGTTTTGGTATCATATGTGGGATAATGGTAACAATCATATGGGAACATTGCACCTTGATGTTTTACTTAACGAAGTTTGGATTGAAGATGTAATGACTCCAATTTCCGGAGACCAGGGAGATCAATGGTTTGAACAGGTAGTTGATCTGTCTGTATATGACGGAGAAACCATTAAGTTTAGGTTCAGGGGAATCACTGGAGCTGATTATTTCAGTGATATTTGCATCGACGATTTCTCAATAGATGGAACTGAACATAATCTGCAAACTGAATTAACTGCATTCCTGGAAGGACCATTTGTTTCAACTGAAATGTCAACCAATTTAAACAGCGGAGGATTAATCCCTCTGAGTCAACCTTTCAATGTAGATCCCTGGTATTATTTCGGAACAGAAAATGTAGCCTCCATGCCAAATGCAGATGTTGTTGACTGGATACTGGTTGAACTTCGGGAAACTCCAGGCGATGTTACATCAGCTACTCCCGGTACTGTTGTGGCCACAAAAGCAGGATTTCTGCTAAAAGACGGAACAATCGTTTCAATCGACGGCAGTTCACCGCTTAGTTTTGACTATACAGTAACACAGAACCTGTTTGCAGTTCTTTACCATCGTAACCATATAGGAATTATTTCTTCAACACCTTTATCTGTAGTGGGTGAAGCATATGTATATGATTTTTCATCCTCTGTGAATCAGGTTTACGGTGGATCAAATGCACATAAACAATTAGGTCCGGGAACATATGGAATGTATTCCGGCGACGGATTATGTGACGGGGAGATTAATAACCTGGATAAAAACGATGTGTGGCAAATCGAAAACGGTACCAGTGGTTACCTTTATGGAGACCTGAACATGGATGGTGTTGTGGATGATATTGACAAAACAATATCATGGGAAACCAACGCCGGAAAATGTACATTTATTATTAAATAACAGTTAAAGAAAGAGGACCTGTTTCGGGTCCTTTTTTTTAAAAGGTAGTTAGTCTGCTTACTCACTCATATTTTCTTATATTTGTCAGGAATCAGGAATAATTCAGATTCTCTACAAAAACAGGTTGTTCCCTGTTGGATTAAATTCCAAACAGGGTAAAGTGTTATCTTACAAGAGTTATTAACTTAAAATTTACTACTATGCAGAAGAGCCTATTACTTTCTGTGATGTTGATGGTATTGATACCTGTTTTATCAAAGGCCGAATGGATTCCGCTTAATAACAACAAATCCACTCCGAAAGCACCAAAAGTTACATTGATCAGTGACGACGACAATAGTTCAGTCCTTAAAATTGAACTTTTTGGCTTTGATAAAACTGAGCTGTCCTCCTTTACAAACACCTACCAAAAAATAGATTTACTTTCGGAATCCTTTTCAACTGAACCGGGAAATCCTGAAGTTCCATACATAGCTAAAGTTCTTGCCATTCCTGATCATGCAGGCGTTTCATTTGAAATACTTGATATGGGAGAGGTCCAAACATTTGACAACATTTACCTTCCTCCTGCACGCAAAAGCTGGTTGGAAGGGTCTCCTGAAACCTCCTATGTAGAAAATTCGGATACCTATAATTCCGTTACTGCCTTGCCGGCTGATTATGTACATATTGACCAGCCTTCTGTTTTCAGGGATTTTCGTATCAGCAGGGTTTCGCTTTACCCTGTACGCTATATACCAGCTGAGAAAAAACTTCAGGTGGTTTCTTCACTTACAGTTCGGGTGAAATATGGCCCAGGAGAAGTTGTTAATCCGAAAACCGCCACGAAAAAGCCCATCGCCCCATCATTCGGCAACTTATACAAGGAGCTATTATTTAACTACCAGGAAGTACTTAACAAGTCTTATGATGGAAAAGAAAATGGAAATGAATTGATGCTGTGCATCATGCCAGATGATTTTGTCAGCAGTTTTCAGGCCTATGCCGATTGGAAAAGACAAAGCGGAATGGATATACATGTTACCCCATTCAGTGATATTGGTGCAAATTCCACTGACCCTGATATTATAAAAAACCATATAGAAGATGCTTATCACAACTGGGCTGTTCCCCCTACCTATGTTCTGTTGGTTGGAGATAATGGTGTTTTTCCAAAAAAAACAGTTTCACTTGACGGCTGGACCTTTCCTAATGAAGATTACTTTGTTGAGATCGACGGCAATGATTTTTTTCCTGAATTGTTTATCGGAAGGCTGACTAATGAAAGTGATTATGGTTTGCAGGTAATGCTTAACAAATTCCTTAAATATGAAAAAACACCATACATTACCAGTACCGACTGGTTTAAAAAGGGTATTTGCTGTTCTAACGATGCCTATGCCTCACAAATTGATACCAAACGGTTTGCGGCCAGCAGGATGACCGATTATGGTGGATTTACTGTCGATACCATGATGAGTGACCCCGGATGTACATACGACGTTCAGGATGTTGTAGCAGCCATAAATGAAGGCAGGACCTTTTTAAACTACAGGGGTGAAGGTTGGTCATCAGGATGGTGGGCAACATGTACACCTGTGGGAACCTCACATATTTCTGGTTTAACAAATGGTGAAAAATTAACCTTCGTAACAAGTATAGGTTGTGGAGTAGCAATGTTCAACACTTCAGGTGGCAATTGTTTTGGAGAGGAATGGCTGGAAATAGGTACCATATCGAGTCCAAAAGGAGCAGTAGCATTTGTCGGCCCTACATCAAACACCCATACAACCTATAACAACAAACTGGATAAAGGCATCTATGTGGGTATGTTCCAGGATGGAAATAAAACCCCTGGACAGGCACTTGCTCGTGGAAGGTTGTATTTGTACAATGTTTTTGGTAGTGATCCTATGGTTGAATACCACTATAAAGTATATTGCATCTTAGGTGATCCCAGTGTTCGTATATGGAAAGATGTTCCTGAACAAATAACTGTGCATCATCCGCCGGTCATTCCTTTTGGAAGTAATCTTGTAGATTTTTACGTTACTAATACTTCTACCGGCCTTCCATTGTCAGATGCATTGGTTTGCGTTACAGGTGATAATACTTTTGCAACTGGATTTACGGATACAGAGGGGATTGCACATCTCGATCTTTTTTCAGAGATCGAAGAAACGTTAACCGTAACTGTAACTGGAGGAAATGTAATCCCCTACACTGGATCAATAGATGTTGTTCAACCTACAGGGCCATATGTGATCAGAGATACACATTCGCTCAATGACATTGCGGGCGGAAACGGAAATGGTTTTATGGATTTTGGTGAATCCATCCTTATGTCACTTACCGTTAAAAATGTTGGCACACAACAAGCAGATGATGTAGAGGTTACTCTTTCGACCACAGATTCTTATATTACTTTCACTGATAATTTCCATAACTATGGCAACATAGCAGCTGGGCAAAGTGTATCTGCAAATGATGTTTTTGCATTTGATGTAGCTGACAACCTGCCTGATCAGCACACAGTTGTAATTACTGTTTCTGCATCGAGTACTCCTGATACGTGGAACACCAATCTTTCCATTACAGGAAATGCTCCTGTACTGAATTTTGGTTCCCTAACAGTGTATGATCCCACTGGCAATGATAACGGCCGGCTGGATCCGGGAGAAACAGCAGATATCATTGTTCCGGTGCTGAACAATGGACATAGTCCTTCGCCGGCAAGCACTGCTGGATTAACTTCTGTTAGCCCCTGGATAACCATTAACTCCTCTTCTTCCTTACCTGGTATTATCCCAAATGGTGGAGGTGCAGATGCAGTATTCAATATTACCTGCGATGCCGGGACACCTTTAGGAACTCCCGTAGATTTGATTGTAGATGTAATTGCTGGCAATTATGGCATTTCAAATACTTTCTATCAGCCGGTTGGAATTGTTCTTGAGGACTGGGAGACGGGTGATTTCAGCAATTTTCCATGGACTTTTGGCGGGGATGCAAACTGGGCAATCGTTAATGCTGAACAGTATGAAGGCCAGTACACCGCAATTTCCGGCTCGATTGAAAACAACGAAACCTCGGAACTAATTCTGGATGTATATGTTACTTCTGAAGATTACATTTCATTTTACCGAAAAGTTTCATCTGAAAATAATTACGATTATTTAAAATTCTATATCGACGGAACATTGCAGGATCAATGGGCTGGTAATGTTGCATGGGGGCAGGAAAGTTACCTCGTTACAGCAGGAATACATACTTTCAAATGGGTTTATGACAAAGACCAGTCACAAAGCCATGGTTCTGATTGCGCATGGGTTGATTACATTGTATTTCCTCCTATTGCACCTCCACCGGATCCGGCGGAAATTGTAATAAATCCTTCAAGTTTTGAAATTACTCTTTCCCCTGATAACAGCCTGGTAAAGATGGTTAACATTGCCAATGCCGGAGAAACTCAATTGGACTTTTCCCTCACAAAAACATACCTGGCCGACGGAAGCAAAGCTTATTGTTCTTCAAGCGGTGGAGGAAACGATGAGTTCATTGAAAATGTGACTGTAGGTTCTATCAATAATACAACAGGGCAAACAGATTATGGTGATTATACAAACCTTTCTACGATCGTTGATGTAGGGCAATCTTACCCCATCATCATTACTAATGGGGACCTGAACTGGAGTTCAGACCAGTGTGGTATATGGGTAGACTGGAACCAGGATGAGGATTTTACCAATGACGGTTTCATCACTGTCACAGGTAGTCCGGGAGTGGGTCCGTATACAGCAGATATTGTTCCTCCAATTACAGCATTGCCAGGCCCAACCAGAATAAGGATCCAGATTATTTATAATCAAACACCTGATCCATGTATTTCATCCTTCTCGTACGGTGAAGTAGAGGATTATACACTTGTGGTGAATAATGATTTTACCGACTGGCTTACTTTTGATCCAACTTCAGGATCCGTTGCAGGCTCAGAAAATACGGACATAAGCCTTACTTTTGATGCGACTGGAATGGAAACGGGGGATTATTACGCCAACATCAATATAAGCAGCAATGACCCTGTATCACCGTTGGTAATCGTTCCATGTACCCTTCATGTTGCACAGGGAATAATGGTAGATGTTTCCGTTTTTCTTGAAGGGCCCTTCGTCTCCACGGAAATGTCAACCTCCCTGAACAGTGGAGGATTCATTCCAATGGACCAACCGTTTAATGTGGAACCATGGTATTACAACGGAAATGAAAGTGTAGCATCCATACCGAACAATGATGTGGTTGATTGGGTGTTGGTGGAATTAAGAGAAACACCGGGAGATATTTCTACAGCAGGTCCGGCTAATATGGTCGGACAAAAAGCTGGATTCCTTCTGAAAGATGGATCCGTTGTGGCTACAGATGGGAGTTCATTGCTTAATTATGGGATTACAGTGACAAACAACCTCTTTTTGATTGTTTATCACCGGAATCATGTTGGGGTAATCTCAGCATCACCTGTACCCATAGTAACTGATACTTATGTTTATGATTTTACCACAGCATCTGATAAGGCATTTGGAGGCAACAAGGCCCATAAACTTATAGCTCCGGGTACATGGGGGATGGTTTCCGGTGACGGATTATGTGATGGTCAGGTGAATAACGTGGATAAGAATGATGTGTGGGAAAACGAAAACGGATCAAGCGGCTATCATTACGGTGATTTGAACCTTGATGGTACTGTTGATGTTATTGATAAGATAGATTACTGGGAAGGGAACTCAGGCAGGTGTACCTACATTATTAAATAATTATACAGGATTTTCCCGTTTTTTGTCAAACATTGATTTATAAATTCAATACCCAAATTTCACAATGAAATACTTTGTATCCTTGCTTCTTCTTGTCCTATTATCCACAGGTGATCTATGGTCACAGGAAACCCGGACAAAGGGCTTAACAAATACAAAACATTCATTTTTTGTATTCTGGGGATACAACAGATCGACCTATGCCAACAGCGACATACACTTTAAAGGGGACAATTATGATTTTACTCTTTTTGATGTACCTGCACATGACCTTCCGGAAGAGTTTACTGTAGATGGATATATGAATCCATTAAACATTACCATTCCGCAGTTTAATGCCAGAGTGGGTTTTTTCATTGCGGAAAAATATGCCATTTCCACAGGATGGGACCATTCCAAATACCAAACACTCAATGATGCTGAGGTAAGGATATCTGGCACTATTTCACCGGAGGCTTCACCTGAATTTGCAGGAACCTATAACAATGACCTTGTGAAAGCCAACCATAGCAGATTTATAAGAATTGAACATTCGGATGGCTTAAACCTGATCCAGTTAAACATTGAGAGGCATGACATTCTGTTCATGAATCCGCAGCAATCAATGGGTTTGAGCACTATTGCCGGATCAGGAATTATTTTTCCAATGCCCTGGACCAATGCAAAAATTTTTGGGATAAGAAGCGATGACAGGCCCCACTTTACAGGAGTGGGCGCTTCTGTATCTGGAGGAATTAAATTCAATTTTCTTTCACGCCTTTACCTTCAGGCTCTTGGCCAGGCCGGTTATTTACACTTGCCAGGAATTGTGATCACCCCAAGAGGGCGAAGTGAACGGGCAAGCCAAAACATCAAATATCTTCAAGGCATGGTTGTGCTCGGATATACATTCAGATTATTTTAAGGCCTTTTAATTTGTTCTTCTTTACCCTTTTTTTCCTTTCCCACAAAGAATATGCTGTTCAATTATAGAACTTAGAGGCATATAAGTACCTGTTTGCCAGTATAAAACACTTGACTTTCACTGATAATTTTCATATATTGGGCTTCCTCATATATATATGAGAATTAGGTTGATCCATTACATCCAATTAGGAAATTTTATAAAACCATAACGTCATGAAACCGATCAAAAACAGACTAATTGTACTTGTCGGAGTATTTCTTATTTCGACCTTTTCACTAAAATCACAGGACTTAATTGTTGCCGGGTATGACACTTGGTCAGTAGAGTTCGCTGTTATGGAATTCGGAGGATTTGAAATACCACCACTTCCTGCAGACTTTTTTGGACCCGGATCAGATCCATTTATTGGATTTGTTGATCTTGCGGGTAATCCACTGGATCCTTTGGACCCCGGTCATCATGCAACCGTGAGAAGGCTTGCAGATGTAAACCTGCCTCCACCTTATCCTTCATTTGGTAGTGTGAGCACGGAAATGCATGCCATGTCACTTATTGGTGTAGCTCCCATTACGGTAACTTATAATGGAGGGACGGATCCGGAAAATTGGGATGTGAGTGTTGAATTATCAGATACCCCTGCTCCCCCGGGAGATATGTATCTTACTAAAGGAGATCCATCGGGAGGGACATTCAGTGATGATCCCCTGGTTGTATTACCCAGATTTATTTTTACAAAAAGTGATGATCCTGCTGAAGTCAGAGAATACGATTCAGGGCTTCAAGGTGATCTTCCCATTGAATTCATTCCTTACTCAGAATATTTCTGGGAACAAATTGGTGATGAATTCTTCCCTGTGGGTGAAGGTCCTTATGACCTTGGGGTATTGTATGGGAATCTTTATTTAAGTATGATACCATATACTGTAATTCAGGATGAGTTTGATTGGGGTGACGCTCCTGATCCAACATACCCAACATTGGCAGCTAGTAATGGAGCGAACCATATGATTGACGGGATTATTTACCTGGGAAATTTGATCGATGCAGAAGGTAACGGAATACCTGATCCCAATGCTCTGGGTGACGATAACAGCGGTAGCCCGGATGAAGATGGTGTGGCCTTTACTTCACCAATAATACAAGGTCAATTGGCAACAGTTGATGTATTTGCATCTGGAGATGGTTTATTGCAGGGATGGATCGATTTTGACATCAATGGAAGTTGGGCAGAATCAGCTGACCAGATCTTTTTGGATGAGAATCTTGTTGCAGGCTTAAACAATTTGTCATTTAACGTTCCACCAGGCGCTGCCCCCGGAATATCTTTTGCCCGGTTCAGGTTCAGTTCTCAAAACGGCCTGGGTTTTGAGGGACCAGCCTATGACGGAGAGGTTGAAGACTATGAAGTTTTTATCGAAGAAGGTCAACAGGACGACCTTGATTGGGGTGATGCTCCGGATGGGCCATATCCAACAGTTATGGCAAGCAATGGTGCACATCATGTAATTATACCACAAATATATCTTGGAAACAGCATTGATGGTGAACCGGATGGGCAACCTGATATCATGGCACAGGGAGATGATCAGGATATAATATATCCTCCTCCGAATGACGATGAGGATGGTGTTATTTTTACTTCCGTATTAATATCCGGATCAACCGCCACTGTAAATGTAACGGCATCAGTTCAGGCATTTTTGAATGCCTGGATCGATTTTAACCAGAACGGAAGCTGGGCTGATCTTAACGATCAGATATTTACTGATCAACTGCTGAATCCCGGAGTTAATAATCTTATGTTTAATGTTCCCGCAGGATCCACAACAGGTAATACTTACGCCAGGTTCAGGTTTAGCACATTACAGGGATTACCCTATGATGGTATTGCTCCGGATGGTGAAGTAGAAGATTACCGGGTAACAGTAGGTGTTCAAACTACCGATATCGAAGTTGATCCGGATCCAACTGGTTCATGGGTTCAAAATGAAATTTCCATGGCCATAGTCCCGGGCTCACCAGCTCAACTAATTGCAGCATATAATGATCACCCATATCCCGGAGGTCCTGGCTTGGGAGTTAGCTATAGCCATGATGGAGGTGCAACATGGAATCCGTTACAGTTGCCTTATCCCCCTGATCCTTATGGAGGTGGAAATTTTGTAGACATGTTTGATCCTACAGCTACTGCTGATGCCAACGGAAACTTTTATGTTGCACACATTTCATCCGATTACGATTGGACCAATGGCCCTGCCAGTGGTTTATTTGTTCATATGTCAAACGATGGCGGAGTTACCTGGGCAGGTCCAGTTGCTGTTGCAACAGACGGTCCGCCAGTAGGATCACCTGATCCGAATTACCGATTTAATGACCGGTGTCAGATGACATGTGATATTAATCCGGCAAGTCCTTATTACAACAACCTCTATATTGTAGAAATTAAAGACAGGGGTTGGAATAACCCACTGCTGCAGAGTGATATCTATTTTACATCCTCAACAGATGGAGGAACAACATGGAGTGCTCAGGTAATTATCAATGAAAACATCCACAGTCTGGGAAATATGCCTGTTCCTGCTGTAGCTCCGGATGGAACGGTATACGTTTGCTGGATGGATTATAATGTTCAAACCGGAGGCACCGGTACAATATATATGAATATTTCTACCGATGGTGGTGCTACATGGTTACCTAACGATATTCTGGTTACTACAGTTAACCTTCCTCCACTCAACTTAAATGGAGGAACTGATGTCCTGGCTAAAGGAGCTGCTGTTATTGAAGTTTCTCCGTTTAACCCCCAGGAAATCTATATTACTTATGCCGAGAGGGTTACAGGTACTGCAGATGAAGCAGATATTTTCTTTATCAGATCTACTGACGCTGGTCAAAACTGGAGTTTACCAATACGGGTAAATGATGATTTAACAATAACCGACCAGGTACTTCCGTGGATGGATGTTAAACCAAACGGAACAATAGATATTGTGTGGTACGACAGAAGAAACGATGTAAACGACCTCCTTTGGGATGTTTACTTTGCTGCCAGTCTGGATGGTGGACTTACCTTCATACCAAATGTCCGTATAAGCGATATCAGTACAGCTACACCAAATACACCTTCCGGATTGTGGATGGGTGAATACCTGGGTTTAGTGACCGACAATTACGACGCATACATTTCCTTCACTTCATCACTTTATGACATCAATGGGGATGTTTTCTTTGATGTTGTTAATAATCCAACTTTAGAGATTGACTTTGGTGATGCAAATGATCCAACATATCCGACCCTCCTTTCAAGTAATGGGGCAAGGCATATGCTGGATGGCGCTACATTCCTTGGTGCAGGTGTCGATACGGAAACCGATGGTCAGCCTGATCCCAATGCAATGGGCGATGACAATGATGGTAATGACGACGAAGATGGTATTACATTCGGGCAGATCTTAGTAGGAAGTCCTGCTCAGATTACTGTTACAACAAGTGTTGCCGGTTATCTGCAGGGCTGGATGGACTTCAATGTTGATGGCGACTGGGCTGATCCCGGTGAACAGATCTTTGTGGATGAATACATCCATTTTGGTTACACCGTATGCCTGAATTATTCAGTACCATTAAATGCAATATCAGGAACTACATACGCCAGGTTCAGATTCAGTACCGTACCCGGACTAACTTTTACAGGACTGGCTCAGGACGGTGAAGTAGAAGATTATGAAGTTGAAATTACTGAGAATCCGGATATTAAATGGATACAGGAGCCGTGTACCGAATTACCCGGTTTACATGCCCATGATTATATTATTCCTCCTGACTTTTATGACTACATCATCCTGGCTGATGACTGGACATGCAATGGTGGTTTAGTCACTGATATCCACTGGTGGGGTAATTACGAATTAGATGCCTTGAATCAGGAAAAAAGAGGATCCGGAATTAATCATTTCCATATCAGCATTCATGCTGATGATCCTACTGGAACATGCTTACCATTAGGTCAGATGGGACAGGCTCTTTGGGAAGCTGATATTCCCTTCTCCCAGGTCAATGAAACAGCAACAGCACTCATTAACAGTGAAGGAGGAATTATATACAAATACGACTATTACCTCGACATTCCTTTTGATCAGGTGGAAGGGACAAACTACTGGTTGGATATAGGTGCTTTTGCTGTTGATCCTAATGCTCCTGCTATCTGGCGCTGGCAGGAATCTGACCGTTCGACAGTACCTATACTTTGCCCTGCGGCATCAATGACATCAACCACACCATGGCAAAGCATAGTCTGGACATCCATATCTCCATACAGGTACAGCGATATGGCTTTTGTCATTACTTCAGAAGAGATCGTTCAGGAAATAGACTTTGGCGATGCTGATGATCCAACATACCCTACCCTCCTTGCCAGTGACGGTGCAAGACATATCCTTGATGGTGCGACCTTCCTTGGTGCAGGTGCGGATGCGGAAGCAGATGGTCAGCCTGATCCCAATGCACTTGGTGATGATAATGATGGTAATGACGACGAAGATGGTATTACATTCGGGCAGATCTTAGCTGGAAGCCCTGCCCAGATTACTGTTACAACAAGTGTTGCAGGTTACCTGCAGGGCTGGATGGACTTCAATGCTGATGGCGACTGGGCTGATCCCGGTGAACAGATCTTTGTGGATGAATACATCCATTTTGGTTACACCGTATGCCTGAATTATTCAGTACCATTAAATGCAATATCAGGAACTACATACGCCAGGTTCAGATTCAGTACCGTACCCGGACTAACTTTTACAGGACTGGCTCAGGACGGTGAAGTAGAAGATTATGAAGTTGAAATTACTGAGAATCCGGATATTAAATGGATACAGGAGCCGTGTACCGAATTACCCGGTTTACATGCCCATGATTATATTATTCCTCCTGACTTTTATGACTACATCATCCTGGCTGATGACTGGACATGCAATGGTGGTTTAGTCACTGATATCCACTGGTGGGGTAATTACGAATTAGATGCCTTGAATCAGGAAAAAAGAGGATCCGGAATTAATCATTTCCATATCAGCATTCATGCTGATGATCCTACTGGAACATGCTTACCATTAGGTCAGATGGGACAGGCTCTTTGGGAAGCTGATATTCCCTTCTCCCAGGTCAATGAAACAGCAACAGCACTCATTAACAGTGAAGGAGGAATTATATACAAATACGACTATTACCTCGACATTCCTTTTGATCAGGTGGAAGGGACAAACTACTGGTTGGATATAGGTGCTTTTGCTGTTGATCCTAATGCTCCTGCTATCTGGCGCTGGCAGGAATCTGACCGTTCGACAGTACCTATACTTTGCCCTGCGGCATCAATGACATCAACCACACCATGGCAAAGCATAATCTGGACTTCCATATCGCCGTACAGGTACAGCGATATGGCCTTTGTTATTACTTCTGAAGAAATTCAGGAAATGGATTACGGTGATGCTGATGATCCAACTTATCCTACTCTTCTTGCCAGTGATGGTGCAAGACATATCCTGGATGGTGCGACCTTCCTTGGTGCAGGTGCCGATGCTGAATCAGATGGACAGCCTGATCCCAATGCTCTAGGCGATGACAATGATGGTAATGATGATGAGGATGGCGTAACCTTCACATCTCCCTTATATTTAGGTCAGGTGGTTTCGCTGGATGTAGTGGCCTCCACAACTGGTAGGCTGAACGCCTGGTTGGATTTAAATGCCAATGGTTCATGGAGTGACATAGGTGAGCAGATCTTTATCGATACTCCATTATCTGCTGGAAACAACTCATTAAGCTTTACAATACCTTACAATGCCACATTAGGATTTACTTATGCACGATTCAGGTTTAATACAGCAGGTGGTTTGGTTTACACCGGAGTTGCCATTGATGGTGAAGTGGAAGATTACGAAGTTGAAATAACAGAGGTACCAAATAAATGGGCTCAGTACCCCGATCCTAATTTACCAGGTTTACATGCCCACGACTATGACTTACAACCCGGATATGGTCAGATAATTCTAGCTGATGACTGGGTATGCCAGGGTGGCTGGGTGACTGATATTCATTGGTGGGGCAATTATGAGATAGATGCATTCGGACAGGAAATCAGAGGAGCAGGAATTGATCATTTTCATCTTAGCATTCATAATTTAGACACAACCGGGGGCGGATGTATCCCGCTAGACCCTGAAGTCTGGGGCGTAGATGTTCCTTTTTCCAGCCTTGTAGAAATCAATACCGGCTTGACAAATCTTGAAGGCTGTATAATTTATTTGTATGAATATTACCTGGATGAACCCTTTCCGCAAATTGAAGGACACCACTACTGGTTGGATATTACTGCTGTGTGTGTAGATCCTGTAAATCCAGCTCACTGGAGATGGCAGGAGTCAGCAAGGGGAACCACTCCAATATTATGCGGTGCCGTAAATAAGGTCCTGCCTACACCGGGAGTATGGCAAACAATTTCGTGGGCCAATGACTCCTACAGCGATATGGCATTTATTATTACCTCCGAACCGATTCCTGATATTGACCTTGGAGATGCCAATGATCCGACATATCCAACATTACTGGCAAGCAATGGTGCTGCACATATAATTGACGGTGTTACATTCCTGGGTAGCAGTGTTGATGCAGAACCAGACGGACAACCTGATCCGAATGCCATGGGCGATGACAATGATGGTAACGATGATGAAGATGGAGTAAGTATCATCTTCCCGTTTGCTCCGGGAGGTACGGCATGGATTAATGTGGAGGCTTCAACCAATGGAATCTTAAATGCCTGGATAGATTATGATGGGAATGGATCCTGGGGTGAAGCTGATGAATACATAATCATCAATCAGAACCTGGTAGCAGGAACCAATTCCTTCTTTATCCCTGTTCCTCCAGGTGCTGTCGTAGGAACAACCTATGCACGGTTCAGGTTTAGTACCGGAACCATCTCAAGCTATACAGGATTGGTAAATGATGGTGAAGTAGAGGATCATGAAATTTATATTGAAGGAGACCTGGATTTTGGTGATGCCGCTGATCCAACCTACCCAACTTTACTGGTAAGCGATGGTGCACGCCATGTTGTGGTATCATCCGTATATTTAGGAAATAGTATCGATGCAGATACAGATGGCCAACCTGATCCAAATGCTCTGGGAGATGATAACGACGGAAATGATGACGAAGACGGAGTACTCCTGCCTGCCGTTATTGCACCCGGACAGATGAACACCTTGACAGTAGTAGCTTCAGTGAACGGTTTGTTAAACGCCTGGATGGATTACAACCAGGATGGGGACTGGGATGAACCGGATGAGAAAATCTTCATGGATCAGGCCCTGAATGCAGGTAACAACTCACTAAACTTTATGGTACCTGCAGGTGTAGGTTATGGTACAACCTATGCGCGGTTCAGGTTCAGTACTTCTGGTGGATTAAGCTATACCGGACAGGCCCAGGATGGTGAAGTTGAAGATTATGAAGTTGAGATCGGTGATGCTTATAAATGGTTGCAAAATCCTGACTTGACCGACTTTGGTATAGATATAGATGCAACTTACGACATTCAAAATTTATTGCCACCGATGATCCTTGCCGATGATTTTCTGTGTGATAAAACCGGCCCAATAACACGTATTGAAGTATTCGCATCCTGGTATCATGATCATTATCCATGGTTTGATGATCAGGGTGCTGTTATGTTTACTTTGAGCATTCACGAAGACATTCCTGCTGATCAGAATCCATTGGGTTACAGCATGCCTGGAAATGTGCTCTGGTTCAGGCAATTTGATGTGGGTGAATTCTTTTGGGAGCCTGTTGCTTTAGGCCTGTTGGAAGGTTGGTACAATCCTGCCACTGGACTGTATGAGCCCATTGGTGATACAGAATGTTATAAATACAGCTTCCTGCTTAACCAGGATGAGTTTATCCAGGAAGGACATCCTGATGAGCCAAAAGTTTACTGGCTGGATGTTCAGGCCACACCTCTGGATCCTGATCCGGAGTGTCGTTTCGGATGGAAAACATCCATAGACCATTGGAATGACAATGCTGTTTGGGGAGTTGGGTTTGAACCTTATATAGGACCATGGGATACTCTTTATTACCCACCAGGTCATCCTTTGCATCCCCAGGCTATAGATCTTGCTTTTGCTATCATCGGACAGGAAAATCCCTACATATTGGTTGATCTTAAGGTATTCCTTGAAGGTCCATACAACGGGGTAAGCATGAATCCAGTACTAAACAGTATTGGTCTCATTCCGATGAACCAACCCTATGGTGTTGATCCAACTGCAAAATGGTATTATACAGGAAGTGAATCTGTATTTGCTATACCAAGCACCGTCATCACCGACTGGATAATGGTGGAATTCAGAGATGCACCCAGTGCAGCACTTGCTACTGGAGCTACCATGGTAGACCAAAGGGCAGCATTTGTTATGGATAACAGTTCCGTTGTTGCCACTGACGGTTCAAGCCTTATCAAATCCTATGCAACATTTACCAACAATCCGTATGTGGTGATCTGGCACAGGAACCACCTTGGAATACTGTCAGCCAATCCAATGAATTTAGTTGGATTAGGACTGTACTCTTATGATTTCACTACACCTGCTGGACAAGCATACCTCAACGGACAAACCAATTTGGGTGGAGGCATTTATGGAATGTATGGCGGTGACAGCAAACCTGATGGATCGATTGATAATCTGGACAAAGCTGTATGGACCAACAGTGCAGGTACAACGGGATACCTGCCTGCAGATCATACAATGGATGCTCAGGTGGACAACAAAGACAAAAATGACATCTGGATACCTAATAACGGACAGGGAACCCAGGTACCGAATTAATTTAAACACAAAGGGGAACAAAACGGCCTGTTGACTAATTAAAAGGCTGCCACCGGGCAGCCTTTTTTTAGTCTCGCTAACTAAAGGATAGAAAAGTTTAGATTGTCGAAATCGTTTTTAATTATTATTCTTATGAATTATTGTTCAAAGAACTTTTGATAGGCTGAGAGAAATGCATTTCCAATGTTTTTACTTCCAAAATTTTTGTAGAAAAAACCTACAAATCCTCTGGCTTTTAAATCACTTATAATAATACGAAATGAAATCGATGAGTCCACTTCTGTATATTCTTCTGTAAAATTCGAACGGGCAGTAATGGTTTTACCTGCTTTGTATTCTTCATCATACCGAAGTGTAATCTTATGGTCACCTGTTTCCAATGAAATGTTACTTCTATTCATAAGGCCTTCATTGGTTTTAAGTATCACATGAGTTAGCCCTTGTTCAATAAGCTCAACACTTGATATTCCAGGCATAAGGCTAACAATTGCTTTGAAATGTTCCCCTGTATTATCCAGGGATTTTTTAATCGTGTTGATATCGCAATTAATTCTGATCGTAGCGTTAAACCAAATCGAATTTTTATTCCTGTCCATATTGATTATAGGTTAAATGAACTTTATAAAATTATTTCTCTAATTCTATTAATGTGAACCATCGTTCTGGATCATTATGCGCTTTTTTAACTTTGAGTCCGGTAGTATGAGCTATTTCCAGAATATTGGAGGGAGAATATTTGTGTGAATTTTCAGTATGGATGTTTTCTCCCCGGGCAATTTTCAACTCATTGACAAAATAAGGAGAACAAACACTAATGCCCTTTTTTGCAACCAGGTGCATTTCAATCCTTGACAATTCTTTATTAAAAAATGCCAGATGGTTAAAATCGTCTTCCTTAAAATCAGAATCTATGATTTCATTAATGCTATTGAGGATGTTCTTATTAAACGCTTCGGTGATTCCTTTTGAATCATTGTAAGCAGCATGAAGTACTGATTCCGGTTTTACCATATCCATACCCAGTAACAAAACATCTCCTTTTTTCATGTTCTGGCTGATATTCTTCAGCAGCTTCATGGAGGCTTCCTTATCAAAATTACCAATGGTGCTCCCGAAAAAACAGATCAGCGTTGGGCTGTCGCGTTGAACTAGATCAAACTGCGAAATGAAATCGACTACATATCCTTCAACATGAATTAATGGAAACTTTGTGATCAGGCTGTCAGCCGATTTTTGGATGGCTGATTTGCTTACATCCAGTGGCAGGTAGCAAATTGATCCGTTTTCATTCTCTGGAAAAGCTTTTAGTAAAATTGATATTTTGGACGCATCGCCTGATCCAAGCTCAATGATATCATGGGAGGAATAATGACTCATTAGTTCAGGAGCAATTCTTTCCAATATTTTTTTTTCAGTCCGGGTGGGATAATATTCGTCAAGACGGGTAATTTCTTCAAATAACTGCGATCCTTTATCGTTGTAAAAAAACTTACTGGAGATGGATTTTTGTTTAGAAAATAGTCCATTCAATATCTCATCTCTGGTATCAGCCAGGCCAATTTCCGGCAGAAGGTTCCTGATTGAAATTCTGTTCTGGGTTAATATGGTTTCGTTTTCAAAGTTCATATTACTGTATAAGTGGAACGCTGATGATGCAGATTTAAAAGATCTACGCAGATAAATTTTCAATTCAACATATTTTCAAATTCCAAATAAGATTATAACACAGCATTGGATTTTGGAATTTAAAATATTGGATTTTTATCATTTTTCTTATGGTATTCCGGATTCTGTTGGATTCTTCGGATCATTGCTCCATTCAAACCAACCTCCGTCAAAAACCGATACCCTGGGCCAGCCCATCAGCCATGCATTGAGCCAGGCCTCACTTCCTCTCCATCCAGTTCCACAATAAAAAGCATTGTGTTTTTCAGAAATTACACCCACCTCTTTCCAATCAGCGATGATTTCCTGAAATTCACGGGTTGTATGATCAAGGTTACGGTAATTCTCCATATGATAGGCATCGGTTCCGCAATTCCCAAAAACAGCTCCCGGGATCCTCCCCTTTTTTTCAATGTAGTTGTATCCGCTGACTTCACCAATATACTCCGGCCAGCTTCTAACGCAAACCAGTTCGGCATTATCAGAATCAATCATTTCTTTAGCTTTCGGGACATCGACAGCCAGTTCAGGCTTTGCCGGAATAATTGTTGAAAAAGTTGATCTTTTTCTTTGCGGAGTTTCTTCACTCGTTATTTCATATCCATCATCCTGCCAGGATTGAATTCCTCCGTTCAATATCCTGACATCTTTAACTCCTGCATACATTAAAATAAATGCTGCCCGGATTGAACCCAGATGTCCAGCGCTACTACCCGGGAAAGGATCATCATTATTCGGGAACGAAAACCTACCATATAAAATAACAGTAGTATCTTCTGTAATACCCAGTTTCTCTATTGTCTCTTTTAATTCTTTAGGGGTTCGGCGGTTCCAGGTTTCTGGTGATTCAAGTGTGTTAGTATCTACCTCTACAGCTCCCGGAAAGTGGCCTTTTTCATAATCAGCCCTGTTACGGTAATGTCCATGGCAAATGATAAAATCCTTTCCGTCAAATTCAGGCGGTTTTTTTCCGTCTATTAATGATTTGACCCAGGCAGGATAAACTAAATGCCGGTACCTCTCT
The DNA here is from genome assembly GCA_964421215.1 of uncultured Bacteroidales bacterium. Taxonomy (GTDB): domain Bacteria; phylum Bacteroidota; class Bacteroidia; order Bacteroidales; family JAADJA01; genus JAADJA01. The sequence continues at coordinate 19,531 of CAYQWA010000001.1, read as the reverse complement.
AGTTTGTTCATGGGCATGTCAGGATTGGAGGACCATTCATCGACAAAGAAGGAGTAGATACGTATTTTATCAAATTTTGCTCTGACGAACATTTTTAATACCGTTTCTATTTCTTCTTTTGTATACCCGTAGATAATGATCTCCTGCTCCGGATGAATTCCTTTTGAACGAACAATTTCAATCCAGTCGATGTATTTGGCCCATTTTGCAGGCAAACTCCTGGCTCCTTTTATGTGGCCACCCCGTTTTTCATTTTTTAATCGCCATCCGTTATAGGCATCCACCGGACGGGTATCAATTATGGAAACACTGGGATCTTCTGTTTTACTCAACAGATCCTCAGAAGAAATTTCATCGAAGTATTCGTACATTCTGTCTTAGTTTCTAAATTATGGTTTGGCTATTATTTTGGATAGCTGAAATATTCATCCCAGCTGATGTGTTCTCTTCCTGCGGCAAGCTCAAAATCTGACCTGACATTAAATTCTCCATTCCGGATCTTGGTGTAAATGCCTGCAATTACTTTTCCCAGAAATTCCCCATTCACCTTTTGTTGATAATTGAGATAGTCTTCAGTACTCATTTCTTCATATATTAACTCTGTATTAAAGACCTTGTTCAAATACGCAGTAAGTTGTGTTTGGGAAATGGGTTCACCGGCAAGGTTAAATACTTTGTTGTTGCGATCTTCGTTCAGTATCATTTGCGTATAGGCATAAGCCAGCTCTTCTCTTGTTGTATAGGAGCATAAACCATTGCCTGCACAATTCACGATCTTTCCATCCTTTTTATAGTTGTCGATGTATTCCACATCAGGCTCAATGTACAGTCCGTTGCGCCCGATGGACCAATCCAATCCACTTTCCTTGATATCTTTCTCTGTCTGGCGGTTACTCTGAACAATGGCATCAAAGGATGATTCACCATCAGAACCAATTATACTTGTATATACGATTTTTTTAACACCAACATCTTTAGCTGCATTTATTATATTTCTGTGCTGAACTATGCGATTATCCGGATGATCCATCCCGGAAACGATTAAAACGACAACTACCCCTTTAAGTGCTTCATCAAATTCTGCTTTGCTATTATAATCCCCTTTTCTGATTTCAATTCCGAGGTGCCGGGCTTTTTCAGGTGTTCTGGCAATTCCGATAACATTTTCTGCACCGATTGTTTGAATAAGCTGTTTGACTATTGCTGCTCCCAGGTTTCCACTCGCAGTGGTTACGGCTATTTTCATAAATTTAATTTACAAACACAATAGATTAACCCTACCGATCAATCTTTGTTTAAATTAAAAAATCACTCTTGTTTGGTCGAGGGTGTAAAGTTAATGCAAAGTGCAATAAAAAAACCACCCGTTTTATTCAGGTGGTTTTAAATTATGAGAAATCTCTTTATCTACAAACCAGTCAATTCACTTTTAGAAAGATCCTTGGAAAATGTGAACCGGTCACCTTTATGGGTAACAAATTTCATTTTTTGATCAATTCCCTCTTCTTTGGCTGTTTTAGCAAATTCTTTGTAGGCAAAAGAATGAGCCCCGGCATGCATAGGAACAAATAATTTAGGTTGAAGCTTCTCGAGGGTATAGTAAATTCCTTTTTTGACTTGTTCCGGTTGTCCGAGGCTACAACCACGAATACCGCCAAAAACAATATCAATGTCTTTGTCTTTTTCTGCGATTACGTCAATTTCATCAGTAAATGCCTGCATCAACCCATCTTCTCCATTGGCATGATCACCCATATGGAAAAGTACGAGCCCATCAACTTCTACAAGATAACCTCCTCCCAGATCAGTTGAGTAGTTGACATAAATATTCATATCCCTTACTTTCTTTTCTTCATGAACCGGGATCATTGTGTAATCATTTCCATCCGTATTTTGATTCCAGCACAAAACATATTCAATATCAGCAATCGTGTTCTTCCAATTGAAAATACGGGAATCATAATGGTCGCCATGAGCATGAGTAGCAAAAACAGTGACTTTTTGATCCTGCATTTGTTCTGGCAGAATAAATCCGGAGGCCAGGCAGGAGTCGCCCGGCTTACGATCCCAGGTATTACAGAAATAATCAAATATCAAAAAATGGTTCTGGGTTTTCACAGCCCAACCGCTATGTCCCAGGAACCATACGGATGCCTCTCCATAATTTACAGGTTCATCAAGTAAACTGGGAGCGGTCAGATATTTTTTCAGGTTTTCGTCATCTGCACCGGCAGCAAGCAAATGATAGGCAATGTCCTTGTGATTATAGTTCATGGCATAGTCAAAAGGTGATTTTTGATCATTGTCTGTCATTTTAGGGCAGGAACCCTTTTCTATAAGCAGATCAACAATGTCGTCATACCCCATGGCTACAGCCAAATGTAATTCTGTACTTCCGAGATTTTTTTCTTTGCAATTTACGAAAGCTCCATTTTCCACAAGAAACTCAACAAGTTCTTTTTTACCGCTTTGTACAGCCATGTGGATGGGTGCGAGACCTTGGTCATTATAAACATTTATTTTAGCACCATTATTAACCAGAACCCTGGCCATTCCTTCATGGCCGTGCCGTGCCGCAGCGTGAAGCGGTGTGGAAAAATTAGGTCCACAGGTGCAGGTTTTATCATGTTTGCATGGTTCCGGATTTACATGGGCACCATTCAGTATAAGGAACTTACTGATTTCTTCAGGATTACGTGAGAAGGCGGCAAAAGTTAAGGGTGTTCTTCCATCCAGACTTGGAGCATTGATATCCGCACCATTCTCAAGAAATAATTCCGCGATATTAATTGATCCTCTCACAGCCACCTCATGTAGCGGTGTTTGGTGAAAATTATTTTTGTGTTTTACATTGGCTCCTTTTTTTATCAGGTAACGAGCAACATCTGAACAATTCGGATTTCTTGTTAGAAACAGAACCTGATTACCCCTTTCATCTTCATGTTTAACATCTGCTCCGTTTTCCACCAGGTACTTAACAACATCAAGATGGCCATAGGAAGCTGCGCTGAACAAGGGTGTAAAACCCCCTTCCATTTCATGGTCAACATCTACTTTTTTCTCTACAATTTTCTTAACCAGGTCCGGGTCACCTCCGATGGCTGCAAATTGTAAAGTGGACCAGTTGTTGTTGGTATTAATTTTAACATCCGCTCCATTGTCCACCAGGTGGTGAGCCATATCAAACTGTCGTCGGCTTAATGCAAAATGCAAAGCCGTAAGGCCGTTGTCGTCCTGATGGTCAATATCAACTCCGTTTTCTATTAACAGGTCGAGCACCCTGAAACTACCAACAATGGCGGCCAGGTGTATGGGTCCTGAATTTTCATTGTCACCCAATAGTGGATCTGCTCCCTTTTCCAGCAGGAATTTTGCAATCATGTACTGGTCCTGTTCGGCCGCCAGATTCAGCGGAGTCATCGCATCAGGATTTTTTTTGTTAAGGAGGTCAGGATCCTTTTGAAAGTTCTTTTTAACCAGCTCAAGGTTACCATCTGTAATGGCCTGGTAAATGTCCTGGCTAAAAACAGAAGTCCCGGTAATTGCCAATACAATTACCAGGACAATGATGTTCATCGTCGTTTTCATAGTCAATGGTTTAAATTTGTTTTTGTATGTAATTGAACTAAAGTCAATCAAATCAAAGTAAAAATAAGGTATAATATGAATAAAAATCATATACAATCTACCTATGCATTAGATGAACTAACAGATGTTATGAAATAAACCATTTATTGGTTGTTACTTTGAAAAGACTTTATTGCTTATGTAAGCTTATCCATTGAAAATGTATAAATTCGGGCTAAATTTTGAAAAGCCTTAAACTTCAGGTATGAAAAAGATCTTTTTAGTTTTGTGGTTGGTTTTTTGTATCGTACATTTTGCAAACTCCCAAACAAAACCGCTAACTACTGCCGAAAGTTCAGATTTTAAATCAACATCAACCTACAAAGAAGCAATGAACTTCGTTGATGATTTATTGAGATCATCTGAATTGATCAGGCTTGAAACAATAGCGACATCAACCGAGGGCAGAGATATTCCTTTGTTGATCATTGCAGATCCCCTTCCAGAAAGCCCCGAAGGACTGCTTAATGACAACCGCATTAAGGTATACCTGCAAGCCAATATTCACGCCGGTGAAATTGAAGGCAAAGAAGCTACATTAATGCTCATGCGGGATTTGCTTAATGAAAAACCAAAAGAACTCTTTGAGAAGGTGATTATACTTGTTTGCCCTATTCTCAATCCTGATGGCAATGAGAAGTTCAGCACTGATAACAGGCGAAACCAGGTAGGCCCGGAAAATGGTGTTGGTGTTCGCCATAACGGGCAGTTCCTTGATCTTAACAGGGACGCTATGAAGCTTGAATCACCTGAAATCAGGGGTGTAGTCCGGAATGTTTTTAATCGATGGGATCCGGCTATAACAGTGGATTGCCATACCACCAACGGTTCGTATCATGAGGAACCGTTAACCTTTACCTGGCAGATCAATCCAAACGGTGACCGGAAACTCATTAACTTCATGCGGGACGAGATGATGCCGGAAGTACACAATACACTTCGTGACAAATACAAAGTTGAAAATGTGTTTTATGGTCAGTTTCTTGACAGAATGAATGTGGATACCAGCTGGGTTTCATACGCTGCTGAACCCAGGTATTTAGTGAATTACGTAGGACTCAGAAATCGATTGGCCATTCTAAATGAGAATTATGTGTATGCTGATTTTGAATCACGGGTGTATGGATGTTACTACCTGCTAAAAACTGTACTTGAATATGCTGGAGATCAGAAAAATGATATACTAGATCTTCTTACTGAAGTTGATGAAAAAATGGTTGAAGTGCATACACGACTGGCCATGGATTCATTTGCTATTGACTACAAAGGATTTCCAACCCCTGAACCAATCACCATTAAAGCAATTGAAGCAGATACGATACCAGGAATGAAAGGATACTGGCGATATAAACAAAGCAATCGGAAAAGGACCGTAACCGTCCCATACATCGCTGATTATTATGCCACAGAAAGTGTAACCATCCCGTATGCATACATATTAACCGTCCCGGATCCTGAAATTTTGGATAATATGAAAACACACGGGATCGAAGTTTACCAGCTTAATACTCCTAAAACATTAGAAGTGGAACGTTTTAAAATAGATGAATTGAAAGGAAGAAGCAGGCTTTACCAGGGCCATTATATGAATTCCATAAAAGGAGAATTTGTTACAGAAACCAAAGAGTTTCCGAAGGGGACTCATATCATTTACACTGCTCAAAAACTGGGAAATGTTGCAACATACTTGCTGGAGCCAGAATCAGACGATGGTTATGTACATTGGAACTTTTTAGACAAGTATCTGGTTCCGCAATGGGGACGAGGTTATTATCCTTACCCGGTTTACAAATTATTAAATGAAACAAAACTCGATTAAAGTCAATCCAAAAAATTTTCGGCCATGAAATATTTAACAACATTTACAATCCTGATTCTCCTGGCATCTTCAGTGACTTTTGCCCAGGAAGAGAAAAAAGAGATGAAACCAGCATTGCTGGTCATCGATGTTCAAAAGGAATACATACCCATGATGTCAAAAGAAGACCAAAAGCTGGCCATAGATATGATGAACTGGTCCATCTGGGTTTTCAGGAAGTTTGATCTTCCGGTGATTCGTGTTTATCATACCAGTCCTGAATGGGGTTTTACGGAAGAAAGTCCAGGGTTCGCCTTTCATGACAGCCTGAAAATTTCAGCTGATGATCCCATGCTGGTCAAAGCCTATGCAAGTTCATTTACCAAAACAGAACTGGATAACATCCTTAAGGAAAAGGACGTCAATACTTTGTTCCTTTGTGGGTTGAGTTCCGTTGGTTGTGTACTGGCTACCTATATGGATGCAGCGAATTACGACTATAAAGCTTTTATGATTAAAGATGCTTTGCTTAGTCACAATGCAGAGTATACCAATAACATAGAAGAAATATTTAACGCAATTGATCTCGAAACGGCCATGTATATGATTGAGATCAGCAGGGAATAAGAACAATATGAAATTCAATTTTTTCTTTACAATTACAGCGTTGGTTTTGTGTTTATCAACCAGTATTAAAGCACAAAGTTTTGATCCCTTTATTCAACAGCATGTGGATCAGCTTTCCTATGATTCATTGTACCTGAGGCTTCAACAATTCGAAGACCTGGGTATCAAAAGTATTGCTAATCCGAACCTGAACGCAACGGGAGACTGGATCATAAATTTCTATCAGCAAAACGGGTACACCAACATTGAACTTGATTCTTTCCAGGTAATGCAGCATATGGTTTATAACATCATTGTTACAAAAACGGGAACCATTTATCCGGAAACTTACCTTATCGTGGACGGACATTACGATACTTATGCCGGTCCGGGAGTAAATGATAACGGATCAGGTACGGCCATAGTTATGGAAACAGCCCGGATAATGAAAGATGTTGAGACCGAATACAGCATTAAATTCATTCATTTTACTGTTGAGGAAATGGGCCTTCTCGGAAGTTATCATTATGTTGAAAATACAGTTATTCCCGAGAATCTGGATATTCGGCTGGTTTTTAACATTGATGAGGTTGGTGGCGTTGCCGGAGAAGTGAACAACACCATTACCTGTGAAAGGGATGAATGGGCACCCAACGGTAACAACGCCGCATCTGCTGCATTTACTGATACACTTGCAACATTAACAGAAATGTATTCGAACCTGAATACATGGATCTATTATGCTTATGGTACGGATTACATTCCTTTTATGGAAAACGGTTATGTAATCACAGGATTTTATGAATACAATGAATCTCCATGGCCACATTCCATCAACGACAGTTTGTCCAGGCTGGATCCCGAGTATGTATTTGAGGTGACTAAAGCATCACTGGCAGCTTCAATGTATTTTTCAGGAGCTGTTAACATAAATGTTGGCTTTTCTTCTATATCGGAGCTAAAGCATGAAGTAAAGGTTTATCCCAATCCATTCAGTGATTTTATTAAAGTTGACAATTTCAGTACGGACAAATGGACTATTGACCTGTATAACTCACAAGGAGTTCTCAAACAATCTAATGTTTTATTTCAATTATCGACCCTTCAAATAGACTTATCCCATAAAGATAGAATGTATTTTTACCGGATATCGAATGAAAATGGTGAAGCTATAGATTCCGGAAAATTAATAAGACAGTAGTTATATTGGGATTTCTCTCCTGGGCTTCTTGTCATAGACTAAAATTTAGATTCTTCGCTTCGCTCAGCATTTGTGTCTTTAATTCACCATAGTGGCTATACTAATGTTTTCAGCTTAGACCTGGTGTCCTTATAATGTTGCCAGTTAAATTTTCTTAGGAATTCATTGGCTGCCTTCGCCCCCCTGACAAACAGATCTTTTTTAGCATCATCACTTATGGCGAAATTCAGCCAGTCGTGGTCACCAATGTCAATTTTTTGAATCAGTTGTTTGTAATCCGGATTCTTCAGGATGAAGTCATAGTCATGTAAATGCCTGAGCGAATTAAACATAGCTCCAAACAAATTTATCGGACTGGTAATTGAATTGGCTTTGTTTCGGTCAATGCCTAATCGAACACCAAAAGTCGGCATACGGGGAACAGAATTTTGTTTATGAAAAACATCGATTGGAAAATTCGACATGATACCACCGTCCACAAACTTGGCTTCAGCAGGAATATCACCAGTAAATCCCGCCATGTCATCCCAGTTCCTTTTTGCTGCATTACCGCCCGGAATATTGTCAACAACTAGCGGGCTGAAAAAATAGGGAATCGACATGGATGCCCTTACATACAAAGCTGGATTAACATTATCCGGATTTTTCCAGTACAATGGAGCCATGCGGGGAAATTCCACCTTTGTTTCTGTGGTCAGGTCAGCCGTTATTAAGGCGAGTCTGGGCTCTAGTCCATCAATTGTTTTATCAATCCCCTGCCTGATGGTCAGATCGGCCGGACGTTTGCCAAACTGGTTTTTCAGATCACCTATGGTTTGAACATTGTTTTGTTTTAACAAGCCCGACAACCAATTCAAAAAGTCATCACCGGGATTTAATCCAAGGTCTTCGTACAATTCATCGATGACCTGCCATCCCTTCCATATCAACTTAATACGGCGTGCTTTTTCCACCAGGGCTTTAATAAAATCTCTTGAATCTTTGTTCCCGTCTACAAAATCATATAGGTTCTTATTTACCAGTGCATCAATTATTTGTCCTGATTTTTCTTTGGAAGCACTCCCCATTCCGGCCAGCATCATAGCATTGATGGATCCTGCAGAAGTCCCGGCCAGGCTGAAAAAACGAAGGCCCATTTTTTCCAGAACATAGGTATAACCGATAAGGGCCACACCAAGGACACCGCCTCCCTCTTGTACCAATTCAACATATTGATTGTTTTGTGCATCAAGAACATCAGAAAATTGAAGTTCATGGATTTTATCATTTGTGAGATCCTGGATGATTTTTTTTACATCAGGATGATTAGTAAAGTCTGTAGTTTTCATTTGCGTAAGTGTTTTGTAGTTTAATCTTGACTATAAAGTAACAGTAAATAAATGAAAATGTTTGACATTCGAAAAGAGGATAATATGTGGGTACATGAGGATTAATAAGGAATTATTTGAAAAACACAATTGGTATCATTAACATTCTATTCAACAATTATTTTTTTTAGAACAACACCATTTTCAGTTATTATTTGCAAGAAATAAATGCCGGGATAAAATTGAGAAACATTAAATATACAGGCAGACTTATTAACGTCCTGGTAATGAATGACCTGCCCGTCGACATTATACATATTTACAGAACTAATTCCAGATTCACTTGAAATATGAAAAATATCTTTAGCAGGATTTGGATAAACACGAACAGAGAATTTATCATTCTTAAGTTTTTTATCTTCAACATCCAGGTATTCTTCCCCAAAAAGACCAGTCATGATTTTATAAATCAGTACATTAGATTGTTCAAAATCCATATAATAAAGAGGATAACTTAAAAGAACAGTTTGATTATTTGTCCCTGTTCCTGTTATCCCTACGGGAAGGTTGTAATAAGCACCTTGTTGCGAAGTAGTATCGTACTTGGTATCATAACGGAATAAAACCGATGCATCATCAGTGGGGGTTAAAGCTTCTACCCATGGAAGATGATAATTAAATGCAGGCATTTTTATTGAATCAACAAATACAGAAGGCCAGGCTGAATTTTCATTTATAGCACCGGCAAAAAGCCGGGCAGCCTCGTTTTTACAATGGGCAACATGAAAACAATCAAACATAAATGATCCGGCCTTAAATGAGGCAGGGTAACTTCCAGCGCCAAAAATAAAGGCTGGTCTATATCCTGTAATCAATATGTTTCCTCCGAGATATAGATAATTTCTCAGCACATAACTATAATCACCTATCGTGCTTGATACCAATTCATAATTGTCAATGTGCCATAATATGGAGGAGTATTCCCCTATTTGTTCAAGACTAATTTCTTCGGTGATGGTGGCATCATAAAAATCATGAACATAATTATGACACAATGAATCATAAAACAAGTTAATATCTTCCTGCAAAGGATCCAGGAGCCCTCCTTCTGATCCGGCAACTATCAAAATTCCCTGATCCATTGTTACAACTGCTGGTTTTGCTTTTTTCAGGACTTCTACCGACTTACAACCCAATTCATTTATGGCACAAATGCTGGCATAGTACATAGTGCCTGTTTCCAATCCTGTAAACTGATGGTTGGTAGAGGAGGTAACAACAATTTCATTTAAGTTTTCAGGATCTGTACCAAAACGAACCTCATATTCTAAAATATCTGTTTCATTGCTGACAATCCAGCTTGCTTTAAGTGTTTCTCCATCTTCCAGGCTGTTTAAACAAAACTGATTAACGGGAGTTGGTTTTTCTGAGACTGAAAGCAAAAGTGCCAGATCCAGCATTGTAATTTCACTACAGTATTCCATATTGCAATGGTCAACAATATCACCTTCTGTATGGTAATAGGGAGAGAAATTATGCTCCATGAAATAAACCGTATTAAATCCGGCCTCCCAAAAAGGCAGATCATCTGCACCATAGGGACCGGTATCAAGAAGGTTTGTCTCGAGGCTTGTGTATTCATCCGCCAGGTCAATGCTTAACAGGGTAGTCCACACTTCCAGGTCGTGAACCATTACATCAACGATCCAATTTTCGTTTTCAGGTTCGTTGGCAATCATGTCATTGTTTACATACAGAAGAACATTATCATTGTTCTGAGCACAACGTTCAGCATAATCACCCGCACCAGACTGACTGGAATAATACATCAACTCCTCTGCTCCCAATGCAACAAAATGTATGGTTTTGTTAGGCTGATATCCCATTTCATTAAATACCCTGGCCAGTTCAAATATGGCAGCCACGGCCGAACCGTTGTCATCTGCCCCGGGTGCTACTGTCATTGGATCATTGGTGGTAAAACAATCATAATGACCTCCTATTATAACAATCTGGTCAGGATTAACAATTCCTGGCATTATAGCACTCACATTATATTGCCAGGTAATTGTATCGTAGTTAACATTATTTACCGGGACCACTGTATGGGTTTGGAAGGAGTCGATCCGGGTAATCTGACAGCCCAGGCTTTCAAAACGATTTTGTACCCATAGAGCCACTTGTTTCCGGTTTGGAGCAAGCATAAAACGTGTTTCCAGATTCTGAAGTTGTTGAATGTAGTATTCTATACTATCCTGATCTATTTCATCCATATAGGTCTGGATTAATGAATCAAGCGGATCAGTGAAAAGGGGTTCATGAAACAACATGTCTTGATCTGATTGTTGACCCTTGAGTGGATTCAGCACAATGGTAAGAATAAAGATTAGTGCCAGACCTGGCAAAATAGTTAGTACATTTTTTTTCATGACTTATCTTGTTTTTTGGTAATGCATTAAAAATATCACTTTTAAAGGGTGATTACAAGGATTATTCAGGAACCGGTGGTTATAAAAAAGTTTACGGTCAAATGTTTATTTTTTCTTTAAATAATTAATGGCAAACTCCAATTGTTTGTCGTGTCCTTCTACTATATCTGATTCTGTTTGCGGAACAAGAATATCCGGTACAATACCCACTGTTTCGTAGGGCTGGCCATCGTATTTTCTTACATCCAGGTTCCCGATATGGAAAAGTTTACCACTGGGTAGCCGGAAATCGCCATTGTATTCATCATTTAAATAGCCTAGTGAACCTCCGCCTGTCGTGTCACCAATGACCGTCACCTGGTTGATTTGTTTCATGATCTCTGTGGTTATTTCACTGGCGCTGTATGAAACCCCATTTACTAGAACCACCACAGTGTTCAGGTATGTATAGGAACCCCTTGGACGGATGCTGTCCATCTGAAGTTTTTCATCCTGGAAGTAATAGTCATGCCTGAGCATTGGAGATGTAAGCAAATGTCCTACAACTTTGTCGACATTGTTAATATTTCCCCCATAGTTATGCCGGATATCAATAATAAGACCTTTGGTGTTTTTATAGGAATTAAATATGGAGTTTAACCCACCGAAGTTGTATTTACCTGAAAAGGAACAGATATTAATATAACCTATATTATCTGGCAATCGCTGATAATTTATATTGCCTTCCTCGTCAATCAAAAGATCCTCTTCAAAATACTGACCTATTAATGCGGCATTAAAAGCATAGAGGTCTTTTATCCTCCTTGGAGGTATCCATGGTGTCAACTGCTGGCCTCCTTCGGTTTCCAGGTACATATGACCATCTTTTAAATGCGCAAACATGCTAAGCAGCACACTATAAACCTCATCTCCTTCACTTGCAACCGCCTGTGGATAATATTCATCATACAGTTCCTGCCAGTTGATCCCCTTCAAATCAAAATAAGGATACTGGTCATTTGTGATTTGCCATGCTTCCTCAAAATCTTCAAGGTTATAATTGTTGCTGTTTTCCGGAATAAAGGCCTTTTCGCAACCCAAACATATGAGTAGCAAAATAACAGGCAATATAAATACTACATGTTTTTTCATTTTCCATTAAATATGAATTATTACACATAAAAGAGCTGAATTGGTAAATGTTTGGGAATCATCCCAGCCGGTGCTTCTGGTATACTGCCCTTTCAGTTTGAAACCGGTAGATAAAAACTTTAAAATTTTGTATTTCGCCATAACATCAACATTGATGTTATTTGCTGAGAAGAAGGTCATGAATTGATTGTTCTTGTCTTTATACTTTCGGTCATCGTGTGTTTTAAAGGTTGAGCCCAGAACATTTGTCCGTAAAAAAAACTTGGTCGAAAACCGGTCTGTTATGTGATAATCAAGGGTAAAGTTCATCCCAAGCGAAACCATAATGAACTCTGAGAAAGTCCAATGATTGCTTGCAAAATGATTGAATAGTTCATATTCAAAATATTCCATAGATGGTCCTATGTATAAGGTTGCAGGTTTATCGAAAACATTCATTTCCTTTACCTTATAGAACAGATCATAGTTTAAGCTCACCCGGTTAAGCTCTGCAGTAATGGCATGGTTTTTAAAATCGGGATCCTGTTGGAAAGTTAATCCAACCTGGTATGCACTTTTCTCATGAACCCTTCCATACCATACACTAATATATGGCAATGTTCCGGTATACCGCTCTTGTGAAATGTATTTATCCATAATGGCCGATGAGCCAATTCCATATTCAATGGTCAGGCCAAGTGGATTCCTGGTTTTGTTTTCCTGGGAATAAAGCTGTGCTGTTGAAATCAGGATGATGATAATTGCAATGGACTTTTTCATGGTGGATGTATTGGTAACCTATTTACCCCAATAAATATACCATGAAAGAAATCCCTTTACAATAGCGGGTTCCGATCATTTAGTGTGAATAAAAGTGTTCGATATCGACTCATTCAGTGTCGCAAAATGGACAACATCAAATAATCAAAAACTATATTATCCGGACAGAAACTTTACTAAAATACCCTAGAATAACTTTTATTTCGGGCAGAAGTGGCCTTAAACGAAAAAACCACCAGATTCTCCGGTGGTTTTGTAGTTATTTAATTGCTTTTTTACCACTTAAGATTTTTCGGTATCCGGCCGTTGTTAATGGACTCCGACCGTAACCTGCGGCCAGCGATACGTTCAACCATTGCTCCAATTTCCAATATCTTATCAATATCCAGGTTAGTTTCAATTCCCATTTCATCCATCATCACCACCATGTCTTCGGTTGAAACAAGACCAACATCTTTAGCATCCTTGTAGTAATAAGCACCGGTTCCGGGAACTGGTACACCACTTACAAAATTAGCAGGTTGACCACCAATACCTCCCATGGTTGATTCATAGTTGGTCATCCCGGCCTGAAGTGCGGCCAGTACATTCGCCAATCCCCAGCCACGTAAAGTATGGAAGTGGGCAATTTGTTTATGGGGGTTGTCTACACTATCAAGAAGCATTGAAAAATAGTCATAAACCCTGTCAGGAGAAGCGGAGCCATCATGGTCAGCGTGTTCTACATCATTTGCTCCAATGTCAAACCAGCGCTTAGTAAACTCAATGGCTTTTTTAGGATCAGTTCGTCCTTCAATGGGGCATCCCCAAATTGTACTTACGGTACCGTTTACTTTTAAACCGGCATCCCTGGCTTTTTTCACCCACTCTTCACTCATTTTCCAGTACTCATCGATGGTTAAACCGGAGTTTTTCTTTTGGTGGGATTCGCTGGTCGAAACCATTAGCAGGATCCTGTCGGGTCCATAGCCTGCTTGTTTGGCATCAATGGCACGTTGAACCGACCTTTCGCGAATTGTAACTGCCGTAAGCATTACATCATCAAGCTTGTCCTTTAGTTTTTTACTTTTTCTGATCGCTTTGAACAGATCGTCACAATCCTTAAACTGAGGCATTCCTTTGGGATTGCCATAATTGGAAACTTCCATATGTTTAAATCCAGCTAAAACTAACTGTTCAATAACCCATAATTTGGCTTCCGTGGGAATGAATGTCTCCTCATGCTGGAAACCATCTCTTACTGTAATGTCGCCGATAACGACTTTTTTTGGATAATTCATATTATTAAGATTTGATTAGTTATTCTTTGACGAAAATAATTATTTTATTGTTTAATCGCTTTTGTACTACAAATTGGATATGTTGTTAATTCATTACACCTGCCTGCCTGCAAAGGCAGGGATTACACCGATTATCACAGAGTATGTTCTATATTATCTGTGTATTTCTGTGAATTCTGTGTGAAACTTATTCTACTTATTTAATTATTACTAATTCTTTAATTTAAAATATCATAATAAAATTCAAGGCTTTCAGGATTAGCCAGGGCATCCCTGTTTTTTACATTTTGACCATGAATTATTTGTTTAACCGCAACCTCAACCTTTTTCCCATTAATGGTGTACGGGATGTCGGGAACTTCCTTAACTATAGCCGGAACATGTCTCGGACTGCAATTTGTTTTAATGTTTAATTTTATCTCTTTTACAAGATCATCGTTAAAATTTTGTCCTAGTTTAACTTTTACAAACAAAACTACTTTTTCGTCACCGTCTTCTTTTTTACCAATAACAACGGAGTCTTCGATCTGTTCCATATTCTCCACTACATTGTAGATTTCAGCAGTCCCGATTCTTACACCTTGTGGATTTAACGTAGCATCAGATCTGCCAAACATGGAAATGCCTCCATCCTCTGAAATGGCAATGTTATCACCGTGGCGCCAAGTCCCTTTGAAATGATTGAAGTACGCGTTAAAATACCTTTCTCCATTTTCATCGTTCCAAAAATACACCGGCATGGAAGGGAAAGCTTGTTTACAAACCAGTTCACCCTGTTTATTGATCAATGATTTCCCATCATCATCGAAACAATCCACATCCATTCCCAATCCACGGCATTGGATTTCACTTTTATAAACCGGTAACATAGGATTTCCAAGCATAAAACAAGAAATAATATCTGTCCCACCTGCAATGGATGAAAGCTGTACATCCTCCTTCCAATCCCTGTAAACATATTCAAAACTTTCATCGGTTAAAGGAGAGCCGGTAGATGCAATTGCTTTTAACTCAGGAAAATCAGAAATTTCCTTTGGTTTAACACCTTCTGCTTCAAGCGATGCTATGTATTTTGCACTTGTTCCAAAAAAGCTCAGGTTTAATTCATCAGCCATTTTAAGCAATGCGTCAGGCCCCGGATAAAACGGATTACCATCGTATAAAACCAGGCTTGCGCCAGTAGCAAGTGCACTTACAAACCAGTTCCACATCATCCAGCCACAGGTTGTGTAATAAAAAACGGTTTGACCTTCCTGAATATTAGAATGCAACAACAACTCTTTTAGATGTTGAATTAGTGTTCCTCCGGCAGAATGTACAATGCTTTTTGGTAAACCTGTTGTACCGGAAGAGTACATGATATACAGGGGATGATCAAATGGCAACTGTTCAAAAACAAGTTCTTTATCTGTGTCTTTTATAACATCTTTCCAACTGATTGCATTAGGGATGTCTTCAAGGTTGAGATTGCCAGTATAGTCAGTTAAAATTACGTTTTGAATGGAAGGCAGGCCACCAATAATCTCTTTTAACTTGGCCAGGGAATCAAATGCTTTTCCTTTATAAAAATACCCATCAGCTGCAAAGATAACTTTGGGTTCGATTTGAGAAAAGCGATCATTTACACCTTTGGTACCAAAGTCGGGGGAGGTCGAAGACCAGATAGCTCCAATGGAAGTTGCTGCCAGCATGCCAATAACTGTTTCCGGCATATTGGGCATAAAGGCTGCTACACGGTCACCCTTTTCAACACCCAGACTTTTGAGCCCTGCAGCCAATTTCCTGACTTCATCAAATAATTCGGCATAAGTATAATCTTTTCGAACACTGTTTTCTCCGTAAAAAATCAGGGCCTTGTCATCATCTCGTTTGCGCAATAAGTTTTCTGCAAAATTTAGTTGTGCACCGGAAAACCATTTTGCACCTGGCATTTTTGTTTCATCATCCACCACCTCTTCATAGGGAACAGAAGCAATTACCTGGCTGTAATCCCACACTTCTGCCCAGAAGGCTTCCACATTATGTACACTCCATTTGTAAACGGTTTGATAGCCGTTATTTGGCAGATTATAATTTTCAGCAACCTGTGAACAAAAATCAAACATTAGAGAGGATGTTTTGAACTCTTCAGAAGGTTGCCATAATTTTTTGTTTCCCATGCTAGTTGTAGTACTCCCCTAAAATTACATCGGGGGTTGACAGTTTAATTTCGGATTATAAATATCAATGTTGGCAACAACAAAGATACATTGAATATAGTTTTCTGCATATGAAAAAATTCCGGCATTTGACTAAGGAAATATTTCAAGTGCCAATTCCCATGCGTGATCAAAAGCTTTTTCATCAATTTGAGTAGGAATATAATTGATCTCCAGGTATTCCAACAAATTGCTTGTTCGTAAATTACCAACTAACCTGTTTTCAGCCATCGGACATCCGCCAAGGCCATTAATAACGGTATCAAATGAACGGCATCCATTAATAAAAGCTGCATTAACTTTTCGATACCAATGCCTTACAGTGGTATGCAAATGAAAACCAAATTCAATATCTTCAAATTCGGGTACCAACGTTGAGAACAGGTAAGCAATGTTCTTTTTTGAAGATATTCCTACTGTATCAGAAAGCGGGATTATCCTTACTCCTCTATTGTACAATTTTAGCACCCATTCGGCTACCAGGTCTGGGCTCCAGGTATCATTATACGGATTTCCAAAAGCCATTGAAATATAAACCACCAGTGTTTTATTACTACGTTCACAAATCTCCATCAACTCCTCAACAGTTTTCACCGATTTTTCGATGGATGAATTAATGTTTCTTTTCAGGAAAGTGGGAGAAATTGAGAACGGATAGCCTATATAATGAACCTTGTCGTATTTTGATGCTTCCTGTCCTCCTCTTGTGTTAGCTACAATAGCAAGGAGTTTTGTTGAAGTACCGGAAAGATCGATCAGATCAAGAACCTTGGCTGTATCACTGAGCTGAGGAATGGCTTTAGGCGATACAAAACTTCCAAAATCAATAATATCAAATCCTACACGCAATAAAGCATTGATGTACCTTGCCTTATCTTCTGTTGGAATAAATGAGGGCAAACCCTGCATCGCATCCCTTGGGGATTCTATTATCTTTACTTTGTCCATCTAAACACCAATATACCTTGAGATAACCAGGCGTTGAATTTCTGATGTTCCTTCACCTATCTGTAAAAGTCGTTGATCGCGATAAAAACGTTCGATGTCATAGTCTTTCATCAAGCCGTAACCTCCATGGATCTGTACTGCCTCATCTGCAACTTCACGGGCAATTTCAGAGCAGTACAATTTCGCCATGGCTGCTTCTTTACCATAGGGTTTTCCCTGATCTTTCAGCCAACATGCTTTGTAGAGTAAATTACGGGCCAGCTCTATTTTGGTGGCCATGTCTGCCAGTTTAAATGCATTTACCTGGAACTTTGCAATGGGTTTACCAAACTGCTTACGCTCGTTGGCATATTGCAAAGCTAATTCAAAAGCACCCTGTGCACAACCCAAACCCATGGCTCCTATTGACAAACGTCCGCTGTCAAGCGTATGCAACATAATGTGTGAGCCTTCTCCGATTTTGCCAAGAAGGTTGGATTCGGGAACTTTACATTCATCGAAATACAACTCAGCTGTATCCGAAGCCCTCCACATCATTTTACCATGCATGGATACCTGTTTAAACCCAGGTGTATCCCGGTCAACAATAATGGTGGTGAATTCTTTTTTACCGCTATCATGCGTTTTTGTAACAGCCTGAACCGTTGAACCAATGGAAATGTCACAAGATCCATTAGTAATAAATATTTTAGAACCGTTGATAGTCCATTCGCCGTTTTCAAGTTTGGCCGATGTTTTGGTTCCTCTTGAATCGGATCCGGCATTGGGTTCTGTTAGCCCGAATCCCCATAATGCTTCACCGGTGCATAATTGAGGCAAATACTTCATTTTTTGTTCCTCTGTCCCGTATTCATACAAAGGCCCTATTCCAAGGGAGTTATGAGCGGCAAGCGTTGCTGCCTGAGATCCGTCGATACGTGCAATTTCTTCAACAGCGATGATGTAAGAAAGTGTATCAAGACCCTGTCCACCATATTGTTCCGGAAGGTACATCCCAAATAATCCCAACTCACCCATTTTTCTTGTAAGGTCGTATGAAAACTCAGCCTTATCATCCAGTTCATGAGCAACCGGTTTAATTTCCCGCTCAGCAAAATCGCGAACGGTTTCGCGAATCATATTTTGTTCTTCGGTTAAATCGAAATTCATTGTGATATTTTAAGGTTAGTATTTAAATCCTCTAAATTAGAAAAAAGGTGGTAAAAACTAATGACCACAGGACTAAAAATTTTTAGCCGCAGCCTTATTTGGAATTGTTTTACAATATATTAATATCACTGCATTTATATGAACAAAATTAAATAGATAAATGTTAACATTGAGGATAATTAACTATTCAAATTTTTATGGCAAATACCAAATTAAGACCAAAGTGCCGGATCGTATCGAAGTTAAGTCCTGACGAAATACTTGAAAAGCTCGGTGATAAATTAACCTCAGGAACCTCAAATTATGAAGGCCAGGTAGTCCAGGAGCATGCATTTATCCGGATACCGGAAAAGAACCAGCATTACTGGTCACCAGAGTTGCATGTCTGGGCCAGAAAAGAAGAAGAAGAAACAATCGTTTATGGGGTAATCGGCCCAAAACCTAAAATCTGGACCATGTTCATGTTTTTTTATACAGGTATATTGACCTCGGCTTTTTTTGGAGGCTCTTATGGTATTATACAGGTAATGCTAGGAATGGAAGCTCCTTTCTTATGGAGTATTCCATTGGGTATACTGGGTGTTGCATTGGTCTATGGGGCTGCACAATACGGCCAGTATAAAGGCAAAGAACAAATGGAAGATTTGAAAGGATTTTTAGAATCATCCGTTCAGCATAAGGAATAATAAAACAGCTTTACCCCTCGCAAAGCATGGACAAAAAAGTACTTCCTGATGTGGTTTAACTTTCCAGTTTTACAAGTTCAGTACTTCCATCAACCATATCACCAGCTTTGACTTTCACAGTTTCTACAACTCCGTCTTTAGGAGCAACAATGTTATTCTCCATTTTCATGGCCTCAACAACCAGGAGCACATCACCTTTTTTAACGACAGTACCAGTATCCACACTGACCTTGATCACTTTGCCCGGCATGGGTGAAACAATTTCATCACCGTCTTTACCACCAATATCAAGGGTTCCGAAAACATCTTCCTGAACCAGAACATCATTCCGTTTTACATGATACAAAAATCCATCGTAACTAACATAGCCCTGGCCATTCTTATCTTTTGAGATATAGAATACCTCTTCAAA